>JAFSGN010000005.1 GCA_017440805.1 Clostridia bacterium
ACATCACCTTCAGCAGCAACATCACCTTCAGCAGCAACATCACCTTCAGCAGCAACATCACCTTCAGCAGCAACATCACCTTCAGCAGCAACATCACCTTCAGCAGCAACATCACCTTCAGCAGCAACATCGCCCTCAACATATCCCAGGTCTTCTGCAGTGAATTCGTTGGGCTGAATGACATAAACAATGATAACCAGAATAACAAATATTATAGATACAATTGTTGTAATTTTAGAGAGCATAGCATCTACTGAACGACCTTTTGTTTTACCGAAAAAGGTTTCGGCAGCACCTGCTATAGTTCCGGAGAGGTTGTGATTCTTACCGTGTTGCATAAGTACAGCAATCGTAAGAAAAATTGACATTAACAACAAAAGTACACAGAGAATAGTTGTAAGCATCCTTACTCCTCCTTGTATTTAATTACATAAATAGTAGAACTATACCGGTTTAGTCACTGATATAGGGGAGAATAGCAATGTGACGAGCACGCTTGATAGCAGTGGTAAGTTGTCTTTGGTGCTTAGCACAGGTGCCGGTAATTCTACGGGGAAGAATTTTAGAACGCTCAGAAACAAACTTACGAAGACGGGGAACATCTTTGTAGTCTATATGCTCAATCTTATCTGCACAGAAAGCACAGAATTTCTTTCTTTTCTTAATATTCTTAAAATTTTTCTGCATATCCTTATCCATGATAAAAAACCTCCTTATTTAAATTCGTGTCAGAATGGCAAATCCTCATCGGTGGCCATTTCTTCAAAATCAGTATCTTTCGAAGCATTGCTGTACGGCGCGGGTTCAGCACTCATCATGGGCGGAACGCCTGCACCTGCATTGTCCGATTTGCGTTCAACAAAAGAAACTTCATCTGCGACAACTTCGGTAATGTAGCGTTTCTGACCCTGCTGGTCGGTCCAGGTTCTTGTCTGGAGAGAGCCGCAAATCAAAATGCTCTTGCCTTTTGAAAAATACTTTGTCACAAACTCCGCGGTACTTCTCCAACAAACTATATTAAAGAAATCAGTCTGCTGTTGAGAATTATCACGATTGAATTTGCGGCTGACGGCAATAGAAAAAGAAGTAACAGCAATCCCTGACTGAGTCTGCTTTAATTCAGGGTCGGCAACAAGATTTCCTATTAAGATAACCTTATTAAAAGATGCCATTGCTAAACCTCCTTATTCTTCAACCTTAACGGTAAGTGAACGAAGAATTCCGTCAGTGATGTTGAAGACTCTTTCGAGCTCAGCGGGGAAGGCATGAGCGGCAGAATAGTTTACTAAGGTATAGTAACCATCTGTTACATCGTCAATCGGGTAAGCAAGTTTTCTCTTGCCCCAATCTTCAACCTTTTCAACAGTTCCGTTCGCAGCAATCATATCCTTAAACTTGGTAATCAAGGCAGTAGCAGCCTCTTCTTCAAGCTCGGCGCTGACAACGAAAATTGTTTCGTACTTAGAAGTAATTTTTTCCACTTCTTTACACCTCCTTATAGACTAAAGGCCTTTTGCTTATGCGAAAGGCAAGGAATACGGACACATAAATCCGCAATACAATCCATTATACATCATATAATGTTTTTTGTCAACATATTTTCAAAAATTTTACATTTAGTTCAGAAGATAAATCGAAAAATTAAGGTATCCCGCAAAAGTTACCCAAAGAATATACGGTATCAGAAGAATACCGGCTGACTTTTTAATGCTGTAAAACAGAAAGGTGTTCAGTATAATCAGAATTAACAGGGCACAAAGCCATACAAAAGCCAAAAGATACATTTCAAGGTTGAAAAAGATTATCGACCACATAAAATTGAAGAACAACTGGATACCATATACCGTAAGTGCGGTTCTGGAACGATACGGCATACCCGAGACAACCACAAGATAGGAAGCAACCCCCATCAGAACATACAGTATTGTCCAGACAATAGGAAAAAGTATTGCGGGCGGAGAAAGAGAAGGTTTTTCAAGTGACATAAATGCTTCCATACTGTCTCTGGTCAAAAGCGAGGAAATAAGACCTACGCCAAGGGGAACAGCAATACAAATAAGCAGTGTTTTCCATTTTATTTTCATAAAAATCACCTCGGCACATTTTATGATACATACAAAAAAGTTATTACTTTAATTTCGGAAAATAAAACAAAACTGCGAAAAATATATGCAAAAAGCAGTTTATTTTTCGCAGTTTATAAATTACATCAATCCAAAACTTACATTAATTGCACTGTCAACTTTGCTCATCAGGTCATCTTCAAGATGCCCCATTTTTTCTTTGAGTCTTGTTTTGTCTATTGTACGTATTTGCTCTAACAGTATTACCGAATCCTTGGCAAGTCCGTATTTATCCGCATATACTTCTATGTGAGTGGGTAATTTTGCTTTTGATGTCTGACTGGTTATTGCAGCGGCTATAACTGTGGGACTGTGCCGGTTTCCAACATCGTTTTGAACAATTACAACCGGTCGGATGCCGCCTTGTTCAGAGCCGACTACGGGACTCAGGTCTGCATAAAAAATATCTCCTCGTTTAACAGTCACATCACTACCTCCTTGTTTGTTTTTACACCATTATTTTTACCCTAAAACAAAAACTTTATAATACATTATCGTCAAAAAATAAAAATTCTATTGAAAAAAGTGTAAATGTATTGTATAATGACTTGAAAGGAATAATAAATTATGGAACTACTTGAATATTTAAGCAGCAAAAGAGATGAAATAATAAAAGATTTGTCAGATATAATAAAAATCCCTTCGGTATCTGTTGAAGGAGAAGATGGTGCACCGTACGGAAAACACAGTGCACAGGCGCTTGACTTTATTTCACAAATTGCCGAGCGTGAAGGCTTGAAAGTTAGAAATTTCGATAACCATGTTGTAACGGCAACCTACGGAAATACTCCCGAAAAACTGGGAGTGCTTTCTCATGTTGATGTTGTCCCCGAGGGTGTTGGATGGAATACCGACCCTTTTCTTATGTCGGAAAAAGACGGGATTTTATACGGCAGGGGAATTGCCGACGACAAAGGAGCAGCCGTGATGTCTTTATGGGCAGTCAAGGCAATTAAAGAACTTGGAATAAAACTCAATCATGGTGTAAGGCTTATATTTGGCTCGGGAGAAGAAACCGGATGCCATGATATCGAATACTATATGACAAAGGAAAAAATGCCGCCGTTTGTTTTTTCGCCGGATGCACATTTTCCTGTGATTAATACGGAAAAAGGAAGATTTTGCGGACGGTTTACCGCAAAATACAATCAGGATAACACCAAAAAAGCCACAGTGTTGTCTTTTAAGGGCGGAAAAGTAATTAATGTTGTACCGAGAATTTGTGAGGCGGTAGTTTCGGGTGTTGACAAAAACTATGTACTCGATAAAATTGAATGTCTTGAAAAAAATATCGGCAATATTTTTTCTGTTTCGGAAACAGATAACGGTATCTTGATAAAAGCAGAAGGAATTTCGGCACATGCATCAACTCCGTACGACGGATTAAATGCAGTTACTGCTTTAACGGAACTTGTTGTTTCGCTTGAACTTTCCGGAGAACTTTTTGAAATTCTTAAAAAAATAAACGGAATATTTCCCCATGGAGATTTCTTTGGAAAATCAATAGGTGCTTTTGTTTGTGATGATATTTCTGGGGAATCTACTTTTTCTCTTGATATAATCAATGCGGAAAATGGTAATATAAGCGGAGAGTTTGACGGTCGTGTTTCGTTGAACGCCGATGACGGAAATACAGTGATGCCGATAACCGAAAAATTCAAATCGGCAGGATTCTCATTTGAAGTGACTTCCCGTTTAAAACCCCATCATGTGGATAAGGACAGTGAGTTTATCAGAACTCTTTTGAATAATTACGAAAAATACTGCGACGGAAAAGCAGAATGTAAGTCCATGGGTGGTTTTACCTATGTGCATGGTATTGAAAATGCAGTGGCGTTCGGGCCGGTTATGCCGGGAAGAGAAGCAAACATTCACGGGGCAAATGAACAGATGCCGATTGATGATATAATAAAAAGTACGGCAATTTACGCCGGTGCTATAACGGATATCTGCAGATGATTTTAAATTTGTTTTTGACAGAAAGGAGAAAAAAGTATGACATTGGTTGTATTGACAGCCGTTGGAGTTGGTGCTGCTACATGTATTGGTGCTGTAATAGGGTTCTTTTTCAAAAATATTTCTCATAAATTCAGTGATATTGTATTGTCTTTTGCGGCAGGCATAATGCTTGCGGCGGCAGTTATCGGACTTGTAGTGCCATCAATCGAATATGGCGGTAAATACGGAATTATTATTACTCTTATCGGGATTTTTGCGGGTGCTGTATGTCTTGATTTGATAGATAATCTGACACCCCATCTTCATAAACTTGCAGGAGTGGAACTTGAACCCCACCAACAAAACAGCCAACTGGATAAAGTTATTTTGTTTGTCATGGCAATTGCTATACATAATCTCCCCGAAGGTATTGCGGCAGGTGTCGGCTTCGGTGCGGGGGATGTTTCAGATGCACTTTTAATAGCAGGCGGTATTGCATTGCAAAACATTCCGGAGGGAATGGTTATTATTTCTCCCATGCTTTTGGCGGGAATTTCACCTCGCAGAACACTTGTGTATGCACTTTTTACAGGACTTGTCGAGGTTGTAGGAACATTGCTCGGATATTTTGCCGTAACGGTTGCTTCGGCAATTCTTCCTTTTGCTCTCGCATTTGCGGGCGGTACAATGCTTTATGTAATCAGTGATGAAATGATACCCGAAACTCACGCTCACGGAAGTCAGAAAGGTGCTACTTATGCGTTACTTGTCGGTTTTTGTGTAATGCTTGTTTCAGACACAATTTTAGGATAAAAAAATACGGTTTCAAGTGTTTTATCAACACTTGAAACCGTTACTTTATGTTATTCCTTATTTTGTGATAAAAGGTGCCAGGTCACCAAAAAGTTTATCTGTGTCATCCGAATATGCAGTAAGTTCAATTGGACTGAGAAGATCGAGACTGAAAATACCCATTATTGATTTGGCATCCACTGTATAGCGACCGGACGCAAGGTCAATATCCATATCGTAGCGAGTTACAATTTCAACAAATTTACGAACATCTTCAATTGTGGATAATTTAATTTTTACATTTTTCATATCAGTTTGATCCTTTCTGAAGTTGATGGTAACATTATAACACACAAGCAAAATTTTGTCAATCTGTTTTTAAAACTTTGTTTTCGGTTGCGGATGTGGAATGAAACTATACCGGAAAGACAAGATTTAGTATATTATTTAAATATTTGAAAAGAAATTGTAAAATGAATTGATTTTGTTAAAAAATAGTAGTATAATAATATGGTATTACAAAAATTGCAATTTGGAGGAACTTATGAGAAAATTTTTAATTTCTGCCGTAACACTTGTTATGGGACTTTGTATGTTTGTTTCCGCAGAGGGTGAAACGGGTGTTAATGCTGCCGGTTCGATGGGTGCATTTACAAGTCTTTTGCTCCCTGTAGGTCTTTTGGTTGTGATGTATTTTTTCCTTATCAGACCTCAGAAAAAACAGGAAAAAGAAATATCCGCAATGAGAAGAAATCTTGTGGTTGGTGATGAAATATCCACTAACGGAGGACTTCTCGGACGCATTGTCAAAATAAATGATGAAACCGATGTTATAACCATCGAAACAGGCTCCGACAAGACAAAACTTAAAATATTCCGCTGGGCGGTAAGAAAAGTTGAAGTTCCCTTTGAGGACAAAAATTCGGGAAATGAATAATACAGACAGAGCCGGTAATTTTTTTGCGTTGCTTTTCAGAATGAAAAATATTGTACGGTGGGGACTTATGCCGTGCACAAAAACGGAAAATCTCAGTGAGCATTCACTTGAAACCGCGTTTCTTGCACATGCTTTGTCGGTTATCGGTGTTACACATTTCTCCCGTACTTATAATCCTGAAAGAATTGCGGCAATTGCGATGTATCATGATATGACGGAAGTGCTTACCGGAGACTTGCCTACACCTGTAAAGTATTATAATGACGAAATGCGCATTGCTTATAAGCAAATAGAAAAAGCGGCAAGTGATAAATTGTTTTCTTTTCTGAATAATGATATGTGTGAGTACTACGAAAAACTCATAACCGCTGCAGACGAGCAGGAAGAAAATATTATAAAAGCAGCAGATAAACTGTCGGCACATATAAAGTGTCTTTCAGAACTGAAATCCGGAAATTTAGAATTTGAAACGGCGGCAGAATCAACATTTTCGGCACTTAAAAAGAACAGTTGCCCGGAACTTGATTATTTTGTGGAAAATTACCTTGATTCTTTTTCAAAAGATTTAGACAATGTCACTTTGTAATTAATAAACTGTAAAGTGAAGGAAAGGAACAGTATGAGTATAAAGGGAGTTGTTTTTGACCTTGACGGTACTCTTGCAAACACATTGAATGACCTGAAGGATTCAATAAACATGGCAATGAACGACCTTGGTTTGCCTGAACATGACATTGAAAGTGTTGTGAGATGCCTTAATAACGGTATGAAGGTGTTTATACAGAGAGCAGTACCCGAAGAATTAAGAACAGAAGAAATGCTTGAAAAAGTTGCTAAGTCATATCACCATTATTACAGTATAAACTACATGAATAAAACATGTTTTTATGACGGAATACAGGAAATGCTTTCAGTTCTTAAGAACGAGTTAGGTTTAAAACTTGCGGTCATATCAAATAAAGATGATGTCTATACAAGAAAAATAGTTGAAACTCTTGATAAGCAGAAAACTATAGATGTAGCATACGGATTCAGAGAAGGAATACCCCACAAGCCGTCGCCCGAAAGTGTTTTCGGAATAATGGAGGAACTCGGGTTGACTCCCGGAGATACAATTTTTGTAGGTGACTCTGAGGTGGATGTAAAAACTGCTCAAAACGCAGGATTGAAATGCATCGGTGTCCTTTGGGGATTTAAAGGCAAGGAGTCATTTGTTGAAAACAAGCCCGATTACACCGTTGATAATCCGCAGCAGATAGTGGATATAATAAAAAACAACTGAAACTTAATACATATCCATGGGGGAGTAATTTGCGCGAAAGCGTGGTAAATCAACATCATGACGGAATCCGTCTGGTTTATCTGAAAGAATGAGACTCATGTACGGAAGATTCTGTACATGAGTTTTGTTTATATATCACAAAATATTAATCGGAAAGGAAAGAAAAATGAAACACTATCTTGAAACAAAAGAAAATGTCCTCAATGAATGTAAGACCGACATTAACGGTATCAGCGATGCCGAGGCGGGATTGCGTCTCGAAAAGAACGGAAAAAACAAACTTGTTGAAGAAAAAAAAGAATCTCTCATTCACAGATTCCTCAAGCAACTTGCAGAGCCTATGACTATTATTCTTCTTGTGGCAGCGGCTATATCTGCAGGTGTTGAAATTTATGACGGAATTGTGGCAGGACACATGGGATTCCCTTCTGATGTTGTCATTATTCTTGCAGTAGTTCTTATAAATGCAATTCTCGGTGTGTTCCAGGAAAGTAAAGCAGAAAAAGCAATTGAGGCACTTCAGGAAATTGCGGCGGCAACTTCTAAGGTCATCCGTGACGGAAAACAGATTGTAGTAAAAAGCGAAGACCTTGTAGTAGGTGATATTATAGTTCTTGAAGCGGGAGACGCAGTTCCTGCCGATGCCCGTATTATAGAATGTGCAAGTATGAAAATTGAGGAAGCGGCACTTACAGGTGAATCTGTTCCTGTTACCAAGACCGATGATGTTATGACTCCCGGCTCTAACGGTGATGTTACACTGGGAGACAGAAAAAATATGGTATTCATGGGAAGCACTGTTGTTTATGGCCGTGGTAAAGCGGTAGTTGTTTCCACAGGAATGGAAACCGAAATGGGCAAAATTGCCGACGCACTTTCAAAGGCGGAAGACGGAAAAACACCTTTGCAAATTAAACTTGCGGGACTCTCCAGGATTCTCACATACCTTGTAATCGGTATTTGTGTTATTATTTTCGGTGTAAAACTTATTCAGGATGGTTTTGAATTCCAGACTGTAATTGATTCGTTTATGCTTGCAATTTCACTGGCGGTTGCGGCTATTCCCGAGGGTCTTGCAACAGTTGTTACCATAGTTCTTTCAATCGGTGTTACCAATATGTCCAGACGAAGCGCAATAATCCGCAAACTTACCGCAGTTGAAACTCTGGGTTGCACACAGATTATCTGTTCCGACAAAACAGGCACACTTACTCAGAATAAGATGACAGTAGTTGATTACTATGGTGATGATGAAATGCTTCTCGCAAATGCAATGTCGCTTTGTTCTGATGCTGAGTTTGATACAGATGCGGGTGTTGCTGTAGGCGAGCCTACCGAATGTGCATTGGTAAACTATGCTGAAAAATTAGGCATTTCCAAGACTGTAAAGAAGAAGGAATATGTCCGTATAGGAGAAGTTCCCTTTGATTCTATGAGAAAAATGATGACAACGGTTCATAAAACTTCTGACGGAACTTTAATTCAGTTTACAAAAGGTGCTCCTGATGAAATTCTCAAGAGATGTACCAAAGCACTTGTTGACGGACAGATTGTGGAATTAACCGACACTGTTCGGGAAAATATTGTCAAAGCAAATAAAACGATGGCTGATAAAGCACTTCGTGTTCTTGCCGCCGCACAGAAAAAACTTGATGCAGAGCCGTCGCTTTACGAGTCGGATGCAGTTGAAAACGACCTTTGCTTTATAGGGCTTGTGGGTATGATTGACCCTGTGCGTCCTGAGGTAAAACCGGCAATTGACGAATGCCGTTCTGCAGGAATCCGTCCCATTATGATAACCGGAGACCACAAAGATACAGCAGTTGCCATTGCAATTCAACTCGGAATCATAGACAGTGCCGATAAGGCTATTATGGGTTCTGAACTTGATGGTATCTCTGACGAAGAGTTTGATAAAGAAGTTGAAAAATACGCTGTTTATGCTCGTGTTCAACCTGAACATAAGACAAGAATTGTTAATGCATGGCGTAAAAAGGGCATGGTAACCGCCATGACCGGAGACGGCGTTAATGATGCCCCCTCCATAAAAAATGCCGATATTGGCGTAGGTATGGGAATTACCGGTACCGATGTGACAAAAAATGTTGCCGATATGATTCTGGCAGACGATAACTTTGCAACCATCGTTTCTGCGGTAGGTGAGGGAAGAAGAATTTATGATAATATCCGGAAGGCAATCCAGTTCCTTTTGGCATCCAATCTTTCGGAGGTTCTTTCAATTTTCTTTGCGACACTTTTAGGATTTACTTTGTTCCAGCCGGTTCATCTTTTGTGGATAAACCTTATAACAGACTGTTTTCCTGCACTTGCACTCGGTATGGAAAAGCCCGAAGCAAATGTTATGAACCGTAATCCCCGTGAATCAAGAGAAGGAATTTTTGCAGACGGTCTCGGTATAGCAGTTGGTTATCAGGGCGTTATTGTTACTCTTATTACCCTTATTTCATATTTTGTTGGCAAAAATGTTCTTTTTGCTCAGCATGCTGCTGAATTCGGTGCGGAGTCACTCCATTATGACGCTGCAGGACTCGGCACAAGTATGGCGTTCCTCACACTGTCTATGTGTGAAATATTCCATTCATTCAATATGCGTTCGCTTAAAGGCTCTATTTTCGCTTTGAAGGGACAGAATATGTGGTTGTGGGGTGCAGGTATTCTCTCGTTTATTCTCACTACTGCAGTTGTTGAAATAGATGTACTCTGCAATGCGTTCGACCTTGCTCACCTCAATCTTACCGAGTATGCTGTTGCAATGGGACTTGCGGTTTGCATTATACCCATAGTTGAAATAATAAAGTTTATTCAGAGAAGGATTTCAAAATAAATGTATTCATTCAGTAAAAAAATCCACAGTTATGAACTGTGCCACAACGGTACGCTGAAACTTTCTTATCTTATGCGTTATATGCAGACTGCCGCCTGTCTTGATATCCAAGATAAGGGAATGAGTTATGAATTTCTGAGGGAACATAATATTGTTTTTGTTATAACCAGATTAAAAATCCAGTTAGACGAAACCTTTAATAACAACGATGATATCAAGATTGAAAGTTGGCCCAAAGGGGTAAAAGGTTTGACATTTATCCGTGATTTTGTGATTTCAAAAAACGGAAAAGCAGTTGGTTATGCTTCTACTCAATGGGTTTTGATGAATTTTGAAAAGCGCTGTCCCGTCAGAGCAACCTCTTTACCCAGGGCATTGCCCGACCAGACACACCCGCTCAATCGTGATATTGAATTTGAGCATCATATACTGCCTCCCGAAACAGCAGTTTTTTGCGGTACCTATGACAGGAAAATCATGCTTTCGGATTTGGACGAAAATCTGCACATTAATAATACCAACTATGCGGATATTATGCTGGATTTTCTTCCTGAGCAGTATCACAAAAACATTTTTAAGGGAATTCAGATAAATTACCGGGGAGAAGCAAGACTCGGCGATGAACTGAGAGTGAGTGTTTTCTCTGATAATGACACCGTATATTATACCGCTGAAAATCTCACCAAGGGAAGCACTTGCTTTGAAGGAAAATTGTTTTAATATTGTGTGGATTAAAAACAGTATGTCCCGATAAATAATCTTTGGAGTCTGATATGTGGGCAAAATACCGTGTTTTTGCGCGGAGTTCTGCTTCTTGAAGACTCCACTGTATTATTTTACGGAGGTTATGATTATAATAAATGATGAAAATAATTAAAAAAATTAAAAATAGTATTGAAAAAGTCATAAAAAAGTAGTATAATCTATCTGTTATGTGATTTTAGTAAATTTTTGAAAGAATGAAGGGATAAAAATGGAAAAAAAAGAGAGAAGAGTTGGTACGGTATCAAGAGGAATCCGTTGCCCTATTATCAGAGAGGGTGATAACCTTGCAGAAATTGTTGCAACCAGCGTTCTTGAGGCGGCTAAATATGAAAATTTTGAAATTAATGACCGAGATGTAATTTCCGTTACCGAATCCATAGTTGCAAGAGCACAGGGAAACTATGCGTCGGTTGATGATATTGCGGCTGATGTAAAGGCAAAGTTCGGCGGAGATACCATCGGTGTTATATTCCCTATACTTTCCCGTAATCGTTTTGCAATTTGTCTCAGAGGTATTGCAAAAGCAGCAAAAAAAATAGTTCTTATGCTCAGTTATCCGTCGGATGAGGTAGGAAACGAACTGGTAAGCCTTGATAAGATTGATGCTGCGGGAGTTAATCCGTACTCCGATGTTCTTTCTCTGGAACGGTATCGTGAACTGTTTGGTGAAAATAAACATGAGTTTACCGGCGTTGACTATGTTGAGTATTACGGAACTCTTATTAAGGATTGCGGTGCAGAAGTTGAAATTGTGTTTGCAAATCAGGCAAAAGCAATTCTTAACTATACCGATTGCGTTCTTAATTGTGATATTCATACAAGAACCCGTACCAAACGCATTCTTAAAGACGCCGGAGCAAAGATTGTATACGGACTGGATGATATTCTGACCTGTTCGGTTAACGGAAGCGGTTATAACGAAAAATACGGACTTTTGGGCTCAAATAAGTCTACAGAAGATAAAATTAAACTTTTCCCTAAAGAATGTATGGATTTTGTACTTGATGTTCAGAAATATGTTTTGGATGCTACCGGAAAACATGTTGAGGTTATGGTTTACGGAGACGGTGCATTCAAAGACCCCAAAGGAAAGATTTGGGAACTTGCAGACCCGGTTGTTTCACCTGCATTTACCGATGGTCTGATTGGTACTCCGAATGAATTGAAACTTAAATATCTTGCAGACAATGATTATAAGGATTTGTCCGGAGAAGCATTGAAAGAAGCAATTTCTGCAAGTATAAAGTCAAAAGAAGGCAACCTTGTAGGAAATATGGCATCACAGGGCACAACACCCCGTCAACTTACTGACCTTATCGGTTCACTCTGCGACCTTACCAGCGGCTCGGGGGATAAAGGAACTCCTGTTGTACTTGTTCAGGGATATTTTGATAATTACGCAAGTTAATAACTGATAGAAATAAAAGCACTTGAACGCATCCGATGCGTTCAAGTGCTTTTTTACTTATAAGTTGTATAATTCGATTTGAGAATTGATTTCTTCCGAGTTGTCGTCTGCGTGGATTTTTATATAACTTTTGTCGGGGAGCAGTTTATGCGCCTTGACATTATCCTTGAATTCCAAATCCAGCATTTGTTCAAGTTTGTCCGCTATTTCTATGTCGAGAACAGGCGTTGCAATTTCCACACGCCCGGATGTGTTTCGTGTCATGAAGTCTGCAGAAGCAATATACATCTTTCTGGAACGCTTTTCACCAAAAACATAAATTCTTGAATGCTCAAGATAACGACCCACAATGCTTATGATAGTGATATTATCGGTTATGTTTTCGATTCCGGGGCAAAGACAGCAGATACCGCGGACTATCATATTGATTTTTACTCCGGCTTGTGAAGCAGCGATAAGTTCAAGCATAATTTCTTTGTCAGTGATACTGTTCATTTTCAACTTTATTATGCCTTTTTTTCCGTTTCTTGCTTTGTCGGCCTCGGCTCGTATGAGAGAAATTATTTTTGTTTTGAAACTGTGCGGAGCAACAAGAAGTTTTTTATAATAACCGTTAAGATTTGAGATAGTTAAATTGTGGAAAAATTTAACCGCATCCTCGGCAATTTCGTTTCGGGAGGTAAGAATACTTACATCGGTGTAAACCCGTGCTGTTTTTTCGTTGTAATTTCCTGTTCCGATGTGAACGGTATACTTAATGCCGTCAGAAGTCTGACGGGTGATAAGAGTGATTTTTGAATGGACCTTGTACCCCTCGATTCCGTAAATGACACGGCATCCCGCATCAGACAGCCGTTTTGACCAGTGAATGTTGTTTGCTTCGTCAAAACGGGCTTTGAGTTCAACCAAAACGGTGACATCTTTTCCTCTTTCGGCGGCATCGCATAAGTGCTGGATTACCTGCGAAGAGGAACTTAAGCGGTAAAGGGTTATTTTTATACTTACAACATTGGGGTCAGAGGCGGCTTCCGAAAGCATATTAAGGTATGGCTTCATGCTGTCGTAAGGATATATCAGCAGAAAGTCTTGTTTGTCAACTTGCTTTATAACTGATGCATTCTGATTTATTTCTTCCGGCCACGACGGAACAAGCGGTTTGTAAAGAAGGGAATTTTTCATTTCTGAAGATAATTTATCCTCCAGAATGGATATATAACTCAGGTCAAAAGGGGCAGATGTTGTATAACATTGTGATTTTGACAAGGAAAGTTTTGAGAGAAGATAGTCGGAAAGTTTTTCGCCGCCTTTGGTGATTTCAAGGCGTACCGGTGAAAGTTTCTCTCTTTTTTTCAGTATTTCTTTCATGTAGTCCCGGTAATCCACATCTTCGTCAGAAAAGGTGTCCGCAACCGCAATGTCGGCGTTTCGGGTAACTCTTATTATTGAGGAGGTTTTTATTTTATACCCCTTGAAAATCTGCTTTATAAAATGCTGCAGAATATGTTCTGCAAGAGTATATTTGATTTTGTTATGTTCTGTCTCAAGAAAGAAAAGACGGGGAATAACATTATTAAGAGGTATTATTCCGAAACAGTTTTTCCCTTTTAATTCCAGGTCGGCAACGATATATATTTTTTTGTTTTCAAGGTGGGGAAAGGGATGTGTCGGGTCGATTATCTGGGGGGAAAGCAACGGGAAAATATCCTTTTTGAAAATCTTTTTTATCTCCGATTTTTCATTGTCATCAAGACAAGACATATCACAATATTCAATGCCTTTATCCGAAAGTTCTTTTGAAACAACGGAAAAACATTTTTCATATTCAATGTATAACGGTTTTACCGCAGCAAAAATATTATCGAGTTGCTGGGTGGCACTAAGCCCGGTTTTATTGTCAACCGGTACATCCTTGAGCAGAGAACGGTCGTGCAGACTGCCAACACGAATCATAAAGAATTCATCCAGATTGGAACTGAATATGGAAACAAATCTGAATTTTTCAAAGCAGGGATTTGTTGGGCAAAGAGACTCCTCTAAAACCCTTTGGTTGAATTTTAACCACGAAAGTTCGCGGTTTATGAATGAGTTGTACACGAGTCACCTCCGACAATTTCCGAAAGATATCCTTCACGCACGCCTTCTGTGCTGATAATTATTTCTTTTGAATGAAAAAAGTTTATAATGGTGTTTATTGCTTCAAGACCGGGATAGATTGTTCTCAAACGGTTAGACATATTCGATTTGATAAAATCTGTATAAACATTATCAAAGGTAGAGAATTTATCGTATAGAATATGAAAAGAGTTCGAAGTAAAACGGTAATTCGAGGGAGAAAGTTTTGTGTGATTGATAAAGTTGTCCATCTGTGCAAACGCCCGTGCTGTTCCGCCGGTAATAATCAGTTGATTTGTGTTTTTTAAATCACCGAGAACTTTTAATTTGTCCAGGATAAAGTTTTTAATGTCATTAAGTTCGCTGTGTGTGGGAAATTCATTTCCTTTGACAAATTTTTTGGCAAGTTGAACACATCCAAAAGGCAGACTTGTAAAAAAAACCGGAGTTCTGTCTGAAAATTCAATGAATTCACAGGAGCCGCCGCCAAAATCTATGGCAACACCATGTGTTTTGTCAAGGGTTCTCAGAATTCCTTTGAACGAAAAAAGGGCTTCCTGCTCCTCGGTAAGAATTTCCAGGTTTATTCCGACTCTTTTTCTTATTATTTCTTTTATTTCATCAGCATTGGTGGTTGCTCTCATAAAAGCAGTGGCAAATGCACGGAAAACCGAAGTGGCATTTATGCTTTTTTTGAATGTCGTAAGAGTATCACAAAGGGAATCCACCGCATTTTGGGAAAGAGTGCCGTTATTTACTTCGCCTATCAATCCAAGTGCATGACAGTCTGTATACACCGGTGTATAAACTCCGTTTTTTATTTCATAGGTTACAAGACGAACTGTGTTAGAACCTACATCTACAACAGAATATAAAATATCAATCACTTCCTTACATTTATTATATGCCAATTTTAAAATAAATGCAATACTTTTATTATATTTTACTGAAATTAATAAAGTGTTTAAGAAGTTCCTGTACGAGATAAGTGTTGATGTGTATGATTTACCATTTTATTTTTTATAAATATACTATAGGAAACTAAAAGGAGCAAGGTATATTTCAACCTTACTCCTATAGGATGATATGGTGTACTCGGTTTAATGAATTGGAATTTGCCGAATTATTTTTTACTTACAATGATGTATGCATTATCGGTTTCAAACACCATCGAAACAGACATTGCCGTTGCCATTATAAGCGATTTTATATTCTCGAGTGTGTCGGGATACACTCTAATCTTGCGAGTCCCAATATCAATATATTCGCTTTGATTTTTATCTATGGATAAACAAAAGATGCCATTTTTACTCAACAATGTATCTATCTTGGTTACAACCTGCTTTTTATGCTTAAAATGCATCATTGTAAGGGATGAATAAATAACATCGAATGTTCCGCTAAATTGATAATCATTGAAATCATCACATATAAACACTATGTTTGTATGCTCTTTTAAGTTTTCTTTTGCTCGTTTAATAGTCTTGGGAGAAACATCAATACCTGTGAGGTTCATGCAGAATGGCGCAACCTTAACAGCAATTCTTCCTGTACCAATGCCGATTTCTAAAACCTTTTTGCTCTTAGTAAGTTCCATTGCTTCTATAAATCTTGCCCCATCCCATTGGGACATATATTCTTGCAATATAGGTGGGTCACGAAAAGGGTCGTTCTCTTCCTCAATTAATAAATCATAATGATTGATTACTTCCATATCACACATACCCTTCAAATTCCAATTTGTCTAACTGTCTGATTATCAATATTGACTGATGAATTAGAAATAAGTTCTAATTTATGACTACATTATATCATACTTTTACTCATTTGTCACGATACAGAGTTAAATTTATAAACTTATCTTTGAAAAAGTATTTTTTTGTTCACCAATATTTATGTAATACAGAGAGTTTAAGAAAAAAATAAAAGTGAAGTTTCAGTTTTTTCGTGCATAAAATGTATTAATTGTTAGTTGCGGCAGAATATTGTTCCGCTGCACAAACGGGAGGGGTTTGATATATGATTTTTGGCGTTTTAACAACTGTTTTGAGCAACTTCTTGTTTTTATTTTTAAAGGTTTCCGGTAACTCGGCGTTCCCGCCGCCTTTGAGCAGCGAGGAAGAGAAATACTATTTTGAACTTGCCTCAAAAGGCGACCAGGAGGCAAGAAAAATACTTATAGAACGAAATTTGCGTCTGGTGGCACATATAATAAAGAAATATTACACTACCTGCAAAGACCAGGAGGATTTAATTTCAATAGGTACAATCGGGCTTATAAAGGCTATAGATTCGTATAAAATAGAGAACGGTGCGAGATTTGCAACTTATGCAGGAAAATGTCTTCAGAATGAAATACTTATGCATTTTCGTTCCCAGAAGAAAAATTTAAATGAAACCTCAATAAACGAGCCGATAGAATTCGATAAAGACGGAAATCCGTTGACATATATGGATATAATAAGTTATGACGATAATATAGTCGAGGATATTGACCTTAAAAGCAAAAGCAAATTACTTATGCGTGCCATAAATACGCAGTTGACAGAGAGGGAACGGGACATAGTTATTATGCGTTACGGACTTGGGACCTTGCCTCCGGTCACACAGCGGGAGGTTGCAAAAAAACTTGACATTTCCCGTTCCTATGTTTCCAGGCTGGAAAAGTCTGCTCTCGAAAAAATGAGAGAATTCCTTAAAAGACCGAGAAATTATATCTGATTACATACAGCACCGGGAATTGTCAATGTGCTGCCCCGGATTTTTCCGTAAGCACCCAGGGGAATTGTGGGGTTATAAGGAATATGACCGAACATTGTGTTCCATATAACAGGCTTTCCGCAAGGAACAATAACATCTTCTACAATTTTTCTCAAAGGAATATTATTGTTGTTTTCATGTTCATTCCTTTCTGTGAATTGCCCCAGTACAACAGCAGTACACTTATCAAAATATCCTGCTTGTCTAAGATGTGTCAGGCGTCTGTCAATGGCATAATTACATTCACCCACATCTTCAAGCAACAAAATTTTACCGGTTATATCCGGTTCGTATTTTGTGCCGATAAGCGACTCAACAAGTGACAAGTTCCCTCCGCACACCATTCCGCTGCAAGAGGCGGAATTGTAGCAATATTCACCGTTCAGGATGCATTTGCCGCCGGTCAGAATTTTCATGCAATTTTTAAATCTGAAATCATTTTGTCCCCATTCGCAATTTGAAACCGACGGACCGTGAAATGTTATAAATCCGCAGATATTGTTGAAAATTGTGTGTAATACGGTGATGTCGCTGAACCCGAGAAAGATTTTAGGGTTTTCTGAGATTTTTTTAATATTTATAAGGTCGGCAATCCGGGTACAGCCATAGCCGCCTCTAAGACAGAATACGGCGTCTATTGAACTGTCTTCAAACATCCTGTTTATATCACATGCGCGTATCTTATCCTCTCCGGCAAGATATCCGTAATGGGAAAAACAACTTTCTCCCTTTGTGACACCGAAACCGCAACCGGACAGCATACGGCAGTATTTTTCTGTTATTTCGTGCTCACACGGACTGGCTGGGGCAATTACACCGATGTTCGCACCGGGTTTTAAAATTTTAGGTTTTCTTATTTCCATACATACCTCCGTTATTGACAAAATTAAGGGTTTATGATAAAATTATAATATGTCAGAAAAACGAGAATGTGAAAGGATTTTCCGGGATATTAATGATACGGCTGAGTGTGAGCGATGTGACGCTCTCTTACGGAGTAGATACAATACTTGAAAATATATCTTTCTCCATAGATGAAAATGATAAATTGGGGATTATCGGTGTAAACGGTGCGGGGAAAAGTTCCCTGGTAAAGATTATTACCGGTGAATATAAAATGACCGACGGAAATGTATATATCTCCAAGGACAGTAAAATCGGATTTCTCGACCAGTATGCTGTAGGTAATTCCGAATTAACCGTTTTTGAAGAAATGCTGTCGGTTTTTCAACCTCTTATTGATTTGGAGATACGAATATCGGAACTCGAACAAAAGATGCAAGGCGATGCTGAGGGACAGGAACATCTTGATAACGCAGGAATATATGCAGAACTCAGAGAGCAATATGCCAGAGACGGCGGGTATGAATTCCGCTCCAAAACAAGGGGAATAATAAAACAACTCGGACTTGAAAAATATATTGATTCCCCGGTCAGTATTCTCAGCGGAGGGCAGAAAACAGCCGTTGCAATGGGAAGACTTTTGCTTGTAGAACCTGAACTTCTGATACTCGACGAACCTACAAACCATCTGGATATGGACAGTGTGGAATGGCTTGAGGAATATATAAAAAATTATCGTAAAACTGTTATAATTGTTTCTCACGACAGGTATTTTCTTGACAATACCGTAAATAAAATTTTTGAGATAGAGAATACCCACGGAAAACTGTATAACGGTAATTATACTTCCTATGCAGAACAAAAACGAAAAGACCGCGAAATTCAGGAACATCATTATAATAATCAGCAGAAAGAGATAGCACGGATTGAAGCATATATAGAACAACAACGGCGCTGGAACCGAGAGAGAAATATAATTGCGGCAGAGAGCCGACAGAAAGCGCTTGACCGTATGGTCAAAGTGGATAAACCCGAACAACTTCCTGATAAAATCCGATTTTCCTTTAATAATGCGTCGCCTTCGGGTAATGATGTTTTATCTGTCAGAAATATGTCAATGAGTTTTGGTGAAAAAGAACTTTTTCGTGATTTTTCACTTGAGGTAAAAAGAGGGGATAAATTATTTATAGTCGGCTCAAACGGAAGCGGTAAATCTACATTTTTGAAAATACTCCGCGGAATATATCAGTCTGATTCGGGGAGTTTTAATTTTGGTTCAAATACGATTGTCGGTTATTACGACCAGGAATACCAGGGACTTACCCCGGAAAAAACGGTAATTGATGAGTTGTGGGACACCTTTGAAAATATGACTCATACGCAGGTACGCAGTTTGTTGGCACTTTTTTTGTTCAAGGGTGACGATATAGAGAAAAAGGTTGAAAATCTTTCGGGTGGTGAAAAAGCCCGTCTTACTCTTGCAAAACTGATTTCGTCCAAAGTAAATGTACTGTTGCTTGACGAGCCTACAAATCATCTGGATATTAATTCCCGCGAGGCACTGGAAGATGCCCTTGAGGGTTTTGAGGGGACAGTCATTGTTGTTTCCCATGACAGATATTTTATAAAAAAATATGCGACAAAAATTATAGAAATGACACCCGGTGCCCCACCCTTTGAATATGTAGGAACATACACCAATTTTTTGGAATATAAAAAAAGATTGCCGGATTTGCCATCGAAACCTCATGCTTCGCTCCAAAAAGAAGTGACATCTTCCAAAGAACAATATCTTTTGTCGAAAGAACAAAAATCCGTAAGAACACGGCTTGAAAAGAAAATATCAAGAATGGAAGAGGATATATCAAAAACAGAAAAGAAAATTTCGGAATGTGACGATGATATGTTGAAATATGCCACAGATTATGTAAAACTTTCGGAAATACAGGACATGAAAAACAGTCTCGAGGAAACACTTTCCCAAATTTATGCTAAGTGGGAAGAATGTGTAAACGAGTATGAAAAATTTATAAAAAATGCGGAATAAAACATAAAATCCCGAATAAAATGTAATAACGAAATTCGGGAGGGAAATATATGTTTGTTTATTCTTTTAAAGCGGCAAGTGCAAAAACATTCGGATTGCTTCTGATATCTGCCGTTGTGATATTGTCATTGGCGGTTATGATGTCCGGAGTTGGAAGTTCGGTTGTTGTGTCAGACAATGGATTTGAAATTCCGGTTGTAAAAGAAATTTCGCCCAAACTCTTTAAAAATATAAAATCCAACAGTGACAGAGTGGATTTTTTGAAAAATTACGGTATTGAGGTACAAAACGAGCCTTTTGAAATATCAGAGGTTACTGTTCCGGGCGAATTTGATGGTGTTTACTTAAAATATAATGAAATGCAAAAAGTTGAGGGATTAGACCTTGAAAAGTATCACAACAAGCAAGTTAAGAGATATACTTATGTCGTGACAAACTACAACTATGACGGTACTGTTTACGCCAATCTTCTCGTTTACAAGAACAAAATTATCGGCGGAGATATTTGTACAGCAGATGTAAATGGATTTGTAAGAGGCTTTACGGAAGGAAACAATATTGTCGGTTAGATAATTTAATACAGGTGTAACGCTAAAACACAACATACTGAGCAGAATACAATCAGGGTGATGTTGTGAGACAGTTTTTTCAGGCATTTTCCATTGGTGTGATAGTTTTTACAATTTGTTTTTTTGTGGCGTTACATCATTTAAGTGTTTTTTTATAGCATGCAGATATAACGAAAGGTATAGGCAGCGGCCGTAAAACCGCTGCCGCCAAAAAAATGAGGCTGGATAAATTTCTTTCAAATATGGGCATTGTCTCCAGACGCGAACTGAAAAATTACATAAAAAAAGGACAGGTGACTGTTAATGGTCATGCTGTCCTGTCTTCTGATATTCAGATAAATGAAACTCAGGATGAGGTTGTTTTTTGCGGTGAAAAAATATCCTACTCAAAAAACATCTATATAATGCTGAATAAACCTGCCGGGTATCTTTCTGCAACTGAAGATAATCGGCAAAAAACCGTAATTGATTTATTGGATGAACGGCGGAAAAAAATGGAGTTGTTTCCCGTCGGACGCCTTGACAAAGACACAGAGGGACTTTTGCTTTTGACAAACGATGGAGAACTTTGCCATAAACTTCTTTCGCCTAAGTACCATGTAAATAAAAAGTATTATGTGGAAAGTGAATGCGATATAGAAAAAGATATTATTGTATCATTCAGAGAGGGTGTATACATTGACGGGGGATATAAAACGAAACCGGCAATACTCGAAATATGTGATGATACCAAAAAGGCTTATTTGACAATAAGAGAAGGAAAATTTCACCAGGTAAAGCAAATGTTCCGCAGTGTGGGAAACAGTGTTGTGTATCTGGAACGAGTCGAATTTGGCGGATTGGCTCTTGACAGAAATCTGAAAAGGGGAGAATGGCGATTTCTGACAGAAAGTGAAATAGAACAGTTACACAACCAAACACTTAATCGAGAATAAATAAAGCCAGAACTTTTGATGCGCCTGCTTCTTTTAAGATGCGGGCACACTCTTTGACCGTTGAACCTGTGGTTACAATATCATCTACTAAAAGCACAGTTTTTCCCTTACAGGAATACTTTCGGTTAAAATAAAATTTATTATGCACATTTGAAATCCTTTGTGTAAGATTCAGTTTCTTTTGCTCTTTTCCGCCGATTTTTCTTTTTATCAACTTAAAAAAAGGTTTTTCGCAGAAAGTGGCAATGTTTTCCGCAAAACATGCAGAATGGTCATACCCTACAACAGATTCTTTGTGAGGATTTCTCGGGCAGTGAGTTACTATGTCAAAGTCAGAAAACACAGGGTCATTGACAATACATTCGTATGCTATACGGGCAAAGTATCTGCAATTTTGACCCAATGGGAAGTTTTTCATGTCCAGCACAAGTTTTTTTATTGTCGCATTATTGTAAAAAAACAGAAATTTATCTGCAGATATATTTATATCATTTATTTGAACTGTGTTGTTTTGAATATTTTCCCTCAATATTGAATCACACGCTGGACATGCTTCGTATTCCTGATATATTTCGAAAAGTTCACCGCAGTTAATGCATTTGTTGGAGCATAATGCGTTACCGATTAAATCTGAAAGTTTCATTTACAAAATTCCTTTGAAAATATTTTTTAAAAAAGAATAAAAGGTATTGACTTTTTACAAAATTTGTGTTATAATTATCCTGTTGTGAAAAACAATAGGTCCCCCGTGAGCATCTGGGTGTGGCGCAGCTGGTAGCGCGCTACCTTGGGGTGGTAGAGGCCGCTGGTTCAAGTCCAGTCACTCAGATTTACGCCGTTGGAAGAGTTCTTCCAACGGCTTTTTTATTATATCATTGTTTGCAGAAAAAGTCAATGAAGGATTTTATAAGAAAATATTGACAAATAATTTTGATGATGTTATAATGTAAAATGATTATAATTATGGAGGGAAAATATGCTTAAAGACTTTAATGACTCACTCCGCACTTCTAAAATTCCGCCAAGAAAAACTATGGTAAAAAAGGGAACACTTAAAATTGGTGTTGTTGAAACTACTCCTGTGGTATGGAAGGATGAACTTTACTATTTTGAGTGGGTTAGAAATCATGGATGGGGCAAAACAGAAGGTGTCACAAGAGATATTGGATGCTACAATTTTGTAAATATTGAAACACAGGAGACCACTGCCGATTTTGCTTTTGACCACTCTTTTGGTTGCTGCTATGCAGAAGACGACACCATGTATGTTCACGGCGTAAGAGGGGATGGCGGCGGACAGATTCTTGATGTTTTCTGGTCAAAGGACCTTGTTAACTGGGAAACAAAACAAATTCTTGAATTTCCTGATGATATCATGCTTTATAATACATCGGTGTGCAAAGGTCCGGATGGGTATATAATGACTATAGAAATCGGTGGCTCAAACCCTCTCGTAGGCAAACCGTTTACGATTCTTTTTGCTAAATCAGACAATCTTTTGGATTGGGAACTTCTTCCTACCGACAAGTACATATATTTACAGGAAAGATATACTGCCTGCCCTACAATAAGATATTTTGACGGATACTATTACATAGTTTACCTTGAAGGTCTGCCTTGCCACAGATGGCTTCCGTATATTGTCAGAACAAAGGATCTGGTTGAAATGGAACTCGGGTTGATTAACCCTATAATGTGTTTTGACAATGATGATAAAATTGTACAATACCCTGAGAATTTTACAAAAGAACAACTTGATTATATCCAAAATGCCGTTGACTGCAATAATAGCGATGTTGATTTTTGCGAATATAAGGGACAAACGGTGATTATGTACAGTTGGGGAAATCAATACGGAAAAGAATTCCTTGCTGAAGCAAGATATGATGGTACATTGCAGGAATTTTTAGAGTCATTCTTTTGATTTTAAGGATGAAAACTTTCTTCAAAAATAACATTTAGTTTGCAAAAAAGTTTCAAAAATCATTTAGTGAAAAAGTAGAAAAATAAGCGGCGATATTGTGCACATTTAACAACACCCCCGAAACCGAGGAGAGTTTTGGGGGTGTTTGCATATCCGGCATGGGTTATGCCAATGTAGACATATTATATTTTCTTTGCAAAACATGACTGATTGAAAATATATAATATTTAATTTGAACAATTTTGTAACATTAAAAAAGTGCTTGTAAATAAAGAAAAAATGTCGAATTTTAAAAAATAATATTTTCTTAATTTATTATTTGATTTGGATTTGTGCATTTTGTCAAAGTTTAAAATTAACATAAAATACATTGAGTCTGTCTTGATAAAAAAATGAAAAAAATTCCGTTTAATCGCACAAAAAAATTGCAAATATATAGTCATACTTGACAAAAAAACCTTGTTGTGATATGATTACCGTATAAAATTCTGGGGATGAAGTGTGCGATTTGATGAACATTCCATCCCGGTGTTTTGTTGCCGTGCTGCAAAAGTGCGGTGACGCGTTTTGACAATATCAATTTAGGAGGAACTGTAAATGAGAATTTCCCATTTTAAGCGAGTAACGGCATTAGTTATGGCGTTGTTTATGGTTATTCCCTGTTTTACCATGATTTCGTTTGCTGACGAAACCGGCGTTGAAACAGCAACCAATGTCACAACAGCAACCTTTGAAGAGTTTAAGGATTTGCTTTATGCCACATCATACGATGAGTATTTGAATGAACATTCCGGTGCTCAGAAAGGAAAAGACAACATTGTCATAAAAGGATACGATTATGACAAGCAATCGTCTTCTGCTGACGAAAGTATGGTTTGTGTTGTAGATGAAGGTTCGGAACTCTATGACGAAATTATTGCTACCGATCCGTCTAAGGAGGGCGAAAAGTTTCTCTACACCTCAGATGATGAAGGATGTACGGTGACCTGGAAGTTTAATGTAAAAACTCCGGGTATGTACAACATTTCCTTAGAATACTATCCTGTTATAGGTCGACATTCTGCCATTGAACGCAGAGTTATGATTGACAGTGAATATCCTTTCAAGGAAGCACGATATGTTAACCTTTCCAATATCTGGCGTTTCCACTATGTTTCTGATGAACGCGAGAATGCGTTTTTCTTGGATTTGACTGGAAATGAAATAAGACCCGCCGAGATTCCTACCGGCTATACTTTTGAAGAGGCTGTCAGCCAATTCGGAAAAGCATATCGTGAAGAGGCTCCCGAATGGAGAACTGTATTCCTTTCGGACTCTACAGGATATTACAGAGAGCCGTTTGAATATTACCTTGAAGCAGGTGAACACACCATTTCACTTGTAACCTCAAAGGAACAGTTGGTTGTAAATGAAATTAAAGTTTATGCTGCTGATGACTCGCCTACATATGAGGAATACCTCGAAAAGTATGCTTCCTATAATGATGTAGAAGATGTTCCCGAGAATTATGTCAAGATTCATGCGGAACTCCCCACGGCTACATCTGAAAAATATATTATGCCTCAGTATGACCGTAGTTCGGCTATTACCGAACCTCAGGACCCGTCCAGAATTCGCCTCAACACAATAGGCGGTTCAAAGTGGCAGACTGCAGGTCAGTGGATTACCTGGGAATTTGAAGTACCGGAAGACGGATTTTATTCAATAGTGCCCCGCTTCAGACAAAATGTGTATGCCGGTATCTATTCAACCCGTCTTGTAAGAATAGACGGTGAAGTTCCTTTCAAAGAGGCAGAATCCCTTCAATTTAATTATAGTGACGATTGGCAGACCGGTCCGTTGAGCGACGGTACTACCGAATTCAAGTTCTTCCTCGAAAAAGGAAAGCATGAGTTACAAATGGAAGTAACACTTGGCTCAATGGGTGAACTTCTTCGTCAGTTGGACGAGGCTCTTGTTGAGATTAACGGAATGTATCGTCAGATACTGATGATTACAGGTGCCAGCCCTGACCTCTATCGTGACTATGAATTCGGAAAACTTATTCCTGAGGTGCTTGAGGGAATGGTTGAAGAAGCAAAGTTCCTTAACGATATATCTGCTCAACTCGAAGCACAAATCGGTCAGAAAGGCGACCACTCGGTTACACTTGATAAAGTAGCATTCATTCTTAACAGAATGGGCGGTGAATCCGATAACATTCCGTCAAACCTCGGAAATCTTAAAGATTATATCGGTACATTGGGTACATGGATTAACTCATCCAAGAATCAGCCCCTTGAACTTGACTACATAATGATACAGCCTGTATCTGCAGAAGCCCCCCGTGCAGAAGCAAACTTCTTTGAAGCATTGGTACATGAAGTACTTGCGTTCATAAAGAGTTTCTTTGATGATTACAGCAGCATGGGTTCTGCTGAAGACTTGTCAGATACCGATAACAAAGATGTTCTTCAGGTTTGGGTTGCAGCCGGCCGTGACCAGACACAGATTATTCGTGAAATGATTGATGACGAGTATACTCCAAACAGCGGAAGAAAAGTAAATCTTAAACTGATTGTTGCCGGCACACTTATGCCTGCCACACTTTCCGGTACCGGTCCTGATATTTCTCTTATGAATGCACAGACCGAACCGATTAACTACGCAATAAGAAAAGCGGTTAAATCTCTTAACCATTTGCCTGAATTTGAGGAAATAACCTCCGAGAGATTTACCGAAGCGGCACTTGTTCCAATGACACTTTACGGAAAGACATACGGACTTCCCGACACACAGTCTTTCTCCATGATGTTCTATCGTAAAGATATCTTTGCTGAACTTGGCATAGATGTTCCGAAAACATGGGATGATTTGCTTGACATAATTCCTGTTCTTCAGAATAATAATCTTGGTGTGGGACTTCCTACAGCACTTGCAGGAACCATCCTCCAGCTTTATCAGCGTGATGAACCTCTTTACACTCCGGCACTGACACATGAACAGGTAGAGGCGTATGCAGAAGAGTATGGTTATGATGCACAGAGTGTAATTGATAAATATGGTCTTGAACTCAATGAAGATGGCGTATATCCTACAACAGAGGGCATGTCTATCAATCTTGACTCAAATGTTGCTATTGATTCATTCAAAACAATGTGTGAATTCTTCACACTGTATCAGTTCCCGCCTGCATATGATTTTGCAAACCGTTTCAGAACCGGTGAAATGCCGTTGGCAATCACTGATTATACTGCATATAACCAACTTCAGATTTTTGCACCTGAAATTCGCGGATTGTGGGAATTTACAACTCTTCTCGGATACGAAAGGGAAGACGGTACAATAAACAACAGTTCTCCTGCTTCGGTAACTGCAATTATGATGATGAAGGATGCTGAAGATGAATTGGCGGCATGGGATTTCATGAAGTGGTGGACAAGCAATGATGCACAAAGTCGCTACGGCAATGAACTCGTTGCATTACTTGGTGCGTCAGGTCAGTATGCAACTGCTAACAGAACCTCTCTTGAACAGCAGCCCTGGTCAACCTCTGATATGAGAAAGTTAAAAGCACAGTTTGAAAATCTTGCTGCAACACCGGAAATGCCGGGAGGATATATTATTTCTCGTTATGTTTCGTTTGCCTTCAATGCGGTATATAACTCCGGAGACGACCCAGTTGAAGCTATCCAGAATTATATAGAGGATATAGATAAAGAACTTTCGCGTAAGCGAGTGGAATTTGATTTACCGATTCTGGAAGATTTCGTATTACAGTCTTAATTATAAATAAAAGAGAAGGAGTGGATTATCTTGTCGGCAAAAATCGAAGCAAATGCAAAAAAAGCCGTTAACAGAGGCGAGATTACAAAGTGGCAGGCAGCAGTAAGAGATATGAAAGTTAATCGTGTTGCATATCTTATGGTTGCTCCGTTCTTCCTTGTTTTCTTCGTTTTTACCGTATTACCGGTTATTTTGTCATTGTTCTTTAGCTTTACTATATTCAATATGCTTGAACCACCCAAATTTATCTTTATGGACAACTATATAAGATTAATTTTGGATGATGATATTTTTCTCTTGGCAATAAAAAACACACTTATTTTTGCAGCAATTACAGGTCCTGTATCATACCTTTTGTCACTTTTGATGGCGTGGTTTATCAATGAGCTGACACCCAAGATGAGAGCGTTTGTAACAACTATATTTTATGCTCCGAGTATTTCGGGACAGGTATACCTGATATGGACAATTCTCTTTTCAGGCGACCAGTACGGATATGTAAACGGTTTGCTTATGAAAATGAATGTTATAACAACTCCCATACAGTTTTTCCAAAACCCATCATACATTATGCCGCTTGTTATTGTGGTTGCATTGTGGACATCGCTCGGTACAGCGTTCCTTTCGTTTATTGCAGGTCTGCAGACAATAGATAGATCTCTTTATGAAGCGGCGGCAATGGACGGCGTTAAAAACAGATGGCAGGAACTCTGGTATGTAACCCTTCCTACTATGAAGCCCCAGTTGATGTTCGGTGCAATCATGGCTATTACTTCATCGTTTGGTTTCGGTGGTGTTATTACTGCACTTTGCGGATTCCCCAGTACCGATTATGTAGCACATACAATAATGCATCACCTGGAAGACTATGGTAGCCAGCGTTTTGAAATGGGATATGCATCAGCGATCGCAACAATTCTGTTCTTCTTTATGATTGGTGCGAATATGTTAGTAAGAAAAATATTGTCGAAGGTGGGTAGTTAAGTATGAGTAAATTACGAATAAGAAAATCTAATCATGCGATGAACAGATCCTTCGGCGGCGACATTGCCATTAATACAATCCTGATAATTTTTGGCTGTTTCATGTTTTTGCCGATGTTCTATGCATTGTGCCAGTCATTAAAGCCTCTTGAAGAATTATGGATTTTCCCCCCAAGATTTTATGTTGTTAATCCTACATTAAAGAACTTCAGCGACTTGTTTAAGTTGATGTCTACATCTTGGGTGCCTTTTTCAAGATATATTTTTAATACCGCACTTGTTTCTGTTGCGGGTACTTTCGGAAATGTAATTTTCTCATCGTTTGCGGCATACGCACTTGCAAAGATTAAGTTTCCGGGCAGAAATCTCCTTTTCCAGATAGTTGTTTACTCATTGATGTTTAACTCTACCGTTACAGCGATTACAAACTTTATTACTATGTCTGCACTCGGTTGGGTAGATACATACTGGGCGATTATCGTTCCTGCGTGGGGTTCAACAACAGGTCTTTACCTTATGAAGCAGTTTATGGAAACATCGGTTCCGGATTCGGTTCTTGAGTCTGCAAGACTTGACGGAGCAAGTGAAATGCGAACCATGTGGACAATCGCAATGCCCATGGTTAAGCCTGCATGGCTTACACTTATTGTGTTCTCGTTCCAGGGCTTGTGGAACAGTGGCGCTTCAATCTTTATTCATTCGGAGCAGTTAAAAACATTTAACTATGCTATATCGCAAATTCTTGCCGGTGGTATCGTTCGTGCCGGCGCCGGTGCGGCATCTACAGTTATTATGATGATAGTACCTATAACAGTATTCGTACTTACACAAAGCAACATCGTTGAAACAATGTCCTCATCGGGCATGAAAGACTAAGAATAGGGGGTAAGATAATATGAAAAAGATTTTTACAAGAATTATATTGATGCTCCTTATTTGCGTGATGATGATGCCTTTGGCTTCGGCTGTTGTTCCGTTTGCAACTTATACTTATGATATAGACGGCGAAATGATGCCCTCACCTCACGCGTTTGTTCCCGACTTCGTTATAGACTCAAGTGATATTGGTCTGCGTGATATGCCCACAGAAGGAAGATTGGCGGGCAGACTCGGCATCGGTCTTGAAATTCCTCTTAGTTCACCGCAGGATATTGTGGTTGACATTGATGAGAATGTTTACATAGCCGATACAAAAAACAGCAGAATTATAATACTTGATACCGATTTCAAACTTATCGGAGTTCTCGACTCTTTCCTTAATGAATATGGTGTTCCTGATGCACTTGACCAACCGAATGGTTTGTTTGTTACAGAAGACGAAATTTATGTTGCAGACACAGAAAGCAATCGAGTTGTCATATTCAGTCGAGACGACTTTTCGTTCAAGAGAGTGGTTGGCGAACCCAGGTCTCAGGTTTTTCCGGAAGGTCATATTTACAAACCTGTAGCACTCTCTGTTGACAAAGCAGGCCGTATTTATGTTGTTTCTTCCACAACCCACTATGGTATCATTTCTATGAATAATGATGGCGGCTTTAACGGTTTCCTTGGTGCACAGAAAGTAAAGGTATCTGCATTTGATGTTCTCTGGCGTCAGTTGATGACAGATGAGCAGCGTTCATACTCACAGAAATTTGTACCTACAGAGTATAACAACATTACAATAGACTCGTCAGGATTTATCTACGTAACTACATCATCTATAGATGCTGATGCACAGCAGTCGGCAATAGAGTCCAAAAGCCGTTCTTCCGACTATGCACCTGTTAAGAAACTTAATCCGCTGGGCGAAGACGTTATGAGCCGTACCGGTTTTTATCCGCCTTCAGGTGAAGTTAATGTTTCAAAATTTGAAGCTTACGACACCCCCATCTACGGTGCTTCCAAAATTGTTGATGTAGCACTCGGCCCCAACGGTATGTGGAGTATTGTTGACGAAAAGCGCCAGAAAATCTTTACATACGACGAACAAGGTAAGTTGTTGTTTGTGTTTGGTGATATCGGTACACAGATTGGTAACTTCCAGTCCATTTCATCAATTGCATACAAAGGAAATGACCTTTTGGTTCTGGACGACACATCAGGCAGTATTACTGTTATGAAACGAACAGAATATGGTGATATAATTGCCGGTGCATTGCAGAACAAGAGAGACCGTGAATATGATAAAGCGGTTGAATACTGGAAAGACATTCTTCAGAGAAATGCAAACTTCGATATGTCCTATGTTGGTATAGGTGACAGTTTGTATCGTGAAAGAAAATACACCGAAGCAATGGAAACTTACACATATGCTTATGCTGTGGAAGATTATTCCAAATGCTTCAAGAATATAAGAAAGCAGTGGATTGAACGCTGGATTCTTCTGATTCCGATTGTTATAGTTGTTGTCTGTGTTGCATGCTCCAAGTTTTTGGGTTATGCTGCTAAGGTTAACAAAGCAGGTCAGGTTATGAAGGAAAAGCGAACATTCAAAGAAGCTTTCCTATATGGTTTCCATGTTATTTTCCATCCGTTTGACGGATTCTGGGATTTGAAACATGAGAAACGAGGTAATATGAAGGGTGCTATGGCAATAGTCGCCATAACAATTCTCGGATTTATTTACCAGTCCCTTGGCCAGTCATACATTGCAAATCCGTATCTTGAAGGCAACGGAATACTGATGGAAGTTCTTTCAATTCTTTTGCCGTATGTATTGTGGTGCGTTGCAAACTGGGCATTGACAACACTGTTCGACGGTGAGGGAAGCATGAGAGATATTTTCATTGCAACAGGATATTCGTTGTTACCGCTTCCTTTGCTTATTGTTCCCGCAACAATAATGACAAACTTCCTCGGACAGGATGAAATGCAGATTTGTTCCATGCTTGTTTCCATAGGATTTATATGGTCTTTCGGACTTATATTCTTTGGAACAATGGTTACACATGATTACTCGCTCGGTAAGAATGTTCTTACTGTTATAGGTACAATCGTTGCAATGGCATTTATCATGTTTATGGGAGTGCTGTTCTCCGGATTGGTAACCAAGATGTTCTCGTTCGTTTACAGCATTTTCGTAGAAGTTTCATACCGAATGTAATTACAGAAAAGGAGAGATAAAGATGAAAAAGAGATTATTATCATTCATTCTTGCGGTTATGATGTTAGCCGGATGTTTATCCTCTGTATCTGTTTTTGCTACAGACAATGAGGAAAATGCAATCGATTATCTTGATTTATCTAAGGAACAGTTGCTTGAGAGCGAAATGGGACTTGTTAATGTCGACCGTATGGTAGATAAAGTAATACAGTCAAGAATTATCGATTACTATGTTCAATCAGATGTTTCGACTCCCGAGGAAAAACTCAGTCAGATGACTTTGGTTTATTCTGCATACGGATATAACCTTTACCATGACAGAAAGTCTGCCGAGGTTGCAGTAGAAAATACAGCAACGGGCCAGATATTATTTACAAACCCGTATGATATAAACACGACTAATGTTGCTGAAAGCGTAAAACATGAACTTTTGTCTCAGATAAAAATTCAGTATACCGACATAGCCGGTTCAAACAGTTCAAGTATGCTTTCGTTTACTGAGGCAGCATCTAAGCTACAGGTAAAGACAAAATATATTAGAGGCGGTATCCGCGTTGAATACACAATGGGACGTGAGGAAACCCGTAAGTTAGTTCCGAGACGAATTGAGAAAAAGCGTTTTGAGGATGTTATTCTCAGTAAAATCAAAGACGAAAAAGAAAAATCATATTTAGCAGCGTTCTATAAACTCAAGGATCTTTCTGATAACACTCTTACCGAAGCAGAGCGTGCTGAAATTCGTGCAAAATACGAAGTTTCCGAACAGATGGCGTTTTATGTAATTGACCCTAATATAAGAGAACGCGAACTTATCATTCTTGAAGAAACAATCAAAAGATATACACAGTATTCTTTTGATGATATGAAAGACGACCATAATCAGACAAAGTATGAAGGTATGGAAAGTGCTTCTGCGTTGTTCAGACTTGCACTTGAATATTACATTGATGAAGATGGCCTTCGTGTCAGACTTCCTGCAAAGGGTATAAGATATGACACCGCAAGTTTCACAATTGACAGTATCATAGTTCTTCCTTATATGTCTGCTGCACGGCAGGGTAATACCGGATACACAATGATTCCGGATGGCTCGGGTGCCCTGATAAGATTTGAGGATATCGGAGTTGATTCCACTACTGTTACAGGTAAGATTTACGGACAAGATTATGCTTTCCACACAATTTCCGGTCAAAATATGGAAACATGGAGATTGCCAGTATTCGGTTTGATAGAAAATTATCGTTATGACCAGAACGGAAATCCAATTCTTGATAAAAATCTTATCTATGAACAAAAAACCGCACTTGATGATGAATCTCAAAAGCAGGAAATTGACGAGTCCAAGATAACTACAAAGAGCGAAGGATTTGTTGCATTCCTGACAGAAGGTGAGAGTCTTGCATCTATTTCATCCGCACACGGCGGTGCAGTTCATAAGTATCATTCCATATATCCTACTTTTTACCCGACACAGAAGGATACATATATTCTCGAAAATGTTGCTGATACAAATTCAAATGCAACATGGACAGTAGCATCGCCCAGAAAATATGTAGGAAACTATACATTAAAGTATATTATGTTGTCAGGTGATGAGGCAAACTACACCAATATGACAACCAAATACCGCGAATACCTGGAAAAATCCGGTCAGATTTCTAAACTTGAAGCGGATGACAGTGATATTCCTCTTTATGTTGAAAACTTTGGTATGGTTCAGACAACAGAAAGACAGTTTGGTGTTCCTGTAGAAGTTGATACTTCTCTTACAACCTTTGAACAGTCACAGGAAATTTTAAGTTTCCTTAAAGAAAAGGGAGTAAATAATATTAATCTTATTCTCCGCGGCTGGAGTAACGGCGGTCTGAAGTCAGGCCCTGCATCAGTTCTTGATGTTGAAAAAGAACTTGGCGGAGTTAAAGGCTTAAAGGCACTTAATGAGTATGCTCAGGCAAATGACATTGGCTTGTTCCCGAGCTTTGATTTCTCATATGTGAGAATGGGAACAGATGGTATGTTTGATGGTTTCGATTCTAAAGATGATACCTCAAAAACCATTGATAACCGTACTGCAAGTAAGAAAGAATATGACCCTCTGTATCAAAACTTTGCCAAGACAGGTATGATGCTTGTTTCTCCTGATAAAATGGGTACATTCTATGACAGAATAAGTGAAAAATACGCAGGATACGGAATAAAGGGGATATCAGTTTCCACACTTGGTTCTGATATTAACTCAGACCATAACAAGGATAATCCTCTTAACAGAGAAGATTCAAAAGAACTTGTTTCAGAACTTCTTCAGACTATCAAAAATGATGGATATGAAGTGTTACTTAATGCAGGAAATTCATATTCCATTAAGTATGCTGACCATATTGTAGATGTTCCGCTCGACAGCAGTGCAAGACGGACAACAAGTGAATCAATTCCTCTGTTCGGAATGATACTACACGGTTATGTTGATTTTGCAGGAACGGCAATTAACCTTTCGGGAGATTATCGTTACGATTTACTTAAAACAATTGAAAACGGTTCAAGCCCGTATTTCATTCTCTCCTACGACAACACATCCGAACTTAAGAACACACCGTTTAACAAATATTACTCGGTGAAATTCGGTACATGGTTTGGCGAGGAAACAGACGACCAAGGCAATACAACCTATACCGGCGGAGATGTTTTAGAAACATATCAGACACTTAACAATGCACTTAAACCTGTCAGAAATTCACATATTGTTTCTCATGAATTTGTAGACGGTAACAGTAAGATTGTAAAGGTTATCTATGATAACGGTGTAGAATTTATTCTCAACTATAACAATAAACCGGCAGAAATTGAAGGCCACAAACTTGAGGCTCTCGATTTCGTGGTAATTGATTAAGAAAGGGGTGTAAAATATGAACGGTCAGGCAACAGTAAAAAAAGCAAAAGCAATTACTACCAAAGCAAAAAAGCCAAGGTCGCTTGAAAAAACAAGGTCCAGGGCAGGATGGTTTTTCGTATTGCCGTTTGTGGCGACATTTTTAGCCGTTTACATCCCGATTATAATTGACTCTATAAAATATAGTTTCAATCGTATAGAAATGCTCAAGGGCGGAGGGTATACACTCCACTTTGTCGGATGGCAAAACTATTCGGAAGCATTGTTTGTAAACCCTAATTTCGTTAAAATTCTTACATCCGGTATTCAACAGTTGATTTTTGATATTCCTGCTATAGTAATCTTTGCATTGTTTATAGCAGTGATACTTAATCAGAAAATGCCGGGAAGAGCACTTTTCAGAACAGTATTCTTTATTCCGGTTATCATATCTACCGGTATTGTTGAGTCACTCGATGCGTCAAATGTATTGTTGGATTATATGGGTTCAACATCTACTATTGATACCGGAACAGGTACCCAGTCACAGGCGTCTGAAATAATATCTTCGATGGATATTCAGCGGTTGTTTGCTAACATGAAAATCGGGACAGAGTTGGTCGATTATGTTGTTCAACTTGTAAATAATATATACAGTATAATTAACCGTTCCGGTGTTCAGATGCTTATATTCCTTGCTGGTCTGCAGAGTATTTCACCTGCAATTTATGAGTCAGCATTTATGGAAGGTGCTTCTGCATGGGAAACATTCTGGAAAATTACATTCCCCATGATTAGCCCGATGATTCTTGTAAACGCAATTTATACCGTAATTGACTCCTTCACTTCGGAAAGCAACCAGGTAATGACATTCATCAGTGGAATTTATCATGGCAGCGAACCTAATGGTGATGTTATTAGTTCGGCAATGTCTTGGATGTACTTCCTGATAGTTATACTTATCATTGCGGTAGTTTCATTGCTGCTTTCAGCATATGTATTCTATCAGAGAAGAGATTAAGGGGAGGAGAGCGACAATGAATAATTCAATTATTGATAAGACAAAAAAATATTTGACACGAAACAAAAAACCTCGTGTTGAATTTGAGCGAACCCCTTTGTTGCAAAGACTTAAGCAGAAGTTTATTTCTACTGCATTTCTTCAGAATGTTGTATGGTTTATTTTCCGTTTTGTACTTTTGCTGGGAATTTCATATGTTATATTGTTCCCGTTCTTTGTAAAAATTTCTTCATCATTTATGTCTCCCATGGACTTTACCGATGTAACTGTAAAATTGGTTCCCAAATATCCCACACTGGATACATATAAGGCAATTATTACAGAAAACCGCTACTTTGAGGCCATGTTTAATACCGCTGTTTTGTCACTTCTTTGCGCAGTTGTACAGATGCTTATTTGTTCGATTGTGGGTTATGGCTTGGCGAAGTTTAAGTTCAAGGGACGCGGAATAGTGTTTATGTGTGTAATCTTTACAATGGTTGTTCCTCACGAAACACTGATGCTTTCAATGTTTATGAAATTCAGATTTTTTGATGTGTTTGGAATATATGGATTCTTAAACAGCCTCTTTGGTTTCGCTAAAGAGAACTACATTAACATGATTAATACCTACTGGCCACTTGCAATCCTTTCATTTGGCGGTATGGCATTTAAGAATGGTCTTTATATCTTTATGATGCGTCAGTTCTTCCTTGGAGTTCCGGATGAACTTGAAGAAGCAGCATATGTTGACGGTTCAGGTGTATTTAACACATTTGTTAAGATTATACTCCCTATTTCTGTTCCGATGATGATTACAGTATTCCTGTTTGCTTTTTCGTGGCAGTGGACAGACTCCTTCTACACTACACTGTTCTATACAAAGCAGGGAATATATCTGATGCCCAATATCGTAGGCGTTCCCAGAAGTTTGACTACCAGTTTTGCTGCTGCGTCACTTTACGAGTCTGCAGTTGTTAATACCTGTAGTTTGCTGATACTTTTCCCGCTTTTGATAGTATACATTTTCTGTCAGAAGTATCTTGTTCAGGGTATTGAACGCTCCGGTATCGTAGGATAAAATCACTAATAAATTCAATCAGGCAGTCACGATTAGGTGATTGCCTGATTTCTTCTGTAAAAAATGTAATTAAAAATTATAAAGAGTTTATTGGTTAAATATTCTTCTTACGGGAAAATTTTTTGAGTTTCTATTGAAATAAATGTTTTTTTATGTTATAATAACTTTAATAATAAGATGAATAAACATAGTGATATAAATTCTCGTCTGAATTTGCAATATGTACTTTGTAGGCAATATATTTTTGATGCGTTATGTTCCGCTGGGAGAAGAAAAGAATTTATATCATATAGCAACGGATTAAAGCAGAGTTATATCTCACGAGCACGAGCGAGTATATCGCAGAGTGATGAACGAATTATGAGTGAGAGAAAAAGAAGGGTAAATTTATGAGAACAATTTTCATGAGATATCCTGAAGGAAAGGCAAAGGCGCTTACCTTCAGTTACGATGATGGTGTACCACAAGATAGAAAACTTGCGGAAATTTTTGATAAATATGAGATGAAGGCAACCTTTAATTTTAATAGTGAATGCATGAGAGAGGATAACTTTACTAAGGATCAGATAAAGGAGTTTTTTATTTCTAAAGGGCACGAAATTGCTGTGCATGGGGCAAATCACAGAGCAAATGGTAATTTAAGGCCTATTGAAGGTATCAGAGATGTTCTGGATTGTAGACTGGAACTTGAATCAAAGTGTGATTCGATTATTCGCGGAATGGCATATCCTGACACCGGAATTACATTAATGGGTAATTTTGGTAACTATGAAATGGTAAAACAGTATCTTGTCGAGCTTGACATTGCATATGCACGAACATTGGGTGAAGATAATAATTCTTTTATGTTACCTACTGATTTTCATGCATGGATGCCTACTGCTCACCACGATAATCCAAAAATTATGGAGTATATCAATGATTTTTTGAATCTTGATATTTCTACAAAAACATACCACGCGAGTAGAATACCGCGCCTTATGTATATATGGGGACATAGTTATGAATTTGCTATCAACGACAATTGGGAACATATAGAAGATATTTGCAAACAACTTGCGTATAATGATGAAATATGGTATGCCACAAATATAGAAATATACGATTATGTTCAGGCGTACAAAGCGTTAAGGTATAGTGCGGATGGTCATAAAATTTATAATCCTACACTTTATAAAATTTGGTTTGATGTTGATGGCAACTTATATTATGTAAATTCTGGCGAAACGCTTGTCGTTTGAAGCATACACCAATTCTATAATGAGTATGCAAAATAAACTCAATGAATTGCCTGTAGGCATGAATTGTGCCATGAGATATGAATTTTACTAAACCACATTAAAAGGCAATTCATATCGTTATGGCAAAGATTCATGGATGAACACCAATTTTGAATTTGCTGATTTTTTAATCCAGACTTAATATAAGATGAAGTATGAAGATACATAGGGAGGCATTCAAATGTTTGAGAAACTTAAGAAGTTCTGTGATTCATTTTTGGACCTTGGTATTCCCGGTTTTGATTTGGCGATTTATAAAAAAGGGGAATGTATCCTTAGATATATGAATGGCTATAGGGATATTGAAAATAAGGTGAAAGTGGACGGAAGTGAAAGGTATAACATTTATTCCTGTTCAAAGATTATCACTTGTACAGCGGCTTTGCAGTTGTGGGAAAAAGGCTTATTTTCACTTGACGACAAACTTTGCGACTATATGCCTGAGTTTAAAGAAATGATGGTAGAGACCGCTGATGGTGTCAAAAAGGCAGAGAAGCCAATTTTAATTAAACACTTATTTGAAATGACGGCAGGTTTTTCTTATAATTGTCGTTCAGACAAATTAGAAAAAGCAAGAGAAGAAACAAACGGAAAATGCCCTACCCGAAAAGTAATGGAGTATTTGTCTAAGGAACCACTGCTTTTTGAGCCCGGACAGAGGTGGGAATATAGCCTGTGTCATGATGTTTTAGCAGCTTTAGTTGAGGTTATATCGGGTGAAAAATTTGAAATCTATGTTAAGAAGAATATTTTTGATATTGTTGGAATGAACGCGTCTACTTTTATGTTACCAACTGAAGAAATTGAAACAATTACACCTCAATATAGGTTTGAAAATGGAAACATAATTAATGTTGGGAAACCCATACTCAGCTATAAAATCGGTACTGAATATGCTTCAGGCGGTGCAGGGGGTATTTCCACAGTCAATGATTATATAAAGTTTTTAGAGGGACTTCGTACTTATAAACTTTTGAAACCGGAAACGGTTAAATTGATGATGAAAGACCGATTGACGGATGAACAAAAAAGTACATATTGGATTAAGGATACTCACGGATATGGATTGGGGGTTCGCTGTCCCAACGGTGATGAACGATATATTGATTTTGGTTGGGGCGGTGCAGCAGGGGCTTACGCTGCTGTTGATGTAGAAAATGAAATCTCTTTTTATTTCGGGGCACATATGTTATCGTCACCGACTCAAGGGTTGCATTCGATGCTTTATCGATTTATAAGAGCAGAACTGGTAGATAATAGCGAGTTTGAAAGTTTGTATAAGGATATACAAGATTTACACGACTACAATCTAACATATTAAAGAAGCATCACAGATGTAGATGCATGGGTTAGAAGATTAGGTGCGGTTCTTGGTATTCCATTGCCCTTTCATAAAATAGGTATAGCATACTTGACTTGCACTTTGATTGCACTAACAAGAGATGAATATTTAGAAGTTCTCAGCCTGATTCCCGATAAAAAATGAAAGAAATGTTTCAGAAGACTGCTGCACTTGGAGCAGGTATTGAACTTAATTCAAGTGACATGGATTTTTTTGTTAATGCAGCAGATATAGTTTTTAGACCTTTCCGAATAGCAAAAGAATGTGGTTGTAAGTTTTATTTGGGAGGTGATGCACATACTTCGGGCATATTTAATAATGAAATAAAATTGTATTTTGGAATAACACTTGATTTATCAGAATTGTCAGAAGAAGATAAATTTATAATTGGTAACACTTGAGTTGTTTTCTGATTTTATATTTACTGTGTAAAAATTTTGATTGGAGAGCGGTCAGAAATGGAATTGCTGAAGCAAAGAATATTAAAAGACGGCATTGTTAAACCCGGAGGGATACTCAAGGTTGACAGTTTCTTGAACCATTGTATTGATGTCGGATTATATAACGAGATTGGAAAGGAATTCAGGCGGCTCTTTGACCAAAACGACATCACTAAAATTTTGACAATAGAAGCGTCCGGAATAGGTATCGCCTGTGTTACGGCCCAGTATTTTAATGTTCCTGTTGTTTTTGCGAAAAAAAGCATTTCGAAAAATCTTGATGGTGATTTGCTTGTTACACAGGTGAAATCATTTACAAAAGGTACAGTGTACGATGTTATTGTTTCAAAAAGATTTTTGAACAGTAGTGATAATGTACTTATAATTGACGACTTTCTGGCAAACGGAATGGCTCTTCAGGGACTTATTGATTTGTGCAACAAGTCCGGTGCACAAGTTGCAGGTGCCGGAATAGTAATTGAAAAGGCATTTCAGAATGGCGGGAAAATTATACGCGATATGGGAATTAGAGTTGAATCTCTTGCCAGAATTGCTTCCATGGATGCAAATAAAGTTGTATTTGAAGATTGAATGTATATAAAAGTCGGCAATGCCGATTTTATATAGAAAAAATATTTTTGGAGGATGTTATGAACAAGAAATTACTCGCACTTATCCTTGCTTCCGTAATGGTAATCTCCATGATGTTTGTTGCATGTTCACCCGAAACACCGGTTGACGACAACAATGTTGTTGAAGATGGACAGAACGGTGAAAATGAGCAAACCGACGATAACAACCAGGAGGTTGTTAACAATGCCGATTTCAAAGTAGGTGTTATCCATATCGGTAATCCTTCTGACGGCGCAGGCTATTCTTACGCCCACGACCAGGGTATCGTTGCTATGCAGCAGAACCTTGGATTAACAGATGACCAGATTATTCGTAAACTCAACATTGCTGATGATGACGCAAATGCAACAAAAACAGCAATTGAGGAATGTATTGAAGAAGGTTGTAAAATAATTTTCGGTACCAGCTGGGGTTACATGAATACCATGGAAGAATTGGCAGGACAATATCCTGAAGTTATTTTCTCTCACGGTACAGGCTACAAATCAAATGATGTAAACTTCAACAACTATTTCGGACGCATTTACCAGCCCAGATACCTTTCCGGTATTGCAGCAGGTCTTAAGACACAGTCCAACCTCATTGGCTATGTAGGCGCATGGGGAACTGAAAATGCTGAAGTTACAGGCGGTATTGACGCATTTGCTAAAGGTGTTGCGGCAGTTAACCCTGATGCAAAGGTTTATGTAAAGGTTACAGGCTCATGGTTTGATCCCACTGCTGAAGGAACAACTGCACAGGCTCTTCTTGACCTGGGATGCGATGTAATCGCTCAGCATTGTGATACAACTGCTCCTCAGCTTGCTGCAGAAAACGCAGGTGTATGGGGATGCGGATATAACACAGATATGACCAAAGATGCTCCAAAAGCACATCTTACTGCTCCTATCTGGAACTGGGGCGTATACTACACTGCTGCTACAGAAGCGGCTATGAACGGTACATGGAAAGAATTTGGTAACTTCTTCGGCGGTCTTGACATAGGATTTGTTGATGTTTCTCCTCTCTCTGAAAACTGTGCAGAGGGAACCGATAAGTATATTGCTGCAGCAAGACAGGCTATCGTTGACGGAGAGTTTGCTGTATTTGATGGTAAGCAACTTTCATTTGACGAAGAAGGAAATGCTACAGTAATTGACGAGGCTCTCCTTGACAACCAGGGTAACGAAATTGTTGCAGCAGGCGGCGCTTGTCTTGAAGACGGCGTTATCACAGGCGGCATCAACTGGTATTACGAAAACGTAGAACTTAAATAATAACATTGAAGGCAGGTTTGATGAGTATGACAAGTACGGCTATTGAATTAAAGGGTATAAGAAAAGTTTTCGGTAACGTAGTTGCCAATGACCAAGTCGACCTGTCAGTCAGGAAGGGCGAGATTCTCGCCCTTCTTGGCGAAAACGGCTCCGGTAAAACAACATTGATGAATATGTTGTCGGGCATATATCAGCCTGACGGAGGAACAATCAAGGTTAATGGTAAGGTTGTTCATATATCTTCACCCGAAGATTCGAAAAAATTCGGAATAGGAATGATACACCAGCATTTTAAACTGGTGGAACTTTTCAGCGGAATTGATAATGTGCTGCTTGGAAGCAGTAAACAGGAATTTTTCTTAAGAAAAAAACGAATTAACACAGTAAATCAAGCGGTTAAAGATTTTGGATTAAGCGTTGATTTGTCAAAAAAAGTATATGATATGTCGGTAAGCGAAAAGCAGTCTGTTGAAATAATAAAGGTTCTCTTTAACGGTGCGAAAATTTTAATCCTTGACGAACCTACAGCTGTTCTTACCCCTCAGGAAACACAGGTGTTGTTTGATATTCTCAGAAAGATGAGAGACAACGGCTGTGCTATTGTTATTATTACACATAAATTGAATGAAGTTCTGGAAATAAGTGACAGAGTTACAATTTTGAGAAAAGGAAAAAGTATTGCCACTGTTACTACTTCCGAAACCACCGCAGAAGAATTAACTGAACTTATGGTAGGCCATGCGGTGAAACTTGAGATTGAGCGTCCTGAGGTTGAGGTAGAAGATTCACCCTTGTTTTCTGTTCATCATCTGGTAGTGGAAAATGAGGATAAAATAAATATAATCGATGATATTTCATTTGACTTGCGACGAGGAGAAATATTAGGTGTAGCAGGCGTTGCGGGAAGCGGTCAAAAGGAATTGTGCGAGTCGATTGCAGGTTTGCAAAAGGTAAAAAGAGGCGCAATTCTTTATGAAAAAGAAAATATTGTGGATAAAAAACCCATGGATATTATAAAACTTGGAATAAGTATGAGTTTTATTCCCGAGGACAGATTGGGAATGGGACTTTCGGCGTCTATGGGAATAAGAGACAATATGCTTCTCAAAAATTACAGAAAGTCAAAAGGCCTTTTTGTTGACAGGAAAAAGGCAACAGAAACAGCCAACGAAATAGTAAATAAATATGATATTTCCGCGCCGGACATTGTAACACCGGTTTCACGGTTGTCCGGAGGAAATGTGCAAAAGGTTCTTTTGGGACGGGAAATAGAGGCAAAACCGAATGTAATTATAACTGCATATCCCGTCAGAGGTCTTGATATCAATTCCTCCTATGTTGTTTATAATGCACTTAATGCAAGTAAAAAGATGGGTGCCGGAGTTTTGTTTATAGGTGAAGACCTTGATGTCATGTTGGAACTTTGTGACAGAATAATGGTGTTATGTCACGGTAAAATAACCGGTGTTGTAGATGCTAAAACTACAACAAAAGAAAAATTGGGTCTGTTGATGACCGGTGTAAAGGAGGTTGCAAATTCGGATGATTAATTTAGTTCATGTATCAAAGCGTCCGGAACCTACAAAAATACAAGTTGTTTTGTGGTATATTGTTGCTATTCTCTGTGCAGTTTTTATCAGCGGACTTCTGATTTTTGTTCTTAAACAAAACCCGATTGAGTATTTTAAAGTTGTTATTATGGGTTCGTTCAAATCCCATTTGTCGTTTAAGGCGTTTGTAAGAATTTTTGTGCCTTTGCTTATTGCCTCTCTTGGAGTTTCAGTTGCTTTTAAAATGAAATTCTGGAACATCGGCGCAGAGGGACAGTTCATAATGGGTGCGGTTTTTGCCTGTTGGGTAGGTCTTAAATTCGGAGAAACATGGAACCATTGGGTACTTATGGCTGTAATGCTTGTTGCAGGTGCAATAGGCGGAGGATTATTAGGGATTATACCCGCATTTTTAAAGTGTAAATTCGGTACAAACGAAACACTTTTAACACTTATGCTTAATTATATTGCATTGTATCTTGTATTGTATTTAAGTGATGGCCCGTGGCGTGACCCCGAACTTAAAGGGTTCAGTAATATCAAGCAGTTACCCAAAGCGGCGCGTGTTGATAATATTGCCGGAATAGATGTAAGTTGGATATTGGCACTTATTCTGGTAGTCGTACTTTTTGTTTATTTTCGATACTCAAAACAGGGATACGAAATCTCCGTCGTAGGTGACAGCCAGAACACTGCACGCTACTCGGGGATGAATGTAAATAAGGTAGTAATGCGTACTATGTTCATAAGTTCTGCTATATGCGGTATCGGCGGTATGCTTAAAATGGCAGGTGAGGGAAGCAGTTATACACTCGGTGTTGGTATTGCAGGTGGCGTCGGCTTTACCGCTATAATTGTTGCCTGGCTAGCAAAACTAAGTCCTGTCGGTATTACTATAGTTACCTTCCTTTTTGCAGTACTTGAAAAAGGATGCGGTACAGCGGAAACTAAGTTTAATCTTTCGGCATCTGTTGCCGATATAGTTCAGGGACTTATACTGTTTATTATTCTTGGCTTTGAGTTTTTTATAAGATACAAAATCACATTCAATAAGCCGGTTTTATTAAATAAAAGTTCTGAAGGTGATGCAAAGGAGGAAAAAGAATGAATACAATCATTAAATTTCTCTTTGCGGCAATTAAGGCGGGTGTGCCTTTCCTTTACGGAACAACAGGTGAGATAATAACTCAAAAATCCGGAAGTCTTAACCTCGGTGTAGAGGGTATGATGTATATGGGCGCATTTGTAGGATTTTATGCGGGATTTAAAACTAACAATATTTTTCTTGCATTAATATGTGCTTTTTTTACCGGTGCCGTGGCAGCATTTGTTTTTGCTTTTCTCACGGTAACCCTGCAGGCGAACCAAAATGTTACAGGTCTTGCACTGACAATTTTCGGAGGCGGTTTTTCAACATTCTTCGGAGAAATGATGATAAAATTCACCCCCAACGGACTGCCGAAACTGTCGGAAGAATTTATTAAAGGGCTTTCTGAATTTAAGATACCTTTTTTAAGCGATATTCCATATATAGGCAAACTTCTTTTCTCACATAATATACTGGTATATCTCTCAATTATTGTTGCACTTTTATGCTGGGTATATCTCAGATTTACAAAATACGGACTTCATACACGCAGTGTAGGTGAAAATCCTGCCGCTGCTGACGCCTCGGGTTTAAATGTTACTCTTATCAAATATTTGAATATTATGCTTGGAGGCGGTATATGCGGTCTGGGCGGAGCGTATGTTTCGCTTGTAAACGGCGGCGGTGTATGGAATAACGGATGTGTAAACGGACAGGGATGGATTTCTGTTGCACTTGTAATTTTTGCATCCTGGTCACCCGCAAAGGCAATTTTCGGCTCACTTGTTTTTGGTATGTTTACGGAACTTCAAATCCGTGCTAATGATTTCGCACACGAATTTCCGTTCCTTGGTTTTCTTGGACACATACCGACTGCCTTTTATAAAATGTTGCCTTTTGCAATTACCGCTCTTGTTTTGGTTGTTACATCAATTTCTCAAAAAAGAGAGGGAAACCAGCCTGCTGCGTGCGGAATAAATTACTATCGCGAGGAAAGATAATTAATGAAATATACGGAAGTTCTTCCCGGTGAGTTTATCAGTCGACACAATCGTTTTATCGCCCGTGTGAAAATCGGCGAGAATGTTGAAACAGTACATGTTAAAAACACCGGTCGCTGTAAAGAATTACTTATACCGGGATGCAGAGTATACCTCTCATGCAGTCAGAATACTAATCGCAAAACAAAATATGATTTAATAGCAGTTGAAAAGAAGCGGGAAGCAAATACCCCGCTTCTTGTTAATATTGATTCGCAGGCACCAAACCATGCGGTTGGTGAATGGCTTGAGTCCTGTGGTTTGTTTGGAAAAGACGCGGTTATCAGGCGTGAGGTCACTTATGGAAACTCACGGTTTGATTTTTGTATAAAGCAAGACAATACAACATATCTGGAGGTTAAGGGAGTAACACTTGAAAAGGATGGTGTTGCACTGTTCCCGGATGCCCCTACACTCAGAGGTGTAAAACATATAAATGAACTTATAGAATGTGTGAAAAACGGTAATCGCGGAATACTTGTTTTTGTAATACAAATGAAGGAAATGAAAGTGTTTCGTCCCAATGACCGGATGCATTTTGAATTTGGCGAGGCGTTGAGAACAGCCTCTGAAAGCGGAGTTGAAATAATTGCTGTAGACTGCAATATTACCCCGGATACTATAACTGTGGACAATTTTGTGCCTGTGGACCTGAAAAGTGCATTTTGATTTGCAAAGCATATAGTTCTGAAAAAACTTGACATATAAGTGTTTTTATGATATACTTAATTGTTCCGAAATAACATCAAAAAGTGCTGGTGTGGCTCAATGGCAGAGCAGCGGTATCGTAAACCGCAGGTTGCAGGTTCAAATCCCGTCACCAGCTCCAAAAAATCCGTACGCGCAAGTGTGCGGATTTTTTACTTATTACTTATTCACTCTTCACTATTCCCTAAAAATATAGTTGAGTACGGATTTTTTGGAAGTAATAGGTAATAGTGAAAAGGGAAGAAGTGGGAAACTTGTATAATAAAAATGGACTACCAAAAGAGTGAAAATATGATATAATATTTTCAGGAGAGTGAACACAATGGAAAGAAAAGTGAATTACACAAAGGAGTTCAAAATCCAAGCATGTGAATTGGTAGTCAAAAACGGACTCAAAGTTAAAGCAGTAGCAGATAAAATGGGGATAAGCCACATAATGCTATACCGTTGGATTGATCAATACAAGACTTTTGGAGCAGATGCTTTTGTGGGTAAAGGACACCTTCGTCCTGAAGAAGCAAAACTCAAAAAACTTCAAAAGGAAAACGAGGAGCTTCGTCAACAGGTAGAAATATTAAAAAAAGCAGCGGCATACTTTGCGAAAGAACACAAAAACGATTAGAATTTGCAAAAACAGAATTATCCGAGTATGATACCAGCTTGGTATGCCGACTTTTAAAGGTGTCAAAAAGCGGATATTACAGTCATAAATGCAAGACAAGTAGTGAAAAAACATTTGTTGAAAAAGAAGTTATTAACTGTTTTGAAAAACACAATGGTAATTATGGCAGAATACGCATTAAAAAGGCACTTGAAGAAATTGGGATTTTTGTAAGCGAAGCCAAAATATCAAGGATATTAAAGGAAAATGAATTTGTTGCAAAAGTTGGAAGAAAGCGTAAGAGTAAAAAGAATAAGCCGACTGATGAACAGTATTTAAGCGAGAACCTAGTTAAAGATAAATTTGATGAAACAACACCAAATTTACTTTGGTGTACCGATTTATCTGAAATGCAATGTAGAAACCATAAAATATATGTTAGTGCAATTATTGATGTTGCATCAAGAAGAATAGTATCAGCTATGGTGGAAAAACATAGTCGTCAAGAGCTTGTACAAGAAACGATCAAATTGGCATGTTGTCAAACAAAAATTCCGGAAGGTGCAATTTTTCATAGTGACAGAGGGTGTCAATATACTGCAAAGAAAACCAAAGAACTACTTGAACAATGTGGCTTTATAATAAGTATGTCAAGACCAGGAACACCAAGCGATAATCAACCGATAGAAAGCTTTTGGAAAACATTAAAAACTGAGATAACGGATATCCGCCATCTTAGTTATGAAGAAGCAAAGCAAGAAATATTAAGTTACATATATTTGTATTACAATTCAGAGCGATTACATTCGGGAATAGGTTACAAGACACCTAATTCTGTATGGATGTAAAAATTCACTCTTTTATTTGTCCGAAATACTTGACAAGTTTCG
>JAFSGN010000006.1 GCA_017440805.1 Clostridia bacterium
AGATTTCCGAATACGCAGTTTCTGCAATGAACTGGGCAGCAGGCACAGGCATAATGAAGGGAAAGACAAACACTACAATCAATCCCAAAGACAATGCCACAAGAGCAGAGATAGCAACAGTACTTCAGAGATTCATTGAGGGCACAAAATAAACCGTAAAACTGAAAACTGACAGATGACCAAAAGGGGTATAAAAAACTCGGACAGAGTTTTTTATACCCCCGCATTTTTTTGGAGCCAGAAGATTGCTTCGGAAAGGACAAAGCGAAGTCCGTCGGTGTACACAAAAAGACTATTCTTGGGGTACCTACCGTAAAGCAGTTTTATATTCAACACAAAAAGGACGAGATTTTTCTCGTCCTTTTTGCACACTTCCTTGCCTGCAAGGTGTAGTGTGTTATACCGTATTATCTGTTCCGGGCGGTAAAAGAATGATGTTTGCCCACTACGCCGTCAGGCGTAACATCATTTACACAGTAAACATAACTTGCCCGTGAGGGCAAACATCGTTCGGCTGACCTGCTTTATCGCAGGTCGCCGTTCCGAATGGCTTTTTATGTTCTTTTTGAATTATTATTTCATCAGAATGTCGCTCCAGAGACGGTTCATATATTCGATTAATTCGTTGGGGAGGTGGGTAAATGACTGGGTATTTGCCATTACCTCCTGTGAGGGATAGGTGATTTCGTCTTGGTAGAGCAGATAGTCGGGATTTTCTACAACTGTTTTGTTGGGAGACGCGTAGTATATGTATTCTGCATTGGCAAGTGCCACATCGCTTTCAAGCAGGAAGTTAATGTACTTTTCTGCGTTTTCTTTGTTTTTTGCGTTTGCGGGAATGCAGATAGAATCAACAAATCTGTTTGTTCCCTCTTTGGGATATACAAAGGCAAGGTCGGGGTTGTTTTCCGCCATTGTGAAGTAATCTCCTGCATAATAAGGTGCCAGGATTGCCTCGCCTGTTTCCATCTTGTTGAATACCTCGTCCATAACAAACATCTGGAGAAGAGGTTTTTGCTCGACAAGTTTTATTGCCGCCGCATCCCAGTCCTTTGTGTCTGTACTATTGATGTTTAAACCGAGTGCAAACTGTGCAATTGCAAAGGCATCGCGGGGATTTTTAAAGTTGAGTATTTTTCCGCTGTACTTTTGGTCCCAGAGGATTTCCCAACTGTCCGGAACGCCCTCTACCTCTTTGGTGTTGTAAATCAGACCCACCATACCTACATTGTACGGAACGGAATATTCGTTGTTGGGGTCAAAGGGAAGATTTTTGTATTCATCCAGTATATTTACATAGTTGGGAATGTTGTCAAAATTGATTTTCTGAACAAGCCCTTCCGCAATCAGTCTTTCGACCATATAATCCGAGGGAATAATTATATCATACTGTGTTCCCCCTGCCTTGAGTTTTGCGTATAAGTCTTCGTTTGAGGTGAAATTGTCGTAAACAACCTTTATTCCGGTCCTTTCTTCAAATTCACGGTTTACATCCATTGAATCGTCCAGACCGTCGGATATATATTCGCCCCAGTTACATACATATACTACAGGGCGGTCCGAGTTACAGGATACAATCAAGGGTATTACAAGAGCAACAAGTAACAAAACGGCTAATTTTTTCATTGACGGATACCTTTCTTTTTAATATTCTTTTTCTCTCCCCGGGATTGTACTGCATTTGTTATAATAAGGAGTATCAGTACAACAGTAAATATAATTGTGGAGAGGGCATTTATAGTGGGACGAACCCGTTTTTTTGTCATTGCATAAATAAGAATGGGTAAAGTCTGGAAATTGCTTCCGTTCACAAAATAACTGATAACAAAGTCATCCAAAGACAATGTGAACGCCATCATCATACCTGCAATAACTCCCGAACTGATAAAAGGCAGGACAACCTTTACAAATGCTTTTGCGGGTGTGCAGCCCAAATCCATAGCCGCCTCGGTAAGTTTAGGGTCCATCTGGCGGAGTTTGGGGAGAATTGACATAATGACATACGGCAGATTGAAAGTAGTGTGAGCAATAAGCAGACTCCAGAAGCCCATAATACTGTTTCCGCCCAGCACAAACTTACCCACAAATACAAAGAGAAGCATCATGGATATACCGGTTACTATATCCGGGTTCATCATGGGAATATCAGTCAGCATCATGGTTGGTCCCTTAATCCAACTGTGTCTCATACGGTTTATTCCTACCGCGGCAAGAGTGCCCAGAACAGTGGAGATAAGAGAGGATAAAACAGCCAGAATGAGCGAGTTTTTCAAAGCGTTTAGAACTGCACGATTCTGAAACAGTTCCTCATACCAGCGGAAAGAAAATCCCTGGAAAAGCCCGGTACTGTTTATTCCGTTAAAGGAAAAAACCACCATAACCATAATCGGTGCGTAAAGAAACAAAAACACCGTTATCATATAAATCTTAGAGAAAGTTTTCATACAATAATACTTCCTCCCTGGCTTTCATCTTCGGAAAATCTGTTCATTACCGCCATACAGATAAATATGAGTATCATAAGTACAAGGGATATTGCGGCACCCACATTGTAGTTGGTTTCGGTAAGGAAAGTTCTTTCGATGACATCGCCTATCATTTCGTTTGTACCACCGCCGAGTTTCTGGGAAATGTAAAATGTACTTACCGACGGAACAAAAACCATGGTGATTCCCGAAACTACTCCGCCCATACTCAGCGGAAGAATGACCTTTGTAAACACTCTCATACGATTGCAGCCCAAATCCTGTGCCGCCTCTATAAGACTGTAGTCCATTTTTGACATAACCGAATAAATGGGAAGCACCATATAGGGCAGGAAATTATATACCATACCCAGAATAACCGCAAAAGGTGTATTAATCATATGAATAACAGGAAGTCCCAGTTTTGTAAAAGCAGTGTTTATAATACCTGTATCTTCCAGCATTTTCATAAGGGCATAAGTGCGGAGAATAAAGTTCATCCACATGGGAAGCATAACAAGAGTAATAATTATCTGCTGACGGTTTTCTCTCATCTGGGAAACAAAATACGCCACAGGGTATGCAATCAGAAGGCAGACAACAGTGGCAACTGCGCCATACCACATGGAACGCCAGAAAATTTTCACAAAATCAAGCCGTATGAAAGTACCCGACTGTATAACATTCTGGGTTTCTTTTTCAAGCCCCAGAAGTCCTTTTACATTGTTGATGGTAAAAGCACCTGTGGCATCCGTAAAGGCATAATATACAACGAAAATCATGGGTATGAGTGTGAAAATAATCATCCACAAAAGATAGGGCGATGTAATTAAAGCAGCCTGCCGTTCTCTTTTTCTGCGTCGTTTCTTCTCAACGGGAGAAACGGGAAAACTCTCATACTTCTTCAAATTCCGTTTCACCTCCGTTTTCTGCGAAGGGAACTTCCTTTACCTCGGAATATTCCGATTTTTTCATTATGTGAATATCCTCGGGGGTTATTTCCATACCAATAACCGCATCAACCTCTGCGGCTTTGGTGGAATGAATCATCCATTTGACGCCCGAAACATTTACTATCATTTCATAGTGAACACCCTTGAAAGTAACTGTTTCCACCACGCCTGTCATGATACCTTCGTTTTTTTGTCTTATTTTTATATCTTCGGGACGCACAACAACATCCACCGGTTCGTTAGGTTCAAAACCGCCGTCAACACACTCATATTCACGGCCCATAAAGGAAACAAGCCTGTCTGCCAGCATAACGCCGTGAACAATATTACTTTCTCCGATAAACCGTGCCACAAAAGCATTTTTCGGCTCATTATATATATCCTGCGGAGAGCCAATCTGCTGAATAGTACCCTTGTCCATAACAATAACCGTATCCGACATTGTAAGGGCTTCTTCCTGGTCGTGAGTTACATAAACAAAGGTAATATTGAGTTGCTGCTGCATCTTCTTAAGTTCTATCTGCATTTCCTTGCGGAGTTTCAGGTCCAGTGCGCCCAAAGGCTCGTCAAGAAGCAAAACACGGGGATAGTTTATAACCGCGCGTGCTATAGCCACTCTTTGCTGCTGTCCGCCGGACAGTTGATGTACTTTACGCTTCTGATAACCTGCAAGGTCAACAAAATCAAGAGCAGTAGAAACCCTGCCAGGTATTTCTTCTTTGGGTACATTGTTTATACGCAGACCGAAAGCGATGTTATCATAAACATTCAGATTCGGAAAAAGTGCATAACGCTGAAAAACCGTATTCACCTGTCTTTTGTATGCAGGTAAATCGTTAATTCTTTGTCCGTCAAAGAAAATATCTCCCTCATCAGGTTCGGCAAAACCGCCTATAATACGAAGTGTTGTGGTTTTTCCACAGCCGGAGGGACCAAGCAGAGTTACAAATTCCTTGTCCCGAATGTCAAGATTGATTCCTTTCAGGACAGGCTCACCGTCATAATTTACAACGATATTTTTAAGTTCGATAATGTTCCGTGTTTCGGACATCTATCTACCCCCAATCCAAAATAAAAATACGCATACGGCTTTATTAAACAAATATTTTCCGTACAGTATATGATAAGATATTTTAATCTAAATGTCAATAGTTTTTGCCAAAAAAATATGGTTGGCGACGCAAAAAATAAGGACAGCGTGATCTTTGGTCACACTGTCCTTATAATTAATCCAGAATACCTCTTACTTTGGCGTAAAATTCAAGTTCTCTGGCGTATTCGGGGTCTAAGTCCTTGTCGGAGAGAACATCCAGAATTCTCTTTTGTGCAAGTTTTTTCGGGGTTACATATGTGCTGTTGCTCCAACTTCCAAAGGAGGACTCTCTCTGAATGAGTTCAATTAAGTAGTTTGCACTCATATTCGGTTCAAAATATCCGTCTTCGTTGATGTTGTAGGTTATTTTTCCGCTTTGTTCCCGGGAGTCCTTTTCGGAAGATGAGTTTCTGGCTTCTTTTTCCAGGGCTAAATACTGGTTTTTAATATAATTTTCATTGGCTTTGTTGATTTTTTCCTGCTCAAGTTTTTCTTTTTCAAGATTGTATTTTTGCTTGTCGTTTTCTTGTTGAGCCTCAGCCTTTGATTTTTCCAGTTTATAGTCCCTGTCGTTTTCGTATATGTCCCGTGCAAGTTGCTGTTTTTTCAGGTCGTTTTCAACTGCATCCTGGGATTTTTTATAAGACTGGGTTGCGTTCCACTGACGGTCGCTTTCCGCATCTCTGGACTTTTTGTATTCAAACTCCTTTTCCCACCGGCTGTCTTCCGCAGTATCCCGTTCTCTTTGATATTCAAGGTCGCGGAGTTCGGAATCAAGCATATTCTGCTGGGAAATATATTCTTTTTGCAGAGAAGAAATATCTTTCATTCTTGCCGAATTGTTTGAAGATATTTTATCAGACCTGCTTTTATCAAGTTCGGTCAGGGTGTTGGCAAGAGACATATCTGCCATAAGCGACGCCTGAACAGACTCGCCCGATTTTGACAGACCTTTTTGTAAAAGTTGGTCGGATATATTGTTTTTTGTAATTTTGTTCTGTGCCGCCGCACTGTTTTTGTACCCGTCATATTCACTGTGAATGTTTTTCTCCAGCAAATCATAGGCACTGTTTATCTTGTCCATAACGCTCATATACTGCTGTGTCAGGAGGTTACGGGCAGAGTTTTTGTTGAGATACGCCGAGGTATACATATCCTTCAGGTTCTGACTCATTGTACGGAATCAACTCCTTTCATCAGGCACCGATATATTCAATAAGCAAAAAGCCGTTTCCGCCTGAGGAGAAGTTTGTTCCGTCACTGTATCCTCCGCCTCCGAATCCCGGTTTCTCGGAAAGAAATCTTGCGCCTCTTCCGTAAACCGAATCTCCACCCCATGCTCTTTGTGGGTTTTCGCTGATGGTCTGGGTAGTGTGCAATGTACCGGTTGTACCGAATATACTGCCGTAACAACTGCTGTAGGTAGAGGGAACTTCACTGCCGGCAAATCCTCCCTGGGCACGGATAGTACCGAAATAGGAGTCTGTTCCGTATTGCCCGATTGTTTTTCCGCCCTGACCTACCTGGCAGGTTACACTCTGTCCCTGGTTAAAGGTTTTAAACCCGACGGAACAGCATCCGCTCATACCGCCGCCGTATGAAGAACCTGCGGCACCTGCTCCTACGGCAGTAATTTTATAGAGTCCTGTCTTTTCAATAACATGAGAAAAGAAACCGGGCTGGTCAAAAAATATATACTTTATTCCCATACCCGTAATTAACCCGGCGGTTTCATCGTCAAGTTTATTAAGGGTAATGCTTCCGTCTTCAGGTTCCTTGTTTGACACACTGTCAATCTGGGACTTGAGCGCTTCAAGTTGTGAATGAATGTTGTTTTCTGCCTCCACTCCCGAAATTGATTCCGAACCGATAGTGCCTGCGGCGGTTACGGCTTCAAGTTGAGGAAGAAGGTTTTCGTTTATGTAGTTTTTAATGTCTACCGCCGCTTTATCAAAAAGTGCTTTAAGAATAGCGGCGGTATATCCGTCTTCCGATGACGGCTGGTCGGGAAGTTTTGATATATTTTCCAAATCTGTTTCAAGTTTTGTAAATGCCATATAATCCTCCTAATAATTTGTGTTTTTTCCGTTTAATACTATACGGTGAATGTTTGTGCGGCTATACGCCGAGTTGGTTTTGAGGTTTAATTTCAGGTAGTTAAAACGCTTTGTACGCATACGGATTTTAATGTTTTTAATCTCTCCGGGTGAATTGAACCCTAACATGTCAAAGTTCATGTCCCCGAAATCCAATGCTCCGTACCTTATTTTCCGTGAGGGTTTAACCGTGTCTGCATCATTGTCACTTGACCAGCTGAGCATAAATTCGGTATTGCTGCGGGGCGTTACGGACACTGACGCGTTATAAAGATTTTTTCTTCCCGGATAACCCATGTCATAAAACCCCGACTGCCATTCGCAGTCAATAGGCTGTCCGTTGTCCGAGGGAGAGTCATTAAATATATAAAGCCCCCCTGTCATATCGCAGAAATACAGATTCCCCATAATATCCGAGCAGAAAGTATGTGCAAATATGTTGTCGTACATGTAGTATATATCGTTTCTGTAGTTATAGACATATACACGGCCGTTGGGAAAATAAATAAACAATTCCCCATTATGCTCATAGTCGAATATTTTAGCCGATTTTATATCTTCCCGGGTAAGAAGACTGTTTATTCTGGAAGAAATATTCACAGTGTTTCTCTCATCTCTCTGGGAGGTGGATATCCACTTGTAAATACCGTCGGGCATAAGGGTTACGGGAATATTGTCAATCAGTTTTGACTGACCGGGAACGCAGGAGCCTTTATTGTCGGATATTGTGCGGACAGGGAAAGAAAAATAATTCCGTCCCAAACCGTCGGTTTTCTCTTCGATATACGACAGGTACGCCGCATTCTGGCAGAAAATAATTTGTCGGTCGTACTGACGGATAATGTCGCATATTTCTGAACCGTCACCGATTTTTGTATAGTTGTTTTCGGGAAAGTAATCTGCTCCCAGTATGCCGTCTGCTGCCTGCGAATGAAAACGAAAGTCAGGATAGTCGGGATTTCCCCATAAAAATATCTTGGTGTCATTTTCGCCTCCGTAGAACATACAGTAACGGCAATCGGTTATCTTTTTGCTGTTTTCCTCCATGTCCTTCAGGGTGTAGCCGATTTCTATGGTATTTATTCCCGCCTGTATAGCCATACTGTTGTCAAAAAGAAGACTTGCGTTATCGTCTGCCACATAATACTTTGAGGGATGAACAATTTCTCCCATATACTTTACATAATCAATGCTCTGGCAGGGGGAATCGTTTACTACATATTTGTTTTCTCCCGGAGACGGGGGAGAAAACTGCTTACGCACCTTGCCTGTCAGAATATTTATATCCTCAACTACCGTTCCGCTTAAGTCATAGGGACCGCAGGAGGCGGCAATAAGGGGACGGTACGGCTCAACCTCTTTAAGACTTTGTGCTTCTGTGTCATAATATCGGATTTTTCCGTTTCCGAAAAGGTATACCTTACCCATGTACTGCATGAAAAAATACCGGGTGTTATGTGTGCCTACACTTCCGATGTACTGCATGGTATTTACATCAAAGGGAAGAGGACACATATAAACAAGGGGCTCTACCAGTATAAAAATGCACTCGGTTTCAAGTTTTGCAAGAAAACAGGCCTTGACATCGAAATTGAACTTATGAAGAAGTTTATATCCGCTTCTTTTCACAAGCGACATATTATCGTTAACTCTGAAATTTTTCATATACGGACTTTCGCCCGGTTTTAATCTGGTAATATTTGAGTCGGTGTTAATACCCAGAAATTTATCTGTGGAAAAACTGAACAGAGATTCTTTCATATTGCTCCTTTCTGTCTGATAAAACAGGTAATATAACTTTTTTCAGACTTAATAAACCTCTTTTATGCCGTGTCGTCTGCCTTTTGTGCACAGCCTTTCGACTCTTGCACATTCCTCTTTGTATAAAAGATGGAATTTTTCCGCCCGTTCCGGCTCCTCCTCAAGTAAAAGCATAAAGGCAAGACCGTAGGGGACTGCCGCACCGCACAAACTTTTGTGAAGTGTAAGAGCAGAGTCAAGGCTTTCCAGTTCTTCGGGGGTATTGTTGTCAATATTGCAGGCAACACCCCTTATTTTACAGTCCAGTTCGTAAAGGGAAATTGTCAGAATATTAAGATATGACACCGCATTTTTTCTCAGGTCTTCAATGTTAAGTATGTATTCTCCGTCTTCTTCCCGCTGATTAATGAGATTTAACGCTGTCTCAAATGCTTTTTGCGCGGTCATTGTTCATCCCCCTTGTCATCAATTTTCTCTTTACAGATATTGAGAAAATTAATCAGAAATTTCGGCAGGGGCACACAACACTCGTATAAGTTTTCCACAATGGAAATTGCTTCGCATATCACTATATAAAAACCTATAAAACCGCTGAAGGCAATGCTTGAAGTAATATTTGCAAATTCCGTACCGACACTGAGTGCGGGCAGAGCAAAATCCAGAAATATTCCCAGGAAAAGCGCCATGAGAAGCGCCGTCTTTTTCCAGAATCCTTCAAATGCTTTTTTTGATGAAATTTCGCATTTTATTTTGCCTTTCACAAGACCTGTGGCAAAATCAAGCCCCGAAAAAAATACAACGCATATCACAATAGGGAAAAATTCGCTCAAATCACACAGAAAAGCGGCTATCATACCTCCCACTGCACCTAAAATTGTTTTTATGTTCATAGTTCACCTCTTTTTTCCGGGCGGTGTAAATCACCGCCCGGAATACAGTTTAATCTCAGATGGATGCTTCTTCGTCGGGAGTAAGTGAAAGAAATACCATTTCTTTGGGATAGATGATTTTTGCACCGTAAAGATGCAAACCCTTTACCGCGTCTCCGTGACGGAGTTCGGGTTCATAAGCGGTAACGGCATTAATCTGTTCCGCAAAAGCAATGGCACGGTTGGTACGGGCAATGCACTTGTAGGCGTCTCCCACCTTGGGAATATTGTTTGATACATACACATCAAAGCCCATGAAACTTCCCACATATCCCTTTGAAATAGCCGCGGTGTTGTCGGTTGCGTGAAGCACCTTGGCAAGTACCAGTTTCTGCTCAATTGCAGGCGGAATTTCAAGAGAAATAGATGCGGAATTGGGGACATTGTTTTCCATAAGTTTAAGTCTTGCTTGGGCCAGAGTTGAAATAATACTGTCGGCTGTGGTGGCGGAATTTACAACAGTGGCAACATTTTCATCGGTGAGAGAATAAATGAAACTGTCTGCAACATCCGCCAGAGCATCGGAGGCACGGCTCATTGCTTCGGTCATGATATTGGGACGGCTCTGTGCCTCGTCAACATCATCAATAAAGAAGTTAAAGCCTTTTGCCTGGTCGATAATAAGAGTTCTCTCGTTGTCGGAAAGAACTTCTGCTTCCGGCATGTTGGTGTTCTTCACATAGTCAAAAACCGATATGGGACCAATACCGCAAATCTTAACACGGTCTCCCTGACCTTTGATTTCACCTTCAAAATCGCGGTTACAAAGTTTTACACCTACATAGTTTTTCTGGAGTTCCTTATAAAGTGTTTCGCTCCATACGGTTGAAGTAAATTTATTAAGTGACATATTTTAAATCATCCTTTCTGTGCTTTGTGGCACTGTCAAAAATTTTTCAGTTCCAGTGTTTCATGGATTCTACAATTTTGTCGTAATTCTTTCTCACCTGGTCACGGCTCATTTTGGAAACCGCTTCCCTTGTGAAGTAATCGGACTTTTCTGCTCCCGGCTTTACATTGGGCGGAGTTTTTTCGGAGTTTTCCCGGTCCTTTTTCTCTGCCTTTTCTGTTTCAAGATTTTTCTTTGCAAGTAATATGCAATACGCCCCCAGAAGACTTTCTCCCTGTGACACCATATCCCAGAGTTCCTCGGGAACTTCTTCAAGTTTTATATCGGGAAACATTTCCCAAAGACTGTCAATTTCCTTTGTCACCTTTTCTCTGAGGCGGTTTTCACGGCGGAGAGTTTCAAGTTCTTCTTGCTCTGCAAGTTGGCTCTGAGCGTTTTTTGTTAATTTACTGTTGTCGGTCATTTTGATTGGTCCTTTCGTAATTAATTTTTTCAAAGTTCTCTTTGGTTTGTTCTATAAGTTCATTTTTTCGCGGAATGATTCCTTCGGGCATTCTTTCAAGGTACTGAACAAAGTTGATATGACCGCTTTTAAGCAGTGTATCAAGTGTACTTACTGCGGTTATTTCGCTCCAGTATGCAGATGCACCCGCATCTATGGTACAGGAGAAAACAGCATTTTTAAGTTGTTCGATATCAAGGGTTTCCTCAGCTTTTTCACCCCCTGATGTGTATAACAGAATACGGGAGGAATCGTAATAGTTGAATATGTAATCCAACCAAATCATTCCAAGTTGTTCCATCATACAGAACAGTGAACGACGCTGGTTTTCAAGCGGAACAGACGAGGAATTCTGCAAAGCGATAATGGCAGAGGTGTTGTTGGGCTGTACCTCGCCCAGTGCCACATCCGTAGCACCCAGAAGTTCTTTGGTAATATTGAGTGTCATATTGATAACATCAAGAAAACCGCTTTGCATCTCTCCCGGCGATATTGTCGCCGCCACATTGTCTACGCCTCCGTTTACCGCAATTGCTTCTCCCACCGTGTTGGTCCATTCATCAATTACATTGGCATTATAAATGACCTTTGAAAAAGACACATTCATCATGTGTTTCATAACCATGGCAAACGCCTTGTTTATATACACCTGATTGTCTACCATTCCGGTGGCTACTGCCTGACCGTGATAGGAATTTTTTGTTTTGTCCCAGTTCATCATACACAAGGGATATAAACTCAATCCCGTGTCAACATCACTGACTATGCGTGAATTCCGGGTACTTTTGGAATAAAAGACTTTTCCGTCTTTTTTGTAGAGTTTGATTATAAACCCGCATTTTGTGCCTTCAAGTTCGTTTTTTCCGAAGTCTCCGAAGGTTTCCTCAACATCCCGGTCTCCTGCAATTTTCATATATTCGCTTTCGGGAATTTTGTTTTGTTTTGCTTCCTCTCTCAGTCTTTCGACAATATCTCTTCCCGATATTATGATGTACGGCTGATTCTGAATATCAGAGGAGTTTACATCTCCGAAGAAAACCTGGGTAGTGTCCACAAGATTTGTAACAAAGTCGCCCCGATACGCTCGGGAAGTGCGTTTTGTGCTGTCCCAGTTTACATACAGAAACATATCTCCGCTGAGTGCCGCATCCAGAAGCCCGTCTGCTATAAGACCGGCAATTCCGTCTTTCTCAAATCGGTAATTGAGATAGGAGGAAATGACCGAGGCGGACCTGTCCAGTTTTTCACTTCCTGTCCCCGACATACTGTCGGCAATACTGTCGGCGGTAAAGTTGAAGGATATCTTTTGTGATGAAATTGCCGAAATAAAATAGTTGATTACCCTTTTGAAAATGTTAAAGACAGGCGTGGGAAGTCCTCCCGAATTTACCCCGTGCCATTGGTCGCCGCGGTAAAATCTCTCGTTTTTGTCAATAGTGTCGTAAAGACCTATTCTGCGGTTGTACTCTTTTCCTGCCTCATACAATTCCCAGTCCTTGAGTGCGGTTTTTTTGGCTTGTAACATTATTTCCTCCCTTTACTCAGTTTTTATGATTGTATCCTATAATGCTTTGCCAGTCCTCATCTCCCTTTTTCTCTTTTGCCCTTTTAAACAGACTTTCGGCATTTGCGTTTTTTCTCATGGTTATTCCGTCGCTCACACCCAGTCTGTAAATCAGCATTCCGCTTACGGCAAAAATAAGCGCAACTGCCGATATCAGATAGAAAGACATCTCTGATCCTCCTTTTTTTATTTTTGCTTGTCAAGTACCGGTTACTTTTCAGCAACGCCATTGTATCATAGCGACAACATGACATACAATGACATTTCGTAATTATTTCCAAATTTTCGTAAACTTCTTTTTGGCAGAGTTGTAAAAAAATATTGCTTTTATCTGTGTTTTGTAGTATACTGATACATAGTAAATAAAAATTTTAGAGGTTATATGAAAGATTTACTTTACCGGGCATCAAAACCCTTTACAGAACTTGACAGTGAAAAACTATCCAAATTTGAAGAATTTACCCGTATAATGACCGATGTGAACAAGTCTATGAACATCACCGCCATTACGGACAGTATGGGAATTGCACTCAAGCACCATGCCGACTCCCTTTCAATTATTTCCACGGGACTTTTTTCTTCCGATAAGAAAGTATGTGACATCGGATGCGGCGGAGGGTTTCCGGGAATCCCCCTTAAAATCGCCTTTCCCCAGATGTATATAAATATGATAGACAGCACCGAAAAAAAGATAAACTATCTTAAGAACACTGCATGTCTTCTGGGACTTGAAAATATAGATTTTACCTCTGCCCGTGCAGAAGAACTGACAAGACCGGAGGCAAAAGTTTCCCATCGTGAAAAGTATGACATTGCCACCGCAAGAGCGGTTGCACGGCTTAATGTCCTGTGCGAGTTGTGTCTGCCCTTTGTGAAACCGGGCGGATATTTTCTGTCAATGAAAGGTCAGAAAGCACCCGAAGAGGCGGCAGAAGCACAAAATGCCGTTTTGCAACTGGGAGGAAAAATAAAAGAAGTGCGAAAAATTAATTTCACACTTCCCGAAGAATATTTATCTCTTCCCGATGCAGCCGAATTCTGCAACAGCGAAAGATATATAGTTATTATAGAAAAAATCAAAAAAACCCCGATGAATTACCCAAGACAGTATTCCGCGATAAAAAAGAAACCTCTTTAGTGCGTTGTTCTGAAGAACAGTTTTTTAAAAATACGGTATATCTCGAAAGAGGTATGCCGTATTTTGCATTTATGTCCGCAAATGCAGTGCTTGTCAGGAAAAATTATAAGTAATAGATGAAAAGGGTATTTTTCTGCCTCCCGAAAGGAAATTTAAAAACTTTCAATAAACATATTTACAAACCGTCTCAAGTGTGATATAATAAGTATGCCAAACCAACAGAATACTTTAGCAGGGGATATCTTTTTCTTTATGTGCTAGTTATAATTTACTGTTGTTACACCAATAATGAATTTGTTAAAAATGCAAATTCCTTCTGGTGTAGCAGGAGAGATTAAAGACCTTGCTTCTCAGTTGGTTTGGCGACTATCGGAGTTTGCATTTTTGGTGCGGTTTACTTCGGTAGCCGCACTTTTTTATATGATTATGGAGAAGATATGAAAAAGCCTGTTTCCCAAAATGTTATCCATACTACCGGCATACAACTGACACCCGGAGAGCCTGCCCTCTGCCTCGGCAACGGTGAACAGGGCCGTGGGCGTTGTTGCCATGAGTGCGACTGCTATTCGCTTTGTTTCCCCGAATTTGAACTGATAAATAAAGAAAAAATCAAAGATACAGAATTGCCTCCGCTGAGCAAACGGCACAAAATACGAATGAACCGTCTGTTTCGCGAGCGTGTTGGCGGTTCATTTCTTCCGTTCCCCGAGGCAGATTGTTTTTATGAAAGGCTTCGAAGCAAGATTGTTGTAAAACTCAAAATCAATGAATTTCTCGATAAATGTAAAGAACGCAGACGCACGAGATAAAAACAGTGGGTGTAAAAAACTCTTCCCGAGTCTTTTTCACCCACTTGTTATATGTTTTACGGAATTTTATACACAAAAATTACGGTGTCTGATTTCTGTCTTCTCTGAGTATGGCGTACACAGCAACATCACGGTAGCGGTTCTTTATATACATTGAACCCCGCATAATTCCCTCATACTGCATTCCGCACTTTTCCATAACTTTGCCCGAACGGCAATTTCCCACTAACTTAGTCCTTCCACAAGGAATTTTATCTTCTGATAAGCATCCTGCTTTATCTGTTCCGATTCTTCATCGTCCACGATGTTCATAAAATTCACGATGTCAACAGAACCTGAATGATTAGGAGAAGCGAATTTCTCCGAGAGCTTTTCACAGGTGGATTTTATAAGTCCTTTATCCTTGTATGGAAGCATTTCGTTCAAAAGCATCTTAATTCCACCCTCATAGTGATTGATGCAGTAATAAATATCATATGCATCCTTCGGCTTGCCTCTTCCAAGTGCCGATGTTTTCATAACTATGTAAGGAATGATTGATATAACTCTCACATGACCGCTATCAAGTACTCCGTCAGGACGGGTGTAATCAATCTTGACTTCTTTAGGTGGGAACTCAAAGGCAAAATTGCCTCCTGTAGCAGGTAATGCCTTTATTCCATCTATATGCTTACTTGCTCCTTTTCCGTCGCCTCCATATTTACCTGAAAGTAAATCAACATCTACATCGTACGAAACATTATTTATACTTACTGTTTTTACAAAAGTAAAATACTTTTCGGGATGTCTTCTGTACCCATTTCTTGTGAGTATTCTTTTGATATTTTCATAACTCTCGGCTTTTCCTATATCAATTTGATTAAAAAGCACATCCACATCAATAGAACCGATATGATTATTGTCGGGAAATAATAACGAAGGAACCCAACCTCCTACAATTCTTATATCATCAGCAAAGTGTTGGAGGAGATTTACTATTTCGCCAAGTACACTGTATGCTGCATCTACCATACCTTTGGAATAGTCGGTAGCACTTTTTAAATCTGCATCCTTTATCATTTTTGTTCAAACTCCTTAAAAATAATAGCATCGGCAGCTTCTTCTCCTCGCCCTGCATTTCCTAACAAATCAATAATCGTTTGTGCAGGTGATGTAATATAATCACCGTTAACTTCCCGTGAAAACATAGACGGTGTCTCGTCATGAGGAATTGTAATTATAATATTTCCACCGGATTCTACCGGTTTTAATTCCAAATCCTTTATAAATTCACTGTAAGCCTGCTGTTCTACATAAACATAAACTTTTTTATAACGAACAGTAGGAGCATATCTTGCCGCAGCCGAAAATCCACCAAGTAATGCACTGTTATCGTGTGTTTTGCTCCATTCGGATATATGCTTTTCGAGTTCTGCAATTGAATCCAGTGAGTAGTATTCAAAAGTCAAAGAATCCTTTTGATGATAGTCTTTTGCCCAAGTATACAAAAGTTCTTTTATATTCTTTAATTCAAATCCGTGTGTATATTCTTCAATCCAGTCACGGTCTTTCAAAAAACTTTTTACATTGGAAACAGTACCTATTGCTTTGCCTGTTATTTCAGACAAATCCTTAACACCCCAGCAAGAATACGGCTTATCTAACAGAGTACGCATAATAGCAGAGGCAGCGGTAGAGGACTTTGAAAAATACTGTTTCTTTTCTCTTTTTACTATAAATTTATTTTCACATCCTTGATAGTGAATGATTATGCGTTTTGAAAGAATATAGCAATTACCCGACAAATCCATAAAACTAAAGTGTTTTTTTATCAAACTGTCCGCAGACACTTCAGAGATGTACGGTGCCATAAAGATATAGCATGTGTCCTCGTGATACATTGAAGCCGTTTGCATAAATGAATTAACAAACCGTTTTTCACCGTTGGACTTTACATTTACACAGAATTTTTCCACTTCGTCGGTATCCGAATAATGAACGACTGCATAAAAATCAAAGTCATTGTCTCGTTCTGTAATGCTTATTATTTCTACATCAGATACAAACGGAATATTAGTCAATGTTTGGCATAACTTTTCTTTTGCTAATTGCTCATATTGATTCTCTGAATAGTTTAGTTTCATCAAAAAACCGCCTTTCACCAAGTTGGTGAAACCATTATATCATATGAAAACGAAATTGTCAAGGTGAATTTATTATTCTAACATCTTAAGTTGTACGATATAAAAACAGTGGGTGTAAAAAACTCTTTCCGAGTCTTTTTCACCCACTTGTTATATGTTTTACGGAATTATATACATAAAAATTACGGTGTCTGATTTCTGTCTTCTCTGAGTATGGCGTAAACAGCAACATCACGGTAGCGGTTCTTTATATACATTGAACCCCGCATAATTCCCTCATACTGCATTCCGCACTTTTCCATAACTTTGCCCGAACGGCAATTTCCCACTATGTGCCGTGCAAAAATACGCTGAAGAGAAAGTTCTGAAAATCCGAAGTCTATAACCGCATTCAATGCTTCGGCGGCATAACTCTGTCCCCAATATCTGTCGGAGACAACATATCCCGCCTCGGCACAGTTGTGCGTTGTATCAAACCCGCAAAATCCACAGGTACCTATCATTTTGTTCTGCTCTCTGAGGACAATTGCCCAGTCGAACAACTCACCCCGTCGGTATCTGGGTTGAATATATCTGAGATACTTTGCAGTATACTCGGGAGAGGGATGCTCCTGCCACATAAGATATTCCGTGACCGCCGGATTTGACGCATACTCGTACATATCATCTCTGTCACGCACCAGCAACTGCCTCAAAATCAGACGCTCGGTTTCAAGTACCGGCAAAGTACCGCCTGTGCTGAAAAAACCTCTCATTATGCCTCCGTGGAAATCAGTACTTGTTGTTCAGGATTTGCGCAAGAGGCGAGTCGGCACCCAGAATGACAGTCTTATCCCCGTTTTTAAGAGACGCCTTGAGTGCATCAAGTGCTCTGGTGAAGTTATAGAACTCCTGCTTTTGGGGGGAGTCATAGGCTGAAGCAAGAATTTTCATATATTCCGCTTCGCCTTCGGCAATAGTCCGTTCTGCTGAAAGTTGGGCGTCGGAAATCATTATGTTTACCGTACGGTCAACCTCGTTATGAATTTTTGATGCTTCTTCTTCGCCCTCGGCAATGTAACTTGCCGCCATCTGATTACGCTCGGAAATCATACGGGTATAAACCGCCTGTTCATTGTCGGAAGGCAGGTCAAGGCGTTTTATTTTCACATCCACTACCGATATGCCGTAGGACTCGATACTCTGGGTTACAAGGTCGGCAATATCGCTGTAAATTGCGTTTCTTTGCGCACCGCTTTGCTGATTGATTATTTCCTGCTGGTCTATGGTACTCAGAGTGTTTTTAAGTGCGTTGTAGGTGATGACATCAAGCCGTCCCTCAGCCTCGCTTTTTGTTCCCAGAGTTTTGTAAAAAGTGAGAGGGTCGTTTATTTTCCACAGAACATAACTGTCAACCGTCATGCTTTTCTTGTCTTTTGTAAGAACTTCCGAGGGGGCTATATCGTAAATAAGTATTGTTTTGGGGAAGTAGCGGACCGAGTCGATAAACGGTACTTTAACATGAAGCCCCGCCGTGTCCTGCACATCTATAATCTTTGAAAACCGTACAACGCAGGCATATTCGTTTTCCTTTACACTGTAAAAGCAGGAGGACGCACACAATACAAGCGCAACGAGTATAACAGTAACCAATGCTAAAATTTTCTTTTTCATTATTCTGCACCTCCCTGATTTACAAAGGTGTCAACAGGCAATAATTTCTGTGTTGACGAACCTGTCTGGTCAATAATAATCTTAACATCCGGGAACACGCTTTCAATCGCCTCGTAATACATTCTCATCTTGGTTATTTCGGGATTGAGAATATACTGGCTGTACATAGCATTGAACATTGCAACCTGCATATTCGCCTCGTTTATGCGGTTCTGCTTGAGATACTCGGCATTCTGCATAAGTTTATCCACCTGTGCATTGGCGCTGGGAATCTGCTGGTTGCGGTAAGCGTACGCCTGGTTTATGGCAGTGTCTTTACCCTGTTTTGCGGTTTCTACATTTTTGAATGCCTCGTTAACCTGTTCGGTAGGGGGTTCGGCATCCTGGATTTTGAGGTCGGTCAACACAAGACCGATGTCGTATTTTGTAAGTTCTTCCACTATAAGTTCTTTTACCTGTGTCTGTATTTCGCCCTTTTGCGTGGTGAGAATACTGTCAACATCAAAGGAGCCGATAATATTTCTTATCTGACTTTGTGCAAGACTCCGCAGTATTTCTGCAGGATTCTGAGAATTGTAGCGGTATTTTACAGGGTCGGAAATCTTGTAACTCAGAAAGAAATCCACATTTACAATATTGTAGTCGCCGGTTATCATTTTGCTTTCGGTTTCTACCGTTGCACCGGTGTTTGAACGGTAACCCAATTCAATTTTCTGAATAATGTTTACATCAACAAGTTCAACCTGCTGTAACCCGAAGGGTAGTTTGAAATGAATACCTGCACCGGTAACATCGGTAACCTTTCCGAGAGTGGTGACAATCGCTTCCTGCTTGTCATTTACGGTGTACCAGGAGGTTGACAGCACAATTGCTGCTATCACAATAACAATAACCACTGCGGCAATCCCTTTGATTTTCACGGGCGGCTTATAATCTTTAAATTGCGTGTTCTGAAAATTCATAGTATTTTCATTCCTTTCTGTAGCATATAACCCTATTTTATCACTTATTTATGAACTTACTATTACACAAAAAATATATTTTTTCATTATACTTGCTTTTTTGTAAAAAATGATGTATAATAGATGTGTATATAGATAAGGTGTTCTGTTACCATGGGTACAGAAGCATTATAATTTTAAATCAAAACATAAGGAGCCAACCATGAAAACAAAACTTTTTGTCATAGCTGCTCTTTTGGTAGCGGCTGCAATGTTCACTCTTATTTCCTGCAACAACACTTCGGATGTTACAAACGACGACCAGAATGTTATTGTTGACGACAACAATGCCGAAGACAGCCCGGTTGCCGATGCTCCGCTGAATGAATATGATGTTGAAGATGCAGAACTTTCAACAATCAATTCAAGAGAGAAACTTTCCGACAAGTATAAAGAACTTCAGTCTTTGTACAACCTTGCTGTTGATATGGTTGCCAAGACAGAGGGCGAAACAAAAGAACAGGTTAAATCAATCGGTGCAGAGTTTATCGATTTTATGGACAACAAAATAGCAAATCCCGATTACGCAAAATTTGAAGCATTTATTCAGGACGCAATAGTTACACTTGACGAAATTCAGACTCGTCTTATTGCCGCTGTTCCTGCAATTGCTCCCGAAGACTAAACCATAATCTGTCGTGTCGGCTTATGCCACATTATGAGGCGACCGTGTTTTCACGGTCGCCACAATTTTAAGAAATAGAATTTAAGGAAGAGTCCTATGGCTGAAAACAAAAGAACAAAAAAACCTGTCGCATCAAAAAAGAAAACCACACTGAAAAAGCACACATCCCCCTCGCTTTTCAACCAGTTTGCTCCTTATATTATCGGATTTGTCGCCATATTTCTTGCCGCCTGCTTTTTTGTAACCAAAGAGTATGTAGGCTTTGCAAAATATATCGGCACCTTTTTGTGCGGCCTTTTTTCCTGCGGGGCGTACACCATACCTTTTTTCCTTTTTTACATGGCAATATTCTACCGTAAAAACCTTACCAACAATGTCCACCGCCAGAAGTGGATATATATGGCGATTGCGGTTGTGTTTATTTCGGTAATGTTCTCCCTTTTTTCACCGATAGAAAACTACAACATAAAAGAACACTATATTTCAGGAACAAAACTCACCGGTGGCGGTGTTGTGGGCGGATTTGTATATAACGCCACAGCAACCCTTATAGGTCCTGTGGGGGTATGTATTCTGGCAATTATAGCACTGTTGGTATTTATAACCCTGGTATTCGGAAGAACCCCGGAATATATCTTCAAAAAAACTGTCAGCGGAGTGACAGGATTTTTCAGAAATATTGCCGAAACCATCCGTGATTCAGCCGGAGAGGAAGAAGAGACGGAGACAGAGGCAGAAACAGAGCAGGAACAAAACGGACAACTTAAAATTCTGCCTGTTCAGAAACAGAAAAATTCCCGAAAGGATAAGTATCAGGTGGATATTCCCATTGATGATGCACCGTCGGATATTGAACTTGACCAGCCTCTTCTGGAACTTGAAAAAAACGGCGAGCGTATGCCTAAGGAAGCGTGTGACCCTGAAGTAGAAAAAGATATCAACGACACACTTATAAATATATTTGCCTCCGATACTTCGGATGACATTCACAGGGAAGTATCTCCCGAAGAAACCTTCTTCCCCGAAACACTTGAAGCGGAGACAGATGAAGACAATCCCGAAAAATATACCGATTCCCGGGACTTGTTGCCTGATGAGACCAAAGAGCAGATTATTACCGACACCCCCGCTGCCCCGGCAGAAAACATTTACAGATTTCCGCCGATTTCTTTGCTTCACAGGGAAGAGGCTTCAAAATTTTCTTCTGACGATACCTACCGCCGTGTAGGCGAGAAACTTGTTGACACTCTGAAAAGTTTCAGAGTCAATACAGAAATTATCAATATTTCCAAAGGTCCTGCCATAACAAGATACGAACTCAAGCCCGAAAAGGGAATAAAGGTCAAATCCATTATAAACCTTGCAGACGACATCGCCCTCAATCTTGCGGCAACCGGTGTCCGTATCGAGGCACCCATTCCGGGAAAAGATGCGGTAGGTGTTGAAATTCCCAACACAACCGTTTCCACCGTATATGTGCGCGACCTTATAGAAAACCCTGTCTTTACCAACGCAAAAAGCAAACTCACAGCCTGTCTGGGTATGAATGTTGCAGGTGAACCTGTATACTGTGATGTTGCAAAAATGCCTCATCTGCTTATTGCAGGTGCTACCGGTATGGGTAAATCGGTATGTATAAACAGCCTTATTATCAGTCTTTTGTATAAAGCGACCCCGGATGAATTAAAACTTATTCTCATTGACCCCAAGAAAGTAGAACTCAGCATTTACAACGGTATACCGCATCTTCTTGTTCCCGTTGTGAGCGAACCCAAGCGTGCGGCAGGTTCGTTGTGCTGGGCTGTAGGCGAAATGGAACGCCGTTTTGCACTTATTGAAGAAGTGGGCGTAAGAGACATCAAATCCTATAACGAGGCGGTAAAATTCTATGAGGAGCGTGAAAAACTCCCCCATATCGTTATAATTATAGACGAACTTGCCGACCTTATGATGACCGCAAAGGACGATGTTGAAAGTTCTATCTGCCGTCTGGCACAAAAAGCCCGTGCGGCAGGTATGCATCTTATCATCGGTACTCAGCGTCCTTCGGTTGATGTCATTACAGGTCTTATCAAGGCAAACATCCCCTCCCGAATCGCCTTTACGGTGGCATCTCAGGTTGACTCCCGAACAATTATTGATATTTCGGGAGCCGAAAAACTTATAGGACGGGGCGATATGCTTTATGCTCCCGTAGGAGTTTCAAAGCCTGTTCGTGTGCAGGGTGCTTTTGTAAGTGAGAATGAGGTCGAATCGGTAACAGGATTTATCAAAGAAAGCGTCAAAGCAGAGTACAGCGACGAGGTTATCAAGAGCATTGAAGAAGAAGCCGAAAAGTGCGGAGATAAAAAGACGCGGGGATTATCATCCTCCTCCGAAGGCGGAAAGGGTTCTCTTGACAGCGACGAAATGCTCAAACCCGCCATTGAAATCGCCTTTGAGGCAGGTGCAATTTCCGCATCGCTTATACAACGCCGTCTTTCTCTGGGATATGCCCGTGCCTCACGGCTGGTTGACACTATGTACGATTTGGGCATAATAGGACCTTTTTCAGGTGCAAAACCCCGTCAGGTTATAATTTCCCGCGAAAGATACAACGAAATGCTGATGAATTCTCACGACGAGTAGAAACAGGTTAAAAGGGAACGGTTTTGTGAATAAATACCGTTCCCATAAAACTTTTTTAATTTTTTTTGTAAAACTATTGACAAAGCAGTAATAATGTGATATAATAACTACCGTTGCGAACGACAGTTCCGCATTGCCGGGATTTTTCGCTGGTGTAGCTCAACTGGCAGAGCAGCTGATTTGTAATCAGCAGGTTGGGGGTTCAAGTCCCTTCACCAGCTCCACGCAACTTAACTTAATATGGGAGCGTTCCCGAGCGGCCAAAGGGGGCAGACTGTAAATCTGTTGTCAGTGACTTCGGTGGTCCGAATCCACCCGCTCCCAGACAAAAAACACTTGCTTTTGCAAGTGTTTTTTTACTGCTCTGTTATGGCTTTTGAAGCGAGAAATGCTGTGGAAAAAGCCGCCTGAAGATTATATCCCCCTGTGTATGCGTCAACATCAATCACTTCACCCGCAAAATAAAGTCCCGATACGAGTTTTGACTCCATGGTACGGGGATTTATTTCGGAGGTTTTAACTCCGCCGGAAGTCACAATAGCTTCTTCTATGGGGCGGAAACCGTTTACCGTGAGGGTGAAATTTTTCAGCACCGAAATAAGACAGTACCGCTCTTTGCGGGTTATTTCATTTACTTTCTTCATGGGCGGTATATTTGTTTTTTCTATCACGGCGGGAATCAGTTTTGAGGGCAGGAGGTCGCCTAATGCATTGGCGAAATTTTTGTTTTTGTATTTTTCAAAATCCGACAGTATTCTGTTGTTCAGAACCTGCTCGTCAAGGGCGGGCTTTAAGTCTATAGACACGGTGTATCTTCCGTTTTCAAGACCCTGCCGTTCTTTTTCACTTCTTCCGATGTGTGCCGAGGCACTTAAAACAAGGGGCCCCGATATACCGAAATGACAAAAGAGCATCTCACCCATTTCCTCGTAAATTTTTTTGTTGTTTTCTGTGTCATTAAGGGTAAGAGTAACATTTTTCAGGGAAAGTCCCATCATATCTCTGCAGCATTCTTCAACGCATTCCATGGGGACAAGAGAGGGCATGGGGGTAATTATTGTATGTCCGGCTTTGGTTGCAAATCTGTATCCGTCACCGGTGGAACCTGTGGCGGAATATGACATACCGCCCGTGCATATAACAACACAGTCAAATTCATAAAAAACATCTTCTGCAATAAGTCCTGTTATTTTGCCGTCGTCAAGGGTGATATCGGTAACGGTTTTGTTTATAAATTCACACTTTTTGCAATAATCCGCAAGTGCTCCTCTTATATCGGATGCCCTGTCCGACACGGGAAAGACCCGACGGCCTCGTTCTGTTTTCAGAGGAACATGGTGCTTTTCAAAGAAATCTATGGTGTCACGGGGAGTAAAAGCATTTATTGCAGCAAACAAAAACCGTCCGTTGCGGGGAACATTCCTTATAAACTCGTCAGGTGTGCAGTCGTTTGTAACATTGCATCTTCCTTTGCCGGTTATCAGAATTTTTTTGCCTGCTACCTTGTTTTTCTCAAATATACTTACACTGCAATTTCCGTATTCCGCAAGTGTTCCGGCACAAAAAAGCCCGGCTGCACCTGCGCCTATAACCGCAACACGCTTATGCATTGGACTTCTCGTACACATCATGTTCGTCCCAGAGAGCCTCCAACTCGTTAAATACCTTCTGTATATGGTCGCCCTTTTTCTTGCCTATGGTAGCAATAAGGGCATTTATAATACTCATGGGAGCAACAAGGGAATCGGCAAAGGACACCATATCGCTTTTTGCAAGAAGAGTGTAGTCTGCAGGACGGGCAATAGGCGACTCACTGCTGTCTGTCAGTGCGATAAGACAAGCACCTTTGCTTTTTGCGTATTCCATGGCGTGAACAACTCGTTTGGAATATCTGGGAAAACTTATTCCGATGACAATATCTCCTTTGCCCGCTTTGAATATCTGCTCGAACATCTCACTTCCCGTAGTGGAAGAAATCAGCCTTACATTATCGAATATCAGGGAAAAATAGTAATGCATAAAACCTGCAAGAGCAGAAGAAGACCTTACTCCCATAATGTAGATATTCCGGGAATTTATAATAGCATCTGCCGCACTGTAGAAAACTTTCTGGTCAATCTGAGAAAGGGTGTTTTTCAACTTGTCTATGTCGCTGGACAGAACTTTATTGAGAATTTCCCCTTCTTCAAGTCGCATATTGGTTATCTCGGTACGCTGTGCAGAAGTAAGTTTTGACGGAATGAGTTCATGGAGGTGACGGCTGAACTCGGGATATCCCTCGAATCCGCACTCTATGGCAAAACGGACAACCGTTGACTCGGAAACACCGACGGCATTGCCCAGTTTTGCAGCCGTCATATAGGCAACTTTATCAAAATTCTGTGACACATATTCCGCAATCCTGCGGTGAGATTTTGATAATCTTTTTGAGCGGGTTTCCATTATATTTAAAAAATCGTTGTTCATATGCTCCTCCGTTTCTTACAAGTCACATTATAAAATTACTGAACAATTTGGATTTTAATCTTTTTGTCGATATGCAATCTCGTTGCCGTAAGGCAACATATCGAGTCGCGTCAGCACATATAGAAAATCTCGCAAGAGATTTATTGTTTTTGCCTATGCAAAAGTGAAGTTAAGTTTGCTACTCTGCCGTAAGGCAGAACTTCACTTACGAAGTAAACTTCACTATCGCAAGATAACTTCACTTGCCCACAGGGCAAACTTAGTTAATTTCATCTTCGATGAAGTCATTATATCATAATTTCGGAATAAAGTCAATCTTGTTCACTACAAAGTATTATTTCGCAAATTAAACATATAATAAGAATGTATCAAACAAAAGGAGGTAAAAAATATGATGAAAAACTATCCTTATACCGCAATAGGTGTTTCATTGGGTATCGCTTCGCTTGTGGGCGGTATTGTTGCCGATTTGCTGGTCGGAAACAAAAAATGTTCCGGCATAATAAATTCCTGTAATATGCGTCACAAAGCAGGTCAGGCAATGCACACCATCGGAAACTGTATAGAACGGGCGGGAGACACGCTTCAGGGCAACTGAAAAAAGCCGTGGCAGCAGATGGAAGTTTCATCTTCTGCCACGGCAGTATAAGAAAAATGTGAACAAATTGAAAAATTAACATTTTAATAGTAAAATTTACCCAAAACCTATTTACATATTACCAATTTTATGATACAATATATACAACAGAGAGGGAAATAAAATTTTCCTGCTCTTATAAACACATAAGGGGTTGATTTCATGAAGGCTAATTTTGTAGGAAAGAAATTTAACATCACAGACGACATCAAAGACACTTTTATAAAGAAATTCAGGCGTCTTGAAAAGTTTTTTGAAGACGACACCGAAATCACTTCCACCATAACCGAGGAACGCACTAATATCCGTGTAGAAATTACCATTACCGAAAAAGGCTATTTTTACCGTGCGGAAGAATATGCCGCAGACCCTGTTTCCGCTTTGGATTTGTGTATTGATGTTATTGAGCGTCAGATACGCAAGTACAAAACCAAACTGGAAAAAAGACTTCGCAGCGGAGCATTTGAAGACCAGACAGAGTTTTACGAGGAGGAAGAAAGCAGTATTAATATAACCAATATCAAAAAATTCCTCTATAAACCTATGTCGGCGGAAGAAGCGGTATTGCAGATGAACCTTCTGGGACATCAGTTCTATGTTTTCAAAAACGAGGAAACCGACGCAGTTTGTGTGGTATATAAACGCAACAAAAATGGCGAGTACGGCGTTATAGAGCCGGTTGAATAGAGTCTTGTGGGGAGATAAATTCTCTCCGGTTACATGGAAGTGCGGGACTGACCGTCGGAGTCAGTCCCGCGGGTTTTTATAATAAAATGTCAGTATGACAGTTTTCTCCCCGGAGAAAAAACGCCAGGCTTCCAACATTATTCGTCGGAAACCTGCCTTTTTATACATCAAAAAAGCCTAATATTTCTCCCTCAACCGAAACTACATCATTCATGGGAATTTTTACCCCGTCTGACAGAGTAATTATTCTTTGGACAGTATCTATTTTTTCCACTATTCCCTGTATCATCATAACTTTTCCTCCCGGCTTATGACTGTCGGGCACAAAATATGTTATATCAACCGTATTTTTTCTGTCAAGGGTTGCAATTAAAATCTGAAACCTGATATTAAGTTCCTCAAGACCGTCACTGCTCAGCCGTGGTTTTTTACGGGTAATCCGTGCCGTTTCCTTTATCGCATCATCATACCCTGTGAGTGCGGAAAAAGAAGCAAACTGCGCCGCACGGTCACCGGTTGCCATGGGCATTCTCTTCGCCGAAATTTTATGAGGTAAATTTATTATATCCTTGTATTTATCCATACACTACACCTTGTTTCCCACCCTGCCACACGGCAGAACTTCACTTACCTTGGTAAACTTCACTATCGAAGATAACTTCACTTGCCCGACAGGGCAAACTTAGTTAATGCTTTCAACTCTGTTGAAATCATTATACCTCAAATCATCAAAAAAAACAACCCGCAGAAAATAAAATGTTAAAAACCTTAAAAAACATACCGCAAAACCATTATTTTGCCGTAATTTTGCGCCTTGACAGGTAAAAGTCGGGTCATATCTCTGTAAAACATTGACATATCGCGTGTATTATGCTACAATATACATGTAAAAAAGGGTGTTTTATACATTGATTTATATATTATATTCCCCGTAAAAATACCCGTTGAAAAACGGAAAAAGAGGATTGAAAAAATGAAAAAACTTTTATTTTCGCTTTTGTGCCTGATTATAATAATACTGTCCGTTTCCGCGGTAAACGCCGGCACAATAGCCGCCGGCACTTGCGGTGCACAGGGCGACAACCTGACCTGGACTCTTGACTAAAACGGACTTCTTACAATCTCCGGCACAGGTGCAATGGCGGACTGGACATACTCCTCATCTGCTCCGTGGTATGTTTGCCGTTCTTCCGTAAAGAGTGTAAAAATTGAAAGCGGTGTAACAAGCATAGGCGCTGATGCATTCGGATATTGCACAAGTCTAAAAAAAGCAACAATTTACAGCAAAACTGCAGCATTTGATGGATATATTTTCTAAGTTTGCCATGCCGACCTTACACTTCACGGCTACCCGGGAAGTACAACGGAAACTTATGCAAATGAGAAAGGTATTCCGTTTGTACCACTTGCAGAAAGTGCAGAGATTCCGGGAGACATAGACGGTGACGACCAGGTCACCGACAGTGACGCGATATATCTGATGTATTACACATTCTTTCCGGATGATTATCCCATAAATCAGGATTGCGATTTTGACGGTGACGGCGAGGTTACCGACAGTGATGCAATTTATTTGATGTACTATACATTCTTCCCCGATGATTATCCGCTGTAAAATAGCGGTATGTAAAAATTTAAAAATATAAATTGGAGGCCAAAAAATGAAAAAAACTGTATTATTACTGTCTTGTCTGCTTATTATCCTCATGTCTGTTCTTATTGTATCGGCGGAAACAATAGCCTCCGGTACCTGCGGAAAAAACGGCGACAACCTGACCTGGACTCTTGACGAAAACGGACTTCTCACAATCTCCGGCGAGGGTGCAATGGCGAGTTGGACAACCCTTTTACCTGCTCCGTGGGATTCTTACCGTTCTTCCGTAAAGAGTGTAAAGATTGAAAACGGTGTTACAAACATAGGCGTTTGCGCATTTTACGGCTGTGACGCTCTTGAAGAAATTTCCATTTCAGACAGTGTTGTAAGCATCGGTATGCTTTCGTTTAATAATTGCTCAAGCCTTAAAAGCATAGATATACCCGATGATGTGTCAAATATCGGCGATGCGGCATTTTATGGTTGCTCAAAACTTGAAAGTATAGTTATACCCGACGGTGTTACGAGCATTGGAAAGCTTATGTTTTATGATTGCTCAAATCTTGACGAAATATTCCTTCCCGACGGCATTATAAGCATAGGTGAAAGTGCGTTCCATGGTTGCAAAGCAATTCAGGAAATAACCATTCCCGACAGTGTCACCGGTATAGGTGAATATGCATTCTTCTATTGCACAAGTCTTGAAAGCATAGAAATCCCCGCAAGTGTAGCAAGCATAGGCTCTGATGCATTCTACCATTGCACAAGTCTGAAAAAAGCGACAATTTACAGCAAAACCGCCGCTATCGGTGCATATGCGTTTGTTGACTGTCACGCCGACTTTACTCTATACGGCTATGCAGGTAGTACAGCAGAGACCTATGCAAATGCGAATAGTATTACATTTAATGTGATTGATGAAGATATAGAAATTCTCCATTCCGGCACTTGCGGTAAAAACGGCGACAATCTTACCTGGACACTTGATAATGAAGGAACACTCACTATAAGCGGTACCGGAGAAATGGCTGATTATGAAAGTTCATTTGATAAACCCTGGTTTGCACTTGCAATTAAAAATGTAGTCATAGAGTATGGTGTAACAAGCATTGGTTTCGGTGCATTTATGAACGATGGCGTTGAAAGTATAAAAATTGCCAACAGTGTTGTTGATATCGGTGCCGAGGCGTTTTATCAGTGCTTTTCGCTTAAATCAATAAAAATACCCAATAGTGTCGAAAGCATAGGGGAAAGATGTTTCTTCAATTCCGGTATTGAAGACATAACATTGGGAAAAAGAGTCAGTCATATTGGTGAGTGGGCTTTTGCAAATGTAGGCGGACTGAAAAATATTACAGTAAACCCCAGAAGCCAATACTTCTCAAATGATGACTCCGGTGTTTTATTTAACAAAGAAAAAACAGTTATTTACAGATATCCGGAAGGAAAAACAGATACTCTCTATGAAATCCCCGCGACAGTCCGGGAAATTGCAAATCCCGCGTTCAGAGATGCCTGTTATCTGACCGACATAATAATTCCCGGCAGCGTGAGTGTTGTGGGAGATTATGCTTTTGCAAGGTGCTCTATGCTTAAAAATATAATAATACCTGAAAATGTTACAAGCATAGGTGATACTGCGTTTTTCGGTTGCTCAAGCCTTGAAAAAATAACTTTCTACAGTAAAACCACCACTTTCGGAACAAATGTGTTTAATTCCTGCTATGGCGATATTGTCTTTTACGGTTATGCGGACAGCACTGCCAAGACTCATGCCGATGAGAATAATATTACCTTTGTTTCCTTGAACGAGGAAGAGCCTGCAATTTTTTATTCCGGCACTTGCGGTAACAACCTGACCTGGACTCTGGATTATGAAGGCGTTCTTACCATAAGCGGAACCGGCAGTATGAAAAACTGGTCGGACAATTCGCCTGCTCCGTGGAAAGCGTACCGTTCGTTCATAAAGGAAATAAAGTTAGATAACGGTATAAAAACTATTGGCAGTGAAGCATTTTATTCCTGCACGGCGGTTACGGAAATAGCACTTCCGGAGGGATTGGCGTGGATTGGGGAGGGAGCATTCCGGAATTGTTCAGGACTTACACAAATTACAATTCCGGACAGTGTGACACTCCTTGGCAGTTTTGCGTTCAACGATTGTGATGCACTTAAACAGGTAACGGTGGGCGGAGAAGATTATACAATAGGTGATTGTGCTTTTTATCATTGCGATTCTCTTGAAACCGTAATAGTGAAAAATGGTGTTAAAGGTATTGGAAACAGCGCATTTGAGTTTTGCGGACTTCTTACAGATGTAACGCTTCCCGATGGTTTGAGAACGATAGGTTACAATGCTTTTAAAAATTGTGTTTCACTTAAGAAATTTACAATTCCCGATGGGGTTTACAGTATCGGATATTCTGCATTCGAATCCTGCAGTTCTCTTACAGAAATAAAAATCCCTGCCAGTGTGGATGGCGTAGATACATCTTTGTTCAAAAATTGTTCTGCTCTTAAAAAGGTAATAATTTATAATAAGACAATGCTCTTTGCGGCGAGAGATTTTGAAGGTTGCCACCCCGACCTTACTCTCTACGGCTACCCGGGAAGTACAACGGAAACTTATGCAAATGAGAAAGGTATTCCGTTTGTGCCTCTCTCTGAAAGCGGAGCGGTTCTCGGAGACATAGACGGTGATGATGAAATCACCGACAGTGACGCGATATATCTGATGTACTACACATTCTTTCCGGATGATTATCCCATAAATCAGGATTGCGATTTTGACGGTGACGGCGAGGTTACCGACAGTGATGCAATTTATTTGATGTACTATACATTCTTCCCCGATGATTATCCGCTGTCGTGATTATATCAATACAGTTTTTTTCAGAAAGGAAATCAAAGAACAAATGAAAAGAGTTCTATTATCATTTTTGTGTGTTGTAATGATTATTACGGCAATGCTGACTGTGTCCGCCACAGAAAACAAGGTGACACTGCAATCTTCGCATACCGATGTAAGTGTTGGCGATACCGTAACTTTTACTGTTTCTGTTAACGGCGCGGATAATGCAAAATCGGCGGCAGTATCGGTTGCATTTCCTGATAATTTTGAATTTGTCAGTGCAGAATGGCTTAAAGAAGGATTAATGTCACACTATGATACACAAACACATAAGGGGATTTTTGCGTACAGTTCTGCAGGAGATATGAATGGTGATATGTTCAGATTTGCACTGAAATTAAAGACTGCCGACAAAAATCCGCAGAATGTAAGCATTAATCTTCAGTACAGGGATGCAGACACTCAAATTCTTAATGAAACGGTGGAGAAATCTGTCACTGCTGCGGCCACAGAAAATTCTTTGAACTCTTACTTCACAGTCAGATTTGAGACAAACGGAGGAAGCAAGGTAAAGACAGTAACAGTAGATAAGAATGATGTGGTAGCAGAACCGGAAGCCCCCACCAAAGAAGGATACAAATTTGATGGATGGTATACAGACAGCACACTGAA
>JAFSGN010000007.1 GCA_017440805.1 Clostridia bacterium
CAGATGGACGGTGCTATTCTCGTTGTTGCTGCTACCGACGGTCCCATGCAGCAGACTCGTGAACACATCCTTCTTGCTCGTCAGGTTGGCGTTCCTTCAATCGTTGTATTTATGAACAAGTGCGACATGGTTGATGACGACGAACTTCTCGACCTCGTTGAGATGGAAATTCGTGACCTTCTCAGCAAGTACGAATTTGACGGTGATAACACACCTATCATCCGTGGTTCTGCTCGTGACGCTCTTGAAAGCGCAAGTACAGACATCAACGCTCCTGAGTACGCTCCTATTCTTGAACTCATGAGCAATGTTGACTCTTATATTCCTACTCCCGACAGAAAGGCTGACCAGCCGTTCCTTATGCCTGTCGAAGATATCTTCTCCATCACCGGTCGTGGTACTGTTGCTACCGGTAGAGTTGAGAGAGGTCAGATTAAGATGAACGACGAAGCAGAAATCGTTGGTCTTACAACCGAAACCAAGAAGACCGTTATTACCGGTATCGAAATGTTCAAGAAACTTCTCGACTATGCTGAAGCAGGTGACAACGTAGGTTGTTTGCTCCGTGGTATCCAGAAAACTGATATCGAGCGTGGTCAGGTTCTTGCAAAACCCGGTACAATCATTCCTCACACCAAGTTTGTTGGCCAGGTTTACGTTCTTACCGAAAAAGAAGGAGGACGCCATAAGCCCTTTTTCAACAACTATCGTCCTCAGTTCTATTTCAGAACTACTGACGTTACAGGTGTTATCACTCTTCCCGATGGCGTTGAAATGTGCAACCCCGGCGATAATGTTGATATGAATGTTGAACTTATCACTCCTATCGCTATTGAACAGGGTCTCCGTTTCTCCATCCGTGAAGGCGGAAGAACTGTTGGTTCAGGCGTTGTTACCGCTATTAACTAATAAGAACTTATAAAAGGGGCGGTTTATTCCGCCCCTTATTTTAAAAATTAATATTCGGGGGTGGGTGAAATTCCCCACCGGCGGTATAGCCCGCGAGCGAAAGCTGATTTGGTGAAATTCCAGAGCCGACGGTAAAGTCCGGATGAGAGAAGAAACATGAATTTTTTGCGCCCGAATTTTCGGGCGTTTTTTTGCCTCTCCCAAAAGAAAGGAAGAATTTTAATAATGAATAAAATTAATCACACAAAAAGACTTACGGCATTAGGCGTTATTGTTGCCTTGAGTGTTGTACTGGTATGGCTTATACATATGCCCATTATACCTGCAACGCCGTTTCTTGAATATGACCCTGCAGATATTCCTATTTATATTGCAACGTTTATTTACGGACCTCTTTACGGGTTTGTAATTACCGTAATTGTCTCGCTTGTTCAGGGATTTACAGTAAGTCTTGGGTCGGGTGTGTACGGAATTATTATGCACATTATTTCTACCGGTGTATTTACTTTGACAGCAGGTTTAATATATAAGTTCTCAAAAAAGGGAGCACTATCCTTTATTTTATCGTTGGTTTGTGGAATTATAGTATCTGTAGGAGTAATGATTCCTGCAAATTTATTTATCACCCCGCTTTTTATGGGTGTACCCGTCGGTGCAGTAAAAGAACTTATTCCCACTGCAATTCTACCGTTTAATCTTATAAAGCAATGCATAAATGCGACTGCCACGGGAATTATATTTAAACCGGTTGTACTTGCCGTAAAAAAATTTATATAAGTATTTGTTTATATGAAAAAAAATAAACTTAATTTTTCATCTGCATTAATTAAAAAAATTTCAGCAGCATCGGATGTAATTATATTGGATACTGTCAGTTCGACTAACACATATATGAAGGAAAATGTGACAGAACTGAAAGATAAAACTGTTGTTCTGGCATATCATCAGACATCCGGGCGGGGAAGATGCGGAAAAACTTTTTATTCAGAGGCACACGGCGGACTATATATGAGTATATTGCTTGAAAATGACTCAATCAGTTCCGCTAACATACAAATTCTAACAATTTGTGCCGCAGTAGCAGTGTGCAGAGGAATAAAGAAAGTATGCAACATTGCTGTGGATGTTAAATGGGTAAATGATATAATATACCAAAATCGCAAGATTTGCGGGATATTATGTGAGAAAGTAAACGGAAAGAACGAAATTTCGTCCGGTTCTTATATTGTTGGAATAGGTATCAATATAAATAATGCTGATTTTCCGCAGGAAATAAAAACTATTGCCGGCAGCATTTTATGTAAAGCAGGGGATGAAAATTTCCTTGCCTCGCATATAGCAGAAGAACTGTTCTGTATAGTGAATGAAGACATTAATGAAGTGATAGCCGAGTATCGTTCGCTTATAGGTATAATGATTGGAAAAAAAGTTAAATTTTCACTGAATGGAGCGAAATTCAGCGGAATTGCAACCGGTATAAATAATGTGGGAAATTTGATTGTAAACAGTGACGGAAAAGAATATATTCTGTCTTCGGGCGAAGTGACTCTTAAAACATCAAATATTATAAATAACTAAACAGATAAGGGGGTATAAAAAACTCTGTTCGAGTTTTTTATACCCCCTGTTTTTAGAGACAGGAAAAATAATTCAGTTTTTAACAATTTGGAGTTTTTTACATCTGCTTAATTTTTATAAACAATCTTAAAATTAATATGCCTTGCCCCAGTACACAAGTTTTGTGGCGGGTTTTCCGCAACATACGCACTTGTCATCTATTGCATTGTTCTCAAGAGGCATGCATCTTGAAGTTATATCGCAATCTTCTTTAAGTTTCAACTCACAATCAAGTTCTCCGCACCACATAGCACGAATAAAACCGGGTTTTGTGGCGGATGTTTCTTTGAGTTCATCCATATTATGTGCATCACAAGTCATTTCTTCACGATGTGAAAGTGCTTTTTCATATAATGATTTTGTGATATCCGCTAACATCTCAGGAACAATTTTTTCCAGTTCATCAAGATTTACAACAATCTTTTCGCCATTATCACGACGCGCCATAACGCAGGAATTATTTTCAATGTCACGGGGACCGATTTCAAGACGAAGGGGAACACCGCGCATTTCATATTCTGCAAATTTCCATCCGGGACTCTGGTCGCTGGTATCAATACCGCAACGGACAATCTTTTTGAGACGGTTGTGAATTTCTTCTGCTTTTTCAATAACGCCCTCTTTATGTTGCGCAATCGGAATAACCATTACCTGTGTAGGTGCAATTGCAGGGGGTAGAACAAGACCGCTGTTGTCTCCGTGAGTCATAATTATACCGCCGATAATACGGGTTGACATACCCCAGGAGGTCTGATGACAGAATTTGAGTTTGTTATCTTTATCAAGATAATTTACATCAAAAGCCTTTGCAAATCCGTCACCGAAGTTATGACTTGTACCTGCCTGAAGTGCTTTTCCGTCGTGCATAAGTGCTTCAATAGTGTATGTAGCCTCTGCACCTGCGAATTTTTCTTTATCTGTCTTTCTGCCTTTTACAACGGGAATTGCAAGATATTTTTCGCAAAATTCAGCGTATATATTAAGCATACGCAGTGTTTCTTCCATTGCCTCTTCCGCAGTAGCATGCATTGTATGACCTTCCTGCCATAAAAATTCACGGCTGCGAAGGAAGGGACGGGTTGTTTTTTCCCATCTTACAACAGAACACCACTGGTTGTAGAGTTTAGGTAAATCACGGTATGAGCGTATAACATTTGCATAATGTTCGCAGAATAATGTTTCAGATGTAGGACGAACACAAAGACGCTCGGTAAGTTTTTCACTTCCACCGTGGGTAACCCAGGCAACTTCCGGTGCAAACCCTTCAACATGGTCTTTTTCCTTGTTTAGGAGGGATTCAGGAATAAACATAGGCATCATAACATTCTGATGTCCTGTTTCCTTGAACATTGTATCCAGAATATGCTGTATGTTCTCCCATATTGCATATCCGTAAGGACGGATAATCATACAGCCTTTAACACTGGAATAATCTATTAAATCTGTTTTCTTGACAACATCGGTATACCATGCAGCAAAATCCTGCTCCATAGGTGTTATGTCTTCTACAAGTCTTTTCTCTTGTTTTGCCATTTCTAATACCTTCCTAAATAATATACTTAACTAAAAAATTATATCATAAATAATATATTTTGTCAAGGCGTATAACCCTGATTATAAGCATTATTTAATCATTTCGAGTATTGCCGATTGTATTTCGTTATTAGTGTCTGTCATAATATACCACACATATTCTCCGTTGCCGGAAATAAGAACATTGCGGGCTTTGTCAGATTCCGCCTGGTTGTAAGGTGCAAAAGTGGATGCTCTGGCACTTGCACGATTGTTGAAATAACCTGACATTTGTTCAGCAAAAGACGGGTCGTCAAGTTTGAAAATTCCTATTTCGGTAGCAGCAGTGGTTATCGGAACGATAAGACAGTAATCGGTAACATGAGAAAAATCGGGTTCATCCGTAATATCCTGACCTCCGTAGAAGTATGAAATTGTACTTGTGTCAAGCACTGTGTCCGGTGAAGTGCTGTCGAAAGCGTCAAAGTCATCAGTGCTGAAATCAAATTTTGAAACTATTTCTGCCATAATCGAACAACAGGGAACATTTACTTCCTGCTGTATGTTATTATTTTCTGTTACGATTTGGTTGATACCGTCAGATTTACAGGAAAAAAGAAAGAAAATCAAAAGAATTGAAATAAAAACTAAAGATAATTGTTTCATAAAAAACTCCTTGTTATATGTTAAAATTATTTATGAAAGAAAATATGTTGATTCCATATCTGCAATTGAAAGGGCAAGGGCGAGAGGAAACTTTTCCATAACAGTTCCGATTGTGTTTTTGTCTTCCGTTCCCGAAAATCCCATGTGATACCTTATTGCAAATGCCTCATCTCTTTTAAGACGCATATATCCGTTTATTATGTATACGGATTTTTCACCATGGCCGTAAGGCATGGGGTCGCTGAATTCAAAGTAGGGAACTTCTTTCCACTGACCGTTTTCTTTAACATTTCGGGTAGAGGTTTTATAGCATCCGATTTTGCATACATCGTGGAGCAGTGCAACAATAGCAACTGATTCATCTGTGAAATCCATTCCGTATACTTCTTTTGTGCGGGGGCGTGAAAGATAATCTTTAAGACATTCGTACACATTTACACAGTGCTCGGCAAGACCGCCGGGATATGAACCATGAAAGCGGGTACTGGCAGGTGCAGTGAAAAAATCACTGTTTTCAAGGTATTCCAACATTTTGTCAGCACCCTCACGGGTTATTTTTGAATTGTATATTTCTAAAAATCTTTGTTTTGTATCCATCAGATTTCCACCTTTCCGTTTTAGTAAAGTATATCATAAAAAAACCCAAAAATCAAGGTGTAAAAAGAATAAATAAAGCCCGGCACAAACACAATATTTGTACCGGGTTTTATCAGTGAAGTTTATTTGTTTTTACCGAAAAGCCGTGCAAAGAAACTGTTTTGTTTTTGAGTTTCCTCGCTGTACTCCTGGACAGCGCAAAGCATTTCTGCACACTGGGCACGGGTGAGAGGGGAGGAGGCGTTTATACTGCCGTTACCCATTCCGCTCAGTATTCCGCAGGAAACAAGAGAGGACAGTGCATCTGCAGCCCAGACTGGAATGTCCTGGTGGTCAGCAAAAACCGCTGTGGCATCGGTTGAGGGTGCGTTTATAAGTTTTGATACAATCACAGCCGCCTGTGCTCTTGTAATCTCACCGTCGGGGTCAAAGATTATGCCGGAAGGTGTTGCATATCCTGATATAATTTCATCGCGGTATGCGGCTGAAATATAGCATTTGGCATCATCTGAAATAAGGTCGTCATCATGGAAAATTGTACTGAAAATTTCAGAATCGGTTTTATAGTCTACTGCCTTCATGGCACTTACCAAAAACTGCTCACGGGTAATTTTGTCATCAGGGTTAAATACTGCATACCCGTTTGAATCGTAGTATATCGGCATTATTCCGTATGAGGTGGTTCTTATTGCGGAATTATGAGCCCAGTGTCCTGCCATATCTGTAAAGAAAATATCGGAGGCAGGTTTTTCTACTTTAATTTTTACTTTCTCTGTTTCGGAAAAGTTTCCGTTCCGGTCGCAGACACGATACTCAAAACTGTCATTGCCGCAAAAGTTTGCCTTAGGCTGATAGAAAAAACTTCCGTCATTGGTACCGGTAAGTGTTAATACACCGTTTTTTGGTGCTGATACTATTTCAAAAGTCATATCGTCATTTTCAGGGTCGTAGGCGTAAAGAGTTTTTACAATGGCAATATTTCTCTGTGTGGAAAAAGCAGATTCAAGAGCAGAGGGAGAAAAGTTTATTCCGTCACTTAAACTCACAGTGCATTTGATTGAAGTCTTTGGATCGCCTGAATGGTACACCATAAAATCGCATCGGGATGCCTTTTTTGAATTTGGAATAAATTTAAGATTTCCAATGTTTTTTCGGGGGATAGTTTGTCCGGTTGTAACAGCGGCTCCTGCTAATTTTAAAATACCGTCTTTTACCGGCGGAAGAGTCTGAATTGTAATTTCCGAAACCTTTAACCCAAAACCTGTATCAAAATCCTCGGCGGAGAAAACAACATCGCCCTGTGTGGTACCGGATTTAACAAAACTTGTTTTGTTTTTTATAATGTCAATAGCAGGGGATAATTCACCTGTATATGCATACACATGGACCAAACAAAACACTGAAAAAATAAAAAGTAAAAAAGTAGTTTTTAAAATTTTCATAACTGCCTCCATAAATATTGATAGGTATATTTTTACTCATTTTGTATTTATTATTCAAAAAGGACTTTAAATTTTTTTAAAAAAGTAGTATAATACACTTATCAGGAAAAAGGAGTTTGCAAAATGAAAGATGTAACTTTGGAATTTATGAGATTTTATTCTATAGCATACGCTCACGCACATACTGCAAACGATTATAAATACCGGGTATCTACCTGCGGTTTCGGAAACTATCAGCAACCGGAGACAGCATATGCAGGAATACTTGAACTTGGGATTGTCGAACTTAATCCGCTGATAATTACCGATATTTCAAGCGGGGAAAGTTTTACGGTGGGTGAGGGAGATATTTTTGTATTGCCTCCTGAACATATTTTTGAAGTAAGAGGGAAAAATCCCGGTCAGCATAAGCATACTTCGGTAGAGTTTCTTATAGACAGTCACTTTGTTGGGGATAAAGCAGCGGGAAACGACAGTGTTATCACATTGCCGTATCTGATAAAGGGGTCTAAAAAAAGTGAGGCTATTGCTCACACAATACGAAAAATAGTGGCTGATAAAACTTTTCTTGAACCCAAAAATTATTTTGATGAACTCTGTGATCTGGCTCACCTGTTTTCCGAAATTAAAAAGTATATTGAAAACAAAGACGGTAAAACAGTAAATGAGAATATTTCTCCGTCTTGTCAGCGGTATTGTCGTATGGCAGAGGAATATATAGCAGAAAATATGTCAACAAGAGTCAGTATGACCGAACTTGCACATCATATAGGTATAAACAAAAATTACCTCACGACAATCTTTACATTATATAAAGGTATGCCCATTTCGGAATACATAATAAAAATGAAACTTAATTATATGCTTGAATTAATATTCCGCTTTGACTATACCCTTAAACAAGCCGGGGAGTTTATCGGAATGCCCGACGAAAACTATATCAGTACAGTATTCAAAAAGTACTATGGAATGACTTTCAAAAAATACAAAATGCTTCACGGCGGAAAGAGTGAAAAATAATATCACAAAAAAATGAGCATTCTATGAGGTATACTCTTAAGAACAGTTCTTATGTAAATAAAAGGCAGAAACGAAATTAATCGTTTCCGCCTTTTAAATTACTGCCCTTAATGCATTTTATGAAAGCAATCAGCAAGGAACTTTCCTACAGCCCCAAATATATTTCAACAATTTTCATAAAGAAATTCAATGTGGGTATTGCTGAATATCTGAATACAATCAGGCTCCAGAATGCCTGCACAGTGATGGACAGAGAAATAACAAGTGTGTCGGATATATCCAATCAATGCGGATTTTCTGACCCTCAGTATTTTTCAAAGGTATTTAAACAAAAAATGGGTATGTCTCCCACAACCTACACAAAAAACATATCCAGAAATTGATTATTGCATAAATTAATAAAAAATATTTTAAAAGTATATGCACACCTTGAGATTTATGGCAGTGCATATACTTTTATTTTGGTGACGCCCTGTTTTAGTGTTCTGCGTCCTTTTTTGTTTTATGAACTGTTCCGAAGGGATGCTGGAGCGGTGCATAAAGCGAATATACCTTTAAAGGTCGGTTTCCTGCATTTACTATGTTGTGCCATGTTCCTGCGGGAATGATAATCGCATAATTCCCATTTACAGTTCCCACCTCACATAAGGCATTTCTGCGGTCACCTATATATACCTTGGCATGTCCTCTTTCAATTCGTATAAACTGGTCAACATCCTGGTGCATTTCCACACCGATGTCACACCCCACCGGTATGCTCATGAGAGTCAGTTGCATATCCCGGCCTGTCCAAAGTGTTGTACGGAAGTTCTGATTCATGTTAGTTGCGTGATTAATATTAAAAACAAACGGTTCCCGACCGTAATCTCTTATTTCGGGGTGACTTCCCCGACAGCAATTATGCATAACGATACCTCCAATATGGTTTTGGTATCAGTATATGTTTCTTTTACTCTCCACGATACAGAGCAAGGGATTCATCTTCTTTGCGGAAAATACCCAGAAAAATTTCACCCGGGTTTTTAAAACCCTGAACTTTAATCTGTTTTTCAAGCCATCTTGCGTTTTTGCCCATTCGCAACAGATTTTCATCAAGTATCCTTCCGTCCATAATTACTTCAATGTCCATTCGTGTTGGGTTTACCGGGATATTTAAATCCTGCGGAGTAGCAGGACGATTTGAGGATTTCGGGAGAATTGACAGTTTTCCGTTATGCTCTAAAACAATCGTCTGTATTTCGTCAAGAAAGAAATATCCCTGTTCGCGGCACATCAACATAAATTCTGATAAATCAATCTTGGCTTTTTTGAGGTTGGAACGATATATTTTATTGCTATCAAATAAAATTGTAGGTGTGCCGTTGATATATTTTCTTGTCCGGGGAATCTTATGTGCCAGTAAATTAAGAATAAGTGAAACAATTCCGTATACAACAAGTGCGATCAGCGGTTTATACGGTTTTTCCAGTTCAGTGGCAAGTTCAGCGCCGATTGAGCCGATTGTGATACCGCTTACATAGTCAAAAAAGTCAAGTTGCGCCACTTGCTTGTGTCCCATGATTTTTGTAATAATAAAGAGTGCACAAACAGATAATAACGCTGTAAGAATTATATTTATAAACTCCATTTTTTCACCTGCCTGTATTGTTTTTATTGTCGGCAAAACAAAGGAGAATATACGCATAGTCAAACTAAAATCCGAAAAAGACTCAAATTGTTCTTTTTCGGATTTGTCCGGAGTTACAGGGATTTGTTTTTTGTTTTCATTGTCAACGCCAGTATAATGGTAAATATTGCACCGGCAGTACAGGAGAACAGGGGAGTCAGCCATACTCCGTTTAATTTCCATATCGGTGAAAGAATAAACAAAAAGCCTACAGGGAACACAAGTGTTCCGAAAAACGAGGTAATAAGAGAGCGGACAGGCCGTTCCAATGCAGTGAAGTATGACGAGAAACACATATCCACCCAGCCGGTAATATATGACAGAGAAAACAGTTTCATGCCTATAATACTGACCGCAAGAAGTTCGGTATCCTCTGGCTTAACAAACAACAGCGCTACATATTCCCCAAGGAACATCATAAACAAGAGAGATGCAACAGATAACACAATGGCTCCGAGAATAATACGACGGAATATTGCTTTGACTTTACTCATAAGCCCTGCCCCGTAGCAATAACTGATGGCAGGTTGCAGTGAGTCGCACATACCGAACACCAGCATGCCGATAATGCTATCAACATACATAATCACCGAGAACGCTGCCACTGCCGTTGTGCCTCCGTATTTGAGCAAGAAGAAATTAAACACGACAGACATTATTGACATAGATATACTGCTGAAAAATTCGCTTGAACCATTTGCAAGAATACGGAAGAAAACTGGTTTTTCAATCTTGCCTTTGGTGTAATACAAATCCATACGCTTATTTCGGAAAAGGGTGAGTGTGATGACCGAGCCGATAGCCATAGCAAGACAACTTGTAAATGCTGCCGCCCAAACGCCTTGACCGAGAAAAACAATGAGGATTACATCCAGCACAATGTTAAATGCTTGTGTGGCAATACTAATCCACATGGAAAGCCTTTCTTTTCCGCAGACACGCAGATAGTTGTCCGTGGCAAAATATATAGGCAAAAGCGGTGAAAACAGAGCATATATTCTGATGTAGGTAATGCCGTATTGGATAGCCTGTTCGGTTGCGCCGGGGGAGAGCAAACGGACAAATTGACGGGCAAAAGCAAGACCTGATATACCTATAGCCAAAGAGATTATAAAGATGAACTTAATAGAGAAGGTAAACAATTTTGATGCCTCTTCTTGCTTTTTAATACCGAGCAACATAGATATTCTGACTGATGCTCCGGTTGCAATCATATTTGAAAAGGCAAAAACCATCATGATGATTGGCATAATCAGATTAACTGCCGCCAGTGCGTCCTCTCCTATAAAACGCCCTACGAACAATCCGTCGGCAATCTGGTAGAGTGCACCAAACGCCATAGTAATCATTGACGGAACAGCACAACGAAAGAAGAGTCTCGTTGGCGGTAATTTTTCAAAAATTTCGGAATCCATTGTAACCTCCAAAAAAAAGCCTGGGTTATTGCAATACAATAACCCAAGCTCACTTGGACACCTAATCCGGCACTTGAGTGCTACGGCACTCCGCCTCCGGTGACATAATTTTTGTAACAGAGTATATTCAAAAGGGAGAGACTAAAAAATTCTTTCATTCAAGAAAATTTAAGTATCCCTCATAAACTCTCTATGAGGGTATTATATCACAAATCGTTACCTAAGTCAATAGTCGATTGTAGAGTATCTTATAATTTTATATTATTGTACGGATTTTCTGGCTTTCGGCTACATAATAGATGCAGTTGTTTTTAGTGATATTCCAACTTCGTTGGAGTGATATTTTTGATAAATCAAAAGTGATATTGAAACCTTCGGTTTCAGTTATATTATATTTGCCTTTAACTGTGCGAAGCACAATATCACTCGGCATAAGCCGAATATAACTGCGTAGCAATATAACTTGCCGAAGGCAAATATAACTGAAAAAACGACTTGTCGAAACAAGTCGTTTTTTCTGGGAAAGCCGAACCATAGAGATGTTTTAGTGTTTTAATGATGCATCGCCTCTCGGCGATATGATGCATTTGCTTTGCAAATATGATGTTGCTCATTTCATTCGCAATGATGCGCTGTTTGTTTAAAAATTAGGCGAAGCCGACATCATTTCCGAAGGAAACATCATTAGCCATAGCGTCATCATTTGCCAAAGGCAAACATCATTGAAAAAAGCACCGACAAAGTCGATGCTTTTTTCTGTCTATGGGCTACAAAAAAGATATTTTCGGCAGTTTTGCGTATGAATTTGAACTCTCGCATAACCGGTAGTTTTTAGTGAAATCGTTCGCATTCGCTCACGGTGAAATAATTCACTTCGTGAATTATGAAATTTGATGCTGACGCA
>JAFSGN010000001.1 GCA_017440805.1 Clostridia bacterium
ACGCAAAACCTTTTCACGTCGCTTTGAAAAAAGCTGATGCAATTATGTATTCTAATAAAGAGCAATATTATTTGAATTGGCATAATAGTGAAAAAGAATTAAATGGTGAGAAGTTTTCATCTGAATCAGATGGCATCTAAACCATTCGGCTCTTCCATAGAAACCGAATGATTTAGATGGCAGCCTAGATTATTCGGTTTTTTTATATAAAATCAAGAAATATTTTTTCTTAAACTATTGAAAATTATCTTGAAAAGTGATATAATGCTTTTAACTTAATAAACGGGAGCTTGTAGTACAGGCTGAGAGGAAGGTATGACCTTCGACCGAGAACCTGATTTGGATAATGCCAACGGAGGGATGCCTGAACGCCAGTTATGGGAAAAAGCAAGTAATCCATGGAGTTACCAAATCGGTAACTCTTTTTTTATTGTAATTTTCAGGAGGTGAATATAGTGGTAAAGATTAACGGAAAAAAACTGAATGCGGCAGGTAAGACAGTTTCAGAGTATCTTAATTCTGCGGACTATGACTTAATGCGTGTTGCTGTTGAACTAAATGGTGATATAGTTCCTAAATCACGGTATACGGATACAGTTTTCCGTGACGGCGACAGCGTTGAAATTGTAAGTTTTGTTGGGGGTGGTTGATATGATACCAACCAAAGAGGAATGGATACAAGCGTTAAACGATAGACATGGGGTAGAATTTCAGAATAAAATTTCATCCGCAACTGTTGCAATTTGCGGTCTCGGCGGTCTTGGGTCAAATATTGCAATTGCACTTGCACGCGCAGGCATAGGAAAACTTATTCTGATTGATTTTGATAAGGTGGATATAACAAATCTTCACCGTCAGCAGTATAAAGCAAATCAGATAGGTATGTATAAGACAGAAGCCCTGCAGGATAATCTCAATGAAATAAATCCATATGTTGAAACGGAAATACATACGGTTTGCATTGACGAAATTAATACAAAAGAGTTGCTTTCAAATGCAGATATTATCTGTGAAGCCTTTGATAATGCCGAGTATAAGGCAATGCTTACAAACTGTGTTCTGGAGAAAATACCCGGCAAATACATTGTCGCAGCCTCAGGAATGGCAGGGTTAGACAGTGCAAATTCAATAAAGACAAGAAAAGTTTCAAAGCATTTTTATCTCTGCGGTGATGAGAAAAGTGATGTGAAAGATGATATAGGGCTTATATCATCAAGAGTAATGCTTTGTGCCGCACATCAGGCACATACTGTTTTAAGAATTATAGCAAATAAATTTGAAGTGTAAAGAGGTACGGAAAATGAACAAAGATAAACTTATTATAGGCGGCCACGAATTTAATTCCCGTTTCATTTTAGGCTCGGGAAAATACTCAATGAAACTCATAGATTCTGCCGTAAAAGATGCAGGGGCAGAGATTATCACTCTTGCAGTAAGACGGGCAAATAGCAAAGAACAGGAGAACATCCTTGATTATATACCAAAGGGCGTCACTCTTCTTCCCAACACAAGCGGAGCAAGAAATGCGGACGAAGCAGTGAGAATAGCCCGTCTTGCCCGTGAACTTGGATGCGGTAATTATGTAAAGATTGAAATTATGCGTGATTCAAAATATCTTCTTCCCGATAATGAAGAAACAATAAAGGCAACAGAAATTCTTGCGAATGACGGTTTTGTTGTAATGCCGTATATGTATCCCGACTTAAATATTGCCCGTGATTTAGTAAATGCAGGTGCGGCAACCATAATGCCACTTGCATCACCAATAGGTTCAAACAAAGGCCTTGCAACTAAAGAATTTATACAAATACTGATTGACGAAATTGATTTGCCGATTATCGTTGATGCAGGCATCGGTAAGCCGTCTCAGGCGTGTGAAGCAATGGAAATGGGTGCGGCGGCAATTATGGCAAATACGGCACTTGCTACCGCAGGAAATCTGCCTCTTATGGCGTCTGCTTTCAAAAATGCTATCGAAGCAGGAAGAAAAGCATATCTTTCAGGACTTGGCAGAGTTTTAACAAGAGGTGGCTCAGCATCAGACCCATTAACCGGATTTTTGCGAGATTAAGGAGTGGTTGGAAATGGAAAATTATTTTTTTGTAGATTCAGAGCATTTATCCCCCGAAACTCTCGCAAAAAAACACGAAATAGAAGACAATCCCTCATCCCGAAAGAATCATATGGAATATCTGCCCGGAATGGAAATCATTAAATCAAATGTTTGCGAGAATGTAATGGAACAGATAAAACGCTTTGATTGTTCAAAATATACGGCGAAGGATGTGAGAGCGGCGCTCCAACACGATAAATGCTCAATAGAAGACTTCAAGGCACTTTTATCACCTGCGGCAGAACCTTTTTTGGAACAGATGGCGGAAAAGGCAAGAATTGAAACAAGTAAGCATTTTGGAAATACTGTTTATCTTTTTACCCCGCTTTATATAGCCAATTACTGCGAAAATTACTGCGTGTATTGCGGTTTTAACTGTTATAATCATATTAATCGTATGAAACTTTCTATGGAGCAGATTGAAAAAGAAATGCAGGTTATAGCAGATAGCGGTATGGAAGAAATTTTGATACTTACGGGAGAGAGCCGGGTACATAGTGATATAAAATATATCGGTGAGAGTTGTAAACTGGCACGGAAATATTTCCGTATGGTAGGACTTGAAATTTATCCTGTTAATACTGATGAATATAGATACCTTCACGAATGCGGGGCAGATTATGTAACGGTATTTCAGGAAACTTATGACACAGAAAAATATGAGAAGTTGCACTTACTCGGTCATAAGCGTGTGTGGCCATACCGTTTTGATGCGCAGGAGAGAGCACTTATGGGAGGAATGCGGGGTGTGGCGTTTTCTGCACTTTTAGGACTTTCTGATTTTCGTAAAGATGCTTTGGCAAGTGCACTTCATGTGTATTATCTGCAAAGAAAGTATCCCCATGCTGAAATGTCACTCTCTTGCCCAAGACTTCGCCCTATTGTAAATAACGAAAAAATAAACCCTCTTAATGTTCACGAAAAACAACTTTGTCAGATTATCTGTGCTTACAGAATTTTTCTTCCGTTTGTAGGTATCACCGTATCATCCCGTGAAAGTGCATCATTTAGGAACGGTATTGTCAAAATTGCTGCAACAAAAGTTTCTGCAGGAGTTTCAACGGGCATCGGTGACCACGAGAGTAAATATACCGGTAAAGAAACTGATGATATTCAAGGCGATGAACAATTTGAAATTGACGATAATCGTAGCCTTGACACGATGTATAAGGATATTACAGATGAAGGGTTACAGCCTGTGCTTAACGATTATCTGTATTTGTGAGGAGAAGAGAATGAAAGAATTAAATACAAAACTTTATTTTATAACTGACAGTACAAATTATGACGAGGAAGATTTTCTTTTTCGTGTGGAAGAAGCCTTAAAAGGTGGTGCAACACTATTACAACTTCGTGAAAAAGAAAAGAGCACAATAGAATACATAGATCTTGCCCGGAAGGTTCATAGCATCACACAAAAATATAATGTACCACTTATTATTGATGACAGAGTAGATGTGGCATTGGCGATAAATGCTGAAGGAGTGCATGTAGGACAAAGCGACATGCCTGTTTCTATAGCAAGAAAGCTGATGGGCGAAGATAAAATTGTGGGTGCGACTACAAAGACAGTTGCACAAGCAAAGAACGCTTTTAAGCAAGGTGCAGACTATCTCGGTGTCGGTGCAATTTATCCTACCACTACAAAGGTAAAAACTGTTCTAACCTCTACAGAAACTTTGAAAGACATTTGCAAAGCCGTATCAATACCCGTTAATGCCATCGGCGGACTCAATAAAGACAATATTGATGTTTTGAAAGGAATACCGATTGCTGGAATATGTGTGGTATCTGCAATTATGAAAGCAGATAATCCCAAAGAAAAAACTATAGAACTTATAGAAAAAATAAAGGAACTTGGATTATGATAGATTTCAAACAAATGAAAACAGCATTAACAATTGCCGGCAGTGATTCAAGCGGTGGTGCAGGTATTCAGGCAGATATTAAAACCATTACAATGAACGGAGTTTATGCCATGAGTGCCATTACTGCACTTACCGCACAAAATACACTCGGAGTAAGAGCAATTCAGGAAACCACTCCCGGATTTTTAAGACAGCAACTTGACGCAGTATTTGAAGATATATTTCCCGACAGTGTAAAAATCGGCATGGTAGCATCCGGTGAGCTTATAGATGTGATTGCTGACAGATTAAAGTTTTATAATGCAAAAAAAATTGTTGTTGACCCTGTAATGGTAGCCACAAGTGGCTCGGCTCTGATAAAGAAAGATGCAATTAAAACACTGGTTTCAAAACTTTTGCCTCTTGCGACACTTGTAACACCCAATATTCCGGAGGCGGAAATTTTATCCGGTATAAAAATATCCGATAAAGAAGATATGATTAAGGCGGCAAAATGTATTAGCCAAAGATATGGGTGCAGTGTTCTCTTAAAAGGCGGACATAGCATCAATGATGCAAATGACCTTCTGTATGAAAACGGTAATTATGTGTGGTTTGAAGGCAGGAAAATTGATAACCCCAATACTCACGGCACGGGATGCACACTGTCTTCTGCCATTGCATCAAATCTTGCAAAAGACCTTAGTCTTGCAGAATCGGTTAAAAGAGCAAAAGAATATATATCAAACGCACTTTTAGAAGGACTTGATTTGGGAAAGGGTGCAGGACCGGTTAAACATAATTATTTAATAAATGAAATGATATGAACTTTCCTGTTCCTAAAAAAGAGAAGAGTAAATCTCGTTTTAACGAGTTTTACTCTTTTCTTTCTGTGTTTTTGTTTACCGGATTGGATAATATTCACATTTGCATAAGTAATTTTACTGCTGCGGTTGGGAAAAAAGCGGAATGCGGGGAGGGTAGAGGGTGAATATAATATACGCCGCAATCATCAGAACGGCAAGTAATATCATAAATCCGCTCTGTGTATTACCTTTGGAAAATAATGGTGTCCTGTCGGCAACAATAAATGCGGCAATTACGCTGATATAAAATATTGAAATATCCAAAAATGCAATATTGTAGCCTATTATGCCTGAATAGGTATAAAACAAAACTATAACTGACAATACACCCGCAAATGCCCCCAAAACACTCTTGGAAAATGCACTGTCTATTCCGTTTTTACGCAGAAGCATCCAAAAAAGTTGATACAATAACATGGGAAAGAAAATCAGTTTTGTATGTTCCCAGACAGATTCGTTGACCGGAGTAAATAAACCCACTACGAAATTATTTCCTGTCAATTTATATGCAAAGTGTAAGAATGTTCCGAGTACAGAAACAAAAGTAATTCCTGTTAAGAAATATAATTTATTCGCTTTCATTTTATCACCAATGAATACATATGATAACATGATGAAAAATATACCTGCACGATATCAAAACATTACCGGAATATTTCTGTACTAACAAGCGGGAGTGTCAGGCGGATAGTATATATCATTTTTACAGTAATGAACCAATAAGTCAACCTGATGGTTTAATATCAAAGTATTTTTCGCAGTTTCTGAAAAATACGCTGTTCCTCGCGTGAAACTTTAACCTGGGAACAACCTAAAATTTTTGCAGTTTGCTGTTGCGTAAGATTTTTAAAATACCTTAACACAATTAGTTGTCGTTCTTGCTCGCTGAGTTTTGTAAGACTTTCGCGAAGAGATATGGACTCGCACAATTTTTCAATGTTATCTTCTGCAGCAATTATATCTTCAACGCCCGGTGCATCATCACTTTCGCGATAAATAGAGTGAACGGGTTGTGACGCCTCAAGAGCAAAAACTGCATCTTCGCAGGATAAATTAAGACCGTCAATTATTTCGTCAATTGTTGGTTCACGCCCTTGTGACAGAGTAAAACTCTCACGAAACCGGGCAATGTCGTAAGCGTTTTTCTTGGCTGTACGGCTGACTTTTATGATGCCGTCGTCACGAAGAAACCGTTTTATTTCTCCTATTATCATTGGAACGGCATAGGTTGAAAAAACAGTGTTATATGAGGTGTCAAATTTTCGTACCGCCTTTATCATACCGATAGTGCCTATCTGAATCAGGTCATCATACTCCGCGTTGCGCTCAATAAATCTTTTGGCAATACTTCTTACAAGTCCCATATTTGATTGAACGATTAAACTTAAGGCATTCTCATCGCCGCTTTGTGCTGCAAGAATGACACTATAATCATTTATATGCTCGGTTTGCATCCTATATTTTTCTCCATAACTACTGTTGTGCCTTTGTTAAGTTGTGAAATAATTCGGAGTTTGTCAGTGAAACTTTCCATAATGGGAAACCCCATACCGCTTCTTTCATTTTCGGCATCGGTAGTGTATAATGGCTTACGCGCCTTTTCTATATCGGGAATACCGCACCCTTTGTCCTTAACAATTATGCGTAATTTTCCGTTGTCATAATATTTTGCTGAAAGTTGTATGTATCCTGTGGAGTTTTTGTATGCATGAACAACACAATTTGTTACTGCTTCCGATACGGCGGTTTTTATATCTGCTATATCTTCAACAGTTGGTGAAAATTGTGAAACAAAAGCAGTTATTACAATTCTTGAAAAACTTTCGTTTTCGCTCTTTGATAGAAATTTGATATTAAATTCATTTAACAGTTTCATTTTTTATTCCTTTCCCGATGTAACATCAGTGTTTTCAATTTTAATTAGTTTATCAACACCCGCCATGCGTAATATGTGCATGGTTTTGGGGGCGGGATTTATAAGTTTAAAGTCGCTTTTGTATTGAGAACATTTACGGAGCCGTCCCATAATGAGACCAAGTCCAGAACTGTCCATAAAGTCACATTTACTCATGTCCATTTCAAGACACTGCAAGGGTGATTTGTCAATTTCCAGGTCGATTTGCGTTCTTATTTCTTTCGCAACATGGTGGTCAATATCTCCTGATATTGCCACTGTTATTATTCCGTTTTCTTTTTTGATTGTTACCGGCATTTTGTACCTCCAAAAAAAATATCCTATATTCATTTTACTGAATATAGGATATACTATTTGCCGTAAAAATTATGTCAGATTTTGCGATTATTTGCAGGAGTAGTAATTTTTTACATCGGATGCAAGATAAAGAGAACCTGTTGCAATAATCAGAGGATTTTTAAATCGATTTGCCTCTTTTTCGGCATAAATCAAGCCGTCGGAAACGATTTTGAAGGACTTTGCGTTTTTGTTGAATTTTAATGTGTCACGCAAAGCATCTTCCGAAGACATCGCACGGTAACTGTCGGGTGAAACGGTTATAACAGTTCTGGCATGTTTAATCAGTTTTTCAAACATCCCTATGCCTTTTTCACTGAGTACACCCAGAACAAGTATAATTTCTTTTTCGGGAAAAATCGATGTGATGTTTTCAAATAACATGTTTGCTCCCGAAATGTTATGTGCACCATCAAAATACACCGGCGGATTGTCAGAAAGTTTTTCAAGTCTTGCAGGAAAATATGCCTTTTCAAGTCCGCACTTTATAACATTGTAAGATGTCTCAAATCCGTTGATTTTTTCCAGCACTTCAATTGCTGTAATCGCATTGTATATCTGGTGCTTTCCTGGCATATTTATGCGATATGACTTTCCTTTGTATATGAAATCGGAACCGTCCTTTCCGGAGGTACAATCAGAAAGTGAAGATATATCGGCGGTAAAAAGGGGAGAGTTGCGTTGTTCTGAGATTTTTTTAACTACGGAAAATGCGTCCTCAGATTGCAGAGGATACAAAACAACAGGGGTGTTATTCTTAATTATTCCGCATTTTTCAAAGGCAATTTTTTCAATGGTATTGCCTAAAATTGCCATGTGGTCAAAATCAATGAGAGTAATAACCGACATTAACGGATCCTGAACATTTGTTGCATCAAGCCTTCCACCCATACCTGTTTCAAGTATTACAATATCGCACTTTTCTTCCAGAAAGTAAAGAAACGCAATTGCAGTATTGATTTCAAATTCTGCAAGTTCACCATAACCGTCCTGTGCGTTTTGTCTGTTGAATGGAACGATGTATTCACACAGACGGGCAAGGGTTTCGTCCGGAATATTGTTTTGGTTAATGGAAATCCGCTCATTAAAACGGACTATAAACGGGGAAATAAATAACCCCGTTTTATATCCCGCTTGTGAAAGGACTGATGACAGCATGGCACATACAGAGCCTTTCCCATTTGTACCTGCAACATGAACAAACTTCAGTTTTTTGTGAGGATTCCCAATGAGTTCAAGAAAATGTTCAAACCGTTCGAGACCTGTTTTAGGGAACTTTTTTGCACCGTGAATATATTCAAGAGCCTGAAGATAATCCATTTTACTTTATTCTTTCAATAGCACTTATAATGTTAGCCAAAGTTTCCTTGTACTTTTCAAGTTTTTCGTTTTCTGCGGCAACTACGGCTGCAGGCGCTTTGGCAACGAAATCTTTGTTTGAGAGTTTCTTTTCAATACGGTCAATTTCGCCCTGTGTTTTTTCTTTTTCCTTTGTAAGGCGTTCTAGTTCCTTGGCGTAATCCAGCATTTCATTAAGAGGAATATAGAACTTGGCATTGTCGGTAATAATGGATACAGAATTTTCGTCGCTGTAGTTGTCTGTAATTGTTATACCGGAAGCAGAAGCAAGTTTTTCAAAGAACACAGAACTATCCTTGTATATGTCTTTGTATGATGTTTCAATGTATATATGAGCCTTACGTGACGGTGGAACATTCATTTCTGCACGGCGGTTACGGATAGCCTTAATAGCATCAATAATACATTCAATTTTCTCCGTTTCCTCAGTGAATTTGAAGTCACTGTTAACAACAGGCCAGTCGGAAATCATAATACTTTCACCGATATGGGGGAGAGTAAGCCAGATTTCTTCTGTAATGAAAGGCATGATAGGATGCAAAAGTTTAAGTGTGTTGGAGAACACATAAACAATTGTATTCTGTGCCGTAATATTTGTCTCTGTACCTTTTGCGGAAAGACGGGGTTTTACCATTTCAATGTACCAGTCGCAGAATACATCCCAGATAAAGTCGTAAAGTTTAGATACGGCAATGCCCAACTCGTATTTCTCGATATTTTCGGTCACTTCACCTACAAGAGTATTGTAAGCATTGAGAATCCACTTGTCTTCGTCTTCCAACTTGGAAATATCAGGTTGGTTGAATTCTTCAATGTCAAGATTCATAAGAATAAATCTTGCGGCATTCCAGATCTTGTTCGCAAAGTTTCTGGAAGCTTCCACGCGTTTTTCGGAGAATCGCATGTCGTTTCCGGGCGAGTTACCTGTTGCAAGGGTAAATCTGAGCGCATCCGCACCGTACTTGTCGACAATTTCGAGAGGATCGATGCCGTTGCCGAGGGATTTTGACATCTTTCGGCCCTGTTCATCACGGACAAGCCCGTGAATAAGAACATACTTGAAAGGTTTTTCATCCATAAATTCAAGTGCCGAGAATATCATTTTACTTACCCAGAAGGTAATAATATCATACGCGGTAACAAGAACATTTGTTGGGTAGAAATATTCAAGATCCTCCGTCTTTTCAGGCCATCCGAGAGTAGAAAAAGGCCACAATGCAGAAGAAAACCAGGTGTCAAGTACATCTTCTTCCTGAGTGAAGTTGGATTTGTTACACTGAGGACATTTGTCGGGGGTGTCTTCAGCAGCAATAATCTTACCGCAGTCATTGCAGTAATAAACGGGAATACGGTGTCCCCACCAGAGTTGTCTTGAAATACACCAGTCCTGAATGTTTTCCATCCAGTTAAGATATATTTTTGCAAATCTTTCGGGAATATATTCAAGTTCACCGCTTTTAACAATATCTATAGCAGGTTTTGCAAGGGGCTTCATGGATACAAACCACTGCTCAGAGGCAGTAGGTTCAACCACTGTTTTGCAGCGGTAGCAATGACCTACATTGTGTGAGTATGGCTCAACTTTTACAAGATAGCCCTCTTTTTCAAGGTCGCTTACAATCTTTTTCCGCGCTTCGTAACGGTCTAAACCTTCGTAAGCTCCTCCGTTTTTGTTGATTTTTGCTTCTTCATCAATAACTTTTATCTGCTCGAGATTGTGACGCTTTCCTACTTCAAAGTCGTTGGGGTCGTGACAAGGGGTCATTTTAACACATCCTGTACCAAAATCCTTGTCTACATATTCGTCGGCAACAATCGGAATTCGTCTGTTAACGAGGGGGAGAATAGCATATTTGCCAACTAAATCCTTGTATCGTTCATCATCCGGATGAACTGCGATACCTGTATCGCCCAACATTGTTTCGGGACGGGTGGTTGCAACTACAAGGTATTGGTCGCTGTTTTCGATGGGATACTTGATATGCCAGAAACTGCCGTCAAGTTCTTTGTAGTCAACTTCTGCGTCGGAGAGGGCAGTAGCACATTTTGGACACCAGTTTATTATGCGGTATCCTTTATAAATAAGACCTTTGTTGAACAAGGTGATAAAAGTCTTTTTAACCGCTTTTGAACAGGTTTCGTCCATGGTAAAGCGTTCTCTTGTCCAGTCACAACTTGAACCTAACTTTTTAAGTTGGTTTATAATACGGCTTCCGTATTTGCCTTTCCATTCCCATACACGGTTTAAAAATTCTTCTCTTCCAAGGTCATAACGGGTGAGACCGTTATGGTTTACTCTCAAATCTTCTTCAACCTTAATCTGAGTAGCAATACCTGCATGGTCAGTTCCGGGTACCCACAGAGCATTATATCCCTGCATACGCTTTGTACGGATGATAATATCCTGCAATGTATTGTTGAGAGCATGTCCCATGTGAAGTTGACCTGTTACATTTGGGGGCGGAATAACTATAGAAAACGGCTTTTTGCTATGGTCGTCGGAGGGCGTAAAATAACCCTTTTCTGTCCATTCTGCGTAAAGACGGTCTTCAAAGTCTTTCGGATTATATACTTTGTTTAACTCTTTTGCCATAATAAATTTACGAAGTCCTTTCAAATTTATACTATTACATTATATGATACCATAAAATCACATAAAATGCAATAGTAAAATTTAATATTTTGCATGGTTTTACAGCACTTGGCATAACAAAAAGACCCGGTTAAACCGCATAGGTAATAATCGGGTCTTTTGTTGTTTTTTAGTTATTTGATTTTTACTGTCTGCCCTGCGGGAATTAAAATTTCTTTATCACGGAAATTAATGTCTCGATAGTTGATGTAAACATCCAGTATACTTCCGTTGTAAACAAGAGATTCGTCAGCACTGAACACAAGCGACTCGTAAGCCTTGACATACCGGCATATTTCGATGTTTGTAGCATACCATATATCTTGCCTGTTTCCAATATATTCTGCAAAATCCTCTATTATATGCCAGTTGTTATCGTTGTTAAATTCATAACTGTGTCCCCAGAGATAGAAAAGTTTTGGTTTTCTTCCCCAATAGTTTGTTGATTGCGGTGTCTCTGCAAAACTTCGGGCAAGTTCCATAAGTCTTGGATTTTTGTGGTGACAGGTGGCAGGGAGTTTCAACCAGTTGTCGGGCAGGTCAAATTTTTCTGTGGATATGGTTGTTCTTGCGTATTGTATACCGCAATTTTTTAGAATTTCAACTACATTGTCATCGTATGAACCGTTTGCGTAAGCCATACCTGTAATGATTTTACCGAACAGTGCTTCCAGGGCGATTCTGTCGTTAATAACATCTGCAGTTGCAACTGCGGGGGAAACCGCCGCAAGTGAAAGATGGTGTCTTCCGTGGACGGCAACCTCGTTTCCTGATTCCGAATATAGTTTGAATGCCTGTTCTTCGGAAAGTTTTGCTCCTCCGCTCATTAGACCGGAACAAATGTTGAATGTCCCTTTTAAACCGTATTTTGACATTATTTCAATAAGTTTTTCATCGTATATAACACCGTCGTCATAACTTAAGGTCAAAGCCTTGTCCTTGAATCCGGGAAATCGCATATAAGTATACTGCATTTCATATTCCTCGTTTATGTTTATAATTTTTGTGTGGATTACGCGGTACTCCGTTATATAATTATCCCTCTATGTAGATAACTTTATCTTTCGGTAAGACGAAATTGCCGGTATCTGTTTTTATTTCTTCAAGGAAATGCTGTTCGTCAACAAGATATGCTGTCATTCCGTCTGGAAGATTTGTTTTTATTTGAGCATCTTCGCCTGTATTAACTATAATAGCACCCTTCTTGCCGTTTCCTTTTGCAGCAAGAGAAAAAACACCGTCTGAATCATCGCTTGATTCAACGCAGTTTTGCATTTCATAAAGTTTGCCGAAAGCCTTAAATCCGTAATATACACAGAACGGCTCGTAAGTCAGCGGATTGAACATTCCTCCGTAGATTGAAACCCCTATCTGTGCATCGTAGTAACACATCATATCCATCTTTGTTTTCTGCATTGCACACATCATGGCAACAGTGTTTGCACAGGCAACATCCTTTCCCCGTGTTTCTTTAGAGGGGAGGGGTTGCCATTCATTAAGATGTATCTCGACATTTTCAAGCCCGGCAAGAGCCAGTCTTCCCTCAACATATTTCTGCCGTTTCAATGTGGATTCCACCGAGGCATAACTGTGATGGGAGAAAAAGTCAAGAGGAAGATTTTCTTTTGTAACCATGTCGATAAATCCGTCAAAAAAGGTTATAAAGTATCTTGTCCGTTTTTCCCAGTCGGTGGGAACTTCTTTGAGAGCAAGTCCCACGGTAATCGATTTTTTAATATCCTCAACAGTGTCAACATCATAAAATCCGGAGTGACCGTAACCGCCGATTTTAATTGAATCGCCGAAAACTTTTCTTAAATGTTTTGATGTCACTCTGTATAATTCATAGTATTCTTCCTTTGTACCGTGCCACATCATATTTTCGCGGTTATCTCTGCCGTTGTCCGGTTCGTTCCATATTTCCCAGTATTTTACATTAAAATTAAAACCGTTTGCCCAGCCATAGTTGTAATGCTTTATTATATGTTCGCAAATTCTCGCCCATTTTTCATTATCTGCAGGCGGGAAAATTCTGTATGCTTTAACACCGATGTAATTTTCGATAGTAACGCCCAACCTGAAGTACGGCTCACAGTTGTTGTCTATGAGAGCCTTCATGAGTATGTCTGTAAATTTAAAATCATATGACTCGGGGTCTTCAACATCTGCCGAAAAATCTCTGAAAATATTGGGTATATCAACAAAAATATTTTTTCCGAACATACCGCCCACATCGTGCAGACGGGAATAGGGTATGTTGGCTTCTTTGAGATATTTGAATCTTGAGGTGTCAATTCCCAGCATAGGCGGTTGACCAACGGCGTGCATTGCCTTTACTTTGCCGGTGATGTTGTCGAAATTAAATTTTAAATCGATGGACTTCATACTTTTTTCCTTTCAGAAATGATAAATATATTTTATTGACATCAGATAAATACCATGTTATAATTATATCAATGAATATTGTCTAAATCAACATAAATATTGTTGATTTTTTCATTTATCTTGCCATAAAGGAGCATATATGAATAAAGAAACCATAGTTTACAAATTCCCCGAACTTTTTCTTAATATAAAAGAAATTGATATGGCAAACAAGATATCTCACCGCAAAGTGCATATTCACAGTGCGGTAGAAATAATAATCTGCCACAACGGTGAAATTGAGTGGAATATTTTAGAAGACAGTGTTTGTGTAAATAAGGGAGAGATTCTGATTATAAACAGGAATATTCCGCATGAACTTCAGGTAAATAAAGAAGGCGTTTTTACATATATTCAGATAGATATATCCCCGTATTTGGATGTATCCGGAGAGGGAAAAATCAATTTGATTTATGATTTTATAATACAGAATAATTGTGTTAAACATCTTCTGTTTAAAGGTGAAAGTCCGCTAAAGAAAATAACAGACATTATTTTAAGCGAAGCAGGTAAAATGCAAAGGGGATATGACTTTTGCATAAAAGCGGAAATTTATAATCTTCTGGCATTGATGAACAGAAATTATATGCTGTTTAACAGAAACGAACTTTCCGGTGCAAAACTTAAAATGATTGAACCTGTATATACATATATTGAAAATAATTTCAAGAGTGATTTTACTCTTGACAAACTTTGTGCTGATGTGGGATGCAATAAATATACCGCGTGTAAGCGCTTTAAGTCGGTTACAGGAAAAACAATAATGGATTATACGAATTTTATAAGATTAAAAACCGCCAAACATATGCTTAAAGAAAAAGACAAATTGATTTCAGAGGTGGCATTCGAGTGCGGTTTTTCTTCAATACAGTATTTTAATAAGGTGTTTAAGGCAAATGTGGGATGCACTCCGAAACAATTTTCAA
>JAFSGN010000008.1 GCA_017440805.1 Clostridia bacterium
GCATAGTATTTTTCACCTCGTTCCTTATAAAAAGTGAGCGATAGCGAACATATTTGGTTTTGTTACTTTTGTCAAAAGTAACGCAAATGCACTTTTGTCAGCGAGCCAACAAAAATGCGGCTACCTATGGTAGTTTGCACTCTTGCAGAGGGCTTGTTCGGCTACCGCCGAAATGTGTGCTGCCTGTGGCTACACACACCGCAAACGGCAGATATTTTTTATAAAAAAATCCGTCGTCTGCAATGGTGGAGAACGCTCAAAATTTTCTCGTTCTCACCTATCGGCAATCTGTCACATTCGTTCCTTAATTGCCTACACGGGAATGTGCCACATTCCCGTAAATATCTCTTAAAGAGAATTTACCATCGATAGCTCTCAGGCACACCTCTTTCATCGAGATATTTTTTGCGTGCTTCCTCACGCTCCTGCTCGGTTTGAGCAGTTTTATATGCAGTGTAGTAACTCCGCATTGAAACCTTATCCAACTTCTTCTGAAGTTCGGATTTGATTTCACGCTCCAAATCGAATAATTCCTCATTGTCATATCCGATTTCTTCGCTGTAAAAATACTGTATCAGCTTTATAAAAAGCTCTTGTTTTATTTGTATATTTTTCATATCCTATCCCATCCTATCATTTCAAGGTGGCAAGATGTCCCTTTCTATAGAATAGGGCATCTTACCATCTTACTTTTAGTCAAGGCTCCAATACCATTGATTATTTGCCCGTTTTGACTTTATCTGCAAGGTGTCCTTTGCGTTTCGCAAGGTCTTTTCAGATATGCCCTTTTGCTTTGCAAGCTCCATTAGTTCTGTCTGTGCCATCTGCCCGTCTGCGAGTGTAGTTTCAAGAAAATCAATCGCCGTTTGTTTCTTCGTACCTTTTGCTGTACCGGATAGCAAATCATCAGCCGTAACATCATATTCTCCTATCCACTCAAAGCCGTTTTCTTCGCTTAATCTAAAAGCAAGAGATTTTGCTTCGGGAGCGAGGGAGCTTTTAGTCTGACACACAACTCTGATTTCGGGTTCGTCTTTAATTCTTCCGACAATTAAAACGCTTCTTGCTGCCGCTTGAAAATCAATAGAGCCTAACCCTCGATATGCCGATTTTCCCATACTGCATTTGTTCATATGCCCTATAAGGATAATTGCACATTTGTATTTTTCCGCAAGCTCGGATATATGCTTCATAACAGGTCTGATTTCGTTTGCCCTGTGCATATCAACATCAGCACCTAAGAAGCCTTGTATCGGGTCTAAAACTATGAGCTTTGCATTTGTTTCAATGATGGCTTGTTCGAGCCGTACATCACGCATTGTAAGCGGTGTATCTTTATCATCAATTACAAGCACCTTTGAGCAATCCGCATCAGCCGATAACAAACGAGGTTTGATTGTATCTGCCAATCCATCTTCGGCGGTTTGGTAGATAACATTTATCGGTGCTTTTGCTTCTTCATTTACGATACTTTCACCTTTTGTGAGCCTTGCGATAATTTGAAGTACAAGAGTTGTTTTTCCTTCGCCCGGATCACCTTGAATTATTGTTATTTTTCCATATGGGATAAAGGGGTAAATAAGCCATTTTACTTCTTCAACCTCTACATCCTGCATATTTATCAGTTTTAATTCTGACATTTTTCGTCACCTCCTATTGTAAAATCAATAGGAATGTGGTAAAATAACATCGTTGGGAGTGTCGGTTTTACCACATTCCTTGTCCTAAGGTATTTGCCGATACTTTAGGACTTTTTCTTTGTTGTAAAATCTTCTGCCGATAAATCCTGATTGTCTGTTATAACCTCTTGGAGTTGACTAAGTAACGCTCTGCACTCAATAACAATATCTGCTATATCGTTTGAGGTTGCGACTTCGAGTGCTTCACGCAGTTTTTTCAATTCAAGAGCTAACCTATCACTTTTGTATTTACCTACGGAAATACATATTTTTTGATGTAAAAGAGATTGAATAAAATACTCTCCTTTAGGCATACCCGACACTTTTATTCTCGCTTGTATCTCCGTATGCTCAAATGGTGTTACATAAAAGCTAACCGTTTTACTACGAACTCTGTTTTCATCCTTCCTCGCCACTTGATAATCCCTCCTGATAAATTTTTTCAAGTTTGTCTGACAGTTTTTTCTGCTTGTTCGGATATATATGAGCATATATATTCAAGGTGGTTTCAACTCTCTCATGCCCCAAGCGGTCTGCGACCTCTAAAGGAGCAATACCCATTTCAAATAATAATGCACAATGGGAGTGTCGAATGTCATGGATTCTTATGCGTTTAACACCGCTGTTTTTAATGCCCCGTTGCATTTCGTGTTCCATAAAATATTTTGTTATTTGGAATAGTCTGTCGGTGCTTTTTAATCCATATACAGCATTCATATAATCCTTAATATCCGCAAGGAGAAAATCGGGAACTGTGATAATTCTCTTGGATTTTGGTGTTTTGGGAAGTGTTATTTTATCCTCACCGTAAAGCCTTTGGTATGATTTTGAAATAGATATTGTTTTATTTTCAAAATCAACATCTGCCGGAGTAAGAGCCAACATTTCTCCTAACCTCATTCCTGTCCAAAAGAGTGTCATGAATGCGACATACGAACTGTGCTTATCCATAACCGCATCCGCAAATTGCGAAAATTCCTCTTTTGTCCAAAACTTCATTTCATCCGCTTTGTTCTTTCCCATAGTACCTGCTTTTCGGCAAGGATTGACTTTCAAATCGTAGTATTTAACTGCGTAATTGAAAATTGCCGTCAACTGATTGTTAATCGTTCTCAGGTAAGTTTGGGAATAACCCTGCGAAATCAATTCGTTTTGCCATTTGCGAATATCTGCTGCCGTAATACTGCTCACACTTCGCTTTGCAAAGTACGGCAGTATCTTCAAATCAATTATGTACTTTTTGTTGTTCATCGTATTCTCACGAAGACGGGGTTCCATATCCTCATAATAGAGTTTAAGGAAATCCTCAAAAGCCATATTGAAGTCTGCCTGTTGGGAAGCCAAGAACTTTCTAACATATTCTTCAGCTTCCCTTTTGGTTGTAAAACCACGCTTTGTAGTTTTTCTTCTGACTCCTTGCCAATCCGTATAACGGAACTGAATGAGCCATTTTCCGGTTTTCTTGTCTTTTTCAGCTTTCATAGCCTATCTACCTCCTTATTGTACACCGTAACCGTAACAGCGCTTATTGAAATATTCTTTGGGTACTTTTCCCGATATAACAATATATCCATCTTTTTTCAGCTCGTTGTTCAGACCTCTTATGATTTTATAAGCATGCCCTATGGATATTCCGAGCATTTCTGCTAATTCAGGTGCAGTAATGTAGATTTTGTTCTGAACACTCATAACGCCATCCTCCTTCCTCAAAAATTTTGTTGCGATGTCGCTACCTCAACTATATTGTAGTGCATTCGCTACCTTTTGTCAAGAGTAATTTTGAAATTTCACAAAATGTTCATATTTTACAATTTTTCAAAAAAGTATAGATTTTTTATTTTTCTTGTGTTATAATTGTAGTGATCAAACTACGAAAGGAACTTTTTTACTATGACGATAGGTGAAAAAATCAAGTATTTCAGAACTCGTATAGGAATTACTCAGGCGAAACTTGCAGAGCTTTCGGGAATACACCCCGTATCAATAAGAAAATATGAAATAAACAAGATGGTTCCTCAATCTCAACAGATCGACCGAATTGCTGAAGCTCTTGGAGTAAGCTCATTTGCGATAACAGGTTTTGAAAATAACATTAGCCTAAAAACCGAAGGCGATTTTATGGGATTGATGATTATGCTCATAAAATCAAATATATTGTGCATCAAAGGCGAAAGGGATGAAAACTCCCTTTATGATATAGAAACTGTATCTTTTGAAATAAACCCTCTAATTACAAAATTCTTTAATGCCGATGTTGACGATAAACAATTTTCCGCAAAAGACATACTTTACACATTAAAAAGAAAAAATCTCCTGCAAGACCTTTTGGCTTGGGAGAAGATAAATTACGGATATGAAAAATGTGCCGCTAAGTATAGCGACACACCTGATAAAGCAACACAAGAAGCATTAGAAAGATTAAAGAATGATAAAGAAACTATCGAAATGGAACTCCAACGCTCAAATATGTTGCTTACTACAGATGGACATATTGCGGTTAGGATTTTACCACCCAACTTTTTCGACTAATACTCCTGCAATATTTTAGTTTTGTACTCAAAATGTACTCAAAAGACAAAAAGAAACCCCGAAAACCCTGATATTTCAAGGCTTTCGGGGATTTTTCATTTTATTCCCACTCTATCGTACCAACGGGTTTCGGGGTGAGGTCGAGAAGGACACGGTTGATGCCCTCAACTTCGGCTGTGATTCGGTTGGTTATGGTGTGGAGCACGGGGTATGGGATTTCTTCGATAGTAGCACTCATTGCATCGGTGGTATTGACAGCGCGGATGATGGCAGGCCAGCCCTCATATCTTTTGTTATCGCGTACACCAACGCTTTTGAAGTCGGGAACGGCAATGAAATATTGCCATACCTTGTCTGCAAGACCGCAGTTGGCAAACTCTTCGCGGAGAATGGCATCTGCCTCTCTGAGAGCATTAAGACGGTCACGGGTTATTGCTCCAAGGCATCTTACACCAAGACCGGGCCCGGGGAACGGCTGACGGTCTACCATTGTTGCGGGCAGTCCCAGTGCTTTTCCCACTACTCTTACTTCATCTTTGTAGAGAAGTTTAATCGGTTCAACAAGTTCAAAATTCATATCTTCGGGAAGTCCGCCCACATTATGATGTGCTTTTACGCCGTGACTTTCAAGAATGTCGGGATAGATTGTGCCTTGTGCGAGGAAAGAAATTCCCTCCAGTTTCTTTGACTCCTCGTCAAATACCTTTATAAATTCACCGCCGATTATCTTGCGTTTCTTTTCGGGGTCTGCCACATCTTTGAGCAGGTCAAGGAAACGGTCTGTTGCATCTACATATACAAGATTGGCATCAAGTTGATTTCTGAAAACTTCGATAACTTCTTCGCTTTCACCCTTACGCATCAAACCGTGGTTAACATGAACGCAAACCAACTGTTTGCCGATTGCTTTAATGAGAAGTGCCGCAACGACAGAACTGTCAACACCTCCGGAAAGGGCAAGAAGAACTTTTTTATCTCCTACCTGTGCACGAATATCTTTTACCTGCTCTGCAATAAATGCATCTGCAAGTTCTTTTGTCTGAATACGCGCCATTGTCTCCGGTCTTACATTTGTATCCATAATTTATACTCCATTTCTCCGGCTTAAATGCCGGAACTGATTTTTTTCTTTTATTATAATAATGTTGCTCTCTGCATATCAGGTGACAAGGGGTGCAAATATGACGGTGCTATATCAAAGCAGGTTTTACATCCGCACACGCCCTCTTTGTTAAGACGGTAGGCTGCTCTGGCGTAAGCGGTCAGAACGCCTGATGTAAATTCGGGATTGGAGTCCAGTGTGAGACTGAATTCTATAAGATGACGGTTTTTGTTTTCAAATCCGCTGGCACCGCTCCGTATAACCTTTCCGCCATGAGGAATTCCGCTGTGATTTTTCCGCAGTTCTTCCTCGGAAATAAATGTTACGGTTGTGTCATAGTCCGCAAAATAGTTGGGCATTGACTTTATTGTGTTTTGTATATATTCAAGGTCTGCACCCTCTTCGGGAACTACAAAGCACTCTCTTGTGTGTTTCTGCCGTGTGGTAAGTTCAGGGTTTTCTCCGTTTCTGACTCTTTCAAGGGCTTCCTGCACCGGTACAGTATACTGACGCGCGTCCTTGACTCCTTTTATACGGCGGATTGCATCCGAATGTCCCTGGCTGACGCCTTTTCCCCAGAAAGTATAGTCCTTTCCGTCAGGAAGCACTGCCTGGGAAATAAGACGGTTCATAGAGAAAAGTCCCGGGTCCCAGCCCACAGAAATAATTGCAACCTTACCGCTTTTCCGTGCCACACTGTCCACCGCCTGAAAATGTTCAGGTATTCTGGCGTGGGTATCAAAACTGTCTATAACATTAAAATATTCAGCCATCATGGGAGTCTGTTCGGGAAGGTCTGTAGCACTTCCTCCGCAGTTAATGACAACATCAATACTGTCTTTAAACTTTTCAATGTCCGCCATGGAATGAACCGGAACTCCTGTAACGGTCTTTATTGAATCCGGCTGACGCCTGGAAAACAGCGTAACTAACTGCATATCGGGGCATTTTGACACAGCGCATTCAGCGCCCTTGCCAAGATTTCCGTATCCTGCGATGGCAATGCGAATTTTATCCATAGTCTTTCTCCTTGAAATTATAAAAACTCTTTGCAGAATATCATATAGATATTATAGCATATTTTACCTGATGTTACAATAGTAAAATTCAAAAAAATTTTGAGCAAATGTATAAAAATTAATATGCAACTTACATTATTTTACCTGTTTTTTATCACTTTTTATAAATCTGCAATTTTTTTGTTTTGAGTTATACACACAATCCACATAGTTTTCCACATATTTTTTATGATAATTAAGGGGTTTTTTAGGTATTTACAATTTTCAGAACGCACAAATGTGGATAACTCTGCGGATTATGCGGAAAACATTTTGTACTTTGGTTTTACCACATTTGTAACTTTGGCAATTAAAAAATATGCATTGTTTGTATTTTTTATCGCCATATATCCCTCCGCAACGCATACAAAAACAAAAAACAGACCTTCAGCGACGGCAAATCCACGCCTGACACATCCGAACAATGTAAAACGGAAAGGGAGATTTAAACACAATATTCAATATATAAAATGCGTTTCAAATCATGTATTTGAAACGCATTGCTTTTATACATCAATTACCGTATAATGATGATTGGTATACGGAACAAGTTTTTCCAGAACATCTTTTGTTGCAATTTTCATATACCCCGTTGTTGTTCCGTCGGTACAGCCGTACCATTCCTCACACAGAGCCTGACTGTCAAAAACAAGTTGAACATCCCGCGCAGATTCGCACAAAAGCCCGAAAATAGTTGCAGCACCAACTTCTGTACCCAGTATTTCCAACAGTTTTTCGGGTGTTGCAAAAGAAACCCGTGAAATACCCATTGCCGAACTGAAATCCTTTGTTCTGAACATTTTATCACCCGGAGTTACAAAAAGATAAAACGAGGTTTCCTGACGGTTAGTGAGGAGCAGTGTCTTTACTGTTTTCATATTAAGACGGGCATCTATCTGTATGCAGTCCTCCATTGTCACCGCGCTGTCGTTCTCAACACGCTCAAAAGGAATATTAAGTTCCCTGAGTGCATCATAAGTTTTTTTATGCAGGAACGACTTAAATTCAGAGGGAAAATCTTTATACACTTCGCTTACATTAATCATATTTTTTCCTTTCAGTATAACATTTTACCATGATAATTTATGTTCAGCAGTGAACAGTATTTTTAAGAGGATGCCCGCATATTTACTAAGGCATCCTCAAAATCATTCAATACAATTTTTATTTTTCAAGAATATCTGCTATCCGCTTACAAGCAAATCCGTCACCGTACGGGTTACTTGCTTTTGCCATGCATTCGTACGCTTCCCGGTTGTCAAGAAGCATAGTGAAGTTATCATAAATTGTATTTTCATCTGTACCCACAAGTTTAAGAGTTCCCGCCTTGATCCCCTCGGGGCGTTCTGTCGTGTCACGCATTACCAGAACAGGCTTACCGAGAGAGGGTGCTTCCTCCTGGATTCCGCCGCTGTCTGTCAGAATCATAAAACTCCGTGCCAGGAAGTTGTGAAAATCCAGCACTTCAAGAGGTTCGATAATATGAATTCTGTCGCATCCGCTAAGTTCCTCATCTGCAGCCTGACGAACAACAGGATTCATGTGAATGGGATATATCGCCTTTACATCAGGATGCTCCTCCATTACCCTGCGGATGGCACGGAACATATTATGCATAGGCTCACCAAGATTTTCTCTCCGATGAGCAGTCAGCATTATCAGGCGGCTGTCTTTTGCCCACTCAAGTTCAGGATGGGTATAATCGTCTTTAACAGTTGTTTTTAATGCGTCTATTGCAGTGTTTCCTGTAACAAAAATACTGCTTTGTTCCCTTCCCTCTTTCACAAGATTCGCCTTGGAAAGTTCGGTGGGAGCAAAATTGTATTTTGATATAATGGAAACTGCCTGACGGTTAAATTCTTCGGGATACGGGCTGTAAATATTATATGTGCGAAGTCCCGCCTCCACATGACCTACGGGAATCTGCTTATAAAAACAAGCAAGAGCAGTTACAAAGGTTGTTGAGGTGTCACCATGTACCAGTACAACATCGGGTTTTACATTATCAAGAACATCCCCGATACCATTCAGAATATTTGTGGTAATATCAAAAAGTGTCTGTTTTTCCTTCATAATTGACAAGTCATAATCAGGAACAACATTAAAAGTATCCAGCACCATATCAAGCATACTACGGTGCTGACCTGTTACACAAACAACAGTATTGATATTTTTTCTTAATTTCAGTTCATTTACAAGGGGGCACATTTTTATCGCTTCCGGTCTTGTACCAAAAACAAGCATTACTGTCTTCAATCGGTTACTCCTTTACAGTCCTATGTCTTTTAAAAATTTCTTCATATTGTCACCCTGGTCTTTTGAAACACTGCTGCCATATTTAAGTTCAGTAAAAACCCGCGCCGTATGTCCTTTAAACAACAGTTTAAACCATCTGCGCACCTGCATAAAAGGCATAAGCCACCGATACTTTTCAACAATCGGATACCAGAATTTAAGGGCATCGTATGGTATAAAAAGTCTTGACACAATATATTTGATTCGTCCGCCCTTTTTCTGCTGTTGAACAGTTATGCGGTTTTCGTTGTTTCCGTACACGCCACCTCGCAGAATATAATCTTCCATCTGTTGAGAGATATAGTCATACGGCTCATTTGAAAACCATATCCGACTTAGTTTACGAGCTACGTTTGCAAACTTCAAAAGATTTCCTTGTTGGAGCAGTTTGTCTCGCTTTTCAATATCAGCATCTTGAACATTATCTAAAATCAAAATGTCGATAAAAGGTCTTATGCCACATCCGCCATTTTCAAAATGCTTTGCCATATGAGCAATATGGTAGAAATAATAATATTCATCCAGCATTTCATGCAAAAAAGCATATCCGTCCCGAATCACCGTCATATCCCAAACATTTTTTAGAACCTCTGAAGATTCATTTGCAATTCCATCCTCAACAAGATCATAATGTAATTCGATATGAGTATTTGTAGGAGTGAAAAGAGATATATCATGCGATCCTTTCCCGTGATAGACATATCCATACCCATCAACTAAAACAGACTTAGCTTTTTCTGAATCACTTTCGTGAACCAAAACATCAATATCACAGCTTGTCCGCATCCATGCTTCCGGATAATACTTTCGGATCACAGAACCTTTTAGCGGAAGAAACGGAATTTGCGCTTTTTCAAGTGCTGAACAAAGATTATCATATTCGTATCTTATTCTCTCATAGCGATAAACTGCTTTGAGAATACATTTCTCAATGTCATTATGTTCTTTTGGAATTAGCTCGTTTTGCTTTAGTCCGAAAACCAGAAGATGCACAACATCGTGCTTAGATGATATTTTTAGCAAATCCTGGAGCATATCGGGAGAGTAATTATTCCGTTCTTCCTCTGTTAGCCTCGTTCCACAGATCGCAGAACGCAGCAAAGCGAAAAGTATTTGAATTGTTCTTTGATCCATAGTGAAACGCTCCTTAATCTCGTCTGAATATATCTCTTGTATATACCTTGTCTGCTACATCATCGAGACAAGCATCGTATCTGTTTGCGATTATAGCATTACAAATTTCCTTAAATTTTTCAATATCGTTCACGATCTCACTACCAAAGAAGGTTTCGCCATCTGTAAGAGTAGGTTCGTAAATAACAACCTTTGCTCCCTTGGCTTTGATACGTTTCATAACACCTTGAATAGATGACTGACGGAAGTTGTCCGACCCCGCTTTCATGGTGAGACGATATACACCGATTACAGGGGGGATTTCTTTTGCTTTGCTATATTCGTTATCTTCTTCATAGCCGTAATACCCAGCCATGCGAAGTACACGATCTGCAATGAAATCTTTACGGGTTCTGTTGGATTCTACGATAGCAGTCATCATATTCTGCGGAACATCTTCATAATTTGCAAGAAGCTGTTTGGTATCTTTCGGCAAGCAATATCCACCATATCCAAAAGAAGGATTGTTGTAGTGAGTACCGATTCTCGGATCAAGACATACACCGTTAATGATCTGCTGAGTATCAAGTCCTTTCATTTCCGCATAAGTGTCAAGTTCATTGAAATAGGATACACGGAGCGCAAGATATGTATTGGCAAACAGTTTAACTGCTTCCGCTTCTGTATGTCCCATAATCAGAGTATCAATATTTTCTTTGATCGCTCCCTCTTGGAGAAGATCGGCAAAAGTATTTGCAGCCTTTACAAGACGGGCATTTTCTACATCCGTACCTACAATAATTCTGCTCGGATAGAGGTTATCATAAAGAGCCTTAGATTCCCGAAGAAACTCCGGACTAAAAATGATGTTATCACAGTGATACTTCTCACGAACCATTGCCGTAAAGCCAACAGGTATAGTTGACTTGATAACCATGATTGCATCAGGATTACACTTAATCACAAGCTGAATAACCGCTTCTACAGCGGATGTATCGAAGAAATTTTTCTGACTGTCATAGTTTGTAGGTGCTGCAATTACCACAAAATCTGCATCCTTATATGCCGCTTCTGCATCGAGAGTTGCAGTCAGATCAAGCTCCTTTTCGGCAAGATACTTTTCAATGTAATCGTCCTGTATGGGCGATTTCTTGTTGTTGATTATTTCCACCTTTTCGGGGATAATGTCAACTGCTGTTACTTTATTATGTTGTGCCAAAAGCACTGATATTGATAAACCGACATAGCCGGTTCCTGCTACTGCTATGTTCATGTTCATTCCTCCAAAATATCAGCAATTCTCTTGCAAGCTAATCCGTCACCATAAGGATTGCTTGCCGTTGACATCGAATCATAGGCTGTCTGATCTTCAAGTAGGAGTTTGAAATTCTCATAGATTACCTGCTCATCAGTGCCTACCAACTTCAAAGTTCCAGCCTTAATACCTTCGGGGCGTTCCGTTGTATCACGCATGACAAGAACCGGCTTGCCAAGTGACGGAGCTTCTTCCTGGATTCCGCCACTATCTGTCAAGATCATGAAACTACGGGCAAGGAAATTATGAAAATCAAGAACCTCCAGCGGTTCGATAATATGTATTCTATCGCATCCGCCTAATTCCTCATCTGCTGCCTGACGAACCACAGGATTCATATGGATAGGGTAGATTGCCTTTACATCGGGATGCTCGTCCATAACACGGCGAATTGCTCGGAACATATTGTGCATGGGTTCACCGAGATTTTCACGGCGATGCGCTGTGATCATGATGAGACGGCTATCCCTTGCCCATTCCAATTCCGGATGTGTATAGTCATCACGGACGGTTGTTTTAAGAGCATCAATCGCAGTATTTCCGGTAATGTAAATCAAGCTTTCGTCTTTGCCTTCCTTTACAAGATTCGCTTTGGAAAGCTCGGTAGGAGCGAAATTGTACTTGGAAATAATGGATACCGCTTGACGGTTAAATTCCTCCGGATAAGGACTGTAGATATTGTATGTACGAAGTCCTGCTTCCACATGACCGATTGCGATCTGTTTGTAGAAACACGCGAGGGCGGTCACAAACGTGGTTGACGTATCGCCATGAACGAGAACCACATCGGGTTTTACTTCATCCAGAACATCCCCGATTCTATTCAAGATGTTCGTTGTTATGTCGAATAGGGTTTGTCCCGCTTTCATGATTGAAAGGTCATAATCGGGTACAACCTTGAATGTATCAAGTACCACGTCCAGCATTTGACGGTGCTGACCAGTAACACAAACTACAGTTTTAAGATTTTCTCTTGTCTTTAACTCATTAACAAGAGGACACATTTTAATTGCTTCAGGACGAGTGCCGAAGACGAGCATTACTGTTTTCATTTTTACCTCCAAATATTGTTGTTAATTTCTAACTTTTTTCTTTTTAACAATGTTTATAGCATAAGTTAAGCTGTTATGGAAAACCTTATTCTTTCCAAATATAACAAATGTCATTAGGCATACAAGTACAACACAAACAAGTGCATGAACTACAAATGAGATAATCGGGATGTTTATCACAATGAAACTATTCAATAGTTTTGCAGTCAATGAACAGAAGACAAGGATAAATAACCAGACAGCATACTCTCCAAAGTATCCTTTAACGCTTTTCTTAAATGCATGCTTGTAAATGATAAATGGGTCAAACCAAAGCTGAGTGGTAGCTCTTGCAAGAACTGTTCCAAGAAAAACTCCCGCAATGCCAAATGTTTTTGCTCCGATAATAGCAATTACGATGTTTAAAATTGCCATGATCAAAGGCCTGTACTGACCCTGTACAAACAATCCGTTTGCATTTCTGAAAGAGCCTATGAGAGTCATATTTCCTTTTATATAAAAATCAACACAAATAAGTATTACAGCCCACTTACTTATAATAAACTCATTTCCAAGCCATACATTACCAATAAATTCATCCAAAAGATTATAAAGACAAACTGTGCAAACACAGAAGAACCATTCGCAAGCAAAATTCATAATTCTGAACATTTCATACTGGCGTTCACTGTCTTTTGAAACAACCAAGTTTCCGATACTTGCGGTAACAGAATTTAAGAATTGCAAAGCAAGGCTATATATTTCTGTAATAATTAATGTGTAATTTGAAACTATACCAACAATATTGGCACCAAGTACCGAAGATATAACAATACTGTTGGTACCGTTAAGTACAGTTCCGGATATCTTGTATAATGAAAGTGCCTTTACATCCTTGAATATCCTTTTGCGTTCATCTTTTGAGATTTTTTCGTTTTTGTATTGTTTTATATCTTTAAAACGCTCACTTGCTTTAAACGAAATGATTAAATTCTGTATGATAGTTGAAACTATTGCAATAATCAGGAATAAAATAAATTGTCTGAATAATACAACAACAGCAATTTGCAAAATGGATCTTACCACCATAACACACAAGTTAACGGCAGATATAACATATGCTTGCTGACTTGCAGTAAGAAGAGTAGACTTGTATATTAACAGGTAAGAAACTGCTGTATTGAAAATATACAGAAGGTATATCAATGTCAGATTCTCTTTAACTTCGGGAACATTTGTTATGAGTTTGTCGAGGAATGGCACAAGTGAAATTCCTATAACAAATATTGCACAGGATATGACTCTGTATGCATTTCTAAACAAATTTAGAAGTGCTGCAATTTTCTTATAATCTCTGTTTTCTATCGGTTTATACAAAGAAAAAGTAATTGCACTTCCTATTCCGAGTTCAGCAAAGGATAAAACCGTAAGTATATCTGTAAAAACAGCTGAAACACCGGTATATTCAATACCTAAATATCTAATAAAAACTGTTCTTGTTGCGAAATTCAGTACAAGAGTTATTAATTTTACAAATACACCAAAAGCGGTGTTTATCAGTGTATTTGTGACTCTTGATTTGGAAACATATTTAATGATTGTATTATCTCGTTTCTTCATTTAAATTTAAATCAACCCTCGTGAATAATTTCTAACAATTTAGGTTTTAAACCTTCTTGTGTGCAGTCGTAATAAAGTTGCATAATAACACTGCCAAAACTCTCATTACCCTCTATAATTTCAGGGCCATTGGGAGTTATACATATATCCCACGCAACAATGCCCATCTGGGGAATAATTTCAGATGCCTTCAGGGCTAGGTCTTTAACTTCTTGCCAATACGGCAACTGATAGCCGATTGCATTATCAGCAATATCGTCTGTTGGCTTTGAAGAACGTTTTGTATAAAAACCGGAGTTAATTTTTCCGGTATCCAAATTAATTCTTGCAACAGCACCGCCTTGTGATATGTTATCAAGAAGTGCACCTTTGGCACCTATACGCAAACCTGCAAAAAGAACATCTGCATTCTTTTGTGTGCATACAGTGACAATACGGATTGTATTTAAAGAAGTTCCGTTAAAGAAAGCAAGTCGCTCGTGATTTTGTAAACATTGCTCTGCCATGTCGAAGTTGTTTTCCAAGGCAATTCTCTTAAATTCTTCTACATCTGCATTTTCATCAAATGATATGATTTTTACTTCTTTACCGCTATCACCATAACTTGATTTAAAAACTACCTTTTTATGTTTATCAAGAAAAAACGAAATCTGTTCATCACTACTGTTTTTAAGATCAAGCCAATCTCGTTTTATTATACTTGAAAATTTGTTTAAAAAACGAATTTTATTGTGGAAATCGTCTCTGTACTGTATGTTGTTAATTTTGTCATACAGTTTGAAATTATAAAAAGTAGTAATATAAGTAGCCCTATTTTTTGCTGTACGGTGGATAAAGTCCAAATCATCATATTCCGTAAACATAGCGCCATATTTTAAAGAGCACCATATCATATCTGCAATGATTGCAATCCTGTTTTTTTGATTCTCTTTACTAAGCTTTGCTGATATATCTACTAAAGTGTCTCTTTTGGATTTTTTATATAAATAAAACAATGTTCTTTTTATATACACCGTAACAAGCTCCTTTAATTTATTTTATCTGCAATATGTTACTAATTTGTTTTGAAAACTGTTCAAATTCTGCTTTTTCTTTTTCAACGGCACTATTTATTCTGTCAGAATAAGAGCCTGAAAGTAATGCATCAAATGTATTCCAGAATAAAACATCTTCTGAAAATTCATTTGCATATTCACCCTCATAGAAAAGTTCCGGAAGAGCAAGACGTGACACCATTAAATCTCTTAGTTTTCCTTCATACTGTTCTGATGTGTATGATGAATAATCAAGAGCAATAACCGGTGTACCCTGCACAAGACTGAGAAGTGTACCATGAAAATAACTTGTTATAACACATGACGCATTTTTAAGAACGTTTGCCCATTCAAACGGATCAAGGTTATACAAGAATTGGTCTGCATATTTGGAATTTTTGAAAACAGCCACAATTTTATATTTATCCTTATACTTTTGAGCAATGCTTTTTGCAAGGGTGCTGTCGGGAGCCATTATAACGATATACTTTTCTTTGATGGGGAAGTTGCTTTCAATTTTCCGGGCATGAACTTCCAACTTTTCCTTATCAATTATAAATGTGGGGTCACAGCAGTGAACCGGCTCTGACTGCGGTGAGCAGAACTTGACAAAATCAGCCGTTGTGCGATCACGAACACCGATATATGACATGCTGTCAAAAGTGCGTTCGCATTGTGTAATTCTTTCTTTTGCTTCATCGAAAAACTTTAAACCATGTACCGATGCAGCGTACGATACAACAGGAATATTAAATTTATAATCTGGAATAAATTCTGTCGGATATCCATTTTGATTCCAGTTAAATACAGCATCTGAACCTATTATCAACATATCATAATTCTGATTGATATACGAATACAGGCAGTTTAAATCTTTATTATAAGGAATGTGCTTTGAAAGACTCAAATGTTTATAAGATCTTCTGAATGCACATATCTTTTTTAAATCTCTAATACCGCCTGAAACACCTTCATGCTTAACCGTACGTAAAACATTTATATAAATTTTTTTCTTTTCCTTTTTGGGCATATAGTCAATGATTTCCACATGGCAATCTGGAAAATCCTTTTTTAATCTTTCAGACAATGAAAAAGCCTGTAAATATGCACCATAATTTATAGGTCTATGAAATGTTAAAATACCTATTTTCTTCATTCAAATATACCCTACTTTACCTTTATAGTAATAGAATCATCTTTTTTCATAAATACCACGCACCAAGTCAGCAAATAAAAGAAATAAGTGTTAAACCAAATATGGTCAATCGCAAGAGCAATTACAAAGATGAAAAAATATACTCTTTCATCTCTATCAATCTTTTTACATATAACAAACAATGCTATGATCAAAGCAATAATCCCCAACACTCCAAAATCCAACAATGTCGTAACAAAGTCATTAGAATAGTTTTTTTTCAAATTAAAATAAACCGCATATTGATTAAAACCTGTTCCCAAAACCTTGTTAATGAATGGATACTCATTAAAAAGTGCTATATTACCTAATAAGCGCAACGACACTGAGGAGTTGGTACGATCAAGTTCATTTTCCATAGTCGTCATGCGATTAATAAGATAATCAAGCAATTCATGTACTGTAATATTGCTTTTATAAAGATATATTCCTAGAATCACCATTACAGCTATTCCAAACAGTAGTGCTATTTTAGTAGTCTTTTTTATGGAAACATCCATCAAAATAATATATAACAATACGAAAATAACTCCGAAAACGCCTAACATTGAGCCAGTTAATATACACGATATACCTACAATTATAGCACTTTTTATCTTGCCTATTTTAATACAAAACGCTAGAACAGGCAGTTCAAATAAAGCTAAATATGATGGTTCTTCAAAAAACGAATGCACTCTCACGTCTCCCGTGTTTCTGTCAAACAATCCACCAAAATGATTATTTGTACTCACTTGAAAAGGCAATCGCCCATCATAAAAATTTGTAAACCCTAATGTTACCGCAACAAACTGAACTATAGCCAAACTTGCAGCAACGACACCAACAACAACAACTACATTTAAAAAATTTTCTTTACCAGATTTACGCCACAAAAAACCAAAGGCAACTATATTTATAATTTGGAAGACGACAACTTTAAGTTGCAAAAAATAATCAGTTTCCCAAAAACTTGATAGTATTCCTGACATCAATGCTAAAACAATAAAAAATAGAAAAAGGAATATCAGAGTTCTATTTAATGTAATTCTGTTGCTCAAAATAGCTCCCAAAACAAGGGATATTGCTATAAACTCAACAATCATTAATTCGCCAAATAAAACATATGGGTCTAAAATAGGTAATAAGCACAATAAAATCGCCCAAGACTTATATGTTTTATTTGTATCGTTGCTTTGTATGGAATTCATATAAAAATGCCTCCCATCTTTTCCACAATATTCTGCACATGTATATCGGTATTATAATAACCATCAAAAAAATACGTTATTTCATCCTTTATTATAACTTTTTTATTCGGTGTTTTTTCTATAAAGTCGAGCAAGGAAATAATATTCATATCATTATCCACGCCAAAAGCACAAGTCTTATCGTGAGCCATATGATGAAAATCCTTTAAGCAAGTGCTGTATATCGGCAAAACCCCTGCAGACAAATATGATGAAATCTTGGTAGGTGTTGCAACACGATTTACCTCTATATCGTGTCGTATGATAAAACCGTATGTAGCATTTTCAAGTTCGCTTTTCACTTGCTCTTTAGGGACACATGCCACACTATAATTCTTGATGTTCTTAGCTTTAATAATTTCTTTTGCTTTTTCTGTATTAAAAGTCAAAACCTTAAAAAAAACATCCGGTATTCTTTTTTCGATCTCGGCGTAAATATCAACAGTCTCATTGAAACACTGCCATAAATCAAGCGATCCTACATATGTGAATACCTTTTTTGAATAGTCTTTTTTCTCCAAAATCTCTTTGTCAAGAACTTCATTGAAACATGGCATAACATACGCTTTGTGATTGAAACTTGTATGTGCCAGTTTTTCATAATACTCCTGCATATATTGAGAGACATAAAAGATCATCTTCGACTTTTTCATAGCGAAGCAATCCATATAATTCAAAATGCCGCTTCTTATCCTACTGCTGTGTCTCATGAACGATTCTGCACCGGTCGCTCCTTGCTGCCATAGTATGAAATTCCGGTAGCCTTTGAAATAATATTTGAATGCATCCTTTCCCATAGGGAATACGATTAAATCTTGCTTTGAAACGCCGTTAAAATCTTTTATATACTCACATTCATAATTGAGTCTTACCAATGCTTCTTTTATTACATCAAGATAAACATTAAGTACGACTACATTCGGGTAATTCATATATATGTATGCCTTTTTCGCCATTTATGCCACCTCTTTTACTCAAATACCTTTTGCATTGCCTTCTTGATAAAAGCTCTTTTAGGCTTCCAAAAACTATCTTGATACTTTTCCCATTTGCCAGCAAATTCTTTGTATATAGGATCACCAAACAAATCGTGCATAGTGATAAGCTGTGAAATATGGAGCTTGTGATAAAATGGACTGCATATGCGTTTCCCATTGTCATATTTGCTCCAATATTTCGTGTCAAAATCGGGTAGCTTTCGCTTTAAGGTATCAAGAGTTTTCTGCAATATGATAGCTGCTTCTTCATCTCTGAAATATTTACAATAGTCATACATTCCCCAAAGTGAAAAAATCCATCCATTCAGAATCACCGGATTATCGGTATCTTCATAAAAAATCACATTCTCGCCGTTATATTCTGTTGTACCGCCTTCGCTGATCGGCTTAAGCATAAACTCTTTTGCTTTAGCTGCTGCATCAGCAAATCTTTTGTCACCTGTTACGATTGCTGCCCGGACAAGCATTGAAATACCTTCGCCCTGCGCCATAGATGAGTACGGAGCATCGGGTTTAGCATACGCAAATGTTACCCAACCTCCATCTTCCTGCTGATTTTCTACTGCCCAATTAGCACAAGAGATCAATTTGTTTTTGAAAATCTCGTTATTGGTTGTCAATAAAAGATCATAAGCAGCCAATCCATACTGAAAAACACCTATGGAAAAGTATATTTCTTCTCCTGTGTCAACGTGATACTTAGGCACAAGGATGTTCGGATCATCCTTTGTAACTTTCTCAGTCAAATCATTATAATAACCTGCAATCTCGGTCTTGGAATAACAAGTTCCAACACCTTGATTAACGTGAGAAATACTTTTCCCGGTCATCATTTTATACCACTTTTTGATCTTATATATTGATATGCCCATTACTAATCGCCCTCTATCTGCTCAATCAAAATCTGAACAGCCTTATCAATTTTATATTTATCGGCTTCTATTAAACAAAGCCGTTTTTTACATAGTAACAACGTAGGATCTTCTGCCGTTGCTTTCAAGATGCCTGCAAGTGCAAGCTGATCTCTTGTAGAATAAACAAGCCCAACATTCTCATTAACAAGTTCTGCGTTGTACTTCCAGTCAGAAGCAATAACTGGAACTCCAGCAGAGTAAGCGTCTATCAATGTCCCGGCAAATCCCTCGCCTTCATAATATGTTGGGAACAGTAAGGCAAAGTATTCCTTCAAAACATCTACACTCTTGTCAAACGGAACCAATCCACCATACCGAATATATGGTGGAAATACCTTCTGCAACGAATCGAACCACTCCGTTTGCGCTCCGTCCACTTGTCCGTAAATATCTAACGAAAATGCTTGAAATCCTAAAGCTGTATTTACCGACACAACAGCATTGACAGCATCTTCAATTCCTTTTTCACGCATAACACGAGAAAATGTACAGAGCTTCAAAGGATAGAGGTTATACCCCCCCCGAATTTTTCGGTCATAATTTGAATTGCTGATTCGGGGATATAATCCTTTGCTTTACGGACACAGTTTTCTTTCATATTAAGCAGAACATTTGGTTTTTGAGCAACTTCGAATAAGGCTCTCTCAAACTGATCTGCATCATCAAAGTCATAACCAATGCCAGTTATACCCTCATCAATAACATCTGAATAGCTCTCCCATTTTGCTGATATTACGGGGATACCTGCTGCATACGCATCTATAATCGTTCCTGGGATTCCTTCTGTATAAAAGTGTGTTGGAAAGAGCAACGCAAAATAATTTTGCAATACTTCTACGCTACGATTAGCATCAACACAGCCACAATATCGAACATAATCCGGGAATTGTCTTTTTATAATCTCAAACCATTCTTTTTGTGCAGTATCTACTTGACCATAAATATCTAACGAATATGCTATGTAACCCAACCTGTCATTTACATTCTTTATGATGTTTACAGCCGTTTCAATGCCTTTTTCTTTCATCACACGGGAAAAGGTACATAGCTTATACGGCACACCGGACGGATATACAAGTTCATTTTCAGAAAGAACAGTCAGTTTTTTGCAATTCGGCATAACATATACGTTTTCAAACTCTTGTGCTTCTAATGCGCTTCTCATGGTATTTGTTTCAACGTATATGCCATCGAATTTTCTCAATATTCTTGAAAGACGTTTACGCTGCATCAAAAATTGAGGAAGCCATCCACCGATTACAACATAGTGTATTTTTCTTTTTTTGAATATTCGTTTAATAAAAGCCAGAAGCGGAGCAAATACTCTCAAACCATTTTGAGCAGGAAAAATAAGTACATTCGTGCTGTTTTTCAAGGCACAGAACACTTGAAATGGCGCTTTCAAAAGTGTTTTCCAGCCACCATGCGTATCAATTTTCATCACTTGGTCTTGTCCAAGCTGATTTTGCAATTCTTCAGTAATGATTTTTGTTTTTACAGTCTGACCGTTCAGAAGATTGGCACCTTCTCCAAAGTGTCCTAATATACTTACTTTCACTCGCACAAGCTCACCCCTTCACATATCTAATCTTCTTCAATACTCCAAAAAACAAATTTCTGACTGTTAGTACAAACGAGGAAAGCGGATTTTTATTCTCAGCTTCCCGATACAACTTGTAATGCCATTTGATCAATTTCATATATCCGTGATTGCTGATCGAACCGCTTCTTTTTCTGTATCTTGCAAGTGTTTCATTAAGAAGATAACAATTTGCCTTTTTACATACTTTCAACCACATAGCATAATCGTTGTTCTTTTTAATGTCTGCAATCTGAATTAACCCAACTGTATCTGCATCATACATAACCGTCAGACAACCCATCCAACAATAGTTATACATTCCATGCTTGGAGATTCGTTTGGGTCCGGTCACGCTTTTCCCGTTTGCCTTTGATTCCTCATCTATCTCAATATAGTTCGTGTATGAAAAGTGATAGCCGTTGTCTCTCATAAATGAAATTTGCTTTTGGAGTTTGTCTGGCTCCCACAAATCATCACTATCCAAAAAGGCAATCCATTTGCCTTTAGCTTCTCGCAAAGCTCGATTTCTCGACACCGCAGCTCCGCTGTTAGTGTCATTTTTTATGTAACGGATTCGTTCATCTGCAAGATACTGATTAACAACATCATCGGTATTATCAGTTGAACAATCATCTACAATGATAAGTTCCCATACAGGGTACGACTGAGCTAATACAGATTCTATTGTCTCTTTTATGAAACGCCCAGTATTATACGAAGGCATTATTATCGAAACTAAATCATTCATTCCATCTTCCTACCACTTCATCAAATTTATGAAACCAATGCTCTGCTACATGAATTGTCGTGGGGCATATAACCAATGCTTCTTTTACAATATTTCCAGTAAACAAGGAAGTTAAGAATTACCCCCCCCCCCCGTCTTTTCAAGTATTCTACAGGGAACACCTACAGCAGTCGCATTGTCCGGTATATCTTTGTTGACCAATGTACAAGCACCAATCACCGCATTTTCACCAATCGTCACTCCGTTTTTTCCGGATATAACATTCGCTCTCATGCCGATGTATGCGCCCTTCTTAACCGTAATAGGTGTATGCTGTTGATTACGTCCGTGACAAGCGAAGAAAACCCCATATGAAATGATGCAGTCATCTTCCACCGTGAACATATGTGGTTCAAGATCGTCAAGGTAGCATCTCATCCCAATGAACACATTTTTTCCGATGTTATATCCACATAAGCGATAGAAGAAAATCCTCCAACCATTCAGCACCATATGCGGAATAATTTTTGCACTCATCCATTTGCGGAAGAAAGCCTTTATTTTTTGCCAAATTGTTTTTTTCATAACCATTCACTTCCTCCCGTGCTTTATACTCCTAATAAATCTCTTGCTTCCTCTTGCTTCTTTTCGTAGGTTTCTCGATCCACCTTACCTTCCATCATCAGCCAATCGCCAAAGTCCATGTCCGACACGGTTCCCTCCCGGACCGTATCGCTTCTTTTGAGAACCTTTCCGACTGTCTGGAAGATAATCTTCATATCGCCCATGAAAGTTATTCCGCTGTCTATGTACATAATATCGTACTCAAATTTCTGTTCCCAGGTTATGTTGTTGCGTCCGTTCACCTGTGCAAGTCCGGTCAGCCCCGGGCGGACATCGTGCCGCCTTCTTTGTTCATCTGTCATAAATGTCATATCCCTGACAAGTTGCGGTCTGGGTCCGACGATTGAGATATCACCAACGGCTATGTTAACCAGTGACGGCAACTCATCAAGAGAGGTACTGCGGATAAAAGCACCATATCTGCCAAGTCTCTGCTCATCCGGCAGAAGATTGCCGTCTTTATCTTTTGCATTGCTCATGGTACGGAATTTAATCAGATTGAATATCTTTTCCTGCCCGTTTTTATCTTTCTTGCCGGGTCTGGGCTGAAGAAAAAACGGATTTCCTTTCATGGCAATTGCACCCACAATAATCAGGAGCAGTAAAACCGGCGACAGAACAACCAGCGCTGTCACAGATAATACAACATCCAGAAATCGCTTGAAAAATTTTATATACATTGTGTACTCCTCATTCAAAATACATCAGTTCAACCCGGACACCTTTCCCGTCTCCGAAAAACTGATTTTTATAATATGTCTCCGGGGGAGCCGAGCAAATTGCGGGTTTCTATGTTTGTCTCAGGCAGGTTGTTAAATGTTCTATGCCCCCGTTTAACTTTAATTATATCACAATAATACTTGTTTGTCAACAAGTGTAAGATGTAGTCTGCAGACATTTTTACCTATTATATTTCATTGCGTTGCTTTTCTGCGTATTTAAGGCAGGTTTTTCACTTTCAGAACGGAAATTTTATCTTAAACAAAAATTTAAAAACATTTTACATTTTGCCGTGTGAGAAACTACAAATTCTGAGGATAATTCTTCCGCAGAGTCAAGGAATGCCGGACATATCACAAACCGCAGGGAGAAAATCATCCCGAATGATTGAACATACCGTTAAAATTATATTTTTTAGAAGAAATATTTGCAAAAACCTTGAATTTTTTTCAAATTAATAGTATAATATGCTCTGTGAGTAAATTTTAGTATGGGTTGTTGTATTCCCTCACGGGATACGGCTGGAAATACCAAACAGATAAGGAAATGAAAATTATGAAATGGACCGGTCTTAACGAATTAAGAGAACAGTATTTATCATTCTTTGAATCAAAAGGTCACCTGCGTCACGAGAGTTTCCCTCTTGTTCCGCAAAACGACCCTTCTCTGCTTTTGATAAACGCAGGTATGGCTCCCCTGAAGCCTTATTTCCAGGGCACAAAAGAGCCTCCCCGACGCCGTATGGTTACCTGCCAGAAGTGTATCAGAACTCCCGATATTGAACGAGTGGGAAAAACTGCCCGTCACGGCACATATTTCGAGATGCTGGGAAACTTTTCTTTCGGGGATTACTTCAAAGAAGAGGCTATTACATGGGCATGGGAATTCTGCACAAAAATACTTGAACTTCCTGCAGACCGTCTGTGGCCCTCTATATACGAAAAAGACGACGAGGCGTATGACATATGGGTCAACAAGGTGGGCGTACCCAAGGAACACATTGTAAGACTGGGAAAAGAAGATAATTTCTGGGAACTTGCTACCGGCGGTCCCTGCGGTCCCTGCTCGGAGATTTATTTTGACAGAGGCGAGAAATACGGATGCGGCTCTCCCGACTGTAAGCCAGGATGCGACTGCGACAGATTTATGGAAATCTGGAATAATGTTTTCTCTCAGTTCGAGGGTGACGGAAAAGGTAATTACACAGAACTTGCCCACAAAAACATTGATACAGGAATGGGACTTGAGCGTCTTGCCTGTGTAATGCAGGGTGTTGACAATCTTTTTGAAGTGGACACCGTGCGTAAAATTCTTGACGAGGTATGTAAAATAAGCGGTAAAAACTATGGTGACAATGCTGAAAGTGACATTTCAATCCGAGTTATTACCGACCATATAAGAAGCACTACCTTTATGATTTGCGACGGAGTTGTACCGTCAAACGAAGGCAGAGGTTATGTTCTTCGCAGACTTCTCCGCCGTGCTGCCCGTCACGGAAAACTTCTGGGTATTGATAAAACTTTCCTTTATGAACTCTGTGATGTGGTTATAGGTGAGAACAAAACCGCGTACCCTGAACTTGTTGACAAAAAAGACTACATCAAAAAAGTCATTGAAATTGAAGAACAGCGTTTTAACACAACCATTGATGCAGGTCTGAACATTCTGGAAACAATCATTGATTCCGCCCGTAAAGAAGGCAAAAACATCCTGTCCGGAGAGGACACTTTCAAACTGTACGACACTTTCGGATTCCCTATTGACCTTACCCGCGAAATTGCCGAGGAAAACAACCTTAAAATAGACGAAGACACATTCAACTCTCTTATGAATGAACAAAAAGTCCGTGCAAGAAACGCCCGTGCCGCAACAGGCTGGAACGAGACATCAAAGAACATTCTTGAAAAGTACCCTGCTACGGTATTTGAGGGTTACACTTCTCTTGAAAGCGATGGTAAAATTCTTGCCATTGTATGTAACGATGCTCTCTGCGACCAAGTGTCCGAGGGTGATTTCTCTCTCCTGCTTGACAAAACTTCTTTCTATGGTGAAGGCGGCGGACAGGTAGGCGATACAGGTATTATTACAACATCTACCGCACAGATTAATGTTGTGGACACAAAAAAGAGTGCAGACGGCAAATATCTCCATATCTGTGAAATTATAAACGGTTCTGTGAGTGTGGGCGACTGTGTGAATACAAAAGTTGACTCAGAACGCCGCAGTGCAATAATGAGAAACCACTCTGCCGCACATCTTCTTCAGGCAGCATTGAGAAAAGTTCTGGGAAATCATGTTGAACAGGCAGGTTCTTATGTAGATGCTGAGCGTGTTCGTTTTGACTTTTCTCACTTCCAGGCAGTTACCCATGAAGAACTTATGAAAATCGAAACTCTTGTAAACAGTTTCATTCTTGCAGGTGCAAAAATAGAAACTGTGGAGACCGATGTTGAAACTGCCAAGAAAAACGGTGCTATGGCATTGTTCGGTGAAAAGTACGGCAAAACGGTGCGCATGGTAAAAATGGGAAGTTTCTCCACTGAACTGTGCGGCGGAACACATCTTGACAATACATCAAAAGCAGGCCTTTTCAAAATAATTTCCGAAAGTTCCGTTGCGGCAGGTGTACGCCGTATAGAAGGAACTACAGGCACAAATGTACTTGACTTGTACTATGCGGAAAACGATCTCATTCTCGCCACAGCAAAACTCCTCAAAGCAAACAACCCAAGCGAGATTGCCAAAAAGGCTGAACTTCTTCAAAACGAAATTCATGATTTGAAGAAAACAATTGAAGAACTTAATTCCAAAATTGCGGCATCGGAAACCGCCAAAATCGAAGAAAAAATCAAGGCTATAGGTGCATATAAAGCCCTGTTCTGCGAAATGCCTGGCATGGCGCCCGATGCACTCCGTGCAGCAGGCGACAAACTCAAGGATAAATATGCGGATATTGTTGCAGTTCTCTATACTGCACAGCCGGGTAAAGTATCACTTGCGGCAGTCTGCGGAAAAGATGCCGTTAAAACAGGTGCAAACGCCGGAACAATTCTAAAGACCATTTCCCCCATTCTCGGCGGAGGCGGAGGCGGTCGTCCGGACAGTGCTTTCTCAGGCGGTAAGGATATTTCAAAAATTGCAGATGCAGAAAAGGCATTTTTCGAACTTTTAAAATAAAGGATAGATTATACAAATGGATATCGGACAAATTTTAAAAAGTACCGCAAACTGCCCTTGCGGAAGAAACCATACAGTAGATGTAAAGGCAGTTGAAATAGGAAGCGGTTTACTCAATAAAGTGGGAGAAATTCTCGAAAAGCACGGTTTCCCCAAAAAAATACTCGTGGTTTCCGACAACAATGCGTTGCGTGTTTCAAAAGGAATACTTGACAATCTTATGGAATGCGGTTTTGTATTTGATGCAAGAGTTTTTCAGAACCAGCGTACCGCGGACATTACCGAGGTTGAGGAAATTGAAGCACTTTGCAAGAATGTTGACGGTGTTCTTGCGGTAGGTACAGGCTCTGTGGATGACATCTGCCGGTATGCCGCTGCCCGTCAGAACAAGCGTTTTGCAATTTTCGGAACAGCACCCTCTATGGACGGATATGCTTCCGACGGTTCTCCCATAACCTTTGGTTCCTTTAAACTTACCTGTCAGGCAAAACAGCCCGAAATCATAATTGCAGATACAAAAATCCTTGCCGAAGCGCCTGTTGAACTTAAATCCGCAGGTTTCGGAGATATGATTGCAAAGTGTGTAGGTCTTGTTGACTGGCGTGTATCAAATATACTCACAGGGGAATATTACTGTGAAAACATTGCCAACCTTACCCGCGAGGCAGTCAAACGCATTACCGCGCTGGCGGACAAGGTTACACTTAACAACGAAAAAGCAGCCGGAGCAATAATGGAATCCCTTATTTTCACCGGAATTGCCATGAAACTTGCAGGAACTTCCCGCCCCGCTTCGGGATGCGAACATATAATCTCTCACTTCTGGGAAAGCAAGAAACTGGAGCAGGGACTTATTTCCGATTTTCACGGAAAGAAAGTGGGCGTTGCTACACTTATGGTTGCCAAAGAATATCACAAAATGGCACAACTTGAAAGCATAAAGGCACACAAAGAAAATATTGACTGGAAAGAAATAGAACAGGCATACGGTGAAAATCTTGCACCCGAAATGCTCAAACTCAACACCCCCACCGTAACAGATGAAGTCGACCCTGCGGTATTTGAAGAAAAGTGGCAGGAAATCCGTCAGATTATCAGAGACGAACTGCCCACCTACGAAGAACTTATGAAGTTGTTTAAACTGACAGGTGCCGCAACCACCATTGAAGAAATTGCCGTTTCTCCCGAACTTTGCAAACTGGCATACAAATATCATCCCTTCATGAGACGCAGAATTTCTCTTATGCGTTTGAGATGGATGTTTGACTACCCCACCGAATACTGTCCGCAGTAGAAATTTCAGAAACTAAACCGAAGGAGGACAAAATGAAAACTGTATCAAAGCAAGTTCTGTTTGCAGTGTTTTTATTTGTGTGTTCTCTTATGGTTGTTACTCTTCATCTCTGCGGTTATTCAACTTCCGGGGAGCAGACTGTTCCATATGCTTTAGACGGTGTTTTTTCACATCCGGCAGTTCTTTTGCCCTCGCAAAACACCGAAAATAACATTTCATCACGCAAAGTCCATACAGCAGGAGGTCTGCCGTATATAACCGGCAGTTTCCGCACTTTATCTGTTGCCCGGACAGTGCTTATAATGCTTATTGGATTTTTGTTTATAAAGCCCGACAATCCGAAAGTCGAATTTATATTTGATTCAGACGGAAAAAAATAGTACCGGGATATTTATTGATAAAAAAATTTTAAATAAAAAAGAAGGAGCAAACATGAAAAAAATCAACAAAGTTACATTTTTCCTTGTAATTTCTGTGCTTCTGCTTCTTATTTCAATCGCTGTATGCGGATTTGAAATGGGTTCTCTCTCACTCAAAAGTGCAGGAGACATCCGTTTCGGTATTGACATCCGCGGCGGTGTGGAAGCAGTATTCAAGCCGAAACTTGAGGAAGGAGCACCCCAGCCCACCTCTCAGGACCTGGAAAACGCAAAACTCATTATTGAAACCCGTATGGACAACAAAAATATTCTTGACCGTGAAATCATGATTGATGACATAAACAAAGAAATTTTTGTCCGTTTCCCCTGGAAATCAGGTGACGATACCTCCAATGCTCAACAAGCAATAGCGGAATTGGGAAATACTGCTTTGCTTACCTTTACCGCCGTTGTTGCAGAGGAAGGTAAAACTCCCGCCGAAGAAACAAGACTTCTCACCGGTGCAGATGTTGCAACAACCTATGTTCAGAACAACTCTACCGGTATAGGTTACTGTGTGGCTCTGGAATTCACCTCCGAAGGTGCTGAAAAGTTTGCACAGGCAACCAGAGACCATCTCAACCAGCCGCTTTATATCTACATGGACGAAATTCCGATTTCTGCCCCTGTTGTTGAAAGTGTTATTACAGGCGGTCACGCACAAATTACAGGCGACTTTACCTACGACCAAGCCCGTGAATTGTCCGACACCATCAATGCAGGTTCTCTCCCCTTTGCACTTGAATCTTCAAATTACAGCATTATAAGCCCTACCCTTGGAAGCAATGCACTTGAGGTAATGCTTGATGCAGGAATTATTGCTTTCATAATTGTTGCTGCTTATATGCTTATTTTCTACCGTTTGCCCGGATTTGTTGCTTGTATCGGTCTTATTACCCAACTTGTAATTCAAATCCTTGCAGTTTCTGTTCCCCAGATTACACTTACTCTTCCCGGTATGGCAGGTATTATCCTTTCTCTGGGTATGGGTATTGATACCAACATTATTATTTCCGAGCGTATCAAAGAAGAACTCCGTTCCGGCAAGAGCCTTACCGCTGCAATTACAATCGGCTACCGCCGTGCATTTTCCGCGGTCCTTGACGGCAATGTGACAACAATCATTGTTGCTGTTATCCTTATGATATTCGGCTCAGGTTCAATGCTTTCTTTCGGATATACTCTTCTTACCGGTGTTATAATCAACTTCATTTCCGGAATTATCGCATCCCGTCTTATGACTACTTCTCTGAGTATGTATAAACCTTTTCAAGCCACAGTATTGTACGGAAACAGGAGGGCAGCAAAATGAATAATAAGATATTGAATGTATATAAATACCGTATGGCATTTTTTGCTGTTTCCATTATCCTTATCCTCTGCGGTGTTGCAGCCATGTTTATCAATGGTGTAAATGTTGATATTCAGTTTAAGGGCGGTGCAATCATAAAGTACACTTACGAAGGCGACCTTGACAATCAGCAAAAGAGCGATATTGAAAAACTTGTCAGCGATGCAATCGGCAGACTCAGCACAGTTCAACTTTCGGAAAGTGCAGTATCCAAGCAACTGGTTCTCAATCTTGCAGGTAACGAAGGTCTTACCCCTGACGAAGAAGCAAAAATACTGGATACCATTGTCACAGCATATCCCGAAAACAATTTTGAAGTAAGTGAAACAAACATTGTTGAACCTTCAATCGGTAAACGATTCCTGAAAAACGGAGTCATTGCCCTGATTCTTGCTTCTGTTCTTATCGTTCTCTATGTATGGTGGAGATTTAAGCAGATTTCAGGTCTTTCTGCCGGTGTTATGGCTGTAGTTGCTCTTGTTCACGACTGTATAATTGTATTTGCAACATTTATTATTTTCAGAATTCCGATAAACGATATATTTATTGCGGTTCTTCTTACAATTATCGGTTACTCTATCAATAACACAATTGTTATTTACGACCGAATCCGTGAAAATGCGGGTATTGCCTCCAAAATGACAGTTGACGCTCTTGTTGACCTGAGTATTACCCAGTCAATGACCCGTTCTATCAGCACAACATTTACAACCGTTGCAAGTATTGCAATTATTTATGTATTTGCATCAATTAACGGCATTCAGTCTATAATCAACTTCTCCCTTCCCATGGCAGTAGGTATGATATCAGGTTTCTATTCTTCAAACTTCATAGCCTGCAACCTGTGGGTAATGTGGCAGAAAAAGAAACATCCTTCAAAATAATGACTCAACTGAAACAGGCGGAGAAACGATAGGGTGGTATCCTTAGCGGAGAATTTGCACTTTGATAAAAGTGCAAGCATCGCATTTGACCAGTCAAACGCACTATGAGCTAAGCCCAAACCCTTATTACAAACAGAAAGAGCAAACACGCAAGACGAAAATCTTGTATGTTTGCTCCTTTTTCTGTTAGTGATGTATTTGCTATCGCAAAAGTGATGTTATGCTTTGCATAATGATGTTGCGAGCTTATGCTCACAGTGGTGTAATGTTTGCCCATTATGCCGAAGGCATAACATCATTGCCGCAGGCAACATCACTGACGAAGTCAACACCACTTGCCCGCAAGGGCAAACATCGTTTAGCGTGAATGCTCCGTTAAGAGCATCACACTATTGTTTCTCCGCCTGTTTTGTCAAAATCAACACACCGTATTCTGTCAAGTCATACCGGTGTTCTAACTATTATATTTTTTTCAGATTCCGACGCAGTTTTGAGGTCTGCGTCATTAATTTGCTGTGCCACGCTTTTTATACAGAGGGAAACCTGTTCGGCACACAGTTGCACTCCCTGTTCTGACAAATGTATTGTATCCTCGCTTATGTATTTATCTGTATCCTGTGCAACCAAACTGTACAAATCGTTTATAATTACGCCCTTTTCCTGAAGACGGGGGACTATAATATCGTTATATCTTGTGATAAATGAATTCTTACAAATTGTATTTGCGTCGGCAACCGGAGTTGTTGTTGCAAAAATAACTTTATCATGATTTGCAAGAAGAATATCTGTAATGCGGAGCATATTTTGGATATATTCATCTTCGGAAGTAAAATTGCCGTCACCGAAAAGTTCGCAAACATCCCACAAGCCATTGTTCCAGTGAACAATTCTGCTGCCTGTCATACCCTTTTTCCAATCAAACAATCCTCTTAAAGTATACTTTGAAAATCTGCAGTTTTCAGACGGTTGATACACCTCGTATTCATCTCCCAGAAGTTGAGGAACAACATTACCGTAACCTAAAAGCCTGATTGAGTCTCCCAATAATGTTACTTTAATCATGTTTTATTCTCCTTGTGTCAGTACTCTGTTTTCAGACCGGAGTGATGATTTTTTGTTTTCACCTATTATACAACATACCCTCCCGTTTGTCAACATATCAGCGGATTTCTCTCAAAGAAAACCTCCGATTTTTTGTTTAAACTATTGACAACAAATACAAGGTATGATATACTCTTTTTACAGTAAAAAAATTCTGAAAACAAGGTAAAAGAAAGGGTTTTACTCATGAAGCATTACGACAAAGTTCAAAAAGAATGTATTTACGGTCATTTTGATTTGGATACACCCGCCGGATATACAGTAACCAACGGCGATAAACTTGTTTCCCCCTGGTATTATGTGTATAATAACCGAAAAGTCCTTTTATATGTGGACCAGCACGGACCCGTTAAAGTTCAGTATCAGCCGCCAAACGGAATACTGGTGTTCAGACGGGAAAGAGGCGAAAGCGAAAGCAAGTGGCAGATATGGGTATCTTCTCCCGACATTAACAAAGGTATGCCGGTAAGCAACTTTAACTCCCCTATTCTGGATTTTAACGGTGAACAACCCGAATTTACAGTAAAATGGGCACCTGAAACCGCTATATATACCGCAAAATTCACCAACGCGGAAATAGTAACCGAAATTTTTGTACCTCACGATAAAGCAACCGTTTGCATGAAAACCACAATCAAGAACACAAGCGGCAAAGCAATAGACATTAAAGCAACCCCTTCAATGTTCCCCTATGTAAACATTCCTCAGATGGTTGCCTGGGACCTTCCCCAGTGGTATCTGTACTCCACTCTTAAACACAGAGACAATATGTTTACTTTCCACGGTCAGATGACAGACCCTCACATGATTAAAGAGGACAACCGTTCTGTCACATTCAATGTGGACTACGATGAAAATGCGGAAATTGACCTTGACCTTGCACTTTATACAGGACGGGGCAACTTCTTCTCACCCGAAAAAGTTATAAAAGACATTCCTTTCAACTTTACTATGGGCAAAGCAGACAACGAAAGTTTCGGTGCCTACGATGCAGTATACGCAATCCGCTATGCCTTCACACTTCAGCCGGGTGAATCAAAAACTCTGACACAGGTACTCACCATTCAGGAAGATATTGCATACAACGAAGAAGAAAATCTTTTCGACTCCCTGTACTTTGATAATGCAAAATACCTGCAGAAAAAGTCAGAAACCACCGATTTCTACAATCAACTCTTTACCAAGAGAACAATAAAAACCTCCAATCCCATATACGACAACTTTATAAATACATTTACCCCTCTCCAAATGTTCTGGGTAGGTTCTCTGGACAGAGGCTGGCCGTCCTCCATGCGAGGAATCCGTGATGCCAGTCAGGACTTTGTGGGAATTACACACCTTTACCCCGACTGGACAAGAGAAACAATACTTGCCATGTTTGAACATCAGCAGGTAGACGGCTGGATGCCCAGACAGATAAGTACCGTTTCCAGAACAGCGCCTCACGATATGCGTTACTACTGCGACGGCGGTGCATTCCTTATTGAACTTGTTCACGAATACCTTGTTTACACAAGAGACACCTCTATACTTGAGGAAAAGGTAATGTGGCTTGACTCCGACGAGAAATCCACAATTATGGAACATCTTGTTCGTTGCACACAGTTCTATCTTGAACCTCATAACATAGGTGAACACGGACTTTGCAAAGTATGGTTTGGCGACTGGTGGGATCCCATGGACAAAATCGGTATGGACGGAATCGGTGAAACAGTAACCGTTACGGCACAGATGATTTATGTTCTTGGCAAACTCATTGAGATGTTCAACTGGCTCGCAGAGCAGGGTAAACTTGACGCAAAATACAGCGGACTTACAAAAGTTTACGCCGACTTCAAAGACAAATTCACTACTGCCATGAACACCCATGCTTTCAACAAATTAGGCTACTACAACGCTTACTTTAACGATAACAGAAAGTGGCTCCTTTCAGACAATGACCCTGACGGTGTAGCAAGACTCTACCTTGTTTCAAATGCCTGGGCACTTATCAGCGGATGTGCAGACGAAAAAATGCGTGAAAGCGTAATTAATAACATTGAAAAAGAAAACTTTGACAGAATGGGTTATAACACCGAGAGCAAAGGCTTCCCCACATTTATAGACAAGGCAGGCCGTATAGGTAACGGTACAAGTCCCAATGCTTCGCCCTACAATCATGCACAGAGTTTCTATGCCCGTGCATGCTGCGAATGCGGACATCCCGAACTTGCATACAAGGCTACAAGATACATTCTTCCCATTGAAGAGGCTTACGCACCTGTTGAACAGACATTTGTAGGTCCTTACTGCATCGTAAACGGATACAGCAATTCCGACAAAACTCTCCACAGATGTGAGTTGCAGTTCCTTTCCGGTACTGTTTCCTATGTTCTCAGAATACTTTATAATTCATTTATGGGTATTAACTACGGATACAACGGACTTACCATGAAACCCTGTCTGCCGGATGAATTTGGCGACTGCACTGCAAACTTTACTTATCTTGGCAAGAAATTCACGGTTAACTACATAAAAACCGAAAACCCACAAAAGAAATTCACCCTCAACGGTGCTGAATGGAAAACTGAAATTAACAAAAACAGCGGTAAACCTACTGCATTTGTTAAAGACAGTGATATGAAAGACGAAAATATTATCACCATTGAATATTAATTCACAAGTATAAATTGCCGGTGGTTGTCGTCAGACAAGGCTTAAAAAATCCCAGTCATATGACTGGGATTTTTTGTGCTATATATCATTAGCATCTGCTTGAAATTTTTCTGAGATTTACAGTGTGTTCAATATTCGGAAAAATCATAGATTATATTTCGCCCTTTTTGCTCAGATAATCTATAAATCCCTCGCAACCCTCCAGCACATCATTATAGGTGTCGTCAAAGTTTCCAGTGTACCAGGGGTCTGCGATATCTCTGTCCGAACCCGCAAAAGTCAGAAATTTGTATATCTTACCCTCCGGGTCGCCGCCCAGCATTCTGTTAAGATTTTGCATATTCCATTTGTCCATACCAATGATATAATCATACAGGTCATAGTCGCCCTGTGATATCTGAGTTGCTCTGTGGGGTACTACGGGAATACCTACCTCCTGTAACTTTCTCACAGTTCCTCTGTGGGGAGGATTTCCAATCTCCTCGGTACTGGTAGCCATAGAATTAATATAAAATTTGTTCTCCATACCCTGTTTTTTTACCATATAGGTAAAAACACTCTGAGCCAAAGTGCTCCTGCAAATATTTCCGTGACAGCAGAATAATACTCTTATCACACCTGTATACCTCCGTCTGTATAACTGCCGTTTTTCGTTATTACCGTAATTTCCGTTGGCATATTACGGTATACTCAAAATTTTATTTTGTTTCGGGTTTTGGCACTTCCACCGCATCAATTATGTGCAGTACAGGACCTTCTGAGTTGTATTCGGGAGCATATTCAAAGGCTACCGTACCCCGTACCCTGACATAACTGCCCTCTTTGAGCATATCGCTCTTACTGTACGCCGACAAAAATCCCAAAAACTGCATATCGTCCTCGCAACAGGTCATTACCATATTTCCGGCAACAAAATACCCGCCTCTGAAATAACCCGGTTTTGCCACCTGACCTGTATATTCAACGGTTTTACCAATATACCGGTGTGTGTTCTCCATAACATCCACATACCAGATAAAATAACTGTCGTGGTCAATTTTAATAATATCATCATCAAGACTATACGGCAAATCGTCTTCAAGAGTAATGTTCAGCACTCCCTCGCTGTCACTCATATAAACAATTTCCGCACCGGCATTGCATCTCTTTATATTATCACGGTAGATTTTAAAATTATCTTCCGCAGTGCATCGCTTGACAAATATTCTTGAAGATGAACGGAGCATATTGCTGAATATACTCTTCATATTCTGAAAATATTCGTCAAAAGTCAGAGCATCTATAACAGTAATCTGCTCTGCAAGACGCCAGTTGTCCGGGAGTTTAACCCTGTAAAGCGACTGCATTTCCCATACACCGTTATACTCTATAATGACATAAGTCGGACTGTATTTTTCATTAAGTACTTCAAGCATATCAACGGTAAGTTCAGTTTCGTCCTCAACAGTATGCACCGTTACATTGTCGGCAAGGCCCGTATATTCTTCCTCACCTTCTTCACAGCATACTATAAGCACTTTTTCTTTTTTTATTTCCGGGTCTTTGATAATTGCATTTTTTATAAATGTTGTTTTTCCGCTTTCAAGAAAGCCGTTTATTATAAAAACTGCAGTGGGCATTTTCTTTGACATATAATCACTGCCTTCCGGTTATAAATTCTTTCCAAACAGTTCAGAAAGTTTTTGTTCATCAAGTTTTGCGCCTATTACACATATTTTTCCTGTGTAAAAAGGACTTCCGTACCGTATATCCTGTTCTTCGGGAACATAGTCGAAATACAACCACTGGTTTTCTGAAGATACCATTCCCTTTGCCCGCAATATTTCACCGTATTCTCCGCTGTCAAGTTTCAAAAGTATGTTTTTTATTTCACTTTCTGTATAACTCTTTGCAGTTTCAAATCCCCATGAAACAAAAACCTCATCTGCATGGTGATGCTCGTGATGATGGTGATGCTCATGGCATCCGCAGTCGCATTCCTCATGTTCGTGGTGATGCTCATGGTGATGATGCTCGTGTTCATAGCATCCGCAGTCGCATTCTTCGTGTCCATGGTGATGGTGCTCATGGTGATGATGCTCGTGTTCATGGCATCCGCAGTCGCATTCTTCGTGTCCATGGTGATGCTCATGGTGATGATGCTCGTGGTGATGCTCAAGTACCTCCGACATCAGTTCATTTTCCAAGGTGCATTTTTCAAATGCGTCAAGAATAAGGCTCTTGTCAAGAGCATCAATATGTGTGGTAATAATGTTGGCATCCTTGTTTATTTCTCTTATTATTTCGGTTGCCTGTTCTATCTTTTCCTGACTTGCCTTATCTGTGCGGGTAAACAGTATGCAGTCAGAATGTAAAATCTGGTCAACATAAAATTCCCCGAAATTCTTACGATAGATTTTACACTTAGTGCAATCAACAACCGTCACGCAGGAATCAACAAGTATTTCAGAATTGTCTGTATTATTAACCGCCGAAATTACATCTGAAAGTTTTCCTACCCCCGACGGCTCGATTATAATTCTGTCGGGTTTATATTGCTCAACCGTTTTTTCCAGTGCTTTAGTGAAATCACCTACAAGACTGCAACATATACAGCCGGAGTTCATTTCGGTAATTTCAATACCTGCTTCCTTTAAAAAACCGCCGTCAACACCAATCTGTCCGAATTCGTTTTCAATCAGTACGAGTTTTTCCCCTTTAAACACATCGCTTATAAGTTTTTTTATGAATGTGGTTTTTCCCGCACCCAGAAATCCGGAAATAATATTTACTTTTACCATTTTATCTACCTGCGTTCCCATAATGGCAACGCCTTTTCCTTTACAATTAGTTTTTATTGCAATCAGTATAGCATTTTTTTGTCTTATTGTCAAATGTTTCAAGGTCGAAAATACGACAATCCCGGATTAAACAATGACAGATGCCTCCTGAAAGACATCTGCCACCCGGTTACATATAAGTTTTACAGTGTAATTATTCTTCTTCTGACACTATTTCGGTTTCAGGTACATATCCCTTGAGGTCGGTCTTACTGAAATATCTTGCACCAAAGAAGGTGGACTTGATTCCTGTAAGATTTTTGTCGGCAAGATAGTAATCGGCATCAAAGTAAAGTGCAGTTGCGGGGCAAAGGTCAATAAGAAGTTGTTCTGCCTCGTGGAATGCCGCATCCTTTTCTGCATCGGTAGCCGCTGCAAATGCTTTATCAATTACTGCATCATATTCGTCGCTCTGAATACCTGTTACATGGGGTGTGAAGAATTCAGCACCGTCTTTTACCGAAACAACCGAACCGCTGTAATATTTTGCAAAAGGAGCAAGAATGCTTGTCGCATCATCTGTAAGTGCACAGCAATCTATGGCAAGAACATCAAAGTCACCGTTGTAAAGTGCTTTTTCATATTCTGCGTTTTCCAGTCCCTTTATATCTACGGTAAATCCAAGGTCGTTCCATACGCCCTGAACATATTTTGCAATTTCTGCTTCAACACCCGCCTTGTCGTTGCGGTATGTAATGGTGATTTTGCCGGATTTGCCGTTCACAAGTGCCTTTGCACCCGAAACATCTCCTGCGGTATTGATAAGAGAACCGCCGACTTTTCTGAATTCTTTATTTGAAGATATTTCTCTTACAACATGAGGAACATATCCGTCTGCGGCAGTAACACCTCTGCCTGCAATAGCAGCAATTTCGTCACGGCTGATTGCGGTGGCAAGTGCTTTTCTCACATTTACATCATCAAGGGGTGCTTTTGTTGTGTTAAAGTAATATGTATATGCCGAGGGAATGTCCATAGTCTTTATTTTCTTTGCGTTGGCTTCATAATTTTCCTTGGACATATATCCCAGATAGTGAAGGTCGCCGTTCATGAACATATCGTACTGCTGGTCGGCAGTAAGAGAATAGTTCATTTCAAATCTGTAGGGAGTTACATATTTCTTTATATTTTCTCCGGATACACCTGTCAGATAGAAATAGGTAGAACGCTCAATGGTAAAGAGCTCATCGGCTTCTTCCTCTTCAGCCGTTTCTTCTGAAACTGCTTCCCCTCCCTCTTCGGGCGCTTCTGCTCCGCCGAGTTTGGTGATTGCAAACGGTCCGTTGGTTACAACTGTTTCAATTTTGGTTGCCCAGGTATCAGGGAATCTGGAAATAACATCTTCACGCATGGGAACAAGCGCAGGACTTGCGGCTTTCTTCAGGAAAGCATCCACATCAAACGGTCCCTCAAACTGAATTTCCACCAGTAAATCTTCGGGTGCTGCAAGACCGATATCGTCAACAGTCATTTCGCCCGACTTAACCTTGCGTGCATTCTTTACATCATAAAGAAGTGAAGCGGCAGGGTTGTTGGTTGCAGGGTCAAGAAGTCTCTTCCATGCATAAACAACATGCTCTGCGATAACCTGACGGCCGTCGCTCCAGAATGTTTTATTAAGTTCTATGTAAAGAAAATACTCGTTCTTTTCCTCATTAATTCTGGTATACCAGTCTTTTGCAAGTGCCTTTTCAACTTTTCCGTCTTCTGTCATTCTTGTAAGACCTTCAAACAGGAGACTGCTGAGTTTCATTGCCTCGGCATCATAAAAAACTCTGCCCGGGTCAACATTGAACATCTCTGAAGTGAGATTTATGGGTATTATTGCTCCCTTGTCGGTATTGTCGTTTTTACAACCTGCAAAAATACCGCAAACCGCAACAAGTGCCAGAACCAGTGCGACTATTTTCTTCATTTTGAAAATTCCTCCTAAAAAAATGCAAAATATTATCAGTCGTAAGCAATTATATTTTCACATAATATAAAAAACTTTACTCTCGTTACATTATACCACTAAATTATGATTAAATCAACAATCAATTCAACTTTCTTACTTTTGCACAAATAAATTTTTTTCTTTTGTGCTATTTGTCCAAAACATACACCTCTTTACTGTTACGGTTACATATAACAAGTTTGTTTTCCAGGTGCATAAACCGTCCCACATACACAAGTCCTCTTTCGGAGGGCTTTATTTTCATGCGGACCTTTATAAAGGACTCTGCCACATCCTTGGCAGAAGTATCCGTCATTTCGGCAGGACAGGGCATAAGAAACGGTGGCGGCATTATATTCTGTCCCAAGAGAAAATCCATCCTGAGACAGGACGCGACTGTTTCTTTTTTATTTGTACAGGATAAATATCTGAAAAGATACATATACAGGTCTTTGCCGGAAATTCTTTTGTCCAGTATATCGCTGTTTTTCTCACTGAGTATAAATTTCCGCAATCCCATCATAAATCCGAACGGGTCATCCGGCATAAAATACGCAAAAGTATGGGAAAAACTACCTGAATTATGGTATTTATCGGTAAGATACGCTATGTCCTGAAGTATATTGAGTTGTTCCCGTGTCATATCGGGCGTTTCAAGGACTGTGTAAGGTGGATACGGAAGATATACATATCCCCGGGCGTTTTCCCTCATAGGTGTTCCTCTGAGCAATTTCAGAAAACCTACCTGAAGCATGTCGCATTTTGCGAAAAGTTTGTTGTATGCCATTGCAAAACTTTGAAAAGTTTCCCCCGGCAATCCTGCTATAAGGTCAAGATGCAGAGTGACAGACGGTATATTGTGAAGTCTTTCCACCGTATCAAGTGTTTTCTGAATCATATCGGGGCGGTTTATTGCCTTTATCACTTTTGGATTGATACTCTGCACACCGCATTCCAGCCGTATTTTATTCCCGGGTGCAGTTTTAAGTATTTCTATTGTCTCTTCATCCACAAGATAAGCGCAGGTCTCAAAGTGACAGCAAAAAGGAAAATCCCTTTTTATTATTTCTCTTAGAAGTTCCTTTGCCCTCTCCACATCATAATTGAATGTACGGTCAACAAACTTTACGGTTGACACTCCGCTTTCTCTCAACTGTTCCAGTTCCCTGACGGTTGAATGAACGCTTTTTGCCCTGATTTCCTTATCGTTGCAGGAAAGACAGTAAGAGCAACTGTAAGGACATCCCCGCACACTTTCGATATACACCAGTCTTGCGTCAAATTTTGTTCCCTGTTCAAGTTCACTGCTGTACGGGTTTCCGAGATATGAAAGTTCTTCTGCGGTAAGTTTATCGCCGGAATAGATTTTTTCAGGAGGCAAATCAAGAAGAATGTCCTCGCAAAGTTTAACAAACGCCTTTTCGCCCTCACCGCATATAAGACAGTCAACAAACGGGTTTTCCGAAAAAAAACTTTCTCCGTCATAAGACACTTCAGGTCCGCCCATAAAAACTTTGGCACAAGGCAAAAGCATCTTTACCGTGCGGGCGTACTCAAACATCTGGGTTCTGTTCCAGATATAAACCGAAAATCCATACAAATCGGCTTTTTCGCTGCACAACTGATTTATAATGTCCAGGTCTCTGTCGCCCATATTTTTTTCGATTATTTTTATTTCCAGTGACGCGTCGGAAAAAATACTTTCATAATATTTTTTCAAAAGTCTTACAGCTGTATTTGTATGGCTGTATGAACTGTTAAGTGCAAAAAGCACCGCTTTTTTCTTATTCATTGCTCTCTACCACCAGCAATCCGCCGTTTTCTACGCTTATACGGCATTTTTCTCCGATTATACTGTTGCTTACGGCATACGAAGGATTATTGCGGCTGATCACCGCATCCCGAAGAGGATATTCCACTCCCTCGGCGGTAACCCCACGGGCATCATCCGAATAAGCGAAAAAGGATATATATTTATATCTTTTTTTAATTTCACAACATTCGTTTTCAATATATCTTACCGCATGGCATCCGCTGTCTATGACGGCTGAAACCCCCCTGTCTTTCAGTGCCCGAAGCAAAAATACATTTGAAAGAGTATGGTCCAGCCTTCCTCCCAGTCCGCCCAAAAAATATATACTGTCCGCACCTTTTTCAACAGCGATTTGTGCCGCTATTGCACTGTCGGTCAAATCCTTTTTCACAGGATATCTGACAGACGGAACTGAATTTACAAGTTGTCTGTTTTCATCTGAAAGCCGTGAAAAGTCAAAGGAATCAAAATCTCCTATAAACAAATCCGGTACAAAACCGCCTGTAATCGCCCCATACATTCCACTGTCTGCGGCTATTGTGTAATCGGGTTTTGGCAGGGAGAATAAATCTTTGCTGTATGTAAATTCTCCACCGCAAAAAATATAACAAACTATGGTTTCTTCAACTCCCATTCCTTCTGCTTTTTCAGATTTTCAAATAGACTGAGATAACTTTCGTGCCGTGTTGACGGAATATCCTGGTCGGATCACAGAAAATAAACCCGCCTTGAGATATTTGCAGGAATTACTGGTCGCAAAGTGCCAGATATACTCCTGCACTCCAACCAAGCATCTTAGGCATCTTGTACTCATTTTGTACATTTATATTGCCGTCTGCCACATTATATTTTTCCCAAAGATTTCCTGTTTCCTCAAACACTGCTTCTACAAGGTTTATGTACTTCCGGGCAATTCTTTGTGCGTGGTCGTTGTATCCGTAATTTTGCAACGCTTTAATCACAACATACTGAAGGCACGCCCAACCATTGGGATAATCCCACTGATATTTTATTTTGCCGTCGCCCTTTTCACAACATGCCACACCATATTTTTCTTCAATACGACCGAGATTTTTTACCACGGCTTCGGCCTGTTCTTTTGTTGCCAGTCCTGCAAACATAGGATAAAGAGAGGCAACGGAAAAAACATCGCTCAGAGTATTATCCGAATAGTTATAATCCAAATATAATTTTTCGGAATTAAGCATATATTTTTCCATAAGTTCGGCTCTTTTTTCTTTTCTTTCATTCCAGAGTTCTTCTTCATTTTCATTCAGAACAGATGAAAAATAAGCCATGTTCTTTTCAAGCAAATATAAAAGTGAATTCAAGTCGACATGTGCATAGTTGTATCCCTCAAATTTCCAGCGGGGATTCATATCCCAACCGCTTTCTGCAGTTACCATGCCATGACGGGCCATATTTTCGTCGTCAACCGCCACATCAGTACCGATTCTTGCCCGGAAGTCAGATGCATAACCACTTATTTGCTCGGGTGTTATATAGCTATCATATCTGTTTAATCCTATGGGTGTTATTCTCTTTGTCATCCAGAATGAATATTCTTTCTTGAGCGCATCATAGGCTTTTTTCAACCATGACTTATCCTGATAATATTCGTAAACATCACGAACCATCTCCGACAAAAACGGCGGTTGGGAACGATTAAGATAATAAGTTCTGTTGCCATTGGGCATAAATCCGTATTTGTCAACAAGATACAATATATTATCCGTGTTGTTTTTTGCAAGTTCAGCCCGTTCTGATTTCAGAAGTCCGACATTTGTAAAGTATGTATCCCAGTAATACAATTCGTTAAAAGATTCTTCCGAAGGTACGGTATACGGATACGGCAGTCCTATAAGCGTTCCATCGTCAGACATGGTATCACGGGTGCATCTGTCCCATCCGTTTTTAATATAATCATAAACACTCTGTTTTTCCATAGTTTCCATCTACCTCTTTCATTTTAATAGTTGAAATTTCGGATAATATGTTAAATACACATTAACATCAAAAAATAAATTTATATCTTTGGAGAAAGCAATTTTTGATCACCGGCTGTTTGAAATCTTTCTCTCATCATAATCGGCAGGAACATTATTCACTCAGTGCATAGATTTTGCTTTTCTGACTGTCTTTCAAACCCAAAATAATAGTTTATTGCTTTTTTAACTCCCAATCCTTCTGCTTTTTCATATTTTCAAATAGACTTAGATAACTTTCATGCCGTGTTGACGGAATATCTCCGTTTTTTACTTTTTCAAGAACGGCACATCCCTCTTCCTTTGTATGGGTGCACTTTACATATTTACATTTTCCCATACAGTCGGAAAACTCAGGAAAAGCATACGGCAATTCATCCTTTCTGAAAAAGAAGAAACTTTCAAAATCCAAAAGGGAAAATCCCGGTGTATCCGCTATATACGCGTTTTTCCCGTAAGGTATCTTATATAGTTTTGTCTGACGGGTAGTGTGTTTACCCCTGCCTGTTTTGGCACTTATACTGCCGGTCTGAAGAATAAACTCGGGATAGAGAGCATTGATTACGGTGGTTTTTCCCACACCCGATGCACCTGCAAAAGCAACTACCCCGCACAGTGTATCGTTTTTTAGTTTTTCGCAGACTTCCTGCGGGTTTTCGTGGCTGTTATACAGACATTCCGTTTTATATCCGCACTCCGAATATATTTTTCTCATTTCCTCTGCTTTTTCGGGTGCAAGTTCGCACTTGTTGATTACTATTTCAACTTCAATATCCCGGTTACAAGCCACAGCACACAGTTTATCTATGTTTATATATGAAGGGGCAGGATTCTTTGCCGCACAAATCACAAAAAGTTTATCGAGATTTGCCATAGGCGGACGGATAAGGTCGTTTTTCCGAGGCAGTATATTTGTGATATAACCAGTATTGTCCTCCAGAACAAATTCAACAATATCACCTGCAAGAGGTGTAAGTTTTTCGTATCGGAAGGTCCCTTTTGCGTAGCAGTTATATATGTTATGACCGACATCCACCATATACAGTCCGCCGTTGCATCCCAGTACCCGCCCTGAATATTTCTGTGAACTCATATTTATTGTTCCTCTGCGGTATCTGTTTCCTGCTCCGATTCCTGAGTGTCTTGTCCGGTTTCCTCCGGGGTATCGTCGGCTTGTCCGGCTTCCTCTACGGAATCTGTTTGGGTCTGATTTTTTTCCTCATCCTGAGTACTCTCAGTGAGTTGTTCCTCATCCTCAGGCAGAGAAATATCGGGAATCTCCTCTATTTCAGAGGATACGGGAAGGTCAGCAGGAGGTACATTTGGGTCAAGGGCGGCACTGTATTCGCTGACGGTAAGTGTGACTTCGGTATTACCCTTGGGAATACTTGTGTTTTCCGCCACATCCTGATAAAGTACCTGACCGTCGGGCATTGCTGACGGCATATATACAATTTTCACCCTTACAACTCCGTTTTCGGTAAGAAGGCGTTTTGCGTCTGTTTCGTTCATTCCCGAAACATCCGGCATGGAAGCATATTCTATACCGTCTCCGTCACTTACATAAAGTATTACATCGCTGCCTTTTTTTACGATTTCTCCCTGTGAGGGCTGAGTTTTTATTACATAATTTTCCATTACCGAAAGGTCGGATACTCTTTGCACAACCGGATTGAGCCCGATGTTTCTCAGGCTTACTTCAGCCGCAGTATATACCTTTATGGTAAGGTCGGGCATAACTATGGTTTCACTTCCGAGACTGAGAGTAAGACTAAGGTCGGGATTTTTTCTTTTGGAATTGGGTGCCGGATTTTGCTTTATAACATAGTCTTTGTCGGTATCCTGACCGAACTCGTACTTGATATTTTTAAGAACCAGTCCGTCCGAAATTATCTGTTCCTTAAGCAATTCGTTATACTCTTTTCCGATATAGTCGGGAATTTCGTATACAGTACCTACTCCGCTGTCATTTTCCAGAATGGACATAAGAAGTACACTTCCCCCTATAACTGCAACCGTAATAAACGCAAGTGCCACCCCGAGAATTATGGGGAACATTCCGTTTTTGTTGCGGGAGGTATTGTTTTTTGTGACCTTTTTGGGAGAATCTTTTTTATTTCCGGTTTCGGCTTTTCTTTTTTCTCCCGCATTTACGGGAGTTGTGCTGATTGGTATTTTCTTGCCCCTGTAACTGCTTTCAGACGGCTCCTGTCCATTGCTTTTTTCTTCTGCTGAAAAGGGTTTCTTTTCGGCAAAAACTATTGACGGATTGCTTCTCAGAATCTGAAGTGCCCGACGCATTACATGTACCGATTCGTATCTGTCCTTGGGCTTTTTCTCCATTGATTTGAGTATTATCTGTTCAAGCCCTCTGGGGATGGTTATTTCTATACTGCGGGGTTCTTTGGGAAGTTCATTAACCTGCTTTGTGGCAACATCCATTGCAGTTTCTCCCTCAAAGGGCAGACATCCGGTGGTCATTTCATACAGTACAACACCCAGAGAATAAATATCCGACGCTGCATCTGTTGCCTGTCCGCACGCCTGTTCGGGACTCATATAATAAACCGTTCCCACTGCTTTGTCCTGGACCGATTTTGTTTCGATATTGGGCAGTTTTGCAATACCGAAATCCGCAACTTTAACTGTTCCGTCACGAAGAAGCATTATATTCTGCGGTTTCACATCACGGTGCACTATTCCTTTTTCGTGGGCGTGTTCCAGTGCCATAAGAATCTGGTCGGCAAAATGTACCGCATCTCTCCAGGGAAGTTTGCCTTTTTTCTGGAGGTAATCATTTAAGGATATACCGTCTATATACTCCATAACGATATATTTCATTTCGCTTTCAAAGGCGACATCATAAATATTCACAATATTGGGGTGGGAAAGCATTGCAACTGCTTTTGACTCGTTTACAAAACGGCGGACAGCGGTTTCGTCTCCTCCGTTCTGGTCGTTAAGCACTTTCACGGCAACAGTTCTGTTCATTGAGATGTCTTCCGCCTTGAGAACGATTGCCATTCCGCCGACACCAACAACCTCTAAAATCTTATATCTGTTGTCAAATATTTTTCCTACAAGAAACTTGTACTTTTCTGTCTCGTTCACTCTGCCTTACCTCCTTTGAAATCAATAACCACCGCGGTGATATTGTCACCGCCGCCGCTTTTATTGGCAAATTCAACAAGGCTTTCGGCTGCGTTTTTTGCATTCTGTTCAACAAAAAACTCCAGAAGTTTATTGTCATCTGTTACATAATTGGAAAGTCCGTCGCTGCACAGTAAAATCTGCTCCATATCGGTGCTGAGCCGAAAATAATCCGCCTCAACACTGTCGTCTACACCCACCGCACGCATTATAATATTCTTTTTGGGGTGGTTTTGTGCCTCTTTTTCGCTTATTTCGCCCATATCAACGAGAGTCTGGACAAAGGAATGGTCTTTGGACACCCTCACAACCCTGTCTTTATATACGGAGTATATACGGCTGTCTCCCACATTTATTGCCATTACTATATCCTTATAGATAAAGCAACCCACAAGAGTAGTACCCATTCCCTCAAGAGACGGGTCGATAACAGCCTTCTGATATACAGCGGTATTTGCTTTATTTACACCCGTAATCAAGGCATTTTTTACGGTATTCTCCTTTATTGCTCCATCAGGCGAAAAAAGTAATTTTTCATTCTGAATAATAATGTTACAGAATGTTTCTGCGGCAATACTGCTGGCTATGCTGCCGCCTGCCGCACCGCCCATGCCGTCGCACACCACCGCCAGAACAGCACCGCATTCCAGTTGACATATCTTAAAATTATCCTGGTTGTCACTTCTTTGCTTTCCTGCATCGGTTAATCCGAAAAAAACCATTTACTTCTGTCCTCCGTATTTTCTTCTGAGCTGACCGCAAGCGGCCTCTATATCAGCACCCATTTTGCGTCTGACGGTAACATTTATACCGCCTTTTTCCAAAACGGAAATAAATTCTTTCTGATTTGCACTGCCCACATATCCGCTTTCTTTGACCTTGTTCACGGGTATAAGGTTAACATGGCACAGCATACCTTTCAAAAGCCGGATAAGTTCAGCCGCACATTCCTTTGTGTCATTCACACCGCCTATAAGCGCATACTCAAAGGAAATCCGTCTGCCTGTAACCTCAATATAATCCTTACATGCTTTTATAAGGGTTTTTATATCATATCTGCGGTTTATCGGCATCATCTCACTTCTCATGTCATCAAAAGGTGCATGAAGAGATATCGAAAGAGTAAGCGGCATTTTTTCCTCTGCAAGAGAATATATCTTTTCGCAAAGTCCGCAGGTGGAAAGAGAAATATGCCGGTAACCTATGTTAAATCCTTCGGGGGCGTTGACAAGTTTTAAAAATTTAATAACATTATCATAGTTATCAAGGGGTTCCCCTATTCCCATAAGTACAATATTTGAAACTCTCAGGTTACATTCACGGCTTATCATATCTATCTGGGACAGCATTTCCCCCGGTGTCAGATTTCTTGCAAAACCAAGTCTTGAAGAGGCACAGAAACTGCATCCCATTTTACATCCTATCTGTGTGGATATACACGCCGTATTGCCGTGCTCATAGCGCATCATAACACTTTCCACATATTCTCCGTCACGGGTTTCAAACAGAAACTTTGTTGTACCGTCTATTTTTGATACTGATTTTTCCCTGACGGTAAGATTTTCTATATAGTATATTTCGCCGAGTTTCTGCCGTAAAGAAAGTGAGAGATTTGTCATGCCGGAAAAATCGTCAATACCCTTATATAGTTGCGAATATATCTGACCTGCCCGGTATTTTTGAATACCCAGTGCCTCCAACTGTCCGGAAAGCTCCGACAGAAAAAGACTTCTTATGTCCTTTCGGTTGTCCATAACCTTTTATCTGAACCTTTCAATTACATCGGTATAAAATCCGTCATTCTTAACTATTCCTTCAAGGAGTGCGGGAAAACTTGTTATTCCCTTTTTTTCTCCCGAAACACGCCTGAAATCCCTGTGTTCATTCAGAAATTTCTCTGTTATATCATCATTTTCCGCTTTATTTAGTGTGCAGGTGGAATACAGAAGTTTTCCGCCCACTTTAAGATACTGCGACGAAGCACAAAGAATACTGTACTGAACTGTGGGAAGTTTTTCAATATCCTGTGGGTTTTTGTGCCGTATATCAGGTTTTTTATGAATAACACCCAGTCCCGAACAAGGTACATCGCAAATAACCTTATCTGCTTTTCCAATATATTCTTCAAGGGGTGTTGTTCCGTTGTGCTCCATTGTTTTTATTATATCTATCCCCATTGCCCCGGCGCTTTTTTCTACCAGGGAGAGTTTGTTTTTATGCAAATCAAGAGATAAAATACTGCCGTCATTTTCCGCACAGAATGCCGAGGAAATACTCTTTCCTCCGGGGCAGGCGCAACAGTCTATTATAAAATCGCCCTTTTCAACCGAAAGCCGTTCCACCGCAATCTGACTCGACTTATCCTGGACTATATAAAGTCCGCCCGCAATCTTTTCCAGTCTGTCGGTGGGCACTGACTGTAAAAGGTCAACGCCCCATTTTGTACCTTGGCAAACCTCCGCATCAATTCCGCCGTTTTTAAGGGTTTGAACAAGACCTTCTCGGGTTGCACGAAGGGTGTTTGTACGCAAGGTCATATAGGATTTGCCCTCAAACGCCTTTATTATTTCTACTGCCTTTTCCTGTCCGTAGGAGTCTTTTAAAATATTTATTATCCATACAGGCACAGAATATCTTATACTAAGATACTCATCTCCTTCAAGCCGGTCAAAAAGGCTTTCGATATTGTCTTTTTTTCTTACAATTTCCCTCAGGATTGCGTTTACAAATTTTCCGGCACCCTCTCCCGCAAGTTTTTTTGCGGTCTCAACACTTTCGTTGCAGGCGGCACTGTCGGGAACGCGGTCAAAGAAAAGTATCTGGTATATTCCCATTTCAAGAACTGTCATTACCGCCGGGACAATGTTATCACATGGTCTGTGTGACAGGCTTGAAATAATATAATCCAGCATTAATCTCTTTTCTATAACCCCGTAAACCAGGGCGGTAAAAAGACCTTTTTCTCTTGAGTCGAGATTATTCTGTTTTATTACGCTGTCTATTTCTATATTGGAATACCTGCGGTCACGGAAGCACTTCAAAAGTGAGTGAAACGCAAGTGTACGGGCGGATGTTTTATCTGCCATTGATATAACCGTTCCTTACTGCCCGAAGGCAATTTTATAACATTATCTTCTTCTGTCCCGTCCGCCTGTCACTATGAGCAACAACCGCAAAAAGTTTGCAAGTGCTACTGCCAGTGCGGCAACATAGGTCATTGCCGCGGCACTCAAAACCTTTTTCGCACCCGAAACCTCAGCGGTATCAAGAATGTTTGACGAAGTTATGGTATCAAGAGCACGACGACTGGCGTTAAATTCAACCGGAAGTGTTACCAGTTGAAACACAACCGAAAGACCGAAAAGAAGTACACCCAAAAGTGCAAGTCCTTCAAAACTGAGTAAAATTCCCAGAAGCACAAGGGGCATTGCAAGATTTGAACCTATACTGCAGACAGGTATGATTGCAGAGCGTATCTGCATAGGAAAATATTTGGTACTGTGCTGTACCGCATGTCCTGCCTCATGTGCCGCAACTCCTATTGCCGCAACCGAGGTGGAATTGTAAACACTGTCGGAAAGCCGTATAACACCTGCTTTTGGGTCATAATGGTCGGTCAGATTTCCCGATACATGTTCTACTTTTATATTATAAAGTCCGTTTGAATCAAGTATTTTTCTTGCAGTCTGCATACCATTGATGCCCCTGCCGTTAAGCACTGATGAATACTTTTTAAAGGTAGATGTTACCTTATACTGTGCTATGAGCGAAAATATTACCGCCGGAATAACCAGCACTATATACCAATAATCAAAAAATAAAGGCATTATATAAATCTGTCTCCTTTCTCAGCGCGTCTTCCGTTGATAAAATCAACCGCACTCATACGCCTTGAGCCTTCAAGAGCAAGTTCGTCTATAAGGAGCGAACCCTCCCCGCATTTAATTTTAACTGTCTTTTTGAGTTCCACAATTTCTCCGTATTCTGCATCGGGGAAACTCTCTTCTCCCACACGGGCAGAATAAATCTTTACTATTTTTCCGCTTTTGTCATGTCTTGTAACAGCGGCAGGATAAGGACTTAAACCGCGTATGAGATTTCTGACGGTTTCGGGGGATTTTGAAAAATCAAGTGTCTGGGTTTCGGTGGTGATTTTCTCTGCATAAGTGGCTTTTGACGAATCCTGCTTTACGGGAGTTATTTCGCCGTTTATTATTTTATCTATTGCAGTAATTATCATCTGCGAACCCATTTCCCTGAGCCGTTCATACAGTTGTCCCACATCTTCGTCACGGGATATAGGTGTGCTTTGCATCATCAGTATATCCCCTGTGTCCAGTCCTTTTTCCATCTGCATTATGGTAACACCGCTTTCGGTTTTACCGTCTATGATACAGCGGTTAATAGGCGCTGCACCGCGGTATTCGGGAAGCAGTGATGCGTGTATATTAATACAGCCGTACTTTGGATATTCCAGCACATATTCGGGCAGTAATTTCCCGTATGCCGCAACTACGATAATATCGGGATTTATTTTTTCGAGTATTTCATAAAAGTTTTCCCGCTTGAGATTTTCAGGCTGATATACCTCAAGTCCCCTTTCCAGTGCCGTTTTCTTTACATCCGAAAAGGTCACCTTCATTGCTCTGCCTCTTTGCTTGTCGGGAGTGGTGACAACAGTTATTTTACCCTTTTCTCCGTACTTTTCCGCGATAGATACAAGGGCTGCAGAAGCAAAATCGGGAGTACCCATAAAAATTATATTCAATTTCGCCTTCTCCTTCTTCTGCGGTTTGATTTACTCTGCTCATTTTCCATCTCCTCAAGTTCCTCTGCAGTCAGCATACGAACTGCCTTGTCTGTATATAGTATTCCGTCAAGATGGTCATATTCATGGCAGAAGGCTCTTGCAAGAAGTTCTTCTCCGGTGTATTCAACAGTTTCGCCCTTTCGGTTAAGCGCACGGACCGTCACCTTTGCAGGTCGTCTGGTTATTCCCCAGACTCCCGGAAGGGAAAGACATCCCTCCAACTCCTCCTGCTCTCCTGCAGTGTAAATTATTTCGGGATTTATAAGTTCGTACAGTTTCCCGTTTTCGTCGATTACAATGTATATTCTCCTCAGAACTCCCACCTGTACCGCAGCAAGACCTGCTCCGCCTATATCTTCAAGAGTTTCTCTCATATCATCTAAAAGTGTGAGTATTCTGGGAGTTATCTGTTCAACAGGGCGGGACTTCTTACGGAGAATTTCGTCGCCCTCTTTTACTATGCTCAATATTGCCACAACATTTTTCCTTTCCGTTTTCAAACCGAATTGGGATTGATATCAATTGTTATTTTAACACCTTTGTTTAACTGTTTTGTGAACGACATTAAAATTTTGTCAAATAACCCACGGGATTCCGCATTATTTTTAAATTTTACTATAAACCGTCTACGGTAAATGTTTCGCAGTTTATATATGGGCGCATCCATGGGACCGTATATTACCATTTTGCAGCGGGGATTGAGTTGCGATGCAATGTACTTTTCAAACTTTACGCAGTCTGCCATAACAAGTTGTTCCTGTTCTGAAGAGAATGTTATAACTGCCATATCGCACACAGGAGGAAAACCAACTGCTCTCCGTAATGCTATTTCCCCTCTGTAAAACTCGTCATAGTCCTGCCGGGCGGACAATGTAAGAATCTCGTTATACGGCACAAGTGTCTGTATAACCGCCCTTCCTTCGTCATTACTTCTTCCTGCTCTTCCTATAACCTGGGTAAGAAGAGAAAAAGTACGCTCGTTTGCACGGTAATCGGAAATATAAAGCGAGTCTTCCGCACAAATCACACCAACCAGTGTAACACCGGGGAAATCGTGTCCTTTTGCAACCATCTGAGTACCGATAAGAATATCCGCCTCTCCGTTTTTAAAGCGGGAAAGTATTTTGTCATGGGCATTCTTTTCCGCGGTACTGTCGGCGTCCATTCTTAAAACGCGGGCATGGGGAAAAAGAGTTTGCAACTGTTCCTGAAGTTTTTCGGTTCCGCTTCCGTGTCTGTTTATATGTGGGCTGTTACACGACGGACAGACCTTGGGATAAGGCAATGTATATCCGCAATAATGACATACAAGTCTGTGATTCTGACCTCCGTGTACCGTAAGGGTGACACTGCAATTGGGGCATTTTACCGCCTCTCCGCAAGACGAACAGGAAACAAAGCGGTTGAACCCCCGTCGGTTTATAAAAAGTATGGTTTGCTTTTTTTGTGCTAAATTCAGGGATATTTCATCTATAAGTCTGTGCCCCGGAAGTAAATCGGGATTTTCTTCCAGGTCCTGCCGTATATCCTCTATTATAACCTGAGGAAGTCTGGCATTACCGAACCTCTTGTCAAGTCTGACAAGAGTATATATACCCGACTCGGCTTTGTAAAAACTCTCTACAGAGGGAGTTGCCGAGGCAAGAAGCATAAGAGCATTGTTTGAAGCGCATCTGTATCTTGCAATATTTCTGGCGTGATATCTGGGGGTGGTATCAGACCTGTAACTGTCATCCTGTTCCTCGTCTATAACTATCATTCCCAGATTACTGCAGGGCATAAACACAGCCGAGCGTGTACCCAGTACAACAGGTTTCTCTCCGTTTTTGACAGCACACCATGCGTCGTGACGCTCGCCCTGAGAAAGTGCCGAGTGAATTATTGCAACTTTATCTCCGTATCTTTCAAACATCAGCCGTGCTGTCTGCCCGGTAAGTGAAATCTCCGGCACAAGATATATTACTGTTTTCCCTTCTGAAATAACCCTGTCGCAAAGTTTCAGAATTACACTTGTTTTCCCGCTTCCCGTAATCCCGTAAAGAAGGGCCGCTTTTGCCTCTTTGTGATTATAAAGTTCTTCAAGTTGATTATAGGCGGACTTTTGGGCGGGGGAAAGGTCAAAACTTTTTTCTGTGGGAATATACGAATAGTTTGAAGCGGCATCACGGTATAAAGGCTTTTGGGTTATCTCTGCCGCTTTGTTTTTTTCAAGTGTCAGAAACACACTTTTGGGAACTGAATATATCTGTGAAAGAAGGTTGAGTCCGGCTGTGTGGTTTTCGGCGTTTTTAAGGTACCTGATAACACTTTCATACTTATCAAAGTTTTTGCGTGTTGTTTTTTCAAGAAGTTTATCTGCAATGTGAGTGTCTGTCAGAGTAATGAATTTTTCTGTTTTTTCATTTACATTGTAACTCAGAGAGGTTGTTTTCTTTAAAATTTTCTTTGACACAAGGGATTTTATTATGCCGCTTTTTGTACCGCAGTATTCCGATTTCTGTTCTGTTGTTTCAAAAATTACGGTTAATTCTTTTATTGTGCCGGGGTCACGGCAACTGCGTATATATTCCGCAAAATTATTATATTTTTCACCCTTGACATAATATTCCCTGGTTTTGATTTCAAGACCTTTGGGAAGACAAAGCCGTGCCGCTTCCCCGAAGGTACAGAAAACCTGATTTTTTATATATTCGCAAAGTCCCATCATCTCCTGGGAAAGAGAATATTTTGAGTCTACTACAACCTCAATTTCCTTATATCTGCCTATATCTTCCCCTTTGGGAAAAGGTGCGGGAGCATCCTTTGCAATACCGTAAACAAGACGATTGCCTCCGCCGAAGGGTAAACCTACAAGGGTACCCTTTCGGATACCGTTTGCTCGTTCGGAGGAGGCTTTATATGTGTATGCGATATCAGCGGTATATACCTGTTCCAGTATATACACATCCACCTTTAAAAAGGTATTTTGACTCATATCTTACTGCTGGTCGGGAATAACAAGTTTATATTTGTCTTCGTAGATAAGATTGATTGCGGTTTTAACCGGTTTTTCTGTACTGGACACAAGTTTTGAAAGAGTCTTGTCATCCTTCAGGCGTATTGCCTCCTCTTTCTGTTCAAGAAAGTCATCAGTGACATTTCTTGCACATTTTGCGGTAGCAATGCAAAGCATATAGCGGTTAAATCTGCCGCGGGTTATTTCATCAATAGATGGATAAATCATTTACTGTTCCTCCTGAGCGTTAAAAAATTGATTTATAAATTCTTGTTTTTGTTCCGGTGTGCCTTTTACTATTTCGCCGTCAGGCTGCTTTCCGTTACATATATCGTTAATTGCCTCTGCAACCCTCTCCTGCTGACCGTCAGGGTTTACTATTATGTAATCGTAAAGTCCTGCAATGTTAACCTCGTCCTTTGCCCTATTCAGTCTTTTTATAATTTTATCTTCTGTTTCTGTTCCTCTTCCCCTCAGCCTTTTTTCCAGCACTGAGTAAGACGGGGGTGCTATAAAAATTGAAATTGCCTCCGGCATTGCACTCATCATATTCCGTGCGCCTACCGTCTCTATTTCAAGAACAACACTTTTGCCTTTCATCTGAAGCGATTTTACATACGAACGGGAAGTGCCGTACATATTTCCGCAGTATTCCACATACTCGGCAAAGTCATTTTCCTGTATTCTGTTTTCAAATTCTTCGCGGGTAATGAAGAAGTAATTTACTCCGTGTACCTCTCCGGGCCGTTTGGTTCGCGTGGTGTAGGACACCGAGTAACAGTAATTATCGGACATTTTAAAGAGTTCCGAAAGAACTGTTCCCTTTCCGCTTCCTGCGGCACCCGAAAAAATAATGGGCTTTGCTGTCATGGTATGTTTTCCACATCCTTTTCTTCAATTGCTTTATGTCAGATACTTTCAGAATCTTCGCTTAACCGTTCGGTGACCGTTTCAGCGGTCAGTGCCGATAATATTACATGCTCGCTGTCGGTTATTATTACCGCCCTTGTTTTTCTGCCGCAGGTTGCGTCAATTGCCCGTCCGCTGTCCTTTGCGTCCTGAACAAGTCTTTTAAGCGGTGCGGAATCAGGGGTAATCACCGACACAATACGCTGTGCCGAAACCATGTTTCCAAAACCGATGCTTATCATTTTCATAATATAACATTTCCTCCGGTGGATTTTTTACTCCACATTTTGTATCTGTTCTCTTATTTTCTCTATTTCGCTCTTAAGGTCAACCACGATTTTTGCAATATCTATATCATTTGCCTTGGAGCCGATGGTATTAACCTCGCGGTTAAGTTCCTGGGTTAGAAAATCAAGTTTTCTTCCCGAGGGTTCATTTGAATTTATAATACTTTTAAACTGTTTTATATGGCTGGAAAGACGGGTTGTTTCTTCGTCTGTTGCAACACGGTCGGCAAAAATCGCCGCTTCGGTGAGAATTCTGGTTTTATCTATCTGTGCCGACTCAATAAGTTCGGATATTTTTTCTGTAAGTTTTATTCTGTATGCCTCTGCCGCGCGTGGTGCAAGGGCTTGTATTTCTACTCTCTTTTTTTCTATAAAATCAAGTTTTTCCAGAATGTCCTGTGCAAGACGCTCTCCCTCTGCCTCTCTCATTGCAGTATAATCCTCAAACGCCAGACGGGCGGTGGATACCACAGCATCCCGCACAACTTCATCGTTTTCTTCTTCTTTGGTCTGATTAAAAATATCCCTGTACTGTGCAACACTTGAAACACTTATATCATCGGTCAGAGAATATTCTTTCTGAATGGTACGAAGGACATTGAGATAACTTTCCAGAAGGTCTTTGTCGTAAGTTACCAAAGTGCCGCTTCCGGACACCTTTTCAACCGAAACATAAATATCTACTTTTCCTCTTGAGGTGTATTCGCTTGTAAGTTTTTTAAGACGGTCTTCCAAAAAACCGTAAATCCTGGGGTAACGAACATTCACATCAAGATAACGGTTATTTACCGACTTTACCTCAACCGTAATATCGTATCCCGATACTTCGTTGTGACATCTGCCGTATCCGGTCATACTCTTAAGCATATATATTATTACCTTTCATTCAGCATATTACAACCGATTTTTCAAATTATAAGGGTATTTCAAAATATTATACTACATTTTTTCAGAATTGTCAATCTGTGTTAACACTTTTTTTACTGTTTTTGTAAAAAATTCAGGGGTATACAACAGATTGACCGCCTCACATAAAGCATTACAGGTCATATCGGAAGGCAGGTCAAGGTCACGGCAGACCGCCTGTCTGAGTTTTGAAGAATTTTCACCTCCGCTCAGTCCCAGGGAATACATGTCTGTTTTGGTGATTTTTCCTCGGGTTTCCTGTTTGTCTGACATAATATATTTACCAAGAAGTTCCTCAAGAAGTTTCACATCCATTCCCTCAACGCCAAGAATACCTTGTTTTGACGGATGTGTTTTTCTTTTTTCTTTTCCGGGTATCTGCGGAATATATATATTCTCCACTTTACATCCCGATGCTATGCTCTTTATGCGGTTGCGTATAACCAATCCCGCACCGTCGCTGTCGGTAATTACTATCACACCGCCGTTTTGTGCAAATTTGCGTATTAGTGCGGTTTTTTCACGGTTATTGAAAATCCCGAAGCCGTCGGTAGTGATTATGGGAGAAGATATGACCGAAGAAAGTTTTATTTTATCGTATTTACCCTCAACGATTACGGGTTTATCAAGATATATCATTTTTATTTACCCGGCGAAAACAGTTCTAAAAGTTTTATTATCATTGTTTCGCATACTACATCCTCGTCTGTTTTTGTGGATTTCAGTTTTATATCGCATTCAAGGCAGATTTCCATTGCGGCGGCATAGGTTTTCTGAGGGATTTTTCCCCGGTACACCTTTTGTTGCTGCCAGGTTTTCATACCTGTCGCTTTTTCAACCCTGTCGGGACTGATTCGCTCCGACGCCGCACTTTCCAGAATCATACTGTTTGAAATTGCCCTTTCGATACCCGAAAGTATAACCATAACAGGTGTCTGACGGCGTTTGAGACTGTAATATATTCTCATTGCAGCGGCTTTATCGCTTGACATTATACAGTTACCCATATCATATAAATCAAACTCTGCACGGTCCGATACCATGTCATCTATCAGCCGGCGGGTTACCTCATCTGTTTTCTCCCGTTTGCAATAAGCACAGAGTTTTTTTATTTCACTGTCCAGTACCGTCATATTACCGTTGCATAAAGATATGAGTCTGCGCGAGTTTATATCGGCAATTCTGATTCCCTCTGCTCCAAAATGACGGTCAACCCAGGGAAGAAGTTTTGCTTCGCTTTGCTTTTCGCACTCCATGTAAAAAGTATTTTCCTTAAGATATGCAGGTATTTTGCCGTATCTTGTCTTTGAGTCAATAACATATTCGTCTGCACTGCACAGAATTATGAGTATATTTCCGCCGGTTGCCGTTTCAACCAGTTTCTCCAGCAGATGAATATCCCCCTCCCTGAGTTTGAGTACCTCAAGTCCCCTTACAAGTGTTACACGGTAATCCGACATTATGGGCGGAACAGATAAATCATCAATAATGTCCTCAAATGTCTGCTTTGAAACATCCCCGGCATAAATTCTGTTATAATTCAGGTCTGCCATATCCTTGTCAAGCAGTTTTTTTACCTCACCCGCATAATATTCTTTAAGATACTCCTCTTCCCCGAAGAAAAAATATGTTCCCGAGGGTGATAATTTTAATTTTTCTTTTAAATCCGATGCAGTATTTTTCTTCTCGGTCCTATACGCCATATATTTTGCACCTCATTGAAATTTTTCTTTTATCCACTTTGAAAATATGAACCTTATGGCTTGACAGTTCATGCATATCCGTGTGGGGATACATAGTTTTGAGATATTCTCCCGTATTTGAAAAATCCGCTATAACGCAACCTACATTCTGCTGTTTAAATACCGGACTGTCTGCCGCTTTCCCGCCGCATACCATAATCTCACCCGCTGTCATATCCTTATGTAAAAAGCCGACGGGACTTGAAATCACAATGTTTTTTCCGTTTGTTTCACACCTCAGCCAGTAACACGAAAGGTCACGGATATAAAATGTAAATTGATTTTCAAAAGAAGTTCCGTCACCGTATTCCAGAAATTCGGTTGAGTGGAGTGAAAAATATTCTTTCATCCGCTCTTTTATTTTTGTATCGGTATACTCAAAGCAATATACCCTGTTCACATTTATTCCGCTTGTGTAAAGTTGTTCAAAAAACTCTCCGTATCCCTCGGGAGAGGGAGATAATATAACGCAGTCTATATGTTGTTTTCCTTTGTTCCTGCAATATTCACTTATGTTGTAGTACGGGTTTCCGCTTCCTTTATACACAAAAGTCGTTCCGTTTTTTTCAAATACCGAACAAAATCCGCCATCATCATTCATTACCTGAACTTCGGTACTGCAGGATACTGCTTCAAGTAATATACACACCATACACAATACAACGGCAATACACAGAATTATGAAAAGTCCTTTTGTTTTTACATTTGAAAGTATTGCCCACACCAGAATACACATTAAAATCACCGACACTGTAATGCGGTATTCCGTACCGACAAAAATCTGACCAAAGCCCAGGTCTCCGAATATCCCGGCAACTCCGGTAAATATATCCGTTGTAAAATCTACTGCCTCAGAGAGCACACTTACCGCAAATTCCCTGAAAAACGGCAATGAATACATTAATACATAAACCGCAAGAAGTACCATCACCGGTGTCATAAGCGGGATTAATACAACATTACTCAGAAAACTTACCATGGATATCCCTCCGTACACATTTACCGCAACGGGAAATGTAAAAAGGGTTACAAATAAAGTACAAATCACAGAGGAGTATACGGATTTTAAAATCTTTAATATAATTATATTATTTCTTCCGGACTTTTTATCAATAAAACCCACTGTCTTTGTAAGAAATGGTGTGACGGAGGCAATTCCCGTCACTGCAAGACAGGAAAGTTGTAAAGAGATATTCCCCACAGCATAAGGGTCGGATACAACAATAAATAACAGTGCAACAGCCACGCCGTTTATTAAATCTGACCGCCGTTTGAAAAATACACCCGCAAATCCCAATACTGTCATAATCACGGCACGGACAACCGAATACGCACTTCCGGTCACTATACTGAACAGCCACAAAATACCCGTATACAGTACTAACAAGCCTTTTTTATTCAAGACAACCATATTCGTTATCCTGACCAGAACCAGCAGAATTATGGAAACATGCAGTCCCGACAGTGCAAGTATATGGGATGCGCCTGCTTTGTCAAATATCTTTTTCAGACTGTCATCAAGAAAAGTCCTGTCACCCATTATAAGTGCTTTGGCAAGACCGTAATTATCAAGTTTTTTCAGTGCATCGTCCATTACACCGCGTATCTTTCGGATAATAGCATAAAACACCCCTCCGCCGTCGCAGACTCTCTCAAAACCGCCTTGCCCCGTAAGAAAAATACCGTTGCTTCTGTAATAATCTCTTATTCCGTCACCATATTGTCCGACGGGAAATTTTTCTGCATCAACACTGAAAACGGCAGTATCGTAAAGCCGCGGGCGTGCAGTACCGTAAACCACAACTTTTATACCGAAGGGATTTACCTTTTCCCCGAAAACCTTGTGAACATTCAGATGCACAATATATCCGTGGCGAATGTCCTCAAGATAAGTCACTCTGCCCTCTGCCTCAATCTTTGCACCCGCATAATCCAGAGCCGTCTTATAAGAATGATTGCGTTGCTTTACAAGAACAAAACTCAAAAAAAACGCCAGAATACAAATAATGACAATAACATCCGTAAATGACGGCTTGAATCTGCAGAATAAAAATATCGCAAGACAAAAAGCCACAGTAACACCAAGCAGTAAAAAAATTATGCTCCATGTAATGTCTGCCTCGCCGTAATACAGCACCGCGGCAGGAAAAACAAATGCCGCCGATATAAATAACGGCGGTCTTTGTTTGAAATGCTTTATCATATATGCGTATTTATGCCATTCTTTCGGAAAGCAATGTACCGCCTATAATATGAAAATGTAAATGTTTTACACTCTGGCAGGCATCATCACCGCAATTTGAAATAAGTCTGTAACCGTTTTTCAATCCCAAATCAGCGGCAATTTCAGGTATTTTTTTCAATATCATTGCAATATCGCCGCAATTCTGCTCATTTATTCCGTCAAGAGAGGGTATATGTTGTTTGGGAATTACAAGAACATGAACAGGTGCCTGAGGATTTATATCCTTGAATGCGTACATATATTGGTCTTCATATACTTTTTGCGACGGAATTTCTCCCGCTATAATTTTACAAAACAAACAATCCATTTTAATTATCTCCTTTTACGGTTATTTCTCCCACAGTTTTGTTCATATCGTCATTAACCGTCTTACTGCCGATTTCAAGGGAAGTACGGAAAGTTTCCACCGATTTTCTCGCGTTTTCAAGGTGGCTCAACATATTGTTGCAGACATTCTGGATGTCCTCACGGCTGTTGTCAAAACTCTTTTTCACCCGTTCGCATACATCACGGCGGTTTGCAAAAATCTCATCTGATGCCTTTTTTGCCTCCGAAAGAATATTTTCCGCCTTGTTTTTTGCCTCGGAAACTATCTCTCTTGCCGTCTTTTCGGCACGCATGATTATTGTGCCCAACTCGTGATGAACAATATCCATTTCCTTGTATGTACTCATACTTTTTTCAAGTTGGTCTTTTTCCGAACGGAGAACGGTTATTTCCTGTAAAAGTTCCTCATACATTTTTTTATAGTCGCTGTCATCTGTATTTACAGGAACATTTTTTGCTTCTTCCAGGCTCAACTCAAGTTCCGAAACCTTATCGGAAAGGGATGCTATCTCACTGTCTTTTTCGGATATAGCCTTATCTTTCTGCGAAAGTGACTCTTGAAGTTCCGATATTTTTTTGTCATTTTCGCACAGTGTTTCCCGCAGTTCTTTAATTTCTGTTTCCTTTTCGGACACAATGCGATTGGTATCTTCGGAAAGTTTTTCGATACTTTTGATTACATCCTGTTTGTTGAACCCGCCCAGTGCGGTCCGGAAAAACGCTTTATTACTCATTTTATTACTCCGTAATATGTTTTAGTTGCTTTTCAATACATTATAACATATAACATTTTATTTTTCAATATATTTAATACAAATATTTTTTATACCAAAGGGGGAGATATTAGTTGCTTCAAAGAATTTCCGACATTATATGGGGGCCTTTTACGCCTTTTGTTTTTGCCGTGACGGGACTTTATTTTATCATCAGACTTAAATTTTTTTCATGGCATAATACTGTCTACATATTCAGAAACACTCTTGGTGCATTATTCAATAAAAAAACGGCAGGAGGGCTTTCCTCCTTTTCCGCAATGGCAACCGCACTGGGCGGTACTATCGGTGTGGGGAACACAGTCGGTGTTGCCTCTGCTGTCATAAGCGGCGGATTGGGTGCAGTTTTCTGGATGATTGTCGCCGCCTTCTTCGGAATGGCAATTAAATACGCCGAAATTTACCTTGCGGTCAAATACAAAAATTCAAACAGCGGAGGTGCGGTATACTACATAGAAAAAGGTCTGAACTGTCCGTCTCTCGCACTTATTTTTGCCGCCGTCTGCGTATTAACCTCTTTCGGTATGGGGAATATGGCACAGTCCGATGCCGCATCCCAATATATCAGCCGTACCTTTCACCTATCCCCTTTCCTGTGCGGAATAATCTTTGCTCTTATTACTTTTTATATGATAAAAGGCGGTATCCGACGAATAGCATCCGTCTCTGCGATAATGGTTCCTGTTATGGCAATTTTATATGTTCTTGCGGGCATAATTATAATAGTTATTAACTACAGAAACATTCCTTCCGCTTTTTGTGAAATTTTTCGGTGTGCTTTTGATTTTTCCGGTGTAAGAGGCGGATTTATCGGATTTTTCCTGTCAGATGCCATACGGTACGGGTTTTCAAGAGGTCTGTTTTCCAACGAGGCGGGAATGGGTTCTGCACCTACCGCCCACTGTGCATCTGCCGAAACAAATCCGAAAAAGCAGGCAGTATGGGGCGTTTTTGAAGTGTTTTGCGACACTGTGGCAGTTTGCGGTATAACAGCCCTTGCCATCGCAGTATCAGGAAAAAAAGCAGAAACAAACCCCTCTGCTCTGATATATAATATATTCACCGATATATTTGGTTTTTCGGGCGGTGCTTTTCTGAGCATCTCTATCGCCTTTTTTGCACTTGCCAGTATTTTTTGCTGGTATATCTACGGCAACGAAGCACTTAAATACATTACAAAAAACAAGTTTGTTCAATCTGTGTATGCTGTTTTATTCTGTTATGCGGTATTTCTCGGCGCTGTTGCGGGAACCGACACTGTGTGGAATATATCCGATATTCTCAACGGAATTATGGCATTTATAAATATTTTCGTTCTTGTAATGCTCCGTTGTCAAGTGAAAATGTAAATTAACTGCAGCATATCAGAAAGCACATACATTTCAAATATATAAACCGTTTTTATATGTGCAGTTTATTTTCATTACATACAGGACATACAATACCAGGGCAAACCCAATCATTTATGTTAATAATCGGACTGTACAAACTGCAAACCCTGTATCCCAGAAAATGATTTTGGGAGCAGCGGGCATAAACCCGGCAAATCCTCCGTTTGAAAAAAATCATTTTATATGCCTGCAACACAGTGTCGCAAACAAATGCTTTTTCTTTGATATCTTTTTCTACCAGTCCGTTTCCCCTTTTCTGTGCATATTTTTTGTGGAACGCAGAAATAAGTTCCATATCTGTTTTTTTGTCAAGCCTCTTTATATTTCTCACTACCCGTTTTATGTAATCCTGATTTTTAAGAGCGTCAAATTCCCTTTCAGCCGTTTCCAAGAGCGTTTCGATTTCTCTTATTTCATCTGAAGAAAGCAAATTAATTTCCTCCCGCAAGTTAATATATAAAAAGATGCATAACCCCTATCTCAGAGTTATGCATCGAAAAACGCACGCTCCGACAATAAGGTTACCACACTCTTATACAACTTGCATATTTTTCAAAACAAGCAGCCGGATGTACGCTTTTACCGTTAACATGCCTGTTTTAACTAAAAATATGCAAAAACACAAGAGTAATTCTCATCCATTATAATTAAGAGTGTGGTATAGACATTATAAAGGGTTTTTTATTTTTTGTCAAGTTATTTTACTCATAAAAAATGCACTCTCCTCAGAGAGTGCATCGGAATACAAATCCGTCATACTGCGTCATTCACGGAAACAGAAAGTTTATCCGCCTGATAATACAATCGGGCAATACATTTGCACTGTTACTGTCCAAGTATGTTATTTATATATGACCATATCTCGTTTCTGCCGTAACCCGTCAGTGCGGAAAAAGGTATTACCTCCACATCGTCAGGTACACATTGGTGGGATTTAATCTTTTCAAGATTCTGAAGTGCTGCGGTTTTGGAAAGTTTGTCGTACTTTGTGCAGACTATAAAGAAAGGCGTTTTGGTTTCATAAAGCCAGTCCAGCATCTGTGCATCGTCTTTTGTAATGCCTACCTTCAAGTCAATGAGTTGTATCACACAAACCAGTTGTTTATTGTCGGTAAGATATCCGTTTGTAAGTGACGACCACTTTTTTATGTCCTCCGGAGAACGCTTCGCATATCCGTAACCCGGCAGGTCAACAAGATATATCGACGAGTCAATATTGTAATAGTTAACGGTGATGGTCTTTCCCGGCTCACCGCTGACTCTGGCAAAAGATTTGCGGTTAATCAGACTGTTTATAAGCGAGGATTTTCCCACATTTGAACGGCCTGAAAGAGCAAATTGAGGTTTTGCGTCATGAATCAACTGGCTTTCAAGACCTGCTGTCATATCGAGTTTTACATTGTTTAAATTAAACATACCCTGTCCTTTATTTCTGAAGAGTTACCGTCTGCGGCTCTATAGTGCAGGCTGTCACATTTTCAATACCACCGTCTTCACCGGGCAAAAGCGCATTTTCAATAACGGTATCTATATGTCGCGCGGGAATAAACTGCACATTTTCCTTTACCCTGGAATCAACCTCTTCCAAATCGTCAAGATTATCATAAGGTATGATAACTGTTTTAATTCCGTTTGCGTAAGCCGCCATTGTCTTTTCACGGAGTCCGCCGATAGGAAGCACATTACCGCGAAGTGAAATTTCGCCGGTCATTGCCACATCGTTTCTGACCGGTCTGCCCGTAAGTTCGCTGACCAGTGCACACACCATGGTAACACCTGCAGATGGTCCGTCTTTGGGAACGGCTCCCTCGGGAAAGTGTATATGTATATCCCGGTTTTTATAAAATTCTTTTTCGGTTATTCCCAGTTCATCGCATTTTGAACGGATATAACTTACCGCAAGTTTTGCCGATTCCTTCATTACATCGCCGAGAGAACCTGTAAGTTCAATTTTTCCGCTTCCCGGCATAGTCATAACCTCTGCCTTGAGAAGTTCTCCCCCCAACGCTGTCCAGGCAAGTCCGTTTACAACACCCACAAGCGGGAAAGAAGACATATTTTCTTTTTTATACTTATGGCGTTCCAGTATTTCGCTTACTTTTCCGCCCTTGAGAACATATGTTTTTTCGCCTGTTTCTATAAGATGCTTTGCAACACGGCGGCACACACGGGCAATCTCCCGTTCAAGATTTCTTACTCCCGCTTCTTTGGTATAATGCTCTATTATCTCAATTACGGCATCGTCGGTTATTTTAAGATTCCGCTTTGTGAGCCCGTGGCGTTTTAACTGTTTGGGAATAAGATGGTTTTTTGAAATAGATATTTTTTCCTGCATGGTATATGACGGAATGTGTATTACTTCCATTCTGTCAAGAAGAGGACGGGGAATTGTATCAATTTCGTTTGCAGTAGCAATAAACATACAATCCGAAAGGTCAACGGGAAGTTCTACAAAATGGTCACGGAAAGAGTGGTTCTGCTCAGAATCAAGAACCTCAAGAAGTGCGGAAGACGGGTCTCCGTGAGCATCTCTTGTCAGTTTGTCTATTTCGTCAAGCATAACAAGAGGGTTCATACTGCCCGCATTTACTATGGAATTTATAATTCTGCCCGGCATTGCGCCGATATAGGTCTTTCTGTGGCCTCTTATATCCGCCTCATCTCTTACACCGCCAAGAGAAACACGGGTGTAATTACGCTTGAGGGCTTTTGCAACAGACATTCCTATGGAGGTTTTACCCACGCCGGGAGGGCCTACAAGACATATAATCTGACCTTTAAGGTCAGGAGAAAATTGCTTTACCGCAAGAAATTCCGTAATTCTCTTTTTAACTTTCTCGAGTCCGTCATGGTCGCTGTCAAGTATCTTTTGTGCGACTTTTATATCAAGACGGTCTTTTGTCTTTTTTCCCCAGGGGATTTCGGTGCAGGTTTCGATATAGTTGCGGATAACCGTCGCCTCGGGAGAGCCAAAAGGCATTTTTGAAAGTCTTGAAAGTTCTTTTTCCAGTTTTGCACGGACTTGTTCGGGGGGATTTGCCTTTTTTATCATCCGTGATAACTCGGAAATATCGTCATCATCACCCTCCGCGTCTTCACCTGCAGAGGAAGAATGAGAAAGTTCCTCGTGAATTACCTTCAACTGCTCCCGGAGATAATATTCACGCTGATGGCGGTCAATATTCTTTTTGGTTTTTTTGGATATTTTGTTTTCAAGGGACAGAATTTCCAGTTCTCTTTCCATAAGATTGCAAAGCAACTCAAGTCTTCTCAGAGGATGGAATTCCGCCAGTATCTGCTGTTTTAAGGGATACTTGGAAATAACATTCGCCGCTATAAAGTCGGCAAGTGCTCCCGGGTCGGTAATAGTCTGTACCCCCACAACAATTTCATTTGCAAGTTTCGGGATATATCTTATGTATTCCGTAAATACGGAAATCGCCCGTGAAGTCAATGCCTCACCCTTGATTCCCCCTTTATCTGAAAGCACAATACTTTTCTGGTACAACTGTGCCGTTATATATCCGTCATTTTGGCTGTATTCAATTGCTTCTCCCCTGCTGATGCCCTCTACAAGCACACGGACAGTACCTGTACCAGGAAGTTTGAGGGTTTGTTTCAGTTTTACTATAACCCCCACTTTATACAGGTTCTGTATATCATTTTCTTCTTTTGATGCATCTATATGGGATACTATAAACATTCTGCCGTTATAGTCGGATGATGCCGAAAGTGCCTTTGCCGCAACAGTGTTTGATACCTCAAAACTTGAGGAAAACATAGGGAAAAGCACAAACCCCTTGAGTGCTACAACAGGAAGTTCGATTTTATCAAGTTTTTCAATATATCGTGACATTAATTATTTCCTTTTCCATTTAACTCCCTGGGGAGTATCTTCCAGAATTATACCTTTCTCGGAAAGTTCATTTCTTATAGAGTCGGCAAGAGCATAATTTTTCTCTTTTTTTGCCATGGTACGCTGTTCAATCAATGCTTCTATTTCCTCTGCAGAAATACCGCTTTGGTCTTCGGTTTTCAAAAATCCCATAAGACCTGCTATACGATTGTAAAAATCGTTGATATAAGAGGTGGTTTCAAGACTTTTCGGGCTTGAAAGGAAAATATTTATTTCCTTTACTGCATCAAACAGAACTGCTATACCGTTGGCGGTATTAAAATCGTTATCCATTTCTTCGCAGAATTTATTTTCCAGTGCCTCCAGTTTTTTAACAAACTCTTTTTCACTGCTGTCCGCACTGCCCTCTTTTGCAACAGTCATCATATACTTTATATTTGCCTGGCAGTTATAAAGCCGTTCAAGAGAATTCTTTGCGGTTTCCAGAACCTCTATTGAAAATGTTACGGGACTTCTGTAATGTGCAGAAAGAATGAAAAATCTTATGGCATCATATCCGAATTTCTCGCCTGCATCACGGACTGTAAAGAAATTTCCTGCCGATTTGGACATCTTTTTGACTTCATTCTTCTCGTCGCATACATTTATATATCCGTTGTGTATCCAGAATCTTGAGAACGGAACACCGAACGCCGCCTCTGACTGAGCGATTTCGTTTTCATGGTGAGGGAATGTAAGGTCCTGACCGCCGCAGTGAATATCTATTGTTTTGCCCAGGTATTTATTTACCATTGCAGAACATTCGATGTGCCAACCCGGTCTGCCCTTGCCCCAGGGTGTTTCCCAGTAAGGCTCACCCGGTTTATATGCTTTCCACAGAGCAAAATCCAGCGGGTCTTCTTTTATTTCTCCCACACTTATTCTTGCACCCGAGTCAAGTTCGTCAACAGAAATACCCGAAAGTTTTCCGTATTGTGCAAATTTTCTTGTGGAAAAATATACATCGCCCTCACGCACATAAGCAAACCCTTTTTCAATAAGCGTAGATATTATATCTATTATTTCATCAATATTTTCGGTTGCTCTGGGATGTACGGTAGCAGGCTGAACGCCCAGTGCCTGAGCATCTTTAAAATATTCGCCGATATACTTTTCGGCAATATCCGCCACGGTGGTATTTTCTTCCTGTGCCCGCTTTATCATTTTGTCGTCAATATCGGTAAAGTTCTGCACAAACACAACCTTATTTCCCCGATATTCAAGATACCGTCTTAACAGGTCAAAAAGCACAAAACAACGGGCATTTCCCACATGGAAAAAATTATAAACGGTAGGTCCGCAGGCGTACATGCGGACAGTATTGTCCTGAGGATTGAGTTCTTCGTATTTATTTGTCAATGAATTATAAAGTTGCATAAAGCACCTCTCATTTAATTGTTTTCTTTTTTAAGTTGATTTTCAAGCATCTCTATGCGATGGTTGAGTTTACATATCTCCTGTGCTATAGGGTCAGGAATGTGTACCTGGTCCATATCCTGACGGCAATCCACTCTTGCTCCGTTTCTCTTTACTATACGGGCAGGAGAACCTACGGCAGTGCAATTGGGCGGAACTTCCGAAAGAACAACCGAACCTGCGGCAATTTTTGCATTATCACCCACTTTGAAAGGGCCCAGAACCTTTGCACCTGCACCCACCATAACATTGTTTCCCAGGGTGGGATGTCTTTTTCCGTGGTCTTTTCCCGTACCTCCCAGAGTCACTCCCTGATATATGGTACAGTTATCGCCTATTTCGGCAGTTTCTCCTATCACCACACCGCTTCCGTGGTCGATAAAAAGACCTTTCCCGATAGTCGCACCGGGGTGTATTTCAATTCCTGTTTTTGCCCTGGTACGCTGAGATATACAGCGGGCAATAAACTTCATATTGTGTCTGTAAAACCAATTGGCAATACGGTATTTTCTGACTGCATGAAGCCCGGAATAGAGAAAATATATCTCCAGGGAACTTCTTGCTGCCGGGTCCCGTTCCTTGATGGATTGAATATCATATCTGAGATTGTCAAACATATCACTAAATTCCTTCTTACTACATAAAAATACTGTAACCGCAATCAGAAAATTTCTGATGTATTGTTTCAGCCTGCAGAACTGTTTACTTATCGGGATTTATGTACTTCCAGTAAGTCCTGATATAGTCAACTCCCGACCACACGGTAAACAATACCATAAGAAACATCCCTGTATAACTGAGAATATAAAGGTTATACTGCGGTAAAAACGGTCTGATTATTACGGGTTCCAGAATAATCGCCATTACGGCAACACACTGAAATGTAGTTTTTACTTTTCCAAGCCAACTTGCAGCAATTACCACATTATCTGCCCCCGACGCCACAAGTCTTATGGATGTAACGGCAAGTTCACGGAAAATAACAACGGCACTTACCCATACAAACGCAGACCTGATATTTGAATATGCGTCTGAAGAACATATAGCCAAAAGCACGCCGAATATCATAAATTTATCTGCTAACGGGTCAAGAAATTTACCGAAATTGGTAACAAGATTTCTTCCCCTTGCAATTTTTCCGTCAACAAGGTCTGTAAGTGCGGTAATAAGAAACACAACACCTGCAATTATTCTGGATACAGTTTCTCCTCCTACGGAAAACAAAATGAAATACATACACAGCGGCACAAGAATTATTCTGAGCAAAGTAAGTCTGTTTGGCAAATTCAATTTCATATTGTATGTCCTCCTTAGAAAACCGCAGTTCCTACAAGGTCATATTCCATAACCTCATCAATTTTAACCCTGACAAAATCTCCGGGATTAACCTTATTTTGCGATACAAAGAACACCTTGGTGTCAACCTCGGGCGCATCCGCCTGACTCCGTCCGCTGTAGCATTCGGCAACCGCATCATATCCTTCGCATAACACTTCTATGGTACTGCCTACCTTGGCACATTGGTTTTCGTAATTTATCTGATACTGAATTTCACTTATTATTTCCTGCCGTTCTTTCTTTTTCGCGTTGGAAACCTGCCCTTTCATAGAATATGCACAAGTTCCCTCTTCTCTGGAGTATTCAAATACTCCCAGTCTTTCAAACCGTGCCTCTTTCACATAATTTGCCAGATTTTCAAACTGTGTTCCGTTCTCTCCCGGGAAACCTACAATAAGCGTTGTGCGTATTGTAATGCCGGGCATCTTTTTACGAAGTCTTGCTATGGCATCTTTAATCTGCGTACTGTCGCCGTGGCGGTTCATATCTTTGAGAACTTTATCGTCTATATGCTGAATCGGCAAATCTATGTATTTTGCAACACTGTCGTACTTTGCCATAACCTCAATAAGTTCATCTGTGATTTTATCGGGATAGCAGTACATAAGGCGAATCCATTTAAACGAAAAACCGTCTGCCGTACAGAGTTTTTCAAGAAGTTCCGCAAGAGCATATCTGCCGTAAATGTCAAGACCGTAACGGGTTGTATCCTGTGCAACAAGGCACACCTCTTTTACACCCAAATCATAAAGGGTTTTTGCCTCTGCCAGAATATCCTCTATGGTACGGCTCCTGAATTTGCCTCTTATATCGGGAATTGCACAGTAGGAACACCGGTTGTCGCATCCCTCCGCTATTTTCAGATATGCGGTGTAGTCGGGTGTAGTTATTACACGGTCTCCCCCCAACTTTTGCGTTTCAGGGGCAGACACCGACACATAAGGCTGTGAGTGCGGCTCATACGCACTTCTGACCGCTTCGCATATTTTATCAAGGTCACCCACTCCCACTATGGCATCCGCCTCGGGAATTTCCTTGACTATTTTGTCGTAATAGCGTTGTGCAAAACATCCTGTGACCACAATTCCTTTAAGAGACCTGTTTTTCTTGAGCCATGCCACATCAAGAATATTTTCAATAGCCTCTTCCTTTGCCGACTGAATAAATGCACAGGTGTTTATAACAACAACATCGGCATGAATATCTTCCTCAACAAACTCAAAACCCTCTTCCAGAAGTTTTGAAAGCATTATTTCGGTATCTATCTGATTTTTCGGGCAACCCAAAGACACAAATGCAACTTTTATTGCCATAATATCAATTGTTTCCTTTCCGTGCGATTATGTGTTTTTTATTTTTTCATATACTTCCGAAATCATCCCGCAGGGATACCCACGGGAGAAAAAATATCTGTAAACAGCGCCGTAATCCTTAAATTTTCCTATATTTTTGCCCATAAGTCCGTAAAGTTTTTCCTGATAGTCGGTATGGTCGTTGCCCATAGTATACTCTACCATCCGGGAAGTAAACCCTTTTTTTATAAGTTCGCTTTGTATGCGCAACGGTCCGTAACCCTTTGAAATATAAACCTCAAGACATCGGGAACAGTACCCTTTTTCATCTATATATCCGTCTTTTTTCAGTTGCAGTACCGTTTGGGTTGCAATTTCACTGCAAAAACCTGCCTGAATAAGAGTTCTGATGAGTGCTTTTGAGGTTTTTGAGGAATAAGAAAGGGTTTTCAGTGCTTTGTCGCGGGCAGAAGTTTTATTTTCAAGATATTCTGTTATATCAAGTATTTCTCCCGACAAATCACTACCCTGTATATAAAGGGATTTGCGGGCGGCATAGTCCTCAAATCCGAGGACAAAATCCCGTCCGCTGTCGGTGCATATAACCATATGATTTTTTCTGCTGTCATATTTCAGCGCAGTGATTTTCACTCCTGTGAGTCACCGCCGAAATCGTATTCGTCCAAATCCCCGTCGTCATCTTCCAGTTCCTTTGTGTTAAAGGAAAGTGTGGCAGATATTTTTTCCTGATTCTGATATATTTTATTTACTATTTCCTCGCGTATATCGGGATTTTCCAAAAGGAATTTACATACATTCTCTTTGCCCTGACCTATGCGTGTTCCGTCGTAAGAGAACCATGAACCGCTCTTTTCAATAATGTCAAGGTTTACGCCTATCTCAACTATCTCGCCCTCGCGGGAAATACCTTTGCCGTACATAATATCAAATTCCGCAACCTTAAAGGGCGGTGCAACCTTATTCTTTACAACCTTGCATTTTATGTGATTGCCCACTATGTTATTTTTTTCTTTTATCTGCTGTCCCTTACGCACATCTATACGGACAGAGGCATAAAACTTGAGTGCAAGACCGCCTGTGGTTGTTTCGGGGTTTCCGTATACAACACCGATTTTCTGGCGAAGTTGGTTTATAAATATCACAACACAGCGGGACTGGTTTATAATACCCGAAAGTTTGCGAAGCGCCTGTGACATAAGCCTTGCCTGAACACCTACCGAAGAGGCACCCATATCCCCCTCAATTTCAGAACGGGGAGTAAGTGCGGCAACCGAGTCAACAACTATAACATCGAGTGCGTTGGAGCGTACCAGAGCATCAAGTATATCCAGTGCCTGCTCACCGTCGTCCGGCTGAGAAACAAGAAGATTGTCAATATCAACACCCAGTGCTTTTGCGTATATGGGGTCCAGCGCGTGTTCCGCGTCGATAAATGCCGCCTCACCGCCCTGTTTCTGAACCTCTGCCACAACATGAAGTGCAACGGTGGTTTTACCTGACGATTCGGGACCGTATATTTCAACTATTCTTCCTCTGGGCACACCGCCTATTCCGAGTGCCATATCAAGAGTCAGTGAACCTGTAGACACCGCCTCAACATTCATGTCGGCATTTTCACCCAGTTTCATAATTGTACCTTTGCCGTATTTTTTGTCTATCTGTCCCATTGCGGCAGATATGGCTTTTTTCTTATCTTCAATACTTTCCTTATCCAACTTTTCAGCCCTGGACATTCTGGCAGTCTTTTCTTTCATAACGACTCCTTTATCATAAATCAGATATTATATTTTATATATAATACAAGTATACCATTATTTCTTTCAAATTTCAATAGTTTTTTTCTTTTTTCCGCATACCGTACGCAAATTTCCGCGGTAATCCGGATAAACCTGTGCAGTATAGCCGTGTGATGTAAACAACGCCTTCAATATTTCGCTCTGGGTTGGTGCGATTTCGAATATCATATATCCGCCGTCTTTAAGTTTCGGAGTAAAATTATCTATAATCCGCCGGTAAAAATCACATCCGTCATCCCCGCCGTCAAGGGCGATTTCAGGCTCATATCTGACATTTCCGGGAATGTGTTTCATCTCGTCGGTTGTAAGATACGGCGGATTTGAAATAATAAGGTCTGCAGGAGGGATTCCGGAAAAACAGTCCTTTTTTGTAACATCACATTCCATAACTTCAAGTCTGTCCGAAACACCGTTAAGTATGCCGTTTTTCTTTGTATATTCCAATGCAACAGATGAAATATCCGCACAATAGCAGCAGGAAATACGGCTGTTTTTCAGAAGTGATATTCCGATGCATCCGCTTCCGCAGCACAAATCATAAACCACATCGCCGTCTTTTAATCTTTCAATCGCCTTTTCAACCGATATTTCGGTATCACTTCTGGGGATAAGTACCCCCTCACCCACATAAAATTCGCAGTTCCAGAACTCTGTTCTGCCCATAACATACTGCAACGGATAACCGCCCAACGCCCTGAGTGCATCATCTGTTATGACCTTGTGGTTTTCAACCTCTTTGTCGGGCGACAGAATATGCTGTGCCTTTTGCAATCCGTATTTTACATACAGTTCGTTCAAGAGTGTCTGCAAAGAAAAATATTCTTTTATCCGGGGGGCTGATTTGTCATATTCGCTTTTAATCTTATTGTAAAGTTGCAAAAAAGTCATTGGTCGATATCTTCCGTGTCCGCAGTTTCAGAAACCCCGGGCAACTTTATGTTTTCAAAAACGCTTTCTTCGGGGAATACTTCGGGAAGTGCCGATTTGAGTGCAACAATCGCAACCTCAATCTGACTGTCATCAGGTTCACAGGTTGTTATGTTCTGAAGCCAGAGTCCCGGAGCAGACAGCATCCGTATAAGTGCATTATCATGTCTTCCCGCATACATAAGAAACTCATATCCCAGTCCCACAACAAGAGGCAGAGTAATAAGTTTGAGAATTACTCTGAGAAACATATTGTCCCAGGTAATGAACATTGAAATTACAATGCCGATAATCATCATGACTATCATAAAACTTGTTCCGCAGCGGGGGTGAAGTCGCTTTTGCCTGCGTACATTTTCAACTGTCAAATCAAGTCCCGCCTCATAGCAGAAAATAGACTTATGCTCCGCACCGTGATACTGAAATGTCTTTTTTATATCCGGCATAAAAGACACTCCCCACACATACAGGACAAACAATGTAATTTTTAACAGACCCTCAAGAACACTCCGTACCGCGTTAAGTGCGGTATCTGAAAGAATATTTTCAAAGAAACCGCCCACAAAACCCGAAATAACAGCAGGAAACCACATGAAAAGGCATACCGAAAGTGCAACTCCCAGCACCATTCCCACAGCGGCAATCACTCCCACAAGAGATGCACCGAAAGTTTTGGCAAGCCATTTTTCAAACTTTGTTTCCTCCTGCTCCTCAACCCCTGCCGCCTCTGCGGAAAAAGTGAGAGTGGACATACTGAGTTTGAGCATTTCAACAAAGTTGACAACACCTCTGATTATGGGCAGATTAAAAATTTTGACTTTTTCCCGAACACTTGTTACGGGATGGGTATCACGCACAATATTTCCGTCGGGGGTACGCACAGCAGTGGTATACCGCTTTTTGCTCTTCATCATAACCCCTTCCAGTACAGCCTGTCCGCCGACTTTTCCCAACCTTTCGGACATAAGTGAACAATTATTTCTATTTTCCGACATTACAGTTCTCTCTTTCAAAAAAATTTCTACTTATAACATTATATAATATCTTTAATAATAAATATAGCATTTTTTATTAATTTTTAGGTGGAACAACGGCATAAAAACAGTGCTTTTTCCTGTGCGGAAAAAAATAAACAGACATTAATGGCAGATGTTTTTACAATTGTAAAAAAAATGTTAAAAACTATTGACAAAAGGCATTGTTTACTGTATAATAACAATTGCGACTTTAGTATGCAAAGGAAAAGAATATGGTCGATAACAACAAAATACTTGATATTAACGCTTTGCTTAACAACGAGGTACGCGAGGTTTCTTTCAATGTGGAGATTGACCTCTGTGCCGACGGCGTTGCCTTTACCCGCCCGGCAACCATGAACGGTAAGGCAGTAAACATGGCAAGTTATATCGAGTTCACAAGCAGTATTGATTATTTCTATTCAACGGCTTGTTCCCGTTGTCTTAAACAATTACAACGGAATCTGCATCTGGAACTGAAATTTCCCGTTGCAGTCTCCCTTGAAAACGACGACGAAGCCGACGAGTACATTATACCGCAAAACGGCAAAATCAACCTGCAAGAAATTTGCGAGGAGAATTTTATTCTTAATCTTCCCATACGCGAATTATGTTCCGAAGATTGCAAAGGTCTTTGTCCCCGTTGCGGTGCCGACCTGAATGTTTCCGGGTGTTCCTGTCCCAAAAAGGATGTGGACATAAGGCTTCAAGGTCTGGCAGATTTCTTTAAAGATTAAAATTTTATCCTTTACAGGAGGTAACAAAAATGGCAGTACCTAAGAGAAAAGTATCTCACGCCCGTAAAAGCAAGAGACGCTCAAGCGTTTGGAAACTCAACACCCCTGCACTTGCTGTATGTTCCAAGTGTGGTGAGTACACCGCTCCGCATAAAGTTTGCAGTGCCTGCGGTTACTACGACGGCAAAGAGATTATCAAGAAAGAAGCGTAATTTTGCAAAAATTGCAGCTTGGGATATTTCAAATTATGTGCATTGCTCATGATTTGGTATATCCTTTTTCTTTTTCAAAAACATTTTGTAAGGAAGTTTTGTTTTGGTAACAGTACAATCGGTAAAAAAACGCTCTCCCGCAGAAAAATGCGGTATAAAAAGCGGAGACAAACTTATATCGGTAAACTCTCATCCCATAAATGACATTCTGGATTATGGGTTTTATACCCGTGAAAAACTGCTTGAGATTGAGATAGAATCAGAAGGTGCCCTCAGGCACATAACCATGAAAAAAAGCGAAGATGCAGACACGGGTATGGAATTTGAAAGTTTTCTTATGGACAAAAAACGCTCCTGTGCCAACAGGTGTATTTTCTGTTTCATTGACCAACTTCCAAAAGGAATGAGAGATACACTGTATTTTAAAGATGACGACACCCGTCTTTCCTTTTTGCAGGGAAACTATGTAACTCTGACAAATGTTTCGGACCGTGATATATCAAGGATTTTAGAAATGCATATAAGTCCTGTAAATGTGTCGGTACATACCACAAATCCCCAACTCCGTGTAAAAATGCTGGGAAATAAAAACGCCTCCAAAATAATGGACCAGTTGAACACCCTGGCATCTCACAATATATCTCTCAACTGTCAGATAGTTTTGTGCAAGGGCTATAACGACAAAGAGGAACTTGACCGTTCCATGAAAGAACTTTATGCACTGTATCCCGCACTCTCCGGAGTGTCAATAGTCCCGGTAGGTCTTACGGATTACCGCGACGGACTGTGCCAACTTGAGCCGTTTACCAAAGACGAAGCCCTTGAAACAGTACGGCAAATCGAGGCTTTCGGCGATAAATGCCGTCAGGAAACAGGCTTCCGCTTGTTTTATGCCGGGGATGAATTTTATCTTAAAGCAGGTCTGAGTATTCCCGCAGAAGAAGAATACGACGACTATCCGCAGATTGAAAACGGTGTGGGACTTATCCGCTCGATGCAGACCGAATTTGACCTTGAACTTGACGATATACAGCAATACGAAAAAGAGTTGCTTGATGTCAGACGGAGTATTTCCGTTGCCACGGGAGAGGCGGCGTATGATTTTATTTGCGGACTGGTTGAAAAATTAAAAAAATCATGTTATAATATGGACATAAAAGTTTATAAAGTCAAAAATACATTTTTCGGCAGTAATGTAACCGTGGCAGGTCTCATAACAGGTCACGATTACATCAAAACTCTTTCGGGAAAGCCTTTGGGCGAGGTTTTATACATTCCCTCCTGTTCGCTCAGAAGCGGAGAAGATGTTTTCCTTGACGACATTACTCTGGGTGAACTGGAACAAAAACTGAATGTAAAAATAATCCCTCTCTCCAACGACGGAAGCGAATTTCTGAGAGAACTGCTGAAACAATAAAAATTTAGTAAAGGGTGATACCATGGCAAAACCCATAGTGGCTATTGTAGGACGGCCAAATGTAGGTAAAAGCACATTTTTCAATAAACTTGCGGGAGTAAGAATATCCATAGTCGAAGATACTCCGGGGGTTACCCGCGACCGTATATACTACGAAACCGAATGGTGCGGTAAATCTCTTACCATTATCGACACCGGCGGTATTGAACCGAAAACCGACAATATAATTTTAAAACATATAGTAACTCAGGCACAAATTGCCATTGAAACAGCAGATGTGATTGTGTTTATGGTAGATATTACCACCGGGCTTACCGCAGATGACCGCGATATTGCCCAGATGCTGAAAAAATCACATAAACCTGTTGTTCTTGCGGTAAACAAAGTGGACTCCATCGGCAGTCTGCCGCCTGAATTTTACGAATTTTACGAACTGGGTTTTGAAAACGACCCTATTCCCCTTTCCTCTGTTCACGGAACGGGAAGCGGCGATATACTCGACCAGGTACTTTCATATCTCCCCGACGAGATTGACCAGGAAGAAGACAACGACCGTATAAAAGTTGCGGTTATCGGAAAACCAAATTCGGGCAAGAGTTCGATAATCAATCGTATTTTAGGCGAAGAACGGCTTATAGTTTCGGACATTGCAGGTACTACACGAGACGCGGTTGACACAAAAGTTGACAATCAGTACGGAAAATACACCTTTATAGATACGGCAGGTATAAGAAGAAGCAGCAAAATCGAGGACTCTGTTGAGAAATACAGTGTTCTCCGTGCAAATATGGCGGTAGAGCGGGCAGATGTTTGTCTTATTATGGTAGACGCAGGCGAAAAAGTAACCGCACAGGACGAACGGATTGCAGGTATCGCCCACGAGGCAGGAAAAGCATCTATACTTGTTATAAACAAGTGGGACACCGTGGAAAAGGACAACACAACCACGGCACAGTTTACCAAAGACACCTACGACAAATTATCCTATATGACTTATGCCCCTCTTATGTTTGTTTCGGCAAAGACGGGGCAAAGGGTTGACAAACTTTTTGAGCATATAAATTATGTGAACATGCAGGCATCAATGCGTGCCACAACAGGTATGCTGAACGATGTTCTTGACGATGCCACAACAAGAGTCCAGCCGCCCTCCGACAAGGGCAAACGGCTCAAGATTTACTATATGACTCAAATCGGTGTAAAACCGCCCACCTTTGTTATTTTCTGCAACAGTATCGAACTTTTCCATTTTTCATACCGGAGATACATCGAAAACTGTCTGCGTGAAACTTTTGGATTTAAAGGAACTCCGATAAAAATAATAATCCGCGAAAAAGGCGACTCGGCTCAATAACCTGAAAGGGAAAAGCAAAAATGCTTTTCCCTTTTTATTGCAGGTTTTGCTATTTACTTTTTTTCAAAAATATGATATAATTACCGGGTTATGTTATAAAATTTGTTACGGAGATTTTTATGATTAAATTACGCCAGACTGTTATGCCCATCACAGCCGCATTTATATGGGGTACGGCTTTTGTCGCTCAGAGTATCGGAGCAGACTACATAAAACCTTTTGCATTCAATGCCCTGCGGTTTGTTATTGCCTTTTGTTTTTTACTGATTATGTGTGTGATAAAGAGAAAAGTGTTTCACACCACAACCCATCCCACAAAACGCCGACAGTTATTAACAGGTGGTACTCTTTGCGGAATAATAATGGCAGTTGCAACAGTCCTGCAGCAAAAAGGACTTGAATCCACATCCTCCGGTAAAGCAGGATTTATTACCGCACTTTACATTGTAATAGTTCCTGTCATCGGCTTTTTTATGCGTAAAAAAACTCCCAAAGCACTGTTTTTGAGCATTCCTCTTGCGGTAGCCGGGCTTTATCTCTTGTGTATAACAGAGGATTTCACCATTGCACAAGGTGATTTTTATGTACTTTTATGTGCTTTCTGTTTTTCGGCTCATATAATGGTTATTGACCATTACACACAAATAGTTGACGGTGTTGAAATGTCCTGCATCCAGTTTTTTGTAGCAGGAATTATTGCTCTTGCAGGTATGTTCCTGACAAACCAAGTTCCCTCACTGCAGGCAGTGCAGATTTGCCTTTTCCCTCTTTTTTATCTGGGTGTTTTTTCAAGCGGTGTGGCATACACACTCCAGATTTTATCCCAAAAAGGCTCCAACCCCACGGTTGTATCTCTCCTTTTGAGTCTGGAGTCGGTTTTTGCCGTACTTGCAGGTGCAGTTATACTGAAAGACCATATGACTTTAAAGGAATATCTGGGTTGCTTTATAATGCTTGTAGCAGTGGTTTTCGCACAACTTCCCGATAAAAGCAAGAAATAATCCCCCGCAAAATCATATAAACAAAAAATAAAAGGCAGTTATACGGAGTATTTCTTTACACCGTATAACTGCCAATTTTTTATAAATACATATCAACCGCCTTCTGAACATCGGCATAAATCTTTTCGGTATCTATGCCAGGGAACGTGCGGTCTTTCATAACAAATTTTCCGTCTATCATCACCGACTCAACCTCCGAGCCGTTGGCGGAATAACAAAGAGATGCAATAATGTCATTATTGGGGAAAAGTGATTCCGAACGAAGATTTACAAAAATTATATCCGCCTTTGCCCCGGGTGCAATAACCCCCAGTTTGTTTTCCAGTCCCAACGCACGGCCTGCGGCACTTGTAGCACATTTAAGTACAAACTGTGCGGGAGCCGCTACAGACGAACGGGCAACACCTTTGTGAATAGTCGAGAGAATACCCATTTCACGGAACATATTAAGTGTGTTGTTACTTGCGGTACTGTCTGTTCCCAGACATATATTCACTCCTGCCTCCCGCATACTGTTTATGGGGGCAAAGCCATTGCCCAGTTTTGAGTTACTCGCAGGATTTGTTACAACATTTGCTCCTGTATTCTTTATTATCTCTATATCTTTTTCACTCAACTGCACACAATGGGCAAGAGTGGACTTTTCATTCAAAAATCCGGTCCTTTCAAGAAGTTCAACAGGAGAAATACCATATTTTTTGTAGCAGTTTTCTATCTCATTTACACTTTCCGAAAGATGTGTCTGCATAAGAAGTCCGTGCTTTTGGCACTCCTTTACCACCTGCTCATAAAGTTTTACCGAACAGGTATATATTGCATGGGGGGAAAGCACTATTTTTATAAGGTCGCTCTGATACTGTTCCATTTCGCAAAGCGAGTCTTCAAAACGGAAATATCCGTCTTTATATAAATCCTCACCCACAAGTCCTCTGCCGATATATGCTCTCATACCCATATCTTTTGCAGCACGGCAGGACTGCCCTCTGAACAGGTGCATATCCATAAAACAGGTAGTTCCGCTTTTAAGCATTTCCATACAGCCCAGCATTGAAGAAGCGTATGCCGCCTCGGGAGAAAGTTTTTCTTCCGCAGGCATAATTCTGCCGAAAAGCCAGTTGTCGAAATCTATGTCGTCAGCATATCCTCTGAACAAAGTCATATACACATGAGTGTGCATGTTAATAAGTCCCGGCATAACAAGCATATTTTTTGCGTCAATTATCTGAAAATCGTCGTTCAGGTCCCGGTCAGAACTTCCCACGGCAAGTATCTGTCCGTCTTTTATATACAAATCCTTGGAAACAATTTCTGATAAGCCGTTATCTCCGGGAACTAAAAGTTTTGCATTTATAATCTTATAATTCATAAAATCTATCCTTTGAAAAACCAAATTATATCGTAATAATATTAAATGCACTGAGAACCGATGAAACTAAAATCAGGAAAATACATACAGGTGCAAAATATTTTATAATCAGAACAAACAGTGTTTTATTTTTAAATTTCCCCGACAATTCAACCTCTTGTGTAACAATTTCGGGTTTAATGACATATCCGATAAAAATACAGGTAAGAATTGCAACTATCGGCATTATCACACTGTTGCTTATGAAATCAAAGAAGTCAAGGAAACTCATACCCAGAACTTTAATTTCTTTCCACAATCCGTTGCCGAGAGACGAGGGAACGCCCAGTGCAATTACAATTACAAAGGATATAATACATGATACAATACGGGAAATACCGAATTTATCTCTGAGAACGGACACCACCGCTTCCATAATTGATATAGACGAAGTAAGTGCCGCAAAAAACACAAGAAGGAAGAAAAAAACACCCAGATATTTTCCGCCCGGCATACTTTCAAACACTTTGGGGAGTGTTTCAAACATAAGTCCGGGACCTGCGTCAATGGTAGTATTCTGCTGTGATGCATTAAATGCAAATACGGGAGGTATAACCATCATGCCTGCCAGAAAAGCAATTCCCGTATCGAAAATTTCAATCTGATGTACTGCCGACTCAATGTTGACTTCTTTTTTCATGTAAGAACCATAGGTTATCATAATACCCATGGCAATCGACATGGAATAAAAAAGTTGCCCCATTGCACCCAGCACCGTCATTACCGAAAACTTGGAAAAATCAGGCAGGAAATAATACATGAGCCCTTGCTTTGCACCCGGCAGGAACACACAGTAACCGGCAATAACCACCGAAAGAAGAACCAGAAGAGGCATCATCAACTTACTGACTTTTTCTATTCCCTTTTCAACCCCCAAAAGTACAACAATTGCAGTAATTCCGAAAAACACCGTAAACCACACAAGAGGCTGGGAAAAATCAGAAGTAAAAGATTTAAAAAATCCGTCAGTTGCCGCCTGACTTGCACCGCCTGTAAGGTACTGAACAAAATACTTTGTCACCCATCCGCCTATAACGCAATAATAAGGCAGAATTATCATAGGAACAATTGACTCAAGATATCCGATAAACGCATATTTCTTACTCAGCGAGGAAAATGCCCCTACTGCACTGAGTCCGGTTTTTCGTCCCAGGGCAATTTCTGCGGTGAGCAAAGCAAAACCAAGAGTCAAAGCGAGAATAAGGTATACAAAAAGAAAAATTCCCCCGCCGTACTTTGCCGCGAGATACGGAAATCTCCATATATTTCCAAGACCTACCGCAGACCCTGCCGCAGCAAGTACAAATCCCAGTTTACCCGTAAAATTACTTCTATTCTGATTCATATTTTTCTCCATCATAAATTTAATACTATCGGTTATAGTATATCATATTTATTAAAAAAAATCAAGAATAATATCCTTGATTTTCCAAACTCTACAAACAAAAAAAGGGCTGTTGCGTTGCAACAGCCCCTTCGGTCTTGGTTTATTTGTTTTTATCAAGTGCAATATAAGATGTAAGGTCTTTTTCTTCCATGGTTACACTAAGAGGAAGTGTTCCTACATAATTTGAGAACTGAAGTGACAAGTCGGAAACGGTCTCTGTTGTACCCAGCAAATATTCCTTGAAAGGCAATATGCCCCGGGCTTCACTTCCTGCTTCCAGACGGGTTGCAATACGGGTATAAATAGTTTCTGCATTTGCAACACCTACTCTGAGAGTACTGTATGTTTCTCCGACAGTTTTTACATAGTAATCCATTGCCGCCTTCTGTTCATCTGTAAATGTGAACTGGAACGCAAGGAAACCGTGACGCTTTACATTAAAGTTAAGTTCTGCCGCTTTCTTAACATAATCGGTATCCATACCCTCATCAAGTAAGCCAATAAAGGTATTGCCCGACTTCATAAAGTCCATGGAATAATCGTTGCTGATATGTTTTACTGTACCGTCGTTATTCTTTGTATAATGAACATTTTCGATACCAAAGGTGAAGATATTCTTAAACTCGGGGTTAGTGTAGAGAAGTTCAATTACTTCCATAGCACGATCAGGTATCTTGGAGTAAGTGCTTATAGCATACATTGCACCCAGGGTGTTTTCGGTAGTTGCTCTGGCATTTTTGTAAATGCAGACTACATATCCCTCTTCTTCCCACTTCGCAGCATCCGATGCAGTACCTTTACGCAAATCCATTGCAAAAGGCTTTCCTGCGGTATCTTCCTTCAATCCGGGGAAGAAACCTTCCTTACGGAAATCAGCCATAAGGTCAAAGAAAGACCTTACTGTAAACTCGCTGTACGACCTTCTGACATTTACGGGATTGTATTCACCGAACTCGGGGTTTGTAATTCCTACCGGATGTCCAAGAATGTTGTCATAAAAATCATATCCCTGTATTTCTTCAGGAACTGTAAGAAGAGGAATAACTCCCTTTTCATTATCTCTGACTTGCAACAGGAAAGGTTTAACATTTGCAAAGTTCTTTACATTTTCGGTATCAAAATTGTACTTTTCGGCAAGTGTTTTGTCGATAAGGCAATATGTAGTCTCGGCTTCAATACCCTTGTTAATCGGCAATCCGTAAGTCTTTCCGCCTATTTTTGCCGCAGAAAGAAGTGTGGGATGCAGATAGTCTGTAAGTATTTTTGAATCAAGTCTGAGATAGTTGTCAATGGGAACAAGAAGTGGACCCGACGGATTATTAATGCTGGACATATAGTGTTCAAAGTCATTAATAAGCAAAACATCTATCTGATTTTCTTCAATAGGCGGTGCAGAAATAATTCCCGCTTTGATAGCAGCCTCAAGTTCTGCTGCTTCTTTTTGTTCCGCTTCTTTTAATTCTCTTGCCTTCTTCTGTTCAGCCTCGCTCTTGGCGGTTTGTTCTGCCTCTGTAAGAAGTTTCAGTCTTTTCTTATCAACTCTGCTTACAATCTTCTTTGTTGCGGCACAGAAATCTGCAACCTCCGCCTTTTGCTGAAGTTCTGTATATGCTGTTTCAAGAACATCTTTATATTCGTCTTCAGGATACAATTTAAGCACAATGGTAGTAGACAACTCTTTTTCCGAGATACGATTGAGTTGCTTTTCTACTTCTTTGATTGCCTCGGGAGTCGTAGTGTCATTTGTAACACCGTAAACAGTCAGAGACACTGATTTTCTGGCAGTTACATCTTCTCCAATATCAGCCGTTACTTCTTGGTCGTTGTTGGAACAGGAAGTAAATGTGGCACAAATCAGGGCAACAGCCATAACAAGTACCATAAGCAAACTGATTGATTTCTTAAAATTGCTCATTATAACAAATCCTCCTAAAAGATTTAAACATTACACACTATATTTTACACCAAAAGCACAAATATGTCAAGTTACTTTTTTATTAATAGTCTTGGACATATTGCCTGAATAAACGGCGTATTTTTTAGTTATTAACGACAAATCGGTTTCTTTTTTTAGTCTAAAAGTGTATTTCGACAATTTTTGCGGAAAAATTATGTAAAATCGGTTCAATCAAGAAAATCCTTTAACTTTTTTGACCGGGTATACTGTCTGAGTTTGCGGAGTGCCTTTGCCTCAATCTGACGGATACGCTCACGGGTAATATTAAAAATAAGTCCTACCTCTTCAAGAGTGTACGCCCGTCCCGTATCTATTCCGAATCTGAGTTTAAGGATTTGCTCCTCACGGGGAGTAAGAGTATTTAATGCTCTTTCCAGTTGTTCTCTTAAAAGATTGATACTTGCCGCCTCCGACGGACCGAGTGTATCATTATCCGGTATGAAGTCACCCAGATGACTGTCGTTTTCCTCGCCAATTGGAGTTTCAAGGGACACCGGCTCCTGTGCTATTTTCATTATATCACGCACCTTGGCAGGTGACATATTTATCGCCTCGCCTATTTCGTCATACGATGGCTCCCGTCCGTTTTCCTGCATAAGCTGACGCGATGTCCTGAGTATTCTGTTTATGGTTTCCGACATATGTACCGGAACACGAATGGTTCTGGACTGGTCGGAAATCGCTCTTGTTATGCTCTGGCGTATCCACCAGGTTGCGTATGTGGAAAATCTGAACCCTTTTGTATGGTCAAATTTTTCCACTGCTTTTATAAGTCCCAGATTTCCCTCCTGAATAAGGTCAAGAAGTGTCATTCCGCGTCCTATGTATCTCTTGGCAATACTTACCACAAGTCTGAGATTTGCTTCTATGAGTGTCTGTGTTGCTTCCTGGTCACCCTCTATAATCCGTTTTGAAAGTTCGTTTTCCGTTTCGGTGGTAAGCAGAGGTACTTTTCCTATATCTTTGAGATAAAGGCGTATATGATTGTCTGACGCCATTTCCTCCACATTATAGCCTTCCCCGCCATCATCATATTCATCTTCGGGTATCAGGTCGCCCTCTCCCTCTATTTTCTCAATGAAACTGTCGTCGTCAATCAAAATGTCAGAGAAATCCTCGTTGTCACATATATCTATGCCCAGTTCCTCGAAAATTTCGTATACCTTTTCAAGTTGTTCAACCGTAAACCCGGCCGTTTCTATAAGTTCGGAAATAGCCATGTTGCTCACTGTGCCCTCTGCCTTTGCTTTTTCCACAAGCCTTGCAACTGCCGGATTTTTGATTTCTTCTGTTTGATTAGCCATTTTTTTATCCTTTCATAACATATTTCAGAAATTGAGGTATCCTTTAAGGCGATTTGCCCGTTTGGGATGTCTGAGTTTGCGAAGTGCCTTTGCCTCAATCTGACGGATTCGCTCTCTTGTTATATTGAATACCGCTCCGACCTCCTCAAGTGTGTGGGTTTTTCCGTCTTCAAGCCCGAATCTAAGTCTTAAAACATCTGCTTCGCGGGGGGTAAGTGTACTCAATACCTCTTCAAGTTCGTCGTGAAGCATGGAACTGTTGGCGGCATCTGCAGGTGCAAGTGCGTCATCGTCGGGAATAAAGTCGCCAAGATGACTGTCCTCCTCTTCACCTACCGGAGTTTCAAGGGATACCGGCTCCTGTGCTATTTTCATTATTTCCCTTACTTTTTCCACCGGTTTATTCATCGCTTTTGCAATTTCTTCAATACTGGGTTCTCTGCCCAGTTCCTGCATTAACTGGCGGGATATTCTTAAAATACGGTTTATGGTTTCCATCATGTGTACAGGAACGCGTATGGTTCGTGCCTGGTCGGCAATGGAACGGGTTATAGACTGGCGTATCCACCAGGTTGCGTATGTGGAAAACTTAAAGCCTTTCTGAAAATCAAATTTTTCCACCGCTTTCATAAGTCCCAGATTTCCCTCCTGGATAAGGTCGAGAAAATACATGCCTCTTCCCACATAACGCTTGGCAATACTTACAACCAGCCTGAGATTTGCCTCTACCATTATGTTTTTTGCTTCCTCGTCGCCTGCACTCATCCGTTCGGCAAGTTCCTGCTCATATTTGGAGTCTAAAAGCGGTACTTTTCCGATTTCTTTAAGGTACATCCTCACATGGTCTTCCACCATCATTGTTTCGGCTGCGGCGTCGTACTCGCCTTCTTCTCTCTCCCCTGACATCTGTACGCCGTCTGAAGAAATTTCGCCGTAATTCAGACTGTCAATGTTTTCAAGGCGGGACAGGTCTTCGTCAATAAAATTTGTAACCTCAACCCCTGCCTCTTCCAGACTGGAATAAAACTTTTCTATCTGCTCCATATCTGCTTCCACATTTTCCAGAGCATCCATTATTTCCTCGTTGGAAATTGTACCTTTTGCTTTTGCGCGTTCAAGAAGTTCGGAGAATTCGCTTCGCTCAAACATCTTTGTCTCCTCTGTTGTCACTTTTACCTTTTGTGCCATTTTGCCCTTCCTTTTCAATTTATGTATTTACTGAGTTGTTATTTCTTCTTTTCCTTAAGTTTCTGCAGATAATCCATAAGGTCAGTTTCTGTTGCATTATTTTTCAGATTCTGGTCTGCAAGTCTCTGAATAAGTTCGTTCAGTACTTCGGGAGAATTGTTGGAATATCCCGAGCGATTTACCTGCATTCTCATAATTGCACCCATCTGTTCGGGGTTGAAATACTGCCCCAGTTGACCGATATCAATCTCATTGCTGTCGCTTTCTGCCGCTATTTGAGAAAGCCGCTGAAAAACCTGACGGTTAAACTCGCACATAAACATATCGGCATTGAGATTTTTCTGAATTTCCTCGTCTTTTATAAAATCACTCCGCAGCATAAGTATGCCGATAATATTTTCTTCTATACTTGCACAGGCAGTAAATTTCTGCCTGTCCGGGTTTATTTTGTCGCCATATCCCATGGACTTCTGTATCTGTTGTTCTATTTCCTTACGATTTTCATCTTTTTCCCGTTTTTTTCTTCGTTTATTGACTTCGTTACGGAGAATTGTTATATCAACTCCCGTAAGTTCGGAAAGTTTCATAAGGAATACATCCAGTTCAACAGGTGAGTATACATCACACAGCATTTCGCAGGATTTGTTTACAAAATCAAGTTTTTCCTCCGGAACATCAAGGTTATAATTTCCCATTAAAGTGCGGAATTTAAACTCTATTCTGCCCTCCGAACCGTTTATAAGGGAGGAAAAAGATGCCTTTCCGAATTTTTTTATATATTCATCCGGGTCCTTTGCGTTTTTCACGGTTATTACCTTTACCGAAAGTCCCGCCTCGCTCAGCAGGGCTATGGCTTTGTCGGTTGCCTTTCTGCCTGCCGCATCGGAATCATAACATATATATATTTTGTTGGCATATCTTGCCATAACCCGTGCCTGTTCGGGTGTTATCGCCGTACCCAGTGTTGCAACCGCATTATAAAATCCTGCCTGGTGTAACGCCACAACATCCATATATCCCTCACACAGAATAAGTGAAGAATCGGTAGTTGCCTTGGCGTAGTTGAGTGCATACAGATTACGGCGTTTGTTGAACACGGGAGTGTCCGAGGAGTTGAGATATTTGGGCATTCCGTCTCCTATTATTCTGCCGCCGAACGCCACAACCTCCCCCGATACATCTATTATGGGGAACATTATCCGTCCCCTGAACATATCAAAAGGTTTATTATATTTATTTATACCGCACAGAAACGCCTCTTTCAGTTCCTCGTCGCTGTACCCCTGGCTTTTAAGATATCCCGAAAGGGAGTCGAAAGATGTGTCGGCATAACCTATTCCGAAATGCTTTATTGTCCTGGGTGTAAGTCCTCTGTCGGTTATATATTTGAGTGCATGGGCATTTTCAGGTTTTAAAAGTGCGTCGTAAAAATACCGTGCCGCTTTTTTATTCAGTTCAAAAATCCGCTTTCTGTCAACTTTTTTTGCAGTTCCGGCATATGTGTTTTCCGGCATGGCCATACCCGCCATATTGCAAAGTTTTTCAACCGCAGAAAGATAATCAAGGTTTTCCATACGCATTACGAAGGTGATTACATCCCCTCCTGCGCCGCAACCGAAACAGTAAAAATTCTGTGTATTGCGAAAAACCGTGAATGACGGAGTTTTTTCACTGTGGAACGGACAGTTGCCCACCGAATTGGCTCCTGCACGCTTCAATCTGACATATGTACTTATAATAGTTTCTATATCGCATCTGGATTTCAGTTCACTGAGAAAAGATGGGGGAAATGCCATATTACTTCCTTTCTTTTATATTCTCTGCCATACTTTCGGAATAAACAATTCGTTAAACATTTTTACCGCGTATCTGTCGGTCATTGAGGATATGTAGTCGCAGACCACTCTGCCTCTGGGATATTTATCAAGATTTGCCCTGTATTCTTCGGTTAGTTTTCCGGGATTGTTATAAAAATATTCATACAGGAAACTCAGCATTGTCTTTGCCTTTTCTTCCTCGCCTTTTGCAACCGGATTTTTATATACTGCCTCAAACATAAAATCTCTCAGCCTTTCGGTCGCCGTTTGTATCGGAGAAGACATTGATATTTCACCGTTTTTACTGTTTTCTATTGTGTCCCGTACCATGGTATCAATGCGTTTCCCGTGGCTGTCACCCAAAATGTTTCTCAATTCCCGGGGGATGTCGTCGTTTTTAAGTATACCCGCCCGTACCGCATCATCTATATCGTGATTTATATATGCAATTCTGTCGGCAAACCGTATTATTCTGCCTTCCGGTGTTACTGCACGGTTGATACCTGCGTGATTGCGTATTCCGTCACGCACTTCATAGGTAAGATTAAGCCCCATACCGCCGTTTTCAAGTGTATCAACCACTCTCAGACTCTGTTCGTAATGGGAAAATCCGCCTTCATACAAACTGTTTAAAAGCCTCTCACCCGCATGTCCGAAGGGTGTATGTCCCAAATCGTGTCCCAATGCCGCCGCTTCTGCAAGGTCTTCATTAAGATTCAGCGCTCTTGCTATAACGCGGGCAATTTGTGTAACTTCAAATGTATGTGTCAGCCGTGTACGGTAATGGTCGCCCTCGGGGGACAGAAAAACCTGGGTTTTGTGCATAAGGCGACGGAATGCTTTTGAGTGAGTTATACGGTCACGGTCACGGGAAAAAGGTGTGCGGATGTCACACTCGCGAATAGGATAAATACGCCCCTTTGTGTTTTTTGAAAGGGTTGCATACTTGCTCAGCCTCAGACTTTCAATATCGAAAACACTTTCCGCTTTACTATATTCGGACATTTCCATACCCCCTTTTATTCTATTATACGCATCTTTGCCCAATAACCCTTTTTTTATTTACAATTTCTTTATTTTTTCTCCCTCTTTGCGAGTTTTTTTATCCTTTTTCGGATTCTATCCCCATAAAAAGCGACAAGGTTATAAAAAATAATGAAAAGTTTGTGCCGCTTATTGATATCAGCCACAGAGATATCACAGACAACAGCAGTGTGAAAATATACGAAACCCACACACATGTTTTCCAGGCAGTATAGGGATGGAAATAATTCATCAGCAGGCATTCCAGAAACTCTCCGCCGTCAAGTCCGCGAATGGGAAGCATATTGAAAAGTGCATAAAATATGTTGGATATTATCACAAACATCACTATGGTCGACTGATAATTGAAATAAATAACATACGCAGACAATGCCGCCATAAGATTTGCAATTGCCCCCGATGCGTATATCAGCATATCGGTACCGTATCCGAGATAACCGTTCATTTTTATTTTTGCACCAAATAGCAGTATATCCACTCTGTCTGCCGAAACCCCCGCAACTCTCATGGCAACAAGATGTCCTGTTTCATGCAGAAGTGCACAGAAAAGCATTGCGAAAACATATTCGGGAGGATTGAACAACAAAAGCACTGCCACAGGTATAAAAGATACAATACTTATGTGCACTTTCCCCAGGGCTATACCCATTTCTGCTCCTTATTGCTTTCCATATTGAACACCTGTGATGCTATGGGATTTTCGGATATTGCCGTCTCAACAGCACCCGACAAATCATCAAGTCCCGTATTACCGCAGAAAACCTGTGTGACCTTATCTTTCCCGCTGAATAACAGAATGAGAAACGCAATTATCAAAAGGGTGGCAGGATTAAAAATATTCCTCACAAAACGACCTCCTTTTTTTCGTATTCATTAATTATATTCCGAAAAAAATCAAAAAAGAATATTCTAACATTTCCTTTTTTTTCATACAATTCAACAAGAACAAAGAAAGGATGATTTTATGACAGATAATTTTCAAAACACAGTACAGCAACTCTTCTCTCCCCTGTCAAACGGCGGAAAAATTCATATAGAAAGCGAGGTTATACTGCCGGACTACTGCCCCGACTTACTGCGCACGGTCAAAACAGAGATTACACCCAAAATCACTTCTCAGACTCATTACAGCGACCAGAACGGAATTAACATAACTATTGACGGCACGGCACTTTTCAAGATTTTATATCTTTCTGACTCAACCGAAAAACTGTGCAGTACATTTTTTACTCAGCCCTTCACCCATTCCTTTAAATTGCACACAGATGACTGCAGCGATTTGGATAATATCTTTGACAGTGTTTCCCTTGTAACCGACTCCTGCTCCTGCCGTCCCGTATCTCCCAGAAAAGCGGTTATCCGCGGGGATTTGTCGGTTAGTCCCGAAATAAAACTCAATCGTACCGTAGAATATTTTGACGGAAATGACCTTTCCTGCGAGGTCCTGAAAACCTCTTCCTGCTTTTGCAGTATGACAGGTATCGGAGAAGCGGATTACACAATCAGCGAAAAAATAAACCTTCCCGTCGACTCCGCACCCTGCGAGGAAATTTTAGACTGTTCAATGCGATATGTATGTGACAGTGTGAAAACCGCCGAAGGAAAAGTATTATTTACCGCCACCGCTTATTTTAACTGCCTTTACAGAACAGAAACAGGTATTTCAAGTTTCTGTCAGCCGATTGAAATTTCTCAGATAATGGAGGTTGCGGGTACTGAAAGCATACATCAGGCGGATGTGCGGATTTCACCCACTTCTCTGCGTGCAGATATTGATGTTGACAATTACGGCGAAAACCGGGTTGTTGCAGTTGATTTTTCCTATTTTGCAAAATCGGTGGTATACGGTAATAAAACCTTTTCTCCCGTTTCGGATGTTTACTGTCCCGAGTATGAATTTGAGGCACAATACAGCGATATATCTCTCTTTCCCTACAATAACACCATTAAGGAAAATATACCGGTCAGGGCGTCGGTAAAATTGAAAAATCCCGAAACTGTATCTCTCGAAAACATCTGCCCCGCCGTATCTTTGCGGGGTTGGGTTATTGAAAACGGAGTCCTGAGCCTTGACGGCCGTCTGAAAGTTAATATGACCGCCGTTCTCCCGGCAGGATATGACGGAATAGAGGAAAACACGGATTTCTCTGCAAAAATCCCTCTTGAAAATCCCGATATCAGAAAATGTGAACTGGGTGTGTCTGTAAAAGAGGTAAACTGTATTCTGTCGGGTAATTCTATTGAGGTTACCGCAGAAGTTACTGTAAGCGGTCCTTGTTTTACACAAAATCAGATTCATTGCGTGACCGCATATAACCGCGGCGAAAAAAAGAAACCCTGCGACAAACCGCCCATTATTCTGTATTATCCGTCAAAAGAGGAAACCCTTTGGGATGTGGCAAAAAAATACTCTGTTCCCCAAAAAACGCTGTGCGAATTTAACGGAACAGATGCATCAAAACCACTTGATACTGTTATAAAAATACCCCTCGTATAAAAGGAGATGTAAAAAATGTTCAGACCGTCAAAAACAAAATGAAAACTATATAATTATACAACTATATAAGATAATTATAAAATATCTTTTATAGTTTATTTTCAAGGTAAAAACTCAAAAATGAGTTTTTAATGAAAATTATATGTTTTTGACTATGAACAAACCTCGCCACTGTCGTACAGTGTACGCCGACGGGCGTCGGTTTCTCCATTCTGAATCATTTTTTCCTATCTCCTTCGGGAATGTAAAAATTGTTCAGACCGTCAAAAACAAAAAAGAAGGAATTATAACCATATAAGGTGATTATAAGTCCTCTTTTATAGTTAATTCTATTCTCCTTAAATCAAGGGGAGTAAAAAACTCTGTTTGAGTTTTTTTACTCCCCCTTTATTTCACTCATCCCAGTTCAACCGTCTTAATTGTTCCCTCCGATACACTGAATCCCATTATTTCAGCAATCTCGTAAAACGCCTGACTTATCTCGCTTACATAAATTTCCACATTTCCCTTTTCTGTCCGGTGGGTGTCCCGGGAAAGTTGTATTGCCGTTTCCCTGCCTACATTTATGTAATCTGCATCGGGGTACACCGACTTTAAGGTTTCGGCATAAATGGGATAGTGAGTGCAACCCATAATTATTGTGTCAACTTTCTTTTCTATAAGCGGAGCGAGGTATCTTGCCGCGACAGAACGGGATATTTCATCGTCAGGGGATATTCCCGACTCAATAAGAGGTACAAAAAGCGGGCAGGCAACCGAATAAACCTCTAAATCGCTTTTCATTCCCGTAAGTTTCTTTTCAAACATTCTGCTGTTGACCGTAGCCTGAGTTCCGATAACCCCGATTTTACCGTTTTTGGTATTCTTTGCCGCCGATTGAACCGCAAAATCTATAACACTGTAAACCGGAATATCATAAATAGACTTTAAATGCTCGTGTGCAACGGAACTTACCGTTCCGCAGGCAATGATAATGGCGTCAACATTTTTTTTATAAAGAAACGCCGCATCCTCCGAAGCATATTTTATAATGGTCTTGTCAGAGCGTGTGCCGTAAGGAACACGGGCGACATCGCCGAAATATATATAATCGTTGTACGGCATCATTTTGATTAACTGACCCAGCACCGTCATACCGCCCAGTCCGCTGTCGAACACACCGTATCTCATTTAAATTCTCCTTAAAAATGTACTTTATAAAATATATGCAAAAGACCGTATATATATTATATCAATATAATTTTAAAAAATCAAGTATGGCATATATATTCCACGATAAATTAACTGTTTTGTCAAACTGCGGTTTGTTGATGTTTTTGTATCAAACGGATTTATGTGTCTGTAAAAAAACAACCGCCGAAAAAAATTCCGGCGGTATTGCTTTTTGATTATTATTTCTTTGTGAGTTTTTCAATCTCAGCAGCAAAGTCTTCTTCTTTCTTTTCAAGACCTTCGCCCTTTTCCCATCTTACAAAGGAAACAATCTTGATTTCACTGCCCAAAGCATCCTTTTCGGAAGCGAGGTACTTTTCAACCTTCATGCTGTCGTCCTTAACATAATCCTGGCAGAGCAGACAGTTGGTATCATAGTACTTGGAAGCCTTACCTTCAACCATCTTTTCGATAATGTTGGCAGGTTTGTTGGCATTCTTGGGGTCGTTTTTAATAGTAGATGTGATAATTGCCTTTTCTTCCTCGATGATTGCGGCGGGAACATCTTCTTTAGTAACATAAAGAGGAGCCATTGCGCAAATCTGGAGAGCAACATTCTTGGAAACTTCCTTGAACTTTTCTGTTCCGAACGCACTGTCATCACAGTCGCAAACAACAACTACGCCCATCTGACCTTTGCCGTGAACATATGCGTTGAGTTTACCGGTGATAAGTTCAAATCTTCTGATGTTGATGTTTTCACCAATGGTAAATACCTTATCTTTAACTGCACCTTCAACGGTTACTGTTCCGTCAAAATCAAGTGCGAGAAATTCTTCCATATTTGCAGGCTTCTTTGCAAGAAGAATTGCAAGAAGGTCGCGAACGAACTTCTGGAAAGTTTCGTTTTTCGCTGCGAAGTCTGTTTCAATGTTAACTTCGATAATAGCGGCGGTTTTGCCGTCTTCGGAAATTGCAACATCAACAACACCTTCTGCTGCTATACGGCTGGACTTCTTTGCAGCAACTGCAAGTCCTTTTTCACGGAGTATTTTTATTGCTTCCTCAGGGTCGCCGTTTGCTTCTGTAAGTGCTTTTTTGCACTCCATCATACCGATACCGGTCTTTTGTCTGAGGTCGTTTACATCTTTTGCGGTTATTGCCATTTTATCAGTTCCTTTCAAAAGTATAAATTAGAAATTATTCAGCGTCTTCCTGTGCTTCTTCTGCGGGAGCCGCTTCTGTTTCTTCTGCATCAGACATCTGTTCGCCCTGGTGTCCTTCGATAACAGCGTCTGTCATAACAGATGCAATAAGACGGATAGCGCGGATAGCGTCATCGTTTCCGGGAATTACATAATCTGCTTCATCGGGGTCGCAGTTGGTATCAACAATAGCAACAACGGGAATACCGAGTTTTCTTGCTTCAGCAACAGCGTTTGCTTCCTTGCGGGGGTCAACAACGAACATGCAGGAAGGAATATCGTGCATTTCCTTGATACCGCCAAGGTTCTTTTCAAGAGTTTCCATTTCCTTGCGGAGTGCGGTTACTTCTTTCTTGGGAAGCATTTCAAAAGTGCCGTCTTCTTCGAGTTTGTGAAGGTTGTTAAGACGGGCGATGGACTTTTTGATAGTCTTGAAGTTGGTAAGCATACCGCCGGGCCAACGCATGTTAACATAGTACATACCTGCGCGTTCTGCTTCTTCTTTGATTGCGTCCTGAGCCTGCTTTTTGGTACCTACAAAAAGAATAGTACCGCCGTTCATTGCAACATCGCGAACGAACATATAAGCCTCTTCCACTTTTTTAACGGTCTTCTGCAAGTCAATGATGTAGATACCGTTTCTCTGGGTGAAGATGTATTCCGCCATTTTAGGGTTCCATCTTCTGGTCTGGTGACCGAAATGAACTCCGGCCTCCAAAAGTTGTTTCATAGAAATTACTGACATTTTTAATGTCCTCCTTATTGGGTTTTTACCACCACAGTGCCCGCCCGGCAAACGCACTCATCATATGACTGACCCTGTTTGACCGCGTATTTACACTGTGTGTGAAATTTTACATTCCATTTTATCACAATTTTAGTTATTTTTCAATATAAATTTTATTTTCTTTACAGAAAATTAATATATTTTTTTGTGTATCCCCTTTCGGACACGGCATATACTAAAATTAATATAATACAAGAAAGGATTGTGATTAAATGCCTGATAACAACATATTTTCTCACGGAAAAATAACAGAAAGATACTGTGCCCATACCAATCAGAATGTCATACTCCGGAGTACCTCCCCCGAAAATAATAATTACGAGTGCCTTAACGCACCTTTTTGCACAAAAAAAGAAAGTTGTGCAAGAAATATCAAAACAAAAGGGTAAACGGCTTTGCCCCCTCCGCCCCACATCAAAGAGATATTTATATCGGTTGCAACTTATGCCGAGTGTTCTTAGGAACACCCGGCAAGTTTTATTCGCCTTATGGCGGGTTTTATTACTTCGTAGTTATATTGCTTGGCAGTGGTATTGTGCTTTGCACTGTTTTTTGGCGGATACAAGGAAGGGTGCTTTGGAAATCCAAAGCACCCTTAAGAGTTTATGCCTGTTCAGTTACGAAATGTATTATTCGAGGACAATACCATCGTATCCTGCGATAGACTTCAGAATCTGAAGTACATCGAAACCGTCAATTTCATCAGTTCCTGCATCATATACATTTGATGCTGCACTAGCAACTTCGTCGTCAATGAGAACCAAGCCGGAAATATGCTTGAGAATATCAAGTACATCAAAGCCGTCGATATCGCCGTCGTTAGTAGTGTCGCCCTTGTATCTGATGTTAGCGTTTCCTGCTGTTGCAGTATCGGTGTCGGTACCCTTCTGAACAAAGATTACACCGGTGTAGCCTGTGAAGACAACATCTGTAGTAATTGTGTTAGGAAGTTTAATGAATGCCGATGTGGATCTTTCGAATGCGGTAGGTGCAACGGAAGTTACACTGTACTCAACTTCGTCAATCACAACAGTGGAAGGAATGATGGTTGTTTCGGGAGCAATTGTAGTAACGCCTGCTTCACCTGTTTGAACATCACCAACATAGTTAGCACCGCCAACCTCAACGCTTTCATCTTCTTCTCCGGGAATTGCAGAGTTGATTGTTTCGGTTGCTGCTTCTGCATAGTTGTAGTATACAGTAATTGTGTATGATACTGTTGTCTTACCAAGGTTGGTTACATTAACTGCAACTTCTGTGCCGGGGTAAGAAGCAAGTATATCAGTATACTGTGCGGAAACCATCTCGGTAGCGTTTTCTTCGGTAATACCTTCAAATACATCTGCTGTCAGAGTAGCCGCTTTTGCTGTGATTTCAGCAACTGCTTCTCCTGCAAGTACCTGGTCAAGGTCATCAATGTCAGCATCAAGGAATGCCTGTGCTTCTGCTTCAGTTGTAAAGAGACCAAAACGGTCAAACGCGTAAGTATGTTCTGCAGCGGCATAGTGGTAAGGAGCGAACGCAAAATGTTTTACCGCTTCGCCTCTGCCGAAACTGGGGATGTTTGTCAGGTCAACAATTCTGCCCTGCCAACCACCCGGTGTGCCGGAAAGTTGAGTATAAGTTCCGGCATCCTCATTACCAATGGGGGTTTCTGCTGTTTCAACATAAACTCTGAAGTTTATACCAGGGTCTACAGCAGAAGCATTTGAACGAATTGCAAAATATCTGTACTGTGTCTTATCAAATGTTTCGGTATCCCAAAATTCAGGAACCCAAGTTATCGGAAGTCCTTCACTTTCCATTTTAATTTCTGCGGTACTGCCGTTGTAATATACGCCGGATCCTGCACCTGCATTCCAAACACCATACGCATTAACTGCTGCTTCGTTGTCAAAGAGCACGGTTGCAGGGAAATAAGAAGCAAGAATTGTCGCTGTAATCTCTTTTGTATCTGTGGTGTTGTCGCCCACGGTAACTGCAATCTTGTAAGTTACGGAACCTGCGGTACCGTCTTTGTCAGCAACAGTTGCTTTTATGGGTGCGGTGAAGTTTGTAATTACAACTTCTGCGGTTGCACCGGGATACTTAGCAACAATATCAGCAATTGCAGCCTCAACAACTGCTTTTACTGCATCTGCTGTTGTAAGGTTAATAACTGCATCAGAAACATCAACTGCTTCCAGTTCGTCGTAAATTGCTCCGTCTTTTTGTGCACGGAGGGTAGCAATGTCAGCATCAAGGAATGCCTGCGCTTCTTCTATAGTTGAGAAGAGACCGAAACGGTCAAACGCGTAGGTATGTCCTGCAGCGGCATAACTGTAAGGAACCA
>JAFSGN010000009.1 GCA_017440805.1 Clostridia bacterium
ATTTATTTCGGAAGACACTCACTGGAATCCGCAAAACATTATTTACGGGGATAAAGAGTATACTGCAAAAGAAACAAAAATTCCTGATACCAATGCAATAGCACAAAGCAGTAACTTGTATGCTTATTGCATGAATAATCCAGTTAAGTATATTGATCCGAGTGGATTGTCGTCTGAAGAAAGATTAGGCGAGGGAATTTGGTCATTTAAAAATGATAAGTTTGGAGTTTCAATCTTATCTCATTGGTTATTTGGCGGCGGAACAGATTATGTTCAAGAGAATGGTGTATGGGGAACTTACATGAAGGATAATTCTCTTCTTAAGACAAATGTTCAAGAAATTGTTTTTCCGCTTGCAAATGATGTAAAAAATAATAGCAGTAAAACTATTGATATTACGACTTCTATGGAAATACAAAATGGTGAAGATATTATTGGGTATCAATATTTACATGGAACTAATGCGGATGTAGGTGGATTTCAAATTAAAGGAACAGTTTCAAAAAACAAGAAAGGCGATATAACATACGATTTGACATACACATGGAATGACAAGATTGATCCTAATTTTATGTACTATTCTGATTCTAAAAAAGCCGAATTTGCAAAAAGTATTCCATTGGCCAATCCTACAGATTACACAATCAGAATAACATGGAGTGATAAGACTGTAATAAAAGCTAATCCAACATGGTATAACTGGAATAAAGGATGGTTAAAATAGGAGGGAATATGTATATGAAACAAAAACTTTTAATTATATTTGTATTGTCATTTATAGTTTTATGCTTGTGCTCTTGTCAAAAAAGAGAAATAAGTATTGATGGCAATGAGAGCTTTTATTCTAGTTTCAAAATTGAAAATAATAAGGTTTATATTTGTTGCAATGTCTTGATAAAAAATCCTAACAAAGATGCTGTAAAAATTGCACTCAGTGGTTTATTTGAGAATGATGTTAAAAATGGATTATTAAAAGAATCATTGTTAACCGGATACGCATCTGATTTTGAAACTACTGAATTCAATCTGGGAAACGGTGATAATTGGATAGAAGTAGTATTTATTGGTGATTATGCAGGCAAAAACCAAAAATATGATAGATTATTACCAGAGATAAGAATAATTGAATTACAATAGTTAAAATCTTTACAAACTTATATTTAAACAACAACCAATGATTCACTTTGAGAGGCAGATGTAAAAGTCTGCCTCTTGTTTCTATAAAAACAAGGAAGACCTTCTAAAACGAAAGTCTTCCTTGTTCTATTCTTTAAAAATATCAGCAACTAAGGGTAAGTTGGTTGTCTATAACCAGGTCAATTATACCGTCTTTGGCGGTATATATCTTTCCGTCAGAGCCTTTAAGTGTGGCGGAAATTTGTGTTTCGGGTAATTCAAGGCAACATTTTCCGTTACCTTTGATTGTGATTTTTTCTGCTTTATAATCTTTCCAGGTAAGGTCAAGTTCAAAATTGCCCCGTGCCTTAAGTCCTCTGAAACTTCCCCGGGGCCATGCTATGGGAAGAGCAGGAATAACCGCTACCGTACCCTCATGGCTCTGAATGAGCATTTCACATACACCGGCGGTAAAACTCATCATTCCGTCTACCTGGAAAACCTTTCCGTACGGCAGCAATTCGGTAAGGTCAAACATATTTACGGTATCGTGAACGCTTACATAATCGGAAGCAGATTTATATGCCTCATCACCGCATCTGAAACGGGCAAACATTGCAGTACTCCACGCACTGCTCCATCCTATCTTTGCTGCATTGCCGCGGCTTATATGTCCGTTTTCTATTCTTCGTCTGAGCATTTTCAGGGCAGCCTTCTGTATTTCCGGTGTTTTGCGGTTAATGGAACTTCCGGGGAAAACCGCAAATCCGGGAGAAAGATGAAAGTGTCCGGAGTCTACTTCTTCATAATCTTCCATAAGCCATTCCATAAGCTGACCGTTTTTGCCCACGCCGTATTTTGGCATTTTTGTAAGTGCCTTTTTCGCATACTCGGTATCTGCATCGGAAATACCGAGAACTTCGGAACCGGCTATATACATATTCAAAAGTTCTGTTATAATTCCCACATCCATTGCAGAACTCATAGTGAGGTAACACACCTGTTTCTGTCCGTTGGAGTCAATTGCATAATATTTGTTTTCAGGACTCATGGAAGGACCCATGAGAAGTCTTCCCTGGTTGTCTTCCATCATATAATCGAGGAAAAACAGTGCCGACTGGCGTATAAACTCATAGGCGGTATTTTTAAGGAAATCAATGTCCTGTGTATACAGATAGTGTTCCCACATATGAAGTGCAAGCCAACTTGCACCGTGGGGCCAAAGTCCCCATACACCGTCTGCAGGGGCAGTAAACCCGTATATATCGCTTAAATGATGGACAACAGTTCCTCTGGTATGATAACCGATTTTTGCCGTTTCCTTTCCCTGTTCGAGCAGGTATTTATTCATGTAGTCAAACAAGGGCATATGGCATTCCGAAAGGTTTGCGACTTCGCTTAGCCAATAGTTACACTGTATATTTATATTTGTATGATAGTCGGCGTTCCATGCACTGTAATCACCCTCTGTCCAAAGTCCCTGCAAGTTAGCGGGGAGACATCCTTCACGGCTGGTGGAAACCAAAAGATATCTGCCGAGTTGCCATTGATTAAGTACAAGTCCGTCGTCAACAAGCCTGTTGAATCTGGATGCCTTTCTTCTCATTGACATCTCTATTTCTTCAAAATACGGGTCATGGGGAACATCTATGTCTGCCCGTTTCATAAGAGAAGAAAAATCTTCTGTGTGGGTTGTTTTTATGTCGTCATATTCCTTATCGGGCAATTTTGTGTTTTCAATATAACTGTCGCCATGGCGGAACTCGGTTCCGATAGATATATACACATACATATTGCGTGCATTTTCAACATACAATTCACCATTCTGCGCCGTTATTTTGCCGTCGGAAGTTACCTTTGCCTTAACGCAGTATTTATGATTTCCCCATATTGTCTGTGCAGTAGCGGTAATAATGTTGTTTTCAGAACTGTTTTCTATTACACGCGGTCTGTCATACATCACACGGGCATTAAAGGGATGATTGTCGGAAGTTACGCGGTAAACTATCACATCATCGGGGAAAGACGCAAAACATTCACGGGTAAAATTGCTGCCGTCTTTTGAGTATGTGATTTTCGCACATCCGTTTATAAGGTCAAGTTCATGCTTATAATTACGGCACACATTGTTTTCGTGAAGTGAAATTTTCAGTTTTCCCGCACTCTCATAGCAACGGATTTTCTGGAACAGAGAGCCCGAAAGATTTTCCGCAAGTTTATTTGCCTCTGCAACTTTATTCTCAAGAAACAATTTGCGTATTTCTCCCAGTTGCTGATACATTTCGGTACTTGCTTTAAAATTGGGAATACTTGACCATACAGACTCTTCGTTAAGATAAAGTTCCTCTGCCTGAACTCCGCACATAAGGGTTGCACCCATCCGTCCGTTTCCCACGGGAACAGATTCTATCCATTCTTTTGGTTCTACGGTGTCAAAAATCTTATATTCTCGCATGCGGTTACCCTACCCTTTCAAGGCGAATTTTTCTTAGTATACCATACAAAAAATGTTTTGTCAACAATTCATTTTTCAAATTACAAATTATTAATACACTTCCTTTTTATGAGATAATTTTATTATTTTTCTTTTTTTATCACATAATATTAATATCGGATTTTATAAATTTTTATAGAAAGTTACGGTTTTTGTGTTGAAAAAAATCGAATTTTACAGTACAATAATATCAACACTTAAAAACGGAGCAAAAAATTATGAAAATCACGCGACTTACCATATTTATATTTTTTACTGTCGTCTTTCTGTGCACTGTATGTTTTGCGGGTAATATAATAAACGAAGGACTGTTTGTCGAAAGCGACGGGGTTCTGTATTATTCGGAGCAGGATGACAGCGGAAAGTTATACGCAAACAAAGACGGATATAAAATCAAACTCAGTGACCTGAATGCAAAATACATAAACATCTACAATAACGATATATATTTCTGTTCCACGGATGACACAGGCGAATTTGCCGCCATTTCAAAGTACAGTATTTCAAGTAATAAAGTATTTACACTGTATGCGGTGGAAATGGTGAAGGGCCTGAAAAATCTCTATGTGCAAAGTGACACTGCCTATTTTCAATCCGACGGAGAGATTTTTTCCTTTTCCCTTTCTTCGCGGGAAATTAAATCCGTAATAAAAGACGGAGAAATCTCCGGCTTTATTCCGACAAACGACGGATTTGTATATTCCCGTATCGACACCGACGCCACTCCGCTTTTTTATTTTTCTGGAAACAAGTCTGAACGCATACATGATAATGTTGTGGCTTTTGATGTTGACGGTGATACGGTTTACTACACCGATAAAAATGATAATACGATTAATTCCCGCAGTCTTTCCACCGGGAAAGTGAAAATGCTGCACGACATATATCTTACAAACCTCATATATGACAACGGCACAATATACGGAAAAGGCGATAATGACTATATTGTTTACGAGTATAATGTTGCAAACGACACCATTACCTCAGGTGCATACGACATTTATTCCGTATTCAATATCATTGACGGCAAAGTAAAAGGAGTATATTATTCAGGTGCACTGCTTTCACAAACGATTTTTGACAGTTATTCTCCCGCTGTTCTTACATCATATCTTCCCGACGGTGAATATAAGAACTGGAAACAGTACGATTCCCGCTGGGCAAATATCAAATTTCCCAACGGTGAGACCATAAAGCAGGTTGGCTGTCTTGTAACAAGTATTGCAATACTTGTTGTGGGTTCGGGAATACGCGATGAGGTGGAGTTTAATCCCGGAACTTTTGTGGAATCCCTTAAAAACAACAACGGTTTCAGCGGGGCATCACTATACTGGTCGGCGGTAGAGCGGGTTATACCCGAATTTAAACTGTATTCTTCATGGACATCTCTCAACGGAACAAAAAAAGAAAAAGCACAACTTATCTCCTCTCATCTTGAACAGGGAAGAAAAGTTGTTGTCCGTGCAGTATCAAATCAGCACTGGGTTGCAGTTGACAAGGTTGAAAACGGGAAAATATACATTTGCGACCCGGGTCGGAATGTGACCGATTTATTTGATTATTACGATGCAAACGATGTTACAAGAATTGCAATTTTTCACCCCGTTTCTTCCGAAACGGTAAAATATGAAAGCGGTCTTTATTCCATTACTTCCGACAACGGACTCAGACTCCGTGCAGGTCCCGGTCTTAACTATGACAGACTTTCTCTCATCCCTTTTGAAGAGGTTGTGGAAATCAAATCTGTGGGAGACCAATGGGGTTATACCACATACAACGGTGTTAACGGATGGGTTTTTATGGAATACACAAAGTTTATCCAGCCTTTGATGTATACTGTTAAATACAACGCAAACGGCGGTATAAATGCTCCCGAATCCCAGCAAAAAACTCACGACTCTCCCCTTGGCCTTACTCTTTCCCAGCCACAGTATGACGGATATATATTTTTAGGTTGGTCGCCCGACCCCTCTGCATCTTTTGCAGCATATTTTCCGGGTGATGTATACCAGATGAACGACAATATCACCCTTTATGCCGTATGGCAGAAAAGTTCCTCCCCCTTTATTTACGGCGATACCAATCTTGACGGTATTTTTTCCCTTGCAGATATTGCCATTACAGCATTGCACATAAAAAATCCCGACGAACATCCCCTGACCTACGAAATGTTCTCTGCTGCGGATATTAACAAGGACAATGTTGTAAATATAATTGACCTGGAACTCATGAAAATAAAACTTGCGTCAATATAACCAAATCAAAAAAAGCCATAACCCTTGTATTACAGGGATTATGGCTTTTCTTATTTAATAAGTTCAAGTGCTTCTCTGTGTGCGTTTTCTGTCCCGGCAAGTACCGAGCAGGGTTTGTTTAATGTAACAGGTGTATTTTCCATTGTGGTAACCGTACCTCCTGCCTCACGGACAATAAGTGATGCAGCAGCATAATCCCAGGGTTGTAACTGCAGTTCAAAGAAAAGGTTGCTGCAGCCGCATGCCACATCGCACAGGTCCAGAACAGCACTGCCGGAACGCCGTATATCCATCGATTTTTCAAGAAAAAGTTCTGCCAGACCAAGAGTTTCATGCGCCGTTTTCCGATTGTACGGAGTTGTTCCGAAAGATACAATTCCTTCAGAAATACTGCCGTTTCCCATTTTTACGGCTCTTCCGTTAAGAAATGCTCCCTGTCCTTTTAGTGCAGTATACATCTTATTTTTGTAAGGGTTATATACAACGCCGAAAATCACTTCACAGTCTTTCACAAGTGCTACCGATATTGCACTGTGGTCAAATCCTTTTATAAAATTTGTTGTTCCGTCTATGGGGTCAATAATGAAAGTATATTCATTCATATCGGGGACTGCACTTCCGCTTTCTTCTGCAAAAAAATTTGCCTGCGGAAGAATTTTTGAAAGCCCCTCTATCAGACATTCCTGAACCTTTACATCATAAGCGGTAACAAAATTTGCATCACCGTTTTTTTCTGATATTTCAGCCTGAATATCAGATGCGGAAAGCACAATCTCCCCCGCCGTTTTTATGAGTTCCGTTATTTGCCGGTACATACTGCTTATTATTCCTATTCAAGTACAAGTTCACCGAAAAATTCAGGTCTGTGGTAATCGGGAGTGGGAGTGTCTACCGGTGACCAGAGAGCATAGTGCGGAATTTCGGTTTTGTCTCCGCATTTAAAGAAGTTTGCTTTATAAACCGCACCGCTCTGGGTGTTTATTGTTCCAAACATTTTTTCCAGCATATCTGTTGTCAGAAGATATTCAACCTGCCAATAGTCCTCCTGCTTTTCAACCTTGATTTCGGGCAGATTATCCCATAAATTTGTTACTAACACTCTGTCGTGTCTGCTGCTGCCGAAACTGCAGTCAATAGTTCCCAGGGCGTTTACTTCCATATTCGCATATTTATCCTGTTTTTCAGGTGCAAAATTGAAGAAAAATTCTACACAACTGTCATTGCATACAGGGTCATGATAATTTTTGTATACCGCACGGGGATTTTTTTCCATGCATTTCATGCGGACATAAAAACCTTCACCCTTTACAAAAATAACCTGTGCGTATGTTTCGGGTTTATATCCGTCAAGCCAGGAAAAAACATCAATCTTTAATGTATCTGCCTTTGAAAAATCCTTTTCATCGAGGTTTCTGATAATATACTGTTTCATTTTTATTTTCCTTTCGTCAAACAAAAGTTAAGTTTATTTCCGCAAAATCCGCAGAATACCGCCTGTGAATTTGTTTTCTTCCCGCACCGGAAACAGACGGACTCTTGTGTTTTATTCTTTAGTCCGCACAATGTACAGAAATTGGAGGTGTTTTCTTTTCCGCATCTGCACCGCCACATCATAATGCGATGTTCCCCGGAAACAGGTGAAACATCATCTATTCTGAAATTCCCTACAAAGCAGGAGGAAACCTCTTGGTTATTGTAAAACATACCGCAGTGACACATATCACAGGGAAGGGCGTATTTGTTTTGTATCTCTTCAAGAATTATTCTGCAGACTTTTTCGATATCAGAAATTTCATCTCTGTGAGAAACCACTCCGCGAAAGCGGTAATCCTTCAGTGTTATATCAAAATTTTGAGTTTTCATATCTTTCGTTCCCATCATAAGTTAGATTACATTATACCCTTTTTTATTCATTTTTTCAATAGCATAACACAAAAAAGCACCTGCAGATTGGAAGAATGCTCTGTATAGTAAAGAAAGTTAACATACTATTAATCTTTCAGAAATAATTGTATGAATTTTTTCGTAATTTACCATTAAGAAATCTTCAATTATGCATTTTATACAGAAAAACATTGCCGTAACGGTTGCATTTCTCATTATTTTAGTATATAATAACCAAGAATGCGGTTTTGGATATACATATATTATAATGGTATAAAATGCGGTTGCTCAAATCCGGCAGCCGTCAATCGTGATATTTTCTCTACTTGATTAAAGAAGGAGTGACTTCATGCGGAACGAAAAAAACAGCCATAACAAGTCCCGAACAAGCGAGTTTTTCAATGCATTATTGTCCGTGCTTATGTTACCGGTATCGTTTGTTCTGTCCTTGCCGCAAAGGATAAAAGGATTTGTGAAGAAACTCGGCAACAAGGAACTGTATAAGAACGCTGCTCACTATACATTGAACTGCAAATCATACAATCCCTCTTTTTCAGGACTTTTCGTGTGTTTCAAAGCATCGGGATTAGGCTTTTTTGACAGTTTATACAATGCTCTTTACATGTATGTAAGCGAGAAAGTTTTCCGTTCCGAAGATTTACCCAAAAAACGCTACGGAAATACTGCCATTCACCCGTTGGGTTACAACCGGAAAAACAGTAAAGTTACTTTCTGGTCGTTTGTTACAGGTATACTCGATGTTATTCCCCGTGTTTGCTTTATCCCATCAAAGATTTCAGCGAAATTAAAATCAAACAGACTTCTCAACGAAAACAGTTTTTCCAATATAATGAGATTTGTCTCGGGTTGCCGCAGAAAAGTTTCCTACATACTTCCCGTTATTATGGCTGCGGCAGTCGGTTTATACATCTACAATGTTTCCTCTTCGGAAATTGTACTTAATGTATCATACAACGGCATTGAACTGGGACATGTGGAAAACAGCGATGTAATAAACAATGTTATCAACTCGGTGGAAGAAACAATTTCGGGTGCATCGGGAGTTTCCATGAAACTTTCGGGAAATATCACCTACTCCACCTCCAAAACATCCTCCCCCGACTATGCAACCTCTTCCGAACTTTATTCAGACATACTCACGGAAGCAAAAAAAGATTATACCGACGCATACGCATTATATATTGACGGCACATTTGTTGCGGCATGTCAGACAAAAACCGAAATTGAAAGTGTTCTTAACGAGTTTTCAGGCGGTGACTATACGGTGATTGCCAACGGAATACAAATTCTCAAACAGGATTACCCCAAAAACTCCGTGAAAACTGCAGAGCAACTCAGAGAAATTCTGGGTAACGGCTCAAAACCAAAAGAAAAACTTGTAGTTATGTCCCTTAATGCAACAACTATAAAAGATGAGCCTGCAGCACCGGTAAAAGTTCTGAGAAACATTCCTGCCCCCATAAATGACGATGAGGTCGACTTTTCCAACGCATATGCTATTGACGACACTCAAAAGGTACTTGAAATAAATTATCTTACCGAAGAATTCCAGCAAAAGACAGTTGTTTCCAAATACGAAACAAGATACGAATACGACCCCGATATGTATATTACATCAAAATATGTAAAACAGTACGGAAGAGACGGGTCAAAAAAAGTTACAGAAAAAATAACATATATCAACGGCATAGAAGATTCCCGACTCACAGTAAGCGAAGAAACCATAAAACAGCCGATTGACAAAATTGTGGTATGCGGGCTCAAACCACTGCCCGAAAACAGCCGTTCCGGTGAGGGAAAAGTAATGATATGGCCCTACGAAGGCGAAATAAACGAACACTTCGGCTGGAGGGTCAGAAACAACTCTTATTATGAATATCATGCCGGAATTGATATGTCCGCTCCCAGAGGCACTCCCATTTTTGCAGCAGCATCCGGTGTGGTGGAAAAAGCAGGAAATTTCTACAACGGTTACGGAAAAATGGTAATAATTCACCACGGAGACGGCATACAGACCTACTACGCACACATGAACGATATTTATGTTTCCACAGGTGATGTTATCACCCAGGGTACAATTATAGGTGAAATAGGTTCAACAGGTGATTCCACCGGAAACCACATACATTTTGAAGTTCGTGTCGACGGCACTCCTGACAATCCGTTGAACCACCTTATACCAAGAGGAGAATAATTCAAGAATGAAAAAGATTTTATTTATTTTGTTTGCTTTTTGCCTTATATTGCTTACATCTTGCTCTGACGGCAGTATGGGCGGTCATCCGGTGGGCAAAATGGAACTTTCCAACAAGGCGGTTGACTTCACTTTTTACTATCCTGACACATGGCTTACCAATATGAACGAGGGTATGGTTTGCCTTTATGTCGCAAACGACGACCCGTCAAATGTATCTGTAACAACATTCGGACTGGGCGAGGATTTTTCCACACTGGACGAATATATTTCTGGACTCCCCGAGAGTTTTACATCCCAGTGGAACGCAGTATTCGGTCAGACAGATTTTGGCACTCCCGAAGAAATAACTCTGGGCGGTGTTCCCGCAAAGAAACTTACTTATGAAGTTACTATCGGTCAAATTCCCTACCGTTATATTCAGGTGTTTGCACTGAAAGACTCAAATGTCTACACTCTCACATACGCGGCACGAACCGAAGTCTTTGACAAACATCTGAAAAATGTCAACGGAATAATCGAAAGTTTCAGTTTCAAATAATCATAAATCAAATGATACAATCCCCTTAGAGCAGTACTCGAAAACAAAAAGTTTTCAGGACTACGCTAAGGGGATTTCTTTAAAGTCTGCCTACATATGACTTTATTTATTCAGATATTGAATGTATTCCTCAAGACACATATCAAGTTCGTACATTCTCATGGCGTGGAATCTGCCCACATAACGAAAATGCCACGGCTCATACATTATACCGGTTATTTCGGTTTTATCTTCCGGATAGCGGAGAATAAAACCAAAATACTGACAGTTTTCTTCCAGCCATTTTGCCTGACTTGTGCCGGCAAATTTCATTGACGCGGTAGAACGGTTGTGTATATCGGCGGTAAGTCCGCTCTGATGTTCACTTGCGCCGGGTGGATTTACCGATTTTTTTGCCTCTTGTTCAGCATTGTCGCCGTATTGGTCTCTCAAGGACTCTACTTCTTCCTGATACAGCCACGATTGAGTCTTATAACTTCTGTACGCACTTGTAACCCATAAATCGCTGAAACCGTATTTTCTTGCCTCTATCATCATTGCATCCGCAGCCATCTGTGCATTAAGGCACATTTTCTGTTTGTCACGGTCAGGTTTTGTATATTCAACATTTCTCAGATTTTCGGGTACAAAATCCTCGGAAAGAAGATTTGATGTATTCACAAGGTACAGGAAATCGTCTCTGTTTTCGGGGTTCATATACTGCTCGTATTTGTAAAGGTCGGCCCTGAACTTTATCGGCAAATCATTAAAATACCGGCTTTCTTCAATGTAAGGAGTGGTTTGTGCCGGTTTATTGTAAAAAGATATTTGTTTGGTACCGTCGTTCTTTATGGTACAGGTATGCCGGTCCTTTTCTATTGTAATTCCGTCAACTCCCGTTTCAAAAAATTCAAACGGAATATACAACTCATCATCTTCTATTACCGCCTTTGCACCAAGGGTTACAGAGGTTCCGTTTACAGTAGCCTTTTGTGAGTCAACTCCAAATGACGCCCATTCATCTACACCGTTCAATATAATTGTCACATTGTTGACGGGATCTCCCGCACGGGTTATATCGGCGCCCAAAAACTCAAATGCAGAAGCCGGTATATATGCAGTTCCCTCGCTTCTGGCAATTTTTTTAACAGCGCTGAAATCAACAAAATCTTGTGTTTCAAGAACCTTTCCGGTTTCAGAATCCACAGAATAGTTTATCAGTTTTATATCACTGCTGTGAGGCGGTGTTTCGGTACGGCGGAACCTTATGCTTAACGCAACCCCGAACACATAAATCAAACAGAAAACAAAATAAAAAACAAGAAAGAAAAACAGTCCTGCAATAAATTTTCCTTTTCTTTTAGCCTTTTTTCTTTTTTTTCGGTATTGTGCGGTTTTTCCCGGAAGAGATTTATTCTGATTATTCATACCATACCTTTCTTTCTGCGCGTCACGGATTGTGTACTCATAATTTTATAAAAGACTTGATTAACCGTCCCTTTTATGTTATACTATATTATAATATTCAATACTTATATTGTCAAGTAAAATGGTGAATTATGAATAATGATTTTTTGCCCGTTTGCGCAGAGGATTTAAAAGTGCGCGGCTGGGAAGATGTTGATTTTGTATATGTTACGGGTGATGCCTATGTGGACCACCCTTCTTTTGGTGTTTCCATTATTTCAAGAGTGTTGGAAAAAGCAGGCTATCGTATAGCCATTTTGTCACAGCCCGACTGGCGAAAACCCGAAAATTTTAAAATATTCGGCAAACCCCGTCTTGGCTTTCTTGTAACCTCGGGAAATATTGATTCAATGGTTGCACACTATACTGCATCAAAGAAAAAGAGAAGCAGCGACTATTATTCTCCCGGCGGAAAAGCAGGTTTACGCCCCGACAGAGCAGTTATTGTATACTGCAATATGATTCGTCAGGCATACGGGGATATTCCGATAATTATAGGCGGTCTTGAAGCGTCTTTACGGCGTTTTGCCCATTACGACTATTGGGACAACAAGGTCAGACGCAGTATACTGTGCGACTCCCGTGCAGATATTTTAACCTATGGTATGGGTGAAAATATACTCTTGCGTATTGCAACTCTTTTGGACAAGGGTGTTCCCGTAAAGAAAATCCGCGATGTAAGAGGTACTGTCGTACTGTGTGAAAAAGATTATAAGCCGTCGGGAGAAACCATATTCTGCGGTGATTATGATAATCTGAAAACCGACAAAAATCTGTATGCAAAGGCTTTTGCAATACAATATAAAAACAACGACCATATAAACGGAAAAATTATAACCGAGGGCTATGACAATAAAATTCTTGTCCAGAACCCCCCAATGCCTCCCCTTGAAAGAGAGGAACTTGACAGGGTTTATTCCCTGCCGTATATGAGGGATTACCATCCCATGTACCAAAAAGACGGCGGTGTTCCTGCGATAAACGAAGTAAAGTTTTCCATTACTCACAACAGAGGTTGTTTCGGCGGTTGTGCCTTTTGTGCTCTTGCATACCATCAGGGCAGAACAGTCAGAAGCCGTTCTGTAAAATCGGTTGTACGGGAGGCAGAAATAATTGCCTCTATGCCCGATTTCAAAGGATATATTCACGATGTGGGCGGTCCTACCGCAAATTTCCGATACCCTTCCTGCAAAAAACAACTTACCCATGGAATGTGCAAAAACAGACGATGTCTTACGCCCACTCCCTGTCCCAATCTTGAAGCAGACCACAGCGAATATATACGGCTTTTGCACGAAGTGGAAAAGGTAGAGGGAGTCAAAAAAGTTTTTATCCGCTCCGGAATACGATTTGACTATATGTTAGCCGACAGTAATGATTCATTTTTCAAGCGTCTGGTATCCCGTCATACCAGCGGACAACTTAAAGTAGCACCCGAACACTGTTCCGACCGTGTATTAAAGCAAATGGGTAAACCCTCTATACAGGTCTACAACAAATTCAAAGAAAAATACTTTTCTCTGTGCGATAAATTCGGTCTTGAGCAATACCTTGTACCGTATCTTATGTCCAGTCATCCGGGCTCTACCCTTAATGACGCCATTGAACTTGCTCTCTATCTTAAAAAAAGCGGTTATTCGCCTGAGCAGGTTCAGGATTTTTATCCCACTCCCGGAACTGCATCTACTTGTATGTTCTACACCGGCACAGACCCCTTTACAAACAAAAAAGTATATATTCCCTCTGACTATGAAGAAAAGCGTATGCAAAGAGCACTTTTACAATTCAAACGCCCCGAAAATCACCCGCTTATAAGAAAAGCACTTATAAAAGCGGGCAGAAATGACCTTATCGGATTTGGTGCAAACTGCCTTGTTCCTCCCGAAAGAAACTCCTCCTCGGCACAGCAGAAAGGCAAAAAACACCTTAGCGAGGCAAAGGGTAAACATCAGGTTGCTTCCCATGGCAAAAAACAAGGAAAAATAATGAAAAAGAAATAAATAATTCTTCCAAAAGTATTGATTTTTTTGAAAACTTGTGATATAATAACAATAGTACAATTTAAGATGAAGGATGATGAAAGAGTGGTTGACGCCACTCTTTCAAGTTTTATATAAGCAAACAGACAAAAAATTCAATCAATCCGAATAAATCCGGCAAATATAAAACGATATCCCGAAAATCCACAATTCTTGTTTATTATTTATTTATATACAGGAGGAACAAATGGCTGAAAAGAAAAAAAATGCCTCCTCCGGCGGCATTGCAAAGCAGGTGGAACTGCTTGTCAAACCCAAGGTTGAAGAACTGGGGTATACGCTGTGGGATGTGGAATACGCCAAGGAAGGCGTAGACTGGAATCTGACTTTATTTATTGACAAGACAGATGTTCAGGTGGGAATTGATGACTGTGTCACGGTTCATCATGCAGTGGAACCTATCATTGATGAGGCTGACCCCATAAAAGATTTTTATTATCTTCAGATTTCCACAGCGGGAATCGAACGGGAACTCAAACGCCCTGAACACTTTGAGTTTTATTTGGGACATAAAATCGAAATTAAATTTTTCGCCCCCTTTGAAATTGACGGAAACAAGGTAAAGACACTTGAAGCCGTTCTTGAAAAATATGATAATAAAATTATAACTATAAATTACGGAGGTAAAATATTCGATATCGAAGAGGCAAAATGCGCCTCTGTCAAAAGCGTCGAATAAAGAACAACAAAAATGAACACAGAATTTTTCACTGCCCTCGACCTTTTGGAAAGCGAAAAAGGCATTTCAAAAGAATACATGCTTGAAAAGGTTGAAGCGGCCCTTCTTGCAGCCTACAAAAAAGATGCCAACGGTGCAAATGTAAAGGTTGTTATCGACCCTGTAAAAAAGGATGTAAAGATGTACCAGGAAAAAACGGTTGTTGAAGTTGTGCAGGATGAGTCAACCGAAATCACTCTTGAAGCAGCACACAAAATCAGCAAACGCCTGAAAATCGGAAGCATCGCGGATGTGGAAGTCAAAACAAAAAATTTCGGAAGGATTTCGGCTCAGACCGCAAAACAGGTTATTATCCAGGGCATCCGTGAGGCAGAACGAGAACTGATGATAAAAGAATACGAATCAAAAAGAGATGATATTCTTACCGCACTGGTTACAAAAGTTGACCCATTGAGCGGAAATGCCGTTCTCGAAATCGGAAAAAACCAGGCCACCCTCATTAAAAGCGAACAAATCCCCGGCGAAGACCTGCGTGTGGGCGACCGCATAAAAGTGTATGTTACTGAAGTCAAAAAAGAAACAAAAGGTCCTATTGTTTTACTTTCAAGAAATACTACGGGAATTGTCAAAAGACTTTTTGAACTGGAAATTCCCGAAATCCAGGACGGCACGGTAATTATTCACTCTGTTTCCCGCGACCCCGGAAGCAGAGCAAAAATTGCGGTTTATTCACGGAACGCCGATGTTGATGCAATCGGCTCATGCATAGGTCCCAAAGGTATGAGAAAAGCAAATATAATGAACGAACTTGCAGGTGAAAAAATTGATATTGTTGAATACAGTGAAATTCCCGAAGATTTTATAAAAGCGGCTCTTTCTCCCGCAACAGTACAAAGTGTAACAATCACCTCCCAGGACCCCAAAACCTGCAAAGTAATGGTTGCAAATGACCAACTTTCCCTTGCAATAGGAAAAAAAGGACAAAATGCAATGTTGGCGGCAAAACTTACAGGCTTTAAAATTGATATTAAATCTCCCGAACTTGAAGCAAAGGAAACTGCTTCTCCGGCGGAAGATAACCAATAACAACACGGGAGGTTACAATGCAGTACAAAACTCCCGAAAGACGCTGTACGGGGTGCGGTAATACCATTCCGAAAAAAGACCTTCTCCGTGTGGTAAGAGAGCCTGACGGTACAATATCCGTTGACAGTACCGGAAAAAAGTCAGGGCGGGGAGCATACATCTGTAACAAAAAAGAATGTTTTCTCAAAGCACAAAAAACAAAGCGGCTTGAAAACAGTCTTAAATGCAGTATATCCCCTGAAGTTTACCAGAATCTCCAAAGCCGTATACAAGAGGAGGAAAGCCATGAGTAGTCACCAGGACAAAGTACTGAGTGCTTTAGGTCTTGCCATGCGTGCCGGGAAACTCAGTCTGGGAACAGAAATGGTTCAGGACTCGGTAAGAAACGGCAAATCGCATCTTGTGGTTTGTGCCGGTGACATTTCAGACGGAAGCAGAAAAAAACTTACAAACACCTGCTCGTACTACAATGTCGAACTTATAGAACATTCGGAAATGTCCTCTCTTGCATCAGCACTTGGCAAAAAAAAGCCGATAAGTTCCGTTTCAGTAAATGATTTGAATTTCAAAATACTTATAAAAAAACAGTTTGCACCTACGGTGAAAACAGAAAATGATTGATAAGGTGGGATTATATGTCCGCAGAAACTAATAACAAATTAAACACTCTTGCCAAGGATTTTGGCATTAAATCCAAAGATATGGTTAAAATATTTGAGGACAACGGAATGGATGTTAAAAACAGACTTTCCGCGTTGCGTGATGACGAGGTTAACTTTATAATAGAGTATCTCTCAAAGTCCTCACCCGTATCCGATATTGATAAATACCTTTCGGGCGAAATTAAAATTGATTTCCCCATCGCTGCACCCGTAAAAGAGACAAAGAACGAACCTGCACCTAAAGTTGAGGAAAAGAAAGAGGTTTCTAAACCGGAAGAAAAGAAACCCGAAATACAGAAAACTCAGCCTAAAGAACAACAGCCTCAGCAGAAAAAGCAGATTCCTCAGCAGAGAGTGCCTGAAAAAGAGGTTCAGAACAAAAAGCCTGTTCAACCCATCCGTCCTCAGAACGATAAGAAGCAGCCTCAGAAGTCTGCAAATGCTCCCCAGAAGAGTGAACCCCGCAGTGCAATTGACAAATTCAATCAGAAGATTACAAAAAGCCAACCCTCTTCCCAGCAACCGCAGAAAAAGGACACTTCTTCCAAAGAGCAATTTACCCGTACTCAGAATACTCCAAACCGTACAGCCCAGGGCTTTGCCGAAGTCAAAAAGAATGTGCGTGTGGTTGACACAAGAATTGTCGATGTAGACCTTTCAAAATACGATGAAAAACTTATGGACCACATGGGAGATTCGGGTCGCGGAGATGGCGGAAGTGCAAAACAGAAGTTTAAAAAGTTTGGTTCACGAAACGATAAAAAACCCGGTTTCAAAAAGAAGAGCGAGCCTGTTAAACCTATTCTCCCCACTTTGATTAATCTTCCTGATAATATGATTGTATCCGACCTTGCCCGTGAACTTCATCTGACAACAGCGGTAGTTGTTAAAAAACTTATGTCATTGGGTATGATGGTTACACTCAACCAGTCCATTGACTTTGACACTGCAGCAATTGTGGCAGATGAGTTTGGTGTTAAGGCAGAAAAAATTGTTGTTGTAAGTATAGAAGAAAAACTTATAGACGAAAGTCAGGACAAAGCGGAAGATTTGGTGGAAAGAAGTCCTGTTGTAGTTGTTATGGGACATGTTGACCACGGTAAAACTTCTCTGCTTGACGCTATAAGAAATGCAAATGTAACCGCAGGAGAAGCAGGCGGAATTACTCAGCACATCGGTGCTTACAGAGTTAATGTCAACGGTAAAGATATTACTTTCCTTGACACTCCCGGACATGAAGCATTCACCGCAATGCGTGCAAGAGGTGCAAAAGCAACCGACATTGCAATTCTTGTTGTTGCTGCCGACGACGGTATTATGCCACAGACAGTTGAAGCAATAAACCATGCCAAAGCGGCAGGAGTATCAATCATCGTTGCAATAAACAAAATAGATAAACCCGCTGCAAATCCTGAAAATGTAAAAACAGAACTTACAAAATACGAACTTGTTCCTGAAGAATGGGGCGGCGATGTTATCTGTGTACCCGTATCCGCTCTCACACATCAGGGTATTGATGACCTTCTGGAAAATGTTCTTTTGGTGGCGGAGATTGCTGAACTCAAAGCAAATCCCAACCGTGCCGCAAAAGGTATCGTAATAGAAGCACGGCTTGACAAGGGCAGAGGACCTGTTGCAACTGTTCTTGTTCAGAACGGTACTCTCCATGCAGGAGATACCCTGATTGCCGGAACTGCAGTTGGTCGTGTAAGACTTATGACCAATGAAAAGGGTGAAACACTCAAGGAGGCAGGTCCTTCTGTTCCTGTTGAAATTTTAGGTCTTGCGGAAGTTCCCAGTGCAGGAGATGTATTTAATGCCGTTTCCGATGAAAGAATGGCTCGTGAACTTGCACAACAACGCCGCGACAAAGAAAAAGAAGAAGAATTCATGCAGAATTCCAAAGTTTCTCTTGACGATTTGTTCAGTCAGATTAAAGAGGGCGTTAAGGAACTCAACATTATAGTCAAAGCCGATGTTCAGGGCTCTGCAGAGGCGGTTAAGGCGTCTCTTGAAAAGATTTCCAATGAGGAAGTCCGTGTAAGAGTCATCCACAGCGGTGTAGGTGCCATAAGAGAAAATGATGTTATGCTTGCTGCCGCTTCAAATGCAATCATTGTCGGATTCAACATCCGTCCCGACAAGGGTGCAATTGAATCTGCCGAAAGACAGCAGGTTGAAATAAGAACTTACAGAATAATTTACGAATGTATCGAAGAAATCGAAGCCGCTATCAAGGGTATGCTTGCTCCTAAATTCAAAGAGACAATACTCGGTATGGCTGAAGTCCGTCAGACCATTCATGTACCCAATGTGGGAACTATTGCCGGTTCCTATGTTACAGACGGAAAAATCACAAGAAACGCAGGTATTCGTATTGTCCGTGACGGTGTGGTTATATTTGAAGATAAAATCTCATCTCTCCGCCGTTTCAAAGACGATGTGAAAGAAGTCAACCAGGGTTATGAATGCGGTGTCGGACTTGAAAAATACAACGACATCAAGGTGGGAGATGTATTTGAAGCATTCGTAATGGAAGAAATTAAAGCAGGTGAATAAATGCCGGGTAATTACAGAAAAAACCGTATAAACGAAACTGTGGCACACGAAATTGCAAATATAATACGCCAGGTCAAAGACCCAAGAGTACAAAGTGCTTTTATAACAATAACCTCTGCACAGGTGACAGGCGACCTTAAATTTGCAAAAATCTTTTACAGTTTCATGCAGGGCGACGAAAAGGAAATTAAAAAGGGACTTATAAGTGCAACAGGTTTTATACGCCGTGAACTTGCATCAAGACTCAACCTCAGGATAACTCCCGAACTCAAATTTATATTCGACGATTCTCCAAAGCACGGTTCGGATATATCGGCAATTCTCAAAACACTGGATATAAAACCTGACGATGAGGAACAACAAGATGAACAGTCTGAGTTTTGAATATACAATTGACAGAGAATTTTATGAAAATTTGTATCGCTGTCTTGTACAGGACACTGTTGACAATTTCAGAATTGTCATACACTCCCGCCCCGACGGCGATGCAGTCGGAAGCGGATATGCTCTTGCATATATTTTGAATTCTCTGGGGAAACGCGCCTGTGTCGTTTGTTACGATGATGTGCCCAAAAAGTTTGAGTATATCACGGATATCGGATTCACCGAATTTGAACATCAGTTCATCATAACAGTGGATGTTGCAGACATGACACTTATCGGAAACGATGTTGAACTTCCGATACTTTGTGCCATTGACCACCACATGAGAAATTCGGTGAATACTTCCGAAAAATTTGTAAAAAGCGAAAAAGCCTCCTGTGGTGAAATAATTTTTGAGTTTGCGCTCTTTTGCGGTGTAAAGTTTGACTCATACCTTGCAAAATGTCTGCACACAGCCATTTCCACCGATACGGGAAGTTTCAAGTACGAAGCAGTAACCGAAAATACTTTCCTTGCGGCAGCGTATCTTGCCCGCTTTATTCCCCGTGAAGAGGCGGCAAAAATCAATCTTACAAACTTTGATATTAAAACCAAAAAGCAAATGCAACTGGAATGTTATGCCGTACAAAACATTCATCTGCATTTTGCAGACACTGTGGGAATTTGCATAATAACCGACGGGATAAAGGAAAAATTTGGTGCAGACGACGAGGACACGGGATGTATTTCACAGATTCCGCGCCAGATTGATACTGTGGAAAGTTCTTTTTCAATCAAGCAAAAGACAGACGGAACATGCAAAGTTTCCATGCGTACAAAGGAATATGTTGATGCGGCACAGTTTTGTTCAAATTTCGGCGGAGGCGGTCACAAACGCGCTGCAGGCTGTACCATACAGGGTACTCCCGCGGAAGTTGAGAACAAGATAATCGAAATGTACCGCAAAACTATAGTGCAAAGATGAACGGAATACTTAATTTATACAAACCATGCGGAATAACCTCGCACACTGCAATAAGTGTTGTAAAAGGAATTTTCGGTGTCTCAAAAGTCGGACACACAGGCACTCTTGACCCTATGGCATCAGGTGTTTTGCCTGTGCTTATAGGTAAAGCCGTAAAACTAAGCGAATATATGATATGCGACCATAAGAAATACAAAGCACGGCTTAAACTCGGACTTACCACCGATACAGAGGATATAAGCGGAAAAGTGCTGACGGAGTGCGGTGACATTCCCCCGGAAGAACAAATAAGAGATGCGGTTATGAGTTTCGTCGGGGATTACATGCAAACTCCCCCTATGTATTCGGCACTTAAAAAAGACGGAAAAAAACTGTACGAACTTGCCAGAAAAGGACAAGAGGTACAGCGGGAAGCAAGACAAGTCACTATTCACTCAATAGAAATACTTGAAGTCGGATATGATTTTTGTGATTTTATTGTATCCTGCTCCAAAGGTACATATATTCGTACCTTATGTGCTGATATAGGAAAAAAACTGGGTTGCGGAGGAATTATGTCTTCTCTTGAGAGAGTGACGGCAGGGGGATTTGATGTTGAAAACAGCATTACCCTTGAACAACTTCGTGCAATACCCAAAGAAGAACTTTTCCAATGCCTCACAACCATAGAAGACTTTTTTTCGGAACTTGAAAAAATTAAACTCAATTCCTTTTATTCCGCCCTTGCACTTAACGGTGCACACATATATGTTTCAAAAATCAAACCCGCAACACCTTTATCTCCCGGGCAAAAACTCCTGATGTATACACACGATGACCGTTTTTTTGCCCTGGGCGAAGTAAGACAACTCGAAAACCAACTTGTCATAAAACCCGTAAAAATGTTCGGAATATAAAATAGGAATATAAAATAAAAGGAGAAAAAAATGCAAGCAGTAATTACAGTAACAGGAAAAGACAGTGTTGGCATTATTGCCAAAGTATCACAGAAATGTGTTGACTATAATGTCAACATAATTGACATTTCACAAAGTGTATTGAAAGACTATTTTGCAATGATTATGCTGGTTGAAATTGACAAACTCAGTATCCCGTTTACAAATTTTGTAGATGAAATGAGCAATATAGGACAGACCAACGGACTCTCAATACATACAATGCACGAAGACATTTTTAACTCTATGCACAAAATATAATTAACATCAGGAAAGGAGTTATTATGCTGGGAATTAATACAAACGAAATTCTCGAAACCATAAATATGATACGGGATGAACACCTGGATATTCGTACCGTAACCATGGGGATATCGCTGTTTGACTGTGTAAGCGAAAATCCGGAAAAACTCTGTGAGAACATTTACAACAAAATAACCAATACTGCAAAAAATCTTATTCCGGTGTGCGAAACCATTGAAAAAGAATACGGCATACCGATTATCAACAAACGAATTTCACTCACTCCCATCTCACTCATAGGTGCAGGCTGCAATTCCGATGAGTTTGTCAAGATTGCAAAAACACTGGATAAAGCAGCAGACACATTGGGCGTAAACTTTATAGGCGGATATTCTGCACTTGTGCAAAAGGGATTTACAAACGGAGCCCGTGAACTTATAAACTCAATCCCCCAGGCACTTACCGAAACCTCAAGAATCTGTTCTTCAGTCAATGTTGCTACCACTAAATCAGGCATAAATATGGATGCGGTAGCAGAAATGGGACAGATAATAAAACAAACCGCTTTCCTTACAAAAGAAAACGACTCTATCGGATGTGCAAAACTTGTGGTATTTGCCAATGTTCCTGATGACAATCCTTTTATGGCAGGTGCTTTTCACGGTATGGGTGAGCCTGAAACCGTTATAAATGTGGGTGTTTCGGGTCCGGGTGTTGTAGCAAGTGCTATTGAAAAAGCAGGAAACTGCAATCTTACACAGATTTCTGACACAATAAAAAAGACCGCGTTCAAAATAACCCGTATGGGACAACTTGTAGCCTACGAGGCATCCAAGCGTCTTAATGTTCCTTTCGGAATAGTTGACCTTTCTCTTGCTCCCACCCCTGCAATAGGTGACTCGGTTGCCGATATTCTCGAGAAAATCGGTCTTGAGAAAACAGGTGCCTGCGGTACTACCGCCGCACTTGCCATGCTGAATGACGCTGTTAAAAAAGGCGGTACCATGGCATCCAGCCATGTAGGCGGTCTTTCGGGTGCATTTATTCCCGTTTCAGAAGATGCCGGTATGATAAGTGCTGTTGAATGCGGCTCACTCACCATTGAAAAACTGGAAGCAATGACTGCGGTCTGCTCGGTAGGCCTTGATATGATTGCTGTACCGGGTGATACAACAGCAGAAGTTATTTCGGCACTTATTGCAGACGAAATTGCGATAGGAGTTATAAACAACAAAACCACCGCTGTGCGCGTTATTCCCGCTTACAATAAAAAAGTGGGAGACAGTGTTGAATTCGGCGGTCTGTTAGGTGAGGCTCCTGTTATGAAAATAAACACTGCTTCTCCTGATATATTCATAAAACGCGGAGGCCGTATCCCGGCGCCTATACATAGTTTAAGAAACTAAAACTACAATAACCTTTCTTATGATACACTTTTTTGGAGGTCTTATGTTTAAATGTATTGTTTGCGGAGCAGTTTTTGAACAAAGCGAAACTGTTTGTCCCGTGTGCGGTGTTGGACCTGAAAATTTTGAAATAATACAGCAGGAAAAAGAGGAGTTCATCTCCTCACCTGCCAAACAGCAGATATATCTTATAATCGGCGGAGGCCCTGCGGCAGTATATGCCGCAGAAGCCATACGGGAGAGAGACCAAAACAGCGGAATTTGTATTCTGACTGAGGAAAAGTATCTGCCTTACAACCGTCCCATATTGACAAAAAAGCCTACCGCTCCTCCAGAAACCATTCTTATGCATAAAAAGGAGTGGTATGACCAAAAAAACATTTGTGTTCTGACCGAAAAGAAAGTTACAAAAATATCTCCCGAACTTCATGAAATCATTGTGGGAGACAATGAAAAATACCACTATGACAAACTGATTTATGCAACAGGTGCTCACTGTTTTATTCCCGACATACAAAACAATGGGCTTTACGGTGTCTTTGCCATCAGAGGAATTGAAGATATAAATGCCATTGCCTCTTTTCCCAACAGTGATATTGAAGATGCCGCGATAATCGGTGGAGGTGTCCTGGGACTTGAAGCAGCATGGATGCTCAAAAAAAGCGGTATAAAGAATATTACCGTTCTTGAAGCCTCGGAGCGTATTATGCCCCGTCAGTTAGACAGAGAATCCTCGGAAGAACTTTGCAAAATTGCTTCTCAAAAGGGAATAAACATCATAACCTCAGCAGAAATAGAAAAAATAAACGGAACACAGGCAGCTGAGGGAATAACCCTTAAAGACGGAAAATTTGTTCCCGCCCGTATTATAATTATTTCCTGCGGAATTCGTGCCAACCTTTCTCTTGCGAAAGAGTGCGGTCTTGAAACAGGAAAAGGGGTTAAAGTAAACTCACATTGCCAAACTTCCAATCCCGAAATTTTCGCTTGTGGCGACTGTGCCGAATTTGACGGTAAAAACTACGGTCTCTGGGCTCAGGCTCTGGCGATGGGAAAAACGGCAGGTGCCTGTGCTGCGGGTGACAATGTTACTTTTGAATTTTCCAACTATCCCTTAACCTTCAGCGGTATGGACACAATGTTATACGCCATCGGTGACTGTATGAGCAACCCGGAGGAAAAATATACGGTGGAACGCCCCAACCCTCACACCAAAATTTTCAGAAATTCTGACGGAAAACTGTGCGGTGCGGTACTGACAGGCAATATTACAGGTGCTTCCTCTATTAAACTTGAAATTTAGAAACAGAGAAAGAATTTTATGCAAATAATAAAAAATAAAACCTTTGACCATGAGCGTGCATTGTATGGAAGTGACGGAATTCACGCCTTAAACTGCAGATTTGACGGTCCTGAGGACGGTGAAAGCGCTTTTAAGGAAAGCGGCAATATAAAAGTTGAAAATTGTTTTTTCAATTTGCGTTATCCTTTCTGGCACGACACAAATGTAGAGATAACCAACTGCGAAATGACCTCTCTTTGCCGTGCGGCACTGTGGTACTCGGAAAACATAAAAATTACAAACTCAAAACTTTTGGGCATAAAAGCATTGCGGGAATGCAGTAATGCGGAAATATACGGATGCAATATTGTTTCCCCCGAGTTTGGCTGGTTTTCCAAAAATGTTACCATGAAAAACTGCAATGCCGAGAGCGAATATTTTATGATGCATTCGGAAAAGTTATCCTTTGAGAATGTTTCACTTTCGGGTAAATATTCCTTTCAGTACATAACAGATTCAAACTTTGACAGGTGCAAATTCAATACAAAAGATGCTTTCTGGCATGCAAAAAATATTGTAATAAAAGACAGTATAATAAATGGCGAGTACCCTGCGTGGTACTGCGAAAATGTAACATTTGAAAACTGCATCATAACCGGTACTCAACCCTTTTGCTACTGCAAAGGTCTGAAACTCATAAATTGTCAAATGAATAATGCCGATCTTTGTTTTGAAAAATCCGAAGTCAGTGCTGATATTACAACCCATGTAATCAGTATTAAAAACCCGGATTTTGCGATTATTACCCTTCCCTCTGTCGACCAACTCATTGAGTGCGATAAGGAAAACTGCAAGATAACACTTGGATAATGATAAAAGAGTGAGATTTTTTAAATCTCACTCTTTTATTTATTTGTATTCAATTTCTGCCTGTGCGTTTTCGGTAATAACCTTATCTGTTATTATAAGTTTTTTCACATTTTCACAAGAAGGAATATCGTACATATATTTCTGCATAATTTCTTCCATTATAGAACGGAGACCTCTTGCACCTGTATTCCGCTTTACTGCAAGTCGTGCAATTTCCGCATATGCCTCTTCTGTGAATTCCAGTTCAACCCCGTCCATATCAAAGAGTTTTTTATACTGCTTTGTAAGTGAATTTTTCGGTTCTTTAAGAATACGGACAAAAGCCGCCTCATCAAGAGGTTCAAGTGCAGTTATTACAGGAATACGGCCGACAAGTTCAGGAATAAGTCCGTATTTCACCAGGTCATGAGAGATAATTTTGGAAAGAATTTTTTCGTCCTGTCTTTCCTTTTTTGTGTGAACAGATGCTCCGTATCCTATTGACTGACTTCCTGTTCTTTGTTCTATAACCTGTTCAATCCCGTCAAAAGCACCTCCGCATATAAACAAAATATTGGAGGTGTCCACAGGAATAAATTCCTGATTGGGATGTTTTCTTCCACCTTGCGGCGGTACATTCGAAACCGTGCCTTCAAGAATTTTCAAAAGTGCCTGTTGCACACCCTCACCCGAAACATCTCTTGTTATGGAACGGTTTTCACTGCGTCGGGAAATTTTATCTATTTCGTCTATATATATAATTCCCTTTTCCGCCTGCGAGACATCATAATCTGCCGCCTGGATAAGCCTTAACAGTATATTTTCAACATCCTCACCTACATAACCTGCCTCGGTAAGTGTTGTAGCATCTGCAATTGCAAAAGGTACTTTCAAGGTTTTTGCAAGAGTCTGTGCAAGAAGTGTTTTTCCGACGCCGGTAGGACCTAAAAGCAAGACATTGCTCTTTTGTATTTCTACATCATCGCTTTTGTCCTGAAGAATACGCTTATAGTGATTATACACCGCAACAGAAAGCGCCGCTTTTGCACTTTCCTGACCTACAACATACTGGTCAAGCGCCTCTTTGAGTTGAGCCGGTTTTGGAAGAGTCTTGAGTGAAAGAGGGTTTTTCTCAGCAGCCTGTGTGTCTTTTTCGTCCTGTATAATAATATTGCAGGTTGAAACACAGTTATCGCAAATATAAACCCCTCCGGGACCGGGAATAATATAATCTACTTCGTTTGCAGGTGCCCCGCAAAACGAACAACGGGGAATATCAGCAGTATTATTACCGCCGTTTTTATTTTTCTCTGCCATATTTACTGCGCAAAAAGGTTGCGCCGTCCTTTCAATTCAGATTATGCTCTCTTTTCAATCACACGGTCAATAAGTCCGTATTCGGCTGCCTGAGCCGCATACATAAAGTTATCACGGTCAGTATCTCTTTCAATAACTTCAAGAGGCTGTCCTGTGCGTTCAGCAAGTATTTTATTCAGAGTCTGTTTTGTGCGGATGATGTGGTCGGCATGAATTTTTATATCACTTGCCTGTCCCTGATATCCTCCCAAAGGCTGATGAATCATAATTTCGCTGTGAGGAAGAGCAAGTCTTTTGCCCTTGGCACCTGCTGCCAGAAGAAACGCGCCCATACTTGCAGCCATACCTATACAGATAGTTGAAACATCGCATTTAATAAAGTTCATTGTGTCGTATATTGCCAGTCCCGCACTTACTGAACCGCCGGGACTATTGATATAAAGCGAAATATCTTTGTCAGGGTCTTGTGCTTCCAAAAACAGAAGTTGTGCTACAACAAGAGACGCAGTAACATCATTTACCTCATCGGCAAGAAATACTATACGGTCATTAAGCAGACGGGAATATATGTCGTATGCTCTTTCACCTCTGCCGGTCTGTTCAATTACTGTTGGTACAAGTGCCATAATTATGTCCTCCTTGAAATCTTTTGTTTCGGTTAATTTATTTTTGGGGAAGGACTTTCTGCCCTCCCCCAAAAGTAATTTATTTGTCGCTTTCAGCGGTTTCTGTTTTCTTTTTTCTTGTGGTCTTGGGTTTTTCCTCGCCCTCAGCCTTAGGTTCTTCTGTCTTTTTCTTTCTTGTGGTCTTGGGCTTTTCCGCTGTATCGGAAGTTTTTTCTTCTGCTTTTTCAGCAGTCTTTTCCGCAGCCTTTTTTGTTGTCTTTGCCTTGGGTTTTGCAGTTTCTTTCTTCTCTTCGGCAACTTCTGTTATCTTTGCGTTATCTTTGATAAATTCAGATGCTTTACGCATTGCAAGGTCCTTCTTAACCGCATCTTTTTCAAGTGCTTCCTGAACCTTTTCAATTTCCATCTTATATGCATCTGCAATTGCCTTGTATTCTGCAGTAATGTCTTCTTCGGTAGGCTCAATCTTTTCAAGTTCAACAACTTTTTCAAGTGCAAGACGAACTTTTACCTGACGCTCTGCCTGAGGCTTCATCTGTGCCTTAAGGTCATTGATGGTAGTACCTGTGTACTTGAAGTAAGTATCAAGGTCAAGTCCCTGTGACTGCATACGGTAAGCATAGTCGTTTACCATACCGTCAACTTCCTGGTCAAACATAGCCTGAGGAATGTCTGCTTCTACATTGGCAATAAGTGCGTCATAAATTTTTTCCATAACTGCACTGTCTGCGGCATCGTTGTATCTCTTTTCTATTTTTGCCTTAACATCTGCCTTATATTCAGCCAAAGTATCAAATTCGGAAACATCTTTTGCGAACTCGTCGTCAAGTTCGGGAAGTTGCTTAACTTTAAGTGCGTTGAGAGTAACTGTAAATACAGCATCCTTGCCTTTAAGTTCTTCTGCATGGTATTCTTCGGGGAACTTAACATTAACATCAAATGTTTCGCCTATGTTATGACCTGCAATCTGGTCTTCAAATCCGGGAATAAACTGTCCGGAGCCTAATTTAAGGTCATATCCTTTTGCGGCACCGCCGTCAAAAGCAACTCCGTCAACCTTACCTAAGTAATCAATGTTTGCGGTATCATCCATTGCAGCCGCACGGTCTGTAATGTCTATCATACGGGAGTTACGCTCTCTTGCTGCGTTTACATCCCTGTCAACATCTTCGTCGGTAACTTTCTTTACAACTTTTTCTGCTTCAAGTCCCTTGTAGCTCTTAAGACTTACTTCAGGCTTTACAAAAACCTTTGCGGTAATTTCAACGCCTTCGTCTGTAATATCTCCAACAGAAATTTCAGGCTGTGCTACCGGCTCGATACCGCTTTCTTTAACAGCCGCTTCGTATTCTGCAGGGATAAGATTATTGAGTGCTTCTTCATAAAATACACCCTTGCCGTACATTTTTTCAATAATGCTCTTAGGTGCCTTACCCTTACGGAAACCGGGAATATTGATTTTGGGTGCATTCTTTTTGTAAACCTTGAGTACTTCTGCTTCAAATGTTTCCTTCGCAATGACAAACTCAAGTTCCACAGTGTTTTTTTCGGTTGTTTTTGTGTTCTTTAAACTCATTTTGGGAAATCCTTTCTCTTGATATGTATATCATATATATTCTAATCAAAAATCAGTTCTTGTCAATAGTTTTTGAAAAATTTTACAATATCTTTCAATCTATTTTCAAGGGAATAAACTTTAAATAATCACAGGAAACAAGATTAAGTTCAATTCCGTATTTTGTACGGCAAAGTCCTGCGTTATCAGATATGCCGTGAAGATGTCCGTAATACAGTCTTTGTATACCGTATGAAAGCAGAGTGTCAAATATTATTTCCTGAACCGTTCCCGTAACCGCCGGCGGATAATGCATAAATACAATTATTTCAGCATCGGGATTTTTTTCGAGAAGTTTTTTTGCACATTCCAAAGACATCTGCAGTCTTTGGTTTTCACGGTTAAGAATCTTCAAATCCTCGGGTTTAAGTGAGTTTTCGCAAATCCAGCCCCTTGTTCCGCAAATAATCTTGTTTTCGCAAAGATAGGCATTGTTATGAAGAAAATCTATAGTGGAAATATCATTTTCCGCCTTGAATTTTTCCAGTTTGGAAAAAGTCTCCCACCAGTAATCGTGGTTACCCTTGCCAATAATTTTTCTGCCCGGCAGACTGTCCAGCCACTTAAAGTCGCTGGCTGACTCTTCAAGGGTCATACCCCAGGAAATATCGCCCGGTATAATTACCGTGTCATCATCTGTTACCGTACTTTTCCAGTTACTTTCGAGTTGGCAGGTATAATTCTCCCATCGTCTCCCGAAAACATCCATCGGCTTATCGCAACTTAATGATAAATGGGGGTCGGATATGGTATATATCACAAATTTATCCTCGTTTCAGAAATTCAAAAACCTGTTCTGCCATTTCTTCCTTATTAACAACGGTATTAAATCTTGCACTCTTTCCGCAAAGTTCTGCAATAGGTGCAGGTACCTGTGTGGAGGTTTGCTCTTTGAGTGCATCAATAGCAGAAAACTCATCTCCCTGTGACGATTTTCCGAAAGAGGAAAGTACATCTGCGGCAAATTTGTACGGACTTGCTGTAGATACTATTATCATTTCGGTATTGTCGCAGGTATTTTTACGGTACTGCTCTGCACAATAGGTTGCAACCGCTGTGTGAGTATCCATAAGATAGGAATAATCTTCAAAATACTTTTGAATTGTATTCCGTGTGTTGTCCTCGTCACAATAAGCACCGTAAAACATCTTTTCTATTTTTGCATGGGTCTGGTCACTTATTTTATATACACCGTTTTCATTGAGCAACTTCATATTCTGTGCAGTTTGCTCGCTGCCGTCAAGAAGATACAAAAGTCTTTCAAGATTGCTGGAAATAAGTATATCCATAGAGGGAGAAACAGTCTGATAGAACGGACGGTTTCTGTCATAAACACCTGTTTTTATAAAGTCTGTGAGAATGTTGTTTTTATTTGAGGCACACACAAACTTGCCGATATTGAGTCCCATTTCCTTGGCAATATATGCGGCAAATATATTACCGAAATTACCTGTAGGAACGCAAACATTGACAGGGTCGCCAAGATTAATCTTTTTGTTGTTTACCAAATCACAGTACGCGGAAATATAGTAAACAATCTGCGGTGCAAGTCTGCCCCAGTTGATACTGTTGGCACTGGAGAAGAAATATCCTGCCCGGTCAGCCTTCTGTGCATAAGTTTTGTCACCGAATATTTTCTTTACTCCGCTTTGTGCATCATCAAAGTTTCCTTTAATTGCACAAACATTCACATTGTCACCTTCCTGAGATGACATCTGAAGTTTCTGGATTTTACTTACACCGTCACTGGGATAAAATACCATTATTTTAATTTTGTCAAGGTTCTTATAACCCTCCAGTGCCGCTTTTCCGGTATCGCCCGAAGTTGCAACAAGAATGCAGGCATCCTTGTCGCTTTGAGTCATTTTAAGCGACTCGGAAAGTGCCAGAGGCATAAACTGAAGTGCCATATCCTTGAAAGCACAGGTAGGACCGTGCCATAACTCAAGAAAACTGTAATCTCCCGCTTGTTTTACGGGTGCAGGGTTTTCCCCGAAATTTTTTTCGCTGTACGCCTTTTCGCAGAGTTGAGCAAGGTTCTGATAGTCATCAAGAAAAAGGCTCAGCACCTTTTCTGCACGGGACTTGTAGTCCAGGTTGCAAAGAGATGATATAAAATCGTTGTCAATCTGAGGAATCATTTCGGGCATATAAAGACCGCCGTCATCTGCAATTCCTTTTTTAATGACCTGTGCTGATGTGAGGTGTTTTTTTTCACCCCGTGTACTTGAATAATACATTTTATGTTATCTCCTGAAAGAATTATTACTTGCTTATAAAAGCATCTTTTATGTGGTTTATTTTTATCCCGCCGTTTTGGGGAATTATTGCCTCAATCACATCAAACCGGTATGTTTCGCATTTGACGGAACAGAATTTAAGATAATACTTTGCGGATTTAATAATATTCTGCTGTTTTTTGTAATTAACAGATTCAGCAGGTGTGCCGTACCTTACGCAAAGGTTCTCACTCCTCGAGCGTACCTCCGCAAATATAAGTGTTTTTTTCTTTTTACATACTATATCAATTTCGCCGTAGGGCGAATAAAAATTGGAATCAAGTATACGATAACCGTTAAGCACCAGGTAAAGTCTGACCTTAAATTCGGCAATATTTCCTCTCAGTTTACGGCTTAATTTCAGGTTACTCATTTTTCACCGTACAATTTTTTCAGAAAACTAATGCGGTGCAACGGTGTAGGGCCGTGTTCCATAATTGCCCCATAATGTGCTTTTGTGGGATACCCTTTGTGTTTTGCAAGACCATACTGCGGATATTTCCTGTCCATTTCAAGACAATATCTGTCCCTTGAAACCTTTGCAAGTATTGATGCCGCGGCAATTGAGGGGATTTTTCCGTCGCCTCCCACTACCGCTTTTCCGTCAATATCAAAGTCACGGTATATATTTCCGTCTACCAAAAGAAAATCAGGCTTTACACTCATATTTTCCACCGCTCGTCTCATTGCAAGAAGCGATGCATTAAGAATGTTGATTTGGTCTATTTCAAAGGGCTCACAGACACCTATTCCGTAACTTATTGCATCACGGATTATGATATCAAAAAGTTTTTCCCGCTTTTTTTCGGTAATCTTTTTTGAATCGTCAAGCCCTTCAATTTCATATCCGTCGGGAAGTATTACCGCCGCCGCATATACTGCACCGAACAGCGGTCCTCTGCCTGCCTCGTCAAGACCTGCAGCCATACAGGAATTTTCAGGCACAATCTCTCTGTAGATATCCCAGTTCATATAACTTTTCCCTTTCAGAAAACACCCGTACTCTGAATTTATTGAATTCGCCGATATTACGACGAAAAAATTAAATTCTGTCGAGTGTAATTCTTCCTATCTTGCCGCCTCGGAATTCGTCAAGAATGGCGGTACAACAACGGTCATAGTCAATCTCTCCGCCGGAAATAAGAAAACCCCGTTTTCTGCCCACTGCCTCAAGTATTTCAAGAGGTGTACCGTCAAGGTCAGAAAGTTTGTATCTTGCCTTAAATTGTTCGGGGTAATATCTGACAAGTTTTTTTATCAGTGCGAGAGTAATATCATCGGTATAAAGGACATCATCCTTTATAGCACCTGTAACCGCAAGATTTTCAGCCACTGTCTGGTCATCAAATTTCGGCCACAGTACACCCGGCATATCCAGAAGTTCTATTCCGATTTCGGTACGAACCCACTGTTTCTGAAGTGTAACTCCGGGTCTGTCTTCCACTGCCGCTTTTTTTGAACCGCACAATTTATTGATTATAGAGGATTTACCCACATTGGGTATTCCCACTATCATTGCTTTTACGGTCCGACCGCTCATGCCCTTAGCGTCATAGCGTTCAAGTTTTTCTTTAAGTACATTCCGTATATTTGAAGCAATATCCGAAAGTCCCTTAGCAGTCATACAATCGGTCACAATAACCGTTGAACCCTCTTTTTCCATTGCACTTTTCCATCTGGCTGTCATATCGGGATCGGCAAGGGAATACTTGTTCAGCAGGGTTATCATCGGTTTCGAGCCCACAAGACGCAATATTTCCGGATTTCTGCTGCTGTGCGGAATGCGGGCATCAAGTATTTCAATTATTATATCAACATTTGAAAGGTTTTCGCTTATCATCCGGCGTGTTTTCGCCATATGACCGGGAAACCATTGTATATTGGCACTTGGCATTTTTCACCTTTATTCTACGGGTTTTACTTCCCCGATTTTGTTAATGGGTGTTACACGGAAAAGAACTTTTCCCATGATGCTCCGTTTATCCACTGAGCCGAAATGACGGCTGTCCCGGGAGTTATTGCGGTTGTCGCCCATAACAAAAACCTCTCCCTCGGGTACTTTAAAAGGAAACTGTGTAATTCCTGTACGCATTGAAACCCCTTTTATAAAGTTTACATAGGGTTCTTCAATTACTTTTCCGTCAACCATTACAATCCAGGTATCAAAATCTATATCAACAACCTGTCCCTCTGTGGCAATAACCCTTTTTATAAGGGGAGAAGTATAATCTTCAAGTTGCTGAAAAACCACTATATCGCCTTGTTTTGCTTCAACCAAATCCGTAATAACAAGAGTATCGCGGTGTTCCAGTGTTTTCATCATACTTTCGCCGTCTACTGCAACGATTCGTACAACAAATGTAAAAACAAGAACCACCGACACAAGCGCGGTAACAAAGGTTTCCACCCAGTCGTAAAGTTCTTTTGTAAGGCTGTCACCCGGCTTTTTATTTATGGATGTTCTCATCATAAATTCTCCTTAAAAATACATATCGGTATTTCCGCAAAGCCGCGGAAATACCGATACTCCGAACACAAATCAGATGCGTTCCTTGACTTTTGCGGCTTTACCGGAAAGTCCGCGCAAATAATAAAGTTTAGCTCGGCGGATTTTACCCTGTCTTACGGTTTCAACCTTGTCAACATTGGGCGAATGGATAGGGAAAGTTTTTTCAACTCCGACACCGTAGGAAACGCGTCTTACAGTGAAGGTTTCGGAAATGCCGCCGTTTTTCTTTGCGATAACGGTGCCTTCGAAAATCTGAATTCTTTCTCTTGTACCCTCTTTTATTCTGTTGTGAACACGAACTGTGTCACCAACCTTAATAACGGGTACTTCCTTTTTAAGTTGCTCGTTTGTGAAAGCTTTAATCAAATCCATAAAGCTCCTCCTTCCTTGGTTTAGGAAAGCAGAAATGTTCATGCCGAGCACGGCAGCGGACCATTTCTTTGTCTTACCAAATTGTATTTTTTCCGAAAAGGGCACAATATCCCCATTTCAGTTTAACAGACATATTATACCACGCATGTTACAATACTTCAATAGAAAACCAAAAAATTTACAGTTTTTTCATCTTTATCTGTCGCAAGTGGCATACGCATTGAGGTCTATTCTAGCAATATTGCCGTTTCTGTAATCATAAAAGGCCTGTGCGCCTATCATAGCCGCATTATCTCCGCAAAGGGATATGGGCGGAAGATACAGTTCAATTCCTTTTTCTTTACAGAATTTTTCAAGTGTTTTTCTTATATGGCTGTTGGCACTTACTCCACCTGCTGCTGCAAGTTTGTTGTACGGATAATCCTCCAGTATCCTTTCAAGACGGTCCAGCAATGTTTCGGTAACATTTTTGGTAAAAGATGCCGCCACATCTTCGCGGACTATTTCCGTGCCCTTCTGGGCACTGTTATGCAATGTGTTTATTACCGCAGTTTTAAGCCCCGAAAAAGAAAAATCGTAGGGCGAGTCCTTAATACGCACAAAAGGAAAAGTATATGCCAAAGGATTACCCTCAGAAGCAAGGCGGTCCATTTCTTTTCCGCCGGGATATTCCAGTCCCATCACTCTTGCAACCTTGTCAAACGCCTCACCTATGGCATCATCTCTTGTTCTGGCGATGGTTTTGTACTCCGAATAACTGTCCACACCTATAACCGAAGTGTGTCCTCCCGAAATAACCAATGCCAGAAATTCCGGCTCAAGGTCCGGATTCACAAGATAATTTGCGGCTATATGTCCCATAATATGATTTACCGGTATAAGTGGTTTATTGATTGAGTATGCAAGACCTTTTGCAAAATTCACTCCCACAAGAAGTGCCCCTATAAGACCGGGGCGGTTGGTAACTGCCACAGCATCAATCTGTTCAAGCGTAATCTGTGCTTTTTCCAGAGCAGTTTTAACAAGAGGGCTTATTGCCTCAATATGTGCCCGGGAGGCAATTTCGGGAACAACGCCTCCGTATCTCTTGTGTATATCAATTTGTGAGAGAATTTCATTTGAAAGTATAATCCGTCCGTCTTTAACTACGGCAGCGGATGTTTCGTCACAGGATGACTCTATCGCAAGAATTAACATAGTTTTAAATCAAATAATTCGGCATCCTCCACGGGAGAGGAATAATAGTTTTTACGGACGCCGACCTTTTCAAAGCCTTTCTTTTTATAAAGTGAAATTGCACTGCTGTTTGAGGCGCGTACCTCCAGCCTTACACACGAAGCATTTTTATCTTTTGCAAACCTTACTGCTCTGTCAAGAAGTGCCTGACCTATTCCCATACGGCGAAACTCCGAGGATACGGCAATGTCGGTAATTTCAATCCAGTCATCTATACAGTATATAGTTACAAAGCCTGTTATTTTCCCGTCTTTCAATGCGACAAATCCTCTTGCATATTCATTGGCATCAAGACGGCAGAACTCTTGTTCACTCCACGGATTTGAAAAGCATTCTGCGGCTATGCGGTACATATCATGTGCATATCTTACATTATACGGATGAATTTCAAAATCTTCGTATTCCTCCACATCGCACAGGTGTGAGAAAATACTTTCTATCCCGCTTTCAATCATCTGAAGGCACTTTTGGTATTCATCAACACCGCATCCGTACGGGTCGCTTATATCTTTGGGCATAGATATAACCACCTTGCCTTTAAGATTATCAGGAAAGAGGTTTTTTATCATTTCGGTATGGGCGGAGGTAATTCCAACTATAATCTGACTTTGCTCAACAAGGGCGGCATTTATCTGAATTGCCCGGTGAATTACCTCTTTTCCGTAGCGTTTTTCAAGAACTTCTTTTGCATTTTTGGTAATACTGTCACCTATTCCCACAGCGATACCGCAGGACTGTGCCGTATACGGAACACCGTTTTTCTCAAAAAAATTATCCGCACAAACCTGTGCCATAGGACTTCGACAAGTATTTCCCGTGCAAACAAACAAAACCTTTGTCACAGAAACCTCCTTATCAGATGATAAAAATTTTCTACGGTCTGCCGATGTGAATTTACTGCCGAAAAGTCAGAATCAGTATCCGAAAGTACCGTTGAGACTGTCATCGTCATTTATCCATTCTTCAACATCTATTTCGGTGTACAGTTCAGGAGTATTGCGGACAATAACCTTTGAGATACCTGCATTTATAATAAGTTTTTTACACATCTGACAACTGCATCCGTTAGGAATCAGTTCTCCTGTTTTACTGTCTATACCTGCAAGATACAGTGTTGCATCCAGCATATTTTCACGAGATGCAGAAATAATTGCGTTTGCCTCCGCATGAACAGAACGGCAGAGTTCATATCGTTCGCCTCTGGGTATATTGAGTTTTTCACGCTGACAAAATCCCAAATCACAGCAATTCTGTCGTCCTCTGGGTGCTCCCGCATATCCGGTTGAGACAATACTGTCATTTTTTACTATTATTGCACCGTACTTTCTTCTCAGGCAAGTTCCTCTTTTGGCAACCGTCTGGGCAATATCCAGATAATAGTTAATTTTACTTACTCGCATATATGTATTCCTTTCAGCAAATAATTGACAGGTTTCTTTTTATATGGTCTTTGAGAACACCTTTAAAAACCTGCGGAATTCTTCTCCCACTTCGTCATTCTTTACACCCATCATAACATTTGCCATCAAAAATCCCAGTTTGCTTCCCATATCGTGACGGATTCCCTCATATTCGTATGCCATGACTTTACCTGATTTTGCCTGTACTGCCATAGCGTCGGTGAGCTGAATTTCATTTCCTGCACCCGGTTGAACATTTTCCAGAATATCAAAAATATCCGGTGTGAGAAGTGCTCTGCCGAGAATGGAAAGATTTGAATATTTCTTTTCAATGGGCGGTTTTTCTATCATATCGGATACCTTATAAATTCTGTCGCTGCACTTTTCCACTTTAAGCGAACAGTATTTTACTATCTGCTCATCGGTAACCTCCTGAACTCCCACAACAGACATGCCGTACTCATTGTAAACATCTACCATTTTCCTGGTTGTAGACACAGGAGCATCTATAACATCATCACCGTAAAGTACCATAAAAGGCTCATCGCCTACAAAGGACCTAGCACGGAGAACCGCGTGTCCCAGTCCCTTGGGCTCTTTCTGACGGATAAAATATATATTTGCAAGATTGGCAACACTGCGCTGATTTTCAAGAAGTTGAAGTTTTCCGGATGAAGCCAGTTTATTTTCGTATTCAACAGAATAGTCAAAGTAATTTTCAATTGCCTCTTTGCCACGGTTTGTTATTATAAGTATATCTGTAATTCCTGCCTCAACCGCTTCCTCAACAAGATACTGAATAGACGGCTTATCCACAATGGGCATAATTTCCTTGGGTACACCTGCTGCCGCAGGAAGCATTCTTGTTCCCAAACCTGCTGCCGGAATAACTGCCTTGGTAATCTTTTTCATTGTAAATCCCACTCCTTTTAAATAAATTATACAATTCCAATTATATTATACAACAAAAGCCTGAATAATTCAAGACACAATGATAAAATAAATTATCTGACAAAAAATGTCCCGAATGCTATTTACTTTTAGTTTTAAATAGTGTATAATATACTGTATAAGTTTTCATTTTAATATTAAGGAGTTACAAATATGACACAAGAGATGAAAAATGCGGCAATAGAATCCGCCGTTGAAAAATTCAAAACACTTCTGAGTGCACAACTTGACCGTGCACAGAACATAAAAAAAGACTCTGAGTTTGTCGACTATTCAAAACTTGACAAAATAATTATCGGTATCTGCGGAGGCGACGGTATAGGTCCTGTTATTTCCGCCCAGGCACAGAGAATTATGGAATACCTGCTCAAAGATGAAAATGCGAAGGGCAAAGTAGAATTCCGTGTTATAGACGGTCTTACCATTGAAAACCGTGCCGCTTGCGGAAAAGCAATTCCCGATGATGTAATGGAACAACTTTACCAATGCCATGTTATTCTCAAAGGACCCACAACAACTCCCCAGGCAGGCGACGGTTGGCCCAACATCGAAAGTGCCAATGTTGCAATGCGTAAAAAACTTGACCTGTTTGCAAATGTACGCCCGGTAAAAGTTCCCGACCAGAACATTGACTGGACCTTCTTCCGCGAAAACACCGAGGGCGGATATGCTGTAGGCAGTCAGGGTATTCATGTAGATGACGATCTGGCGGTAGACTTTGTTATTACAACAACCGAGGGTACCGACCGTATTGCCCGTCTTGCTTACGATTATGCAAAGAAAAACGGAAAAGACCATGTTTCTATTGTTACAAAAGCAAATGTAATAAAAACAACCGACGGCAAATTCCTGAATCTCTGTCAGAAAGTTGCTTCGGAATACCCTGAAATACGCACAACCGAATGGTACATAGACATTATGACCGCAAAACTGGTTGACCCCAAGAGAAGATGCGACTTCCAGGTAGTAGTTCTTCCTAACCTTTACGGCGATATACTTACCGACGAAGCAGCAGAGTTCCAGGGCGGTGTAGGTACTGCGGGAAGTGCAAACATCGGTAAAAAGTACGCAATGTTTGAGGCAATTCACGGCTCTGCTCCCCGTATGGTTAAAGAAGGTCGTGCAGAGTATGCCGACCCCTGTTCAATGCTCAGGGCAGTTGTACTTCTGCTGAGTCACATCGGATATCAGACAGAATCCGACAGACTCGCAAAAGCCCTTGATATATGTATGTTTGAAGAGAAAAAACTTACCATGACCGGCCGTTCCGACGGTGCTACCGCCGCACAGTTTGCCGATTATGTTATGGAAACCATAGAAAAGATTAGATAAAATATGAAAAAAACAATCGAACAAAAACAAATTTCCAATGCCGTTATCAACCGACTCCCCAGATATCACCGGTACCTGGGCGAACTTTTAAAGAGCGATATTACCCGTATTTCTTCTAATGCCCTTGCACAGAAAATGTCTATCACCGCCTCGCAAATCCGTCAGGATTTGAACTGTTTCGGTGGGTTTGGCCAACAGGGATACGGATATAATGTTGCGCTCCTTTACAAGGAAATCGGAAAAATTCTGGGGGTTGACAAATCATATAATGCAATAATAATTGGTATAGGAAACCTGGGACATTCTCTTGCATCACATCATATGTTCAAAAACCGCGGTGTTAATCTTATCGGTTTGTTTGATGTAAATCCCGATATTGTAGGAACAAATGTTCTTTCATTACAGGTAAAAGAAATATCGGAACTGGAAAATTTCTGCCATAACAATCGGGTAGACATTGCAGTTCTTACAGTACCGAAAGCCGAAACGCCCATAATGTGCGAACGACTTGCGGAACTCAATGTAAAGGGATTCTGGAACTTTTCCAATATGGAACTTGAACTTCCCGGTTACGATGTGCAGATTGAAAATGTCCACATGGGTGACAGCCTTATGAAACTTTGTTACAGACTGACGCAATGATTTGTTCGTTATGCCCTTTTGTTGTATAAATTTACAATACAAAAGACAGAAGTCAACCTGACTTCTGTCTTTATTCTTTTTTATAGTACGGTATCGCAAAGACCGAAAACGGTAAGATTTACAAGTCCCGGAGTAATTCCCTTCGGCGCACCCAGTATTTTCAGTCTTACGGCACAGGTTCTTACTGTATCAAATTCACGGTAATCAACCACAAGGTCCCGGTCATTTTCCGATGCATCTACCAGTGTATGCCAGTTTGTCTGTTTTGTGTCCGATGCATATTCTACAACATATCTGAACGGCCCGGGATTTATTCCGTTTTCGGTATCCATACCGATATCACGCCACAAAAGACGAATTGAGGAAACATTATAAAAAGTTTCGTTTCTTCCCACTGTATAAGTGATACAGGGTTGTTTGTCATCTTCGGCAGGCTGCCACCAGGTCAATACGCTTTCGTCTGAAGCATATATAGGCTCTCTTCCTTCTTTGAAACTGGTTGCACAAGGCCACACATTAAATGTCAAAGGCAGAAGTCCCGCACTGTTTCCTTCTTCAGGATGATTAAGTACACCGGGAGCATATTGAGGTGTTTCGGTAATACCGGGGCAGAAAATCTCGCCGTTTTCATCCACACCTACAGGGTCCATACCGATACGCCGTTCAAATTTATGGTTGAATCCGAAAACAGAAGAATAAAACATCCATAAAGTATCATTGGGACCTTTTACAATACTTCCGTGCCCTGCGCCTTTTACAACTCCGTATCGGCTCTCGGCAAGTGGGTTGTGGTTTTTCTGAGGTCTGAAACCTGAAAGAGGTCCCTGGTCGGAATATACCACCGCATTTACATATCCCGAATACTCTGTTCCGCATCCCGAATACATAAGATAGTATCTGTTGCCGATTTTAAACGCCCACTGTCCTTCTATCCAGCCCATGCGTCTGTTTTGATTATATTCTCCTGTGCATTGCCACTGTTTTGTCTTGTCAAATTCATTTATAACAACCGGCTCGGTTATAAGCATCCAGGGTTTGTCCGGGTCAAGTTCAGCACCCACGGTACTGGTATAATATTCAACATCCCTTTCTCCGCAAATGTCCTTATCACTGCTGCCCTCGTGCCAGTAAAAATAAAGTCTGTCTCCGTCTGCAAGATAGCATCCGTCAGGCACTTTCATATGATTTCCTTTTGTATCGGTAAGCATTCCGCAAAGTTTAAAAGGTCCTTCCGGACTGTCGGCGCAATACACCTCAGGTCTGCTATGACCGGAAAGATACCATTTACCCCTAAACTCAACGATAGCAGGGCTGTAATTTACATTATCAACGCCTATATCTATCTTTTTCCAGTTTACAAAATCCTCACTTACATATGCCAGTTTATAACTGGGGTACATATACCATTTACCGTCATGGTATACAACACTTGGATCTCCCATTGAACGGTAATCGTTGATTCCTGACTGTTCCTTTGGCACTCTTACATCGTCTCTGTATCCGCTGGGCATATCCTCTACCGGAAGAGGATTACAGTATGTTTTCATAACAGGATTCCTTTCGTAATACAAAAGATTTTTTTATTGCAGACGAATTATAGCATATGCACTATAAAAAGTCAACAGGTATTTCAAAAATTGAAATACCTGTTTTTTTAACTTATTAATACTGTATTTCGCCCTCATAAATCAATGAGGCTGTTCCTGTCAGATATACGGCATCGTCTGTGTAGTTTACAATAACATCTCCGCCTTTGAGTTTGACGGTTATATCTTCATCCTTACTGCACATTCCGTTTTCAACTGCCGCAACAACTGCCGCACAGGCACCTGTTCCGCAAGCAACTGTTTCTCCGTTTCCTCGTTCCCAAACACGCATTTTCAATGTATTTTTATTTACAAGGCGGACAAACTCGGTGTTGGTCCGTTCAGGAAAAAGCGGTGAGTTTTCAAACAACTGTCCTACCGTCTGAACATCAACATTATCAACACGGTCGCAGAACACAACGCAGTGAGGGTTACCAAAAGAGACACAGGTAATATCGTATTCCTTTTCACCCACGGTAACCTTGCGGTTTACCGCAATATCACCATCCAGATTAACAGGAATATCTGCAACCTTAAGGGAAGCCTTGCCCATATCAACCTCAACCGAACTTACAACGGAATTCATGATATACAGTTTCAGTTTACGAACACCTGACGGAGTTTCAACAGTCATAACTTCCTTGGGAACAAATCCATAGTCATATAGGAATTTTCCAACACAGCGTATGGCATTGCCCGCCATTTTTCCTTCGCTGCCATCAATATTGAACATACGCATTTTTGCATCGGCAACATCTGATTTTTCAATAAGCAGAAGTCCGTCCGCACCGATGCTGTAATGACGGTTAGTGTAGTTAACCGCAAGAGATTCAGGACATGAAATATCGCCGTTCATATTATTTAAAACAATGTAGTCGTTACCTGTTCCCTGCATTTTGTAGAATTTCAGTTTTTTGCGGGAAGAACGAAGGTCATTGATATTTACAAGTTCGGTATTGTTCTGTGTAAATCTTCCCAGCAATATATCGGCAAGAGCATTTGCCGTATCAAGAGATGTTATGCAGGCAACCGAAAGTTGCAATGCACGGCGGTGAAGTCTGATATAATCATCGATAGAAGACTTCTTCTTTGCACCGGTATAGATAGTGTAAATAATCTTACCAGTTTCAAGAAGTTTTATCATATCGTCGCTGTGGCTGAGTTTATCTACCACCTCAACATCAATATCCAGCGAAGAAATTGCACGGGCAGTTCCCTCTGTTGCATATATCTTAAGACCCAGGTCATCAAGTTTCTTTGCAAGTTTTACAATTTCAAGTTGATCCTGCTTGCTTACACTTATAAGAACTCCGCGTCTGTGAGGGTCCTGAACATGTGATATATGGAAACCTGCCGAAACAAGTCCCTTGAAAAGTGCCTCTTCAAGTGTCTTTCCTATACCCAGAACTTCTCCGGTAGACTTCATTTCAGGTCCGAGTGCCGAGTTTACATCGTTAAGTTTCTCAAAAGAGAACACAGGTACTTTTACCGAGAAATAAGGCGGTGTCTTATAAAGTCCTGTTCCGTAACCCAGGGATTTAAGTGTTTGGCCAACCATTATTTTGGTTGCTATGTCAACCATAGGCACACCGGTTACTTTGCTTATATAAGGTATTGTACGGGAAGCACGGGGATTAACCTCAATAACATAAAGTTCGTTCTGATAGATAAGGTACTGAATATTTACAAGTCCTTTGGTTCCCAGAGAAAGTGCAAGTTTAGTGGAGGACTCAATAACCTGATTCATCATTTTATCGTTTATGCTGTACGGAGGATAAACCGCAATTGAGTCACCGCTGTGTACGCCTGCGCGCTCGATATGCTGCATAATACCGGGGATAAGAACATCTTTTCCGTCTGATATAACATCAACCTCAAGTTCATTACCCATCATATACTTATCAACAAGAACAGGATTTTCAATCTTCTGGGAAAGAATGATTTCCATATACTGCTCAACATCAGCCTGTGTATACGCAATTGTCATATTCTGACCGCCGATAACATATGAGGGGCGGAGAAGCACGGGATATCCCAGATTTTCTGCCGCTTCAAGCGCCTGTTCCAGTGTCATAACACCGATACCCTTGGGACGCTTGATATTAAAGGTTTCAAGAAGTGCATCAAATCTTTCTCTGTCTTCCGCAATGTCTATTCCGTCTGCAGATGTTCCGAGAATTGTTATATTGTTCTTTGCAAGGAATTTTGTAAGTTTTATTGCTGTCTGTCCGCCGAATGCCACAACAACACCGATAGGCTTTTCAATTTCGATTATATTCATAACATCTTCCGATGTCAGAGGTTCAAAGTAAAGACGGTCAGCAGTGTCAAAGTCTGTAGATACTGTTTCGGGGTTATTGTTTATTATAATAACCTCATAACCCAGTTTTTTCAGTGCCCATACACAGTGTACCGACGAATAATCGAACTCAATACCCTGACCTATACGGATAGGTCCTGAACCGAGAACTATAATTCTTTCCTTTTTACCTGTGATATGGTCAAGTGCCTCGTTCTTAGTATCATACGATGAGTAGAAATAAGGTGTCATTGCCTTATATTCACCGCCACATGTATCAACTGTTTTATAGGAGGCACTCAGGTGTTTTTTAACTTTTGTACCCGAAATGCGTTCGATTGCAGTATCGGTATATCCCAGTTTCTTACCTTCAAGGTAAAGTTCATCGGTAATATGACCTACAATACTCTTCTCGTAATTTACAAGATTCTTTATTTTATTTATAAACCATTTGTCTATACGGGTTATAGCATTGATTTCATCCACAGACACACCTCTCTGGAGTGCCTTGAATACCGTAAAAATACGCACATCATCAACATCTTCAAGTTTTTTCTTGATGTTATGTACCTGGTTGAGTGACTTCATATCCAGAGTGTCCTGAGATATTTCGGCACCTCTTACCGCTTTCATAAGCGCCGCCTCAAAACTTTGTCCTATGGACATTACTTCTCCGGTCGCTTTCATCTGAGTGCCCAGTTTTCTTGATGCGTTTACAAATTTATCAAAAGGCCATTTGGGGAATTTGATTACCGCATAATCCACGGTAGGCTCAAAACATGCCCAGGTTGTGCCTGTAATATCGTTTTTGATTTCGTCAAGTGTATATCCGAGAGCAATTTTTGTGGTAACTTTTGCAATGGGGTATCCTGTCGCTTTGGATGCGAGGGCTGATGAACGGGATACACGGGGGTTTACCTCAATAACTGCATATTCAAAACTGTCGGGATTGAGAGCAAACTGACAGTTACATCCGCCTTCTATACCAAGTTCGCTTATAATCTCAAGAGATGCGGAACGAAGCATCTGAAACTCTTTATTTGCCAGAGTCATTGCAGGGGCAACAACTATACTGTCGCCTGTGTGAACGCCTACCGGGTCAACATTTTCCATACTGCACACCGCAATAACATTGCCCACCGCGTCACGCATTACTTCAAATTCTATTTCTTTCCATCCGTAGATGTACTTTTCAACCAATACCTGAGTGATAGGCGAAAGCATAAGTCCGTTGGAAGCAACTGTAACAAGTTCCTCCTCGTTATATGCAACGCCGCCGCCTGCACCGCCAAGAGTAAAAGCAGGTCGGATGATTACGGGATATCCTATTTTCTTTGCAATGGATACGGCAGTATCAACATCATTTGCTATATCGGAAGGAATGCAGGGCTGGTTTATTTTCTGCATTGTATCACGGAAAAGTTGTCTGTCTTCCGCTTTGTCAATAGCCTCTGCGCTTGTTCCCAAAAGTCTTACTCCCATGCTGTCAAGGAAACCGCACTTTGAAAGTTGCATTGCAATTGTAAGACCTGTCTGTCCGCCGAGAGAGGCAAGAAGACTGTCGGGTTTTTCTTTTTCTATAATTCTCTTTATTGTGTCAACTGTAAGAGGTTCAAGGTATATTTCGTCAGCAAGTGCCTTATCGGTCATAATGGTAGCAGGGTTTGAGTTCACAAGAACAACATTGAGTCCTGCCTCTTTCAGAACACGACATGCCTGTGCGCCTGCGTAGTCAAACTCAGCCGCCTGACCAATTACAATAGGTCCTGAACCTATAACAAGAACTTTCTTTATACTGGTGTTCAACGGCATACCTTTTCATCCTCCATCATCTTGCAGAATTTGTCTGTCATTTTCATTGCCTCGGTGGGACCCGGGCATGCTTCGGGCGGGAACTGGAGAGTAAATGCTTTAAGTGATGGGTAATCCATTCCTTCGCAAGTATTGTCATTTACATTAACATGAGTAACTACCGCATCTTTGGGAAGTTTTTCTATGTCAACGGCATATCCGTGACTTTGCGATGTTATAAATACTCTGCCTGTTTCAACATTCTTTACGGGGTTTCCCCCACGGTGACCGTGGGGCATCTTGAAGGTATCTCCCCCAAGGGCAAGCGCCATAAGTTCATGTCCCATACCTACACCGAAAATCGGTTTTTTTCCGATTAATTTTTTGATTTGCTCTATACACAAAGAATTGTCCTTCGGGTCGCCGGGACCGTTGGACAGCATAATGCCGTCAGGGGAAAGTTTAAAAACTTCCTCTGCCGTTGTATTATAAGGCAGACATGTTACATGACAGCCTCTTTTTGTAAGAGTTGCAATAAGACTCTCGGTAACACCGTAATTAAGCAGTGCCACTCTGTACTTTTCTTTCCCCTGTGCGGGATATTCTTTTACAGTATTATCGGAAACCGTTTTTACTGCGTCGGAAATACGATAATTCTTTACTGCAGAAAGTACCTCATCAGTAACCTCATTTACAACAGCCGCATTCATACAACCGTTTTCCCGTATAATTTCCGTAAGTTCACGGGTATCAATTCCGTAAATTCCGGGGATTTCATATTGCTTCAAAAATTCGTCAAGAGTCATTTCACAACGGAAATTTGACGGGGTGTCGCAATACTCTCTCACAACATATCCCTTGAGTTGCGGTTTTGAACTTTCAAAGTCCTCTTTCGCAAGGCCGAAATTGCCTACAAGAGGGAATGTGTGCATTACTATCTGTCCGTAAAAGGACGGGTCGGTAAGAATTTCGGTATATCCGCCGACACCTGTGGTGAAAACAATTTCCCCCACAGTGTCGCCGTCAAATCCAAAGCCTTTGCCTTCAAATATTTTTCCGTTTTCCAAAACAAGAAATTTCTTTTTCATATATTTTTCTCCGAAGATATTATTTCATCAATTTTACAAGTACTGCCTTTTGTGCGTGTAATCTGTTTTCCGCCTCGTCAAATATTTCAGGATGCTCCTCAAACACCTTATCGGTTATTTCTTCCTCGCGGTGTGCCGGCAGACAGTGAAGAACCATTGCATCTTTTTTAGCCCAGCCCATAACACTGTCGTTAATCTGGTAGTTTTTGAAAACAACCTTACGCTTTTCCGCCTCACCTTCCTGTCCCATTGACGCCCATACATCAGTATAAAGAACATCGGCGTTCTCAGCGGCAGCCTTGATATCCTCTGTGCAGGTGAATTTTCCGTTTTTCTCTGCCCACGCCATAATATCTTTATCAGGCTTATAATCTGCAGGGCATGCTACGGAAACCTCCATACCCATCTTAATTCCGCCAACTATAAGTGAGTTTGCCATATTGTTTCCGTCGCCGATAAAGCACATCTTCAGACCTTTAAGTGTCTTTTTGTATTCGCGTATTGTCATAAGGTCTGCAAGGACCTGACATGGATGTGCATAGTCGGTAAGTCCGTTTATTATAGGTATTGAGCCGTATTCTGCAAGTGCCTCAACTTCGCTCTGTTCATAGGTACGAATCATTATACCGTCAAGATACCTTGAAAGAACGCGGGCGGTATCTTTTACGGGTTCACCTCTTCCTATCTGCAGGTCGTTGGAACTGAGGAACAGTGCTGTACCGCCAAGTTGGTACATACCCGCTTCAAAGGACACACGGGTGCGGGTTGAGGATTTCTGGAATATCATTCCCAGTGTTTTTCCTTTGAGAATGGTGTGTTCAACCCCCATCTTGCGCTCACTCTTAAGTTTGTCCGCAAGGTCAAGTATTTCGGTTATCTCATCCGTAGACAAGTCCGAAAGTTTTAAAAGATGCTTCATATATATCAGTCCTTTCATTAATTCAAACTGAAAACCGCAGGGATATTCTTCATAAAAATTGTACTGTCATATTACCTCATGGAAATGACCGTTACTATTGTTTTATAACCGAAGAATTATTACTCTCCTGCTACCTGTCTGATTATGCTTACCGCCTGTTCAAGAAGATTATCGGGAATATTAAGTGCAGGAAGAAGTCTGACTTTATTCTTTGCCGTAAGAGGTACAACACCTTTTTCTATACAGCCCAGAACAACCTCTTTTGCAGGTTTCTCGGTTTCGATACCCAGCATAAGTCCCATTCCGCTTATACTTTTAATGCCTTTTGCTCCTGTGAGGGAGTCAATAATGTATTTACTTTTCCGATTAACCTCATTACAAAGGTTATCGTCTATTCTCTCAATTATGCTGAGAGCACCTGCGGCACACACGGGATTTCCGCCGAAAGTTGAACCGTGGGAACCGGGAGTAATGGTATCTTTGGTTTTTTCACCCATAAGAGTTGCTCCCATGGGAAGTCCGCCGGCAAGTCCTTTTGCGGTAGAAACAATATCCGGCATAATGCCGTAATTCATATAACAGTAGAGTTGTCCGGTCCTGCCGTTACCGGTCTGTACTTCATCAATAATCAGCAGTATATCCTTTTTTTTGCATATTTCAGCAACTTTTTTCACATATTCAGATTCAAGTGCTATAACTCCGCCCTCGCCCTGAACAAGTTCCATCATAATCGCACAGACTTTATCATCAATAAGACCTGCAATACTGTCTGCATCATTTGGCTCGGCATACCGGAATCCCTCTGTGAAAGGTCCGAAGGTTGTATGGAACACATCCTGTCCCGTTGCCGCAAGAGTAGTGACTGTTCTTCCGTGAAAACTGTTTTTAAGCGTTATTATTACATTCCGTCCGTCGCCGTATTTATCAAATGAATATTTTCTTGCACATTTTATGGCACATTCGTTTGCCTCTGCTCCCGAATTTGAGAAAAAGACTTTTTTCATTCCGCTTTTTTCGCAAAGCATTTTGGCAAGTTTTGCCTGGGGAGAGGTATAATAAAGATTTGAAGTATGCTGAAGTTTTGAAAGTTGCTCTTTTACAGCCTCCTGCCACACCTCATCACAAAGTCCGAAAGTGTTTACCGCTATACCGCTTCCCATATCTATGTACTTTTTGCCGTTTTCGTCATACAACAGTGAGCCTTCGCCTTTTTCAAACTGCAAATCAAATCTGCCGTATGACGACGCAATATATTGGCTGTCAAATGATTTAATGTCGTTCATAATAAACCTCTTGTATCCGGTTAAAAGTTTTGGTTGGTTTTTTCATATTTTATAGTGTTAGACTCACTGTTTAAGTGCTGTGTGTTTAAACAAACATAGTACCGATACCTTCATCGGTAAGTGTTTCTATAAGTATCGCATGAGGAATTCTGCCGTCTATAATAAAGACCTTTTTAACACCCTCGTTTATTGCTTCCACACAGCAGTTTGCCTTAGGTATCATTCCGCCGGATATTACACCGCTGTTTATAAGTCCGGGGACCTCCGAAGCCTTTATTTTGGAAATAAGGGTTGACGGGTCATCTTTATCACGCATTATTCCGCTGATGTCTGTCATGGAAATAAGACTTTCAGCCTTGAGCGCACCCGCTATTCTTGCTGCCGCCGTATCTGCATTGATATTGTATATATTACCGTCTTTGTCATATCCTACGGTTGAAATTATGGGGATATATCCGTTTTGCAGAAGGTCTGCAATAGGCTGCGGATTAATTTTCTTTATTTCCCCTACATAACCCAGGTCGGGATTGAGCATTTCCGCCTCAATCATTCCGCCGTCCATTCCGCAAAGTCCTATGGCGTTTCCGCCGATATTACCCATAAGCGTAACCAGACTCTTGTTGATTTTACCGGCAAGTACCATCTGGACTATCTGTGCCGTTTCTTCATCGGTTACACGAAGTCCGTTTCTGAACTCGCTCTTTTTTCCCATTTTGTCCATCATCTCGGTGATTTCAGGACCTCCGCCGTGAACAAGCACAACCTTGACACCTATAAGTGACAACAGCACAAGGTCTCCCATAACGGCATTTTTCAACTCGCTGTTTATCATGGCGTTTCCGCCGTATTTTACAACGACAATTTTATTGTTATACGATTGTATGTAAGGAAGTGCATGTATAAGCACCTCTGCCCTTTCGGCGTTGGAAAGATTCATAAAAATTCCTTTCTTTATTGGAATGTGCGGAAATTCTTTGTTCTGCCCGGCTAATAATGCATTGGGAAAACTTATATAAAACAGGTTTTATCTTCAGGTTCTGTAGTCTCCGTTTATCTTGACATAGTCGTATGTAAGGTCGCATCCGCGGGCAACGGCTTCGCTTTCACCCGAATTGAGATTTATGTCAATGCATATCTCGTTTTCGGAGAGAACTTTTTTCGCAACCTCTTCGGAAAACTCTATTCCGCTTCCGTTGCGGCAAACTTCAACTTTACCCGCCGAAGAGATGAAATCCACATCAACCTTATTCACATCAATATCTGCACCGCTGTAACCTATGGCACACAGTACCCGTCCCCAGTTAGCATCTGCACCGAACATTGCGGCCTTGAGAAGACTGGAACAAACAACGGATTTTGCAACGGTACGGGCAACTGTCTTATCCGATGCACCATGTACTTTGCATTCGAGAAGTTTTGTTGCACCCTCTCCGTCTTTTGCAATCATACGGCAAAGATATGCTGTAACCCGCGAAAGTGCCTCTTTGAACACATCAAAATCCGCACCTTCACAAGTAATCTTTCTGTTACCTGCCATACCATTGGCAAGTATTGATACCATATCATTGGTAGAGGTATCTCCGTCAATACTTACCATATTAAAACTGTCGGTTATATCTTCACTGAGGGCTTTCTGAAGCATCTCCGGTGAGATGTCCGCATCTGTGGTTATAAACACCAGCATTGTTGCAAGGTTGGGGTGAATCATTCCGCTTCCCTTTGCTATGCCGCCGATACGGCAACTCTTACCGTCAATGCTGAATTCTACTGCGGTTTCCTTAAGAAGTGTATCCGTGGTCATGATTCCCTCGGCAGCAGATGTGCTGTTGTCACCAAGACCTTTGCATAAATCTTCCATTCCTTCCGCAATGGGAAGTATATCAAGCGGCTGACCTATAACACCTGTGGAGGCTACTATAACATCATTTGCAGGAACGCCTGTATGCTTTTGGACAAGTCCGCACATTGCTTTTGCAATCTCAATACCGTTGGCATTGCAGGTATTGGCATTTCCGCTGTTGCATATAACCGCTTGTGCAATACCGTTTGCAATATTTTCACGGGTTACATAAATGGGTGCACCCTTCACAAGATTTTTTGTGTACACACTTGCGGCGGCGCAAGGGACCTCACTCAATATGAGAGAAAGATCCTTTTTTGTTTTGTTTTTGCGTATTCCGCAATGAATACCGTTTGCTCTGAATCCTTTTGCGGCACACACTCCGCCTGTGATTGTATTTATCGTACTGTTCATAATTAATCTCCTATAGTCAGGCCGAAGTCATCATCCAACCCCAGCATTATATTCATACACTGCATTGCGGCACCCGAAGCACCTTTTCCCAGATTATCAAACTGAGATATGAGAACACATCTGTCATTGTTGCCGGTAATAATTATTTCCATATCGTCTCTGCCTGCCATATCGTTTGACGCAACAAAGCCTTCGGAAACAACCGGTCTGACTTTTACCATCTTACTGTTTCTGTATTTCTCACAGAACATATTGTATATATCATCAATCGATGGGTTACCTTTTAAAAGTTTGGGGTAAACAGGTATTGAAACCTGCATACCGCTGTAAAAATCACACACAGTAGGCAAGAATACCGGCTCGGAAGAAAGTCCTGTTATATACTTCATCTCCGGCAGATGCTTATGATTCTGAGTAACTCCGTACTGTCTGGGGCTGTCAAACTCTGCCGGACGGCCGGTGTCCTGATATTCCGTTATCATCTTTTTACCGCCGCCGCTGTAGCCTGTAAGAGAAAAACAGGTAACAGGATAATCCGGAGTCATCATACCGCATTCCGTAAGAGGATATACCAATGATACAAATCCACTTGCATGGCATCCAGGCACTGCTATTCTTTTTCCGTTTATAACAGCAGTTCTGAACCTTTCGCCAAGTTCCGCAAATCCATACGCCCACTCAGGATTTGTCCGATGCGCTGTAGACGCGTCTATAATATGAACCTGAGGATTATCGCAAAGAGAAACCGACTCTTTAGCCGCCACATCAGGCAGACAGAGAAAGGTTATGTCGGAACTGTTTATAAGTTTCTTTCTTTCATCGGGGTCTTTTCTCTTGCTGTCGTCTATTTCCAGAATTTCTATATCCTTACGGCAGGAAAACCTTTCGAATATTTTCAGGCCAGTTGTTCCCTCTTTGCCGTCGATAAACACTTTATACATCTTAACTCTCCATTTATTCCGCAGCAAATTTGCCGCATTTTCCACATTGTATAATATTATAATACAAAATGCAAAAAAAGTCAATAGTCATTTTGCATAATTATTCATTTGCTCCTGCGAATTTATGCATAAACATTGTATAATATGTATGGATGTCAATTCCTGACTGTTTTTTTATTTTTTTAACGGATATTGTAATTTAAAATCATACATTGTATCAAATTGCTGTTAAAAAAAAATTAACATTCCAACATCTTAAAATTATTTACAAAAAAGTCATTTTATGGTATCATATTTGTAGCATAATTCTAAAAATTTATTTTTTGGTCGAAAGGATTTCCAGCAATGAAAAATGTTTTGCAATCTGTCGGCTATCTGCCCGACGAACGCCCCAGTTTTTTTAAGTTGTTCCTTTACGCACTCCAACAAGTAATTGTTATGTTCCCGGCAACCGTTACCGTGGCTCTCATAACCGGTTTTCAGGTTTCCACAACAATTTTCGCCAGCGGTCTTGCAACAATATGTTTTATATTGGTTACAGGACAGAAAATCCCGCTTTATTATGGTTCTTCGTTTGCATACCTTACTGCAATAGCAAGTCTTGTGACAAGTGATGCCATAATGGCAAAACTTTCCCCCGAAGCAATGGCTCAGGTCCAGGCATGGCAGCAGGGTGCAAGTGCAACTCTACCGGCAGAAGCAATTCAATATGCACAGTTTGGTATTGTTATGTCCGGTTTTGTTTCTATTGCCGCAGGTCTTCTTATTAAATTCAGCGGAGCAAAAGCCGTTGAAAAAATACTCCCTCCGTCAATAACAGGTCCTATTGCAATGGTTATAGGTCTTACTCTTGCAGGAAACGCCCTCGGCGATGCATATACTCCTTCGGCTACATTCACAGGTGACATGGGACTTGTATGGGTTGTTTCCCTTGCAACACTCCTTTCCACCATTTTGTTTTCAAGATATCTTAAAGGTGTTCTCGGTCAGTTGCCTCTCCTTCTGGGTGCTGCAGTAGGATGTCTTACCGCAGGTCTGGTTTACTGGATTGGCGGAAGCACACCCGATTTCAACCTTTTTGACTCCATGACAATTGAAACCATAGTTTCCGCATCTGCATGGAAACTGGGTGACGGCGGAATTTTTGCTCTCCCTGCTTTTACACTCCCCAAAGTATCAATAGAAGCACTGATTGCAATTATGCCTGTTGCAATTGCTACAATTCCCGAGTCAACAGCACATATGTATCAACTTGATATTTATGTAAACAATGTTGCAAAAGAAAAAGGCAAAGGCAAATACGACCTTGTATCCAAACTTGACAAAAACCTTATCGGTGACGGTATAGGCGATATGATTACCGGTTTAATCGGCGGTCCTGCAGGTACAAACTACGGTGAAAACATAAGTACCATGGCTATAACAAAGGTATTTTCCGTACCTGTTCTTGTTGTAGCGGCTGTAATCGCAATGGTTGTATCCTGTTTCACACCCCTTATTCAATGCATTTACGCAATTCCCACCGCAGTTATAGGCGGTCTTGAAATATACCTCTTCGGTGCTATTGCCGCACAGGGTATTGCAATAATGATTGACAAAAATGTGGATATGTTCTCCGCCAAGAATATTGCGGTTATTGCAACTGTTATGGTACTTGGTATCGGCGGAAACTACAAGTTCGGCGGTAACATTCCTTTCTTCGGCATTGAAGTTCCCTGCATTGCAGGTGCTGCAATTTTCGGTATAATTCTCAACCTCATTCTCAGCATAGGCGAAAAGAAAAAGTCTGCCGAATAATCATTTTAAACATTACAATGAAAAAATGCATGGATTTTAAAAATCCGTGCATTTTTTTGTATAAAAACAGATAGGCCGCTCCCCGTCACATTTGTGTTAAATGAACAATTCATGTTGTTTATAACACATAACTTACAAATATGTGTTGACTTTATACGGAGTCAGTGCTAAAATAAATACCAGTCCTATTAAAAGGAGTGTACTTATGGAGGTTTTCAATCTTACCTTACAGCAAATGCTTGTGATGTTTATCATCATGGCGGCGGGATATATACTTAGAAAAGGAAATTACATACCCGAAAACAGTTCGGTGGCAATATCCAAAATCCTGGCTTTTTTTCTGGCACCTGCATTGACGCTTCAAAATATGGCAGTCAATTGCACTCCTGAGACATTCATTGAAAATTCACGGCTGTTCATTTACAGTATTGTAATTGTACTGATTGCTGTTGGTATTTCCTATTGCCTGTCGGCGTTGTTTGTACGAAACAAGGAAAAATCACGGGAACTGGAATATCAGCGTCAGATTTATAAATATGCTCTGACATTCGGTAATTATGGTTATATGGGCACATACATAATTCTGGGAATATGGGGAGACGAGATGTTGTTCAAGTACAATATGTTCTGCCTTGTACTAAGCATTGTAGTATATTCCTGGGGCATTTACATACTTGTACCGAAATCCGAAAATTCCCCCGGCATTCTGGACAATCTGAAAGCAGGCCTGACAACCCCTACCATGATATCAATACTGTTGGGCGTTATTATAGGTCTGAGCGGGTTAAGTCGGTTTATTCCGGGTTTTGTCCTGTCCTCCATGGAAACTGCAGGAAACTGCATGGGACCCATGTCCATGCTTCTGGCAGGAATTGTTATCGGCGAGTATAATCTTCCTGAACTTATGAAAAATAAAAAAATATATCTTGTTTCTTTACTCCGGTTGATTATTCTTCCTGCATTGTTTGTGGGAGCCCTGAAACTTATGAATCTCCCCGGAGATATTATGATTGTAGTACTGATTGCCTTTGCCACACCCCTGGGACTGAATACAGTTGTTTTTCCCTCCGCCTACGGCGGTGACAAGAAAACAGGGGCATCAATGACTGTGATATCAAGTCTGCTCTCAATTATAACAATCCCTCTCATGTACTATGTTTTTCTTGTTTTGATGTAAATATAATTCCAATAAAAACAGTGCCTCAGTAGATATAAAACTACTGCGGCATTTTATTTTTTTGTCATATTACAATATAGCCGTTATGTTGTTTCTTTCCGGTACATTTTCTGTTCACACAGGGATAATACCGTCAAATCCGGAATAAACCTGCAGATATTTCTGTTCACATAACCATCTCCCTGATTGCATTTTTACATGTTAATGTGCGACATATCAAGCATTTGCCGTTTTTTGCGTATATTTTCATTATTTATGTGGATTTTTTCGTTTTTCGAAAGAAAAAGAGTGTTATAATATACTCAGATTTTTCTGTGATTTCAGACACCTGATGAAGAAAAACACACCATTATCTCAAAATGCAAAGAAAAAATCAATAATACACATTCAAAATGAAAGGCGGATTTATATGAAAATCGGATACTTACCCCTTTACATCAAACTATATGACGATATCGGTTCAAAAAGAGATGACATAATAAAATTCTATCTGGATACAACAGATATGTTCAGGCAACGCGGACTGGAAGTTATAACAACAGACTTCTGCCGTATAAAACCGGAATTTGAAAAAACCGCAGGATTTACAAAAATCATCAACGATTTATGTGTTGATATAAGTGCACAACTTTACAAACCCGACTGTCCCCCCTGCTCTACTTTTAAACCGCCTGTTACAACCGACGACAAAGTTCCGTAAGTATTTCTGAAAAAATCGAAGAGGGTTTACAAAAATTAATATAATACATTTCGGATGTAATTAAAGCAGCAAGTACCACGGTATCAGAAATTTAAACAGCACTTCGGTTGAGATGCTGTTTCTCTTGCTTTTTTTATTTGAATGTGATATAATACAATACCTGAAACATTCTTATAGGAAAGGAGATATTCCAATGTCTAATATCTGGCATGACATTTCACCAAAAAGAATACACGCCGAAGATTTTATCTGTGTTGTGGAAATTTCAAAAGGAAGTAAGAAAAAATACGAACTTGACAAAGAAACCGGCTTTCTTATGCTGGACAGAATTCTGCACACATCAACACACTATCCTGCAAACTACGGGTTTATTCCCAGAACTTACGGTGACGACAATGACCCGCTTGATGTACTCCTGTTATGCTCCGAGCAGATTGAACCGATGACGCTTGTCCGTGCATATCCTATCGGAGTAATTTCCATGATTGATAACGGACGCAATGACGAAAAAATAATTGCTATCCCTTTCAACGACCCAAACTATAATATGTACAAGGATATAAGTGAACTGCCTAAACACATTTTCGAGGAAATGAGCCACTTTTTCTCGGTATATAAAAATCTTGAAAACAAAGAAACCGCAGTAAACGAAGTCAGCGATTATAAAGTCTCGCTTAAAATAATTGACAAAGCAATCAATAATTACATAGACAAGTTTTGCAAATAACGGGTATTTTACCGTAATCCGTGCGGTTATTCCGAAATCTGTATGTTCATTAATATACTGGCAAAATCATACCACAAGCAATCTTTGTACCGGAATTACCCGACAGCTGGGTTATAAAGTCATCCGGCGACGAATGAATTATAACAGTTTTTCCTATTATTTCCTCGGGAGAAAATCTGTCTGTCAAAAAAACAGAAAATCCATATCCGTCCGCACCAAACACAGGGGGCATATCTCCCGCGTGGTAAGGGTGTGGGCAACTGTCGGGATTATAGTGCGTCATCGCATCGGCAAATAGGTCTGTGTTGTTTCCCGTGCAACTCCCGCCGTTATGTATATGAACCGCAAAAACAGGTTACATACTTACTGATTTGTCTTTAATATCAAAAATACCGCTGAAACGATGTCGTTTCAGCGGTATTTTGTTATCCGGTGGTTTTCTGTTACGCCTTATAAAATCACTCAATAATATTTCCGTCTGTGGAAATTGTAACCACTCTCCAGGGAATAAATTTTCCGCTTGTCATAAGAGCATTTTTTACACTAAATTCTATTCCTCCGCAACAGGGTACTTCCATTCGTACTACCGTTACACTTTTTATATTGTTGTTTGCAATTATGGCAGACAGTTTTTCCGTATAGTCGCCCTCATCAAGTTTTGGACAGCCGATAAGTGTTATATGGTTTCTTATAAATTCGTTATGAAAGTTTCCGTATGCATATGCTGTACAGTCTGCGGCTACCAGTAAATTTGCTCCGTCAAAATACGGTGCATTTACCGGTACAAGTTTTATCTGTACCGGCCACTGAGACAATCTGCTGATATTTTCGGTTGCAGACGGAATATTATCGGTACGGCATTCTCTGTGAATGGTTTTTGAGTGAGTTCCCGGACAACCGCAGGGAAGCGGTGTCTCCGATTTTTGTTCCTTGGCTTTCTTCACTGCGTTTTCGTTATATACAGGGGCTTCCCTTTCTTCAAAGGTAATTGCTCCCGTAGGGCAGGCAGGCAGACAATCACCCAGACCATCACAGTAATCCTCGCGTGTGAGTTTTGCTTTTCCGTTTATCATTTCAATTGCACCCTCATGACAGGCAGCGGCACACAAACCGCATCCATTGCATTTTTCTCCATCAATTTTTATTATTTTTCTTATCATGTGTAATACCTCCTTGACTTTTCGGTTATATTATACTATAATAATTAAAACAAATCTGTTGTTTTTACAACGAAAGGCGGAAAAATGAAAAATTTTATTCCGGTTCTGAAGAGAACACAGTTATTTTCAGGTGTAGGTACAGAAGAAACCGAATCTATGCTTTCCTGTCTTAATGCAAGACTCTGCGTATATCAAAAAGGCGAATATGTCATACGCCAGGGGGAGCATCTGAATGAGATTATTGTGTTGCTTGAAGGGAATCTTCACATTCAGAATGACGATTACTGGGGAAACCGAAGCATATTAAGTCATATTACCCCGGGAGAAATGTATGGCGAATCTTATGTTTCACCGGAAAGCGGAACGGTTATCAACGATGTTGTTGCAACAGAAAAAAGCACCGTAATCTTTTTTAATGTCACAAGAATCCTTACAACCTGCTCTTCAGCCTGCAGGTTTCATCAGAAAGTAATGCAGAACATGTTCTTCGCAATCTCAGAAAAAAACAGAAATCTTGTGCAGAAACTCGGACATATGTCCAAGCGTTCCACCCGTGAAAAACTCGTTTCATATCTGTCGGAACAAGCAGGAAGACAAAACAACTCTCATTTCACCATTCCTTTCAACCGCCAGCAACTTGCGGATTTTCTGTCGGTTGACAGAAGTGCCATGTCTAACGAACTGTGCAAAATGCGGGATGAGGGACTTATAGAATTCAATAAAAACAGTTTTATTCTATTAGATAATCTGCGGAACAGTACACCTTCCACCGTATAATAAAAATCTGCCTAAAAAATTTTTGCAAAAACTATTGACAAATCCGATTTTATGTGTTAGAATATCCCCCGTAAACGCAGTGATGCGGAATAGTATGCAAAGTATTTTTGCTTTGAGAGAGATGTCGGGCGGTGCGAGACATTGGCAGAATCTTGCAGAACTCACCGTTGAGCGGCTGTCGTGAACTTACAGTAGGGACAGACGGAAACTCCCGTAACAGAGTTAAGATGTGTTAGCATCTAAAGGGCATCCTTACAGGATGAAAAAGAGTGGTACCGCGGAAACATTATCTGAAGTTTAACGTTTTCGTCTCTTTGAGTCAACAAAGAGATGAGAGCGTTTTTTTGTTGACAAAACCTTTATATTATATTTTTTATGAAAGGAAATTTCAAAAATGAGAACAATCTATGTTACAGACATTACTCTTAAGAAACTTTCAGAGGACCGTGAAATATCACTGCTTTTCCGCGAAAAATCCGCCATCGCTAATTGTGCCGATGCACTCGGTGTAAATGCTATAGAGTTGCCTGCTGTAAAAAATCTTCGTGAGGATACCATTATTTATAAAACCATTGCACAAAATGTTCAGCATGCAACCCTTGCCGTTCCGGTGGGATTCAACAAGCAGGATGTTGCGTCTGTATGGGAATGCATCAAAGACGCAAAACAACCTCGCCTTCAGGTTGAACTTCCCGTTTCAACAATTCAGATGGAATATACATATCATGTAAAGCAGTCGGTTATGCTCGAAAAAATTACCGAACTCATAAAAGAAGCAAAAACATATTGCAATGATGTGGAATTTTCAGCACTGGATTCCACACGCGCCGATGATGACTTTCTTATCTCAGCCGCAAAAGAAGCAGAGTCCGCCGGTGCAAGTATGATAACTCTTTGCGATAATGCCGGAGTTTCGACTCCCCGTCAAATCGAAGAGATGGTTGAAAAAATCAAACAAGCGGTAAGCATTCCAGTATATATTCAGGTTTCTGACCGTATAAATATGGGTGTTGCATCATCCTTTGCAGCGATTTCAAAAGGTGCAGACGGCATTAAATGTGCCATTGCCGGCAAAGACATTCTTTTAACCGGTGAATTTTCCGACGCAATGAGTGTCTGCGGCACTCAGATTGATGCTAAAATTGAACTTAACACCACAAAAATTCATGCAAGTATTGACGAAATGCTGTCAAACATAAATCACAAAAACTATGAAAACGAAGTATCCGTAAGCGACAGAAAAAAGATTTTGCTTGATTCCGATTCTTCCATCTCCCAGGTTGCTCACGCAGCAGAGGTTTTGGGATACCAACTTTCTGATTCGGATATGGGAAATGTATATAAAGCACTGACACAGGTATGGGAAAAGAAAGGTGCAGTAGGTTCAAAAGAATTTGAAGCGTTGATAGCAAGTTCTGCCATGCAGGCTCCTTCGACATACCATTTTGAAACATACACAACAACAAGTAGCAATGCGACAAGTTCAATGTCACAGGTTACACTTAAATGCAATGACGAAATAATATGCGGTGTCAGCAGCGGAGACGGTCCGATAGACTCTGCTTTCCGTGCAATCGAACAGTGCATAGGACATCACTATGAACTTGATGATTTTCAGGTTCAGTCCGTAACAGAAGGTAAAGAAGCCCTGGGTTCTGCGTTGGTAAGACTTCGCAACAACGGAAAACTTTATTCAGGTAACGGAACATCAACCGATATTGTCGCTGCAAGCATAAGAGCATATATAAATGCACTTAACAAAATTGTTTTTGAGGAGGCATAAAATGAAGATAGTATTTTCAACCAAGGATGTAAGTCGTGCGACTTTCCTTGATACCTGCCGTTATGCCTTTGACTACGGATTTGAAGGTTTTGAAATATATGATGCAATCAAAGAAAGAAGTTTTCATCACGACAGCATATTAAGGCGTGACCGCACTGCTGATGCCAAAAGAAAACTTGTAAACAGAAGTCTTTCGGTTTCGGCACTCCGTATGCCCGACGGTATTGATGACCAAAATACAACCGCGGATTCGGTGGTTAAATATGTAGATATGGCTTCGGCATCAGGGATTTCCAATGTCATTGTACGCGTTAACAATAAAATTTCCTTTGGTGTCCTGGATGAAAAACTCTGCCGTGCCATAAAAAAGGCAGAAAATACGGATGTCAATATCCTGTTTGAAACTGTGGGGGCATTGGCAAACACAGAAAATGTAATTGATATAATAAACCACTTTTCTTCTGCTGTCATCGGTGCTTCCTGGAATGTCAGAGGTACATATTTTGATGCAGGGGAAACATCCGAGGCAACTATCAAAACTTTGGGTGCTTACATCAAGTATGTTCGTCTGGGAGATATGAAAGACGGAAAAACAGTCCTGATTGGCGAGGGTGAACTTGATGTGGCAAAACTTATCGGTGCTCTTTCGTCGCTCAACTATGAAGGATATATTTGTGCGGCATGGAATGAGGAAATTAATGATGCAGATATAGTTTTAACTCACTTTGCAAATTATATTTCACAACTGAACCGTGAAAAGAAATCTTTTGATAAAGCCTACTACAACAGAGATAAGACCGGAACATTTGTATGGAAAAAATACGATGTTATTGATGCCACTTTTTCCGATGTGCTTGACACTATGGTTGAAAATTACCCGGACCAGTATGCATTCAAGTATCCCACTCTGGATTACACAAGAACTTATGAACAGTTCAGACGGGATGTGGATGATTGTGCGGCAGCCCTTATATCTCTCGGCGTAAAAGCAGGTGACCATGTTGCAGTCTGGGCAACAAATGTACCCGAATGGTTCATCACCTTCTGGGCAACAACAAAAATCGGCGCAGTTCTGGTTACTGTAAACACTGCGTATAAAATTCATGAAATTGAATATCTTCTGAAACAGTCTGATACACATACTCTGGTTATGATTGAGTTTTGTAAAGACATCAATTACAAGGAAATTATTGAGGAACTCTGTCCGGAACTCAAAACTCTTACTCCCGGTCAACCCCTCTATTCTAAAAATCTTCCGTTCCTCAGAAATGTTATAACAGCAGGATTTTCTATGGACGGATGTCTTACCTGGGAACAGATGCTTTCCCGTTCCTATCTTGTTCCCCGTGAAGAAGTAAGAAGACGCGCGTCCCTTGTTAAGCCTGACGATGTATGCAACATGCAGTATACATCAGGTACAACAGGTTTCCCAAAAGGTGTTATGCTTACACACCGTAATATCGTTAACAACGGTAAAACTATCGGTGACAGAATGGATTTGTCAACAGCCGACCGTATGATGATTCAGGTGCCTATGTTCCATTGCTTCGGCATGGTGCTTTCAATGACATCAATGATGACTCACGGCGGAACACTTTGTCCCATTCCGTATTTCTCACCCAAGTCATCTCTTGCCTGTGTAAATGATGAGAAAATCACCTGCTTTAACGGTGTACCTACAATGTTTATTGCAATGTTTGCCCATCCTGATTTTGCAAAAACAGACTTTTCATATATGCGTACAGGTATAATGGCGGGTGCAAACTGCCCGGCAGATTTAATGCGCCGTGCATCTGTGGAAATGAATATGCGTGAAATTATTTCGGTGTACGGTCAGACCGAGGCTTCCCCCGGATGTACCATGGGTGAAGTTAACGAAGACCTTGACCACAGAGTAGAAACTGTCGGAAGTGCATTTCCCGGCGTTGAATGTAAGATTATTGACCCTGAAACAGGCAAAGAACTTCCCGACGGAGAGAGCGGTGAATTTGTTGCCCGCGGTTTCAATATTATGAAAGGCTATTACAAAATGCCGGAAGCAACCGCTCAGGCGATAGATGAAGACGGATGGCTCCATTCCGGCGACATTTGTATGAGAACACCTGACGGATACTACAAGGTTACAGGTCGTCTTAAAGATATGATTATCCGCGGAGGAGAAAACTTATATCCAAGAGAGATTGAAGAGTTCTATCTTACAAATCCGAAGGTACGCGATGTTCAGGTTGTGGGCGTACCCGACGAAAGATACGGTGAGGAATGTTGTGCCTGGGTTATTCTTCACAAGGGAGAAACTGCCGACGAAAATGAAATGAAAGAATTCGGCAATGCTTCCATTGCAAGACATAAAGTGCCAAAATACTTCTTGTTTGTTGATAGCTTCCCAATGAACGCTGCAGGTAAAATTCTCAAATACAAAATGCGGGAGGAATCAGCCGAAAAATTAGGCCTTAAAAAATAACAAGGTCTTATCAGCGGCTATAAATCCGATGAAAAATTACAAAATTATAGATGCTCACTGCCATATTTATCCGGATAAAATTGCTCAGAAAGCATCGGAAAGTACCGGAAATTTTTACAGCATTCAGATGAGTCTTGACGGCAAAATATCCACACTTCTGGAACATGGAAAAACTGCCGGTATCTCCCATTTCATAGTACAGTCTGTTGCAACTACTCCAAAGCAGGTTTCCAGTATAAACAACTTTATTGCCTCTTCGGTCAATGAAAGCAACGGTGAATTTACAGGCTTGGGAACTCTTCATCCCGACAGCGAAAACTTGAAATCAGATGTTGATGAAATATTGCGTCTCGGATTGAAAGGCGTGAAACTTCATCCCGATATACAGCAGTTCAAAATAGACGATTACCGTATGCTGAAAATATACGAACTTTGCGAAGAAAAACTCCCCATTCTTATACATACGGGAGACCACCGTTATGACCTTTCAAACCCAAACAGAATTATGCCCATACTCGACATATATAAAAATCTGACGGTCATAGGAGCACATTTCGGCGGTTGGTCCATCTGGGAAGAAGCAACAGAAAAACTTTGTAAGTACCGCAATTTCTATGTGGACTGTTCATCTTCGCTTTATGCCATAACGCCCGACAAAGCAAAGGAACTTATTATGGCATACGGAACAAACAGGGTTCTTTTCGGAACAGATTATCCCATGTGGGAACCAAAAGAGGAAATTGAAAAATTTATGCAGATTGACCTTACAGATGATGAGCGTCGGGACATACTGTATAACAATGCCGCAAAGTTGTTTGGCATACAATAAAAACGACGGGCTGAAAAATTTTTTAAACTTTTTTCAAAAACCCCTTGACAAATTGAAATTTGCGGAGTATAATACATTCCAAGGTTTGAATATCACAAAAAACGACTGTGACGAGGACGGTCGGATTGTGAGGCCTTGAGAGAGTTGCCGGGTGGTGCGAGGCAATGGCGGAACTTTCCAATGACTTATCACCTCTGAGTCGAAGGACCGAAAAGTTTTACTTAGTAGACTCCTTCCGTAACGCTGCGTAAAAGCAAAGAACTTGTTTGAGTTCAGTAAGTGACGGAATACTTGTATTCCGTAATTTGAGTGGTACCGCGGGTTGTTATAACTCGTCTCAAAGTTATCTTTGGGGCGAGTTTTTTGTTTTATTCGGATTTGTAAACAAATATCACATTTGTCAGATTTGAAAGGAGACAAAACAATGGATTACAGTTTAAAAGAAGTGGCAGGAAGAATCAAGGACCTGCGTGAAGCAAAAGGTTTTACGCCGGACCAACTTGCAAAACTTACAGGTGTATCTGTTGAAGATTACAAAGTTTTAGAGAGAGGCGAAACAGACTTCACCTTCACATTCATTTACAAATGTGCAAAGGCTTGTGGCGTTGAAGTTGTTGATTTGCTCGAAGGAACAAGCAGTACCCTCACCTCTTTTACCGTTACAAGAAAAGGCGAAGGACTTAAAATTTTAAAGAAGCACGGGGTGGAATACGACAATCTGGCTCCCAAGTTCAAAGAAAAACTTGCCGAACCGTTCCTTGTTAAATTCCCCTATCTTGAAGAAGAACAAAATCAGCCGATAAAATTGAGTTCACACAATGGTCAGGAATTTGATATCATTGTCAAAGGCTCTCTCAAAGTTCAGGTCGGAAACCATATAGATGTTCTCAATGAAGGTGATTCTATTTTCTACAACAGTATCATTCCCCATGGTATGGTTGCTGTTTCAGAGGGCGGTTGTGAATTTCACGCAATCGTTTTAAATCCGCAAGACGGACTTGTAAGCGAAGAATACCCCGATGCACCTATTTCATCTGAAAAGCATCTGGTAAAAGAGGTTAAATCCGGAACTGTTGCCGATGATTTCATTGAATCATCCTATGACGAAAACGGTGTATTCAACGGCATAACCTTCAAAAATGCGGATAAATTCAATTTTGCATTTGACTGTGTGGATGCAATCGCACAAAAAAATCCCGACAAACTTGCAATGATGTGGGTTGCAAACGATAAAACAGACAGAAGATTTACTTTCAGTGATTTGAAAAAGTATTCAAACAAAACCGCAAACTATTTTGAATCTCTGGGAATCAAAAAAGGCGATACCGTAATGCTGGTATTAAAACGCCACTATCAGTTCTGGTTCTGCATGCTTGCACTTCATAAAATCGGTGCTATCGCAATCCCCGCGACAAACCAACTTGTAGAACACGATTTTGATTACAGATATAAAGCGGCAAGAGTAAAAGCAGTTGTCTGCACAAATGACGGCGAGGTTTCATGTGAAGCAGAAAAAGCCGCGGCAAACTATCCCGGAATGGTAAAAGTTCTGGTTGGCGGTGAAAAAGAGGGATGGCACGATTTCAATGTTGAAATGGAACGCTTCAGCACACACTTTGACAGAAACGAAAACTCCCCCTGCGGAAATGAGCCTATGCTTATGCTCTTTACCTCCGGTACAACAGGATACCCCAGAATTGCAACACATTCATATAAATACGCATTGGGACATTATCCCACAGCAAAGCATTGGCACAATGTAAATCCCGACGGACTTCATTTCACAATCTCCGATACAGGTTGGGGTAAGGCTCTCTGGGGCAAACTCTACGGTCAATGGTTATGTGAAGCAGCCGTATTTACTTATGACTTTGATAGATTCCGCTCGGAAGACATCCTGCCCATGTTTGCAAAATATCATATTACAACTTTCTGTGCTCCCCCTACAATGTACCGTTTCTTCATCAAGGAAGATTTGTCAAAGTATGACCTTTCATCCATCGAATATGCTACAACAGCAGGCGAAGCACTGAACCCTGAAGTATTCAATCAGTTCAAGAAAGCAACAGGACTTACAATCATGGAAGGGTTCGGTCAGACAGAAACAACACTTTCCATCGCAAACTTTGTAGGCTCAACTCCCAAAATCGGTTCAATGGGCAGACCCAGTCCTTTATATGATGTAGTTGTCCTTGACCCTGACGGAAACGAATGTAAAACAGGCGACACAGGTGAAATCTGTATCCGCACAAAAGACGGTTCTCCCTGCGGTCTCTTTATCGGATATTACCTTGACGAGGAAAAGACCAAAGAGGTCTGGTATGACGGATACTATCATACAGGCGACCAGGCAACCATGGACGAAGACGGATATCTCTGGTATGTGGGCCGTATCGATGATGTAATCAAATCCTCCGGCTACCGCATCGGTCCTTTTGAAATAGAAAGTGTTATCATGGAACTTCCTTATGTTCTTGAATGTGCAATTACTCCGGTTCCCGATGAGGTCCGCGGACAGATTGTAAAAGCGACAATCGTACTTGTTAAAGGAACAACCGGCACAGACGAGTTAAAAAAAGAAATCCAGGAATATGTAAAAACACATACTGCTCCTTATAAGTACCCGAGAATTGTCGAGTTTGTAGATGAACTTCCAAAGACAATCAGCGGTAAAATCAGGCGTGTGGAAATCCGTAAGAACGACCAGAAAAAAATGAGCAAATAAAACTTCATGCCGAGGGAGATAAATCACCCTCGGCTTATTTTGTAAAAGAGGTGAATCGGGTTGAAAAAAACATATGTAACTTCCATGCCAAACCATATAGGTGCCTTTTTGAAAGCAAGTAAATGCTTTTCGGAATTGGGGGTAAATATCACCCGTGTAAGTTATAACAAGGCAGTTGATTCCCACACCTTGTTTATTGACGCCGAAGGAACAGAGGAACAATTAAAAAAGGCAGATAACCAACTTGAGAAAATCGGATATCTGCAAAGCAATACGAATAAGACCAGTATCGTTTTGATTGAGTTCTGTCTTGAAGATGTACCGGGAAGTGTTACAAATGTACTTGAACTTATAAATAAATTCAACTTCAATATATCCTATATCAGTTCTCAGGAAAACGGTACAGATTATCAATATTTCAAAATGGGTTTATATGTTGATGATTTTGATAAAATTTCCGAGTTTTTAAAAGAAGTGGAGAAACTTTGTAAAGTTCGTGTGATAGACTACAACAGTTCCGAAAAGGTGTATGATAACAGTATTTTTTACAACACCTATGTTTTAGGTCTGTCGCAGACAATGGGACTTTCGGAAAAAATAAGCCGTGAACTTTTGGTACATGTCAACCTTGCAATGCAGACACTTGACGAACAAGGACTGTCTCCGTACCGCACTTTTGACAGTATAAGTAAGTTTGCCGAACTTTTAGGCGACTCAAAGGGGAAAAATTTTAATCCCCGCATAAGCACTCACAGAATAACTGACAACACCGAAATAATTCTTATAGAGCCTCCCTGCGGAAGCAATACCATAATTATAAAAAGCAATGAAAAGGTTCTGTTTGTAGACAGCGGATATGCCTGTTATGCGGATGAGATGCTGGAAGTATTCAAAAAATTATTTCCCGGGTTTGACAAAATGGAAAAGACAATTCTTGTAACTCACGCAGATGTGGACCACTGCGGACTTTTACCGTTGTTCGATAAGATAATTGCAAGTAAAAAAACTGCGGACTGTCTTGTTAATGAACACCAGGGCAAAAACGGTTACAGAGAATCAAATCCTCTCCATAAGCCATATATTAATATCTGTAAAATTTTAACATCATATCAGGCATTGGAGCCATGTAAAATAACTGCTATGTGGAATGATGTTCCCGACCTGACAGAACCTCTGACACAAATCGGATTTTTCAACTTTGAAGAACTGCACTTTGAGGTATACGAAGGAAAGGGCGGTCATCTGCCCGGCGAGATTGTGCTGATAGATTATTCAAAACATATTGCCATCACAGGCGACATTTATATCAACACACACGGCCTGACTGAAAAACAGGCAAAATACAACCAGTATGCACCAATCCTTATGACCTCAGTGGACACCGACCCGAATTTGTGTTTAGAGGAAAGAAAAGCAATTATGCAAAGACTGGGCGTAGGCACCTGGCAGATATTTGGCGCACACGGATTCAAAAAAGATTATTCGGTTAATTTATAAACCATAAAATCGTATGCCGACAGGCTTCGGTTTGTTAATTCTGAGACATTTTCCCATCTCATTGATTACGGGGGTGTAAAAACTCTGTTTGAGTTTTTTACACCCCCTGTCTTTTTCAATCGGAAAAGTCTTTTTCAATTATGTATTTGAGCAAACTTTTAAGCGACCTTGACAACCACTTGTTTTTATGGTAGATAAGCTGCTTCCAAATCTCAACATTCATATCGCAAATATCAAGATAACAAAGTTCCCCCGATTCAACCAGTTCTTTTGTAACGAAATCAGGAAGAAAAGAATATACATCATCTTTTGCAATCAACGAGGTTATCATATCTGTTCTTCCGATTTCAAGTATGGGTACTATTTCCAACGATTTTTTTGCAAGTTCCTTGTCAAAAACTCTCCTGTATCCCTGACCGTATTCGGTCAAAACAAATGGTTGGTCAATTATATCCCTGATTGATAAATTTTTAACTCCCGCGAATCTTGACCGGGCATTCGCCACAAAGTGCATGGATACAGGTTCCTCTTTTGCAATGACATAATCCTTATGGTATGAGTGACTGTCAAGTGTTATAATAACATCTGCTTCGTTATGGTCAAGCATATCAAACATAACAGATGTGTCTGCAGTTGTAAATTTAACCGAAATACCGGGGTATCTTTTATGAAAATCAATATAATTCCCGGTAATCATGGCATCACACAATGAGTCGGGTGTTACAATATGTATATGTCCTTTGCATTCTCTGTCTTCCCCGGTATTTTCCTTGAATTCCTCTGTTAAAGAGCGAACACGGTGTGCATAGGAAACAAGTTCGTGACCTCTCTCGGTAAGGGTTACGGTATGATTTATTCTTTCAAACAAAAGACAACCCAGTTCATCTTCAAGTTGCTTTATCTGAAAAGATATGGTAGATTGGGAATACCCGAGTTGTTCCGCTGTTTTTGTAAAACTACCCAGTTCAGCAACATGAATAAAAGTGATTAAATTGCGTAATTCCATTGTTCCGCCCCCAACATATGAAATTTAGATGGTAAACATTCAAACCATTTGTTTGACTAATATTGAAAACTATTATATACTATGTTAAGAAAAAAATCAATACTTGTAGGAAAAAAATGAATAATGCACAACTTTATACCATTATTGCTCTTTGCGTGTATGCAATTGCGATGGCTCTGATTGGCTGTATCAGTTACGGCAAATAAAAACCACTTGACGGATTTCTTATCGGCGGAAGAAACATCGGTGCCTGGGTAACGGCATTTGCATATGGTACTACATACTTCTCAGCCGTTGTTTTTGTCGGATACGCAGGACAACATGGTTGGAATATAGGACTGGGAAGCATCTGGATAGGAATCGGAAATGCAGTTTTAGGTTGTCTTATTTCCTGGCTGTTATTTGCAAACAGGACAAGAAAAATGACCAAAAAACTCAATGCCAGAACCATGCCCGATTATTTTGAGAAAAGGTACAATTCCAAAAGCATGAAAATTTTTGCGGCAATAATCATTTTTGTATTTCTCGTTCCCTACTCTGCCGCAGTTTACAAAGGACTGGGCTCCCTCTTCAGTGCGGTATTCCCCGGCGTTGAAACCTGGGTTTGGATGCTTATCATTGCCTGTCTTACAGCGGTATATCTTGTTGCGGGCGGATATATTGCAACAGCATATACAGACCTTATTCAAGGCATTATAATGATTGTGGGTGTTGTTTGTCTTGTTGTTTGTGTTGTGGGACACGATTCAGTCGGCGGACTTTCGGGACTTCTGGTTGTAGGAATTTCCACTTTGGTTATTACTCTTAACAGCGGTTTTACCTCGGCAGCGGCAAAATCTCCCGAAATGGGAGTTGCTGCAATGGCAGTATCTTTTGTAATCGTTCCTTTGGTAAGTGCATTTACAAAAAATAAGGACCGTGAACGAGTTGAAGAAATATTTACCTGCTACAATCAGGACTGATACAACAGACAATGAGGCGGAACATTGTTCCGCCTCATTATTTTACAATTACTGTTTTGTGGGCTTACACTTTACAATCATTTCCGTAATATCGGTAAGAACCAACTCTCTGTTCTGGTTGAAAACCTCAAATGTAAGTTCTACAATTCCGTTTTTTTCATTCCGCTTTGTGAGTTTGGATACCGTGCAGGTACTTGACAGCACATCCTCCGCATATACGGGCTTAAACCACTCTATTTTGGTGGACTTTCCGGCAAGAAGTTCATCTCCCGCCAAATCAATTTCCAGATATTTTGCCCATACACTCATAAATGACATAACACCCGGAGCAATTAAATTTCCGAATATAGTTGATTTTGCATATTCTTCATCCGTATGAAGAGGAATCATGTCATATTTTTGGGCAAAATCAATCATATCTTCCTTATTTATTACAGCAGGCTCAATCTGAGTTTTTGAGCCGAGTTCAAATTCTTCAAAATACATACTTATGCCCCATTTTTTAATATTCGGAATTACCGGTTAATACAAAAAGGCAATTCATTAATTTCAATTTGCTTAGATTATTATACAATAATATCACTGTAAAATCAAGAAAACAGAAAAAATATTTGAAAAATTTCTTTAACCTATTGACATTACTAATCTGAAGTAGTATAATGTTTTTGTAATATAAATGCGATGAGCAGAAACCAGTAGGTTGGAAAGAACATGGAGAGAGTTGCCGGTCGGTGCGAGGCAAACGGGGCGTCCTTCCGAATTCCTTCTGTCAGCAGTGCACTGAACAGGACTTGTCTTAAGTAGGATGCAACGGGTGTTCCCGTTACAGAACAAAGGTATGTCTGTACCTTGTAAGGTCGCTACCGCGAGATAGCGGCGAACTGAGGTGGTACCACGGAAATGATAATTCCGTCCTCTGTATCCTTGAACAGGATTGCAGAGGACTTTTTTGTTTTTTAATCCGACGCCCTGTTTGAGCAAAATTTATACTACAGAAAGGCTGAAAAAAATGGCTCAGAACTACTACCAGAAAGAAATTGAAACCATGCCCGTTGAAGAAATGAAAAAACTTCAGTCGGAAAAACTCGTAAAGCAGGTAAAGCATGTTTACGAAAATGTGCCTTACTACAAAAACCTCATGGATGAAAAGGGTGTCAAACCCGAAGACATTAACGGAATTGAAGATTTGCACAAACTTCCTTTCCTCACAAAAGCTGACTTAAGAGACGCTTATCCCTACGGATTACTCGCAAAACCTCTTGAGGACTGTGTGCGTATCCAGTCAACATCAGGAACAACAGGCCGCCGTGTAGTTGCTTTCTACACTCAGAAAGATGTGGACTTGTGGGAAGACTGCTGTGCCCGTGCAATTGTTGCGGCAGGCGGTTCAAACAAGGATGTTTGTCAGGTGGCATACGGATACGGACTTTTCACAGGCGGTCCCGGTCTTAACGGCGGTTCACACAAGGTCGGATGTCTTACCCTGCCCATGTCCTCCGGAAACACAGAACGACAAATTCAGTTTATGACAGATTTGAGTGCAACAATACTCTGCTGTACTCCGTCTTACGCAGCATATATCGGCGAAACCTTGAAAGAACAGGGATACAAACCTGAAGATATTCCTCTTAAAGCGGGTATCTTCGGTGCAGAACCCTGGACAGAAGAAATGCGGAGAGAAATTGAAAAAACTCTGGGTATTAAGGCATACGACATATACGGCCTTACCGAAACAACAGGTCCGGGTGTTTCCTTTGAGTGCAGCGAACAAACAGGTATGCACATTAATGAAGACCACTTCCTGGCAGAGATAATTGACCCCGACACAGGAGAAGTTCTTCCCGAGGGAGAAAAGGGTGAATTGGTATTCACCTCCCTTGACAAGGAAGCATTCCCTCTTCTCCGTTACAGGACAAGAGATATTTGTGTTCTTTCAAGAAAGAAATGTTCCTGCGGCAGAACACTTATCAAAATGGCAAAACCCATGGGAAGAACAGATGATATGCTCATTATAAGAGGCGTAAATGTTTTCCCGAGCCAGATTGAGACTGTACTTCTGAATGAAGGTTATCAGCCCAACTATCAGATTGTTGTAGACAGATTAAACAACACCGACACCTTTGAAGTTAATGTTGAGTTGTCTCCCGAACAGTTCACAGACAAGGTAAGCAATGTACTTGCAATGGAAAAATCCCTTGCAAATGCTATGAAAACCATGTTAGGTATAAATCCCACGGTACATCTTGTTGCACCCAAAACAATTGCAAGAAGCGAAGGCAAAGCAGTTCGTGTAGTTGATAAGCGTAAGTTGATATAAGAAAGGGGTTTCAGAATGGCTATTAAACAATTAACCGTTTTTGTTCAGAACAGAAAAGGCACAATCGTTGCAGTAACAGATATCCTTGCTAAAAACAACATCAACATAAGAGCACTGTCTATTGCGGAAACAGAAGATTTCGGTATTCTCCGTCTTATTGTAAATGACGAGAAAGCCGCAGAAAAAGTGCTTGAAGAACAGGGCTACCTCATCAAAGTAGTTGATGTTGTGGGCGTAAAAATCGGTGATGAACCCGGAAAACTCACATCTGCGCTGGATGTTCTTGATAAGGCAGATATAAATGTTGAATATCTCTATGCATTTATGACTCGCACCGAAAAACACGCATATGTTGTTTTCAGAGTTGAAGACAATTCGGTTGCAGAATCCGTTTTGGTAAACGGAGGCTTCAAACTTATCACAGAAGCAGATATCAACAAACTCTGAGTCTGACAGAAAATCAATATTCGTAATTGTTAAAACTACAGGTTTCTCACCGAAACCTGTAGTTTTTAATTTTATCCCGTTGATTCTACAAGAAAATCCCCTCCCCGAAAGAAACCAATCTTGTGTTAAACCCGGCTCTCTTTTCTCAACGGATACTTCAATTACATTTAAAAAATGTAAAAAAACCGAAAATGCAACGGCAAATCTTTTGTCAGAGTGAAAAAGAGCTTACAAAAGCTGAATACGAAAGACTTCTCAAAGCAGCAAAGAGTAAAAAGAATGAAAGGCTCTACCTCATCATGCAGACGATATGTGCCACGGGGATTCGTGTAAGTGAATTGAAATACATCAATGTGAATTCTGTGATGACAGGTCAGGCACAGGTTAGGTTGAAAGGTAAAATTCGAATGATAATCTTGCCGAAAGAGTTGTGTGTTCTTCTAAAAAAATATATAAAGGAAAAGCATATC
>JAFSGN010000010.1 GCA_017440805.1 Clostridia bacterium
AAAGAAAATAAGGCGGTGCAATTATAAAAAAGAAGCTAAATATATTTAAAACCGTTACATTTTGGTTTGTTGTAGTTGATATTATTGGTGTTGTATTGAATTTAGTCGGAATTGATGATATAGGATTGTTTATCGGGATTAATCCACTTCTTAACTTCTTTAGCAGCACAAAATCTGTCCGTGATGCAATCAATGGCGTTCCTTATCTGTGGCATATTCTGAGTGTTATTTCAATGGCGGGATACGGATTGATAATTGATGCTATCAGGTTATCGTTTAAGAAAAACAAATAAATAATTTTAATAAATAATGAAAGGAGCTGACTATATGCACCTAGGTATTGCAATAGGTTTATTTATCGTATCATATCTTATCCAATTACTGTTGTGTTTTAAGACTAAAAGCACACAGACAAAACTAATTCCATTTTACTTTGGTCTTGCTTTTGCATTTTTCGGATTGCTGATGTATGCAGAAATTTTTGGAGATATGAGTACAGGCAGTTTTGTTGGTAATATGCACATTTTATCAGCAATTATTATTTGGATAGCTGTGTTGATAATATACATAGGTCTGCTCCTTGCAAAGATTACACATATCATTGCGAAAGCTATTCAAAGGAGGAATGACAGATGAAGAAAAAAGGACTCATAAATTTGAACTGCACCAGATTGTGCAGACAGTACAAAAAAGGCTACTATGGTAGTTAATATTAAATTTTAAGCAATGTACTGGCACCGCATTTCTTGTGGTGTCAGTTTTGTTTTTAGTTGTATTCTTTCATTGTTGTAAAAGTGAATATATTCATCTATGAGGATGCGAGCATCCTCATAGGCTTTAAGTTTGGTACGATAAATACATTCGGTTTTAAGAATGGAAAAGAAATTTTCAGCCAAAGCATTGTCGTAAGGATTCCCTTTTCTTGACATTGATGGCGTTATGTTGTATAATTCAGTTAGCTTAAAATATCCGTGTGAGGCATATTGAAAGCCTTGGTCACTGTGGAGTTGCAGCTCTGCAGTGACTTTTTCCTTTTTCATCGCCAGTCTTATTGTTTGTAATACAAGGTTTATGTTCTGCTCTGTACCGGTTTTATAGGCAATAATACTATTGTCAAATAAATCTCTGATAACTGACAAATATAGCGCTCCTTGTAATGTTTTGATGTAAGAAATATCTGTAACCCATTTTTGATTTGGTCTATCTGCATTAAAATCTCTGTTTAGTAAATTAGGATAACGGTGTATACAACCACCATAATTACGATATTTCTTTCTTCTGACAACTGACAACAAATTATATTTCTGCATAACCCTTAAAACAGTTTTGGGATTGTGGTGTATTCCATTTCTTTCAAGCCATATATGCACCCTACGATAACCATATGTCTTGCCACACTTATCCTGACATTCCTTTATCTTTTCTGCTAACGGTAAATCTTTTGCAGGGATATCCATGCGAGCAACATATCCATAGTACCCACTTCTCGAAACCTTGAAAAATCTACACATTTCACTAATTGAGTATTTTTCTTTATGACGATAGATAATCATATATTTTACGCTTGTTCTCACTTCCTTTCTGTGAGCGAGAGAAAATCCCGCATCAATTCATTTTCCATTTCCAATCTTTTTAATTCTCGTTCTTTTCTTGCAAGTTCATATTGCAACTGTGTTAATTTACTCATTTGCTGAATAGATGGTGGTAAGGAATTCCCATTCTTACACGGTCTGCCTTTAGGCTTGATAATTATTCCTGCTTCGATTTTGCGTTGATTAGCATTATATCGCATAATGAAATTGTTTATTTGTTTCTTGCTAAAACCTAACTGATTTCCAATTTCTCTTTCGGTTAATCCTTTCGATTTTAGTTCAAGTATTTCTTTTTCATATTCTTTTATGTGTCTGTAACTTCTGGGCATAAAAATACCTCCTATGGTTTTTGTTTCATTATACCATAGGAGGCTCTTTTTTTCTATTGTCCGTTTTTACTGGTTCTGTTCAAATGTATGCGTAACCTCTTTTGAATTCAATGATTAACTTTAATAGAATTATACACCAAACACATTAATATGTCAATGAAATTACTGTTGTATGTCTTTTGAAAATCTTTGCAGATTTGTTTGGGCTTTTCGCTTGACTTGTTTGAACCTTTACGGTATTGTGTGTGTTACGAAAAGAGAGGTGAGAAAAATGGCAAAACGCAGACCATCTGGTGACGGCATGGTAAGGCTAAAAAAAGAAAATCAATGGGAAGGCAGAATTGTGGTCGGGCATAAACAAAATGGTGATTCTATATTCAGATATGCATATGGCAAGACGCAAAAAGAAATGATGCAAAAGTTAAATGTATTAAAACTTCAATATCAGGATGCCAACCTTAACGAAGACAGCAACATAACATTAAGTGAATGGCTCGACAAATGGATAACGGAATTAATGCCCCAAGCCGTCCGACCAACCACTCTAAAGGGCTTCGAGCTAATATGCAGATGCTACATAAAGCCATATCTGGGAGATAAAAAGATAGCCTTCATAACAACAAATGATGTGCAGAAAATGTATGCGAAATTAAAAAAAGAAGGCAGAATTAAGAACCATCCCGTACATGGACACACGCTTGCAGATAATATGATAATAAAGATACATAGCACACTGCACCTGGCAATGGAAACGGCAATCGCAAAGAATCTCATAGCCAAAAATCCAACAGAAGGGACAACAGTACCAAACAAAGAAAAGGACTTTGTTCAAACTTTGAACTATCTAATGTTGTTCCTGTCGTATTTTCATCTTTTTCCAACTAATAAAACCATATATATCGTTAAAAAGAAATGCAATAAAACACACGACAACAGAAACATATCTGATATCAAGAATACTTGCCAATATCCACAGAATTATAAGCACAATATCATTTGCAGCATAGGCAAGTGCAAAGTATGGACTTCTTCGAAATGTAAGATACACTGCGATAAAACTTGTTGTAACGGAGATTGTACTTGGAACAATATTTGCGGTGTTGAAGTGCTCCAATATAAAGTAAAAGATAACTGTAATGACAATAGTGATTATCCACATAAAAATATTTTCTCTTGAAGTTAAGGAATTCACCTTGACTTCTGCTTTGTTACCTTTGTACGGATTTTTAAGCCAAGAGATAAGTGCAAAAACAGCCATAGGCAGTGTCATGCCAAGATATGTTATCATCTCCCCATAGTAAGAGAATGTGTATGAAATCACCCCATAGAGTAGACTGAATATTACCATTAGTAGTTGTCCGAACGGATTCCCTTTTGCGTTATAGATTAATGATGTAACACCAATCAGCGATGCACACAAGGTGAGATAACTTTCTCTATCAAAAATGCAGAATGAAATTATAATACAAAAAACAGATGATGACCATAAAGTAATATCAGTTTTTGAAAAATAGTTTTTTAATTTATCCATAACGAACCTCCAAAAAAATAAACATCCGCAAGTATATCTTCAAAGACCTAACGATATACGAACGAATGCTTTGACGCATCTACTACCCGGTGGCAGTTTAATTAAATACATTGTAACACAGAAAAGATAAAAAAGCAAGGTCATAAAGCAAAAATTAAACTTAAAAAACAGCGTAAACCCTTGCTACGACTGCGTTTGAGGCGTAAAATGTGGCTAACATGTGGTCAAAATCGAAAAAATGAGTTTTTTCAAACAAAGTAAAAACCTCAGAAACCGCTTGGTTACTGAGGTTTAAGGTGGTCGGGATGACAGGATTTGAACCTGCGACCTCTTCGTCCCGAACGAAGCGCGCTACCAAACTGCGCTACATCCCGGAATATTGTTACCTTGACCCGAAATTGTCCGTAACAGATTTATTATATCATAAAATGTTTTTTATGTCAATAGCAAAAACTAAAATTGTACATTTAAAATCACTCCCTGTAAAATACAAAAAAACTATTGAAATATCATATAAAATATGCTACAATTTACTGGGAGGTTTTTTATGAAGTGTATAATAAACGGCAAATTGGTTTTGAGAGATTCCGTAAAGGAAAACTTTGCAGTTGTTTTTGATAAGAGAATTAAAAAAATTGCAAACACAAATGATATCAATATTTCGGAATATGAAATTATTGATGCAAAAGGAATGTATGTCTGCCCGGGACTTTGCGACATACATATCCACGGCTATATGGGTGCCGATGTTTCAGACGGCGATGCCGACGGCATAAAAGTTATGGCGCAAGGTATCATTAAAAACGGTGTAACCGCATGGTGCCCCACAACAATGACAGTTTCAAAGAGAGAGATTGAAACTGCATTTGATGCCGTAAGAAAGGTTAAAAATTCATCCGGATACTATGGTGCAAGGATTCTGGGTGTTAACAGCGAAGGTCCCTTTATTAATCCGTCTAAAAAAGGTGCTCAGGCGGAAGAACATATCTTGGCGCCGGATCCGGACTTTATTCTGGCAAACAAAGATATAGTTAAACTTTTTACTATTGCACCCGAAGTTTGCGGTGCTCTTGAGGCAATAGAAAAAATAAAAAAAGAAAGCAATGTGCTTATTTCTATGGGTCATACCAACGCAACCTTTGAACAAGCAAAAACGGGCATTGACTCAGGTGTTTCACATACAACTCACCTGTTTAATGCCATGACTCCTCTTACCCACAGAAGCCCCGGTGTTGTGGGTGCGGCACTGTCGGATGATAATGTGTCGGTTGAATTAATCGCGGATACCTTCCATATAGACAAAGGACTTTTTGGCCTTATCGCCAAAATAAAAAAGGACAACCTTTGTCTTATTACAGACTGCATAAGAGCAGGTGGTATGGCTGACGGCGACTACACTCTGGGGGGACAGCCTGTCCGTAAAGAAGGCATTAAGTGTCTTATGCCTGACGGAACAATCGCGGGCAGTGTGCTCGAATTGAACAAGGCAATTCTGAATATTCTTGAAAACACAAACCTTGAAATTTACCAGGCAGTCAACTGTGCATCATATAATCCCGCAAAAGTGCTTGGACAAGACAATGAAATCGGCTCAATTGAGGTAGAAAAGCGTGCAGATTTTATGATAGCAGATGACAAATTCAATGTTGCCATGACAATCCTGGATGGCGAAATAAGATATAAAGGAGAATAACCATGATAGCAAAACTTGAACCCGAATTTATACCTATGGTAAAAGTTGTAAATGATTTTAAAAATGCGGTCAAAAATGCAGACTCACAGGAACTTATTCTCTGCATTGAAAGAAACAATCGCCTTACCTCTGTTTATAAAATGGATATTTTCAAAGACGGTACCGGTCACGACGAAGAGAACTACCGCATAGTTGAAAGAATTATTAAAACTCTTCTTTGGGCAAAGGGTGGATATAAGGTATTTATCGCAGGCTCCGAATATATTTACAAAAAAATCGCAGATGACTATAAGGCAGGCGGAGCAAGAGAATTTGACCTTAATTTTATGTCCCGCGTTTACGAAAAGGATTTTGAAGTTGTATATGTAGAGAATGTAAAAGACGCCCCTTGCGAAAACGATGTTTCGTCACCGGTGGGCAGACATCTTGACGGTTGCAGAATAGGTTTTGATGCCGGCGGAAGTGACAGAAAAGTTTCTGCCGTTATTGACGGAGAAACCGTATATTCCGAAGAGGTCGTTTGGTTCCCCAAACTTGAAAGCGACCCGATGTACCATTACGAAGGTATTTTAAGTGCTATGAAAACTGCCGCATCACATATGCCCAGAGTTGATGCTATCGGTGTCTCATCGGCAGGTGTTTATATCGACAACAAAATAATGGTTGCCTCGCTTTTCCTGAAAGTTTCCGACGAAGACTTTGAAAAGCATGTAAAGAATATGTATATTAATGTTGCAAAGGAAATCGGAAATGTTCCGGTTGAAGTTGCAAACGACGGCGATGTTACGGCATTGGCTGGTGCAATGAGCCTTGAGGACAATAATGTTCTTGGTGTTGCAATGGGAACAAGTGAAGCCGCGGGATATGTTGACAAAGACGGAAATATCACTGGCTGGCTTAACGAACTTGCTTTTGTACCTGTTGACTTTAACAAAAATGCAATGGTTGACGAATGGAGCGGTGACTATGGATGCGGTGTCAAATATTTTTCACAGGATGCCGTAATCAAACTGGCTCCGAGAGCAGGAATTGAACTTGACCCGTCACTTTCTCCCGCCGAAAAACTTAAAGTCGTTCAGGGACTTATGGAAAAGAACGACAGCCGTGCGGCAGACATATACGAAACAATCGGTACATATTTCGGTTACACTATCGCATATTATTCAATGTTCTACGACATTAAGCATGTTCTTATTATGGGAAGAGTAACCAGCGGAAAAGGCGGAACAATTCTTCTTTCTACTGCAAACCGCGTTCTGCAGGAGGAATTCCCCGAACTTTCAAAGAAAATCAATCTCCACATACCCGACGAAAAAGCAAGAAGAGTCGGACAGTCTGTTGCTGCGGCGAGTTTGCCGAAAGTAAAGTAATCAGATGATAAAAAAAGGTTTATAAGAGATATTCTCTGACGGACAGCATTAATGGGATGTAAAAAACTCTATTTGAGTTCTTTTACATCCCATTATGTTTGTCACCTTAATGTATCGTTATGTTTTTTCGTATATTAATCATTTTTCAGACTCATTTTGTCCAAGTATTTCATCGGGAGTCAGTTTTCTTGTGCAGGGAATATCACCGTAAAAAGCATCTTCACTGATTTGCGACGGGCAAACAATTATGCTTGATGGCTCAAGTACTGCCGGTTTTTTAATTCCATATATTGCAAAACACAAAAATATTACTCTGTTTACCAATAATATGATTACAGCAATGAATGCTATAAGTTACGGTATTTCAACACATTGTATCGGCGGAAGCAGTGTTAACAACTCGGCGGTATATCGGGAACACAGAGTTACATAATCACATCTGAACTTCATCCTGATATTTTGTTTTTTCGTCATACGGATTAGACAAAAACGGAATTATATCTGACCCCACGGAAGAAGAAAATTACCTCCGGACTCTGATGATTGCAAATGCAAGACAAAGTGTTTTTGTGCGATAGTGAAAAGTTTAATTGCAGGTCCATATATACGCTTACATCACTGAATAATATCGGATTTGCAGTATTTGATACCGAATGGAATGATTTAAAAACAAGTTGCAAGATTTTATAAATAAAAGGATACCGGAATTGTCAAACCAATTCCGGTATCCTTTTAAACCTTTGCTTTATAAACTGTCCTTAAAAGCAAAACTCATATTCACGCGTTTTTTTAAATTCACTTTTCGTTTTTGCAACTTTCTTTAAAGTATTTGTATGTGTCAACCTTTAATTCACCGCAGGCATCCTCGTCACAGGCAATTATTCCGCATGGGTGAAGTTGAAGTGCACTTATTGTCCATGCGTGGTCAACACCGCCTTCAACACAGTGGCGAAGGGCACGCGCTTTGTTATGACCGCTGATAATAAGCAAAACTTCCTTTGCGTCACACACAGTACCCACTCCTACGGAAAGTGCAGTTTTGGGCACATTGTCGGGATTGTTTCCAAAGAAGCGGGAGTTAACAATCAGGGTATCCTGTGTTAAAGTTCTGATGCCGGTACGGGACGAAAGTGATGTAAAAGGCTCATTGAATGCAATGTGACCGTCTACTCCGCTTCCGCCGAGAAAAAGGTCAATACCGCCGTAGGATGCGATTTTTTCCTCATAACGCTGACACTCGGCTTCAAGGTCATCTGCCATACCATTGAGAATATTGATATTCTCTTTCGGAATGTCGATGTGATTAAAGAAATTCTGGTGCATAAAGTACCAATAACTCTGCTCGTGCTCTCTCGGAAGTCCTACATACTCATCCATATTGAAAGTCACGACATTTTTGAAACTTACCGTACCGGCTTTGTTCATCTCAATAAGCCTTTTATATACGCCTAAAGGTGATGACCCGGTAGGAAGTCCCAGAACAAAGGGACGGGGTTCGCTGTGACATCTGATTGCATCGGCAATATGCTGTGCCGACCATTGACAGATTTCGTCGTAGTTGTTTTTGATAATAAGCTTCATTTTTCTCTCCAAACCAAAATTTTTATCAGGCTCCATCATTTCCTGATATAAACCATTATACACCCTTTTTTTAAAAAAGTCCAGTTTTTCAGAGATTTTTCCGCTATAATCTTTTTTCTTTGTTTATTTCTTTTATCCCCGGTTGTCCAAGGTCAGAATTACATCCTCCAATTTTCTTTTGGGTACTTTAAAATTATATGATTCATCCATCACATATTTTACACTGTTGTCATCAAACCAGGTGTTTTTTTGGTTTGATTTTCCCAGTCCAATCAGATACATTATTTCATATCGGGGCGGAATGCCTATAATTCCGGATATTTCTTTTCTGTCAATGGCACCCAGTATGCAACTGTCATATCCCATTTCAACTGCTGCAAGGGAAACTGTCATCATGGCTATTCCGCAGTCACATTGGGTAAATGAACAGGTTTCTCTTATTTCTGTATTATTCAATACCGCAATAAATGCAACCGGGCTCTGTGAAAACTCAGGATTCCAGTCTTTAATGTACCCGGCATATCTGATATACGGAAATATGGCTTCTCTTTCTTTTTGGGAATCAATAATTAAATACTTTAACGACTGCATGTTTCCCGCACTGGGTGACAGTCTTGCCAAATCTATCATTTTTATTGTATGTTCCCGCGGAATAGGGTCCTGTTCAAATATTCTTGCCGTTCTTCTTGATAACACGGCATCAAGTACATTCATTTTTCTGCTCCTTTGATATACAGTCTTCTTTTTTGTTTTTGACGGTCTGGACTTTTTTTACATCCTTAAAGGAGATAGGAAAAAATGTTTCAGAATGGACAAACCGAAGCCCGTCGGCGTACGATTGTACGATAGTGGCGAGGTTTGTTTATAGTCAAAAACTTCTATTTTGGGTTAAAACTCATTTTTGAGTTTTTACCTTGAAAACAGACAACTAAAGAGGTTTTTGTAGTTATCTTATATAGTTACACAGTCTTCTTTTTGTTTTTGACGGTCTGGACTTTTTTTACATCTCCTTAGTTATAAATTTTATGAGATTGTTGTAATAATATTCCATTCCTTTGTCGCCGGGATGAAGCCATAAATCCCCGAAAAGCGATGTGTCGTGGGGAACAAGGTCTCTGCCGGGCACTATTGTTACATTTTCAGCCTGACTGAAAATTTCCGTTATGGTGTTTTCCACATCTGAAAACAGTCCGCCCTTTTTTTCTTTTTCCCAGTCAGATCTCCATATCGGAGTAATGACATAAGTAGGGGTATCGGGATAAATTTTCTGTATATTGCAGAAAAACTCCTGTGTGTTTTTTCTCATAAAATCTTTGTCGTATCCGCCCCAGTCGTTTGTACCGTAGGCAACAATGACATAGTCCGCCCTGATACCGTCGGATGCCTCAACAAGGTTCGGAGAGAAACCCGCACCGCCGAATGCCTTATTATAAAGTTCGGCGTCAAGTGCATCGGCAATACGCACAGCATAGGTTTTTGACGGATGAACACCGAAATATCCCTGGGTAATCGAATCACCGTAGGCAACAAGAGTTTTGTTTCTTTTTACAGGTTCAATATAGGTTGCCCCTGTAATTTCAACCTCTTCTATGTATGCCGCCGTGGAATGAGGAAGCACAATTCTGACAGTTTTTTCGCCCTTCCCCAGTTCAAATTCACCCTGAAACTTACCAAGAGGGAACTTCACATAACCGTAATTTCCTTTTAAATCTTCCTCGGCTGCATTCTGAATAGTACCGGCAAGTCTGCCGTTGACTATTATATCAAAAGAAAAGTAAGTACAGGGAACATCTATTGCCCGCGTTTCAACCTTCAGGTTTAATATATTTCCGTCTGTTTTGAAATACAGTTGTATTCCCGCAGGTATCAGCATATTCATTTTTGATTCTGTTTTATATTCCCTGTCGGTATATCTGAAAAATTTATAAAGCCCGTCTTCAAAGGTCACATGAGATGCACCAACAGTCACATTCTTTATTTGTTCCGAAGTCAGTTTCATTTTTTACCTCATTTTATGGAATAATTTTTTATCTTTACCGGCCCCATAATTCCCGACGGCTCAACAACGAGATATGTGGAACGCATATCCATTATTCTGTGCACAAGACTGTTGGCAACATTTATTTCCACAGAATTTTCTCCGTCTTTAATCAGGTCGGTTACATCAAAGGTATACGGGGGTGCAAACCGTTTGCCCGCAGACTGACCGTTTACAGTCACCTCAGCCGCTTCGCCCACATATCCCAAATTAAGTTCAATTTTATCTGACTTTTTGAATTTCAGTTTTGTTTGGTAACGGATATTTCCCGAAAAATGCGGATTATGCTTATATCCTGTTACATTAAACAGTTTGTCGGTGGTTATATAGTGTGTGAACTCCTTTCCATCTTCAGAAAGGCTGATGTCATACACACTGTCCGCCTCAGTCTCTTTATCAAGTCTGAACAAGGGTAACTCCGGAAGACTTTCATAATCCATATCACCGCATATAACAAAAACCGAACTATATACGGGAAGGTCTATATGGATATTCCGCTCGGCAGAACTGCAACGCCACGCCTTATTCATAAGCGGGTCATAGATTGCATAAGTACCGCCTGAAAATTCAGACAGGGTAACATTTGCAGAAATTTCATTATTAATGTCTTCATTTACAAACATATAATAATGGGTTCCGTTTCTTGTATAATGATATGAACGAAGATATATGCCGTTATAGTCGGATTTTACATCACCAAGTCCCCGGCTTTTCATAAAATCAGGGATTTCTGTTAAATCTATAGTGGGGAAATCGGGGGATTTCTGCCCTTTATCACTGACACAGATTACTTCAATATCGGCATTTTTCAAAGACTGAATAATGTCTTGTGGGAGATATGACGAATAAGGCAGGAACAAAACAGGATATTTTTCGCCGTTAATCATTCCTTTTTCATCTATTTTCTCCACATATTCTATGGGAAGAATGTCAAAATCGTACAGGTTATCGTACAACACCTTTGCTACCGCCTGTCCCTCAACAAAATCAGTATTGGTCCATATTCCGTGTGCGTCATAGAAAATTGCACATGATGATACATGTATACCGTCAGTGAGAAGATGTGTAACACGATTCATATAATTCATCAAATCTCCGTAATACGAAGCAAACGGATGAATTACATCGCCGCAGTACAGATACGGCGGAAAATGGTTCCTTTTTGTATGATTGGTTGTAAACAGGCAGGGCAGAAGATAGTTTGCACCCCGAACAAGCATATGGTCGCCCATATATTTCATCATTTTTGTGCCCTCTGCATTACCGTAGGCACCGAATATTTCACACATAAGTCTGCCTTTTTTACGACTGTCAATATGAGCATAGGATGCACCGAGTTTTGCAAGATAATAATTGTAAAACACATTATCGTGATGCACCATTGATGTACTTGCCCTGTTGGAATACTGTGTCATACCGGGAATGTGCTGATGAAGCACCGTATCAATTCCCGACATATCCTGGTCGCCTACGGCACGGAAAAAGTGACCGCAACCATAGCCTGTTTTGGCATGTGCGTTTTTATCCTCCAGGATGTGACCGATAAGTTGTATTCCGTGAGTATGACAGAAGCCGGCTATTTTACTTGAAAAGTTTTCATAAAATGCCTTGCTGATAATATCCATGTATTCAACGCGGACTTTTTCTTCGGAACAATCTTCAAAGTTATACCACAAACCGATAAGTCTTGTATACAATTTATCGCCGTAAATTTTTTTCAAACCTTCAACAACACATTTGCCCCACGGATATTGTGCCTTTTCTGTTCCCATAGGTGTTATGTACTGATTGTGTCCGTTATTGTGGAAACCTGCCTCATCATTGAAGAATCCCAGGAATGTGTTTCCGAAATACTCTGACAGATTGTCATAAATCTTCTGATGCACATTCTGTATATAAAATTCAGTGCATTCGCTCCGCAATTTATCAATAAACGGCTCGGTGTTCTGTCTGGTTTTAATCAATACGAAAATACGCCATACTCCATCGCTAAGGTCGAAATACACCATTCCGTCGTGCAAATTGTCGGATAAATCTACCAATTCACCGGTGAGAAGAGAACTGTCCGGAACACGCTTTGCTGCCACAACCGAAAGAACACTTTCGCTCTCGTCTTTCAACCAGCAGTCGACCATCACACTGCCGTCGGTCATAGGCCCTGCCACATCAACATGGGTCTCCCTCACTTCCCAGGGGCGTAAATAGTCATATTCAGGTTTTTGGGGCAGATATTTACAACTCCCTGAGGGGCACTGACAATCATCCATAAGCCATATATGCATACCGAGTTTCCGGCACTCGTCAAAAACAAACCGTATGTCATCAAAATATTTTTCTTCACAGTATTCGGGATGATAGCGTGTTTCAAGCACCATAGAACGCAGATTGGTGTCGTATATCGCCTTCACCATACGCGCCAATTCCTCATGACTTTCTCCGTAGAAAAGTGTGAAGCCTGCAAGATTATCATACTGCATCCCAGACAGGTTGTCAAAAATTCTCATATCGCCGTTTGATTGTGTACCCATGTTCAGAAATTCCCCCTCACCCAATTTTAATTTTAAATCAATTATAATTCAACCACATGGTTTTGTCAATAACAATCAGTAATTTTTAAGTGATTTTTCTTTATAATCCCGGCAGACATTATTTTTTCCTGCCGTATTGAAAATTTTGTGTTTTTGTGTTATAATAATTTCATCAAAGATGAAATCGTCGATATAAATCTCGTGTAAGTTTTTCGATATGTGCTGACGCACTCGACATGTCATAAATGACTCGATATGTTGCCTTACGGCAACGAGATTTATATCATATCGAGTTTTGAGCATAGCGAAAAACATATCGATTTTACGAAAGTAAAAATATCGGGCAAACGCAGTTTGCATATCGACAAATCGTATGTTAATTTTTGTAAAATACTGTTTATTAAAGGAGATACACTATGGAATATTTAAAAGGAAAAACTGCAATTATTACCGGAGCAGGTCGTTCGGTTCTGGAAAGCGGAAAATGCGGCTCTATAGGATACGGAATTGCAACTGCTTATGCTAAAAAAGGAGCAAATCTTGTCATAACAGGACGCAATGTAACTAAACTTGAAGATGCAAAAGAAGAACTGGAAAGATTGTACGGCATTAAAGTTCTTGCCATTCAGGCAGATGTCAGTGCCGATTCCGACAACGAGGCAGTGGTAGCAAATGTTGTTGAAAAGACCATTGCAGAATTCGGCAGAATTGATGTGTTGATAAACAATGCACAGGCCTCCGCTTCGGGAGTTCTCTTTGCCGACCACACCACCGAACAATTCAATCTGGCTATGTTCTCCGGACTTTATGCAACCTTTTACTATATGAGAGCATGTTATCCGTATCTTAAAGAGACAAAAGGAACAGTAATAAACTTCGCCTCCGGTGCAGGATTGTTCGGAAATTCAGGACAATGCTCTTATGCAGCGGCAAAAGAAGGTATCCGCGGATTATCCCGCGTGGCAGCAACCGAGTGGGCAAAAGACGGAATTAATGTAAATGTAATCTGCCCTTTGGCATGGACTGCACAACTTGAAAACTTTGAAAAGGCTTACCCCGATGCTTTCAAGGCAAATGTAAAAATGCCCCCCGCAGGACATTACGGCGACCCCGAAACAGAAATAGGAAGTGTGTGCGTACACCTTGCTTCCCCCGATATGAAGTATCTCACCGGTGAAACCCTCACACTTGAGGGTGGTATGGGATTAAGACCGTAATCTGTAAAAATCCGGCAACTTACCCATAAACAGGGCTTTGCAAAAATATTGAACTTTATAATGCAGCATTAAAACGGAATACGGCAGAGATTTGCCGTATTCCGTTTATCTGATATATGAAATTATCTTTTATCAAAAGATGGATTGAAGGCATAAAAGTTCTTGCAGTCAAGAGAATCCTTCACAATTTCCAATGCCTCACCGAAATTAGTAATTTAAGGAAAGTGCCGTAAACCCTTATTCTACAAGGGTTTACGGTGTTCTGTGTTTTAGAGGAAATTTTATTTTTTTTTGCTCAATTTTTAATCGTCATAGTCTTTTATCTCTAATATTTTA
>JAFSGN010000002.1 GCA_017440805.1 Clostridia bacterium
AGATTTCCGAATACGCAGTTTCTGCAATGAACTGGGCAGCAGGCACAGGCATAATGAAGGGAAAGACAAACACTACAATCAATCCCAAAGACAATGCCACAAGAGCAGAGATAGCAACAGTACTTCAGAGATTCATTGAGGTCACAAAATAAACCGTAAAACAAAAAACTGACAAATGATACCCCCTGTTCAAAGTTCTTTTGAACAGGGGGTATTTTTAGCCACAAAATCCGCCTTACCGGGAGCATAAAACTATTCACGAATATCAGTATCAATGCTTGTTCCCGTTGTTGGACTTTATTCCATTACAGAATCAATGAATAATTTAAGTGACAATCTTTTTTAATTTATGTGTTCTGTTTTATAAATCAACACCCAAGAATTTTTTTGCAAGAATACCTACAAAGAAAGAAATTACGGCAACACCAATACTGATTAATGACATTTCGAGAAATCTCGAACGAAACTTTTCGCCTTTTGCAACGGAAATATAGTATGTAAATGCAGCAATTATAAGAATTACAATGGCAATCATACAAAACAACGCGGTCATGTAGCGGGTGCTGTCAAAGAGAAGGTAAGGCAAAATTAACAATGCCACAGTCAAAAGATAGGCAACACCTGTGTAACAGCAAGATTTAACCGCATCACTTCTTCCTTCGCTTCGTGCGGCAAGAAATTCACTGGATGCCATAGAAAATGTAGCAGATATGCCCATAATTAAGCCTGAAAGAGCAATGACTTTTGTGTCTTGAAGTGCAAATGTGAAACCTGCAAGAGAACCTGTGAGTTCGACCAACGCATCATTCATGCCAAGCACCATACTACCCACATATTTAAGACTTTCTTCATCAAGCATTTCAAGAAGAGCCTTTTCGTGTTCTTCTTCCTGACTTCTGATGACTATGGACTCTTCTACCTCTCTGGCAAGAAGGTCATACTCTTTTTGTGCACCTTCTTCTCCGTTTTCCATAAGTTTTAAGGCAAATGTAAATCCGAGAAGTCTTGCTAAAATTTTAAATTTCCAAATCTTCATCTTTTGCGGTTTCATTTCAATTTTGGTGTATTTCTTCCAAATTTCATAGTGAGCCTTTTCTTCTGCGGCAAGACGGCGAAGAGTGTTTTTATTATTTTCACCCTTACTAAACTTGGCAATTTCTTCATAAATTACACTCTCGTTTAATTCGCTTTGCTGCATTTTTTTGATTATTGAAAGTGCTTTTTGCGAAAGTTCTTTTTGCATTTTTGTCACTCCTTTGTAATTTTTCGTGTGTTTTAAATAATTGTAGAATCAGTGAACTATTTAGATGCAAAACCGTGTGTGGTCGATTTGGATGCACTCAGGTTTTGCAGAGGGTACAATAACCCCTTAATGATAACGGGAGTTGCACTTAACCGCTGTCTTCCGGGGTGCCGCTCTATGCTTGCAACAAAGCCTATGTGTTTTTATTGCGAACGAAATTCGCAATAATTGTCGCAATGACTCCGGAAGCAAGAATGACAATGATGTCTACAGGAGCAAGCACGATTCCGGGTATACCTTCAAAAAAGAATCCGTTTCCGAAGCGGTACAGGTGTCCGCTTAGCAGAATCATTTCCCCGATATACATAACCAATGTAAAGACCGCCGCCGATACGCTCGGTAACCATATGGAGAGTAGAGGTTTCTTGTTTAGAGTAAAGGATGCTATATAAATGCCAAGGGATACGCCGAACAAGACGAAAAACACGCTCATCAGCACAGCAGACAATGCCGAAACCTTAATATCACCATTTCTGTAAAAGGCGGTAAAGCATGCCCAAATGCACATTCCGAGAAATGCGCCGCTTGCAATAGATTGAATGACAAGAGATTTTCGGCGGCTCTCGCCACCTGTATGAATCATTTTTGCGAAACCATAAAAGCAGTTCAAAATAGAAATAATAAGAACAACCGAAATGAGGTAAAAATGAAACTTGAACGCGGGGCTATATTCGCCCATCAAAATGTCAACCTCGGTCCATGTTCGTTCTTCAAAACTGTTTGGAGGAACATAGCACATATACATTTGCCAATCTTCTAATGTTGAAAAAATACCGGTTACAGTGCGCGTGACAGTTACCGTTCTTTCCAAAAGAAACTCTACGGCAAAAAATACCACAGTAGAACTGGCAGTTCCAAAAAGCAATGGGTATTTTTTGAAATGTTTTGTTGTTATCGGAATCAGTGCAACGCCGAATAAAAGAGAAAGCGCAATCGGCGTGTACGGGATAATATACTTGGGATAATTTTCTGCATACACCGTTCCGTAACGAATCATATCAGCAATCACGGATAATCCCATGTAAATCGGATAACATGACGCGAGAAATACTCCAAGAATGGAGAACAGATAGTAGTTTCTAAGCGTTTTGTTTTCCATAATGTACTCCTTTCACGATGCATTGGTAAGAAGAATGTAACATATTGCAATAACCAACGAAGAGAAAGCGACAACGGAGAAAACAGAAATTTTTTTGTAGGATAGGATGTTTTCTATTCTGATTCTAATTTTTGAGCCCCCGAAGGACGCAGTAAATTGGTTGGTTTTTTCTGCCGTGGAGAGCAATGTGTATGCGTATTCTTTCCGTTCGGTTTCGTTGCATTTTGATAGTACCGATTCGTCACAAGCAAGCTCAATATCCGAATATAGCAGTTTTAACAGAAGCCACGCAAGCGGATTGAACCAATGAATACATACAATGATTAAGGCACAGAGGCGAACGAAATTATCTTTTCGTTTTATATGGGCATTTTCATGCATCAATATAAAATTCAGTTTATTTACATCGTATTCGGTAGGAAGAATAATTTTCGGTTTTATAATTCCGTATACCGCAGGCGTTTTGATTTTATCTGAAATAAAGATATTGTTCTTTAATTTTTGGGCATCCCTAACTTCGCTGAGTGTAACAAAATAAATGATTACCAAAGTGAGTATTGCCGCCAATGCCACGAGCAGCCATACTACGGAAGCAATATTGAAAAGAACCTCAAGGAGATTGACCTTGTAGGTGATTGGGGAATAACTGTTTGCCGCCATTACATAATTCATCATTGTAAGCGCAGAATCATCACTTATCTCTATGATTGTAACCGTTTTTGTTGTGAACTTGGATAGCAAAGCCATGATTCCGTATTTGCTGGAAATCCCAAAAGGAATATACAGTCGGATAAACGGAACAATCCACAGCCAAATAAAAATTCGATGAGGAATTTTTCTAATCAAGCGAAGAAGCAATACGGGAATCATACAAATTGCTGCGGCAATACTCATATTGAATATCCAATAAAAGATTTCACCAAGCATGGTATCACCTCTTGTCAATAAGCCTTCGAAGTTCGTCAATTTCATCATTGGTTAATTTTTCATTTTCCAATAAAGCCGAAAAAAGAGCTTTTCTTGACCCGCCAAAAAGTTTATTTATCAGGCTTTGCGTTTCGCTTTCACAAACATCCTTTTTTGATATGAGTGAAATACAGATAAAACCGGGATCAGTGCGATTGATATATCCCTTTGACTCAATTTTTTTGATAACAGTATAGGTGGTGTTTTTATTCCATCCAAATTCTTTATCGGCGAGAATGCTCAATTCTTTTGCGCTGATTGGTTCATGTGCCCAGATCAACTCCATCACTTTCAATTCGCTGTCAAATAGCTTTTGCATTATCAGCACCTCCAGACTACTACTGTAGTATATACTATCACAATAGTCTGTGTTTGTCAATAGGTTTTGGTAAATTCGTTAGTTCAAATCTGTCTACGGTTTTGTTGGTGTGGCGAAAGAAAAAGTGATGTTACGGCGTTGCCGCAGTGATGTTATGGTTTCGCCATAGTGATGTATTGCGTCTTTTGCGCAAAGTGATGTGATGTTTGCCCACTACGCCGTCAGGCGTAACATCATTTACACAGTAAACATCACTTGCCCGTGAGGGCAAACATCGTTCAAAAAAGCCTAATGCGCGAGCATTAGGCTTTTTTGTGACTGGGATGGCTGGATTCGGACCAGCGAGATGACGGAGTCAAAGTCCGTTGCCTTACCGCTTGGCTACACCCCAATATATTTAACATATATTGTATTATATCATATTATTTCCCGTTTGTCAATAAAAAATCAGTAAATTGTACCTTTTATTTAATTTGTATTCCCGTCTTTTGAGAAATGAAAACCCGCAGAAAGACAGACTTTCTGCGGGTTGAACAAAAGTCACACTGACGATTAATCGTTAAAGCCTGAAAGTACTGTTTCTTCCAGTCCGTCAAGAGCATCCTGTTCATCTGCACCGTCGGCAATCAGCATGATTGTAGTGCCTTTTGCGATACCGAGGGAAAGAACACCAAGCAAACTCTTGGCATTGGCACGGCGACCGCCGCATTCAACCCAGATTGAACTTTTGTAAGTATTTGCTTTTTGTATAAAATATGTCGCAGGTCTTGCATGAAGTCCTACACTGTTAGTTATGGTAATTTCTTTGGAAATCATATCTGAACACTCCCTGTATGAATTGCATAATATCTGATAATATTATAACAAACAATAAAAATAAAATCAATAGTAAATTAAAAAATTTCGCAATTTCACCAAAAAAAACTTATCTTTCACACTGAAATATGTTGATTTTATTCAGTTACTTCCACATTTTCAGCGATTACATCGTCGGGTGTTGTTTGTTGGGGCAGAGACAGAGTGTCCCGGTTTTCTGCAGAATCAGACCCGGGATTATCGGACACAAACTCGGCGTTTTCAACAGTAAACATAAATGATACATCTGCAGTACGGGCATATATGGTTTTTCCTGTTGCTATATGTGTTGTACCGTGAAGCATACAGCGTCCGTCGGAATCAAGATTTCCGCTTACTTTTGCTTTCCCCAGAACATCAATTCTGCCGGGAATATAAGTTTTTGCAATTTCTCCCGTGGAAAGTTCGATATATGCTTCGGCGGGACGGGCAGTTGCGGAAATAATTTCGCCGATTTCTTTTTGGGTAGTTTGTGAAAATATCTTTTTGCCCTTTACAAAGTATTCGCCCGAAGTGTCCTTGACGGAGTTTATTATAAAGTCGTATTCTATATAACCGTTGTCAAGTTTCTGGGAGAGACTGCCTGTAAATCCGGAGCGTATTGCAACACCTGCAATTACTGCAAGAATTGCCAGGATAAGCACAACATCTATTATATTAAATCTTTTCTTGTTCTGAGTTCCCAAAATCATATTACTTTGCCTCCTTTACCCTTTCTTACTGTTAAGGTAATTCTGCCACTCAAGATTTTCCTCTGCATCGGGGAATTCAATTCTTGTGCAGTATCCGCTGTTTATAAAATCGGGTGTGCTGAAATTAATATATGCACCAACTGCAAGGGCGGTTCCCGCCACGGTGTATTCACCGTTTTCGTTTATTCCGTAAGGTGCGCGGATTACAACAGTTACTTTTTTGTGGTCAGGGTAGTCAGCCATTATCATTACACCGTTATTTTGCATATCGGTAGTTGCAATGGAGGCGTTTTCGTACACTACATCAAGAATTTCGCCCATGGCGGCGTGGCGGACGGTTTCAAGAACCGGGTCGCCTTTTTTGATTACGCCTTCAAACTTATTTTTGATGGTGGGCAGTTCGATGGTGAAATCAACATACTGTGTTGCCTGCGCTTGCGTATTACCGGGGCGGAGAAAGATAAATCCCGCTGCCGCCGCTGCCAGAACGAATACGGCAATAATGATTATATCAATGACATTCATACAATTTTTTGAAGTTTTTTTCATGTGAATTTTCCTTTCCGTATAAATTATAAATTGCCCTGCCTTTATTTTTTTGTACCTTGAGAGTCGGCACATCTTATTGCCGCAACACATAAGCCCAGAATAATCCAGAACATACCGAATACACGGTAATTGTACCATACATAATCAGTCATGCCCTGAACAAGCATTCCGATTATTCCGCACAGTGCCGCCGAGGAAATAAGAGTATATTCGTTTCCTGTGCCGTGACAGATAAGGGCATGGGAATTTTTTCGTACTGCCATAAAAATTATTACCAAGAAGCAAATCAAGGCAAAAACGCCCATTTCAATGGCAATCTGAAAGAAAAGTTGATGGGAATGGGGGGCTGCTTCTATACCTGCCAGCGAGTAAGACGGATAGACTTTGGAAAATGCAGAAGTTCCTATTCCGATTCCTCCCGCAAAAAAGTCGCCTATCATTTTTACAGCCGCTTCCCATATTGAAACACGGTATGAGGTAGAGGAGTCTGCCAGATTACCTATACTGGTGAAACGGGAAACAATACTTTCGGGAAGAATTGCAGGCAGCAGAGGAATTGAAAAAATTCCCAGAAGATAAACAACAAGTATACGGCTGGTTTTTACCATAAGATATATTGCCATCGATATGATAAACGCAAGCCATGCACCTCTTGACTGGGTGTATACCAGTGCCAAAAGTGCCGAAACACATGCAATAAATACCGGATACCTTTTTCCTTGTCCTGTGCAGGTGAAAAGCAACGCAACCGCAACAGGAATGGACATTACCAGATATTCACCGTAAACATTGGGATTCTGGAAAGTGGAATAAATACGGGTACCGATGTCTTCAAACATTGTTGTGTCATGCCAGGTGGTGTTTGCTGTCATGAAAAATTTTTGGTACAGCCCGATTATTGTGGTTATGAACATTGAGAAAACAAGACTGTTCATAAAGCGGTTCATAAGCGCATTGCTTCTTATGAGATTTGCCGTTAAAAGATAATTCAGCATCAGGGCAATGAAAACTGCCGCTGATTTTGTACTTTCAGTCGGGGTTACCGAGACAATACCGCCCAGGAAGATGAAAATCATAAACAGAATGACCGCAAAATCAACCGCTTCAAATTTTAAAGAACGCTTTCCGCGGGCAACTTTTAAAATGTATGCACCAAAGCAGTACAGTGTCAGACCGCACATGACCATGGTTGGTATAAAAGGAAGAGTAAGAGTAATAAAAATAAGTCCGAATTCAGGTTTAGAGCCTAATATCAAAAGTAAAATTACTGCTGCCGCAGCACCAAAAATATATAACGGGGATACAACAGCCGAGCAGATGCCTAAAAGCAGACCGCACACAAACCCCAGGGTAATTCCTCTGTCGTTTACAGAGTTGTAGACCATTTCATCCCGTCTTATGCCCACAAAACCGCTAAGGACTGTCCCTACGAAAAGACTGTCATACAGAGCCTGCCCGGAGGGTTTTTTGCTCCAAATCCATACTATGCCCAAAAGCAGAAAAAGCATTGAAAGAGCAAGATAGACTATACCGGGTGAATTTTTAAGAAGGAATATCCTTATAAGGCAATATATACCGCTCAAAAGACCGTATCCCAGGCATGCCGCACCGTAAACTCTCAGACGGGCAGTTAAAAGTTTTTCTTTTAACAAAACAGCATTGCTGTAAAGGACACTGTTTTCTACAAGGTGGGAGAAACGGTTTTTCCAGCCCAGGATTTTCATACGGCTTATGCTGAAACGACTCAGAAATCCGCCTATAAAACTTTCCTTCCATTTTTCGAAAAACCAATTATAGTCGGAAAAGAATTTTGCAGTTGCGGATTTTGGAATTGCCTCATACAGCCGGTCGGCAAGAGTTATGAGCCAGCCGATAATAAAACTGTTTCTCATAAGTTCCGCAAAACTCAACTTTTTTTTCACTCTATCACTCCTTTTTCATAAGTCCCAGAATCTTGCATATCAAAAGATAAATTGCTGTCCCGAAAATAAATATTCCGCCGCCCACAAGGACATTCATCAAAAAGCCGTCGGTAAAGGCGGAAGGTTTTAATACGGAATAAATAATACGCATTACAACATATCCCGAAACGGCAGATATAATGAGTTTTACAAGTTTAATAAAGAAAGTACCATTGAAAAAGCCTTTTAATCCTGTCTGTGCAAAAATCAGAAGAATTGCAGAGGCACTGCAAAGACCCAGTGCAAAAGAAAGTCCCAAAGCATAAAGCCCCAGTTCCAGTTTGATAATCATAATGTAAGAAGACAGTGCGTTTACGGCTATACCGCAAAGGGAGGCACACATGGGGATATAGGGCTTCTTTTGTGCGTAAAACACGCGGCTCATAAGTTCCACAGCACTGAATCCCAGCATGCCCGGAACAAGAGCACTCAGAACAGAGGTCACATTGCCTGCCGCCACAGCATCAAACTGTCCCCTCTGATAGATAATTGAGACAATCTGTTGGGGAACTACCAACACGGTACTCATAACCGGGGCAATAATCATAATTGAATACAAAAGACTGTCGGAAGCGACTTTTACAAAATCGTCTTTGTTTTTTGAAATTCTTGAAAGACGGGGGAAAACAAAATTACATACACCATAAGTCAGTATTCCCACAATAATGGTAAAGAGATTGTTGGCGTATTCAAAAGAAGCTACCGCACCGTCGGTTTTAACAAACCCTGCAAAATAAAGGCTCAGAAGTATGCTTACAGGTGTAAGCCATGCACCGCACATTATAGGAGGGGTCATTTTAAGTGCCTGAATAAAGCCCTTATTTCTGAAATTAAAATTAAAATAATACCTGAAATTTTTCTTTCTCAGAGGGATAATAAGAGTTGCAAACTGCACAACCCAGGAAAGAGTATAGCAGACAGACAGTCCGATAATACCGAAATATTTATTGAAAAATAAGAAATAAACAATTACAAGCAGGTTGCTTAAGGCACTTACAAAGGCAGGGACAAGAAACTCATCTTTGCTTTGAAGAACACCTACAAGAGTGTATGTCATTCCCGTAAAAACCACAAGGGGGAACATAATTCTCAGCGGTGTTACCGCCATGTCAATCAGGGTGCTGTCGAGACCTGCCGCAATAAGCGACAAAAGTTCCCGGGCAAAAATCACGCCCAATACGGAAAGAACGGCGGTCAGAAGAACAATAAAATTCAGAAATACTGAGGCAAAAATATCGTTTTCGCCTTTTCCGTCATCTCTTTTCTTGTCGGAAAAACCGTTGTAAATGGGGATAAAGCACCCTAAAATTGCCGAACCCAGAAGAATGTCGAAAAAAGTCAGAGGTATTCGGGAAGCCTCGGAAAAAACTGTTGCCTGGTGGGAAATACCGTAGAAATGTGCCATGAGAATACTCCGGAACATTCCCAGGACCTTTGAAATGCACATTCCGGCCACCATAAGCGAAATGGTTTTTACTGCTCCCGTTTTTTTATTGTTGGTTTTCATATTCCTTTTTTATTCTTTCAATTACTTTTAAGGTTTTTTTGTCAAATGTACCGTTTTCAATCAGGTCGGGGCGTACTCTGAGTGTTTTTTCAACGGCTCTTTCCAGCCGCCATAACTCAATATTTGCGTGATGACCCGAATTAAGCACTTCGGGCACTGTCAGACCGTGAAAGTCAAAAGGTCGTGTATATTGAGGATATTCCAGAAGACCGCCTGCAATACTTTCCTTTTCGTAACATTCCTTGTCGGAAAGAACGCCTTCGCAAAGCCGTGCCACTGCATCAACCACAACTGCCGCGGCAAGTTCACCGCCGGTAAGAACATAGTCGCCGATTGAAATTTCTTCATCCACAATTTCATCAATTACCCGCTGGTCAACCCCTTCGTAGTGTCCGCACAGAATAATTATATTGTCATATTCACGCAATTCAAGCGCCTTTTGGTGATTAAAAACAGTTCCCTGGGGGGACATATATATGGTACGCACATTTTCACGCCCGCCTTTTACCGCTTTGTGACAGTCAAAAATGGGTTGGGGTGACATAAGCATACCCATTCCTCCGCCGTATGGGGTATCATCTACCCTGCGATGCTTGTCGGTAGAATAATCCCGTATATTGTGACTGTGAATTTCTATGAGATTCTGTGACATGGCACGGGATATAATGCTGTACGAAAAAATACTGTCGGTCATTTCGGGAAACAAAGTCAGAATATCAAACCGCATCAGTCTAAAAGTCCTTCCACAGTATTGATATATATGCCGTTTTGCAGGTCAATACGGCATATAAAATCTTTTATCATGGGAACAAGAGCATTCTTTTTGTTCTCTCTTTTTATCTCCAGAATATCACTTGCACCGTAGTTTAAAACATCCGATACTGTCCCTATTGCCTCGCCGCTTTCCCGGTCATATACCGTAAGGCCTATAAGGTCGGCAATAAAGTGGGCGGTTTCGGCTTTGGGGATATCTTCTCTTCTGGCGTAAAGTTGTTTTGTTTTATATCTCATGGCAGATTCAATTGAGTCCACGCCTTCTATTGTTATGAGCATAAAATTCCCGTGTACCCGTTTTGTCTTGATGTTAAGCGACGCACTGCCGTTTTCGTCTGTGTAGACGGTTTTTACATTTTTGAGTGAATCGAAACTGTCGCACCATACATCCAGTTTCATTTCGCCTTTGACACCGTGTGTATTTATTATTCTGCCTATAGGAAGATACGGTTTTATAAAATCACACCCTTTATTATCTTAAAATATCATCTACCGAATTGAAGATATAATCGGGCTTCATCCGGTCTTCCAGCATATTTACATCTTCCATTGTACCCTCACCGCTTAATACCATTATGGCGGTGAAGTTGTTGTTTTTACCTAAGGCAATGTCAGTATAGATACGGTCTCCCACCATAGCAATTTTGTCGCGGGATATACCGGTCATTTCTTCTACCATCTGGATGGTCTCGGCGTATGGTTTTCCGAAATAACGGGGTTGTTTTCCCGTAGAGGCAGACACCATAGCACACATTGCACCGCTGTCGGGAATAAATCCGGTTTCTGTGGGACAGTTTATATCGGGATGGGTGGAGAGAAACTCTGCACCGTTCATTATCTGAGTGCAGGCGTTTTCTACCTTTGCGTAAGTAAGAGTGGTGTCAAAACTAACTACCACAATGTCGCATTTTTCGCCTATAGGAACAAGATTTACTCCTGCTTCCCTGAACTGCTTTTCACAGGCGGGTGTGCCCATGAGATATACGCTTTTTCCCTTTCTGTGAGTGTTGAGAAATGCCGCGGTAACATCTCCCGATGATACAATTTCACTTATATCGGCGTTAAACCCCAGTCTTGTGAGTTTTTCAATATAAAGACTTCTGTCTTTTGAGGCGTTGTTGGTAAAATACATTACCTTTGCACCTTTTTGTTTGATTCTGTCGACAAATTCAACAGCACCTTTTATAATGTTGTCTCCCAGGTACAAAGTACCGTCCATATCCAGCATAAAAAGTTCAATATTGTTAAGTTCAGTCATTTTTCCTCCGCCTGATAAACCTAAACGGCAAAATTAAAGTTTTTTAAAAGTCAGCCTAAATTTTCTTGTTTTCCTACTTGCTAAAAAAATAAATATTTGTTATAATTAATGTGCAGTGTTGCAGTGCCGAAATAAGTTTGGCTTTAACGCTGCCGGAAGATATACTTATTATTATATAATTATATAGGAAAAGTTTATAAATGTCAATACTTTCTAATCTTTCCGCCGTAAAAACAGGTCCCCGGTTTGTCCTTTTTGCAGCCGTCAGCGGACTGTTGTGCGGACTGCCCTTTACATTCCCGGGTCTTTTCTTTACGGCGTGGTTTGGCATAGTTCCTTTTTTTTGTACCTTACTTTCGGACAGTTTTTTCGGGTTGAAAAAAAGAAGGGCGTTCGGAACAGGTTTTGTGTACGGATTTGTATACTGTGCAGGTATATATTATTGGTTTTTAAGGCTTTATCCCATGGAGTTTGTGGGATTTACGCCCTTTGAAGCAGGACTTACCGTAATGTGTGCATGGCTGGGGATAAGCGCTTTGCAGGCACTCTGTTTCGGTTTTGGCACATTGCTGTTCCGTTTTACAGGAAAAAAGTCGCCCTTTGCGTTGGCGGTGGTTTTCACTCTGTGCGAATATTCATGGCATTTCGGGGATTTTGCGCTTCCCTGGTGCAAAATTGGCTTAACACAGTATAAATTTCTTCCCTTTATACAGTCCTCGTCTCTTTTCGGAGGAATGTTTGTGAGTTTTCTTATTTATCTTGTCGGTGGCTTTCTGGCATCCGGAAGGGGAAAGTATTATATACTGTCGGGAGTTTTGTTTTTCTCAAATCTTCTGTATGGCTTTGCGGTAATGAATATGCCGTCGCAGTATACGGATACGGCACAGTTTTCTCTCATTCAGGGAAATATTGCCTCAAGTGAGAAATGGTCGGGTTCTGTGGGAAAGACATTTGAACTTTTTCGTTCCCTTTCTCTTGAGAGTTGTGAAGACGAGCCCTGTGACTTTACCGTGTGGCCCGAAAGTGCCGTGCCCGTTTCCGTAAATTCTGCATTTGGCAAGGAGTTTGAAAGTATACAAAAAGAAACAGACAGTATTTTTCTTCTCGGTTCTTTTGGTTACAAAGAGGGAAAAGTATCAAATTCACTGTTTATGATAGACCAAAACGGCATATGTGAAGATTTTTACAGTAAAAGACACCTTGTTCCCTTTGGGGAGTATTTGCCGGGGGGAAAAGTGCTTAAAAGACTCTTCCCCGGTCTTGGTAACATCAATATGCTGTCAGAGGATTTGTATCAGGGAAAAACTTCCGGAATTTTTGAAACACCTTTCGGTAAGATAGGCGGACTTATCTGTTTTGACTCCATTTTCCCTTCGCTTTCACGGCAAAGTGTGAAAGACGGTGCACAAATACTGGTACTTATAACCAACGACTCCTGGTATTTTGACTCTCCCGCTGTATATCAGCATTCTGCCCAGGCGGTTTTTCGTGCGGTTGAAAACCGGCGTTGCGTTGTCAGATGTGCCAATACGGGTATCTCAATGCTGATAGATGAAAAAGGCAGAATAACAGAATCCCTTGAGCCTTTGAAAAAAGGATATGTGACAGGTCAGATGGGATTTACAGATGAACGAACTCTGTACTTTTATATCGGGGATATGCTTGTGTATGTTATGATAGGCTATATTATTTTTCTTGCTACAGAGAAATTAAAAAAAGGAGATTACCTATGGAAATTAAAAAAATCCCGTTAAGACAGGATAACAAAGATGTTTATCTTGATGTTTATCTCAACGAAACCCCGGGTGAACTGTCCATAAAAAAACGCCCGGCAATTCTTGTTTGTCCGGGCGGAGGATATACAATTTGTTCCCGTCGGGAGGCAGAACCTATTGCCAGGGCATATATGGCTCACGGATATAATGCGGCGGTGCTTTATTATTCCCTGGGCGAAAAAGCGGTTGATAAAAACCCCCTTGAAGATGCGTCCCGTGCCATAATGCTTCTTCGCCGTAATGCAGAAGAATGGAATATAATTCCCGACAATATAGCGGTTATAGGCTTTTCCGCGGGAGGACATCTTGCCGGATGGATAAGTACCATGTGGGATGACCCGGATATCTGCCGCCGTTGCGGAGTAACAGTAAAAGGCGAAAACCGCCCCGATGCATCAATACTTTGCTATCCCGTAATATCTTCGGGCGACAGGGGACACAAAAATTCTTTTTACAACATATTGGGCACAACCCAACCTACCGGGGAACAACTTGAGTTGTATTCCCTGGAAAAAAGAGTTACTCCACAAACGCCTCCTGCATTTTTGTGGCATACTGCCGGCGACAATGTTGTGCCGGTAGAAAACTCTCTTTGTATGGCACAGGCATATGCACAAAACAATGTGTCGTTTGAACTTCACATTTTTCCAAAAGGAGTCCACGGACTTTCTCTGGCAAATGCCGAGGTATTGCCTGTAGCAGATGAATATGTAGGCCGTTGGGTTGAGATGTCACTGAAATGGCTGAACAAAACTTTCAATATCGAATTATAATGGTGGAAAAATGAGAATAAACCAAAAAACTTATATCCCCGGAAACCTTAATATTCACTATGGAATCAAACTGTAACATCTGCCCCCGGCACTGTAATATTCCGCGTCCATACGGGTTTTGCGGTGCGGGGGAACAAATAAAAATATCCCACACTATGCTTCACAGGTGGGAGGAGCCTTTTATCAGCGGAACCAACGGTTCGGGTGCTGTTTTCTTTTCTGGATGCAGTCTTGGATGTGTTTTCTGCCAGAATTATAAAATCAGTTCGGTATGTGACGGAAAAGAGGTCACCTCCCAACAGTTGAGACAGATTTTTGACGAACTTATTTCTCAGGGCGCGCATAACATAAATCTTGTAACCCCCACTCATTTTATACACCGTATCATACCTGCACTTATACCTAAACTTTCAGTACCCACGGTATATAACTGCGGAGGGTATGAGGGAGATTTGAAAGAACTTTCCGGACTTGTGGATATTTATCTTGCAGATTTGAAATACGGCAATAATATTGCGGCAGCAAGATATTCAAATGCTCACGATTATGTAGAGGTCTGCATGAATGCCCTTGAGGAAATGTATCGTCAGACGGGAGATTATGTAATACAAGACGGTATAATGAAAAAAGGGGTTGTGGTACGGCACCTTGTTCTGCCGTCAAATATTGAAAATACCCTTGATGCAATCGACCTTTTTTACAAATTTGCAAAGGGCAAAAAGGTTAAATTCAGTCTTATGAGCCAGTATATTCCCCAGGGAAAAGCATCCGATTTTCCCGAAATAAACCGCACACTTACGGCAGAAGAGTACGAGAGGGCGGTAAATTATGTGACAAGACGGGGAATACGGGACTGTCTTATCCAGGAACTTGACTCGGCAAATCGGGAATTTGTCCCGAATTTTTGAAAAGGAAGGTAAAACAATGAAACTTATAATCGCATCTGACCTGCACGGCTCGGCAAAATACTGCCGGATGCTTATGGACAGAATAAATGAAGAAAACCCGGACAGAGTGTTGCTTTTAGGGGATATATTGTACCACGGACCCCGAAACGCACTGCCCGAAGAATACGCTCCGCCCCTTGTGGCAGAAATGCTCAACAGTATTGCCTCCCGAATTATCTGTGTAAGAGGGAACTGTGACAGCGAGGTTGACGGAATGGTGCTGAAATTTCCCGTAATGAATAAATCCGCACTTGTTGCCGACGGTAATTTTATTTTTACGGCGGTTCACGGACATCATCTTGATGACGGAGAAGTGATGAGTGTTTACGAAAATGCAACCGTTCTTTACGGACACACGCATATTCCCGACAACTCGGTAAGAAACGGTGTCCGGTATATAAACCCCGGCTCTGTGTCGATTCCCAAGGAAAACTCCCCTCACAGTTATATTTCTTATGACAACGGAATTTTTGTCTGGAAAGAAATCGTAAGCGGAAAGGAATATATACCTTCCAAACAGTCAATAAATATATTGACTTGACCGTGGTTTTGTTATATAATTAAAAAGCAGAAAAAATACTGTATTCCAAATAAACGGAACACAGCAAACTCTGCAAAGACAATGCAGAAAAGGGTGTCGGGATGCCCAACACCCTGTCAAATAACGGTTTTGCAACAGATTATTCTTCAGTATTTACGAGGATGTCATCCCGAGCCTTTGTGCTGTTATAAACTTCCATTACAGCCTGTTCGAGTTCGGTTCTGAACTGTGCATTGATAGGGTGAGCCACATCACGGTATGTACCGTCTGCGTTCTTTCTGCTGGGCATCACAATAAAATTCTTACCTCCGGCGTCAATTACCTTGATGTCATGAACGGCGAATTGCTCGTCAAATGTGACTGACACAACGGCTTTCATAGGACCGTTGTCAAAAACTTTACGAATTCTGATATCAGTGATTTTCATGGTAGAACTCCTTAGTAGAGAATTTGTTGGGTTTGCACAGAAAATACTACACAAGTTATAACTAATTTATATTATATACTAAAAAAAGAGAGAATTGGTTTTAGATATGTTATTTAATTGTAAATTTTTATTGGAAAGTGTTGACAAGAAAAAAACTGTATTGTTTGCAGGTATAGGCGGTATAAGTATGTCCGCCATTGCCCAGATGATGCTTCGCGACGGCTATATTGTTGCCGGGTATGATATGAAGCCTACGGCAATAACCGAAAAAATGGAACTTATGGGTATAGAAATAGCCTACAGTTTTGAGGATATTGTGTTTGATAATGTAGGTCTTGTTGTATACACAAAAGCACTGAAAGAGGACCATTTTATACTGTCAAAAGCCCGCGAATACGGCATTGACTGTGTTTCACGCCCTGTTATTCTGGGAGAAATAATGAAAAAGAACCGCCGCCGCATCGGTGTTGCTGGAACTCACGGCAAATCCACTTCCACAGGTATGCTGTCGCAGATTTTTCTGTCCGACCCGTCTCTTGACCCTACAATAATGATAGGTGCGCAACTTCCTTTTTTGGGGGACAGTTACCGTGTGGGAAAAGGCAGTGATTTTATTTTCGAGGCGTGTGAGTACAAAGATGCTTTTCTGGACTTTTGCCCTAATATTGCAGTGGTTCTGAATGTTGAACTTGACCATACGGACTATTTTGAAAATATAGATGTGATGACCTGTTCCTTTACAAAATACATTTCAAAGTGCGGTAAAGACGGTGTCGCAATAGTAAACGGAGACAGTGAACATGCTGTCAAGGCGGCGGAGGCAGCAAGAGGAGAGGTTGGTAAAATACTTTACTTTTCAAAATGCAAACCTGCCGATATTACCGCCGAAAATGTAAATATGGAATCGGGATATGCAGAATTTGATGCGGTTGTAATGGGCGAATTTTTTGCCCATGTAAAACTGGGTGTACCGGGAGAATTTAATATATCCAATGCCCTTGCGGTAATAGGTACGGCATTTGTCTGCGGACTTCCGCGGGAATCGGTTGAAAAAGGCATTAATGCTTTTGGCGGTGTGCGACGCAGATTTGAACGCAGATGTGTTGTTAATGGTGCGGTAATTATTGATGACTACGCTCATCATCCCGACGAAATAAAGGCAACCGTGTCAGCGGCGTCTGCCATCGGAAAAAGAGTTATTGCGGTGTTCCAGCCTCATACTTATACACGGACAAGGGATTTGTTTGACGATATCATATCGTCGTTTGATAAGTGTGATAAGGTTATATATGCGGATATTTACTCTGCGAGAGAAGACGATATTTACGGAATTAATTCACGCATGTTAGCGGAAAAGACACCTGATGCCCTGTATCTTGGCGGATTTGAAGAGATAGCGGAATATCTTCGCGGTCAGGCCCGTGAAGGTGATATTATACTGATAATGGGTGCAGGAGATATAAATAATCTTGTAATTTGACGGTGGAATATGGAAAACAACAAAAATAATATAAAAGACTCCTATGCGGCAAAGGTTATGAAAGTGGCAGGAAATGCGGCAAAAATGACTTTGCAGTACGGAGGCGGCAGTAACCGTGCGGAAGAAGTTTTTTTGAGAATGTGTGAATCCTGTCAGGTATCAGACCCGCAAATATCGGCTGTTTCGACCAGCATATCAGTTTCCGTGATTTATGACGGCGAAATATATTCCTCTCTTTTCCGTGTGACAAGGCGGGGTATAAATCTTACAAAACTCAATATGATAAATGACCTTTCCCGAAATTTTGCCGCAGGCAGTATTTCTCTTGCTGAGGCACAGGAGGAACTTTGCAGAATAGATGCCGCAGTTTCAAAATTCGACAATTACGGAATACTTGCGGCAGGTTTTTCCTCTGCCTTTTTTGCACTTCTTTTTAACGGCGGAATTATAGAATTTATACTTACATTTTTTATCGGCGGATTTATAAACTACATACTGTCCTTTTTTGAAAGAGCAAACAGTTACAGTTTTGTAAATAACCTTTTGGGCGGAATAATAGACGGAGCACTTGCAATTATTATGGTTGTACTTTTTTCGCAGTTTAACATTACGGTTTCGGCAGAGCCGATTATTGTAGGTGCAATGATGCCGCTCCTTCCCGGGCTTGCCATGACCAATGCCATAAAAGACACAATAAGCGGTGACTATGTCAGCGGAGTGGCAGGTACAATGGAAGCAATGTCAATGGCAATTGCACTTGCGGCGGGAGTTGCGGCGGTAATCGGAGTATCACTTCACCTGGGAGTAATGTTATGATTAAAATTTTATATGATTTTTTTGTATGTTATCTGGCATCGTTCTTCTTCGGTATATTGTTCAGAACACCAAAGAAAAATATTTTTGCGGCGTCGTTTCTGGGCGGAATGGGATATGTTATATATTATGCTGTATACAGCGTAAGTTCGCTTGTTATTGGATATTTTGCAGGGACTCTGTTTATCAGTATTTTCTCGGAAGTTCTGGCACGGTACCGTAAAACTCCCGCACTTATATTTATAACTCCTGCCGTTATACCTCTTGTGCCGGGGGCAGGACTTTATGAAACTATGCGGTATTTTGTTTACGGCGATGTTATAAACGGTATCGCAAAATGTATTGAAACCCTTTCCTGTGCCGGTGTTATGGCAGTAGCAATAGCATTGCCTCCCATGGTGATAAAAGTATTGAGAGTAAGTAAAGAAAATAAAAATCAAAATTAAAAATTCGTTTACAATCGGGACAAAATTATTTTACTAAATAACATAATTTACTATTTACTTTTTCGTTAAAATGTAATATAATGTACCTGTAGCAAAAAAACCACCCAAAAATCTTTAATCAGAAACGAAAAAAAGAAAAACAGGAGAAATAATATGAGTTTTAATAAAAAAGTAAATTCACTTCTGGAAGAAAAGGGTATTACAAAGGCACAACTTGCAAAAGCGGCAAACATTCCCTATACCACTCTTGACAGTATGCTTAAAAGAGATACTGACACAGAACGGCTTAAAACTATATATTCTATTGCAAAATATCTTGGAGTTTCGGTAGAATACCTTGTTTTCGATGATGTGAGCGAGGCATTCGAGGGTGAAGCACAGATGTTTATATCTCAAAAGGAGACAGAATTGATAAACGGTTATCGTCTTTTGGATAAAAGAGGTGCCGAAACGGTAAAGGCAATGGTAAAACAACAAATGGATTATCTTCGTTCGGATATGCAGTCCCGTTCAAATAAAATAAAAGCACAGGAACTTCGTATTCCGATATACGATTCTCCCGCGGCAGCAGGTGAATCACTTCCGTTTACGGATGATGATTTTACATATTACGAACGGAACGAAAATGTTCCTCATCATGCAGATTTCGGTGTCCGTGTAAGCGGTGACAGTATGGAACCCATTATCAAAAACAACTGCGTTGTATGGGTACACCGACAGGATACTGTTGATGTGGGCAGTACGGGAATTTTTGTGCTTAACGGAGAAAGTCTGTGTAAAAAACTTGATTTTCGTAACGGCAAGTGTCTGCTTACCTCAAACAACCCTGCATACAGACCTATTGAAGTTCTTGAAAGCGACGATTTGAGAGTTGTGGGAAAGGTTTTGGGCAGTGCATTTATATAATCGGATAATATCCGGTCAGATTAAAATTTAAATTAAAAAACGGAGTACATAATGGAAAACAAAAAACCGGTCAGACGCACACCACCCAAAAGAAGACGAAACTTGAAAAAGAAGAAAAACGGCATGAAATTCATGTGGATTCTTGTTGTTGCCCTGATTTGTGTTATAGGGGTTCTTGTTGTCAGATTATTTAATAATCAGGATGTGGAAACACCGCCCCATATTGACCTGCCCGGGCAGGAAGAAGACCAACTTCAGGAGCAGCAGACGCCGGTGACACCTGAGGAAACCCCCGAACAACCGGAAATACCTCAGGAGCCCATTCCGCAGATTCCCGAGCAACCGGAGCCTACACCCGAAGTACCGTCGGAAAAGGTGGAATATGTCGATGCCTCCGACCCTACTATATATCCTGTTGTGGCGAATGTGACGGTTATTGACACTCAGGCACCTTATACCATGCTGGTAAACCCATGGAACAAGTTGCCGGAAGGATATGAGCCTGACATTATCACCCGTTCTGACGGTCACAAAGTACATGCCACGGCGGCAGAACCGCTACAGAAAATGCTTAACGATGCCTGGGCAGAGGGACTTAAACCTATAGTTTGCTCTTCTTTCAGGACAGAGACCAAACAAAAAAATCTGTTTGCAAATGAAGTAAACAGTTATATCCGTTCGGGCTATACACGGGAAAATGCCATAACCGAAGCGGCAAAGTGGGTGGCAAACCCCGGCACAAGCGAACATCAGACAGGACTTGCGGTGGATATAGTTTCGCTTAATTATCAGGTGCTTGACAAAAAACAGGAAGACACCCCTGAACAAAAGTGGCTTATGGAAAATTCCTATAAATACGGATTTATTCTTCGCTATCCCAGCAACAAAAGCGATATTACCGGTATTTACTATGAGCCGTGGCATTACCGTTATGTAGGTGTGGAACTTGCTGAAGAAGTCTACACAAGCGGACTTTGTCTTGAAGAAGTTCTTGCACTCAAACTTAACCCGCCTGAAGAAGACGGTGGTGAAACAGCGGTTTCAGACCTGTTGTAAAATCCTTTTTGAAGAAAATCCCCTTGGTATACCTGCTTTCGGCAGATAAACCAAGGGGTATTTTTGTTGTAACAGACGATTTGAATTATTAATCCTTTTTAATAACCGGCATAAGAGCCAGTACATCCGGGACAGAAATTTTCTGCGGGCATTTTTCCACACATGTATTACATGAAATACAGTCGGAAGAACGATGCCCCTCACTGCAGTTTTCCTCAAAATCTTTTTTGAGTCCCTTTAAGTCCTTGTCCTCCAGATATTTATTATATCTTTCAAAAATATACGGAATTTTAATATCACAGGGGCAGGACTCGGTACAGTATCCGCAGGAGGTACAGGGGATTGTTTTTATACGGCGTATCTGGTTTGCTGCTTCATAAAGTGCATTCTTCTGAACAGAAGTAAGAGGTTTGTGAGAACAAAAGGTGTTAATATTCTGCTCAACCTGTTGTCTGTTTGACATACCGCTGAGCACCACCGTCACATTGTCAAAATCCATCACCCATCTGAGCGCCCATTCGGCAGGTGTCATATCCGGAGCAGTACTCTTAAGTATATCTTGGGCAGATTTAGGGAGATTTGCAAGTTTTCCGCCTCTTACAGGTTCCATAACCATAATGGGTATGCCGTAGGATGTAATCATATCGTACTCTGTTTTGGCATTTGCGGAAAAATAGTCCAGATAGTTAAACTGTATCTGTATAAAATCCCAGCCGTTACGCGAAGCGCCGAATTCCAGAAGTTCTTTAAGTGTGTGTGGTGAGCCGTGAAAGGAAAAACCCACATGGCAGACTTTTCCCTGCCTTTTTTTCTCCCACGCAAAATCATACGCACCATGTTCAAAAAATCTTTTCCAGTTGTCGTCTGTCAGGGAGTGAAGAAGATAAAAGTCAATATAGTCAGTTTTCAGGTCACACAGTTGTTTTGAAAAAATTCTTTCAAGGTCTTCGGGATTATTCACTTCCCATGGCGGCATTTTGTTTGCCAGAAAATAACTTTTACGGTCATATTTTGAAAGGCATGAGCCTACAAATTCGGCGGATTTTCCGTTGTGGTATCCAAAAGCGGTGTCAAAGTAATTTACACCGTTTTTTATGGCATAATCGAAAAGTTTCGAGGCTTCATTATAATTTATGGTGTTATCCTCGTTTACCGGCAGACGCATGGCACCGAAACCGAGACGGGAAATGGAATCAAATCCGAAATTTTTTGTAAGCATGTGTTTTCCTCCGACAGATAATACATTATATATAAGTATATCACAAAAATGTATTTAATCAATAAAGAAATATAAAATTTTATTAATTTTGCAGGTAATATTTTTTTTAAACATTGCAATACTAATTACGGAGGTGAGAAAAATGGACCAGAAAAAAAAGAAAAAGCCGTTTAAGACCAGTCCACGCTCACATATGAATATTGCTCCTGCGGAATCCTTTAAACAGCAAAGCAATACCGACCCGTTAGGCAGTTATACAGGCAATTCCACAATTGACCTGATGCCCGAACAGGACGCAGATGATTTATAAAAGAGAAGTTATTGGAAAAGGCATTTCATTTTAATAATATGAAAATCCTCGATTTAAAGTTTGAAAAAAGAATTTGGGAAAGCCGTTTTTACGGCTTTCCCAAATTGTTTATAACAATGTTTGATTAAATACCCTTCTTGTCGCGTTCAATTTTTTCAAGATTGGTAAAGTTGTAGGTTGAAACATGTCCGGGAAGAGGAAGAATTTTTTCATTGATAGCATCAATGATGGTATCAGCCTGCGGGAAGAAGAACTTTTCAAGTTCAAATGCAGGAGTAATCCAGTTGCGTGAACCAACTACTACAGGAGGTCCGTCGAGGTAATCGAATGCCATTTCAGCAATGTTGGAAGCCATGTCACGCATTACGGACTGACGGTCACAAGCATCGCCCACGAATACAATCTTACCTGTCTTCTTAACAGATTCGAGAACCTTTTCGTAGTTGAAAGGAACGATTGAACGGGTATCAATAATTTCAGCGGATACACCGTATTTTTCTTCCAGAATCTTAGCGGCTTCAAGTGCTCTGTAAAGAACAGCACCGATGGTGACAATGGTAATATCCTTACCTGTGCGCTTAACATCCGGTTCGCCAAGCGGAATTTCATAGTATTCTTCAGGAACACCGCCTTCATGGAACTGTTCGCCGATATCGTAAATTCTCTGGCTTTCAAAGAAGATAACCGGGTCGGTACCTGCCAATGCAGAGTTCATAAGACCCTTAGCATCGTAAGGAGTAGAGGGGAATACAACTTTCAGGCCGGGAATGTGTGCTGTGAGTGCTGTCCAGTCCTGAGAATGCTGTGCACCGTATTTTGAACCAACAGAAACACGAACGATAACAGGCATCTTAAGAATTCCTGCACTCATTGACTGCCATTTAGAAAGCTGGTTGAATATTTCGTCACCTGCACAACCGATAAAGTCGGCATACATAAGTTCAACGATAACACGGCCGCCGCTCATTGCGTAACCTACTGCTGAACCAACGATAGCAGCTTCGGAAATAGGAGAGTTGAAGAATCTGTGGTAAGGAAGTGATTCGGTAAGACCTCTGTAAACTGCGAATGCACCGCCCCAGTCACGGTTGTCTTCGCCGTATGCGATAAGTGTGGGGTCAGTGTAGAATTTATTGATGATTGCTTCAAACAAACCGTCACGCAGGCCAAATACTTTTGCTTTGGGTACGGGTTTGCCGTCAGCGTCAAATGCGAAACGAGCCTTTGTCTTGAGTGCTTTAACACGGGGGTTTTCTTCAAGAGGAATGAGAACATCAGGCTTTCTGTCGGGGTCCATAGAATCAACATGCTGATTGGAGAACATAATGTCTGCAATAGCACCAGGATCCTTGGAAAGATCCATACGAGGAGAAATTTCATCGTTGATGGCAAGTTTGATGATGTTGGTCATGCGTTCTTTGATGTTTACTCTGATTGCTTCAAATTCAGCAGCGGTAGCAACTTTGCCTTTAACCATCTTGTTTTCGAAAGCAACAAGAACATCTTCATTTCTCCATGTTTCGATTTCTTCAGGTGTACGGTAGGTAGAAGAGTCGGAAGGAGAGTGACCGGAAATTCTGTAGGTAACAACATCAAGAAGAGCAGGTCCTTCGCCGTTGAGAAGTTGTGCCTTCTTTCTCTTGTATGCATCAATAACAGCAAGAGGATTGTAACCGTCAACTCTTTCAGAAAGCATCTGGTTGGGTGTTACACCGGCACCGATACGGGCTGCAATGTTGTAACCCATGGTTTCACCGTAGGTCTGACCGCCCATGCCGTAGAAGTTGTTGTTAACATTGAAGAGAATCGGCACACCGCCGTTGTGGTCTTTGTCCCAGAGTTTCTTAATCTGGTCCATAGTGGACATAACAAATGCTTCCCATACAGGACCTCTTGCAAGAGCACCGTCACCGGAGTTTGCAACTACGATACCGGGTTTCTGGTTTACTCTCTTGTAAAGAGCAGCACCAAATGCGATACCTGCACTACCGCCAACGATAGCATTGTTGGGGTAAATACCGAAAGGAAGGAAGAATGCGTGCATTGAACCGCCGAGACCGCGGCTGAAACCAGTTGTACGGGCAAAAATTTCTGCAAGTGCACCGTAAAGAAGGAAGTCAATTGCAAGTTCCTTGATTCCCTGATTCTTGCTGGGCATATTCTTTTCAACAATTTTGTAAATATTGCCGTCGAGGAAGTTTTTCATTACATCCTCAATTTCAGCCTCGGAAAGTTTTTCGATAGCAGAAAGACCTTTAGCGATAATTTCACCGTGGCTTCTGTGGGAACCGAAAATGTAGTCGTTTACATCAAGAACATATGCCTGACCAACTGCGGTTGCTTCCTGACCGATGGAAAGGTGAGCAGGACCGGGGTTGTTGTATTCAACACCATTGTAAGCACTTTTTGTTTTGATGTCGTTGAGCATGGTTTCAAACTCACGGATTGTAGCCATGTCGCGGTAGATACGCATGAAATCTGCTTTGGTGAAGATTTTCTTTTCTTCTGCCAATGTTTTGTTGTATTGGTTTACGGGAATGTCCTCAAAATGAACATAGCCGGCTTTTCTGACCTCTTTGGGGTCAACAAATAAACTCTTAGGCATTTGTGTAATCTCCTTTTATTTTTAAAAAATTATTTTTAATCAGAACTGGAAAAGTGCTTCGCGGATAACTTCGCAAACAGTAGGATGAGGGAATACCATCTTCTGAATGTCTGCAATTCTCATTTCGGTTTCAACCATCATAGCCGCACCGTAAATAATTTCGGAAGCGTAAGTGCCTATCATATGAAGACCTACAATGTTGTTGTGGTCAGCATCAACGATAAGTTTTATAAATCCGTTTCCGCCTTCGTTTTCAGCAATGTATCTTCCGCTGAATACCAGGGGGACTGTCTTTATTTTAACATTAAGACCTTTTGCTTTTGCAGTCTGCTCTGTTTCGCCTACTGCAGCAACTTCGGGATTGGTGTAAATAACCGAAGGAATGGAGTTGTAGTTAATTCTGTCTTTTTTGCCCAGAATATTGTTTATGCAGACTTCACCTTCGCGGTATGCGGTGTGAGCCAGCATGCTCTTGCCGTTAACATCTCCTGCCGCCCATACGCCGGGAACATTTGTTTTGCCGTATTCGTCGGTAACAATGGCTCCTCTTTCAATCTTAACACCGATGTTTTCAAGACCGAGGCCTGCTGTTCTTGCACGGCGTCCGATGGAAACAAGTGCATAATCGCAGGGAATTTCACTGACTTTGCCGTCTTTTTCGTAACTAACCTTTTTGTCTGCAATAGAGGTAACTTTGGCATTGAGAATAAATTCAACGCCTTTTTTCTCGTAGGTTTTCTGAAGAAGAGCGGAAATTTCAAGGTCGGTAGGACCTGCAATGTGGTCAAGCATTTCAACAACATAAACCTTACTGCCAACCGAGTTGAAGTAAGACGCCATTTCAAGACCGATAACACCGCCGCCCACAACTACAATGGACTTGGGAATTTCGCGAAGGTCAAGAATTTCGCGGTTGGTGAGAGCAAAACCGTTTTTAATGGAATCACTCAGTCCCGGAATGGGGGGAACTGCCGCGGAAGAACCTGTGCAGACAAGAATCTGTTTTGCAACATAGTCTTTGCCGTCAGCGGTAACCACAAAACCTTCTGCGTTTCTTTCTTTGATTGTTGCGGTTGCTTTGACAACCTCAACACCTGCTTTTTTGAGTGTACTGCCTACACCGCCCACCAGCATGGAAACAACCTTGTTTTTGCGGTCAACTACTTTGGAGTGGTCGATTGCGGAAGAACCGAAGGTTACACCGTAATCTGACGCGTGCTTTCCGTAGTCAAAAATCTTTGCGGAGTAAAGGAAAGTTTTTGTAGGAATACAACCCTCGTTAAGACAAACACCACCCAAAGCGCGTTCTTCTATAACAAGAGTCTTAAGTCCTGCGTGTGCAGCGCGTTCGGAGGCATTGTAGCCTGCAGGACCGCCGCCGAGAATTATAAGGTCGTACATTCTGTCATCCGTCCTTTCTTACAGCGCCATGAGAACATCGAAGTTTTCAAGATTGTAGCAAAGTTCCTGGAGGAATTTAGCCGCGGGAGCGCCGTCAAGTGCTCTGTGGTCGAAGGTGAGAGAAAGTCCCATTGCAGGGTAAATTACATCTTCGCCATCTACTTCTTTAATCTTTTTGGTAATATTGTTTACGCCGAGAATGCATGTCTGAGGCGGATTGATAACGGGAGTGAAACTTTCAATACCCATAGCACCCAGATTTGTAACTGTGAAACTTGCACCCTTGAGGTTGTCAGGTGAAATTGTACCTTTTTGTGCTTCGGAGATAACAACTTTTGCCGCTTTTGAAAGTTCGTTGAGAGTAAGTTTATCTGCCGCAAATACAGTAGGAACAAGAAGTCCTCTGTCGGTGTCAACCGCAATACCGATGTTTGCGTTGGTGAAATATCTCATCTTGTCATCAAGGAAGTGTGCATTTACTGCCTTGTGGTTGAGAAGTGTTCTGGATACTGCGTAAAGAACCATATCGTTAACGGTAATTTTTGCAAGTCCCATTTTTTCTGCATTTGCCTTGAGTGCTGCACGGCATGCATTGAGTTTTGTAGCATCAAAGGATGTGTTGAGAGTAAGTTGTGCCATTGTAGACAATGAATTGTGCATTGCTTTGGCAATAACTTTACGCATATTGGAAAGTTTTTCGTCAACATAAGCCTGTGTGGGTGCTGCACTAACCTGTGCGGGAGCTGCTTCAGCCTGAACAGGAGCGTTAAGGTCGCCCAGAACAACTCTGCCGTTAGCGCCTGTACCCTCAATAGCCGAGGTATAAGAGTCTTTAGCCGCACCTGAAACGGTGAAGCCTTTATCCAGAAGTGTCTGAACATCCCGTTCAATAATTCTGCCGTAAGGACCGGTAGGTGCTGCTTTGAGAAGGTCTGCACCGGTCTTTAATGCAAGATTTTTTGCTCTGGGAGAAATTTTTTCCACATTTACTTCTGTAGCGGTGGTTACTGCTGCCTGTACCGGTGTTGCTGTCTGTACGGGTGCTGCTGCCTGTACGGGTGCTTCTGCCTGAGCAGAGGATGCGTTGAGGAATGCGGAAACATCTGTTCCTGCAGGACCTATAAGGCAAACATTGTCAAGACAGGGAACATCTTCGCCCTCGTCGGCAAGAATAGCAAGAAGAGTACCTTCAACTGCCGCTTTTTCTTCAAAGGAAGATTTGTCTGTTTCGTAGGTGAACAGAATGTCACCAACAGAAATTTTGTCGCCCACTTTCTTTTCCCAGGTTGTTATAACGCAACTTTCAACGCTTTGTCCCTGACGGGGCATGATAACTGCGGTAACAGAAGCGGGGAGTTCAGCGGGTGCTTGTGCAGGAGCCTGAGCAGGAGTTTCTGCAGGTGCCTGTGCTGCAGCGCCCTTGGTAAATTCGGAAATATCTTCACCTGCATTGCCTATAACACAAACATTTTCAAGACAAGGAACATCTTCGCCTTCTTCGGCAAGAATAGCAAGAAGAGTTCCTGCAACGGTAGATTTTTCCTCGAAAGAAGATTTGTCGGTTTCGTAGGTAAACAAAATGTCACCTACGGCAACATTGTCGCCTACTTTCTTTTCCCAGGTTGTGATGACACAGCTTTCAACGCTCTGTCCCTGGCGAGGCATGATAATTGCAACTGCCATTGTTTTTACCTCCGTAAATAAAATATATATATAAAAATTTTTTTGCCGGCTAAATCAGTTTGCTATGACTATCTTTACATTGTTCTTTTCTGCCGCTGCCATATAAGCAGGGGGAAGTGCAGTGTTGGTAATAATCATATGAATATCGTTCAGTTGACAAAAAGTGTAAGGAAGATCCTTTTCAAGTTTTGTCGCATCAAGCAGCATAATTACTTCTCTGGCTTTGGAAACAACGGTTTTTTTCAGTTCACATTCGTTGAAGTTTCCGCTTGTAAAACCGTTTTCAAGAGAAAAACCCGAGGGAGAAATAAATGCAAGGTCAATGTTTATGCTGTTGATATAATCCAGAGCCTGAGCACCTGAAATTGACATATTCTCACGATTTATAAGACCGCCCACAAGATTTATCATGGGTTTGGTATTCTTAATCATGTTCAGTGCAACATTCGGACCTGTGGTTGTAACGGTGATACGCATATCGGACATAAGTTGTGCAAGTTCTATACAGGTAGTACCCGAGTCCACAAAAATCGAACGGCCCTGTTCAAAATATTCGGCAGCCTTTTTTGCTATGCGTTTTTTTACCGAAACATTGGAATTCATTCTGTTGTATATGGGGTCTTCCATGGAGGTTGTTATAAACTTCATGGACTTTGCACCGCCTCTGACCTTCATGGCGTCTCCGCGGTTTTCACAATATTCAATATCACGCCTTAAGGTCATGCTTGATACATCGGGAAACATTTCTTCAAGCTCTTTAAGAGTTGTAAAAGGTTTGGAAAGTATTATTTCTCTAACCTTCTCGCGTCTGCGGTAGTTCATAAAAAATTTTTCCTTTCGAATCTTAATGAATCCCATTTTTATGCCAAAACAGCATTCTCGGACACTGTAATTATATCACAAAAAATCTCTTAAGTCAACAAAAACATAACAAGAAATTGTTAAATTAACATTTTTTAAATGTAAAGTTGACATTTTTCAGTTAATTTTATTACTTTTTAACATATTTGCACTATCATAATAAGAATTTTATCGGAATATAGATTAATAAAAATCAATTTGACTTGCGGGATTTGTTAATATGAATAAAACAAAGCGATTTGCAATAAACGCACTGATTCTCAGTGCGACCTCGTTTCTGATGACCTCCGTAAATATGAGTTTTACGGTTTATATCAGCGGAAAAATCGGTGCATCGGGCGTGGGACTTTATCAACTTATCATGTCGGTATATCGTCTCTGCGTCACTTTTGCAACGGGTGGTATAGGTCTTGCTTCTTCAAGACTTGTGAGCGAGGAAATGGCGATGAATTCTCACAAGGGTGCGGTAAAGGCAGTAAAAATGTGTCTTTTTTACGCCTTGACATTAAGTTTGTCGGCAGGTGCTCTGATGTTGTTTTTTTCGGAACACATTGCTGAGAAAATCCTTTGTGATATGAGAACTCTCGTACCTTTACGGATACTCTCGTTCAGTTTGCCCGCTTTAAGTGCGGGGTCGGTTATAAGCGGATATTTTACCGCCGTGAGAAAAGTGTCAAAAAATTCTGCTGTTTTACTGTTTGAACAGTATATAAAAATAAGCCTGTCGGTTTATCTTCTGGGACACTTTGCAAAAGACAGTCTTGAAAGTGCCTGTACGGCACTTGTATTAAGCGGTACGGTTGCAGAGGGATTGTCCTGCATCATAAGCGGAATTCTGTATTATTGTGACCTGAAAAAGAGACGGAATACACCCTCTTCTGCAGAGGGCACAGACATCTTCTCCCGTATGATAAATATTGCCGTTCCTGTAGCATTGAGTTCGTATCTCCGGAGCGGATTGAGTACCATTGAACAAATGATGATACCTTTCGGATTGAAAAAATACGGACATTCCGAAAACGAGGCTCTTGCGGAATACGGAATAATAGGCGGTATGGTGATGCCGGTTATGATGTTTCCCGCTGTTTTGATAACTTCCTTTTCAGGACTTCTTGTTACTGAAATATCTGCTTTGCGTGCCGTTGGGGAAAGGCAGAAAATAAATATGATTTTTTCGTATATTTTCAGGTATACCATGCTTTTTTCAATTGCCGTATCGGGAATACTGTGTGCCTTCGGAGGAGATATTGCCATAAAAATCTATGGTGAATCCCGTGCTGCTGCTTTTGTAAAACTGCTCTCTCCGCTGGTCAGTGTAATGTATCTGGACAGCGTGACCGACAGTATGCTTAAGGGACTCAATCTTCAGAAAAATCACATGAGATATAATATTATCGACTCGGCGGTAAGCATTCTTCTTACAGCTTTTTTGCTTCCTGCAATAGGCATAGGTGGGTATATCATTGTAATAACGGTAAGCGAAACATTGAATTTTTTCCTGAGTTTCCGTTGCCTTCTGAAAGAAACGGGGTTTATGCCTCCCATATACGACGGAATTATCAAGCCGATTCTGGCAATATCGCTTTCGGTACTTATAATGCGTATTTTTACAAGGTTTATACCGCTTAGCACACTGTCGCTGGTTATTACGGTTTTTATTACGGTACTGATTTATATTGTCCTTTCGGTGCTGTTGGGAAGTCTTACACGGGATGATTTGACTTTCCTGAAGGAGAAATTAAGATAACCGGATCCTTTTTGCATATTGATTTTTTGATAAATTTGTTTTATAATAGTCGGTGAGGTGATACCTATAAACGAGATTCATATCTGTGAAATATCCGACGGAAAACTTTTTGTACCGGAAGAAACAGGCGTTTGTGACGGAAAATATATAATTATTCCCGGTGCAAGGTGCTGCTTCGGGCTGTATTCGGAACAGGAATTTGAAAATTTTATGCAGAATAAATGCAATGTGCCCGAAAAATACAGAAATTCCGTTATGCGTTGTATTTTGAAATACAACAATTATTCGGAGAGTAAAAACGGAAAAATACCGCTTTCCTGGGTACTTTTGGAACATGCGTGCGGTGAGAAATTTGTTACAGTGGAGATTTTTATTTAAAATTTTTTCAAAACATATTGCAATTGGTAAAATTTTGTGGTATAATGAACCCAATTGAATACTGGGGTGCCCAAAACTGGCTGAGATGGCTTTTGCCGAACCCTTTGACCTGAACCGGATAATGCCGGCGTAGGAAAACATTGATGAAACTCACTGCGTTTTTCTGCGGTGAGATTTTTGTTTTACAACTTTTTTCTTGCCGCGGGTTTCACATTTATTCAATGACTTTCCCTTTCAAGTCAATCCCCTGTATTTTGAAAAAATCTTAACAGGAGAGACACTATGAAAAAAAATCTTACTCATCTTACCGAGGGCGGTATATGTATCGCCTTTGCGACACTTCTTTCGATTATTGAGGTGTTCCACCTTCCCTACGGCGGGGGAATTACTCCCGCAAGTATGCTTCCCGTTTGTATTTATGCATACCGCAGAGGAATGCCGAGCGGGCTTATGTGCAGTTTTGTTTACGGTATATTGCAGATGCTGTTGGGAATAACCCAGGGTGTTTTTAAAGGAGCAGACCTTTATTCCACAATAGGAATGGTGGTAATTGACTACATTCTTGCTTATTCCGTTCTTGGTTTTGCGGGAATGTTCAAAGGAAAATTCCGTACCGACTCTCTCTCACTTGCCATGGGATGTCTTGTTGTCACAACAGCAAGATATATCCTGCACATTCTGTCGGGATACATATTTTTCAAATCCTATGCGGAATGGTTTTTCTCACAGGAAGGCTTTGAAATGGGCGGACAGATACTTCGTATTTTCAGCGGCGAGGCACTTTATTGGTTGTACACTGCGGTGTATAACGGACTTTATATGATACCCGAAATAATAATTACGGTTATCTTGTCTTTTGTTGTCGGAAAATATGCGAAAATAGTACGGGTAAAGTAAATAAAAAATTAAAAACAGAAAATTTCAAAAAAAGCCCTTGACAAAATAATAAAAATGTTGTATAATATGGAGCGTTGCAAAGTGTTTTACTTGCGGCGCTCTGTGTGGCTTATGTCACAATACGGAGAGATGTCCGAGCGGTTTAAGGAGCTGGTCTTGAAAACCAGTGACTCTCTTTGGGAGCCGTGAGTTCGAATCTCACTCTCTCCGTTTTCCACGCGTATTACCGCTTTTGCGGTTTGAAATATAATTTAATATTAAATACGGACATTCACTAAGGAGAAGTACTCAAGTTGGTGAAGAGGCGCCCCTGCTAAGGGTGTAGGTCGGGGAACCGGCGCGAGAGTTCAAATCTCTCCTTCTCCGTACAAACCAAAAGCACACCGCAAGGTGTGCTTTTGGTTTGTATTAAGAAAAGAAAGAATTGAACTCGAAGCGCCGGTTCCGGCAAGAGAGGGAGCGTTTCGAGCGCCGCCGGTGGCGGAAAAAGCGAGAAAAAGCGAGTGAGGATTCGGGAGTGAGAGGCATGAGCGCCGCCGAATGCCGATTGCGACCAGGAATCCGATGTGGTTGAAAACCAAATCTCTCCTTCTCCGTACAAACCAAAAGCACACCGCAAGGTGTGCTTTTAGTTTGTATTAAGAAAAGAAAGAATTGAACTCGAAGCGCCGGTTCCGGCAAGAGAGGGAGCGTTTTTTCAATAGTCTTGAATTTGCTCTGTGGAAATCTATTGCTCTTGTTTCGAGCCATTTTTCAACATTGCCTGTACTTTTTAAGTGTAAAGTCAACATCTTTTGACATTATATAAAATTTATATTGAAACATCTCCTGCTGATTACTTGAAATTGTAATAATTTTTTACATTTGAGTGTAACAAGTTTTTAAAAAACATTTTACCGGCTATTGTGGGGTTTAACTGCTGTACACTGCTTATGGCGAACTGAATGAATCTGCCACTGTCTGAACAATCATTTGCATACACAAAAAACAACGGATTAATTTTATAACCCGAGACTTTTCCGCCTCCGCCTCTTTCTTTTCTTACGGATAAAATACTTTTCTCAATTTTTACAGTACTGCCTTCAATAATACCGCCTTTATCCAAAATAAATTTTTCAAGTGCCTTTGGAGTCCATACTTTATAATGGTTTCTTCCGGCGGGTCTGATTTCTCCCGTAATATCTGCCCACAAAGATGCCTGATTTGTTGGAATTATTACTAAATTACCTTTTATATCTTCTGTGCAAATAACAGTGGCGTACTTTTTGATGTTTGCGTAATTGTTTGATACGGCTAAATTAATGCTTTGCTTAGAAAAATTATTTATATTACGCCCCATAATCTTGAAGAAATTCAAGCCTTTCTGTTCATCCAGCATTGCTTTGAAGTGAGGGTATTTTTTCAGCCATGACTCAGTCACAACAAGTACCCCGTCTTCATTGTATTTTGGCAAGTCCGGTTCACTTGTTTTAGCACCCGGTTCTTTAAATTCAATGGTATAAATAACCAGGTCAATAACGGTAATAAGGGCACTGTCTATGCCGTCACATCCGCCTGCCTGAATCAGCATTCTGTTCTTGTCTGTATCAGAATAAACATATCTCGGTGTCAGGTGATAAGAAGACAGCAAATTAACAATATGAGGCGGAATAAAATTTGAATCCTCGTAGCAATTAACAAACAGATTAAGATTCAACATATTAGCGAATGTTTGTGCATATACACATTCACTGAAAACTGCTGATTGTATATTTTTGTCAGACTCATAACTTTTTCTTATTTGATGATACAGTGCGGGGCAGTTGGTTTTCAATTGGTCAAAATCAGAAAAAGGGACTCTCTTCATTGCCTTTTTCCATAGTTTATCACGGTCAATTTTATTATAAACCACTTTTGTTTCAGGGATTTTATAAAATTCAACCATTATTTCTTTCTGGTCTTTTGTAAGTGGAATTAAATTACTCATCGTTTTCTCCTTTGGTTGACAGCATCAGGAGAAATCCTCCGTTGCTTTGAATGGGTGAAGTTTAACCGAACTTGCCCATGTTTTTCAAAATCAGTCAATTTTTTTCTCGCCGAAGACATTATTTTGGTGTAATAAATCAAGCAATTTGTAATCCTGATTACAAGACAGAATTTTCAGAAATCTTTGGTTAAGTATTTCTCTGTAATGACAAGGAAACTTAATATTTTCCTGTTCTGTACCTGCATTTAATTTTGTTACGATACATTCTTCTTCAATGGCAATCATTTCAGCAAAAGTATCTGAAAAAAACTTTTTATCATCATCAGACAATGCGTCAAAGAAAACGGGCATTTTATTTAACAAACCTATCTGATAAGTAATGCCTCCGTCAAAAATTCTCCACCACCAATATGCAAAACTTGAATTAATCAGACAATATAAAAATTCAAAGGTTGCCTTATCTTTGGCAAATAAAGTCATAACTCCGGTTCTGTTCAGCCGTCTTACCGAAGCGGTAGTAAAATATCTGCAAGTATTCGGGACATACAAAATGTAATCAGTTTTTTCAGACGACAGAATGTCTTTAACAATTTTATTGTCGGATGCCTTTAGCCAGCAATCGTAAAGGTTTTGCAGTTCTTTGTGGCATTTGGAATATGCCGGATTTTTATTATCCACAATTTGCAGTTTGTCAGAAATAAAACTTTCTAATGTTTTGCATTTCAGTAAAGCAGTTCTTTCGTCGGTTCTGAAACGCAACAGCGGAGTCAGTCGGAAACCTTTTTCAGAACCGTCGTTTTTGACAACGGTAATTGCTGCACGAACGGAATTGCTTGTGTTTGTATTAAAAATACCATGTTTTCTTCCACGAAAAATATTTCCCGGAACATTGTCAAATGACACGATAAATCCGGAATAATTATTCAGTAACTGCCTTAATGAATAAAATTTGTTTCCGCCGATAAAACTGTAGGGTGTTATTATAACGGAAGAAATACTTTGGGTTATAATTTTTTCCATGAACATTGAATAAAGTTCTTTTGTGTCTGATGCAACATCCGTGTTATCCCATTGAGGCAATAAGTTTTTGACGGTTGTATACGGAGGATTTGAAATTACTTTACAATTATCAGGCAAAGAGATTTTTGAATCAAGAAAATCACAATGAATATCATGTATTTGTGTTTCAAGTTCTTTGCCGTACTTTTTCAAAAGAATTGTTTTGCAGATATTTATTGCTGTTTTGTCTATATCGTATAAGTATAACCGGCCTTCGGATATCAGTTTCCTGGCTTTTTCCTCACCTAAAATATCCAGATAGGTAAGAATAAGTTTTCCGGTCCCGCAAGCGACATCGCAAATGTTTTCTGCTGTTAATTCATTGAACCAGGAAGACATAACATAAGCAACATCATCGGGCGTATAATATTGGCCACTGTCCTTTTTTTGTTGCTTGTTTGCCAGAGCCAGACCTGTTTCATACAGTTCCCCGAAATCAGAAATATCCAAAAAAGAATTATTACAATCATAATTCAAAATAAAATAATTGATTTTATCCCAGGTCATGCTTAAACCGTAGGTATTCACATCGTCACAGTAATTATCCAATGTGTAGTCATCGAGTCTGAGTTTGTCTTCATCGGTGAATACAAACTCTTCGGTTTCTGTATTGTTGCCCATAAGAGCATTATCTTGAAGGAAAATGTCAAAAAGGCTGAGTTGCGATGCAAAAAATTTTTTAGACATAATTTCCTCCTTAATCTTTTGTTATCAGCATAACGGGGAGCAGAGATAAAATCAGCCCCGGCTGTTTTAGTAGGTGTTTTGTTTGTGTTTTCACGGCAGTAATGTGTAATCATTGCCTCATTTTAATAAAAAATCTTATGATAATTATATAATTAGGTGACAGAAAAGAGGCACCTTGTTTTGTTAATATGCAATCTCGTTGCCGTAAGGCAACATATCGAGTGCGTCAGCACATGTCGAGTTTGTAAGACATATCGAAAATCTTACATGAGATTTATATCGACGATTTCAACTTCGTTGAAATCATTATAGCATAGTAATAATAAAAAAGCAATATTAAATTTGAGCGGTATCTTAATTTTGCTTGTAATCAAACCGGTGTTTTTTAAATCAAACACAATAAATCTGCAAAATAAATTATATAAAGTTTACATTACATACATAGAATATTTTTCCGATATGTGATATAATAACCTTGTTATCTGGTATGTATAACTAAATAACATAGTTAAGGCATCAATCACTGTGAGAAAGGGAAAAATATGAAGAAATTTTACGAATCCAAACGGTTTAATTCATTCAGAGAGATAGTTGACAATTCTGCTATACTTTACGAAGACAAGACTGCTTTTCTCATAAAGAACGGGAAAAACGAATATCGCAAAATCAGTTACGGCGAATTAAGAGATAAGTTTTACGGTTTGTGCCGCTTTTTTATGGAAATGGGATATAAAGGAAAAACGATAGGGGTTATCGGAAAAAACTGCTATGAATGGGTTTTGTGTTATCTTGCCGCCGCAACGGTAGGCGTTGTTGTGCCAATCGATAAGGAATTGAGTCCGGAGGATATTAATAGTTTTCTTAAAACTGCGGATTGCTGTGCGGTTTGTGCAGATGAAAGTGTAAAGGAAAAAATATCCGACGGATTTAAAATTCACAGTTTTTCCGACGCGGAGAAAAATGCCCTGGATTATGCCGATTGCAAATTGTCAGAACCGCTTCCCCAACCCGATAAGGACAGTGTTGGTATATTGCTGTTTACTTCGGGAACAACGGGAAGTTCAAAAGCAGTTTGTCTTTCTCAAAACAATGTGTGTTTCAATATATATTCGACTCTTAAAATCGTTAAAGTCACCGATAAAGATGTGACAATGTCCATACTTCCCCTGCACCATACTTACGAATGTACTCTGAACTGTCTTGCACTTTTGTCAAAGGGAGTATGTATAACCTATGCCGAATCGCTCAGGACTATTGCAAATAATATAAAAGAATATTCTCCTACAATTCTTGTGGTTGTGCCTGAACTTCTGAAAATCCTTGACAACCGTATAAAAAACAATATTGCCAAAGAATGCCCGGCGTCATTAAAAAAACTTTACGAGGAAAATTCTCTGGCATACGCACTTAAACATACACCTTTCATAATCCGTATGGTTATAAAAAACAAGGTGAAGACCACTCTTGGCGGAAGACTTCGTCTGTTTATTGTGGGTGCGGCTGACCTTGACACCGATATAGTAGACGATTTTTCCGAACTCGGAATACGCACACTCCAGGGATACGGACTTACCGAGTGCTCTCCTCTTCTTGCGGGAAACAACGACTTTTATTTCAATCCCAAATCAACAGGTATTGCAATTCCCGGAGTCCAACTTAAAATCGATTCTCCCAACAGTGACGGTATAGGCGAGATACTTGCCAAGGGCGAAAATATCATGCTGGGATATTTTAATGACCCCGAAGCCACAAAAGCGGTATTTCGTGACGGTTGGTTCTGTACGGGGGACTATGGAAGAATGGACCCTGACGGAGCACTTTATATAACAGGACGCAAGAAAAATATTATAGTTACCGAAAACGGAAAAAATATATATCCCGAAGAACTCGAAAACCGACTTTCCGCTTTTGAGGAAGTGGCGGATGTTATAGTTGTTCCTTTTGACTTTAACGGCAGAATACAGGTAAAGGCAAAAATCTTTCCCGATGCTCAGGTTCTTAAATCAAAACTTGGACATGATTTGTCGGATGAAGAAAAAATAAAGGCAATAAAAGAAATTGTTGACAAAGTTAACAGTAAAATGCCCAAATATAAGCATATTCGTTCGGTGGACATTCTTACCGCACCGCTGGAACGCACAACAACCCGTAAGGTGAAACGGTTCGGCGAAAATATGGTCTGATGCCGAAGTTCATAATGGACATTGTTCACGGCCTTAAAACCATAATAATACGACATAATACAAAACATAGCAGAGAAGTTCTCTGCTATGTTTTACTTTTACTGTATTTCAATAACGGGAATGATACACCCGAAAACTTTCATTTTCCCATGGCACAACCGTGCCGAGAAATATGTAGTTTTCATATAGGGGGAGCAGTATGGTTTTTGCGGTATCTTTAAGCCAGACAGCATAAAATGTCACATCAAAGTTCCCGGAAAAAATCTGATTTTCGGTATATATAATATCCTGGTTATGCGGAGAAGACCACCCACAGAAAACATATCCTTTTCTGACAGGTTTTGTATCAGGAATACATATGTCCTGACCGTGATGCTTTGTGATTTGACCGGGAGCACCTGTTCCGCCGTTTGCATCAAATTTTACGGTGTATATTTTTTCTTGCCATTTGGCGTAAAGTGTCTGGTCCGCGTTTACCGTAAACGGTGAGGAAGAGGTAATCTCTGTGCCGTTATCCGTAAACCAGCCTTTAAATGTATAACCCTCTTTTTCGGGAAACGGAAGAGTGCCGTAGTTGGAGGAAAACTGAACCTGTTTTGTTTCTATGGGACTTGTTCCGCCCTGACAGTCAAAGGTTATGGTATATTCGGCGTATCTTTCGCGGTAAAGAGTTCTTGTCATATTCAAGTCGTACAGGTTGTTGAAACTGCCGGTTGTGTTGGGAATTGTCAGATTACAGTGGCAGTTGCGGTACTTTTTGAAATAGGTTGCAATACCGTTGACATAGTAAATTGCCTGTGCACCGGTTTCCGAAAGAGGAGTGTTGCACCAGTATTCATGGTAATACTGTTCCGACGGAGCACTTTCTCCGGGCTGAGCCGACATTGCGGAAGAGTCAACGGGATATGCTCCCGACTTTTCATTGCCCCAGTTAAGAATATAGTGATAATATCCGTATTGAGTAAGTGTTTCCACCTGGTTGTACGGGGTGTCAACAATATAGTCATTACGCCATTCGCTCCAGTTTCCCCAGCCCATATTATTGCTCCATACAGCATACAGGGTTGTGTCTGCGTCAGCGGAATACTCATCCGAGGGGGCATAGTCAACTTTGGTTGAATTTTCGGACAAAGACCAGCCTTTGAAGGAAAATCCGAATTTTGCTGGAACAACAGATGACACGGCAAGGCTTATTCCCTGGGTTTTCACCTGTGAGGCAGGAGCACCTGTTCCGCCGGTGGCATTATAGGTTACTGTATATGTGGTTTTTTCGGTGGGTTTGGTAAGTTGAACAGTACTGTATTTTGTAGTGCTTGCGCCGTAGTTCCATACAGTGTGATATTTACTTGCGGTGTGTGAATTTATAATGGGTGTTCCCGAACTGTTGTATCCTACGCAAAGTGCGGCATGGTCCCATTTTCCGTCACCTGTCCAGTCGTAAAATACGGGACTGCCTTTCAATAACTGGGTCGGGTCGGGGAAGTTTACCAGAAGTCCGCGGTTGTTTGCCATCCAGGTTCTCAGATACAATGCACCTGTCCAGGTTGCACTGCGGTTGTTGGGACCTTTGTAAAACCATCCGTTTGAGCCGTAAATTCCGCCCGGTACCTGAGGCATTCCGCCTGCATAAATTGACTGGGAGGTGAAATTCGCACAGTCACCGCCAAGGTTGGAAAAATCGAAATATGCAGAGTTGTAATTCATAACATGCTTGTCGGAATATTCAACTGCGGCATCAGGGTTGTATTCGGGATAGTAATTGATAACGGCAGGAATACGGTCATACAGGGAAACATAATTGTCGTCTGTACCGTTTTCTTCGTCGTGGTCATCGTCTGTTATTATGTAGTTTCCTTTTCCGTCGGGTGCTATTGTAAGGGTATGATTTACGCCGAAACCGGCAACATCGGTAAACGGCTCCGGGCTGTGCAAATCATCGTAGTCATAGAAAAACCATTCAAAAATATCAACGGTGTATGTTCCGTAATAATTTCTTGAAATGTTACTGCATTGAACAGAAAAATCATAATCCACAATTTTAATCTTGCATTTCTTGTTCTCGTCCGAAACGGAAACCCGTCTTTTGGTTTCCATGGCACTGACTTTTTCGGAAAGATAAGGTGCCGAAACGACACTGCAATCTAAAAGAGATTCACCCCGTAAGTTCACATATTTGTTGATAACATCAGATACGGCAATATTATCAAAAACAGGCAAATTCTGCTTTTCTCCGAACCATTTGTCAATCATGGTATGGCAGTTATCTTTTTCTGCGGCAGTTGCCGTAAATCCCATACTAAAAATCAAAACAAGTATACAAACAAGAAATATTATGTTTTTCACAACAGATTTCTTCATTGTGTATAACCTTTCCCGTAGTTAATCCGGTGTTTGTCACAAATCCTGAAAACAGACACACAAGTCTGTCTGTTTTGCGTAACAAAACACAGTATAGAGTAACAGTTGTCATACAATATTTGACACACTTATCTCATATTATATCATTTTTTACGCAATTTGTCAAGCAAACAAAGTCATACCTATAACTTTGTTTTTTGTGGAATAATTTTTTGTTGATAGTTCAAAGAAAATACAAACAAAAAATCACACCGCCCACATAGTAGGCGGTGTCTTGGTTTCGCTTTACAATTTCAAATTAGTATATTTGCTTATTAATTTTCCTGAAATACTATGCTTTTTAAAAGGTAAATTCAAAAAATAGCAGGGTATGAAAAAACAGGAGTTTTTACAGGCAAAATTCTCTTACACAGCGTTCATACGCGGCAACAGGATTTTCCGCCGCTGTTATGGGGCGTCCCACAACAATAAAGTCGGTACCGATTTCACGGGCTTTTTCAGGTGTTGTAACACGCTTCTGGTCACCCACATCGCCGTCGGCAAAGCGGATGCCGGGGGTTACGGTTATAAATTCTTTTCCGCAACGCTGTTTTACAAGACCTGCTTCAAGAGGCGAACAAACTACGCCGTCGAGACCGGATTTTTTTGCATTTTCAGCATATTTTGCAACTACTTCGTTTATATTTTCGTTTATCAGAAGTTCGTTGGTCATAACCTCCTGGGAGGTAGAGGTAAGTTGTGTAACGGCAATAAGCAAAGGACGGCTGCCGTCGGGTCTTGTGAGTCCCTCAAGAGCAGCGCTCATCATTGCACTTGTTCCCGAAGCATGAAGGTTAACAATATCAACATCCATTGCGGAAAGCACTGCCATTGCTTTTTTGACGGTGGTGGGAATGTCATGGAGTTTAAGGTCAAGGAAAATTTTGTGTCCTCTCTGTTTAATCTGCTCCACAAGCGGTCTGCCCTCGGCATAAAAAAGTTCCATGCCTATTTTCACAAAAGGTTTTTTTTCCTCAAATTTGTCGAGAAAATCAATGGTTTTCTGGCGGCTGTCAAAGTCGCAGGCTATAATTACATCTCTCATATCGGTTATCCTTTTCTATCTTTTTAATTCTTTTAGTGAATTTATGCGGTATTTCTCCATTACACGGGGCAAATCCTCAATAATTTCTTTACATGCGTACGGATTTACAAGGTTTTGCGCTCCTACCTGAACGGCAGACGCGCCTGCCATCATCATTTCTATAACATTTTCCGCAGTTTGTATTCCGCCCATGCCTATAATGGGAATTGAAACGGCAGAGGCAACCTGATAAACCATTCTTACTGCCACGGGGAATATAGCAGGACCTGAAAGTCCGCCGGTTACATTTTTTATAAGCGGCTGGCGTGTTTTAAGGTTCATTCTCATACCCAAAAGGGTGTTTATAAGACTCAAACCGTCGGCACCTGCATCTTCACAGGCTTTGGCGATTGACACAATGTCGGTAACATTGGGGGACAGTTTTATATAAATCGGTTTTTTTGTCACCTTTTTTATTTCTTTGGTTATAAGCGAAACACTGTCGGGAGAAGTTCCGAAACTCATTCCGCCGTGTTTTACATTGGGGCAACTTACATTGACCTCAATAATTTCCACCTGTTCCTCTTTGTCTATTTTTTCGCAGCAGTACAGATATTCTTCAAGGGAAAAACCCGAAATGTTTGCAATGATGGGCTTTTTGAATATTTTTCTCAGATTGGGCAGTTCTTTGGAAATAACCGACTCAATACCGGGATTCTGAAGTCCAACCGCATTAAGCATACCTGACGGTGTTTCGGCAATTCTGGGAGTGGGGTTTCCGAAACGGGCATCTTTTGTAGTGCCCTTAAAGGAAAGAGAACCTAAAATGTTGATGTCGTAATATCTTGTAAATTCCGCACCGTATCCGAATGTACCGCTGGCGGGAATAACGGGATTATCCAGCCTGACACCCGAAAGTTCAACACTTAAATCGTATCCCATATAAGTTCCTCCTTGAAAAATACAGGTCCGTCTTTACAAACCCTTTTATATCCGTTTTTTGTCTGTATGGAGCATCCCATACAGGCACCGAATCCGCATCCCATCCGTTCCTCAAGACTTAACTGGCACACTGCATCATATTTGCAGAGTGCCCTGAGCATCGGCATGGGACCGCAGGCATATAAAGCATCAAAGGACATGGTGTCCAGAACATCGGTGACAAAGCCTTTAATACCGTAACTTCCGTCATTTGTAGTCACTTTTACATCTATGCCCAGACTTCTGAACTCATTTTCGTAAAATACATCGCGGGCTGATGTAAATCCCAGGACTGCAGTGGGTTTTATTCCTTTTTCAATGAGTTTTTTGCACAGCATATAAAGAGGAGGCACACCCACACCGCCGCCTGCAACAACACAGTTTTTGCTGTTGTTCACGGTAAAACCGTTGCCAAGTCCTGTCAAAATATCAAGTTCATAGCCTTCGGGAAGCAGGGACATTTTTTCGGTACCCTGACCTACAGCCTTGTATATCAGACGCAATGTATTTTCTTCACAGTCGCACACCGAAATGGGACGGCGCAGATAAAATTCGGGCAAGGCAATGTTCACAAACTGACCGGGGGAGGTTATTTCGGAGGTGTCGCCTTCAAGAATCATTTCATAAACACTGTCCGCAATGGTTCTCTGAGAAATAATTTTAAATTTCGGCATAATAAAAATCCTTTATTTTTCTGTCATATTTTTCTTCCACACAATTTTATTGTCCAGAATTGTCATAATATTCTGACCGAATACTTCTCTTCCTTCAAAGGGCGAACTTTTGCCTGCGGAAACAAAGTTTTGCGAGTCAACCGTGTATTTTGTGCTGAGCCTGTAAATACAGAAGTTTGCCGGTTCTCCTTTTTCTATAACCGCAGAGGGAAGATTGAATATTTTCCTGGGGTTTACGGACATAAGTTCAATTAGTTTTTCCAGCGAAATAATATTTTTTTTAACCAGTTCGGTGTATAGTACGGGAAAAGCGGTTTCAAGTCCCACAACTCCCATAAGACTGTCACGCAGACCGCCCCGCTTTTCGTTTTTGGAGTGAGGCGCATGGTCAGTGGCAATCACATCAATTGTTCCGTCGCGTATACCTTCAATCAAGGCATCGCGGTCGCGGGCGGAACGAATGGGCGGATTCATTTTAAATCTGCCGTCGTTCTGCAAATCCATATCGCACATGGTAAGGTAGTGCGGGGCGGTTTCGCAGGTAACTTTCAGTCCTTCCGCTTTTGCTTTGCGTATCAAATCAACCGTTTCTGCACAGGAAATGTGGCATACATGATACCTTGTGCCGTATTTTTTGGCAAGTCTGATGTCTCTTTCGACCTGATGGTATTCGCTTTCGGAAGAGATACCTTTGTGACCGTTCAATGCGGCATATTCTCCGTCGTGGATGTATCCGCCGTTCAAAAGCGACTCGTCTTCACAGTGCGCGGCAATAATAACTTTCTTTTTTGCCGCCTGTTTCATCGCCTTTTCCATAAGGCTTTTTTCCTGAACCCCTGTTCCGTCGTCGGTAAAGGCTACGGCATATTCCGACATCTGTTCAAAGTCCACAAGTTCTCCCTTTCCTTTTCTGCCTTTTGTTATGGCAGAGTACGGAAAACAGGAAATAACGGCATCACGGTCTATAATATCCTGCTGAACAAGAATATTTTCAGGGCAGTCGGGGGGCGGAATAAGGTTGGGCATAAGACATACTGCCGTATATCCCGCGCGTGCCGCCGTAAGACTTCCGTTTTTTATGGTTTCTTTGTATGAAAATCCGGGCTCGCGGAAATGAACATGAAGGTCGGCAAATCCGGGAAACACATAACAGTCGGGACAGTTTATTATCTGTGGATTATCAACAGGCGGAAGATTGTCGCCTATTTCGTTTATAACGCCGTCGACAATAAATAAATCTGCCTGTTTAAATCCGCCTTTGGAGTACACATACGCACCTTTTATAAGTTGATTCAATTTGCTTCTCCTTTAAAATTACTCAACGGCTCTTTTGAGAACAGCCATTCTTACATAAACACCGTTGTTAATCTGTTTGAATATACGGCTTCTGTCGCATTCAACAATTTCATCGGTAAGTTCCGCACCTCTGTTATAAGGTCCCGGATGCATAATAATAGCATCTTTTTTCATCTTTTCAAGGCGTTTTGCGTTCATGCCGTAAAGAGTGTTATACTCTGCTTCGGTCATGTTCTGTGCAATCTGATGGCGTTCATGCTGAACTCTGAGCAGCATAACAACATCCATATTTTCCACCGCCTCGTCCAGAGTGATGGGGGAAGCGGCAATAGTGTCGTCACGGTAGGTTTCGGGGCAAGCATAATAGGTATTCATCCCCAGACGCTTGAAAATTTCAAAGTTGGTATGTGCAACACGGGAATGCTTGACATCACCCACAATGGCAATGTTGAGTCCCTCAAATTTGCCGAATTCCTGGCGGATGGTAAGTAAATCAAGGAGGCTTTGTGTAGGATGGTTGCCGGTACCGTCTCCTGCATTGAGTATAGGCACTTTAACATTGGAAATCTGCTTGTAGTATTCATTTTCAACATGGCGGATAACCAGTGCGGAAACTCCCATACTCTCAAAGGTTTTTACAGTGTCGTAAAAGGTTTCGCCTTTTTTCATAGACGATGCCTCGGGAGAAAAATTGAGAATGCCGAATCCAAGATGAAGTTCTGCCGATTCAAAACTGTAATGTGTTCTGGTAGACGGCTCAAAAAACAGATTTGCAACAATTTTGCCGTTGCAGGGATAGTTCATACCCGAACGGAAAAGTTCTGCCTGGTCCAGAATACCGTAAACCTCATCCACCGACAAATCACTTAAAGTAAGTAAACTTTTCACATTAAACCTCCGTAAAAAAAGTCTTTTCGGCACACCGAAAAGACACATAATATCATTTTTATACTCGCATAATTCCAGCGTTCTTTCACCTGATTATTATATCATATACAACTCATATTGTCAATATCTTTTTAGGAGATTATACCCAAAATTAATATTTTTTTCACATAAAAACCGCAAAATTTCCCTTTCTTCCGAGGGTAAGAATTTTATCGGTATATCTTGACAAAAAAATAAAAAAAAAGTATAATTATCAGAGTATATATTTACATTGACAGTCAGAATTTTGCGGAGGTATTTTTTGCAGAACACAAAGTTTTCCATGTTCAGAAGAGGTGCGGCAGATGCTGTGCCGGTGTTTTTGGGTTATTTCACGGTTGCCATTACTTTCGGGGTTATAGCAACAGGAAAAGGACTGTGGTCCTGGTGCCCGATAATTATGTCCATGACCTGTCTTTCGGGAACAGGTCAGTTTGTTGGTATAGACCTTATTGCATCACTTGCGTCTTTTGCGGAATTATTCAGTGCCATACTGGTTATAAATGCACGGTATTTTCTTATGGGGCTTTCCCTTTCTCAGAAACTTCCGCCGGAGATAAAACTGTGGCAGAGGTTTATAATCGCTTTCGGTAATACCGATGAAAATTTTGCTATTGCGATGCTTCCCGAAAAACAAGTCACATTCCCGTATTTTCTCGGACTTATGTTTTCGTCGTGGAACGGATGGGTGTGGGGTACGGTGATGGGAGTTTTTTTGGGCAATGTAATTCCCCCGTCGGTGACAAGCGCTATGGGAGTTGCACTTTACGCTATGTATATAGCAATTATAGTGCCTCCTGCCGTAAAGTCAAAGCCAATTATGACGGTTATTGCTGTTGCGTGTATAATAAGTTGCATAATAAAATTTGTTCCGATTTTTTCGTCTCTCGGCGGCGGATGGTCAGTAATTATAAGCGGAGTTGCGGCATCTGCACTTGGTGCGGTCCTGTTTCCGATGGAGGTGACACAAGATGACTGAAATGACACTTGAGTATCTTGTTTTATGCCTGGTAATAATGTTTTTGGTTACCTATGGACTCAGAATGGTGTCCCTTGTGCTTTTACGGAAGAAACTTACGGGAAAGTTTATTTACTCGTTCCTGAGTTATACCCCGTACGGTGTGCTGGGAGCAATGATTTTTCCCGACATTTTCTTTTTCACCCAGACAGGTGTTTCCATTACGGCGGGAGAATTTATTTGTGCGGCGGTAGGTTTTGCAACGGCAGTGATTCTGTCACTTTTCAAAAGAGGTCTTACCACGGTGTCTCTCGGTGCCGTGGTGGCGGTATTTATTGTTCAGCAGTTAATGCAGTTAATCTGATTTTTGCATTTTGTTTTAAATAAAAAACTCAATACCATGTACTATATTTTAAGTTAATAATTATTTCTTTGGAAAGGGTGTATTTAAATGGCAGAAAATATGGAAAAAGGCGGAATTTCGGTACAAACCGAGCATATATTCCCCATAATAAAGAGATGGCTTTACTCGGATAAGGAGATTTTTTTGCGAGAACTTGTTTCAAACGCAAGTGACGCCATAACAAAATACCGCCGTCTTGTTTCGCTCAATCAGGCACAGGACGACGGAAAAACCCCCAGAATTGATGTTATAGTAGATAAGCAGAACAAAACTCTCACCGTAGCAGATAACGGTATAGGTATGTCCTCCGACGAGATAAAGAAATACATCAATCAGATTGCTCTGTCGGGTGCGTTGGAATTTATTCAGAAATACGAGGACCAGAAAAATGACGCGGGAATAATCGGTCATTTCGGTCTCGGATTTTATTCCGCGTTTATGGTGGCTGACACAGTGGATATAAACACAAAATCCTTTGTTGAAAGCGAAAAACCTGCATTCTGGACCTGCAGCGAAGCGGGTGAATTTTCCATGGGTGACGGTGATAAACAGGACAGAGGAACACAGGTTGTTCTTCATGTGAATGATGATGAGCAGGAGTTCCTTGACGCGACAAAAATAAAGGAAATTCTTACAAAATACTGCTCATTTATGCCTATTGAGATTTATTTTACCGAAGTGGGAAAAGAGCCGGAAAAGAATGAAGACGGCACTGAAAAACCCATTCAGCCCATAAATGATACAAACCCCTTGTGGCAGAAATCCCCCTCGGAATGCAAGGAAGAAGACTATAAAGATTTTTACAAAAAGTTATTCAATGATTTCCGCGAACCGCTTTTCCAGGTTCATATAAATGCGGACTATCCGCTTAATTTCAAGGGAATTATCTACTTTCCCCGTCTTATGCATGAATATGAAAATCTCGAGGGACAGATAAAACTTTACTACAATCAGGTGTTTGTTGCAGACAACATAAAAGAGGTTATCCCCGAATATCTTATGATGCTCAAAGGTGTTCTGGACTGCCCCGAACTTCCGTTGAATGTATCAAGAAGTTATCTGCAGAATAACGGATATGTTTCAAAAATTTCCTCACATATTATCAAAAAAATTGCCGATAAACTTGTTTCTCTGTTTAATGGGGAAAGAGAAAATTACGAAAAGTTCTGGGATGATATAAAACCCTTTATAGAATACGGTTGCATGAAGGACAGAAAGTTCTATGACCGTGTAAAAGATATTATATTGTTCAAAACAACAGAGGGCAAATATATAACCCGTTCCGAATATTTTGAGGGCGATGCAAAAGACAAAATATACTATGCAACCGACAAGGTTCAGCAAAACAGATATATCAATCTTCTCAAAAACCAGAATATAACGGTTGTAATGCTGGATGCGGTAATAGACCAGCAGTTTATAACTTTCCTTGAAAAAGAGGCAGAAACCAAGTTTGTCCGTGTTGACTCTGAGGTTGACTCCGCACTCAAGAGCGACGGTGAAATAGTTGAAAATGAAGTACTTAAGGACTTCTTCAAAAAGTCGCTGGGTAAGGATGACATGGAAGTAAAGTGTGAAATGCTCAAGGATGAAACAATCCCTGCAGTTATCACCCTTTCCGAACAGCAACGCCGTTTTGCAGATATGATGAGAATGTACTCAAGAAGCAACGGCGGTGTTGAGATGCCTCCCATGCCCACAGATGAAAAACTGGTAATAAATATGGCAAATCCTTTGATTAAAAAGATAGAGGGTATGCTGTCTGATGCTGATTTGAAACTGAAAGCCGAAAAATTCGCAAAGCAGGTTTATATGTTGGCGGTTCTTTCACAGCGTTCTCTGACGGTTGACGAAATGAATGATTTTGTCAATGCATCTCAGGATATACTTTTAAATTCATGAGTACCGTTGCGGCAATTTCCACCCCTTACGGAAAAGGCGGTATAGCCGTAATCCGTATATCAGGAGAGACGGCGTTTGAGGTGGCAGATAAATGCTTTAAACCGCAGTTTAAAGAGTCTTTTTCCGATTGTCAGCCCAGATATGCGGTGTACGGCAGTATAATAAAAGACGGAGCAGAAATAGACTGCGGAATAGCCACATTTTTTAAAGGCCCCGCCTCTTTTACCGGTGAAGATATGGTTGAAATATCCTGCCACGGCGGTATACAGATAACTGCTATGGTACTGGAAGCGGTACTGTGCTGCGGTGCACAACAGGCAGGTCCGGGAGAGTTTACAAAAAGGGCATTTCTGAATAATAAACTGACACTTACTCAGGCAGAGGCGGTGGCTGAACTGCTGGACGCCGAAAGTGAGGCAGCGGCACTGCTTTCCCACAGTCAGCTTTTGGGGAAACTAAGCGAGAAAACCGATGTCATACACGATACTCTTGTAAGACTTATATCAACCCTTTATGCCTCTGTCGACTATCCCGAAGAGGACCTTGAGGATATGAGAGACAGTACACTTGAGGAAGAACTTGTCTCTCTTTCGGAGAAAACTCTTGAGTTGAAAAACAGTTATAAAACCGGAAAGGCAGTGACAGGCGGAGTTGATACTGCAATTGTGGGATGCCCCAATGCAGGAAAATCTTCTCTGTTCAACGCTCTTGCCCGTGAGGACAGGGCGATTGTTACGGACATTCCGGGTACAACAAGAGATATTATTGATGTCAGGGTAAAGGTGGGAAATATACTTCTCAATCTTAAAGACACAGCGGGTATCCGTGACGATACTTCTGACGAGGTTGAAAAAATCGGTGTGGGGTATTCCATTGATGCCATTGAAAAAAGCGAACTTATCATCGGAGTGTTTGACGGTTCAAAACCTCTTACTCCTGACGATATGTATATAATTTCAAAACTTGAATCCTGCAAAAAACAGGTTATAGCAGTGGTCAATAAAAGCGATAAGCAAAATTTCCGTGTGCATGACCTGCCCTTTGATACTGTGGCGGTAAGTACTGCCGACGGAAGCGGAATAGAACAACTCATGGAAAAAATCACAGACCTTTACGACAGTATGCGTATAAGTATGTCTGACGGAGGACTTATAACCAATGCCCGTCAGTACTCCAATATATTCAAGGCACATAATCTTATAACTGAAGCACTGGACAATCTCAGGGGCGGTATGAAAGATATGTGCGGAATACTTCTGGAAAGTGCCCTGAGAGAACTTTGCGAACTTGACGGAAGAACTGTGGGGCAGGAAATAGTAGACAGCATTTTTTCACGCTTTTGCGTTGGAAAATAATGAAAAGTTTTTAAAAGTATTTTTTGCAGTCAAAGGTTTATCCGCGGTTAAATCTTTACGGCAGTGCAGTCAGTAAATAATTTTTTAAGGAATAATTATGGAATTAAAATGTGATATTGCGGTTGTCGGCGGCGGACACGCAGGTATTGAAGCCGCACTTGCATCGGCAAGGATGGGACATAATACAATACTTTTCACTCTCAATCTTGATGCGGTTGGAAATATGCCCTGTAATCCGTCTATAGGCGGAACGGGGAAAGGACATCTGGTGTATGAAATAGATGCACTGGGAGGTCAGATGGGAGTTGCGGCAGACCGTGTCTGTCTGCAAAGCCGTATGCTCAATCTGGGCAAAGGTGTTGCAGTTCACTCACTTCGTATGCAGGCGGACAGACGCAGATATCAGATTTTAATGAAACAGACCATAGAACAGACAAAAAATCTGTCACTTATACAGGCGGAAATTGTGTCGCTCAAAAAAGACGGCGACGGCGGATTTCTTGTGGGTACCCGGTACGGTGCGGTTTACAGTGCGAAAGCGGTAATTGTCTGTGCAGGAACATATCTCTGCGGAAGAGTAATAGTGGGAGATGTGTCCTATTCATCCGGCCCGGATAATATGCACCCGGCAGATTTCCTTACCGACAGTCTCAAAGAAATGGGTATTGAGATTCTGAGATTCAAGACCGGAACACCTGCAAGAATACATAAAGACAGTATAGATTATTCTGTGTTGGAGGAACAGTGCGGAGACAGTGAACCGTACAACTTCTCTTACAACACAGACAGATGCGAATTCAGACAAAGAACACAGAAAAAATGCTATATAGCATACACAAACGCCGAAACCCACCGTATTATAAGAGAAAATCTTCACCGTTCCCCGCTATATTCAGGCAATATACGGGGTGTAGGTCCTCGATACTGTCCCAGTATCGAGGATAAAGTGGTAAGGTTTGCGGACAAGGAAAGACACCAGCTTTTTCTTGAACCTATGGGCGAAGATACATCGGAAATATATGTTCAGGGCCTCAGTTCTTCATTGCCCGAAGATGTACAGAGAGCTTTTCTTCATTCAATAAAAGGACTTGAAAACGCAGTTATTATGCGTACTGCGTATGCGATTGAATACGACTGTATAGACCCTACACAACTTAAACCCACTCTTGAATTTAAAAATATTCCCGGACTTTACGGTGCAGGTCAGTTCAACGGTACTTCGGGATATGAAGAAGCGGCGGCACAAGGACTTGTGGCGGGAATAAATGCATCACTGAAACTTCAGGGCAGAGAGCCTATGGTACTTACCCGTGACAGTTCATATATAGGAACATTGATTGACGACCTGGTTACAAAAGGAACAAATGAGCCGTATCGTATAATGACTTCACGATGTGAGTACCGCCTGGTACTGCGTCAGGACAATGCAGACAAGAGAATGTTTGAATACGGAAAATATGCAGGACTCTTAAGTGAGCAGTATATAAAGGATAAACAGCAACTTTTTGATAACATAGAACAGGAAATCAAAAGGGCGGAAAAGACAGTTATTTCTCCCACGCAACAGGTTAATGACATATTAAGAAGTGTAAATTCCTGTGAGATTACAACCGGTGTAAAACTTTCAGACCTGCTCAGACGCCCTGAAATAGATTATAATGTACTTGCACCTGTTGATACCGAACGCCCCGATTATGGAAAAGATAACGACCGTGTGTATCTCAGGGCACAGACAGAACTCAAATATGCAGGATATATAAAGAAACAGTACCTTGAAATAGAAGCCTTCAAAAAACTTGAAAATAAAAAACTGCCTTCCGATTTCGACTATTCCCAAATAAAGGGAATACGCCTTGAGGCAGCACAGAAACTCAACAAAATGAAACCCGAAAGTATAGGTCAGGCTTCCAGAATTTCAGGCATAAGCCCTGCGGATATATCGGTATTGCTTATTTACTTTAATTTAAAGTGATGCCGGAAAAACCTTTGCATTTTACCAAAACATATCCAATAAATTTTTAGTATGGACTGTATATAAACAGTAATTTCTGTCTGCCTGTGAATAATATATAATTTTCTAAAACCAAGTATAGCCGACATGAGTTCGGCTCTTTTCGGCTATACCAAAGGAAGCAAGAATTGCAAACAGGGAGAAGAGAACGGCGAGCCATTTCCATCCTTTGCCCAATCCGTTTACAATGTAATACATCGGTCCGCCTACCCAGTCGCCTTTCTGGTTGCGTTCTCTGAAGTGTACGGAAAGTACAACCTCGGAGTACTTGATAATCATACCTAAAAGAGCCGCAATCCACAGCCAGAAGATAGCACCGTAACCGCCCATGGCAATTGCCTGACTGGTACCTACGATGTTACCTGTACCTACCGTTGCGGCAAGAGCCGTGGTAAGTGCCTGGAAGGGTGTAACCGAGCCTTCTTTTGCTTCGGATTTCTCAAATACTTTGCCAATTGTGTTCTTAAGGGTATAACCGAATTTTCTGAACTGAAGTCCTCGGTTGCGGATGGTGAAATACACACCGCCCACTGCAACACAGGGAAGTAGGATATACATCCAGGCTACTGTGTTCAGAGTACCGGTAAAGAAATTTAAAATTGTCTGCATGAAAATTCTCCTTTGTTATTTTTATGGCCTGTGTGACAGTGCCAACAATTTGCATTATACCATAAAACTTGTTTTTTTTCAACAGTTATTTACAAATTTATACCTTTATGATATATTATTCATTCATTACTTTGAGTACGGCGGGGGGAACAAAGTTGGATACATCTTTTCCGTAGCAGTTAAGTTCTTTAACCATAGAGGAGGAAACCGCTACATTTTCCGCACGGAAATAAACATATTCAAGAGTAGGATTTATGAGTTTGTTGATTTCGGCAATGTTTTCCTCATAATTGTAGTCAAGATTGTTGCGTAACCCGCGAATCATATAAGCGATATTGTTCTGATTGGTGTACTCTGCCACAAGGCCGTCATAAACAATAACACGGCAGTTTGAAATGTTGTTCTGAACGAGAGTTGCATTAATAGCATCTTTCATTTTGAAGGCATCGTACATTCTTTTTTTCTGTGCGTTGTCACCGATGAGAATATGCACCGAATCGAATAATTTTGAGCCTTTGATTACCATATCCAGATGACCGTTTGTAAACGGGTCAAAGGAACCGGGATATATTGCTATATTGCTCATTATAAATTCTCCTTTGCCAAATAGTCATATGTTATTATACTACCATTTTCAAAAAAAGTAAAGTACTTGTTTTTTTATTAAAAAAAGCAAGTGTGTTATGTGCGTTTTGCACAAAGTGAAAATGTGACAATTGTTTAAAATGACAAAAAAATAATTTTTTTGGTATATCTATTGCTTTTTTGGAAAAAAGATGCTAATATACCCACGAGAAAAGACACTTGCCTATGTTTTCCAAACAAAAAACAACCCGGTTTTGCCGGGTTTAGTGACGGAAGGATGGTACTGAATATGTTGCCTTTGGACAAACTTCCTCAGTGGCTTGAAAAGGTTTCTGCGGAACACGGAATTGATACCGAAAAGATTATCATGTGCCTTGGCGTTGACCTTGATATGAATGCTTCCTTTGGCGAGATGTGGCTTGTTTTGTCAGAAAATAAACTGTATCGTTTTGAAATATCCTGCAACGGTGTTCAAACCGGTGGTGTGCACAATCCCGAAAGTGTGACGATGACCTGCTTTCTGACAGAGGAACTTTCGGAATATACAATAGACAACTTTGTATCCTCCAACCGTTTTGTTGCAAAAAGGGGAGACGATACGGTTATTATTGCCTATGCAACCAATGCCAAAAAGCAGAAGTTGTTTGCCTTTATGGAAATTCTGGAACGGACACTGAAAGGCGAAACAGTAACCGAAGAAGACCAGATTTTTGAACAGTTTAATAAATTCTGTCCCAAATGCGGACGACCGTACAACGATGCAAAACGGAAATTATGCCTTTCCTGTCTTGACAAGGGGGCAATATATAAAAGACTTTTAAAATACTTCGCTCCGTTCAAAATGAATCTGGCGGTTGTTTTCCTCGGAATTGTTATACAGAGTGTGTCCTCGGTTCTTACTCCGTATCTTTCGGGAGAATTTCTGTATAACCAGGTTTTAAATCCTGCAGGCGAGTTTGCAGGTAATATACTTCTGGGAGTGGGGCTGGTATATGGCATGGGGGTTATATATACCCTTGCCATGATAATCCGTGCCCGCGCAAATGCCGATATGTCGGCAGGTATGACAATGAATATGAAAAGCGACATCTTTTCTGCCATGCAGAAGTTGTCACTTTCCTATTTCAATAACAACCAGACGGGACGGCTTATCACAAGGGTGGGTTATGATTCCGAACGGATAAGGGTATTCCTTGTTGGTACTCTGCCGGCGCTGATGGTTCATCTTTTTGAATTTGTTGTCGCCGCCGTAATGATGTTCCTTATAAACTGGAAACTTTCAATTATAGTTTTTCTTCCCGTGCCTGTTATAGTTGTGTTTGTAAAAAAATCTTTCCCGAAACTCTGGAAATCATTTACAATGCGCTGGAGAAAATCCTCCTCCCTCAATGCAATGCTGGGGGACAGCCTGAGCGGTATAAGAGTAATAAAAACCTTTGCAAAAGAAGACAGCGAAACTTTCCGTTTTTCCGGGTATGTAAATGCTCATTCAAAGGCAAATCTCAAGGTAAATGCACTTCGTCTCATGATTTTCCCCACCATAGGCATTCTGATGAGTATAAGTGTTCAGGCAATATGGGGATTCGGCGGATTTATGGTAATGGGGGACACCATAAATTACGGAGAATTTCTTACCTTTATCTCATATACAACCATGATACTTAACCCCATAATATTCTTTACCAATGTTTCGGAAACCTTTACCGATATGGCAAACTCCGCACAGCGTATGTTTGAGGTGCTGGATGCCGTACCCGAAATAACCGAGATTGAGAACCCGGTATCTCTTCCCGATATGAAGGGAAAAATCGAACTTAAAAATGTATCTTTCTCGTATAATCCCAACCGTCCCATTCTCAAAAACATCAATATGACCATCCAGCCGGGAACTTCCATAGGTCTTGTGGGGCATACAGGTGCGGGAAAATCAACAATAGCAAACCTTATAACCCGTCTTTATGATGTGAACAGCGGAACTATCTGTATAGACGGTGTGGATATAAAGGATATTGAAATACAGACACTCCGGAAGAAAATGGCTGTAGTATCCCAGGAAACCTTCCTGTTCAGAGGTACCATAGCAGACAATATCCGCTACGGCAGACCGGATGCCTCCGAAGAGGAGGTAATAAGTGCCGCAAAAGCGGCAAATGCCCACGACTTTATAATAAATCTTCCCAGCGGATACGAAACTATGGTAGGAGTCGGTGCCCGTTCTCTTTCGGGCGGGGAGCAACAGAGAATTTCAATTGCCCGGGCTTTGATTTTAGACCCTGCAGTGCTTATACTTGATGAAGCAACCGCCGCAATGGACACCGAAACCGAACGGCTTATACAGGAGGCGCTTGCCCGTCTTGTAAAAGGAAGAACCACCATAACCATCGCCCACCGTCTTTCCACACTGAAGGACTGTTCGGTGCTTTACGCCATAGAAAACGGTGAAATCGCAGAAAGCGGTTCACATTCCGAACTCATAGAGAAAAAAGGAATTTATTATAAACTTTATACTCTTCAGAGCCAGGCGATGAAAAAGATTATAGGTTGTTAAGGGAGGAAGAAAAAATGGCAGAAAATATGGTTTTGGACATCGAAAATCAGGACTTGGAAGAAAAGTTGTTTGAGCCCTCGCGTATTTCCATTGACCTTACCCCCGAAAATATCAGATTTATGCGTTCCCCGGGAAATCTTATAAGTGTTGATTTTACAAACCATAAGGGAGAAAAAGAGTTTCTTGAAAGAGTGGTTATATTCCGTTCTTTCCCCATTACAAACCCTGACGAGTTTATTTCGGTCCGCGAACCCGACTCCAAAAAAATGGGCAGAGGGAAAGAAATAGGAATGATACGCCGTCTTTCCGACTTTGACGAGGAAACGGTGGCACTTATAAACGAGGAACTTGACAGACGGTATTTTTCACCTACAATACTAAAAATACGCAGTATCAAGGAAAAGTTCGGATATACATACTGGGATGTAAATACTACCTCGGGAAATGTTACTTTTGTATTGAACAATCCGTTCAGCAATATCAGAATACTTGAAGATGGAAGAATTTTTATAAGTGATATGGACGGAAATATCTTTCAGATTCCCGACACAAAGAAACTTGACCAGCAGAGTTTCAAGAAAATCGAAATTTATCTGTAACAGGAGGTATCTCCATGAAACTGTTGTTTGAGATGCCCGATAAAGACAGGGCGGTTTTTGAGGCATCGGGAGACGGTGAAAAACTTCTTTACTGTGTACCCTTTACAATATATGAGGAAAAGTTTGTAAAAGGGTATATTGCAATAACAAAAAGCCATATATACAAAATTCTCGACGGAGAGTTGATAAAAACATACAGCATTGCGGACAGTTCGGATTACAAGGTTGATGCAATGTACGGAAGTTGCGGTTTTTATGCAAAGATAGACGGCAGTACCACAATGATTTGTCAGTTTGTGGCAGGAAGAGACCTTGCCCGCTATCTTGTTATATGTAAAGCATGTGAATTCCTTTCGGAGAACCCCTCCGAAGAGACCATCACCAACAGCGAACCCGAAAAATTTTGTCCCAAGTGCGGAAGACCGTTTGTAAATAACACAAACATCTGTCCTTATTGCCTTGACAAAAAAGAGGTATATCTTAAACTGTGGGCGCTTACCAAAGGACTGCGGTTCATGATGTTTTCGCCCTTTATATTCTCTTTTGTTCTGCTTGTTCTGGGGTTTGTAAACCCATACCTGCAGAAACTTGCGGTTAATGAATACTTCCGTCCATATGAGGCGGATTATATTCCCACGGCACAGCAGTACACCGGTTTTTTGTGGCTGGTGGGTGCAATTGTGGGAGTGGTAGTACTGTCAAAGGCTGTGGAAATTCTGCAGTCCCGTCTTCTTGCGGTTGCGGCTGCAAGATTTTCGGTAATGGTGAAAACACTGCTTTATGAAAAAATCCAGAGTCTTTCGCTGGGTTCGGTTCAGAAGAAATCCACCGGCGACCTTATGGGGCGCGTAAACAACGACACCTCAAGAGTGGAGAGTTTCATTATAAATACTTTCCCTCATATTTTCATTCAGATAGCATCTCTTATCGGTGCGGCGATATATCTTTCCTTTATTAACCTCACAATGACTTTGTTTATTGTTGTTCCCGTTCCGTTTGTTCTGTTCCTTATAAAGGTATTCTGGGGAATTATTCAGCAAAGAAACATAAGACTGTGGCATGCGGAAAGACGCTCCAATCATCTTTTACAGGATATTCTTAACGGTATACGGGTTGTAAAGGGTTTCGGTCAGGAGGAAAAAGAAATACAAAGATTTGCCGCCGCAAACAAAAAACACTGGGATATAGGCGCACAAAACCAGAAGTATTGGGATACCTTTTTCCCAATTCTTACGCATATAGTTCAATTTGGAAGATACCTTATACTTTTCTACGGAAGTTATCAGGTGTATAAAATGAATCTCACTATGACAGGCGGTATGTCGGTGGGTGATTTGCAACAGTTTTCCGCCCTGGCGGTATATATCTATTCCCCTCTGGTTTCCCTTACGGACATACCCCGTCAGATTTCTGAATTTCTTACCTCCGCAGGAAAAATATTTGAAATTCTTGAAGAGCAGAAGCAGGTTACGGATATAGGACTTCCTATAGATATAGCCATAGAGGGCGATATATCCATAAAAAATATAACTTTCGGCTACGAAAGTTACGACCCTGTCCTTGAGGGCGTGTCGGTTGAAATTAAAAAAGGCGAAATGATAGGTATTGTGGGACATTCGGGATGCGGAAAGACTACTCTCATAAACCTTATTATGCGACTTTACGATGTCAATGACGGTGCAATTCTCATAGATGATGTAAATGTAAAAGACATTTCCCAGGCGGCACTCCGCAGTCAGATAGGTGCGGTGTTGCAGGAAACATTCTTGTTTTCGGGTACGGTGCGTGACAATATCCGTTATGCAAACCCCCACGCCACCGACGAAGAGGTTATTGCGGCGGCGCGTGTTGCCAATGCCCACGACTTTATTGTAAATCTTCCCCAGGGATATAACACAATGGTGGGAGAAAAAGGACATTCCCTCTCCGGCGGAGAAAGACAGCGTATTGCAATTGCACGGGCGGTTATACATAACCCACGCATTCTTATTCTCGACGAGGCAACCGCGGCACTTGATACCGAAACCGAGAAACTTATTCAGGAAGCCATAAACAATCTTGCAAAAGACCGTACAACAATAGCCATTGCCCACCGTCTTTCCACATTGAGAAATGCAGATAAAATTCTGGTTCTCGATAAAGGAAAAGTGGCGGAATTCGGCACACACGAGGAGTTGTTTGCAGAAAAAGGCATTTATTATAAACTGGTTATGGCTCAGAGAGAAATGGCATATAAAAAGGCAATTTCTTAACCTTTACACAAGATGATTTCCCGTAAACAGTCCGGGGATATAAAAGAGACACAATGGGTGTAAAAGACTTGAGGAGAGTTTTTACACCCATTTTTTACGGAATATATCGGGTAAAGGAGATCGACATCTATAAATTCGATGGTACACATCAAAATTATTCACTTGACTAATTGTAGAAATTGTTATATACTTTTTTTAAACAAAAGGAAGATGTTATAAAATCTTCTAAAATTTATTTAATATCAGGAGTTTTATTATGAAAAAGGTATTATTGCTCGTATTGGCACTTGCTCTTTGTGCAGGATGCGGATTGTCTTTTACCGGATGCTCGGATAATGTCCAAACAGAAACAAAGTATAAAATCGGTATCGTTCAACTTGTTGAGCATGTTGCACTCGATGCAGCAACAGAAGGCTTCAAGCAGGCGATTGTTGATGAACTTGGTGCAGATGCGGTTGAGTTTGACTTCCAGAACGGTCAGAATGACCCAAATACATGTTCAACCATTGCAAATCAGTTTGTTTCCAATAATGTTGATTTAATTATGGCAAATGCTACTCCCGCTCTTCAGGCGGCTTCAGCAGCGACAGGCGATATTCCGATACTTGGTACATCGGTTACAGAATACGGTGTTGCTCTTGAACTTGAGAACTTCAACGGAACTGTGGGCGGCAATATTTCAGGTACATCTGACCTTGCTCCCCTTGATAAGCAGGCAGAAATGATTACAGAGTGGTTCCCTGAGGCAAAAACAGTGGGTTTGCTTTACTGTTCAAAAGAAGCAAACAGTCAGTATCAGGTAGATGTTGTTAAAGCAGAACTTGAAAACAAAGGTCTTACAGTTACAATGTATCCTTTCACAGATTCAAATGACCTTGCTCAGATTTGCACAACGGCAGCAGATAAATCAGATGTAATTTATGTTCCCACCGATAACACCGTGGCAGAAAACACCGGCATTATTGATAATATCTGCGAACCTGCAAAGGTTCCGGTAATTGCAGGTGAAGAAGGTATTTGTTCGGGATGTGGTATTGCAACACTTTCAATCAGTTACTACGACCTTGGATATACAACCGGTAAGATGGCGGTTAAGATTCTGAGAGACGGTGCAAACATATCCGAAATGCCTGTCGAATATGCGGAAAAGCAAACTCCCAAGTACAACGCGCAGAACTGTGAGGCGTTGGGAATTACACCTCTTGAGGGATATGCAGCAATCGGAGAAAATTAAAAATTGACCATTCAGCCGGAGGGGATAAAATACTCTCCGGCTATAAAAGTTTCTGAGAGGTATATAAATGGAAATTTTAGTGCAACTTTTAAATGCCTTGCCCGGCTCGTTCTCACAAGGACTTATATGGGGCATTATGGCTATCGGCGTTTATGTTACATATCGGATTCTGGATGTTGCCGACCTTACGGTTGACGGTTCGTTTGCAACAGGCGGAGCCGTTGCGGTAATACTTATTTTAAACGGATGTAATTTGTGGCTTGCAATGCTTATTGCATTTATTGCAGGTCTTCTGGCAGGTGCAATCACGGGTTTATTGCACACCTGTATGGGCATTCCCGTAATTCTGGCGGGAATACTTACTCAACTTGCACTGTATTCGATAAATCTTAAAATAATGGGTAAGGCAAATCAGTCGGTAAATGTAAATAAGACAGACCTTCTTGTTTCGCTTCGCTGGGTGAAGGAACTGGCTTTCCGTAATCCGCTTATAACGGTTGGTGTTGTTTTATTGTTTCTTATTCTGGCATTATACTGGTTTTTCGGAACAGAAATGGGATGTGCCATAAGAGCGACGGGAATAAACCTTAATATGAGTCGCGCACAAGGCATCAATACAAACTTCAATAAAGTTCTCGGCATTATGCTTTCAAACGGACTTGTGGCTTTTTCGGGTGCGTTTCTGGCGCAGTATCAGGGTTTTGCCGATGTTAAAATGGGTCAGGGTGCTATCGTTATCGGTCTTGCCGCAGTAATTATCGGTGAGGCGGTGTTCGGCAAAATTTTCAAAAACTTTGCACTCAGACTTTTGTCTGTTGCGTTTGGTTCGGTTATATACTATATCGTTATCCAGACGGTAATTACTCTGGGCATGGATGCAAATCTTTTGAAACTGCTTTCGGCGTCAATCGTTGCTGTTTTTCTTGCAGTTCCGTACTGGAGGGCACAATATGCATCAAGACACATGAGAAAGCAGAAAGGGGGTAAGGAAAATGCTTAAAATATCAAATGTTGAAAAAACCTTTAACCCCGGAACAATAAATGAAAAGAAAGCATTGAACGGAATAAATCTTCATATTGAAAAAGGCGATTTTGTAACAGTTATCGGCGGTAACGGTGCGGGAAAGTCAACAATGCTCAATATGATAGCAGGTGTGCATCCTGTAGATTGCGGAAGTATTGTAATAGACGGCATAGATATAACGCATCTGCCCGAATATAAAAGGGCAAAGTACCTGGGCAGAGTTTTTCAGGACCCTATGACGGGAACTGCTGCCGATATGCAGATTGAGGAAAATCTTGCACTTGCCGCAAGACGCGGAAAGAGAAGAACACTTCGTACCGGTATTACCTCCGGCGAAAGAGCAGAATATAAGGAACTTCTTAAAATTCTTGGTCTGGGACTTGAAGAAAGACTTACCGCAAAGGTAGGACTTTTGTCGGGCGGTCAGAGACAGGCGTTGACCTTGCTTATGGCAACATTGAAAAAGCCGAAACTTCTGCTGCTGGACGAGCATACTGCGGCACTTGACCCCAAAACAGCCAAAAAGGTGCTGGAAATCACAGAAGAAATTGTTTCAAAAGATAAACTTGCAACTCTTATGATTACCCACAATATGCACGATGCAATAAAATACGGCAACCGCCTTATTATGATGCACGAAGGCAGGATAATTGTTGATGTCAAGGGCGAGGAAAAGAAAAAACTCACTATTGCCCAACTTCTTGAACTGTTTGAAAAAGCAAGCGGAAGCGAGTTTGCAAGTGATAAAGTGATGCTTTCAAAAAACCGGGAGTAACACAGATTTAAAAGGACGGGAAAAAGCCACTCTTTCGAGTGACTTTTTGGACAGACTGAAGCACAGAGTTTTTTACACTCTGTGCTTTAACTTGTTGTTTATTCAATAAATTTGCTAAGCCAACAACCAATCAATTATATTTATCTGCTTTATACCTTCGTAATTTGCTCCGTTGCCAATATCATCAAGAGTTAAAAGAGTTTTAGGATAATTATCTTTGATTTCCTGCAACGGTGCCAGTTCTCGCTCTAATGTTTTTTCATCAAGTACACTGGCAGAAACCTGATAATATTCAACCTCGTTCATAGTGGTTGCGACAAAATCTACTTCTTTCTCGGCTAACTTACCAATATTAACTCGGCTTTTTCGTCTTAAAAGTTCAATATAAACCACATTTTCAAGAAGATGCCCCAAATCCCTTGCGGATTGGATTATGATATGATTCCTGATTCCGCTGTCTACGAAATAATACTTGCCAAGTGTCTTCAGGAACTGTCTGCCCTTAATATCGTATCTCGTTGCGTTATAAAGAATATAACTGTCTGTCAATGCTCTTAAATACGCCTCAACAGTGTTAGGCGAGATTTTTCTGCCTCCTGATATAAGGGTATCGCTTATTTTCTTGGTGGAAATAGGACTTCCTATACTTGATGCAACAGTTTTTAATATGTTTTCCAATACGGATATATCATTTATTTTTTCTCTTGTTGCAACATCTTTTAAGAGAATTGTATTGTAGATACCCTCAATATACTGATTTATAACTTTTTCATCATTTTCAAGATATGCAATGTAGGGAAAGGAACCATATCTTAAATAGTTATCAAAAATTTCCTGTTTACTTTTACCGCTTTCCTTTGTTATTTCATAATATTCTTTGAATGAAAATGGTAACATATCAATTTGAATATATCTTCCTGAAAGCAATGTTGCAAGTTCTCCTGACAGCAAATAAGCATTTGAACCTGTAATATAAACATCACAGTTCTTCTTTATAAAAAGACTGTCAACTACTTTTTCAAATTCACTACATTTCTGAACCTCATCAATGAAAATGTAGTTATTTTTGTCAGGAACAAGTTTTGAGGTTATATAGTTGTATAACGCCTTATAATCAAGCAAATCGGCATTTTCAAGTTCTTCGAGATTAACCGATATAATTTGATTATCCTCCACACCGGTTTGCTTCAAATGCTCAATATACAACTCAAACAAGGTGGATTTACCACATCTTCTGACACCTGTAATAACCTTGATAACCTGTTTATCTTTTAGTGCCATTAAATTATCTAAATATTCTTTTCTCTGAATCATTTTAGTTACCTCGTTTCTTTGATTCTATATTAACACAAAAAATCCGATTTGTCAATAGTTTTTGCTCGTTTAAGAAAAAACTTATAAAATTTGACATTTTTTACATATATATTTTGCTGCATTATATCGGAACAGTTATCGGCTATCACAAACCGTCACCCACAGTAATATAATATATACAAAGAGGTGATGGAGATAGAGGATATTTTAAAAGTTGAAAATCTGTGCTGTAAATATCAGGCTGAAAACGGTGAAGTTGAAGCGCTGAAAAATATCGGCTTTTCTATAAAAAAGGGCGAAATTGTAGGGATTATCGGGCCGTCGGGCTGTGGTAAATCAACACTTCTCTCTATAATTGCAGGACTTGAAAAAAAGACCTCGGGAAGTGTCATTGTGGCAGGGCAGGAAGTAAGCGGAGTAAATTCCGCTGTGGGATATATGATGCAGAATGACAACCTTCTCGAATGGCGGAACATCTATCGTAATGTCCTTTTGGGACTTGAAATCAGAAAGGAATGTACTGAAGAGAACAGGGAATATGCTAAACGGCTTCTGGAGGAGTACGGTCTGGGAGAATTTTGTGACAAATATCCCTCTCAACTTTCGGGCGGAATGAGGCAGAGGGTAGCACTTATACGGACTTTGGCAACCCGCCCCGAAATACTTCTTCTTGACGAGGCGTTTTCCGCACTTGACTATCAGACACGGCTTAAAGTGAGTCAGGATGTGTGGGAAATACTCAAGCGGGAGGGCGTGACCGCAGTTATGGTTACTCACGACATTCCCGAGGCAATAAGCCTTTCCGACAGGGTTATGGTGCTTACTCCCAGACCTGCCCGTATAAAAAACATTCATACGGTGGATATGACAGAGCCACCTATGAAACGGCGGAACGACAGCCGTTTTTCAGGCTATTTTAATCTCCTTTGGGAAGAAATCAACTGAAGGGGGTGACAGTATGAACGGAATATCACGGGAAAGGGCGGAATATCTCAAAGAAAAAAGGCGTCAGAAAAACACCATAACTCTTCTGAGAATCGGTATACTTGCCGTACTTTTGGTTTTGTGGGAGTTTTTCAGTAATATCGGTGTAATAGACGACTTTGTCATGAGCAGTCCTTCGCGTATACTTAAAACCCTTTTCAATGTGGGAAACAACAACCTTTTTACACATATCGGAATAACTTGTCTTGAAACACTTGCAGGGTTTCTTCTGGGAAGCGGAATAGGTATATGCGTTGCGATTGTTCTCTGGTGGAACAAGACGGTATATCTTGTGAGCGAGCCGTATCTTGTGGTACTGAACAGTCTGCCGAAAATCGCACTTGGCCCGGTAATAATTATATGGGTAGGTGCAGGTCAGCAGGCAATAATTGTAATGGCACTGGCAATTTCTCTTGTTGTAACGGTTCTTGAGGTGTTGAACGGATATGCAGCCACCGACCGCAAAAAGATACGGATGGCAAAGTCATTCGGAGCAGACAAAAAGACCATTTTTACAAAAATAGTCTTTCCTTCAAATCTTACCACAATTTTCAATTCTCTGAAAATAAGCATCGGACTTTCCCTTGTGGGAGTTATCGCCGGCGAATTTCTTGTTTCCAAAGGCGGACTGGGCTATCTTATCGTATACGGCGGACAGGTGTTTAAAATGGATCTTGTTATGGCAAGTGTATTTGTACTTGCCCTTATGGCACTTTTAATGTATAAAGGTGTAGTTTTTGCAGAAAAAATCATTCTGGGCATTTTAAGCCCGGGGAAATGACCTGAAAGGAGTCAATATGAAAAAAATTTTAGCGGTAACGCTTTGTCTTGTTTGTGTTTTGTCAATGGTACTGGCAGTAGGATGTAATAAAAAAGACGGTTTAACCAAAGTGACGGTAAATGAAGTTACACATTCTGTCTTTTACGCCCCCCAATATGTTGCGTTGAATATGGGATTTTTCGAGGAGGAAGGACTCAAGATAGACTTTGCTACAGGCGAAGGAGCCGACAAAGTTATGGCGGCAGTGCTGTCGGGTTCGGTTGATATAGGTTTTTCAGGACCTGAGGCGGCAATTTATGTATACAACGAGGGAAAAGAGGACTACCCCGTAGTATTCTGTCAACTGACCAGACGCGACGGAGCGTTTCTCCTGTCCCGCAACCCCGAGCCTGATTTTGAATTTTCTGACCTTGAGGGAAAACACATTCTTCCGGGCAGACGGGGCGGTGTGCCGTTTATGACTTTTGAATACATTCTGCGTCAGAACGGAATTAACCCCGAAACCGACCTGAATTTTGATGACAGCATTCAGTTTTCAATGCTGGCAGGTGCATTTACCGGAGGAACAGGCGACTATGTTGCATTGTTTGAGCCGACTGCATCTGCACTGGAGAAAGAGGGGGTAGGTTATATAGTTGCCTCAATAGGAGAGGCAGGGGGAGATATTCCCTATACGGCATATTACGCAAAAAAGAGTTTTATAGAAAAAAACCCCGATGTAATACAGAGATTTACAAACGCCGTTTATAAAGCACAAAAATGGGTGATGGAGCACACTGACAGAGAGGTTGCAGAGGTTATACAGCCCTCATTCCCTGATACCGACACAGACCTGCTTACAACCGTTGTGGGAAGATACCGTTCCATAGATGCGTGGTGCGATACCCCCGCAATGAACCCTGAAAGTTTTACAAGACTTCAGGAAATTATATCTTCCTCGGGCGAACTTGCAGACTTTGTACCCTTTGAAAAGGTTGTGGACAACTCTTTTGCGGAAAAGGTCAGATAAAACAATCCCGGCGGTATTTTATAAAGCAGTAATAAGGGGAAAACTCAGATAACGGGTTTTCCTCTTTTTCTTACAGACGAAATGGCAAAATTAACGGCAGGCTTACGATAAAAAGGATAAAAATACTTGATTTGTATAATATTGTGTGGTATAATGATTTCATCAAATATGAAATCATTAACTAAGTTTGCCTGCGGCAAATGATGTCGCTGACGCTGATGATGTTTGCCTGGTGGCAAATGATGACGCTGACGCTGATGATGTTTGCCTGGTGGCAAATGATGACGCTGACGCTGATGATGTTTGCCTTGCGGCAACGAGATTGCATATCGACAAAAACCTGGTATATAAATTTCTGCAGATAGCACGCCTTGTCGGATGTATTCTGCCGACAGCCTGTTTCAATAGTATTTCAGTACGGGAGTATAGTTGTAATGAAGCGGATTTTTTCATCAATAATAATGGAATCGCTTTCCTCGGTCATGCCCATAGCGCTTATAGTTCTGGCACTTTCAGTCACCCTGGTATCTCTTGACGCAGGGGTACTGGTTTTGTTTTTGTTCGGAACAGTTTTGTTGATTCTTGGAATGAGTTTTTTTACCATAGGCTCAACCATTTCCATGGAACCTCTGGGCGACGGAATAGGTAAATCCCTTAATAAAAACACAAAAATAATACTTCCTCTCATTATCTGCTTTGTTCTCGGAGTCCTTATTACCATATCCGAACCCGACCTGCAGGTACTTGCCGAACAAGTTCCCACAATACCCAACGCAATGCTGATTTTGTGTGTGGGTGTAGGCGTAGGTGTTTTTCTGAGTATCACACTTTTAAGAAGCAAAAAAGACATACCTTTAAGAAATCTGCTTCTGATATTTTATATCTTGATTATCGGACTTTCCTTTTTTGCTCCCGATGAATTTGTTCCCACCGCTTTCGATTCGGGCGGAGTTACAACAGGCCCTATAACAGTACCGTTTATTATGGCTCTGGGTGCAGGTCTTGCCTCGGGGAAAAAGGGAAAACATACCGGTGAACACAGTTTCGGTCTTGTCGCTTTGTGCAGTATAGGACCTATACTTTCGGTACTGCTTTTGAGTATCTTTTATAAACCCCATCCCTCCACCTCTGTGCATGAAATAACACAGGTCACAACAACAACCGACGCCTTCAGACAGTTTGCAAAAGCACTTCCCGATTTTGCAAAGGAAGTTGCGGTGGCGGTTGTACCCATTGTGGTTTTGTTTGTAATATACCAGGCGGTAACAAGAAGATTTAATATACACAACATACTGAAAATGTCTGTGGGTTTTGTATATACTTATATAGGACTTGTATTGTTTCTCACAGGTGCAAATATAGGATTTATGCCGGCAGGAAGACTTATAGGCTCGGAGATTGCAGGAGGCTCGGTCAGGGAAATGCTTATACCCATCGGTATGGTTATGGGTTACTTTGTGGTATCAGCCGAACCTGCAGTTCATTCCCTTAAAAGACAGGTCAGCGAAATAACAAAAGGTGCAATATCCCAAAAATCCGTTGCCGTTGCACTTTCGGTAGGTGTGTCGGTGTCGGTGGGAATTTCCATGCTGAGAGTTCTTACGGGAGTATCCATCATTCCCTTTCTTGTTTGCGGATATGCCGTATCCCTTATTATCAGTTTTTATGTCCCCGGCATATATACGGGTATCGCATTTGACTCCGGCGGTGTTGCCAGCGGTCCTATGACCTCAACATTTATGCTTCCCTTTGCAATGGGGGCGTGTGAGGCAGTTGGGGGAAATGTAATGACAGACGCCTTCGGAATAGTAGCCATGATTGCAATGACACCTCTTATTACCATTCAGATTCTCGGACTCAACGAACGCCGCAACCATATAAAGAGAGTCAGAAAACTTCACACCGAAATAAGTATGGTAAAAGACGACATTATTTTCTTTGACGAAGAGGGTGGTTTGTATGAGTAAGCGTCTTATGGCACTTTTATCCATTGTAGAACGGGACAAGGGTGCAAAACTTATAAATGTGCTGGAAGACCTTAATATACGGATGAACTTCCAGTGTGTCGGATTCGGTACTGCTCCCCCTGAAATGATGGATATATTCGGCCTTGGGTCAAAAGATAAAGACATCATAATAAGTTTTGCCGCAGAAGACACTGTCAAAGATATGATGTCAAACTTCGGAGTGGTGTTTGAAAGCCATTCAAGGTTCGGGGGATTTATGATAATTCTCAATACCTGTGCGGCAAGCAGGGTACTTACAGAGTTGCTGACTCATAACACAAGCAATGCATCCGAGAAAGGAAACGGAGCCATGAAAAACGAACATCATAACAATCTGATAATAATATCGGTAAACGAAGGATATGCCGACAGCGTAATGCAGGTTGCAAGAAAAGCAGGTGCAACCGGCGGAACAATTATCAAAGGCAGACTTGCAGAGGCAGAACTTGTTGCAGAACTCAAAGAAACCAAAATAGACGAGGACAGAGAAATTCTTGTAATCCTCACCCCGCTTAACACAAGCAGACAGATAATGGAGGATGTCAACCGGGAATTCGGAATAACCTCAAAGGCAAACGGAATAATAACTGCTCTGCCCACCGAAAAGGCATATAAAATATAAAAAACATAACCCGAAACAAAACTTTTGTTTCGGGTTATTCTTTTTATGTATGAAAGCGGAAATAACAGGACATAAATTTTCTGATTGTTATATTAACTTCTTCCCACATATCCTGCAGTAGATATGATTTTGAAAATATCCCTGTCTGTCTCAAGCAGTTGTTCAATAATACTGCCAAACATATATGCATCGGAACGATTTGTTTTTTCCTGTACCGCCAACAATTCCATTAAAACATACAGAAATTCAACATCATATTCGCCAAAAGCATTTAAATCAAAAAACTTCTCTATTTCAATATCTTCTTTGCCTTTTTCAATCAAGTCTTTTAATGTATTAAAATCGTTATTAACAAGCGGAACACAAGTATTCCAACAGTTTTGTATTGCCAACAGATATTTCTTTGTGAGATCCTGATTACCCTGCATTTTCATCAGCACATCCACTGCCCAGTGAATGTGTTTCGGCGTTCTGATTCGCTTATTGTCTTTTTTGTATTTGATTATAATATCAAACCGTGATAAGTTGCCTTGAAAAACATAAATAATATAATTGGTAAATACAAATTCTATAATTGCTTTTTTAGTGCCGTTTTCTATAGTCTTACTGCCTTTTCTGATATCCATATTAAATCTCCTTAAAAATTGCTGATAAGCAATTCTTTAATTTTGCCTCTTGCGGAACTGTTGCAGTTTATCATTCTGGAGGCCTCAACTCTTTTGATTTTGTATGCAGCATAGATGCTATCAAAGAAATCATCTTCTGTATTGTAATTCTTGGGGTCGGAATTGCTGACAACAACTTTAGCACCTTTTCTGTGCATACAATCAACAAATTCAGCAAGTTCAATTTGTTCCCTGTCATTAAACAGGTTTTCGGTATATGCGGTGAAACCTGCCGTTTCTGTTAAAGGTCTGTATGGCGGGTCAAAATAGACAAAAGTGTTTTGGTCAATAAAGTCTGCCGACTCTCTGTAATCACCGCAGACTATTTCAACATTCCGTAGTTTTTCTGACACCGCACGGAGATTTTTTTTATCACATATAAGCGGATTTTTATAAGAACCCATAGGAACATTGAAAAGTCCTTTTTTATTGACTCTGAACAATCCGTTAAAACAGGTTTTGTTAAGGAATATCATCAGTGCCGCTTTTTCAACATCTTCTGCCTTGTTTGAGTTGACTTTCAAATCATTGAATCTGTTTCTTTTTTCCCCGTAGTATGACTTCCTGTCTTCTGTTTCAAGAGGGACATATTCACTTTGATATTTGCTCAGTAAATCTATAAGTTCTTCAACACGATCTCTTATTATTACATAAGTGTTTATAAGTTCAGCATTTACATCGCTGATGTAAATCTTTTCCAGGTCATATTTACCGAGAATGTCAAAAAGCACCGCACCGCCTCCTACAAAAGGCTCGGCATATTTTGTAATAACACCATTGTCAAAAGGATAATATCTTTCAATTTCCTTTAGCAACTGACCTTTACCGCCCGCCCATTTCACAAAAGGCTTTACCGCCTTTTCGTCGGCAGTGTTATATCTTGTGCTTCTTGCGTCAACAGGCTTTTTTGCATTTGTGGGTATGAGCCACATGTTACCTAACATCTGAACATTTGCTATTCTGTTTTCAGAACAGAGAACCGCTACCCTTCTTTGAGATATACCCCATTTGTCAGCAGCCTCTCTTGCAGACATAACTTCCATATTCCTGCACTCCTTGTCCGATATTAACTATATTATATTCCAAAACTCGAACAAAAGCAATACCAAAATGCAAAATATAATAAACAAACCCACAAAAACATCCTGTACGGGTGGTTTGAGCATAAAAAAATCCGAAATTACGGTTATTTCGGAAATAATATTAAATATGTGGCAGGGCTGTTGATTTGAAAAATATGCAAAAATTCTGCCCTTATGAATGACGGTTACTATGAAATAAAATCTTCAACCACATCGTAAAGATGAACAGGGGAGAGGTCAGATTGATTGCATAGCCGTACCAGGTTTTCTATCTTTTCTTCCCGGTCGCAGATATCCCCGATGTATTTTATAATATCAATCCTGCCCTGTCCGTTGTCGCTCAGGGCGGCAATTCCGTATGAAATCCGGGGCAGGCGGTCTTTTGTGCGGAACTCTTTTACAACTTTATATATTACTGCCATGACTGTCATTTCCCCGTGTTGTAATACTTTTTGATTTGCCGTGGGTGTTTGGTTGCCGTTGCGGTAAAACCGAAAAAATTTCTGAATTATGTCTCATATCTGTCTGCCATTCCATTTTGTTAAAGTGTGAACAGTCAAGAGTTTTTATTCTCTTGACTGTCCGGTCTGAATTTTAGTTTGAAAAACTAAAATATAAGGAAAAAATCAGATGTTCCGTGTTTTTTTGCCTGTTAATTGTCAGCGAAATACCCTTGTAATTGTTTCGGCATAGCCGTTGGCATATACCTGTGCTTCAAATACAATTTTGTATATAGTTCCGGTGGTTATGGGGAAGTCCTCGTCTATCCCGAGAGCAGTGGTGGTTACATCATAATCCCAGTTCATGGGGATTTCCTCCCACCAGTCCTCTGTTACCATGTAATAAAGTCTTGCCGTGGCGGTAATTCTTGTTACATTTACATTTCCGTCAAGGAATATTGAAATGTTTCCTATATATCCGTCATAGTTTATATTTCCGCTGAGAGAAGTTGTATTTATCCATCGGGGAGTGACTGCAGGGGAGGTACCGCCTGCTGCAAGAGCCACATTGCTGATGCTTAATATCACAAGTACACATGAAAGTAAAACTGCTGTAAACTTTTTCATTTTCTTTTTTCCTTTCGTTTTTACACTTTTTTATACAGGGACGGAACATTGATTATACACATCGACATTTTTTGTCCTGTGTTTTTCGCTTACCCCTATATAAACCGATGAAACATCAAAATCGTTACCGTTTTTTTGAAAAAAATTAAAAAAATCTTTTAAAAGAGAAAAGGCAGTGGAAAAACTTTGTTTTTCCACTGCCTTTTTACTGTGATATATCCGTTTTAATTTATTGTTTCCGCAATTTCTATCAGTGCCTTTTCAGAAATGTTCGTTGAGTGTGCCGTCAGCATATATGAATATTTTTCATCATTCCACAATAATGAATAGGTTTCTTGGGAGGTTCTGAACACAAGAACACCGTAATCTTTGCCTACCCTCACATTTTTAACAACAGAGTTTTGGTTGTCATACCATGGATCGTGTTTGTCAAGCAGTTCTTGTGAATACGAAAGAACCTTTATGCCGTTTTCCAGATAAATAACACTGTAATGATAATCCGAATTTACAAAGACCTGTTTCTCCCAGTCCTCTCTGCCGGGGTTGATTTCCTTTATCTCTTCAATGACGGTGGGCGGGGGAAGTTCTTTTGTATATGACACCGATATGTGACTGTCAAAAAGGTCTACAATAGCATTCCATATAGCAGTTCTTACCGCCTCAACACTTATGGCAGCAACAAATGAAATTGTGCATATAATAAGAATTACGGCGGTACATCTTTTGAAGTACACCAAAAAATCCCCTTACTGCTTTTTTCTGTTTTCCCTGTTTATTGTTTTGCGTACTTTTCTGTCCAGCGATTTGGGGCACTGTACTTCCGAAGTGTTCACCTCTTTAAATTGTTCTGTGTTTTTTGTGACAAGAACATCGCCGGAAAGCATTATCAACGCATCAAGTTTGTCATTTTTTATCATTATAGCACAACTCCTTCCGCAAAGCCTCTCTGAGTTTGTTTCTTGCTTTAAACAGTCTTGCTCTGACTGCATTGTCGCTTATTCCCAGAAAATCCGCCGCCTCGACACAGGAATATCCGCACATATACACTAAATTTACCGCGTCCTGCATATCCTGTGTCAACCCGAGCAGAGTTTTCTGTATAATCTCGCATTCTTCCTTTTTGATTACAATGTCCTCGGGGATATAACTTTTGTCACAAAATTCGCGTACCGTATAATCCTCCGAGTCATCTTTCTTAAGGTAATAATCGCACTGAGTCCGTAAAATCTTTTTCTTTTTGTTGTAGTTGTCTATCGATTTGTTTTTTACGATATTCCGTATACAGATGGTTATCATGTTGCATATATCCCTGTCGGCAGTCCCCTCAAATTTGGACAAATGCTTCATAATTTTGCACATTGCGTCATTAACTGCGTCTTCCGCGTCCTGACCATGTTTCAATACATCATAGGCAACCGTGTACATATAACTGCCGTAGTCAAGATATATTTTCTCCACAAACAGCCTGTCATCATCTGACAGGTTATACAACAACAGATAAAATATCATTGCGTTTAACTCCTTATTGCATATTAATCGCAGATATTTTATCATAATAAAGTATAATTTTCAACATTAAGGAAATATTTTACACAAATTTCTGCATATTACATATTTAGAACCTCTTTATATGGTTATTTTTTTGGAAAAGTACACAAATTGACAGATGATGATTTCTGCACTGTTGCTCAAATAACCATGCATAACTATTGACCTTTTTTATTTTTTTTGGTATAATATGCAGGTGGTATGTATAAAATTTCATAAAATCAATACTGATTTTCCAAAAATAATCATTATCAAAATGTGTACTTTTTGATAATGATTTTTATTTGTCCCCGAAATCCCGAATCCGTCTGTAAAGGGTGGAAATACTCATATCGCTCAGCCGTGCCGCATCCTGCGTTGATATCTGTCCTGTTTTCCATCTGACAAATATCTGTTCAAAATCGTCTGGCAGAACTTTTATCGGCCGTCCGAACACAACACCGCGGAGTTTTGCGGCTTTTATGCCTTCTTCCTGTCGCTTTTTGATGTTTTCCCGCTCGTTCTGGGCGACAAATGAAAGCACCTGAAGAACAAGATCGGCAATAAATGTACCCATCAAATCCTTGTATACTCTTGTATCAAGTAAAGGCATATCTATAACCACCACATCAACCTCCATTTCTTTGGTAATAATCCGCCACTGGTCCTGAATTTCCTTATAATTTCTGCCCAGTCTGTCTATGGCTTTTACATACATCAAATCGCCTTTTTTCAACAGTTTTATCAGTTTTGTGTATTCAGGTCTGTTAAAATCTTTACCGGACTGCTTGTCAATAAAAATGTTCTCGGGTTTCAGACCCAATTGCTCCATCTCAAGAATTTGTCTTGCTTCATTCTGGTCTGTCGCCGAAACCCGTACATATCCGTATATATTCAATGTCTTTTCCTCCAGGATAAAATCAATGAATATATTATACCATTTTGCCGGTTTTCTAAAATTAAAATCAACAGACAATTCAGCAAATATAAAAGGAATACTACCATCAAATTAAGGTAGTATCCCTATCGTCTTTTGAACTATAATCTGCCGTCAACTCTTTTAATTGTCCGTATATTTTGCACTTGCTATGGTTTTTTAAGCGTTGGTTATAAATCATTCTCCGTTGCTTTTTTATTTAATCATTTGATTGTTTCTTATGCTTCCAGACTATCTTTATCAAGCAAAAATTCCTTGACCCCCATCATAACATAACCCTTTTCATCTCGTCTTGGCTTCATTGTGTTTTCGACTATTATAATCTTCTTGAAGGAATCTCCCGCTTTATCAAAGGAACGGGTTTCCTGTGCTTTCTTTTCTTCGTCATTTATTGCGTAAGCAGATTGAATATAGTACTTTTTACTACCGATGTAAGCAATAAAATCTATCTCCAACTGCGTTTTTGTTTCTTTGCCGGTTTTCTTGTCTTTTCCACGCACTTCAACTACGCCAACATCAACAGTATATCCTCTGTAACGCAGTTCATTATAAATAATGTTTTCCATAATGTGAGTTGCCTCAATTTGTCGGAAGCCGAGTCTTGCATTGCGAAGTCCTATATCTTCAAAGTAGATTTTATACGGAGTGCCGATATATTTTCTGCCTTTTATGTCATACCTCTTTACGCGGTTTATCATAAAAGCGTCTTCCATATGGGAAATATATCTGCCGACGGTAACCTCACTGATTGTTGATTTTTTTACGCTCTTAAAGGTGTCTGCAAGTTTTCTGGGATTTGTAAGAGTTGAAATACCCGAGGCGATAACATCCAGAAGTTCACCTATATTAGTATCCTCCGAAAGATTATATCTCTTGATTATGTCTTTAAGATACAGATTCTGCATCTGTGACATAAGGTAATTTGATTTTCTCTCTTCGGTGTTCATAAGTGCAACTGCAGGAAGCCCGCCGTAAACCATATAATCATCAAACGCCTCATCCTTTGAGCCGTTGTATGCGGAATAAAATTCCGAGAAAGAAAGAGGAAGCACATGAATCTCGTCGCCGCGTCCTTCAAATTCTGTAATTATATCGCTTGATAAAAACTTGGAATTACTGCCGGTAACATAGACATCCATATTCTTTTTGCGAAGATATCCGTTAAGTACGCTCTCAAAACTGCCAAGTTTTTGTACCTCGTCAAGCAAAAGGTAGTACATTCCGTTATCGGTCATTTTTTCTTTAACATAGGTCATGAATTTTTCAGGAGAAACCTTTCTCTTTTCATCGTCAATTTCAAAAAGTTCCTCTCCAATCAGCATAAGGTCATCTGCCGAATCAAAAGCAAATTTAATAATATGGGCATTATCAACACCGGAAACTATCAGGTGTTCGTAAAATATATTATTGAGAAGATATGACTTTCCGCATCTGCGAATACCTGTAATAACTTTTACAAAACCATTGTTTTTTCTTTCGATAAGACGATGTAAATATACATCTCTTTTGATTTCCATAACAGCACCTCGGTAAATATTTTTTACACTATCGTATTTTTTGTAAATCAATTATACACTATTCCAATTCAAAAATCAAGTATACAGTAAATATTTTTTCCGTTTTATCACAAAATATTTACTCCAATGATTGACTAAAAATATACATTTTTTCAATTTCACTTGTTCTGCAAATTAAAACTACAGCGAATTCTCCCCTAAGTTTCAATTAACATCTTGGTTTTTGAGAAATATTTGTATAAGAGTGTTGTTTGTAAATGATATCTATACCTCCGTGTTTTTCAGCCTGTTATTCCATCAACAATTTCAACACGCCCATAATCTGACCGTACTCAATATCCGCAGCATACGCAAACTGCTTGCGGTATTTATCCCACATCGTTTTAAGTTCCGGGCTTTCTTCTATGTTACGAAGAATACCGGGAACATCCGCGATCTGCTGAGTGGTGCCTCGATGGCTGGCTGTTGCCTTCAACGCATCCGCAAACACCGCTTTATCAAATTTCTGTGTTGTAGTCAGTATATAAGCATCGTAAAAATCTCTTGGACGGGTATTAAACACTCCGCGTCGTAAAATGGTTTCCACCTTTTCAGCCATAACGGTCTCGATGTTGTATGCCCACAACTCGTATGACTTCTCATCATCAAAAATTTCAGAGAAATTGTACTGCACCGCATGAGGTGTAATCGCATCTCCGGTGGACACATCAATACTGAGCGGTGTCAGCAGAGTATCAAATTTTGCATTCAGCATGACACGATATCCGCCGTAAATGTCATCTTCACGGATGGGAAAAATCGTGCCAATCTCGAATACAACACCGTCATCAAATGCGATATTGCAGATATCTTCCAACGCACTGCGAATTGCTTCCGGGTTAAGTGGCAGATTTTTAAGCGTGGTGTCCATATCCATTGTTGCCCGGTTGTCAAGCCCAACAATGGCGGCTACCAACATACCGCCCTTTAACACAAACTTCTCTTTATACTCGGAAGCGGACAGACGGACAAGCAGACGCTCAAACATATAGTTCTGCAGAATGACCTGTGCAGGAATATTTTTCTGCTTGGCAATATTGCGAATTTTCGCTTTCAGACTCATTGCTTTGCTCATAGGAGTACCTCCAAATATTGACGCAACACTTTATCAACACGCACCTGCTTTGCGTAAGAGTTCAGTTTATTCAAATCTTTCTTTGGACTCGCAGCATACAGCTTTAATGCCGCAAGGAAAGTTTCTGTTCCCAATTTGTTGCGGCTGCGAATTACATCACAGATTGTGCGTTCAAAATCATAAGCAGGAACATCATTTCCTGCAGGTGTTCTCAGCGTTGTTTTTCCCAGTTCAAACAATTCAGGCTTAATGTAATACACCTTGCATTCAGATTTAATTGCCGCAGACGGAATACAATCCGACGGTGCGGTAACTGTATGTTCAAACGGTGTTCTGTCAGAAATCCCATGGAGAAATAGTGCTGTTTCGTGGGAGAAAATTATTTTGTCAGAACGCTTACTGATAGACAATAGCTCGTCCTGCATATCATCCGTAAGAATGTACTGACCTTTTACAATGCGGAGGATTTTATCTTCCTTGCATAACTTATAAAGCATTGCTTTGGAGATACCGCGCTCTGCAGCTATTTTTGTTTCAATAATTCCGCCATGCGATTTTGCAATAGCGGCAAGTTCAGTCATATAGTTCATACACTCACCTCGACCACAATAATTCAATAATATTATACGCAAAATTATGATGTAAGTCAATGGATTTGAGTGGTCATTGTAAAAATATTTACAATTAAATTATGATTAAAGTCAACGAAATTCCAAAGTATTTATAAGTTTAATTGTTTTAAAAAGTCCAGCTAAACCGTCAGACTTTAGAAAAACTTATATTGAAACAAAGGTCAAGGCGACTTAAAATTAAAACTTACGGGTTTTGTCCCCTTACTTTCAAGTCGAGTCTTGATTTTTAAAAAAATATGTGGTATACTACAGTTGAAAGTTAGGGGATAATACACCTAAGTTTGAATTCGCGGAGGGTTTATATGAAACAAATTATAAAACGCGACAATTATTTGAAAAGAATTATTGATAAAAAAGAAAATGGTCTGATTAAAGTTATTACAGGTATCAGACGGTGCGGTAAAAGCTTTTTGTTGTTTAATTTGTTTTACGATTACTTGATTGAAAGTGGTGTAAAGGAAGAACATATAATCACCATTGCACTTGATGATGACACCATGGTTCAGTACCGCAACCCTGATGAATTGTCGAAATATATCCGTTCAAAAATAGCAAACAAGGATATGTACTACATTCTTATTGATGAGGTACAGTATGCCATCTCGAAAGATGAACTTAAAAATCCGGACAACATCAGTCTTTATAATGTGCTGAACGGTCTTATGCGGCTTCGCAATGTTGACATTTATGTTACAGGCAGTAACTCAAAAATGCTGACAAAAGATGTTCTTACTGCATTTCGGGACAGAGGCGATGAAATCAGAGTGTATCCCATATCTTTCAAGGAGTATTATTCTTTTTCGGGCGGAGATAAAACAGAGGCTTATGAAGAATATGCATTATACGGGGGTATGCCGTTAGTTCTTTCCAAAAAAACAGATGCAGAAAAAATGAACTATCTGCAAAGTCTGTTCACGGAAGTGTATTTCAAGGATATTGTAGAACGGTATGAGACAGAACTTCCCGATGTACTTGAAGAATTGACAGATGATTTGTGTTCGTCTGTAGGTTCTCTTACCAACGCAAGTAAAATCGCAAATACTTTGCAGTCGGTTAAAAGCATAAAAGTTTCAAGTACAACAATTGCAAATTATTTAAATTATTTAATCGAATCTTTCCTGTTCAGCAATGCAAAAAGGTATGATGTAAAGGGCAAGAAATACTTTGAGTATCCCTCAAAATACTATTGCACCGATATAGGGCTCCGCAATGCCAGACTCAATTTCAGACAGCAGGAAGAAACTCATATTATGGAAAATATTATTTATAACGAACTTCTTTGCAGAGAATATTCCGTAGATGTGGGTGTGGTGGAAATTGTTGAACAAAAAGAAGGCAAGAAAACAAAGAAACAGTGCGAAATAGATTTTATTGTAAATATAGGAGCAAAAAAATATTATATTCAATCTGTTCTCAATGTCAGTACTCCCGATAAAATGGAAACAGAACTCAGACCGCTAAAGAACACAAAAGATTTCTTCAAAAAAATTATCATCAGCAAGACATCAATGAAGCCGTGGACTGATGAAGACGGAATTCTTCATTTGGGTCTTTATGAATTCTTGTTAAATGAGAACTCTTTGGAACTGTAATTTTTGATAAAACCTTATAAGAAACAAGGCATTGATATAAGGTTGATACAGATGTATGGCAAAAAGCAAATGATTAAATCTTATCTTATGGAGGATACTAAATGAGTATAAATCTTATTCTTGTTTTACTTTTTTTAATGTTGACCAATCAGATTATAGGAACTTCTTACGGTTCATGGAAAAACGGATTCAGCAAAGAATTGCTTGGCAAAGGTCTTCTGAAAATTTTCTATCTGGCTATCGGGTACGGTGCACTGGCATTTGCGGCACATTTTGCATCGGAATATGTTCCCGCTGCCGAATACATAAGCGGAATACTGATAGAGCCCATAGCAAAATATTTTTCAAAAATCTGCGAATCACTGAGAAGACTGCTCAGCGACTCCGTATCTGATATAATTAAAAGCGGAAAAGAAGAGTAATGACGGTTTTCTGACACTGTACAAACCGCATTTTCGGATAAAGTGTCATTTTTGCCCGAATTTTTATTGAAAAAATGTCAAAAACTTTAAAAAGTGTTTTATCAGCCATAAAAAATATCCAAAAATTGTCTGGAATAATAAAAAAACCGTGAGGTACAATAATAGCGTAACCGCGAAACACAGTTAAATTGCAAAAGTAATTTAAGAGTGTGCCGCAGTTAAGAAAATAAGCAGATATGCTTATAAAAAATGAAAAATCAAGGAGATAAACGATTATGGCATCTTCAAATAAAACACTTGTACCCGAAGCAAAGGAAGCAATGAACAGATTTAAAATGGAAGCAGCAAACGAAGTAGGCGTAAACCTTAAGCAAGGTTACAACGGTGACCTCACTTCCAAGCAGGCAGGTTCCGTAGGCGGTCAGATGGTTAATATGATGTGTCCGGAACAACAATGGAAATTCACCCGCAAAAACCGCAATCTCGTGGGACATAAAAAAGACATCACATTCTCGATGCAGGCAGGGCTGTAAAGCAGCAGTACATTTCAAAGAACATTTGTGTAAAAGCGAGTGTTCTTTTTATTTTATTAACAACATGGAGAAGTTTTAATATGAGGAAGATTTATATTTACAGAAGTCGAAACGAAAATGGTGTTCAGAAATTTTTTGAGAAAACCGACGAGAAAACGCAAAGCAAATTCAAAAGTATTCTTACTTACATATCAAACGAGAAAAATCCTCTTTGCGAGCCGTATGTCAAGCATATTTCGATTGGAAGATATAGAGAACTTTATGAAATCCGTATGAAAGTGTCCGGAAATATGGTGAGAGTTTTGTTTGTGAAGCAAGACAACGATATTGTGATTCTGTATGCGTTTTATAAGAGAAATGGCAAGGATACTGAGAAGGCTCTTGAGGTGGCATTCAAGATGCTGAATAGTATGAGAGAAAATGGTGAGGCGGTAGAAATACGGGTGGCGTAAAGCGGTTCTATATAATAACTGAATAAATAAAATCAAGCCCAAACGAGTGCGCGTATTACGCAAATCTCGTTTGGGCTTTTTGCAGGGATATAAAACGTCAAAGTCTCCATTCGCTTAAAAAATATCTGATTTCCATAGAGTATTAAGTATAACAGAGGTTGTTAAAACAAAACATAAATTTTGAATTCAGCATTACTTTTTAAAATTTCAGTAAACTTTCGCAAGTATTTGCGAAATACCATTGCGTTTTTTAAAGAAATATGGTATAATACTTGATAATTTGCAGTTTATAGACTCTAAAATATGGAACATACCTGAGAAGGAGAATGTATAATGGCTCAGTCTTATAACCGTTTATGGAAATTGCTTATTGATAAAAAAATGAGCAAAGCAGATTTGAGAAAAATTGCGGAAATCGCACCCAATACAATGACAAAGCTTAGACGAGATGAAGCAGTCAATCTTGCGATTCTAGGTCGCATTTGTCAATCGCTTGATTGTGATTTTGGAGATATTATGGAGTATGTAAAAGAGCAAGAAACACATCACGAAAGATTAGATAAATAGCTTTTTAGCGAATTTTAATAATTGTAAAGGAAACACAGCGAAATATGAATTTAATAGGATTTGATTTTGGTACTACCAATAGTACAATCAGTTTTTATAATACTGAAACAAAAACACTGGATTGTTTTCAGCCGTCAGCTTCTTCTGCCGATTATATCCCAACTGTTGTTGCGTATAAAGACAATGAAGTTTGTATCGGAAATATTGCAAAAAAAAACATTACCAAAAAAGGATATGAATCTTATGAGTATTTCAAACTACGATTAGGTAGTGATGCAAATACAGTTATTGAAAATAAAACCAAAACACCTACAGAAGTTACTGCGGATTACATAAGAGAGCTCCTTACCGAGTATCGTCGTGTTCAGAATATTGACTCCATTGATGGCGTTGTTATGACTGTCCCTGAAACTTGGTTTAGAGAAGAAAGCAACCGTACAGCTCGTGAAAACATAGAAAAGATTTATGAAGAATTGGGTTATGACATTGAAAGCCAGTTTCAACTTGAAAGTGAGCCGGTAGCTGCTGCCGGATATTTCTGCTGGGCATATGAACATTCAAAAGAAAAGAATCCACAAGGTGGAAAATTCAATGGTTTTATTACGGTTGTTGACTATGGTGGCGGAACACTTGATGTAACCCTATGCAAAGTAGAATCCGGAAGTATCAAAATTTTAGAACGCTGTGGTTATGGTGAGTACAATCGTACAAATGGTTGTGCAGGTGTCGCTTTTGATGAAGCAGTTATTGAAAAACTCTGTAATGATAATGATATTAAACTTGACAAAACTGACAGAAAGTTTATTAAACTCCGTGATGCTTTTGAAAAAGAGAAAATCACAGAGACGAAGCACATTACTGAAATGATGCAGCTCTATTACAATGACCCTTCTATCGTCGAAGATGAAGTGTTGCTCACTCTTGAATATGATGACGATGAACTTTGTGTTTATTGCAAAGATCTGGCAGAGTGTTTTGAAAAAATCAACAAGCCCGTTTTGGACGAATCGCTTTCACAAATGCAGGCGTATTTTGCAACACACGGTGTGGATTCTGCTAACCAAGATGAATTTAAAGTTCTCCTTGTTGGTGGCTTCAGTAATTTCTATTGCGTAGAGGAAACTGTTCGACAATTCTTTGGCTCTCGCTATGGATTGAATGATAAGCGTTTCGACCAGGTTTTTACGTTGAATAATAAATCTCTTGCCATTGCAAAGGGCGCCGCATTGATTGCTCAAAAGGTTGTCAAGGTTGACCATGCTTGCACTCATAATATCGGTTATATCGCTGTTCGTCCTGACGACCAAGACCGATGGATTGACACCGACGTTATTATCATCAAAAAAGGAATGAAAGTTTCAAAAGCCAAAGAACCGATTTATGCACCTAACAAAGTACAAGTGCGTTTAAAATCCGGCATATTTAGAATCTTTTTAGATGACGGCAGAGAAAATAGTGTCGGCAGAACACAGGCAGCTCTTGACCAATCTGTTGGAGAAATCTTCCCTAATATGGATGATATATCCAACGAATATCAAATCGGTTTTTCTGTAGATAAAAACCTTATTCCTACATTGCACGTCAGAGACAAGAACGGAGCCGAAAAGCAAATTCGTTTGAATTCTCTGTTGTCTCGTATTGCGGTTAGAGAAAAATCAGAGTGAGGTAAATAATAATGGATGCAACTTTTATAGGTTTATTACAATCCCAAATCAGTTCCCTGCAAGGGAGTGAATCAACAACTGGTGGAAACATAATTATTCTTGAAACCATCAAACTTCTACTTGAGAATGTTGATTTATCCTCAGATACTTTAACAAAATATGATAAGTTTGGAATGAGACGCCTTTTTGCCGCATATGGCGAAGTGGGTAAAAAAGTATGTGCTTTTTACAATGACGGGAAGTCATATCTTGATCCCGCGGCTCTCGATGGAAGTATTGGTAAAACTATAGCTGAAACTTCAGGACAAATTGTTGAGACTACTACCGCTTTTGATGAGTTAGCTATCAAAGAGGACGACCTTTTGGCAAAAGAAGATGAGTTAAAAGCTATTGAAACAAAGTATACGGCTCTATGTGCAAAAACCAAAGAGCTACGAGCACTTGCTGAAACAGTATCTGATAGTTCTATTTCTGCAGTTGAAAATGAAAATGAGCAGTTAGAAGCCGAGATTGCTAAGGGCAGAAAAAGAAAAGAAACTGTTGACGAGAAAAATAGTACTCTTCGCAAAGTGCTCTCTGAGGTCGAGAAAACAAATACCGAGGTTGATAGCGAACAGCGACGCATTAAAAGCAATATTACTTCAATTATTGATAATCACCACGATGAAATTCAAGCTCTTTATTCTGAAAGTAATAAGTCGTTGGATGAAATCAAATCTGATATTGAGAGATATATCAGAGATTTTGAGGCTCTGGATTCCTCTGTCGTTGAATATACAGAGACCAAGGCTTTTTATGAAACTTGGCTCGGTGAAAACAGCTCTATTATCGAGACCATGCGTAGATATGGTTTGGAAAGCATTGCTCAACTCACCGATGCAATTAACAATGCAAAAGCCAGCGCAGAATATGAACTAAAAGCGTACGATGCTATTGTTAAGAAAATAATTACTGCAGAAGAAACTGCAAGAGAAGCTATTGAAAAAAAGCAAAATCGACTGATTTAAATTTTTTGCATAAAACGAAGATAATGTCTGAAAGAAATGAAGTGAACAAATGAACCATACTTTAAGAATTTATATGGTTGTCCCTTGTTCTGAGGTTCTCGGTCCCTACAAACGTTTTATTGTTTGGGTACAAGGTTGTAATAGACGATGCAAGGGATGTATAGCGAGAGATTCGTGGGAACTTGATGGTGGCGAACTACTGAAGATTGATGATCTTGTTCAGCAAATCTTACATCAAGACAATATTGAGGGAATTACAGTAAGCGGTGGCGAACCATTTCTTCATCAAGAAGCTCTGTGTGAACTAATATCAAAGGTAAGGAAACACAAAGACTTGGGTGTAATCATTTATACCGGTATGAATTATGAAGAAATTAAGGATACTGATTTAGCTAAAATGGCAGATATTATTATTGATGGTGAGTACATAGAAGAATTGAATGATGATAAGAGCCTGCGAGGTTCTTGCAATCAAAACGTGATATGTGTCAGTGACAGATATTGCGATGTTATCGATAGTCTTTATGGTCACAACGGACGCAAAGTTGAGTTTATCCCCAATGATGGTAGATTCGATATGATTGGTATTCCAAGTAAAAGTGTCACTGACACATTTATTAAATAAGGAGTTTACATATGAGTGGAATTAAAGATGTTCAAATAAGGATAACTCGTTCACAACGAGACCAACTAATAACAGCAACAAGGCAAGCGCTTGAAACGGCTCAGCAGCTTCAGCAAAGAGCTGAACTTCGTCAGTCAGCTCAAGAACTTTCTGATGCGTCTATATCGTTAATTACGAATCTTCTGCAACAACAGGTCAATGATTTGCACGATGAAGTTCGTACAATGGCAGAAACCCAAAATCGCAGATTAACAAATTTAGCAAATGATTATGCACAAAGTATTGAAGATTTGCGTAAACAAAGAGAACGAGACCGTGCCGAACTGCAGATGAACCTGAACGCTCTAAAGGAACGTGACCAAAATCATCGTGAGCAAGCACAGTTCTGGATTAACCAAGCCGAAGCTTTTTTTGCCGATATTGAACAATACCGACATGATATGTTCACGCCAAATCAGCTTGCTCGTCTGCGTGGTCATATTGCACAGGTGCAACAGGATATGCAATCCGAGGCATATCAGAGTGCTATTGCAAGTGCAAGAAGCATCTTTAATCAAGCAGTTGATTTGAAAGAGCGAGTTGTACAAGCAGAAATCGAATGGGCACACTACCATACGCAGTTCCAGCAAGCATTCGCCGATTTGCGTTCCGAACTCTATTATCATCAGACAATGCAGTTCATCATCAATACCGAAGCAGGTGAGGAGCACATAGATGCGAATATCGACTACTGGAGTAACGGTAGCCTATCCTCTATCGCTGAAGCTATTGAACAAATGACCGAAATTATGGAACGAATCAATGACGTTCCTACTACTGAGCTTATCGCTATGTTAGAGAGAATCAAAGAACAACGTTCGCTTCTGGATAAAGCTCGTGAAAACGCAAAGGATGCACTCATTTCTTCTCAGATGAGAGCAGAAATGGCAAGCACAATGGCTGAGCATCTGCAAATGGCAGGATGGGAATTTGTTGGCTATACCTATGAAGGAAGCGAACTGAACGCTGCCCTCCATGTAAAATTCCGAGATAATATGGGAAATGAAATTGTTACCGTAATATCTCCTCAGAATCACCAAGGTGAACTTTGCAATAATATGCAGGTCAATTTCTTTGACCCGTATAACAACGACGAATCCATGCGTGGTATTTGGGTTGACGGTATTTTGGAAAGACTCAGAGAAGCAGGATTGAATGTTGGTCGCCCAATAACAAAACCCGGTTTTGAGATACGCCAATCTGACAATGAGGCTGTTCGGGATTTGGAGGCAACAGCGTCAAGGAGAAATAAGTAATGAGAACAAAGTATGAAAGATTTTGCGACAAGATTGAAAATATTATAGGCTCGTATGATAGCACGAAAATTTTTTGCGGAAATATAGGGTTTGCAACGGCATTGTATGAAACGTGTAAAGATGTGGCATTTATTGGATTGAACGCTGAGAAGATGAAAACGCCGGGAGAAACTAAAGTTTATGGAAAGGTTCTTTATTCTGACGTGGATACGGCAGTGTTGCACATAATCGCTTTTACAGCTAAGTATCCGGAAATCTGTATAACAGACCTGTTGGATGTAATCGAAACCATCCACAAATACGCAAACGACGGGCACGCCCTTGGGATTGTATGGGATAGTGATATGCCGAGTATAATCAATTTTGCAGAACTCCCTACTACAACATGGAATAATGTTCGTATTTATGTTGAAGAGTGTTATTCTAAAGGAATTACCCCCGATAGTGCTCATTCAAATATTTTCAATCCATAATACATTGAGAACAAATGCTCTATAATGTACAAAACAAGGAGACCTCACTATGAAATGTCCGGTTTGCAAAAGACCTATCTTGAATAACGAATCGACGTGCCAGCATTGTGGGTTCACCGATTTGCATAGAGAATTTATAAACAGACAGGATGCTCAGGATTGGGAACTTCATGTCGTAGTCCCGTATCGAGAAAAATGGGAAAAAGGCATATTAGGTTCTGATGCTTGGCTAAACAGAATCTATCAGTGCTCCTCTTTCCATGCTGAGATTGAAAAGGAGAAAACAACTAAGTTGACCTTAAATACCGAGGCTGATTTGGATGTTGATAATCCCGCTTCTTTTCGTTCTCTCTTTATTGGCGAGTACAACGGTGATATTGATGATACATTAGCCCATCGCCTTTCAAAATTCTGTAATATAGAAAAAATATTTATTTCGTTCAAATACAATGGGCATATACATTCAGATGGAATGAATCAAATAATCCGCTCCTGTCCTAATCTAATTAAGATGGACTTTAATGGTGCTGTTGATTGTGAATTATTGACCCATATTGACCTATCAAAAATCGAGGAACTTCATGTTACTCTAAAGAATAGCTTTTCACCTGCATCACTTCACGCACCTGTTCTAAAGTCTTTGCAGATTACGGGTTGTATGATGGGTATAAAGAAGAAGGATGCAAAGAAAATTAAGCGAACCCAATATAACCTGTCGGGTTTGCCTGCGTTAGAAAATCTTGCAATAAAATATTGCTCGGATTTTGACTATCGTTCGATTGCTGCATTGGCAAAGCTCAAAACTTTAAGGATATATGATGAGTGTCCAATAGACTTACTGTGGCTGAGTAGTGGATATAATCTTGAAACATTATCGGTTTATGGAAAGGTATGTTCCTTAGACGGAATTGAAAGTCAAGTTGATTTGCGAACATTGGATTTGAGGCATAATTGTATCAGCAATATTAGCAAATTGGGTTGTTTGCTCAAACTTGAAAAACTGGATTTAGGATTCAATGAGATTACCAACATTGATGTGCTTGGGAATCTTCGTCAATTAAAATTTGTTGACTTAACAAATAACGCCCTTATTAACGAAACCTATCTACGCAGTTTGAGAATCCCCACTGCTATCTTCACAAAGTTAGACAAAGAGCTTTATACCATAAAGCAGATGTTTACTGGAAATGTTCTCGGCACATTTTCTGGCGATGTATGTTATTGGATTAAAAGTCGAGAGACTAAAGATATAAATACCGTTCCGCCGTATATGGGAAAAGTAATCCTAAAATGGCGAGAAAAAGAATATCCGGAAAGAGTCAAAGATGCAGTTCAAGCAATTTTTGAAAGTAAGTATTATGACCTTTGCAACGGGCGTTGCTGTAGTATCCGAACGGTAGAAAAGCAACATAAACAAACCTATGTTAATACAGCCTTGCAGTTCTATCCATTTTTGCATTTAACCAGAGAAATGCAGGCGGATGTGAGTGATTCTTAATGCTCATAATGGTATGGCAAGGAAACGATAAAATTGGCAGGTGCAAATTATGACTACATACTTTACCCAATCAAATATAATGAAACGCTTCTTCTTCCTCGTTGGTAAGACAAAGGATACTTTTGTTGACGAGGCTCTGCAAGCGTATGATTTGGAATTTTTACTCTATAACCATCTGAGCAAGTTGGGATATGAGCGTATCGTGTTCTATGGTAAGACACAAAAGCTGTATTGCTATGATGAACATTCCTATAGATTGATTCTTAATTCAAATCAAGGGGCGATTACGCCTGCTGCAACTAAAAAGCCTATGCTCACCAAGGGTCCTCTTGGCGGACGTTTGCTTGGTTCGGCTTCTACTCAACAAAACGCAGTATCTCAGCCACCTGCTAATGTTCTTCATTTTGGGAAAATGAACGATATGGATGCGTTTCAACGCATCGACTTCTGTATGCAGGATAAACGCCATAAAACAGCCATCATATTCAATAATGCGGAAGACTTTATTGGCTTTTTTGGTGAGATTCGCACAGACCGAGGAAGCGAAAGTATCCGAAGCAAAATCTATGATTCAATAAACAGCTATGATGGTTTGGGCTATGATAACGAGAATATTATGCTGTTTATCTTCCCTCAAAGAAGCTTGAGTGAGACCACATCTGTATATAACAATATGTCCGGCATCTGGCGAACCTTTTTTCAGCCCAAAATGAATAAAGGTAATGTTATTGAAATTGGTGCTCCTTCTCAAGCGGAGGTAAGAAATGCAATCAGTTTAGTCCGCATTAAATACGGATTGTCCGTTGATTTTAGTTCCATTGAAGAATCAGCAAAAATGCTTGCCCGAACAGCGTATGCGAACGGTCTCACGCTTTCAGAGGTTCTTCATCAAATGAAGATAATCGCAGACCGTAAGCAAACATTTAATATTTCAACTGCCGAAACAATTTGCGGCAAAACAAACAAGCAAAGTGCGTTTTCTCGTATGAACGAACTCATTGGCATGGATTCAGTCAAAGAGCAAATTCGTGCATTTACAAGACGTGCAGAATACACAAACAAAGCCGAAGATTTCGGATATATCTCCCGTATTCAGCCTCAACCTAAAAAGAAAACTGCAGGTATGAACCTGCACTTTGTCCTCACAGGTAATCCGGGTACAGGTAAAACAACTGTTGCTAAGCTTCTCGGAGAAATCTATTACGAGCTTGGATATTTGCCAAGTGGACATACGGTTAAAGTAACAAGAAGCGACCTTGTTGCCGGTTATGTTGGTCAAACAGCAATTAAAACAAGAGAATGTATCGAGAAAGCGATTGGCGGCGTTTTGTTTGTTGATGAAGCATATATGCTGAAGCGTACAAGCCAAGATGGAGCTTCAGATAATGATTTTGGACAGGAAGCTATCGACACTATCCTCGAAGCCATGAGCGACCGTGCCGGTGAATTTGCAGTCGTTGTCGCTGGTTATCCAAAGGAGATGCAGGCATTTTTGAGTTCTAATCCGGGTCTGCAACGTCGTTTTAGTCATGTGTTAGAAATCGAGGATTATTCACCGGAAGAACTACTGCAAATATTTGATATGTACTGCAATAAAAAACGTTATATTGCAGACAGCAATCTCCGTGATGTTCTACCTCAATTCTTTGCAAACTGGCATCGTAGCCGTGATAAGAATTGGGGTAATGCCGGTAATGTTGAAAAACTCATTGATTCCATGTTTGAGAGTTGGTGTATGCGTAGTGGAGAGAGAAACGCAAATGGTTATCTTGTGCTGTCTGCTGCTGATGTGCCTGCTGAGCTGAGCGCACACATGAAAGATATTTCTGAAGTGAAAGCAAATGCAATCTCTCGTTTGAATGAATTAACGGGTTTGCAGAGTGTTAAAGACCGCATTAGAAAACTTCGCCGTAATATTCTTATCGGCGGCGAAACAAGTGAACCGGGACATTATATTTTCGCAGGCAATCCAGGCACAGGTAAAACAACTGTTGCCCGACTCCTTGGAGATTTACTGTGCGAAGCCGGTGTTCTTCGTCGTGGTCATGTTATAGAGGTCGGTCGTGAAGATTTGGTCGCATCCCACGTTGGACAAACAGCCCTAAAGACCAAAGCAGTTATTGAATCTGCATTAGATGGTGTGTTGTTCATTGACGAAGCATATCGTCTTGTGGATGGCGAAGGCGGAAGTAATAATAGCTTCGGTCGTGAAGCTATCGACACGCTCGTTGCTACGATGGAAAACTACAGAGATAGATTGTGTGTTATTTGTGCCGGTTATTCAAAGCCTATGGAACAATTCGTCCAGAGCAATCCCGGCTTAAAATCAAGATTTACTCAAGTAATTGAATTTGAGGATTATTCTGCCGACGAGCTGATTCAAATTCTCAAAACATTTGCCGGTTCAAATGCTACCTTGGAGCCTGGTTTCATCGCAAAAAGCAAGTATATCTTTGATTATTGGACAAGAAAAAAATCTGAAGATTTTGGTAATGCCAGAGATGTTCGCAAATATCTGTCTCAATGTAAAGATGCTCTATATATGCGTTTAGAGGAAGAATATCCGGATTTCAATATCCCGAAAGAGGCAAGATATACTTATACTGCTGCAGATATTCCCACAGAATATGGAAAGCTCTTTGATACGGTTGAAGAAGCTCCTGTTTTGCCGCTAATCCGTGACGAACAGATAACAATGCAAAATGTTGGATTCAACTACGAGAGAGACCTTACGAAAGTTCAACACGCTCTGATTTTGATTCAAGTAGAAACCCAAAATGGTGTTGGCTATGGTAGTGGGTTTATTGCAAGTGCTGACGGTTATGCTTTCACTTGTAATCATGTTATTGAGAACGCTCACTCTATAAAAGTAAGAGTTCGTGTTCCGGGAAGAATTGGCGGTGATGACTCTTGGCACGATGCTATGGTCGTAAAAACCGATAGGTTAATTGATATTGCTCTCATTAAAATTGAGGGGAATAATTTTCCGACAATGCCAATCGCACCGCAAGACCATCACTCCTTGCCTGGTGATGATATTGCTTTGTTAGGTTATCCGTTTGGTGCTAAACTGACAGATAATCTTGATTTACTTAATGCCAGTCTTTTTGAAGGACAAATTTCTTCCTCTCAAATTGTACAAGGCTGTGAGCGTTTATATGTTGATATTCAAGCAAAGCGAGGAAATTCCGGCGGTCCTGCAATTGACCGTGAAAACGGTTATGTAGTCGGAATACTTTGCGGATCTCAGATTGAAGGCAATAATCGCTTGGTAGAGGAAATTAACTATATACGTCCTGTTAGATATATTTGGGAAAACTATGTTGAAATCAAAGAGGAAAGTAGGTGGTCAAATGCTTTGCCCCGTATGTAAAACTGAATGTGGAACTGAAAATGTATGTAAAGAATGTGGCTTTGACCAAATCCAAGTTGAATTTCTTAATCGTGAAGAAGCAATACATTGGATGGAAAATACTGTTATACCATTTCGTGAAAAATGGCAAGAAAAGCAAACAAATTCAGAAATAGATTGGAAGGAACTTTTATTTCAGCAGAAAGATGTCCGTTATTTCTTTGAGGTAACGGTTCCGGCAGCTACAGTTAAAAATGATGTTATAAGACATATTGTACTAATCTGCCCTTATCCCAGAGTTCGGGAACAGTTTATCAAGTTACTCCAAGATAATATTCCTTATCGTAATATTATAACTACACCTGATAATAAGAAACTAACAATGGGTGATTTTGCAGCATTTCTATCAAATCATTCGGAAAACGATTTGCTTATACTTAACCCACAAAACATTCCTACTGAAAAGCGATATTCGGAATGTATCCGTGCAGCCTTTGAAGATTTCATATTGCTTGTTCAAATAGGCAAAGGGCCTGGGGCTCGTGAAGTTCGTATGGATATACCAAAATTTACCTGGATGGTAATTGCTGACAAAATGAAAGATATTCCTATACAATATCATTCTCTGTTTTGCAATCATATCGAAATAAAATTCGACGACCACCAGATTTGTAAACTTGAAATACAGGCTGTTGCCACTGAACTTAAGTTAAAACTTCTTGCGTCGGCTGTCGAGGTAATTGCAAAGGAAGTTAAAAATGATATTGACAAGGCTACAAGTTGTGTAAAGCATATTAAAGATTTCTTATTTGTAAAAGGAATGGCAGACAAGACGGTTTCTGCTGATTTAGCAAAAGATATTATGTCTCAGTTTATTTAAATTCGAGGTGATAGAATGGGATTAAGATTTAGAAAGAGCATTTCCTTGTGTAAGGGCGTTCGGTTGAACTTTAGTAAAAAAGGAGTAAGTCTTAGCTCTGGCATACCAGGTTTCCGTAAAACAATACATTCAAATGGCAGAGTAACAACGAGTATTGGTATTCCCGGAACCGGTATTTACTATGTCGATACCAAAAATCCGTCCAAGAATAAAGATGAGAAAAAAAGCAGAGGCATTTTATCTGAATTGTTTGGTGAAAACAAAAACAGTGCAACTACAATTTACAACAATATATCTGCTAATAATAGCTCATCCTACGAGGACAATTCATACATTCCTGCTTCTCACACTCGATCGACACACGAAGTCCCTACCGCAAAATCTAGCTTTACTCCTGTTCCCGTGTCTGTTGATCCTCACAAAATAAAGGCAGATATTAAAGAAAGTGAGGGTATTGTTGGACAAACCCCTGTTATTAATGTTCCTAATACAACGCAGTTAGCGGAAACGCTGGAAGTTGAAACTGATCCTGCAGTTGTTATAGAAGAAAAGAATTCTAAAGAAATCACCTACGAGATAATCAATAGGATTTTTGAAAATTGTGATGCTGCAGTCGATTGGATTGATGTTATTTCTCATAAACTGCCAACATCCGATGAAATCAATGACGAAACGTGGGCGTATCTTCACAAGAAAGCTGTTAAAGTTTTTGAAGGGGATATTGATACATACTTAGAGATAATTCGTACAGTAAATCCATACGATGATTTGCTTGATTACGCCGAAAACTTTGAGTTTGGAACAGATGACCCATCTGTGATGGAAATTGAATTTTCTATTATAGATACAAACACGGCTACCTTAACAAAAAATGTATTTGAAGATTACTACTCTGCTATTACGATTCGTGCCGCACGAGATACTTTTGCTCTTCTACCCGTTGAAAAGACAATAGTTCATGTCGTACATAAAGGAAAGGAAATAGTTAACGCTTCGTTTTGCAGAGAAAAAATTCACGAGCTTGATGTGGTTAACCTGGATGCTTCAGACTTAGTTAAGCAAGTTGCAGTATTATTTTAATCAAGAAAGTTTGCTTAAAATTTTATTTAGTTCGATTAAAAAAGAAAAACACAAGGTTAGGAGAGAGATACATATAGTGAACCCAATTGCAGATGTTGATGACTTAATATTTTAAACTCGAGTTATATTAAATGAGCAAAGCCACAGGCAAAATTTGCCTGCGGCTTTGTGATTGTGAATATTCCTTAGTTTGAAATCGTTAATTCATCTTATTCGGTAGTTTCAATGTGGTAATTGAGGTTACATAAAAATATCACAAATCTTTTAAATTGAATGTTATTGTTAATTTACATTTAAAAATATAATAATAAAAAGTCTGGAATAATTGGAAACTTTTTGTCATATAATATATAGTAGTGCTATCAGTGTGGCGAGATGACATACAAAACAGTTTTCTAAAGTTAGGTTGATATCTTGGAAAGCTAAATCAACCAGTTGGGGCAGGACCAACATAGCATTACATTATTTTAACAAATCAATTCTCTTGAACGATTTTCCAAAATACTTTCTTGCAACACTTTCAACATTTCCAACAATTTTTAGATTTTTATTATATAGAAAATGCTTGTGAACAATTCGTGCAATCATAGATTTTACCAATGTGATATCAGTTTTGTCAAAAAGAGCATTAGCTTCCTTGGTAAAAGCATTGAAATCTCCTAGATTTTCAAGCATCATAATGTGCTGTATTTTTTGATTTGTGTTTTGTATCTCGTGTAAATTCAAAATGTCAATTGTTTTGCCAGTTACAGATAATCTAGCACAATTGTTATAAAGGTTAAGTAAATATGTTTCTGCGCTTTTTATAATTGCTTCTCTAATCTTTCCTTCTGTTATGCTTTTATTATGAGTTTTAAAGAATTCCTCAAGTGCGCTCACTATTTCTTCAAAATGCTCATCTATATCCCTAAGCATTTTAAAAGCAATTTTATTGGGGAATATGTATATATCTGCAGCCAATCCGATTTTATCTACACCTTTTAACCTATGGTTAAACCCAGGCAGTATTTTACAAACAAGTTCTGTAAATCTTAATGCTTGTCCAATTTTATATTCTTCTGATTCAACATCTGATTTGTCATAGTCATACAATGATGCTCTTTCAATGGCATCATTTTTTGTTACTTGTTTTTCATATTTATCTTTCCTTTCATCTTTTTCTTTCCTATCCGTTGTTGTAGGAAGTTCCGGCATTTCAGGGCAAGCAGATTTTAAAATAAATCCTATACTTTTATTATCTATATCAAGTTCTGGCCAATCTTTCATATATTCTTCAGCTTTAGATTTTATAAATCTAAGTATGTTTATATTGCTTGTTATATAAGACAAAAATAGGAGTATATCACCATTTATATTAAAGCATATGTTGGTAGAAATGGTTTCTAATTCGCCTGCATCTTCTCCATTATTGTATCTGGAGTTTAAACTTTTTGCAACAAAATATGCTAAATAATTATTGTTATAGAAATAGTAAGCATTGTCTTCTTCTATTAATACTTTAGCATTTAACATGACTTCAATGAATTTTTGGAAGCTGACTTTCATTATGTTTTCTTTGTTGTAATTGTCTACAATTTCAGAGAGCTCGGTTGTCGATAAAGGATATTTTTCTTTAAAATGTACAACATAAGCTACATCTTCAAGTAAAACACAATATTCATCTACAGTTTCTTCTGATGCGAATCTTCTAATGCTATTAACCAAATTGTTTTCAAACACTCTTCCGAAAACATTTCTGTTCGAATTGGTTGCCATTTCTGCATCACGAATGCAATACTCAACATACATATTAATGAACTTAGGACTAAGACTAAACAACTTTATTTGATCCGTAATAAATGTATTTATATTTTCGGCTTCCTTGTCACTGTCTTCATAGGTGGCATTGTAAGTTTTTATTAGTCCTTTTATTAATTCAAGACGTTTTGTAGAATAAAATGGGAGAAGTCTCATTTTACATATTTGTTTTGTATCGCCAAGTTCTTCTTTTACAATTTCAACCATATCAATTTTCCATTTTGGCTCAACGACACTAACAACATGGCCGAAATTTGAACATAAATATTCTTCTAAAGGTTTCAAATATTTTGGCTTAATTCTGTTTAGATCATCTAATAGGATTACTTTTTTGGATTTGTCAATTTGCAAAAACTTTTCATACGAAATGGGTTTGCTACCATATTGCTCTTCAAATGCTGATTTTATCGCTCGTTCCGGATTCTTTCCAATTATGTTCCCTTGATTTAGGTATAATGGAACATAATTGCCAATCAATTCTCTATACGTTCGGTAAAGCAAACAAGACTTCCCACTTGATTCTTCTGCTTCAATTATGATTTGTTGATATCTTCCGATTCTTTCTAAAAATTCATCAAAATCTTTTATTTCAGTATATTTTTCTTGATTTATTATTTCTATGCCCGGAAAAACAAAGTATTTATCAAAACTACATCGGTTTTTGTCAAAAGAAATGCTATCAATGTATTCTGTAGATGGCTCCATTAAATACTGAGTATTTTTTTCTTTCTCTATAAAAAAATTTTGCGAAGACATTTGTCTAAATAAGCTTGATTGATCATCCCAGTCCCAAAGTATGCTGTTCACAATATTAGTATCTAAGTCTACAAGTAAAGTAGTAAAAGATATTTTTTTATTCTTAAAATCTATTCCTCTGGCAATAGATTTTATCAAATGATTCTCTGATTGATATACACACGATAAGTCATCGACATGTTCGTGCCCATATAAAAACAAATCTGTATTTGCATAAAGTTGTTTTTTTAAGTTGTTGGAAGCTTCCCAATTAAACCATTCAGGTCCCCTATGAGAAACAGTTATTACGAGATCAACATCTTGTTTTCTTGAGAGTTTATTAATTTCTTCCTCCGGAAGCATATGTAATCCTTTATCATCGTCTCCAAATTCATCATTACATGTTGAAAACATTTCACTATTAACGAGATTAATTTGAATCTTTTTACCGAACATATCATATGTTTTTACATCAATTAAACGATTGTATTGAAAACAATGGTATTTTTCTACATAATCATAGAAATTACTAAACTTTTTCAACTCGTCTACAATAATGGACTCAGAAACTGAACTTGAAAGAAGTTTGACTATATCACTACGGTTTCTTTTTTCTCCATTAAAATCGACATCATGATTACCTGGAACAACCAATGTATTAACTGGATATGTTGATTGGTACTTATCAGATATCATTCTCCAAAGTTTTCCAAGGTATAGTGATGCTTTTTTATATTCATTTTCTTGTCCAGAATAAGCTAAATCACCACTAAACACTATAAAACATTTATCAAAATCATCAATTGCGTTTAATGCTTGAACTTGTGCAGTTATTATTTTATCCTCAATATATGTCTTATCTTTTAAATGTGCATCACTCAAATGAATAATTAATGTTTTCATATTATATTCCTCCTTGATTTTACTATATTATTATTGCAATTTTAAGGTAGTATAAGTTTGTGTCTTTTTCTCTTACGCCTTATTGATATATACCCATCAACCCGTCCGCAAGATCCTTTGCCACAAACGGAACAAAGTAAAACGGAATTGTAAGAAGCTTCTGCTCGGGATTGTAGCCATAATTGTTTTTGGAAATCTTAATGACATATTCAAACTTGTTATGATTTGAAAATTTCTCAAGAGAATTGAGTGTACCTCTGCCTTTTTTAACATCTATCGGGTAAAGCTTGTTATCCGATTCAATAATAAATTCAAGCTCTGCAGAAGCCTTGCCGCGCCAGTAGAACAATTTGTGCTCCTTTGCAATCAGCTCGTTAGCCACAAAGTTTTCAAAGAAAATACCAGACAAAGTGTTTTCTCTTTCATTGGATACAAAAGACGCTGCATTGATACCGCTTTGGTATGAAAACATACCAATGTCGCCTAAGAACAAACGGAAGTTACTTTCGTTATCCGGCATAAGAGGAGTGGTAATGTGTTCTTTTAACTGGAACGATTGATTAACAACATGCGCCAATGTAAGCCACTGAATAGATGTTGCAAAATCTCTTGTCTTGCCCTTTTCCTCGATAAGTCCTGGGGAAAAGTTCTTTGACTCCTTATTAAGTTCTCTGTAAATGTTTTGGAACAATATTCTTGAACGCAAGACTGCTTCCTGACTTGCCTGATACAGTTCCATATCAGCAAGATAGTTGTCGTACAGTACCTTGAGTATTTCTCTCGCCTCAAGAAGATTATCTCCATCCACATATGCTTCAACTGCTTCGGGCATACCGCCCACAAGCAGATATTTGTATACCTGTTCCATTGCAAGTTCGTGAATCTGATTGTCAAGAGGCTCTTTTCTGTCATAGGCTTTCTTTACAGCATTATACAACATTTTGTTGCTATTCATAAGAAATTCGTCAAATGTCATAGGGTAAACTGTCATCTGATTTATTTTTCCAACAGGGAACAAGAACTTTTCGTTATCCTTTGAACCACGCTTATGAGTTTCTCTTTGCAACTTTATACGCACCATTGAACCAGTAGCAATAACAGGAATATCTCTAAGATCTTGACAGAAATATTTAAGAGCAGATATGATATTAGGGCACTCCTGTACTTCATCAAATATCAATAAAGTGTTTTCGTCAATCTGTTTTCCCTTACGCAAAGAAATATATTCAACAATCTTTTCTGCATTTGCAGTTCCCAAGCAAAACTCACGAATTTCATCTTCAATTTTGCAGTCAACATATATATACTTGTTTTTGTAGTAGTTTTCCGCAAACAGTTCCTTTATAAGATAAGTTTTGCCGACCTGTCTTGCTCCCCATACTATTAAAGGTTTTTTGCGTTTATTGTTGTTCCAATCTATGAGATTTTGCAAAGCAATTCGTTCCATAATAAACCTCCAGCCATTGATTGTGTGTATATTGTATCATAACTTGCACCTTTTTGCAATAGTTTTTAAAAGTTTTTTGCACCTTTCACAAGGTTATATATACTATTATTCTCACTTTTAATTAGAAATAACCTTTGCATAACTTGTACAAATACTCATTTTCACAAGAATTTAATAAAATTTTATCACTTGCTTTTTTAACTCCTGCCATTGCAGAAATGATTTTTCTATGATAAAATGACATCGTAAACATGGTAAGCAGTTAAAATGGTAAGCAGTTAAGCAGGTATTGGTATGTATCATCCTTAGGATAGGTGTGTGCATTCATGCCTGCTTGTTATTTTTTTTGAAGGAAAACAAAACAATTATCGGAGTACTGGGTTACATATTAACTTGCATAATCACACATTATCTTAAAATATTTTCTGAAAAATACCCCTAAATTTTTCTCCTGGTCTTGTAAGGCGAAAAATAATATGGTAAACTATGTGTGTAAAAATGGTAAGCAGTTAAAACGGTAAGCAGTTAAGCAGGTATTGGCATATGCCTTTCATTAGGATAGGTATGTGCATTTATACTTGCTTTTTCTCATTTTTTACGGAAAACAAACTTTTTTTGCAGAACAAAATATTTATACCTTCTATTTTAGCTCCACCCCTACCAATTAGGATTTACATATGCTAAAATAGCATTGTAAAAATGGTAAGCAGTTTGGTTCGAACGGTCTTTGACCTAATAGAATCGGTAAGCAGTTAAGATGGTTTTTAAGGGTAACAAATTTACTCACAAAGCCGTCGGGGTTTTTGTGAAACCTTGTAAGAAAACGAGAGTACACAGAAGCTTTTTCGACGGGAGAACTATGCCCAAATGCCTTTTTTAAGGCGTTCGGCACAACAAATTATTATTAATAAAAACAAACTATTTTTCACAACAAAAAATATTTTGAAATTTAAGTTTTAATTTAGCGCCACCTCTACCCAAGAGGATTTACATATGTTATAATAGCATTGTAAAAATGGTAAGCAGTTAAAACGGTAAGCAGTTAAAGTATTTTTCAGGGTAACAAATATTACTCGGAAACGTCATTATTTTGACGGAAGAACTATGCCTAATGCTTCTCTTTGAGAGCGTTGGGGGTACAAAATGAAGACTGCTAGATGCAGTCTTGGAGTGATAAAGCTACGGGATATTTATGCCCTGAAGCTTTATCTAAAAACTAAATATTACTGGAACAAAAAGAATGTAGGTTTAGCCTTAATTGGCTTCTTTCTGCATTCTTTTTTTATCTAAATACATAGTGGAAACCAAAACATTTGAAGAGTTCTATCGGCACATCCAGCCCTGCTCGGCAGGAATGTGTACGGACAAAATTTACGGAACAACGAAAATGAAATGTGCAAGCTTTTAACGGTTTTCCTTGCACAGACAAAGCAAGTATTCGGTTGCTTTGTTACCTAAAAATCCAGGATGTGAGCAGACATCCGGACACAGTAGCGGCTGTGAAAATATATTCATATGTCACCGCTTATGACATATTTCAGCATCGGCACATATTGCACCTGAGTTTAGCAGGTTGATGCTACCGCAGGACTTTTATGGTCCAAATCGAATAATTGCGGTAATATTACTAACCGGGTAATAAACCTCATACTTTATGGAGACAGAGATTAGAAAAGCACTCGAAAGTGCCGTAAATACTCGGTTTCCCATAAAGTCAAACAAGGAAATACAGAGGTAACAGATACAAAAACTCAGTGCCATAGCTATGCCCTTGCGAAAGAAAGGTTAAAAATGAAAACAAACATATACAAAAATTTAGAAGTTCAGTACAATAAGTTGTTCCGCCACCTGAAAGTTGGAAGCTTCAAGACAAGAGAACGCTATGGCAAAGCATTCAAACGCTTTATGGTATTTTTAGCACGAGAGTACCATTTGCAAAAGCTTTGCAACATTTCAGAAAAGCATATACTTGCTTACGTTTCGTATATGCAAAAGAAAGGCTTGTCGGCTTCGACGATTAAGACCGAGCTTGCCGCCATTCGCTTCTTCCACGACAATATGCCGTACACAAGATGCGAACTGCCAACTAATGAGGACTTGGACTTAAAGAAACGTTCCTTTGGTGGTGTGGATAGAACCTGGACTACTCCGGAATTTAACCATATGCTCATTGCCGCAATTGATAACAAAGATTATCAGGCGATTCTGTGTCTTGCACGATATGCAGGACTTCGCTTGGAGGAATGTTTTCGCATTGACACCAACGATGCAAAAAACGCCCTTGATTCAGGCAAGCTGCTTGTCAAGGGCAAGGGCGGACTTTGGAGATATGTACCTATCAATGAATCTATCAGAATTACATTTCGTGATATGTTGAAGATTACTCCACTTGGAGAAAAACTGTTTGTGCGACCTTATGACAAAACGCATCTTGCGATGAAAAGACTACAGTGCTTTATTGCATATCATCGAAAGAGATTTACCGAGAATACTATAACTTTTCACGGACTAAGACATACTTTTGCTCACGAGCAGTACAACAAGTTTATTGAACAAGGATACTCTGATTTTGTTGCTCGTAAAAAAGTGTCTGAGTTGCTCGGACATCATCGAGATGATGTAACGAGAATCTATTTGTCGGGCGGTGATGATGTATGACAAAATATCTCCATCTCACAGTTTCAAACAGAATAATCTACCAAAAAACAAGCAAGAATAAAAAGCGGAAGGAGATTGCCTATGAAAAAAACTGACGAGAAATTACTACTCAAAAAGCAAACTCTCAAAGCTTGGACTGCAATCTTGCTTGCAAAAGGAATTATTGATCTTGCAAAATACAACCGAATGATAGCAAGAATTGACAAGATGACAGCGTAAAAGTGCCGCAGTCTGCGGCATACATATATTGACATAAAACCTTAACAGGTTATACCTTGACAATTATCATTTGGTATGGTATCATTATGTTGTGATTTTACAGAATAGGAGTAGTCTATGGATATATATTCAGTTGCAAACCAAATGAAATTGGAGCGAAAAACTATATTTGATTTACAACTTCGTGTAACCTTCTATGCCCGTGTTTCAACAACACGAGAGGAGCAGGAAAACTCCATTGAGCATCAGATAAGCTATTTCAAAGAGATGATACAGAACAACCCAAACTGGACTTATGTGGATGGGTATGTTGACAGAATAAGAGGAGAACACGCCGTCAACCGTGAAGAATTTATGAAAATGATTGACGATGGAAAGAATGGCGAATTTGACCTTATTCTCACAAAAGAAGTCAGCCGTTTTGCAAGAAACACCGTTGACAGTCTTGTTTACACAAGGGATTTGCTCCGCAGCGGTGTTGGTGTGTTCTTCCAGAACGACAACATCTCTACAATTGATACCGACAGCGAGCTGAGACTCACAATTATGTCAAGTATTGCCGCAGACGAAGTTAGGAAACTTTCGGAGCGTGTCCGCTGGGGACACAAGCGGTCTATCGAGCAGGGTGCTGTAATGGGCAATAACAGAATTTTCGGTTATGACAAAAATGACTGCAAATTGGTTATAAATGAGGCAGAGGCGGAAATGGTAAGGTTTATATTTGAAACCTATGCTACCGGCAATTACAGCACCCGAAAAATCGAAGATATGATTTACCAGAAAGGTTACAGAGGAAGAAACGGCACACGCATACACCACAACACAATTTCGGGCATTATTCAAAATCCCAAATATAAGGGCTACTATTGCGGCAACAAGGTTAAAATCGTTGACTATCGCACCAAAGAGCAACGATTCTTGCCAGAAGAAGAATGGATAATGTACAAGGACGAAACAGGCAAAATCGTTCCTGCCATTGTGGAAGAAGAGTTGTGGGATAAGTGCAATGAAATTTTCAGAGAACGCAGTAAAATTGTAAAAGATAGAGGACACTCTCTCAAAGACAAGAGTGTTTTTACCGGCAAAATCTGGTGTGCCGCACACGAAAAGCCTTATTGGAGAACAAGCCATACAAACCCAAGAAACAAAGGTGTTAGCATTTACCAATGGATATGTTCCGAGAAAAAGCGATTTGGAACTGCAAGCTGTGCTTCCTTTGCAATTATGGAAAGCGAGCTTTACACAATGCTTTCCGACTATTTCAAGGACATTGCAGAAAACATTGAAGAGTATGTCAACGACTTTATAAAAATCTACAACGAGTGTGACAAGAGTGCCACATCTCAAAAGCAGATAAATGATGTAAAGACGAGAATTGACCGAGAAAAGCAAAAAAGAGAAAAGCTGCTTGACCTTTATGTTGACGGCTCTATCGACAAAAAGGAGTTTACCGAAAGAAACGACTCTCTCAACATTTTAATCTCACAGCTTGAAGAAGATTTATTTGAGCTTGAGGGCAAGGCAAAGGATGACAGCGAGTATCTTAACAACGTCAAGAAAACACAGAAGTATTTTGAAACGATGTATAGTCCTGATACTGATATGGACAACACGGATGTTGACGAAATGACAAAAGCGATTATCGACAGAATTGATGTAATCCCAATAAACGAAAAACAGATGCGGCTTGAAATAAAGCTGAAAATGGGCGGAAAAGGCGATATTACTTACATCCGCAATGGAGAACGATATGGTTGTCGTTCCGGTGTCATTAGTAAGAAAATGATTCAGAACGCTGAAAACGCTATGAAAAACGGTAACATGCAGTAAAATAAAATAAAAATATTTGTCCGGGGGGGAGCAAAAAACTCGAGGAGAGTTTTTTGCTCCCCCCGGTTCAAGCAGACAGAATCTGACTGTGAAAGAGGTTTTGTAATCACCTTACACAGTCTTTTTGTTTTTTGCGGTCAAGACTTTTTAACTGTCTCCTTTTTTATTTTCGCGGTACAGAGATGGCGGGGAATAAAAAACGGCTGCGGGGGAAATACTTTTTGTACCAATATTTTGTAAACAGAAAGGGGATTATTGTTTTATGGCAGAAACAAAAGTCAGACGCAAACCCAACGACAGCCCTCAAAGTCTCCGTGAGGCGCTGGAACGGCTGAAAAAAGGACAGAAGGATTTTTCCGCTTATTCTCAGGAGGCGGTGGATAAAATTTTTGAGGCGGCGGCTATTGCGGCAAACCGTAACAGAGTGGAACTTGCCGAACTTGCGGTACAGGAAACCGGAATGGGTGCTGCGGAAGACAAGGTGATTAAAAATCATTATGCCTGTGAGTATGTATATAATGCTTACCGCAACACCAAAACCTGCGGTAAAGTAAGCGAGGATAAGGCGGCAGGTATAAGCGTTATTGCCGAGCCTGTGGGAGTAGTAGGTGCGGTTATACCTACCACAAACCCTACTTCCACTACTATTTTTAAAATACTTCTTGCACTCAAAACAAGAAACGCCATTATTATCAGCCCCCATCCCAGAGCATCAAAATGCACAGCCAGAACTGCGGAACTGATGTTGAAGGCGGCTGTGGAAGCGGGTGCACCGGAAAATATTATTGACTGGATAGATAAGCCGTCTCTTGAACTTACCGATATCATTATGAAAGAAACCGACTTTATTCTTGCAACAGGCGGACCGGCAATGGTGAAAGCGGCGTATTCGGGTGGCAAACCCGCCATTGGAGTGGGTGCGGGAAATACTCCTGCGGTGTTTGACGAAAGTTGTGATATTCTCATGGCGGTAAGTTCGGTTATTCATTCCAAAACATTTGATAACGGAGTAATCTGTGCTTCCGAACAGGCGGTAATTGTATCTGACACTATATACTCCGAGGTGAAGAAGGAATTTGCACGGCGGGGCGGATATTTTTTACGCAATGAGGAAACCGATAAAATCCGTGAATTGATGATGAAAGACGGGAAACTCAATGCGGAAATTGTAGGAAAAACTGCAATTGAAATTGCAAAAATGGCGGATATTGACATAACTCACGATGCAAAAGTGCTTATCGGCGAAGTGGAAAGCACACATCCCTCGGAGCCGTTTGCCTGTGAAAAACTTTCACCCGTACTCGCAATGTATAAAAGCAAAAACTTTGAGGAGTCCTGTCTTATGGCGGAAACTCTCATTGAACACGGCGGATACGGTCATACGGCGGCAATTTATATAGACAGCCAAAAGGAAAAAGAAAAACTTGATATCTTTTATCACCGTATGAAATCCTGCCGTATCATAGTAAATTCACCCGCTTCACAGGGTGCGGTAGGGGACCTTTATAATTTCCGACTTGCTCCGTCGCTGACTTTGGGGTGCGGTTCATGGGGCGGAAACAGCGTTTGTGAAAATGTGGGGGTAAAGCACTTGCTGAATTATAAAACTGTGGCGGAAAGGAGAGAAAATATGCTGTGGTTCCGAACACCTCCCAAAGTCTATTTTAAGCGGGGTTGTCTTGAGTTTGCCCTTGAGGAACTGGTGACGGAAATGGGGAAGAAAAGAGTTTTCATTGTGACCGACGAATTTCTTTTCAAAAACGGAAATATAAAGCCTGTCACCGAAAAACTCAACAAAATGGGAGTAGTCAACACGGTTTTTTACAATGTCCGGCCTGACCCGACACTTGAAAACGCAAGAGACGGTGCAGAGAGTATGAGGAGTTTTCAGCCTGACACCATTATCGCTTTCGGCGGAGGAAGCGCCATGGATGCGGCAAAAATAATGTGGCTGATGTACGAGCATCCCGAAGCGGATTTTGAAGACATGTCAATGCGTTTTATGGATATAAGAAAGCGTATATATAAATTCCCCGAAATGGGACAAAAGGCATATTTTGTTGCCATACCCACCTCTGCGGGAACGGGAAGCGAGGTTACGCCTTTTGCGGTTATAACCGACAATAAAAACGGAATAAAATATCCTATTGCGGATTATGCACTTATGCCTGATATGGCAATTGTGGATGTGGACTGTCAGATGGAGGCACCCAAGGGATTGACTGCCGCGGCAGGTATTGACGCGGTAACCCATGCCATTGAAGCCTATGTTTCGGTTGCGGCAAACGATTATACTGATGCTCTGGCACTGTCCTCTCTCAAACTCGCTTTCAAGTATCTGCCCGAGGCATACGAAAAAGGAAACGACTCGCCTCAGGCAAGAGAAAAAATTGCCAATGCGGCTACTATGGCTGGAATGGCTTTTGCCAATGCTTTTCTGGGGATTTGTCACTCCATGGCACATAAACTGGGCTCACAGTTCAGTTTCCCCCACGGTATTTCAAATGCACTTCTGATTTGTCCTGTAATTCGTTTCAACTCCAGCGAAAAACCGTATAAAATGGGAACTTTTCCTCAATATTCCTATCCCTGTGCCGCAACACGATACGGCGAAATTGCCGATGCCCTGGGTTTGGGGGGCGAAACCGAGGAGCAGAAAGTGGAAAATCTTATCAATGCCGTTGAAGACCTGAAAAAGAGACTGGGAATAAAACCCACAATAGCAGAATACGGCATATCCGAGAGGGAATTTAAGGATAAATTGCACCAAATTTCCGTTATGGCGTTTGATGACCAGTGTACTGTTGCAAACCCAAGATATCCGCTTATAGAGGAGATAGAACAACTATATCTTGAGGCGTATTACGGATTTGAAAAAAAGGGAAGTTAAACTTGCAAAAAAATCAACAATAAGTTAATACAGTATCTCAGATTGTTAACATTTTACTGTAATTAAAATTAACATTTTTGTAAGATAATTTATACAAGTAGAAAGAAACCGAAAGAATCGTTTTATGCGGTTTCCGGTGAAGTTTCTGCTTCAAAAACGGATGTTTTAACGCAGTTTTGGTATGAAGTCTGTGACTTTGTGACAAGATGGGATATTTTCGGATTCGGGGAGACCTGCCGTAAAATTTCGGCAGGACTTCCCGTATCAGTGTGATTTTTTGGCGAAAAACGGCGTTTTTTGATACCCCACAGTAAAAAATTTTTATATAGAAGGACGAGGATTATGAACCAAAAATTTGATTTCTCGGCAGTTGACAAAATTTTTGCTGCCAACTCAAATGACCCTAAGGCGATAATCTCCATTCTCCAGGAGATTCAGGAGCATTATCACTATCTGCCTCAGGAAGTTTTCCCCTACATGGCGGAAAAACTCGGTATAAGCGAGGCAAAGGCGTACAGTGTTGCAACATTTTACGAGAACTTTTCTCTTGAACCCAAGGGAAAATATGTTATCAAAGTGTGCGACGGAACTGCGTGCCATGTTAGACGCTCTATTCCGATTCTGGAAAGACTTCGTTCAGAACTTGGACTTTCCGAATCCAAAAAAACCACAGACGACCTTCTCTTTACTGTTGAGACAGTATCCTGTCTGGGTGCTTGCGGACTTGCACCGGTTATTACCGTTAACGACAAGGTATATCCCGCAATGACCCCCGACAAGGCAAGTGAACTTTTAAAAACACTTAAGGAGGACGCTGCAAATGCTTAACAACAGACAGGAACTTCAGACTTTAAGAGTTGAACTCAAAAAAGCACTGGATAAACAGACCAAAAAAATCCTTGTTTGTGCAGGTACCGGATGTATAGCCGGCGGTTCTCTCCAGATTTATGACCGTCTGTGCGAACTTATGAAGGAAAAAAATCTTCCCTACACAGTAGAACTTGAAGTTGACCCCCATGACGAGTCCATCGGAACAAAGAAGTGCGGATGCCACGGTTTCTGTGAAATGGGACCCCTTCTCCGTATCGACCCTCAGGGATGGCTTTATACAAAAGTTAAACTTGAAGACTGCGAAGAAATTATTGAAAAGACAATTCTGAACGACGAACTTGTTGAACGCCTTGCGTACAAAAAGAACGGCGAAGTTTATCCCAAGCAGGATGAAATCCCCTTCTACAAGAGACAGACCCGTGTAGTTCTTGAAAACTGCGGACACATCAACGCAGACTCCATCAAAGAATACATAGCAATCGGCGGATATACCGCGTTTGAAAAAGCACTCTTCGATATGAACGGCGACGAAGTTGTTAAGGTTATCAAGGATTCCGGACTCAGAGGAAGAGGCGGTGCAGGCTTCCCTGCAGGTATCAAGTGGGAAACCGTAAGAAACACCCCCGCAGAAAAGAAATACATTCTCTGTAACGGCGACGAGGGCGACCCCGGTGCATTCATGGACAGAAGTATTATGGAGGGTGACCCCCACCGTGTTCTTGAGGGTATGATGATTGCAGGTGTTGCTACCGGTGCAAACGACGGATATATCTATGTCCGTGCAGAGTACCCCATGGCAGTTGCCCGTCTTAAGAACGCTATTGCACAGGCAGAGGAAATGGGACTTCTGGGAGATAACATTCTCGGAACAGACTTTTCTTTCCATGTTCACATCAATCGCGGTGCAGGTGCATTCGTTTGCGGTGAAGAAACAGCGCTTATCGCATCTATCGAAGGCGAAAGAGGCTTCCCCAGAGTTAAACCTCCCCTTACCGTACACAAGGGCTTGTTCGGTATGCCTACTGTTCCCAATAATGTTGAAACCTATGCCAATGTGGCACAGATTATAAACAAAGGCGCAGACTGGTTCAATTCTCTCGGCAGTAAGGGCAATTCCGGTACAAAAGCGTTTGCCCTCACAGGTAACATAGAGAATACAGGTCTTATAGAAGTACCTATGGGTACACCTCTTCGCGAAATCATTTATGATATAGGCGGCGGATGCCGTGGCGGAGCAGAATTTAAGGCAGTTCAGGTGGGCGGACCTTCCGGCGGATGTCTGACCAAAGAACATCTCGATATGCCTCTCGACTACGACTCACTCAAGGCAGTTGGCGCTATTATCGGTTCGGGCGGTCTTGTTGTTATGGACGAGCACACCTGTATGGTAGAAGTTGCCCGCTTCTTTATGAACTTTACCCAGAACGAATCCTGCGGTAAATGTGTTCCCTGCCGCGAGGGTACAAAGCGTATGCTTGAAATCCTTGAAAGACTTGTTGAAGGCAAAGGACAGCCTGACGATATCGACACACTCAGCGAACTTGCCGAAATGATTATTGATACCGCGTTCTGCGGACTCGGTAAGACCGCGCCTAACCCTGTAAGAAGTACCATTAAATACTTCAGAGACGAGTACGAGGCGCACATCAACGGTACTTGTCCTGCCGGAAGTTGCCAGAAACTCAAGAAAATCACTATCGACCCCGAACTTTGTAAGGGTTGTTCCAAGTGTTCCAGAGTTTGTCCTGTTGGCGCTATTTCGGGTAAGGTTAAAGAGCCGTTTGTTATCGACCAGCAGAAGTGTATCAAATGCGGAGCATGTGTAAGTTCATGTAATTTCCATGCTATTAAGGAGGCGTAAAAATGAGTGCCAATTTTATGTATATAGACGGAATACCGGTAAAAATCGAGGGCGAAAAAAACCTTCTTGAAATAATTCGTAAAGCAGGCGTAAAGATGCCCACTTTCTGCTACCACACCGAACTTTCTGTTTACGGTGCATGCCGTATGTGTATGGTAGAAAATGAGAGAGGTCAACTTGAAGCATCCTGCTCAACCCCTCCCAGAGCCGGCGGAAGTTATAAAACCAACACAGCAAAACTTCGCAAATACCGTAAAATGATTCTCGAACTTCTTCTTGCAAACCACTGCAGAGACTGTACCACCTGTGAAAACAACGGTACATGTAAACTCCAGGACCTTGCAGACAGATATCAGATAGAAGGCGTTCGTTTCCCCAATACAAATACCGAACCCAAGGAAGATACATCTTCCGTTTCCATTGTCAAAGATTCCAGCAAATGTATTCTTTGCGGAGACTGTGTTCGTATGTGTAACGAAGTACAGAATGTAGGCGCAATAGACTTTGCACACCGCAGTTCAAAAATTTCAATCAGCACAGCATTCAATAAGCCTATGTCCGAAACCTCCTGCGTAGGATGCGGACAGTGTGCAGCAGTTTGTCCCACAGGTGCAATCGTTGTTAAGAACAACACCGAAAAAGTATGGGAAGCACTCGGCGACAGCAATGTTATTACCTCTGTTCAGGTTGCCCCCGCAGTTCGTGTTGCAATCGGAAAGGCACTTCATGTAGGAATCGGCGAAGACGGAATGGGCAGAATAGTTGCAGCACTCCGCCGTCTCGGATTTGACGAAGTGTATGACACAACCGTAGGTGCAGACCTTACAGTAATCGAAGAAGCAAACGAATTCCTCGAAAGAGTAACAAAAGGCGAAAAACTCCCGTTGTTCACCTCTTGCTGCCCTGCATGGATTCGCTACTGCGAAAAGAAACATCCGGAACTTCTTGCAAATGTATCTACCTGCCGTTCGCCTATGCAGATGTTCGCATCTCTCATAAACGACCAGCATAAAGATGCTGAAAAGAAGATATTCCATGTTGCAGTTATGCCTTGTACCGCAAAGAAATTTGAAGCAGTCCGCGAAGAATTTGTGGTTGACGGCAAACAGAATGTTGACGCGGTAATCACCACTCAGGAACTTATCCGCATGATAAAAGAAGCAGGTATCGTATTTGAAGAACTGGAACCCGAGGCAGTGGATATGCCTTTCGGCACAATTTCCGGCGCAGGTGTTATTTTCGGTGTAACCGGCGGTGTAACCGAGGCAGTTCTCAGACAGGTTACCACAGATAAGTCAAGAGCAGTTCTTGACACTATCGCAAATATCGGTCAACGCGGTTCGGAAGGTATCAAGGAATTTGACCTGCCTTTCGGCGAAACCACCCTCCATATCGGAGTTGTCAGCGGCCTTAAAAACGCAGAAACTCTCATTCAGCGCGTAAAAGCAGGAGAGAAATTCGACCTTATCGAAGTTATGGCTTGTCCCAGAGGTTGTATCAATGGTGCAGGTCAGCCGTTCTGCGATGTTGATATCAAGGAAAAGAGAAGCAAAGGTCTTTACGCGGCAGATAAAGTTTCCAGCATCCGCCGTTCCGAAGAAAACCCCATTCTCGATACTATCTATAAGGATATCGTTAAAGGCAGAAACCACGAACTTCTCCATGTTCACTACGGCAAACACTGATTTTTGAACACAGACGAAGATTAGGTGTGAGGATAACACCTTCATAAAGAAATCCCAACGGAAGATATGCCCTTGCACTTCGGTGCAAGGGCTTTATTCTTTGTATACGAAAGAGTTTGCAAAGCAAACTCAATGAATTGCCTGCGGCAAATGATGTCGCTGACGCTGATGATGTTTGCCTGCGGCAAATGATGACGCTGACGCTGATGATGTTTGCCTGTGGCAAATGATGACGCTGACGCTGATGATGTTTGCCTTGCGACAAATGATGACGCTGATGCTGATGATGTTTGCCTGCGGCAAATGATGACGCTGACGCTGATGATGTTTGCCTTGCGGCAAATGATGACGCTGACGCTGATGATGTTTGCCTTGTGGCAAATGATGACGCTGATGCGACTCGATATGTTGCCTTACGGCAACGAGATTTTTATCATAACGGCAAGAAAATTCAAGGGAGGCACTGCCTCCCTTGTTGTTTTGTTCAAAATAAAACGGGAGGATATTATCCTCCCATATATGTGATTATTTATTTAAAATTCAGAGATAATGCTCTGTAATTCGGCAACAGGATTTTTTCATATCTTGCCTTAATGTATGTTTTATAAAATTCTTTTTGTATATCTGATATATAAATAATGCTGTCAATAAATGCGTTTATAAGTTCAATGTCGATGTTGGGAACTATTCTTAAAATTGCTTTGTTGCACTCCCTGTTGTTCATTGAAGACAAAAAATCATAATAGTTGATTTTTCTATCGTTTATCTTAATAGCAGAGGTGGGAAATTGAAAAATACGGGCATTCAGTTCATCTTCGTTTTCCAGAATTGCTTTCATTACATTTTCGTCTGCCTGCGGAAGCAAGCAACTGCCGCAATCGAATACGGGGGCAATTTCGGTTGTTTGTGTTTGGTCATCAAACAAAAATCCCCAGTTGCCGTTGTGACGGTCGAAGTTACCAAGCAACGCATCTGCAACAAATACATCCCAGAAATGTGTAAGAAGAACCGTTGGATTTACAAACTGCTGTTTTTCTATAGTTTCGAGTACATCTGAAAGTTCTGTTCCCGTACCATTGTGTTCGGAGTCAATAACCGTGTTTTTTATTGAACAAAAATCATATAGGTTTTTGTCTTTCCCGGTAAAATCTTTGCAGGCACAAACGATTTTTTCTTTTCCGTTTACCGTAAAAGTCCCGAGTATTGTTTTTTGTGCTTTTATGCCAATCATATTGAATATACTGCTGGCAATATGCTCGCTGACAGAACTGTTTGTGTATGATAATTCTGTCGTTTTTCTGTTTCCCGAAGGCGGAAATTTAAGCATATATCTTTCGTTTTCGTATTCTATTGCAATTTTCTTTCCGTTTGCTCCGTTATAAGCCCTTCCAACAATTCTTTTACAGTTTGTAAAATCAATTCTGTTTGCCATACCGTTACCTCCATAAATACTTCTGCCTTAAATAATCTGCATGTTCCGGAGTTATTACTCCGTCGCTTATTTCCGCCATATTGATACTTCCGTACAGTTCGCCCCAATAGCAATCTATCAAAGAGGATTTTTTCAGTAAGGCATCTTTGTATGCGTCTAAATCGTGTTGCAGATAAGAGGGGAGACCGTACTCGTAGGAACGGGCTCTCTCAATATCCGTCATCCTGTCGTCAAGCAGACTCTCAATAGAAACATTTAAAACTTTTGCAATTTTGTATAATGTTTCCCCCGAGCATTTTTCGATACTTGTTTTGCCGCTGCACAACTCGCTGAGAGTTGCATTGGGAATACCCGAGAGTTTTGCTAATCGGTATTTTGTCATTCCTATATTATTTAAAATTTCATTAATACTCATTTTCATCACCTTAATATTTTTTGTACTACTGTTATTATATCGCTATACCGAAATAAAATCAAGAGTTTTTAAAAAATTTTTAATGGAATTGACAACGGCAGTTGTCAATTCATCGATAAAATCTCCCTCGGGGAGATTTTCGATATGACGCTGACGCTGATGATGTTTGCCTTGCGGCAAATGATGACGCTGACGCTGATGATGTTTGCTTGTGGCAAATGATGACGCTGACGCTGATGATGTTTGCCTTGTGGCAAATGATGATGCTGACGCTGATGATGTTTGCCTGCGGCAAATGATGTCTCTGACACATCAGAGCAAACATCTCATCATTGCGAGTGTAACGAGCAACATCATATTTGCAACGCAAATGCATCATATCGCCTTTGGCGATGCATCATTGAAACACTTCAATTTTTGTGATACAATTAGTTAAAAGAAGGTGGTTAAATGAAAGAAAATAAACTTTCTGAACTTTCGATGGACT
>JAFSGN010000003.1 GCA_017440805.1 Clostridia bacterium
CTGCTCTACCAACTGAGCTACAGAGGCGTATGCCTTCCGCTTACCCAATGTTTTCTCGGAACGAATGTTATTATATCACAATCCGGGGCATTTGTCAAGTGCTTTTTCAAATATTTTTATTTTATTTCCAAAAAATAGTTTCTACTACGCCTTATAATGAAAAACCTCATGAGTAAATTCTTTGTTTTTCAAGTCAAAAAGTTCGCTGACAGTCACAAGTCTCCAGCCATTGCTGCAAAAATAATCAATAAGTTCCATTGCAGCCTCTCCGGAAGCATCATACACATCATGCATAAGTACTATACTGCCTGATACGGCTTTTTGTTTTATATGCTCTGAAATTATTTTTGCATCTTTATTTTTCCAATCCTCAGGGTCAACAGACCATCCTATATTAAACAGTCCCAGTTCTTCCATTATGTCTTCACGCTCACTGCCGTAAGGTGCCCGCATAACAGAAGGATATACTCCGGTGCTTTCAAAAATAATGTCCTGGGTATTCTTTATTGTTGCAAGTGCCTCTTGCCTTGAAATGTCGTTGAGTTTTTCGTGTCTCCATGAGTGATTCCCGATTTCGTTTCCTGTTTCTGTTATACGGGACAAAACTTTTTCTCTGCCCGGGCACTCACATCCCAAAACAAAAAATGTTGCTTTTGCCCGGTGCTGTATAAGTTTATCAATTATTTTTTCTGTAATTTCGGGGCGTCTGGGGCCGTCATCAAAAGTCAGAGCAATAACCTTTTCACCCTCCTGCGCGGGAGTATATTCCGGCGGATTGTACGGAATGTTCCTGAAGGCGTTAAAATTCTCAAACGGTATATCTGTTTTAATGTTTTCAACAAGCAAAGAAACAAAATCTTCGCCAAGAAAAAACGGAACTTCCCCATATTGCTCATAAAGTTCCGGAGCAACATCCTCAAGTTTTATTAATGTATGATTTTTCACATCATAACACATACATTTCCGGTTATCAAACTCAATGCTGAAATACGATTTATTATAAAATGTCCTGCTGATTATAGCATCACCGGAGATAGTATCAATAAATCGTTGAATATTTTCTGTTATTAAATCACTGTCCTTAAGTACCGGATACTCCTTAACCGTTTTTCCGTCTGACACACATTTTATATCCATGTATTCATTGTACGGCGTTATAGTAACATCAGGTTCGGGAACAGGTCTTTCAAGTTCGGTTAACGGCTCAACGGTGTCTTCAAAATTCTCAACAGGTGGTACGGAAGATATGTCTTTATCCGGAGTCTGATTACTGAAAATGATTTTAGCAAAAACAACTGTAAAAAGAAGCAAACAAACAACGGCAAAAATTTTAAAGGATTTTTTCATTTTTCTCTTCCCTTTTATTTTTCTTGCCGTCATTTTGTCATCCTCCGCAAAAGTTTTAAATACCTTCAGTTGCATGTGCCGCTTTTATCATTATGGCACATTCCACACGTTTTCTTTCAAGTTCACATCCCATTTTATAGGGAATTTTAATATCCTTATTGAATTTACTGTTATTAGCCGCACATCCGCCGCCGCAGAAATATTTTGCCCAGCATTTATCACATTCCGGATTAGTGTCAATTGTAGACAATGCAAATGTTTTTTGAATGTCATAATTATACTGTTCGTCGTATATATTACCGATTTTATATGTCACATCTCCGACAAACTGGTGGCAGGGATATATGTCGCCGTTAGGGATAACTGCAACATATTCACTTCCCGAACCGCAACCCTTGCATCTTTTATATACACAAGGACCATTTTCAAGGTCTATCATGAAATGGAAGAAATTAAAATGTTTTCCCTGCCGGTCACGCTCCAGGATAGCATTTGCAAGTGTTTCATACTCTTTGCATATTGTCGGCAAATCCTCTTCGCGAAGTGCATATTTGCTTTCCGCTTCCAACACAACGGGTTCTACGGAAATTTCGTCAAAACCGCAATCCGCAAGATGCAATACATCTTTTGAAAAATCAAGGTTCTGCCGTGTAAATGTTCCTCTTACATAGTATGAGCCCGTGGTCCGTTTTTCAACAAGTTTTTTATATCTGGGAAGAATAACATCGTAACTTCCGCTTCCGTCTTCAAAAGGTCTCATTTTATCGTTTATTTCTTTTCTGCCGTCAATAGACAGTACAACATTATGCATCTCACTGTTAATGAAATCTATTGCCTCATCATCAAGGAGTGCTCCGTTTGTTGTCATGGTAAAACGAATGTTTTTTCCATGCTTTTTTTCCTGTTCTCTTCCGTATTTTACAAGTTTTTTTACTACCTCGAAGTTCATCAACGGCTCACCGCCGAAAAAGTCCAGTTCAAGATTTTTTATATGAAGAGATTTTTCAAGCAAAAAGTCTATTGCTTTTTTTCCCGTTTCAAACGACATAAGAGAACGGTCTCTGCCATAGTCTCCCGCAGAGGCAAAACAATATTCACAACGCATATTACAATCGTGAGAAATATGAAGGCACATAGACTTTATTGGTATCCTGCCATGGTACATTTCTCCGACTTCAAATTTTTCAGTATAAAGAAGTCCGGCCTCCCACAACTCCCGTATATCTGCATATGCCTTATGTATTTCTGTTTCGCTGTACGGAAGAGAAAGCAGTTCATCAGGACATCTTTCATCCAGCGGGGGTGTCAGTTTATCAACCATGTCATAAACAACATCACTAACCATATGAATGCCGTTGGAATTAGTATCAATTACAATATTGTATCCGTTAAGACTGTATTTATGTATAAGCATATTATCCTCTCAAGAAAAAGGGGCTTCATAAGAAGCCCCGTATCTGCGATTATATTATTTATCTTTTTTTTCGCATTTCTGATTTGCTACGGTGCAGGAAGTTTTGCAAGCAGACTGGCAGGATGCCTGGCATTCGCCGCATCCGGAGGTTTTAGCGTTTTTGGAATAAGTGTTCTTATTCAAGGTAACAATGTTTTTCATGGTTTTCTCCTTTATCAAGTTTATTAATTACGATTATTATATCATAACATATTAAAAAAATCAAGTACATACGAGATTTTTATTTAAAAACTGTAATAAATATTTATAATTGTTAATTAATTTAAAATTTTCCATCAAAACACTTGTAATATAAATTAAAATGTTATAAAATAAACGATGTTAAAAATATATTTTGGAGGAAAACAATTATGGCAATCAAAATTGGTATTAATGGTTTTGGTCGTATCGGAAGACTCGTTTTCCGTGCGGCTATGGCGCAGCCCGAACTTTTCGATGTAGTAGGTGTTAATGACCCCTTCATCGACCTTGACTATATGGTTTATATGGTTAAGTACGACACAATCCATGGCAAATTCAACGGCACCGTTGCTGTTGAAGGCGATAAATTGGTTGTAAACGGCAAGGCTATCAATGTTTATGCATCTAAAGACCCTGCTGAAATTCCCTGGGGTGCTTGCGGTGCTGAATATGTTGTTGAATCTACCGGCGTATTCACATCCACCGAAAAGGCTTCCGCACATCTTAAAGGCGGTGCAAAAAAGGTTGTTATCTCTGCTCCTGCTAAGGACAAAGAAACTCCCACCTTCGTATGCGGCGTAAACCTTGATAAATATACAAAGGATATGACAGTTGTTTCCAACGCATCCTGCACCACAAACTGTCTTGCTCCTCTTGCTAAAGTTATTAACGACAACTTCGGCATCGTTGAAGGTCTTATGACTACTGTTCACTCTACCACCGCTACCCAGAAGACTGTTGACGGTCCTTCTGCTAAAGACTGGAGAGGCGGCAGAGCAGCAGCAGGCAACATTATTCCCTCTTCTACCGGTGCTGCTAAGGCTTGTGCACTCGTAATTCCCGAACTCAAAGGCAAACTCACAGGTATGGCTTTCCGTGTTCCCACACTGGATGTATCTGTTGTTGACCTTACTGTTAAACTTGCAAAGGCCACCACATACGAAGAAATCTGTGCTAAGATTAAGGAAGCAAGTGAAACCACAATGAAGGGTATCCTCGGATATACCGACGAAGATGTTGTTTCCTCCGATTTCTACAGTGAAGTTCGTACATCGGTATTCGATGCAAAAGCAGGTATTATGCTTAACGATACTTTCGTTAAACTCGTTTCCTGGTACGACAACGAATGGGGTTATTCCAACAAAGTTCTTAACCTTATCGCTCACATGTACGAGGTTGACCACAAATAATATTTGTGCTAATATATTTAAACGGCATGACTTTTGTCATGCCGTTTTTTATATTTGTTACTGATAACTGAAATTCAGTCAAATAAATTTACCGTTCTAAATCAATGTACTTTCCGAGTATATCGTTCACCGATTGTTTTGCTGTTTCATTAAGTATAAGCATTGTACTTGATGAAATTTCTTTTGATGATTGTGTGGAAACAGTTGACAAATCAACTTTCTTTACTGTACCGCACGACGAATGATAGTAAAACAAATTTCCTTTCAATACTATCACGCAGTCCCGAATACACTCGGATGTATCCTCTGCCCACTCGTTGCCATTGAAAATACTCAGCAATAATGTTGTATCCTCCGCTGATATATCCCTAAATTCCGACCTTCTGTTTTCTCCAAGGTCTGACAAATAATGTCCGGTAACTGATGCGACAAAGTTTTCGGGAAGTTTTGTTTTATTATTGGTTTCCTCTTTTTCAGGGAAAAGAACAAACTTTTCGCCGTTTTTCACTTTTGTATATATAAAGTTATCGGAACCTTCCGATTGATATATCAGGCAATCATCCTCAACACTGAAATAATTTTTATATTCCATATCGTTAAATCTTTTTTCTGTAAGAATAAGAATTCCATTATTTAATTCCCAACTGCACTTTTCGGGGGCAGCAAAATGACTGCTCGCCATCCCCTCCGTATATGTCCATGTGCCGTCGTAATAAATTGTAATAGTAAAATCATCCCCTTGCATACCGCTGAAACTGCCTTTTTCATACACATAGGACCTGAAGGGAACATACGAAAAATCTGTCTGTGTTATTCTATTATTACAACTTGTCAGCATAAGTATAAAGATAACAGCGAAAAACAATATTATTTTTCTTTTCATATCTGACTCCTTTTAAATCTTCCGGTCATCTCCTCACAATTACTCCCGCAACACGGCATATCAAATAACCTGCCAGGTCAATTGCCACTATAGTAGGTCCTACAGGTGTAGATGCCAGAATTGCAATAATTATTCCGATGGAGGTACAAGTAACCGATATAATTACTGAAAAAACTGTGACAGACTTAAAACTTCTGAAAATACTCATTGAAGACAGTGCCGGAAAAACAATCAATGCCGAAACAAGCAGCGAGCCGACCAAATTCATTGCGAGTACAACAATCACTGCTATGACAACCGCTAACATAAGATTATATGCATTCACATTAATTCCCGTGGCTTTTGCAAAATTCTCGTCAAATGTAATTGAAAAAAGTTTATGATAGAAAACAAAAAAGAAACCTACAACAATGACCGAAAGTATAATGCAAAGCCTTACCTTATCCGCTGTAAGTGTCATGATTGACGCCGAACCGAAAAGGGTTGTGCATACATCACCGTTTAAATTTGAGGAAGAAGAAAAAATATTCATTATGAGATATCCGACACCCAGTGCCCCTACAGAAACCATAGCAATGGCAGCGTCACCTTTTACTTTGGCATTATTTCCGCATTTTAGAAGCAAAACTGCACAAATAATTGTAACAGGTAAAACAAGAAACATATTATCGCTTATACCTAATACCGTTGCAACCGAAACAGCGCCAAATGCCACATGAGACAATCCGTCTCCAATAAAAGAAAATCTCTTAAGAACAAGTGTTACACCCAGGAGCGAAGAGCAAAGTGCAACAAGGATACCTACCACAAAAGCATACCTGACAAAAGGATAGGATAAGTATACGCAAAATTTATTGATAAGTTCATGCATTATCGTTTTCCCCTTTGTCAAATATATTATTTTTAACAACCCTGCCACAATATTCTTCTTTGGTATAAAAACCGACTTTTTTCCCTACACACAAAATATGACTTGCATATTTCATTGCAACAGCATGGTCATGTGTTACCATAATAACCGTTGTGCCGTCTCTGTTTATACGGCTTATACTCTCATACATTTCGGATGAGGCCCGGGAGTCAAGTCCCGATGCCGGCTCGTCAAGCAAAATCATACCAACAGCGGCACACATTGCTCTTGCAAGAAGTACTCTCTGCTTCTGTCCGCCCGAAAGGTTTCTGTACAATGATTTTCTTAACTCAAAAATTTCCAGGGTATTCATGATTTGTTCTGCCTTTTGTTTTTCACTCCTTTTATAAAAAGGTAAAAAACGCGACCTGTTTAAAAAACCGGACATTATTATTTCCTGAACAGACGCAGGAAAATCCCGTTGCATCTCCATCTGCTGAGGCAGATATCCTATTTCTCCGAAGTTAAAACCGTCACATGACTCAAACGAGCCCTTTAGCGGTTCCTGTAAACGAAGTATTGTTTTTATGAGCGTACTTTTTCCCGAGCCGTTAGCACCTAAAATGCAAAGATAATCGCCCTGTCCCACAGAGAAACTAATATTTTCGGCAACCGCTTTGCCTTCATATCCTATTGAGATGTTTTCAAAAATCAGTTGAGACATTTTTTTCCTTTCAATTCAGTGCTTTTATAATTTTCTCAGAGTTTTCTGCCATAACAGACAGAAATGATGTATCATACATTTCGTTACTGAAATACTGCATAGAGTTAAGATTCAAAATCTGTGCATTTTTACTTTTGGTATTTTCAATTACGGTATTCGCAATTTTTCCATCTGAATTATCAACAGTAAAAACCGCATTAGCACCTGTCAAATCAACACATTCCGAAAGAGATATCAAAGTTTCGAAAGACACTTCGCAATCAGCAGAACAACCCTCGAACGCCGCCAGATAGTTTAAGCCGTAATCTTCTATAAAATAACGGAAAGGAAAACGGTCTGCAAAAATCAGAGTGTCTGATTTTGTCTGTTCAATTTTATTTTTGAATTCCTCGTCTGCTTTTTGGAGTTTTTCAAGGTATACATTCAAATTATTGGTGTATTCTTCACGGTTTTCATTGTCAAGTCCGATGATGTATTTACAAACAACTTCACACAGAACACCAGCATTTTTGTATGAAATCCATACATGCTCATCCACATCTTCGGTATGGTGGATTGTTTCCTGCCCATTATGGTAATGCTCACTGTTCGAATGTATTGCATTATCCCCTAATTCTTCTATCAGTGAAACAACGATGGTATTATTTGATGGGTTGTTTTCAACCGTATCATATATCCACTTTTCAGACTCTGTACCAAGTGCAACAACCATACTGCATTGAGAAATACGCATTATATCTTCGGCAGAGGGCTGATAACTGTGTATATCGTTCCCGCCTTTTAAAAGAAGAACAAGATTTATGTCATTATTGCAATCCCCAATTATCTGCCTTATCCAGTCATATTGAGGGTAAGCAGTACAGATAATGGTAACATCATCATTTTCGTAAGTCGAATTATTTTCACAGGAGATAAATGTTACCACACTTAAAGCGAAAAGAAAACAAAGTAATATACCCTTTACATTTTTCACTGCTTTGCACCCCCACAAGTACCGCATATTCCATAAAGAACTGTCTTTGACTTGTTTATTTCAAACCCACCGTTTTCCGATACATTTCTGACAACATTTTCTACTGTTTCGGTTTTCATGTGAAATGTTTTGCCACATCTTGTGCAACTAAGATGCAAACAATTTTTACAGTGTTCCGACAAAACATATCTGTAATAACACTCACGGCTCCCGGCGTCAACACTTTTCACAACCAAACCGTCGCGTTCAAGTCTTGAAAGATTACGATATATTGCGCTTATGCTTATTTTCTTTTCTTTAAAAACAGAAAAAAGTTCCTTGGCAGAATATTTTTTATCCGGGTTGTTTTTCAGAACGGACAAAAGTTCTTTTCGTTGTTCTGTAACATATTCGCTCATTTTCGCCCTCCGAATTTGCGATTTATTCGCAAATTATGATACTACTTTCCACTTATAATTTCAATACACAAAATGTGAACAAACGGTTAAATAGAATATTTTGTACCCTAACACTTGAAAAAAAATCAATTTTGTGATATAATACTGAGTTGTAAGTACGGAAAGGCAGATATAAAATAAATGACTCAAGAAAATATTAGAAATATTGCTATTATAGCACATGTTGACCACGGAAAAACCACCCTTGTAGACGCAATGCTCAAGCAAACAGGCACATTCAGAGAAAATGAACAGGTTGCGGAAAGAATAATGGACTCCAACGATCTCGAAAAAGAACGTGGAATAACTATTCTTGCAAAAAATACATCTTTGGCATATAAAGATTATCGGATAAATATTGTTGACACACCGGGACACGCAGATTTCGGCGGCGAAGTTGAAAGAAGTCTTTCCATGGTAGACGGTGTTTTGTTGCTTGTAGATGCTTTTGAAGGATGTATGCCACAAACAAGAACTGTTTTGAAAAAAGCATTATCAATGGGACTTGTCCCGATAATTGTTGTAAATAAAGTTGATCGCCCCAACGCTCGTCCCAGCCAGGTTCTTGACGAAATGCTGGAACTTTTTATAGAACTTGATGCTACAGATGAGCAAATCGACTCTCCTGTTGTATATGCCTCCGGTCGTGACGGATGGGCAAGTTTCACACCACAAAAGGAAAACAATGATTTAGGTATTCTTTTTGATCTTATTGTTGATAAGATTCCCTCCCCTAAAGGTAATCCCGACGAGCCATTCCAGATGATTGTTTCAAACATCGACTTTAACGAATACACTGGACGCATTGCCATCGGTCGTATTTCAAGAGGTCAAATTTCGGAAAAAACCTTTGTATCGGTTTGCAAACTTGACGGAAGTGTTGCAAAAGTAAAAATCGGCGGACTTTATATGTTTGACGGATTGAAGAGAAGTCAGGTTACCTCTGCTTCTGCCGGTGACATTGTTTGCATGACCGGAATTACCGACATCAACATCGGCGAAACTGTTTGTGATGTGCAAAATCCAGACCCGTTACCGTTTGTTGAAATAGAACAACCTGTTCTTAGCATGAATTTTCTTGTAAACAACAGCCCCTTTGCAGGCAAAGAAGGCACTTTTGTTACAACCCGCCATCTCCGCGAACGGCTTATGAGGGAACTTGAATCCAATATCAGCCTTAAGGTTGAAGAGACAGACAATACAGACACATTCAAGGTTTCTGGCCGTGGAGAACTTCACCTCTCGGTTCTTATTGAAAACATGCGTCGCCAGGGATATGAATTCCAGGTATCGAAGCCCACAGTTATTACAAAAGAGGTTGACGGTGTGATTTGCGAACCATACGAGAAATTATTTATTGATGTTCCGGATGAATACAGCGGAACAGTTATTGAGAATGTTTCAAACCGTAAAGGCGACCTCACAAATATGACACCTATTTCCACCGAATTTACCCGCATTGAATTTTTAATTCCTTCACGGGGTCTTATCGGTTGCAGAAGTGAACTTATGACACTTACAAAAGGCACTGCCATTGTAAACTCCGTTTTTGAGGATTATTTCCCCGCAAAAGGTGTTATAAGCGACCGGACACGCGGTTCGCTTGTTGCCTGGGAAGATGGTTGTACAACATCATACGGTTTATTCAATGCGCAGGACAGAGGAACAATGTTTATCGGTGTTAACACCGATGTTTATGAGGGTATGATTATAGGTGAAAACAATGAAAGCAGTGATCTGGTTGTAAACCCCTGTAAGAAAAAACACCTCACTTCTATTCGTTCTACCGGTGCAGATGAAGCGCTCAGACTTGTTCCTCCCCGCATAATGTCTCTTGAAAGATGCCTTGAATTTATTGCAGACGACGAGCTTCTTGAAGTTACGCCATCTTCGCTCCGCCTTCGTAAAAAAATACTGAGCAATGAACAACGCGCAAAAATACGGGCAAAGGCTACCAAATGAAAATACTTACTTTCATTCTCGGTTCTATCCGTACAAATTCCTATCTATGCGTTGACACAGACACTTTAAAGTGTGTTGTGGTTGACCCCGGATGTGACGGCGAAGGAATCTACGCAAAAATTGCAGAACGAGGGCTTGACTTAGAGTATATACTTCTCACACACGGCCATTTTGACCATATAATGGCGTCAGGTGTTTTAAAAGAGAAAACAGGTGCAAAAATAGCTGTTCACGCCCTGGATTATGAACTGTTATGTAATCCGATGCTCAGTTACGCAATGCAATTTGCGGGAAGCAATTTTACATGTTCTGCCGATACTATTTTAAATGACGGAGATATAGTCAAATCCGGAAACATGAACTTTAAAGTCATCCATACTCCCGGTCATACAAAAGGTTCTTGTACTTTTTTAACGGAAGGTGCACTTTTCACCGGAGACACTCTCTTTTGTGACGGTGTGGGGCGTACTGACTTATACGGCGGTAATGATAAAGTTCTTAAGGAATCCCTGAAAAAACTTTTCAACTTAAAAGAAGATTACAAAATTTATCCCGGTCATGGAAACTTTTCAAAACTTTCCAAGGAAAAAAATAATTTTTTGTTTATATGATTATTTGCCGTTTGCAAACAGCAAACGGAATATGCCCTCTTAGTTAAATGGATATAATAAACCCCTCCTAAGGGTTAGTTATGCGTTCGATTCGCGTAGGGGGTGCCAAAAAACACTGCATCAGAATGAATTAATAATTCATTCTGATGCAGTGTTTTTTTTTGATATTATATCGATATTCTAAACATTAAAGCCCATCTGATATGCCCGATTTAATATTTCATTTCCAATGATATCACCAGTCTCGGTTACGCCACCGCAAAACAGACTTCCGGCAAGTCTGGACTTATCAAAACATTCAACCCAACCGCCAATTGTTTCAACTGCCCGTCTGTCTGTATCTGACGAATCGTCGGTTGCGGCAGTCAAAAGATATACATCACGGAATTTGTAATCCACATAGTAAATAGGATTTGCCCTGTCCATAACAGTTTTAAGTTGTGCCGAAATATTATAGTAATAAATCGGTGAAACAAGTACAATTACATCTGACTCCTTGATTTTCTGTGCAATATCATCGGCATCATCTTTCTGAACACAATGCCCGTCCATTCGAGTACCGCACGACAGACATCCCAGGCAAAAATTCAACTTCTTCCCCTTCAGGTTGATTTTTTCAACCTGGTGTCCGGCATCACCGGCACCTTTCATAAATGCATCTGCCATGGCTTCAGAATTACCGTTTTTTCGGAAACTTGACGAAATTATCAACACATTTTTCATACCGACACCCTCTTCATAAAGAATCAATAAAAAAACACTTAATTATTAATCTGAGCAAATATTTTATATTCCCCATCAATATTTCGTGCAAAGAAAGTAATATCGGTTATATCACGATAGTCTTTTTTGCCGTACATCTTGAGAATATGAGTAAACGAAATACGCAAAGACACAGTATTTTTATCATACCTCATAAACTCTGTTGTCTGTTCGTCTTCAAATCCGTATCCCGAATGGTCAAGAGCAAATATATTAAGCACCGACTGTATACTTTTATACAAATCTGTTCCTCTTTCGTAATACACAAGTACAGATGCCTTTGTAGCGTCGTGCTGCATACACATTGCATATTGTCTGGCGGCGTTCAGAAGCAATTGAGTAATTTCAGGGTCCTGGGTATCATATATTATTTCTTCTGTATAAATTCCGTCTGTTTCTATTAATTGAGGTGAATTTCTGTTGCGGTCTGTAACTGTTGCACAGGGTTCTTTTGTAAGACCTGATACAGTGTATGTTGCCCATCTTGGTGCAGGTACATTGTCCGGAAGATATGCAGAATTCTTATGCGGAACAATCTCGGTAATATAGTCCGGAGAAACAACAACTCCGTTAATTTTCAATTCGGAGGTATCAAGAAGTTTATAAGTTTTTGATATCTGTCCTGAAATATGAAGTTTGAGTTCGCAAGGAAAATATTCTCCGTTCTCGTCAATTTTCAAGGCGAAAGATGCTATTTTATAGTCACCCTTTTTTACAATATACCTTTTTGTCTCATCATCGGAATTTGACGAAATATTGGCATATGAAAGTTCTTCCGAAAGATAATCCAAAATAAAATTTTCCATATCCGTGTCCGTCTCAAATTCGCAAGGGGTGATGCCTGACATTTTAACAATTTCAGGCACATTCTTATTTACAAACATATCTTCAAAAAAGCGTCTTGAAATTGTTTCCGGTATTCTCTCATTATATGCCGAAATAACACCGTTAAACCAGACCGAAAACAAGCATAAAAATGCAACAAGAAAAAGTAATACTACAAAATAAATTTTATAAAAAAGAGGCAGTCTGAATTTTTTCACTGTGCCACCTCCTCTGTCAATTCCTTTGAAACGCAAATAAATGTGGGCATTCTGCGGGGATTTGTAAATGCTTTATATCTGTTTACAAGTCCTCTTTTCTGATATTCATCAAGTTTGGTTGTATCATAATCATACTTATTGAAATAGTCCTCATAATACATAAGACTTGATGAACCTCCGTCAAGCATTCCGGCAACAACAGCATTATATTTCATTAATACATCTATAACATCATTTCTTGTAGCACCCAAACTGCTGGCACTTCTGCCGTCTGTAACAAGCAAAATCATGGTGCCGTCAACACTTTGACCGATAGCGGTACGCTGTGCTGTGCCTGTATTATAATCAGAATAGTGAATGGTAATCTGACCATCCTTGTTTGTTATAAGAGTGTTACCGTTCTGAAAACTCACACCGTCTCTGATTCCGATTTCATCTGCTTGTTTCTTTGTCATCGACTCTGTAACAACAAGTCTGTTATTTTTATCAAACCCTATAAATGTGCGTTTAAGACCATCATTCCACACACATTCCCCTTTGGAATATGTAAGTCCCATAGGATTATTTCCTGTTCCCTGTCCGCCCGGGTCTGCGAACTCACCTGCATTTATTATTGCATCCGGTTGTTCTTTTTTTGCCATGTCAAATATATTTATGCCCATAAGATTGTTCTTAAAGTCGCTGGAGGTTCCTATGTAGAGTCGGGACGGGTCTTTAACAAGAAGAACATATCCCGTAAATGTTGGACCTGTTACGGTTTCAAGTATCATTCCGTCAATGGCATTTTCCCACTTATCATGTGTTATCTGGGAAACCTGAACAGAATCCTGCGTGTAATAATCCTCTATCGACATTACATCGGTGTTTATGATATAACTGTCCGATACAATTTTGTCGACCGTTTCCTGAGGCATAAAAAGTCCAGGAAGCCATTTGGTTGCACTTGCCTGAGTGGCAGACAATACAAGACGGTTGCGAAGCGGCTCACATTCTCCGTTTACAAGTACATTAATTGCGGTAATTAAAAATACAACAGCAAAAATAACAAAAGTAAATACACAAAGCAAGACACGGCGTATAACCGTACCTGCAGTAATTGACTTTTTATTTTTGTTTTTTCTGGTATAAGGTAATTTCCTGGTATTTAATTCCTCTGACATAAAACAAGCCTTTCAATTAATTTTTATTTTTTGAAAATCCACTTTTTCTGAATCAGATAATTTGCGCAAAACAGCAGAATATCAATGATAATTTTCATTAAAACAATGATTGCCGATTTTTCACCGAGTTTTAACAGCACTGAAACTCCCTGAACACCAAAAGCAGAAACCAGCATTGTAGGAATTGCTATCAGATAATATTTCAAAACTGCTTTCAATATCGGCTCTTTGCTTTTAAACACAACTTTTTTATTTAGCAAAAAATTTAGCATTGATGAAAAAACACGCGCAATAACTGTAGAGGCAACAACTCCTCTACCAAAAAAGTCAATTAAAACCGAAAATATTACAATATCCGCCAAAAATGCCGCAAAAGAACTGAAAACATATTTTAAAATTAGAGAAAAAATACGCAGTGTATCTTTTACAGGGTGAAAATGTGTGGATTTGTTTTCGTCAATATATACTGTTTCAATTTTAATCTGGCCGAGATTTGCATTCAGACTTTTAAGTGCCAATAAAACATTGGTTTCGTATTCAAAGCGGTCACCTTCAATTTCTGTCATAGACTTCAAAAGGTTGGCAGGAATAGCGCGGAGTCCTGTCTGGGTGTCTTTTATAACCATTCCGCAACACACAGCAAATGCCAATGTACTCAGACGATTGCCGATACGGCTTTTAGGCGGCACATCCGGCAATGAAAAATCTCTTACTCCAAGTACAAATTTTCCGCTGTCAATCATCTCACGGCACACACTGAGCATATCTTTGCCGAGATGCTGACCATCTCCGTCACAGGTTACAACCCCTAACGAATCGGGTCTGTTTTCAATAACATATTTAATTGCGGTTTTGAGTGCTGCACCTTTCCCACGATTTTTCTCATGAACAAGAAGTGTTATGTCATTTCCGCAAGGAAAATAACACTTATTTTCGTCTTTGCTCCCGTCATCAACAAGTATAATGTCACCAAAACCGTTTCTGCGGACATCTTCAACAACCTGAAGAAGTCTTTGGTCGGGATTAAGTGAAGGAATAATCACACTTATATTTCTCAATGCCATCAACTCCGTTTTTTGAATTTCAACATATTACAGCATGACACAGACCTATCCGGCAAACTTCTCCTTAAATTCCACAGAAAGATATTGCTCGTCTATTGTATCAGTTACATAGTTTATCAATTTGTCATATACATAGGTGTTTTTATAATAGTTTTTCACTGCATGTAAACCTGCAAGTTCAGGTGTATATTCTGTCATGGGATAAATAATGTTTTCACGGAAAGTCGCAGGATAGTGGCAAACCGTAGGTGTAAACAACACATTTTCAACTTTTGTTTTTTGTGAACCGCGGCTCACTATATCAAACGATATCATCCCACCTACTGTATTATAATCATAATCCTGTTCTGCCAGAAAATTTCCCAGAGAATATACGCACAGTGTCTCATTTCCCTCTTCTCCGGTCAACCATTCAATTGGCTGAAGTACATGAGGATGGTGACCTATTATAACATCCACACCGCAATCTGCAAATAACTGTGCAACCCGCTTTTGTTCATTACTCGGTTTAAACGCGCCCTCATTACCCCAATGAACAGACGCAATAACAAAATCCGATATGTTTTTTGCTATTTCTGCCTGGCGTTTTATGTCATCATCGTTTATGTAAGGGACAACAAGTTCGGAAGACTGTGATTTTCTTAATCCGTTTGTTTCATAGGTATATGATATAAAAGCAATTCGCAACTGATTTTTTTTGATAACTCTTATATTATCGAAATCTTCAGAGTTTTCGTATCCGCCAATCATCAGAACATCCAGACCTTTTAAAAATTCTATCGTTCTGGAAAGTCCGTCGGAATTTTGATCCAACATATGATTGTTTGCAATATTTATAACATCAAATCCCAACTCCACAAGGTCATGTCCCAAATCTTGCGGCGAATTAAACCGAGGGTAATAACTTATATCGTATCCATCTCCGCACATAGGAGTTTCCTGGTTTATAAATGCGATATCGGCACTACTGATATATTTTTCAACTTTGGCATATTGCGGTTTAAAATTATAAAATCTTCCGCCTTCAACGGCTTTAAGGCGTGCATCCCGTGTATTACCGCCGTATATGATATTATCTCCGCAACCAAGAAAACTCACTTTAAACTCTGCATTTGAAACATCTGTCGGTATTTCAGGCAACTGCTCCGCATCAGGCAAAAGTGGAATACTTTCTTGGTAAACAACTGTCCTTTCCATACTGCATCCGGCAAAGCAGAGAAGAATTGCAAATATAAAAAGAACAGCAAAAATACAACCTTTTGTTTTCAAAACTTTCTCCATGTCAGAAAATTATCTTATTTTTCTTGCTTCGGTATAGAATCGCTTATCACAAGCCTCGCCCATAGAAAATGTTTTCCGTGGCAAAGCACCGTCAAGAATTACCGATTTATACAAATCCGCCTTATCCATTGCGTCAAAAATAATACCGAAATTTGCTTTGTTTTCGCACAATTTTTTTACTACTTCTTCACCATGTATATAGTCTGTTTCGGCACCTTCTACTTCTGCAACATAGTTATCAAGAAAATTCTGTACTGTAGCAATAGTCAGGTATTCCTTCGGATTGGTAACAGTCACTTTTTTTATTTTTCCGTCAAATACAAACCTGAAAGTCTGACCTTGTTCATTACTGTCAACACACACATTAAATTCATTGGAAAATTCTTCAAGGAACTTTTTGCCGTCACAATTAAATACAACGCGGTGGATAGCCTCGAAAACCAAAGATGAGTCATGGAGATTAACAAGTTCGCACAATGCATACCTTGCAGGAGAATTTTTTGCATTCTCCTCACCTATTTCTTTCTTCAAGTTTTCATAATGCGCTTTGGCTGTTGCAAGAGAGTGATTACCGTCTCCCATTGCAAAAACCAGGGCAGACTCCTCGTTTACGCCATATTTATCGTTAAATAATTTGATATCATCCAATCTGCTGAGTTTTTTATCCAGCATATCCGAGGCGGCCTCTGACATTCTGTATCCGGTAAGATGTCCCGAATTGTCAAAAAGGTCAAAGTCATACAGTTTTTCAAAAGTGTCCTTTATTGTACTGTTATATTCTACAATATCGCATGCCTCATCATCAATAAGCATCATAATATGAGGAAGTTCAATAAGGGCGTCACATCTGACCTTAAGTCTGGGGGGGATTCTTGACACAACCGTTCCTTCGGTTGCACGGATTTTTGACTTTGAGCCAACACTGTAGTCATAATCCTCAAGGTCAACAGAACCTACTATTCCCAGTCGTTTGACACCATTTCTCAAAGTTCGTTCAACAAAAATATAACTATTTTTATATTCCTTGAAAACACCGGTCTCAACATATTTTGTCATATAGGAATTTGCTTTCTTTGTTCTCGTGTCAATATCCGGGGAGTTAAGATATATTTCGGGTATTATCAAATTAAGTGTGGATTCGGAGTCCATTACATAATTCTGCAATTTATTCCAGTATTCCGGCTCGGAGGTATATTGGTCACAAGCAACAACGCTCCATTTTTTCATTTGCTGACTATCACCCGAAAATTCAGGTAAAAGAATATCTGTTCTTTTGAATGTCATTTTTCATTAACCTTTCCGAAAAGACACGATTTGATGTCTTTTTCATATAAATAATTTAAAATTAGTAATCGATTTAGATGCCATTCTTTTTTTGGCGATATACTCACTTCGTTCGTGCGATATATTTGTTTCTCAAATGCGATATAACTCCATTTCATTCCGTTGCGATATGATATAAAAAATGGCAACTAAAATATACAAGTTATTATGCAAAATATTCTGTTGGCGCATTATTCCTTCCGCACAATTCGAGGTAATTCGACTCGTGTCGAATCCGGATTAAAAAAATAATACGCATACCAGAGCAGAACTCTCCCTCTTTGTTAAAACCGAGACTGTTACGAACTCAGGTTTCGCTTTCCTCAGGAATCACAATCGCAGCAATGATATACGCTAAAAGGCCTGAGCCGCCCAAAAGCGTAAAGGCAACCCACGCAAGTCGCACCAAGGTAGAATCAATGCCAAAATATGCTGCAACGCCTCCGCATACGCCGCAAAGTTTTTTGTCTGCTTTGGATTTAAATAATTTCTTGTTCATATGATTTCTCCTTTTTCGATATGCAATCTTCGATTGCTCGATATTTTTACATTCGTAAAATCGATATGTTTCTCGCTTTGCTCAAAACTCGATATGATATGAATTCTCGTCGCGTCAGCGACATATCGAACCGTCAGGCATATCGAATGCTTTTGTACATATCGAGAATTCGTTAGAATTCATATCGATGATTTCATCTTCGATGAAATCATTATATCACAAATAATCCGTTTTTTCAACATTAACAACTAATTTTATCCGATTTTATGACGAAAAATTTGTTTTATTCACTCTGATACCGAAAGTATCCGACTGCCGTCAAATAAAAAAGGAAAAGCGGGTAAGATAAATTATCCACTTTCCTTTTTTAAACTATTTGAAATCCGTATTTACCGGGGCAGTTTTATTGCAGATTTATAAAACTTCTTATTTGTTGTGTTTATTCAGCAAACAATTCATCTATAAAATACGCATTGGTATTAGCATGCTTTCCGTTTGCATCAGTCACAGTAAGTCTTACATATCCGTCTTCGGGGCGTAATTTAAACTCTGCAGTATTTACAACCTTTCTTGCATCGTCCTTTTTGGCTTTTACACATCCTGCACGATTGGCGGTATGTAGTTCAATGGTTACCGCATCCGAACAATCAATATGAATTATACCGTCTTCATACCACAAATCATAAATTGACGGACCTTGTGATGCATAAAAATTTCCGGCAAGAAGAGCATCTGTTATTGCTTTATATTCAAGTTTTTCTGCTTTAATCATCGTATAACCGCAGCAGCAGTTTTCAACTATATGGGTATCATCTGTAGCGATACAGAAAATTCGCTTTCCTCCCCTGAGCATTGCATCGTACTCTTTCTCGTTATACTCACAGTATCCGCCCTGGTCACTGGAACTGTTGTAAACTTCCATAGCATGCATATGATTATATTTCATATACTCATTATAGCCTTCTATAGAAATATTGGGGTGATTGTATGTAACAAAAAATCCGTTATCTATTCCCTTTTTCATCATATCGTTGATGCATTCGGGGGTATATTCTCTTATATAATCAGGCTCATTCTCATCAAATTGAATTACATCCAGATAGTCCATACCGTTTCCGTCAAAATACTTTGTACGATGGAAACAAACCTGTTTCAGATTGTCGGGAGAAAGTGGAATAAAACACATATGGCATGTTTTATTTAATTGTTCCTTTTTTTCTGCGCGAACTTCCAATTCGTAGCCATTCAGCGGAAGAAAATCGTCGTCTTTTAATTCAGGATGAGGAACCATCACATCGTGGTCGGTAAATGCAACAATTGAGTAGCCGTTCTCCTTGTAGATTTTCTTGGTTTCTTCAGGTGTCAGTACTCCGTCTGAAACGGTGGTATGACAATGTAAATTTGCCTTGTAAAAAGTTCCGTTTTGTGATAATAAATATTTTTTCATAAAATTTCTCCTTTATTTTTAACAAAAACCCCGCAATAACAAGTCACAGATTTTGATGCATTTTTTGTTTGTTACCGTAATTAAAAAGTTAAATTTTGTATTTTACACCTTTGTCAATATGTTTTTTGATTATTAAAAGCCAATGATGTTTCTTATATATTTTATTTTACCGAAAACAAAAGAAATTATCAGAGAAACAACAGAGGAAATAATAAATATGTATGCCGAAGAAACAACAGGTGAAGAATCTATCATAAAAAAGTTTAACAGCAAATCTATTACAATGACATGTACCAGGTATATACCAAAACTGTATTTTGACAAAACCGTCCATATCCGTTTTAGCGGGTTCTTTTGGTCAAAAATGTGCTTTGAAATAACAAATATGCCTGCAGCCAGAGCACAGTGACATAAACTATAGCCACTGTTAAAAATCAGATTAATACCGTTAGCCGATGACTGAACATGATGAAAAATAACAGACATTAGCATTCCCGAAATACCTATTACAGAAAAGGTAATTACGATTTTATAATTGATTTTAATTTTTGAAAGAACATATCCCATGAAAAAGAATGCAATATATCCGTTAAACAATGCATCAAACATATATATGTATACAGGAGTAACTGTATTGATAAACGGGCGGATTGTGGTACATAAAAGCATCAGAAACAAAAGCCATATCTGCTGTCTTTGTGTGCAGCAATCAACAAGTTTTTTCAAAAAAGGTGCAATAAGATAAATACCAATCAATGTATAAAGATACCACAGATGATATTCTGTACCTGCATTCAGAAAATCTGATATCAATGTTATAATATTAAACCCGATGTATCCCCTGACACATTTATATGCATAATATGCAACATTCCAGAACATAAGAGGAACAACGATTCGTGTAAAAGATTTTTTATAAAACAATCTGAAATTCTTAGTATGTTCAGAAGATAATATAAGGCAACCGCTTATCATTAAAAATATGGGAACACCCGTACGAGAGACAGCGTTCACAAAAAGGTACACATACCACGATGTTGTGCCGTATATTGCCGGATTTACTATGTACTCACTGATACTGTGAAGCGCAAGTACCATTAAAATAGCAAAACTCCGTAAAAAATCCAGGTAATAAATTCGTTGTTTCATTTAAATCTCCTTAATAGTTCTGTAAAATCAATCAAATTGTAATCCGAGTGTTCAAAAACACACCTTATGCCCTATAGCGAATAACCTTACCGGAATATTTTCCCGTAAGTTTCATATCTTTATAGACTGTTTCGCCGCCAACAATAACACGATTTATTCCCTCTGCGTATGAAATCGGTTTGTCATAGGTCGCGGTGTCCCTCAATTTGTCAAAATCAAGGATAACAAGGTCTGCATCATAGTTCTCCTTAATATATCCCTTATTTTTAACATTAAGATAATCGGCTGTAAGACCGGTCATCTTCCGTATTGCTTCTTCAAGTGTTACAATTTTCTTTTCCTTAACGAAATATGTCAGTGCATGGGGGAACGAAGCACACGCACTGGGGTGACCGTCATCCTCAAGGCTTCTGGCAAGACCGTCTGTACCCACAACACAATAAAGACTTTTAAAAATTTCACAGACATCTTCATCACACATACTTGAGTAAACGGCACATACACTGCAATTATTTTCAACACACATATCAAAGTACGCATCCCAGGGGTCCTTATTCACGAGTCTGGCATATTCCGATATGTACTTTCCTTTTGCTTGCGGAGTATTGGCAGTATAAGTTACATACACTCCATCCCATCCGCCTGCATTTAAAAGAAAATTGTCATACGGCGTGGCGGGGTTTTCCATTTCGGCTTTGAGTTGTGCACGAAACTCCTTGCTCTTTAATTTTTCCGAAAGTGCATCATAGCCACCCTCCAGATGCCACGGCGGCATACACGCATTTGCACGCTCAATCAGTTCAAGCGTTTCTCTCTGTTTACCCCAATTTTTCTTTCCTAACACCTTATGGTGCGAAATATTTGTTCTCACTCCTGCCCTGCGGCCAATGTCAATAACTTCTCTTACTGATTCCACAACACCCTCGGCTTCATTACGGATATGACTTGCGTAAATGCCGTCAAAAGGTGCAATGACTTTAGCAAGTTCCAAAACCTCGTCCGGTGTTGCATAACAACCCGGAGTATATATAAGTCCCGTTGAAAAACCGGCTGCACCGGATTGCATTGCTTCTTTCAGAAGTCCTTTCATCATATCAAGTTCCTTAGGTGTAGAAGGTCTGTTTTCCATTCCCATGACCGCAATTCTGAGTGCATTATGTCCAACCATAAAGTGCACATTCATTGTTTTACCACAGGAATTTGTGTACTCAAAATATTTTTCATAACTTGTCCAGTTTATCATATCATCCGGATATTCCGATGTTCCAATGGACAGAAGATTTTTAAGATGATCTATATTTTCAGCACTGACAGGCGCCGAAGACGAGCCGCAGTTTCCCGTCAACTCAGTTGTAATTCCCTGATTGGTTCTTATAATATTAAGATCTGACTGTCCAAAACTAAAATCGCTATGAGAGTGAGGGTCTATAAATCCCGGTGCAACTACACAGCCTTTGGCATCAATTGTTTCGAGACTTTACTCAGTACCTTTGGCAATAACAAGTTTCCCATCTTTTATACCTATACTACCGTTATAAGACGGCTTTCCCGTCCCATCGATTACTTTTGCATTTAAAATCAGACAATCTAACATTTTAACACATTTCTCCTCAAAAATATTTTCAACAACATTTTTATATGGTTTTCTCTTCTTCGCCGGTATAAAGTCACAAATTTATTTTTTAATGTACATTCTGCGTATTTTGACAAACAAACTCCTGTTGCAAAATCAAGTCGTGACATATAAGTTTATCACTTTGCAAATTTTCAGCAAAAAGCGATACCCCATTAATCCGAGAATTGTTATATGTTGTGTAATAATATATTCCCTTATCTGTATTGCAACAGGATGTATAATGGGTAATCTCATATTCCTTTCCTACTTTTACAGTACCTCTTATCTGATATACCGAATAAAGTATGTGAAAGAATTGGTTCACTATTTCCTGTTCCGTTTTTCCAAAAACAGAATTAAGTTTCAGAAAACTTGTCTTTACAAATCTTGATACGGATGATAAATCGCCAGGAAGCCCTATTCCTCCCATTCCTCGAGAATAAGATTTCAAAGCGACCTTATCGGAAAAAATGTTCTTTGGTTCCTCTGCTGTAACCGACATATAGTTTGAAAGATTAAACATCTGTATATCGAACTCCGGGTTATTACTCAATACTCCGACCGGATTATCAAAGAATCTGATTCCGTCTTTTGTCTGTTCTATAACTGCAGTGTTAAATTTATCGGCTATTATCCAATGAAGCGGTGTTGGCAATGTTCCTGTGTCAAACGCCTCATTTGTAATATTGACTTTATCCAGTAATTCGCAGGCATCATTTACCGAACCGCACTGAGTTAAAATCCAGGGAATAAGTTCAAATGACGCAACATTATCTACACCGTTAATTTTGTGGGTATATTCGGCATTCTCAGGAAAATTCAGTCCCGCCATACTGAGTCCTTTTTCGTTTGTTGCGTCAAAGTACAACGGAAAATTTTTCTTTTCAATCCCCATACCGATTATTGCAAAATGTTTTTTTATTTTTTTGCCGTTTCGGAATGAAAACTCAAAATTCCTTGGTGTAATTATAATTTTTTCACCGAAGGAATGTTCAAAATCAAGATTTCTTCCGAAATAATTGAAATCAACCGTAACAGACATTGCAGTACACACAGACATCACTCCTTTTGAATAGTCTGTGCAAATCAGAGGAAATTTAATCATTCATTTAAGAAATTCCTGCAGTATGCTGTCTGCTTGATTAAAAAATCAGACTTCTACATTTTCCTTTGCCATATTTACAGGTGATGCACCGTAATGTTTTTTAAAAATCTTACCGAAATACAACGGGTCGTTATATCCTGCCATTTGTGCAAGTTCTTTGACTGTTGTAAATTCGCCGCTGTCAATAACAGTTTTAGCATAGGACAGTCGCTTAATTACGACATAATTCTTGGGGCTTGAGCCAAATCTGGAAATAAACACTTTTCTGAAATATGTATGTGAAATTCCGCAAAGAAGGTGAAGTTTATCAATCTGCAATTCACTGTCGTAAATATGTTTATTAAGATAAGTGACGGCAGGTTCTATTACACCGAATCTTTTTTTGTAGTGATAACAAAGAGCCTCCTGACCCGAGATGTAAGAAAGCAAACTGTAAAGCAATGAAATACATTGAAATCTTTGACTCTGAGTCCCGAAATTCCACATATCCGCAAAATGATACATAACATTTCCCGCACCATAGAAATTCTTGACGGAATAAACGGCAGGAGTTGCTTCTCCGAAGTCACCCTCTATACTAATTATCGTGGCGACGGTATCCTCGTCCGATATTTTTTCAAACACATATCGACTTCCTTTAGGCAGAAAAATCATTTCTCCGGAATTTACCACTATTTCTCTGTTATCAAAGGTATATCTGACAGTACCGCAAACCCGTATGCTTAAACATGATACTTTTCTTGACTCCTCTTTGGAAAAAGGTTTGCTTGTTATGTGGAGTACCGATAAAATTTTCATATTTTCCATATTATCAAGCATGTATACCCTCTTCTCTGCAGTTACTCTTATAATTTGGTTACATTATAGCACACAATAGAATTTATTGCAATGCATGTTGCAAAATTTTGTTATAAAAAATCCATATTGCTTTAATAAATCTATTTACAATACCATTCTTTTTGCTGTAAAATGTTGTAAATTACACACCAAGTCAATTTTATAAAAATTCACATCAACAATACAGTTTCTACAATTTTACACAAGGAGAATAACAAGATTGAAGAAATTCTACTGTAAAACAGACTACAAATACATAATTGCAGGAATTTGTTTCATCATTGTATTTGCCGGATTGGGCTTCTGCAGTACCGCAAAAACAATATATTTTGCTCCCATTACCGAAGCAATGGGATTTTCCAGAAGTTCTTTTTCGATTAATGACAGTTGCCGATATATAACAACGGCAATTGTAAATATCTTTTTCGGTACTCTTGTTGAAAAATTCGGTACGAAAAAACTGATTATTGCCGGAATGCTTAGTCTTATTGTTTCATCTCTTTTATACTCCTGTGCAACAACACTTTTTATGTTTTATCTTGGCGGTTTTTTCCTTGGCATAGGAGTTGCTTGGACAACAACATCAATGGTGGGTGTTGTTGTAAACAGATGGTTTGAACAAAACAAGGGTGCTGTTATGGGATTTATTCTCGCCTCCAACGGTATCGGGGCAGCACTTGCCATTAATATAGTCACTCCGATTATTTACAAATCAACCTTCGGATACCAGTCCGCTTACAAACTGACAGCGATTATTTTGTCTGTTATTACACTTTTGATATTCCCCCTTTACAAAGAAAAAAAAGGCACAGACTCACAAACAAAATCGTGTGATACACCGGTGCAGAATCAAAGCGGTATCGAATATGGCGAATTAATAAAAAAACCATATTTTTATGCTATAATTGGCGTGATTTTCCTGAATATGCTTGTAACTGTGGGCGAAATTACAACTCCACATTTTACAGACATCGGGCTTTCCCCCTCTTTTGTTACAAAAATTTTGGGGTTAAAGGTCATTCTCCTTGCCGTGTTTAAACTTATGTTTGGTTTTATATATGACAGGTTGGGCATAAAATTCCCGGTAAAACTTTGTCTTATTAGTGTTATTATATCAAAAATTCTGCTTTTATTAATAACCAACTCCCTGTCGGGCAAAATTTTGACAATTGTTTACTGCGTAGTATGTGCACTGGGTTTACCGCTTGAAACTGTAATGTTACCTATTATAGCACTGCATTTTTTCGGTCAGAAGTGCTACAACAAAACACTTGGCATAATTACTTCTGTTGCAACCGTGGGACAAACTTTGGGAACACCTCTTTTAAATTTATTCTACGACCATTTTAAAAATTATGACATAGTATTTGTGCTCTCGACTGCCGTTTCTGTTCTGGCATTGATAATAATGAATTTAGCGATGAATACGGAGGAACTAAATCATGATTAAATGTGCTTTTTATGAAAAAGAGATAACCCCGCCGCTGGGATGTAATCTTCCGGGATATGGTAATTTAAGAGCCGGAAGTGATGTAAAAGACAGGCTCATGGCAAAGGCTTGTGTTATTTTGGATGAAAACGAAACAGTGGCACTGATTGCCATTGATTGTCTGCATATCACCCACGACATACGGGATGAAATAGCAAAGAGAGTAAACGAGTTTACCCCGATTAAAGAAGAAAATGTGCTTGTTGCAGCAACGCACACACACACAGGGATTCCGCAAAAAGGATACGATTCAGACCAAAAGGCAGCAGAAAATCAAAACTGTTATTTTGATATTTTTCCGAAACTTATTGCCGACTGTGCAATACTGGCATACAAAAGACTTGAATATTCCCAGATTTATTTTGCCATGGGGAAAGTTGACGGAATATCTTTCTGCCGTGATTATATAATGAAAAATTCCACTCCGAGAACAAATCCCGGAAGACTCAACCCGGACATTATAAAGCCTGTTTCACAGACCGACAATGAACTTCCCGTAATTTTCATAAAAAACGCAGACGGAAAACCCATGGGAGCAATAACCGCTTTTGCCTGTCACCAGGATTGCGTAGGCGGTACGGAGTACAGCGGAGATTTTTCGTCGGAAATTTCAAATCAAATGAAGAAAAGTTTCGGTCAGGATTTTGTAATATTATTTTTTGAAGGAACAGCGGGAGATATAAACCATTTCAATGTAAATACCGCTTCAGACGAGCCTGACCATTACAGGAAAATGGGCTTGAAACTTTCCGGCGAGATTATAAAAAACATTTCGTTTGCAGAAAAGATAAAAAGTGAAAATATTAAATGCAGATTTGAGAAGATTAAAATAGACAGAGTTGAGGTTGATGAGGAAAAAATTGCCCGTGCAAAACACATTATTGAGACCGTAAAGCCTATTCCGGGAATTAAAATTGCGGCAGACGGCACATCAAAAGAGCAGTATGATTTAATGATGGCAAAAAAACTTCTCTGGATGCTTGAAACCTCGCCGGAAATTTTTGATATTCCGTTGCATTATATACAAATCGGCGATATTGATTTCTTTGGGTTACCAAGTGAAATATATTGCTATTTCGGAACAAATTTAAAGGAAAGAAACAACAATAAAAATTGCATAGTTGCAACCTGCTGTAACGGTGCATACGGATATGTCCCCACAAAAGATATGTTTTACGACACCATATACGAATCCACCCCCGGTTCAAACAGAATGGATAAAAATGCCGGGTATATCATGGTAGACAAACTGATTGAAATGAGTAAGCAGTAAACTACCAACCGAAATAAACTGATATTTCCTGAAAAAAGGCTGAAAAAACAATGTTTTTCAGCCTTTTTTATGAACTTTTGCCGGGATTATTCATTGAGAAAAGATAATTAAACCTGTTTATTTTGCAAAATTGTTTTTTTTCTCAATTGCTTTTTCCGCCAACAGTCCAGTATAATAACAACCAACATATACCTCAGTATTTGTATCTACCGGTGCATACTCGCCGGCACAACCGAGGTATGGAATAAAGGTTTCTTCAAAAACTGCGGTCATCAATCCTGTGTTTTCGTCGTAACGATTGTCAAACCACCAATCGATGTATTTTTTCAACATATTGTATGTTGCTTTTATCAAACTTTCATCTGTTGTTCACTGCAAAATATGAAATGCCACATCAAAAATTTTCGGTAAAGATGATACCCTAAGTTGTTGTTTTAGAAAATTTCCTCCAGCCACAAATTCAGGTAATTCATCTGCCCCCCCAAAAGGCATATTCTGCCGTCATCTTTTTGCTACTCAATAAAATTCCAAAGCGCTGTTTCCGCAAATTTTCTGTCAATCCACTTATACCCAGATAAGGCTAACGATGAATCAAGTTGCCACCACTGTTTACCATACGAGCCACCCGGAGTAAAGTATGGGTGGTTAAAGCCGTATTCTTTTGCATCGTCCTGTTTGCAAATTTCCAAACACTCTACTGCATAATTCAAATCATTCACAGAAATTCCCGGGCAAGAAATATTCATATTTTTCTCCTTCACAAGTATTTTTTTATCCGAATTCACAGCAGCATTCCCGACGATGAAACAACAGTTTTCTGAAAACCATTATTTACTTTTTCTGACTAAAAGTTCGTGCATAACAAACATCACTGCTAAAAGTACAAACTGGTATACCGGCAACAAAGAAATAGAAATATATTCTGTAATAACGCCAAAAAGAGACGGCATTACTAGGAATCCGGTATATGCAAATGCCATTTGCACCCCTATCATAGCCTGAGATTTTTCTTTTCCGAACACATCGGGTGTCATATGTATAAAACAAGGATAGATTGGTGCACACCCAAGACCGATTATAATAAACCCAAGCAAAGCAAATACAGAGAAGTGCGGTACAAATAAAAACGCAATTCCAACGGTAACAATTGCCATGCCTGTACTAATTAGGAAACGGTCACTCATTTTCATTGCAAGAAAACCGCTGACAAGCCTACCTAGTGTGATTCCAATATAAAACATGCTGGCATAACCTGCTGCATCTTCCGGTGAAACTCCCCACTTACTTACAAAGTAACTGCTTGACCATAATGTTGTGGTAAGTTCAAACGAACAATAGCAGAAAAAAGTAATAAAACAAGGAATCGCACCTTTTATTGCAAAAATTTCCCTGAATGTCAACAGTTTTGTCTGTTGTTGTCCGGCAGTACCATTTTCAACACCTTTGTCCCATATAGGAAGACTGATAAAAATAATGACAGTCAGTACAATCTGAACAACAGATACTGCCAGATATCCGTGGTTCCAGCGGAAATTGATGAGAGAATAACTCATTATATACGGGCTGACAGAAGCACCCAGCCCCCACATACAATGAAGCCAGCTCATATGCTGTGCTTTATAGTGCAAAGCAACATAGTTATTAAGTATGGCATCTACCCCACCGGCACCAAGTCCGTATGGAATTGAAAATAAAATGAGATGCCAGAAACTGAAACTTACAGAAAAACCAAACAACCCGACTGCAGTCAATGCCGCACTTACCGCCGTAACCTTTCCTGCACCGAATTTACACAGTAATTTACCGCTGTACAGACTGGATAATATTGTTCCGAGAAAAATAACTATTGATATTATTCCTGCAAAAGATACCGGTACATTTATTTCTGCGTGCATTACCGGCCATGCCGAACCTAAAAGAGAGTCGGGCAAACCAAGACTGACAAAACAAAGATAAATAATTGCCAACAACAAGCCTGCCATTATGTAATAATCCTTTCCTGTACAAAACAAATCAAAAAGTATCGTTAAAACTCACAGTGCATCAAAGGTTATATTTTCCCTGCCATTTCAAGTGCTTCATCAATGTTACGGGCGAAATTTTCTGCTCCGACTCTATCATAAAAACCGGATTTTTTCATTACCATCAAAGGCTGGTCATTTACATGAGAGAAAATAACCGATATTTTATTATCCATACAAAAATCATAAACCTTTATAAGTGTGCGGAGTGCCGAAACATCCAATGTGGGAACATTCCGCATACGAAGAATAATTGCCTTTGAGCCTAATTTTACCGGAATTGATGCAACAATGTCACTGGTTGCAAAAAACATAGGACCGTCTATTTCAAAAACCTGTGTTTTATCCGGAATCTCTTTTAATCTTTCCCTCACGCTTTCTTCCGCTTCATCCGCTTTGCTCCACGGTCTTATATGGGTGACCTCTGTCATTCTTTTCATAAATAGAATAACAGCAAGTAAAAGTCCGATTTCAATTGCCACAACCAAATCAAACACAACCGTTAAAACGAAAGTCAGAACGAGAACTATAATATCACTCTTGGGGGCGGTTTTGCAGATTTTGACAAACTGACGCCACTCACTCATGTTATATGCCACCATGAATAACACAGCCGCAATAACAGGCATTGGTATCCATGCGGCATACGGCATTAAAACAACCAAAATTAAAAGCAATACAACGGCATGAACAATACCCGAAACAGGTGTCTTGCCTCCGTTTTTAACATTTGCTGCAGTTCTTGCAATCGCTCCGGTTGCAGGAATTCCGCCGAAAAGTCCGGAAAAAATGTTACCGGCACCCTGAGCGATTAATTCCGTATTGGAATTGTGTTTATCCTCTATCATTCCGTCTGATACGACACATGAAAGAAGTGACTCTATAGCCGCTAAGACAGCAATGGTAAATGCACTGGGTACCAACTGCTTTATAACTGAAAAATTCACATCAGGCACGGAAAAGGCAGGAAGTGACTTTGAGATTGTATATAAATCACCGATTGTATTTACCTGCATATCAAATAGTTTCACTATCACTGTTCCCGCAACAACCGCAATAAGTGAGCCTGGGATTTTCTTTGAAACCCTTGGCCACAAAATTAAGATAATAAGTGCAACAACACCAACCAGAAGAGATTGGAAATTTATTGTTGAAATCGACTTTACGACGCAGGCAAGTTTTTCTGTTGTCTCAACCGCGTGTGCACCTTCGGGGAAAGTAAGGCCCATAAAATCTTTAATCTGACCTATCAAAATTGTAATGGCGATACCTGAAGTAAATCCCGTAGTAATTGTATGCGGTATGTATTTTATCAAAGCACCAAGTCGGAAAATACCCATTAAAATCAGAATAATTCCTGCCATTATTGTTGCAATGACAAGTCCTTCTGTACCGAATGTTGCAACTATACCGGCAACGATTGTTGCAAAAGCAGCAGTCGGGCCTGAAATATTCACTTTACTTCCGCCAAGAAAAGAAATAACAAATCCTGCCACAATTGCGGTGTAAAGTCCTTTTTCCGGGGCAACACCCGACGCAATTGCAAGGGCTATTGACAACGGCAATGCAATAATTGCGACAATAATGCCTGCGACAATATCCGACATAAATGTTTTCATATTGTAGGTCTTAAGTTCCGAAAAAAGTTTCGGGCTGAAAATTTTCATAGTTTATACCTCTTTAGTTTTTTATAGTTATTATGACTTTTAAATTTTTCGTTTTTTCATCCTTTTTATTTTACTATAAAGTGTTTGACTCTGCCAAGTTCAGAATTCCATTTTTGGAAATTATTCAGAAACAATATCTCTGATTTTTTCAAGACAGTCTATTTCATAAGTAACAGAAAAATCCAATGTATTTAATTTATGTTCCGGATTGAACCAACAGGTATCAATTCCCGAAAGGTGTCCACCTTTCATATCCCCCGTAAGCGAATCACCTATAATAAGTACCTCACTCTTATCGGTCACCCCGAGTTTTTCAAAAACATAATCAAAAAACGCTCTGTTGGGTTTTTCTGCACCAACAGTTTCTGATATGAAAACCGCATCAAAAATTTCGTCAAGTCCCGAACAACGCAGTTTCTTTTCCTGTGCAACTTTGGTACCGTTAGTAACTGCTGCAAGGATATATTTCCCTTTTTGAGAAAGCAGAATCTCTTTTGCATTTTCGATAAATACTATGCAGTCGCCAAGCGCTGTCTGATACTCTTTGTTAAATTGCTCTGCTATAGTTGTATCTATTCCAATCAGTTCAAAAAACTCACGAAATCTTCCCACCAGAATTTCCTGCTTTGTCAGTTCGCCCTTTTCAAGCATCTGCCAATATTTAATATTAATCTTTGAATATGTTTTAATTATCTGGTCACTGCATTCGCCAAAATTATGTTTTTTAAATAAATACCGTATCGCATAGGTCTCTGAGGCAAGAAAGTCAAGCACAGTGCCATCTATATCCCATAACAAATATTTATACATACATTTTTCTCCAAATATATTACAATCTTTTACACATCCTGCTGTCTTTTTAATGAATAGCCGATTCAAATGCCATATTTCTCAGCAAAATTTCATATCAGGTTATAGCCAAAAATTATTCATTATTAATTTTTATAATAATTATCCTTTTTGGTTAAGGCTATAACATTCTCCCCTTGCAAACAGGCTAAAGGTTATAGCGAATAATAACTTCCGTCAATGCTTGAGCCATAGACGCAAACCCAAAGTCCGTCGGATGACAGTTATCTACCGTACCTGAATCCTTACAAAGTTTTGTCAGGGCTTGTCCGTCTATAAAATATACATTTTTATCCCCCGCCGAAACTGCATTCAAATATGTTTTTTCAACTATTTTTCTTCTTGTTTTTTCCTCTTCATTCAAGAAATACTTTGGCCGGGGCATCATTATCACAGGCAAAAGCGGATTTTTTTCTCTGATTGCCTTAAACATTTTTTCGTGAGTTTTTTCAAGATGCTCAACACCGGGAGCATTGTGGTCATAATCATATACAAAAACTGACATATCCAAATTTTTAATATATTCGATTATTTCGTCTTCAGCCTTTGCATTTCCAGAGAAACCGAGATTTATGTAATCGTAATTAAAAGTTCTGGAAATAATTGCCTGATAACTCATTCCCGGTCTTGACGCGCATCCTCCCTGTGTAATAGAGGAGCCGTAATACACAATAGGTTTTTTATTTTTATACGGTTCTGCCTCTTCCAATGACGAACCATCTTTCAAACCGATATACAACTCGTTAACATTTGAATATAAGGGAAAATTAATTGTTATAAGCCTAGGCATACTTTCCTCAAATTCTATTACACTTTCGTATCCGTTTTCTATATTAAACGGAGGAACAAAGGATTTAACATATTGATTTTCTGCATACAAATCAAACCCTATGGAACCTGTCAATGGAAAATGTGACATTTTACCCAAAGCGTCCATTTGGGCGTGAATAGCGACATAAGGGCTGTCCGTGACAAATCTTACTCTGCCCCCTGCAGTATTTGTATGCAAAGTATAAACGCCTTCACTTACAGTTTTTGCAACACTTTCAGGCATACGCCTGTATTTTCCGTTTTCTTTGAAAACTCCATAAACCTTAAACGGTGCCCGGTCAATTTTATAAAACCTAACATCATTTTTGCCTATTTTTGTTGTAATTTTAAAATTGCTGTCTATCTTTGAAATATCCGACATTTTGATTTTCCTCTGTTTCTGCATTTTTCGACATATCTTTATTTGTGTGTCATATGGGTTAGACACTATGTTTCTCACCAATTGCTTATATTGAGTCCGGAACAAAAAAGTGAAAATTATGTAGTAACTAACATTTTGCAGGCTTTTTATTTTTTTAACTGAAATTTCTTATCCAGATAAATGTCTCTTCTACAGCAGGAGTTATTTGCAACTTTTCCCCTTTAAAAATATCCGCCCCGCAAGGATTCTCAACAAAGTTTCCTACCAACTGCGGTTCGTGTCCACCGTAACTGAATGTCCGCAGGTATGCTATTGCACCGTTTTCTCTTATTTTGTTGACAAACTTTTGGGTTATATCGTAAGAGACCGTGGGGTCATCAATACAATGCCAGAATTTTACCGGTACGGGATAGGTTTCTGCTTTTTTATTTCTTGACGGATTGAATCCTGCCAGTTTATTCTCGTCATAAATATATTCGCCGGACTCATCCTTATCAAATTTATATATCTTACCAAGTGCATATTTTGGAAGCCCATCGCACCAGGGATGTAAAAATATCTGGTTATATGTATCCAACACGGGACAGTACGCAGAGTGGGCTATCACAGGAATAAGCCCGCTTAAAACAAGATTGGTACTGCTTATTCCTCCCATAGAACCGCCGTGTACAAATACTTCCGGTTTCAAATTGAAATTTTCCATACAATAATTGTATGCCTTGACATAACTTCTCAGTGCAATGGGACTGCCTATATTGTTACGAATATCTATTCCGTTTTCTTCAGCATATTTCTGCGGTAAACCATTAACATCCATTACGGCATATCCGTTTGCAACAAGATACTGCGTCAACACCTGATGTTCTACCTGGGAATCATCTGTTGTAACCGTGCCTCCTGCTCCGTGGCAATTTATTACCAACCTTGTGGGAATTCCGTTTTCGGAATAGTTTTCGGGAAGCACAATAAATCCGCTGTCCTCATAAAGTTGTTCTGAATCCTGCAATTCATCTGTAATTACATTTTCATCAAACAAATTACAATTAACTGAAATTGAAAATCTGATAGTAAATATCAATATAAACACCTCACTATATATAGCTTAAGGTTTATAATTTTTATTTATTATTTGCATTATAACAGGAATAAGAATGAGTTGCAATACTATTCCCGGCAGGGAATCTATAAATCCTCCTGCCAAAAATGCCTGCAATGTAAATGCTTTCCCCGCAACTCCGAGCAATACAGCCTTTGTTACTCCCCAGACTATACGACCGCTTATCATAGAGATAAGCAAGCAGCAATAAAGCCACCACATCTGTTTTCTGAAAAACTTCATATACAGAAAACCGACTACTCCGCCATATACGCACAGTTCGGCAGCCATCCATACTGCATTCGGATACAACGGCGGCATTCCGGCAATAATACCACGAAGAAAAGGCAAAACAGCCCCTGCAACAAATCCGTATTTATAACCGCAAATCAACCCGCAAAGCATAATGGGAATGTGCATCGGCAATAAAGTATCCCCTATTTCTTTTATTTGCCCTGTCAGAAACGGCAACAAAAAACCCAACGACAAAAACATTGCGGTAAGTGCAATTTTTTTTATTTTTTCATTATAAAACATCCCGTCTTTCACCTCTTCTCCGTCAATCTGTTTTACAACAGTTTCCACCGGAAACTTAACTATGTAATCTTCTAATCAAAAATTAATCTCTTATTATAAGTGCAATAAATTCAAGCATTTCTTTTCCTGTATTTTTTATGCCGTGGCTTTTTCCCGATGGAGTAAAGGTTACCATACCGGGACAAACATCAACCATATTACCATTGTCACTGTAAACACCGGTCCCCGAAATAATATAATAATATTCGCATTCTCCCTCGTGTTTATGAAATCCAACCTCCTCGCCCGGCTTAAGTTTTGCAAGGGCAAATGTGCGGATTTTCGGGTTTCTGATATCAAATTCCGCAAGGTCTGACAAAAACAACTTGGTCTCCCCGCTTATATTTTTTTCTTCTTTAACGCTTAATTCTTCTTTAAATTTAATCATACTTTTACACTTTCCTTTCTTAATTGTTTATAAAATATAATTATTGCTGTATCCGTTCTGATTAACTGTCAAAAATTGAAACAAGGTGTCTTCCTACAGAAACTGCAAATTTTAATGCTTTCGGGATAAGCCTGTCCGGAAATTTCTCAAGATATTTGACAATTTCAAATGTAAAATCACCCGTATAACCAACACTTTTTAACGCACTCATAATTGCCTCCCAGTTTAACTCACCTGTATAAGGCAAAATATGTCTGTCGTCAAGATAGTCGTTATCCTGAACATGAAGTGCCTGTAAGTATTCAGGCTTTACACCTTTTATGAAATTTTCCGGTTCACAGCCTGTCAACGCCGCATGTCCTATGTCTACACAAGCAGTAATCCACGGAGAATTGATTTTTTCAATTATATTGTTTAATTCCCCGGGAGTGCCGAATTTTCCCGCAAATGTTTTTCTTTTCGTATCTCTGATAAATAAATTCTCTACTGCCAGCGGATATAATACCTGCAAACAAAGCCAGTGAAACCGCCGCCCACTTAACATCCGGAACTTTTTCCATAACCATATCGGCAAGCATTGCGGGCATTTTGCTCTCGGTAAACAATGAAACAAGTCCCATTGTTCCTATAATCATAAGCAAAACATTAAAGTCGATTGACGAAAACAACTCTGAATACGGGAGCATGCCGGTCAAAACAAACAACACACCCGATGTAAGAGCGATATATGTTCTGTATTTACCAAAAAACAGAATAAGTATATAGGTTGAAATAAAAAGTAAAATTGATGGAGTCATTGTATCTCCCCTGTTTAATATTATATTTTTTGTACTGACAAATTAATTTTTTACTGAACCATTATTGACTGCTTTTCAATTACTTTTCTAACAAACAGAATTGCAACGCAAACAATCACAAACGAGATTAGCGAAAGAACCTGCTGACCGTAAACATGTATTCCGAAAACAGTGTTTCCGTTTGACTGTACGGCATCCAGTATTTTTCCGCCAAGAATTGATGCCCCGAACCCAAAAAGACCACCGATACTGTTTTTGACAGCCATTGCCTGAACAATATATTCTGAGTCAATGTAACTGTATGTAATATTAAACGAATTTGCATTTGTTCCCGCATATGAACAAGTCTGCAAAACCGTAAATATTATAATAAGATACCATGAAGAAGGGGTTGTAAACACATTTACGACAAACCCTGCCGCCAATAGCCAGAGACCAAGTTCAAAGCCCTTTGCAAACGAATACTTATCCGAAAATCTTCCGAACGCCTTTGAAACGGACATTCTGCCAAGACCTGCAACTATATTTATAATCTGAACCAGCAATGCGGACATCATAAGTTCCTTATACTTGTAAACACCCAGAAAACCAATAGTAAAGTACCGCGCCGTATCGTAGAGTATTGTAAGGAAAATAACATTCCGGAATTTTTTGTTTTTTATTATTTTCAAAATCACTTTACCATACGGTTCTTCTGCCTTTTTGTCTTCAACTTTTTCTTTGGCGATAAGAGAAAGGGAAATAAAATTACATATATTCAAAACAAAAATCGAGCCTGACAGAAACAGAAATGCTCCGTTTAAGTTATTAACGCTTTCGTATTTGTCTATAATATACCCCATGATTGCGGTGAAAAACATTCCGCAGAAAAGAGAAATGGTTTCTTTACCGGCTGAAAAAACACCTCTGTTTTTCGGCTCTACAAAAGAATTACCCCACTTAAAAAGGACATTGATAACAAGATACTTTCCGATATATGCAAAAAACACAAGTGCTGTTACCAAAATGGTTTTTACTTCCTTACTTGCTGATACGAAGGGAACCAGATACATAAGCATAAAACAAAATACACTTATGACATCAAATATCATAACAAGTTTTTTGGAACTGATTTTTGCCTTAACAACCTGAATGGATAAAAGTTGAATTACAAACGCAAGAGTAATAAATGACGAGATAATTCCCACAAGAGAGTCACTTATCCCGATAGCAGACAAAAGTCTTGTCAGAAAAGCATCTGTCACAAGCACAGAAGTAAAATATTCACCGGTGCATTGAACTATGTACGCTGTTCTTGACCTGCGATATTCTTTTGAATCATAAATGCTCATTTCCATTTTTTCTCCTTTTATTCAGTAATAAATTTACATTGCGTTTTTACACTTTTAGTGCATTTATAAGCCTTATAAGAAATGTACAATTTATACCAATCATTCCTGAAAAAATTGCGAGGCATAAGGTTTAGATGCAGACCTTTTTCAGTAGTAGTTCGTATTAAGTTAGAAACAAAATTACGGGCCCATTATAGAAATAACATTTGTATTTTTATTACTTTCCATCATTTTAATAATTCTCTTTGTGAATCGTTTATAAAAATCAATTACCACAAATATATGTTTTTGTATCGCATCTTTATTTTTATGGTCAATATCATCCTGAGAAGTCATATAATAAATCGAAAATCTTTCCTTTATATCATTCAGTTTGGGATTGTTATAATCATTCTCCAACATGTCCGTTACTATAAGAATTTCATCTACCATTTTATATAAAGTATCATATGTGAAAAAATTATGTGTAAGATACCATTCGAACTCTGCACAAGCATCATAACGATTTTTATTATATATGAGATTTGCATCATAGTAATTAAAGAAGAAATAAGATAGAAAATGCCATATATACTCTTCCTCAATAGAAAACTCTTCCTCTAATTCAACAACATCGTCATAACCTATGTCATCGAGTCTTTTAAAGGTTACCGGTCTAAACCAAAAGTACGAGCCTCCATTATGACCTTCTTGTATTTCAATTTCAAAACTCATATCGCACCTCCAAAATCAGACAAATTTCGACATATCCATATAACTTATATCAAGTCAGGACAAAATCATTTTCAACAGGCAAAATCAAAAATGATTGTCCTAAAAGCACTTTATTTTCTGCTGTTTTTTTAGTTTCTATTTCACTATAGTCACCTTTTATATTAGTGTGACAAACATATGTGTTTTTATCCGTCGGAGCAATATCAACTCTTAAGCGCTGCCCTTTTTTTATTAAAAAAGCGTACTCGTCAAATTCAAATTCTAAAACAACCTCGCTGTTTATTTCATATCTGTTTTTTTGATAAATTATCGAAGTAATATCATGCCTCAATGCATAATCTCCGTTTTCTGTTTCTATGCCCACCATCACATAAAAAGTTGTATCTTCACAGTTAGATGCCACAGTAATTTTTGCTTTCATTTTTCCTCTGACAAACACATTATCATCCATAGGTTCTGTATAAACTGTTATGATGTCATCTCTTTTATATGGGGCATCCATAAAACATCCTTCCGGATTAAATGCCGTTGGATTTTCAGGATTATAGAGTATGGTTCTAACACCACTCCCTAAAGGAACAACCTTTTCATATATTGTACCGGAATAAAAATCCGTTTCCCATATATTTTCAAAAGTTCGGTAGTATGTGACCTTACCTGTTTCCACGAATTGCTTTTCCTGCTTTAGTATTGAATTAAACCAACGGATATGATAATCTTTTCCAAATTGTTCCGCCACAGAACCTCTAAAAAAACTTATGCCATTTTTTCCGTAACTCTCATCTCCATGATTATACGGTGAAACAATTAATGCGCATTTTCCTTTAGTTTGGTCATCCATTTTATTCCACATTTTAAACATCCCGCCGAGATAAAAATCATTGTATCCGGTAGTAAGCAAAATAGGTATATTGGCTTTTGTCACAGCATCTCTGGCTTCGCATCCACCGTATCGAGTTTGCCAAAAAGGATGGTCAAAACAAGATGCCAAAAGCATCTGCTCAAAATCTTCTGCCCTTTCACCCAAAACTCTTTCGGATAAATTTCTAATAGGTACTTCAGAAAAAGAGTCTATTGTATGAACTTTATTTAAATCAGATTTCTCTTTGTATAGATCAAAATGCCAATTTGCATGTCCTCTTCTCATATTCCCGTTACGATACCACAAACGATATCTTTCACTATCCTGAACATTAAAGACAGCACCTTTTATATCTTCTTCAAACGGAGCAGTGCTGTAATGAAGAGATGCAGTATAACTTCCGCCAAGCAAAAATATTTGACCATTATAAAAATCCTGCCGGCGAATCCATTTTCTTAATTCAAGACCATCTTCACGCTCATATATGTATGGAACAAAATTTCCGGAACTTTTACCCTGACCTCTGCAATGTTGAAATACCAAAACATAGTTATTTTCTACCCATGCAATGTTTTCTTTCATGAATTTTTCAGCCAGTTCTTCTTCTCTTATATCTTTGGTATAACCTACATAAGGTGAGCGTATAATCACAACCGGAAATTTACCAACATTATCCGGTTTAAGAATCAGCGTAAAAAGGTCGGCATCGTTATAGTTGCAATATTCATAATATACATACGGATTCATAATAATCCTCCTTTGTTTTATGTTGATTTGTGCTTTTGTGACTATACTTTATTTATAAAGGACAGCTGATTTGGATGCAAAGTATTTTAATAACAGCCTCACATAAAGTCAGAAACAAGCATTATCCAATTTTCTCAAATTGAAACTCCTCATTTAGATATTCATCAAGACTGCCGCCAATTCGGGTAAAACTATGCGTTCCCTCTGATAGTTTTAAATTATTTGCCTGCATGTAAAGAGAGATTGTTTTTCTCGTAGGTTCTTCAATCTGATTTAATGCAATATACTTTTCAGGAATATCTATAAATATTTTATAATCAGCAATATCATTTTCTTCTACAACGATTTGAGTATAATCTTTTGTTGTTTTAATCTCGGTTGTTGATGCCCATTGCCACGCCATTCCAATAAAAAACGAGATAACCAATGTAGCAATCCATAAAACAACAGTCAGGAAAACCCCAAGTTTTTTAAAGAACGAAAAAATCTTCATAAACATACTTCCTTTCTGCAATTTTCGACACCGTTACTATAATGGATATACAATTTTGATACTAAGATTGTCAGTGGCATCTTCATGTCAAATTATAATCAAAAAAATCAGTTATTTGTTTTCTTCTTTCTAAGTTTAACAAATTGAACAATTTGGATGACAAGATTTGCAATATACTCACTTCGTTCGTGCAATATTTTTTCTCTCCGTTCAAATGCGATATAACTCCGCTTTGCTCCGTTGCGATATGCTATAAATTCCTTTTCTCATTTTTGACATATCTCGCCTTTGGAGAGGATATTCAAAAATATATCGCACCGCAAGGTATATTGCAAATTCCGTCAGGAATTTATATCGCTGAGTTTAATCGTTTCACAATTAAACTCATTATAGCACAACTATTTCCTTTTTTCAATATAAAATTACTAATTTTCCCCGATTTTACGCACTTTTTGGTGTTTTTATGAATATGTTTTCAATCATCTTGTTTTATGTTTTTTGACCATCTGCAAAATCTTTATTTTTCTGTTTCTATTCTACGGGTAATATTTATTGCTTTCTGCAGCATTAAATTACAAGCATTTTGAACAACTAAAAAAAATCATTTGTATATATTGAATAATCACCGCTTTTATGTTATAATTAACATATATAAAGTTTTCTGCCCAACAAATCGAAAGTTGTCGAAGGGGTGTACGATAATGAAAAAAGCTTTAATTTGGAAACTGCTTTTATTTCTTGGAATGTGTCCTTTTATCGCTCCCTTTATCTACTATTTTATACAATGCTTAAACCATAACAGCCTCGGCTCTCTGTCATTGGCAGATATGCTTATTATGTGGTCGTTTATTTACTGGCCTACATATATTATCGGTTTGATTTTATCAGTCGTTTCCGTATATGTATTTAAAAAGTAAATTTCTGTTTTCAAAGGGAGTGTCAATGTTTGAAAAAGATTATAACTGTTGTTTTGGTATTATCTTATATATTAGTTCTGAGTGGTTGTTTTAGTAATAAAAAAAGCGCAGATGCCTATGTCAAATTTTGTCAGATATATATGTGTAATGATGTATATCGCACAAATGATACACCGACATGTGGAAGCGGTTCAATTACTCTGCATATGTCAGAGGACATTTTTGAGGTTAATGATTATCAAATCCTTCTTTGTGCAGATGGATGTAACCCCTCAGACATTGTCAGCCGTGCGTCGCAGGGATATGCTCCTGTATATCAAGTAATCCCGGATGGTGAAATAAAAGGTAATTTTCAAACTTTTAAATTTAAAATGGCGGTACCGGAGTTAATGGCGGATGATTTGAAAAGACAAGGCAACTATGAAGATATAGCCGAACAAACAGAGGAAAACTATTATTATCTCCTTGCCATTGATAAAAATCACTACGCCTACATTCATCTTGAAAGAAGAAAAGGAATGGAAAAATTTGAGAACGAGGCGGAACTTACCGATACTGTCATTAAGAAAGCAGAAATAGACCTGAATTTAAATACAGCGGAATAAAATTAATTTATTGAATAAATTTTAATTTAACAAACGGAATATGAGAGGTATGAATTATATGAAAAGAAGAAAAATTGTTACTGCAATAGTGATTATTGCCCTGGTTGTCATTTCATTTTTTGTGGGAAGTTATGTGACAGAGCAAAAAAACAATAATTCAAGAATTGAAAAATGCAGCACTCTGATTAAATTTGCAATAGACAAGGCGGAAAACGGCAACCTTGCAGATGAAGGACTGATGAGCGGACTTATTAGCAATGTGTATGCTGCCTATCAGTTTTGCGATGATAGTACGGCAGCAAATCAAATGCACGCTTTATGGAATTACCTGATTTTTGAAAGTGATGATAATTCCGACAGTGTGAAAGAAAAAGTTTTGACGGAGTTAAACAATGTTCTTCAGAGCATCAAAACAAGTAACTGACAATTTCCGATTTATATAACATATGCACCAGATTGAATTATTCACATTTTTGTGCTGCACCCCTGATAAATGATATTTATAAATAGTCTGATAAATAATAATTTGATAAGGTGGTGAGGTGTTGGCAAGACACGACTTTGGCATTATGCAAAATGCTCCGAAACCGGGAAAAAGATATGATGAATATGAGCCGCAAAAGTACAACTGCATTTCTGTTGATGATGACTATATGGAACTAATTGATGCTAATTTAAACAATGTAAATTTTTATTGGCATACTCTCGATATTCCCGCAAAAGGGATAGCATACACAGGTATTACCCTTATTCCGCCAACATCCATACAGGCGTTTACAGCAGTTATCAAAGATATTACGGAATTGAATGAACTAAAAAATCTGTTGGAAAAAGCACTTGCAGAAAACAAGTGGGTAATACATTTTGGTTTATGATAATGCCAAAACTTGAATTTGACAGGAGCGTGATTGTATGAAAGTATTGTTCCGAGCATCGAGGTTTTTGATTTCCTGTTTAGTGTCTTGTGTAATTGTGTATTTAAGCGGTTACGGAAACCTGATGGAAAATCTTATGCCCGATTTAGCAACAAGGACATTTCTTCTTTCCTCGCTTGTTATAGCCGTAATAATAATGCTTATCTGGGAAATGTATTTAATTTTTAGAAATAAAATCAATGACCTTACAAAGAGAATCGAAGAACTTGAACAAAACAAATAAATTCTGACTTTATGAGGGAGGTCATGCTATGAATAACACGAAAAAGGATGTAAAACTATACAATGTATTGTTTCCATTTTGGATGCTCCTGCTGTTTCCACAGGTATGGTTGATTGTTTTGCCCGAAAACTTTATTATTGACAGTCTTGTGTTGATAATCAGTATGTTAGCATTAAAGATACCCAGAAAAAAGCAGTTTTATAAACATCATATACTCAAAATATACGGATTCGGTATATTATCAGATATTATTGGTTCAGCATATATGTTTTTGCTTATGTGGGCATTTGAGGTCGGCAGTATGGGTGATGAACTTTACTTAACACTTCCCGCTCTTTTTATATCCGCTGTATTAATTTTCATATTGAATTACTTTGTGACATTAAAAAAGACAGATAAAATATTGCGCTTTAAACTATCACTTATATTTGCTATCATTACAGCACCATATACATTTTTAATTCCATCAAGTTGGTTGTACTGACAAATCCAAATTTGGATAACATATAAGAGCGGAGGATTTTCCTCCGCTCTTTATATAACAAAAATCTGTGCTGTAATAGTGTTTTTGTTTTGCGTGAGCAAAACTACGAAACTTGTCAAGATTAGTGGACGGATTTTTTGACTTTTAACTACATAATAGATGCATTTGTACGAAGTGCAACATCATTTACACCGAAGGTGTAACATCATTGATGCGAAGCATCACATCATTTATCGCAGATAATTTCATTTTGTGTCCGCTAAAGCGGAACGATATTGACCTCAAGCGGTCAAATGATGTACTCGCTTTGCTCGTAATGATGTTGTGCCCTTACGGACACTAACATAAAAAATACACACTCTATTGAGTGTGTATTTTTTTGGGAAAGCAGAACCATTGAGATACTTTATAAAATTTGTTTTGCGTATGCAAAACCACCGTAACTTCTTCCCGAAACTTGTCAAGTATTTCGGACAAATAAAAGAGTGAATTTTTACATCCATACAGAATTAGGTGTCTTGTAACCTATTCCCGAATGTAATCGCTCTGAATTGTAATACAAATATATGTAACTTAATATTTCTTGCTTTGC
>JAFSGN010000004.1 GCA_017440805.1 Clostridia bacterium
ATGCGGATTTAGCTCATTTGGTAGAGCGCGACCTTGCCAAGGTCGAGGTGGCGGGTTCGAGCCCCGTAATCCGCTTATGGCGCCATAGCCAAGCGGTAAGGCAGAGGTCTGCAAAACCTTTATCCCCGGTCCGATTCCGGGTGGCGCCTTCAAAACAAAAAGCACTTCGTAAGAAGTGCTTTTTGTTTTGGAACGATGTTTGCCCTTGCGGGCAAGTGATGTTGCCTTCGGCAGTGATGTTCGCTGCGTGAGTGATGTTTCGCCTCGCGGCGAAGTGGGCAAACATCACATCACTTTACGACGAAGGAGCAAAACATCACTGTGCGTTAGCACTACATCACTGCGGCTTGCCGCAACATCACTTTTTACAAACGTTTATAATTATGCTATAATATAACCGAAAGCGAGGTACTACCATGGCAGAATCTAAATTGCGTGAACTTTCAATGGAGTTTTCTGTTGATATTATTAACCTTGTCAAATTCTTAAAGTCTAATCACGAATCCGTTATCGCCAATCAGATCGGCAGAAGTGGTACGTCGATCGGTGCAAATATCCACGAGGCACAGTACGCACAAGGCAAAAAGGATTTCATATCCAAACTTGAAATTGCACTCAAAGAGGCAAGTGAAACAGGCTATTGGCTTGAACTTTTACATAGAACGAATTATATTGATGCACAGCAATATAAGATTTTGTCCGACAAATGCGCCACGCTTCGCGTAATGCTCGTTTCTTCTTGCAGAACGGCGAAATCAAATATTGATAACAAATAATTTTCAAATATTTATCTGGACTTAAAACTTCCTTTCGGTATAATGGTGTTTAACCTAAACCGAAAGGAAGTTTTTATATGGAATACGAACTCAAATATTATTACCGAGTAAAATACGCCCTCGTCTGCGCGCGGCAAAGCTTTCTGAAAAATCCGCCGAAGGACGATTTTGAGTAATACGCAAAAAAGATAATCGATCGCGCATATTTCATCATTCTGAATAAGATCGACGAGCTTGACGGGACGAATGAAAGACTATTGAAATATTACAGGGAGAATATTGAAAATTATCGGAAAGTGTGATATAATAATTTTGATATTTTTGTAATGCATAGGAGGGTGGAAGATGAAGATAATTGTTGCTTTGATGATTATATTGGCAATGTTATTAACTGGCTGCGCAAATATTAACACTAATTCCAACGATTTACCCCCCAAAATTTGATAGTTCTTCTGATAACAATGAAGCACGCCAAGAAATAAGTTTTAAGGATTCAATCATAATAGGGTTAAAAAAACAGAATTATTATGTTGAGTGGAATATGTATGGTTATGATGTTAGTTTGCAAGATGTTCATGCCATATTTGCACTTGATCTTTCTTTTTTTGGTGCCGGTTCTTTGATAGCAAGCAATATTGAGGGACTTTCGTTATCGGGGGATTCGGATGTCTTTGCAAAAAGCAATGAATATAAAGATTGTTGCGACACATTGCTACATCTTTTGAATATTGATGCTTCGATGGACGATGTATTAGAGACTTTCAGCGAGGAAACGAAAGGAAGCAATGCTTTCTCTAACAATAACTTTGTATGGTATTTGCGATATCGCGAATCAATAGATGATTTTGAGTTTTATATTTTTGATTTGAATTCAATCTCAAAATGCATTCAGTCTTATGATTTGACCAAATGGAAAAATCTTGATATTAAAATGTTTGAGCAACCGACTATTTATTCTGGTAATAAAGTTTGTTTTTCTGGAGAGTTGATTTCTATTGCAAATATTCCTGACGAAGATTTTTTTCGGAAAACCAAGTTGATTTTTCAATTGGATACCAGGGACAAGGTGGAAGTTGTCTACGATTTTGGTTATTTCCCGTACACATTTACAATTAATTCGAAATATACGATATATGGTACAATTTCTCAAGATGAAATACTATTTAAATTTTTCGCTATTGGAGATTGATGTAAAATCAGGAAAAACAAATGACATCTTTTTTGTCAACACGCCCCAAAAAATCCTGTATGCAAGTGCAGGATTTTTATTTTTTACCTCTTCACTCTTACCTCAAATGGCAGGATTTTTTTGGAAGTTGTAGGTAAAAGGTAAGAAGTAATAAGTTTTGAAAATCAGAACTTTTCTGTCAATACAAAGCAAAAATCAAGCAACCTTTTGGTTGCTTGATTTTTCATTTATTAAGATACCAACTGTTTTATTTGTTGGGAACTGCTATTATCATTCTAATGATACCGCCACGGGAGACATTATCATTGAGCCATCCTGTCAGTGAATATTTATCATTATTCTCTATATCTGACATAGAAAGTACTCTGTATTGTCCGTTTTTATACTCAAAAATCTGTACCTTGTCCCAAACATTGTATGTCACTTCGCCTGACAACGCCATAAGATTTCCTACTCTGTCAATAGCAACGCCGACATTCAAGTTTCTTATCTCCGACACACTCTTGCCGTCGTATTCAATGTATGCAGGGCCATCTGAAACACCAAAGACGGTTGAAACAGTAAGTGACGCTTCACCGGCAGAACCAAAATATTTATAATTACCCGAGATTTGTCTGCTTGAATAATTTTCTGTTACAGAGGTCAACATTACATAGTTGTGATTGTCACCAATATAATCGTCAAGAACAAGAATGGTAATTTCACCTTGATTGTTAAGTTTATAATAAATTACATCACTTTTGTCAAGGACACAATTTTCCAGTCTTGACTGATAAACCGGTGCAAGAGAGGAACAACACAAATCTGCAATCTGCGCATCGGGGGCAAATTTGTTGTACTTTAATGCATTGTTAAGGTCTTTGACTGAGGTGTAGTCTTTGGAGATAACATTCACCTTTGTGCCTGAGGATAATACCTTAACAGAAACCATCTTCCCTACTTTCATTGATGTAAGAGCGGTAGAATACTCCATTGTATCGCCGTCAAGTTCGGTTACAACAATACAGTTGGATGTATATGTTCCGCCGTATGCATTATAATATTCTTTTGTATAAAAATCCGTAACAATTCCTATAACTTCCTTAGAAAGTTCATCCACCTTTACAACTCCTGCAACCGCTCCGCCCTTTCCGAGAAGAAGGGTTATGTTTTCACCGATGGAGAAATCTCCTGCAGAAGACAGTTTATAAGACACAGAGGATGCTTCAATACTATATGTTTTTCCTGATACAACAATTGACTGCGGTGCAGATTGGTCAGGCAATGCAGACTCATATTTTCCGCTTACAGTATCAGAGTAAACCCAGACTGTTTTAAGAGGTTCTGAATAGTAATATACATCCCATTCGCAAATATCGTCTGCAGTTGTTACTTCGTTATTACGATACACAAAAGATTTTTCAATATCAAAGGGTATTTGTGTTTTATAACTGTTTCCGTTAACAATATACGGACCTTCCATAGATGCATTTACAATCTGGTCATAGGACAAATCTCCTTGTATATAGAGAGAACTGTCCGAAGCATCGGGGGTTATTATTCCCTCTACCATATTATCACGGCCTAAAAGAAGTGTCACTACATCTCCGCTATCAATTGTTCCAAGTTCAGAAAGAGAAAATGATACATTTTCAGATGCAATACTGTAGTTGGTACCCGAAAGATTTACCGATGTAGGCGAACTTTTAGATGGAGAAACACCATTTACAATTCCACTCTTCTTGACATCGTAACTCCAAATTGAATTAAGCAGTTTTGAATAATAGACAACATCATACTTATTTATCTGTGATACAGATGATACACTGCCGTTTTTATATACATGTGCTGTATTTAAATCAAACGGTATTTTATCTTTCAAAGAACTGGCATTCTCAACAACAAATGCATCGTCAAGAGAATATTGAGTCAAAAGAGCATAATCACTTTCACTGCTCAAATAGATATTATAGTCAAGTTGCTCTGCATTAAAAGCAAACTCAACCTTTCCGTCAGTACCAAGCATTAAAACGACAATATCGTCAACAGCAAACTCTCCCATGGAAGAAAATTTATATTTAATTTCAGAATTTGCAAGAGAATAGTTTTTTCCTGCAACAGTTATATTTGTCGGAGAAGATGCAGGAGTAACACTCTGGAGAGTTCCGAATTGCTTTTCACTATACGCCCAAACAGTGTTGATGAGCGGAGAATAGTACAAAACATCGTAGTTCTTTATATCTTCCGCCAAAGCAGATTTACCGTCTCTCCATACTTTCATCTTGCTTCCAGGAATTCCTGTTTTCTTTTGCCATTCATCTGATGCAAGTATAGGACCTTTTTTGTTTTTTTCCACAACTTCAAGATAATCTATCTCATCATTTGAATTCAGCGTATATCCCAATGCCTGTGCGTAAATCACACCATTTTTGTTCTTGGTATTCAGCATATTATAAATGAGGAACATACAGTCACGCCGTGTAAGTAATTCTCCCGCCGCTCTGTCAATATTCTTGTCAAGTCCCAGTGCAATATAATTTTCAAGTTGCGGTTGCGGATATGCACCGATAAGGTCACTTTGAGTGTATCCTAAAATCTTAAGAACAATATTTACTGCCTCTTCAAGTTTAACATTGTTTTCAGGTCGGAAGGTACCGTCAAGGTATCCGTTTATCCATCCGTTTGAAATTGCGGCGGATATATACCGTGATGCCCAATGATTACTTCTGACATCAGGGAAAAGAGACACTTTCGGCAGAGTATCAACAGTATTTTTGTATGTAGATGCAAAAAGTGACATTTTTACAAACTCTGCACGGGTAACATTATCATCTAAATTAAGATTTCCGTTTTCGTCACCGTTCATTATTTCCAACAAGCGAATAGTATCTGTTATTCTGTCAACTTCTGTCTGCTCAGCGGCAGTAACAACCGGCAAAAGCAAACATATGCCTAACAAAAGAAAAATTAATCTTTTCATATTATTTCACCTTTCTTTATTCATTTCTCAAAGCGTCTATGGGGTTAAGTTTTGCTGCCTTATTTGCCGGTAAAAAGCCAAACAAAACGCCTACACCCACTGATATACTGAAAGCAAGTAATATTGAGTCGATTTTGGGAAGTGCAGTTATATCAAAAACAGGACCTATCATACTTGCAACCAGCATTCCGAATGCTATTCCGATAACACCGCCCAAGGCACTTGTAGTTCCTGCCTCGATAATAAACTGGCTTTTAATATCTCTTTGCTTTGCACCAAGTGCTTTTCTTATTCCTATTTCACGGGTTCGTTCTGTTACAGAAACAAGCATAATATTCATAATACCTATACCGCCGACCAGAAGTGAAATTCCGGCAATACCGGCAAGTATTCCGACAACAATGTCCATCATTTCATTCATTGTGTCAAGTATTTCAGTCATGGAAATAACGGAATACAAATCATCATTAAGAAAAACTTTATACAATTCGTTTTCTATTGCAACGCGTGCCTGTGTAACACTTTCATCTGACGATGCAGACGCGACATAAGAGGATATTGTTGCATTTCGTGAGAATTTTACTGCGTTTGAGTATGGAATAAGAACCATATCATCCGTACTGTTCTGGGTAGAATCTGCAATCTCTTCAATAATTCCGACAATTGTATATGCTTCACCGTTGATTTTCAGTGTCTGACCAACAGGTGAAGTACCAAAAACATCATTTGATGCATAGTACGAACCTACAACGCATACCTTTTTTCGTTCTGCAATATCAAAATACTGAATAAATCTTCCTGACAAAATCTCCCATGAATTTATTAATAAATAATCCTCTCCGACACCGGTCACGGATGTCCTCATGTTTTCATTAAGACATCTTACCTGTCCCTGAACCGTCACTTTTGGACTTATGTATGAAATAACTTCTTTATTTTCTTCGGCAATTTCATACATTCTGTCAACTGAAATTGTTCTGTTGGAGCCTCTGCCCGTAAGATTTATATTCAAGGTCCTTGTTCCCATGCCCTCAAACATATCTGTCATATAATTCTGCATTCCGTTGCCAAGGCCTGTTATGACTATAACCGACGCAACACCTATGATTATGCCCAGCATAGTAAGAAATGCTCTCATCTTACTGGTGGATATCCCCTTTATAGCCAGAAGAAAACACTGTAAAAAACTCATATGTTGTTTTCCTCCTTTTTTATATGCTCACCATGGGGAATATCCGGGTTCACAACTGCCTGGTCACTGTCGGCAGGCCCGTCATAAATAATCTTGCCGTCAAACAATCTTATAATTCTATGTGCTTTCCGTGCAATACTGTTATCATGAGTAATAAGAACTATTGTATTACCTTCCGAGTTAAGTTCCTGCAGAAATTCAAGCACTTCCCTTCCCGTCCTGGAATCCAGTGCACCCGTGGGTTCATCTGCCAAAATGACAGATGGATTAGATACCAGCGCCCTTGCAATAGATACTCTCTGTTGCTGACCGCCGGAAAGTTGAGGTGGAAAACTGTTAGCCTTATGTTCAAGTCCGACACGCCTGAGCGATTCAAGTGCTGCCGCTCTTCTTTCCTGGTTTGAATACCCTCCGTACAAAAGCGGCATCTCAACATTTTCAGCAACAGTCAACTTGGGAATAAGATTATACTGCTGAAATATAAAACCAAGTGTTTTATTTCTTATTTCAGCAAGTTTATTATCATTCATGGTAGAGACATCGGTTCCGTTCAGATAATAACTGCCTAAAGTAGGTACATCAAGGCATCCTATAATGTTCATGCAAGTTGATTTTCCCGAACCTGATTGCCCGACTATTGCAACAAATTCACCCTTTGATATATTAAATGACACATCATCGGCAGCTCTGATTTCATCGTCTCCGACCTGATAAATTTTTGAAATATGTTCAAATCTTATCATTGGATTATCTTCCTCCGCGCATACCGGACATACCGGACGGCATCTGACCGCCCATACTTGGCATACCATCCATACCGGACATTCCGGACATACCGGGCATACCGCCCATCATACCGGTAGTGGTTGTAACATTTCCGCTTACAATATTATTTTGAATTACAACAATATCATCAGCAGTCAGTCCGGATATTATCTCAACATAGTCATCATCGCTCACTCCCGTTTCGACTGTAATAATTTCAAAATCATTTTCGCTTATAACGGGGGCTTTTTCTGTTTTCTGTTCACCGGGCATACCGGCAGTCGGGTCGAATTTTCCGTCGGGCACGCTAAAGCCTGTATTATTTTTGAGAACTCTGACTTTGTTTCCTCTGCTAATGGCGTTTACAGGAACAGAAAGGACATTTTCAACCTTTTTGATATATATTGTTGCATCAACATTCATTCCGGGCAAAAGAGCGTCATTTCCTTCAATTTCAATTGTAACCGGATATGTAGTTGTGCCGTTCATTGACGAACCTATAATACTTTTTTTCTTGACAAAACCATAATATGCTTCATCAAAGGAATCAGATGTTATTTTTACCTCCTGGCCAACTTCAACGGACGAAAGGTCAATTTCATCAATATTCATATCAAATTGAAGTTTGCTCATATCGTATATAATTGCCATGGTGCCATTACTTCCGGAACCGACAGAATTTATATTGTCGGATTCTTTATAATTCTTTTGCACAACTGTTCCTGAAATAGGAGCAGTAATAGTATAATCATCCAGTTTTTCCATATAATCATCATAGGAATCAATGGCTTTATCCAGAGCCTTTTCAAGTGTCTTTTTTCTTTCATCAAGAGATTCAGAAGAGAAAGATAAAATTAATGAACCCTTTTCTATTCTGTCCCCTTCTTTAATATTTAATTTTTCTACTTCTCCGCTATATTCTGCAACAATTGATTCATCTACATTATATTTGAATTTGCCCTCTGATGCTGACTCCATGTTGCCCACAACAGCATAACCAGTGGAAGAAGTTGTTATTCCTCCGGGATTTTTTACTTCAATTGTAACGGTTTTCAGTTTAGCGCCAACCGATGTCACTGTTTCCAGAGAACCTATTTTGGTTACAACTCCGTTAACATAATCTGCCGATGAATTTACTGTAACCTTTGCAGATTGACCCACCTTAATCTTTTCAATATCCTGAACAAAAAAGGGCACTTCAAAAAGCATTATATCTCTGTCGATGATATGTGCTACAACAGCACCTTTCTGAACAACATCACCCTCTTCGACATTAAGGACATCACATACACCGCTGTATTCGCTATACATGTCAATATCATCATATTCTTCAAACAAATCTTCAAGATTTTCCCGGGCATCTTCTATGTTATCCTCAAGGTCTCTTAAAGTGCTGTCGATATCAGAGGAATCTATTATGTAAAGGACCTGGTCTTCTTCGACTATATCCATTTCTTCAAAATCTGCAGAAAGTATTTCCCCGCTCACTTTTGAAGTAATGGTATATGATTCTATGGGTTGCAGAGTTCCCGTACCTGCAAGAGTGACACTGATGGTTCTTTTGGTAACGGGAGATAAAATATAATTTGAAGCCGATACCTCCGTATTTCTGGCAGGCAGAAAACCAACATATTTTTGAACAAAAGAATAAGCCGTGTCATTTTTAAGAATAAAAATAACCGACACCAACGCAACAAGCAGTATAACAATCCATCTTATTAACTTTCCGTGTTTTGACTTTTTGTGTTCTTTCTTACGAGATTTGGACAATTTTTCTTGATTTTTCGTCTCTGATAATGAATCGTTTTCGGTACTGTTTCTTTTAAGATTTTGGTTGTCTGACATATTATAATCCTTTCTGAGAGTGATTTAAAACATAAATTCTCTTTTGCTTGTTTATATACTATTTTACTCACTTTTATTAAGTTGCAATGTATAAAAATGTTATGAAATGAAAGGATTCTATAAATTGAAAATAAATTATTTTGCATAAAATTATGTCATATAAATGAAAAAATTTCCCACAGCACTTAAATACTGTGGGAATTGGAAATTCTATTTATTTTGAGTAATCTCCCCTGCTTTCACAAGAGAAATCTTTGTTATTACCGGACCGACAATTTCATAAACAAGTGTGGCACAAAGGATAACGGCACGAATTTTATCTGCATGATGAGGTACAACGGATTGTGCTACCATTGTAAGACCTATTGCAACACCCGCCTGCGGAATCAGTGTCGGACCTATGTACTTACATATTGCTTCTGAGGCGTGTGAAATTTTAGCGCCGATATATGCGCCAAGCATTTTTCCTATCACACGAACAAAGATATAAAGTATACCTATAAGTCCTATTTCCGGAATAACCGACACATTAAGTTGCGCACCGGAAATAACAAAGAACATCATAAATATAGGAGCAGTAACACTGTCGGCAATATCTGCAATTCTTTCGCTTTCATCCGATATATTACAAAACACCATTCCAACAATCATAGTTGCAAGAAGGGATGAACCGCCAAGCAATGTTGCAAGTCCTGCAGAAAGCAAAACAGCACATGTGATAATACACAAACGATTTGATGCCTTTTTGAAAAACTTCAGAGGCACAGTCATTAAATACCCTATTGCAGAACCAATAACCGCCGAAATTCCTATTTCAACAAAAGGGTCAATCAGTGCCATCAACATTCCGTTTGAGGCACCTTCAAATGCACTGGCAATTGCAACCGAAAAACCGAATGCCATGAGTGCCACCGCATCGTCAATTGCAACAACACTCAAAAGTGTTTCGGTAACCGGGCCTTTTGCCTTATATTGCTTTATAACCATAATGGTAGCAGCAGGTGCAGTGGCAGCAGCAATAGCACCCAAAACAATTGAAAGTGACTTATCAAATCCACATGCAATAAGTACCAACTGCACTAAAAATACGGCTACCAGAGCCTCGCAAAAAGCGATAATCACCGGCATTGCCCCGACTTTTTTAAAATATGATTTTTTGAAAGTAAGACCGATAGTAAACGCAATAAAAGCAAGTGCTATTTCCGACACAAACGAAAAATCATTAATTATCTCGGTGGGTAAAACTTTGAAAACATAAGGGCCAAGAAGAAGCCCCGCCATAAGATATCCCGTTACATTGGGCAATTTTATCAGTTTAACAAGTCTTCCGCATAATAGACCTGCGGCAAGTAAGATTGAAATATAAACTAATGTATTAAGTTCCATATAACCTCGCCTGTTTACTTTTGAAAATCGGAAATACCTTCAACAAATGACACAGGAACTCCAAACAAAATTCCGGTATCCGGCTTTGAAATATCTCCGATTACTTCATTAATTATTTTTTTGCAAAGTTCTACCTTGCTGTCGTCAATAACCATAAAAATAGTTCTGTTATCCTCTCTGTTACCGACAAAAAATGCTCTGAGCGACGCAAATGTCATATCATCTTCGTGATTATACGCAAGTGTGTGTGCCATACCTGTTGAGTTGATAACCGTTGCACCCTTTATTCCCGCTTCGTTAAAAGCACTTAAAAGGCTGTCGATTTTTTCCAATCTGTTTAGAACTAAAAACAATGCCTGCATACTATTTTATTCCTTTCTCTTTTACTTGTTTTAAAACAACAACTATATATTATACATAAAAAACAGGAATTGTCAACAGAAATTTAATTTGAGACCTGTTTCTTGTAACCGGGAACACAAAAAACCTTAAAATAAAATTAGTTACACACCTTTACGGAATGTAACTAACAAATATATTAATATAAGATATAAAATTTACTCCTTAATCGGGTGAGTAAAACAAAGCAGATTTTGCGGACCTGCCTCGTGAGGTGCAAGTATTCCGCTGTCATAGGTTATATATATTCCGCTTTCTGTTAAAAGCGCATTTGTTTTTTTGAAATATTTTCGTGCCCTCTTGGAAGCATCCGAAAAAAATCTTTTTTTTGACGACGAAAGTTTTACCGAAGTATCCAACGCAGCCAGAATTTTCCCCTTTTTTATTTTTTCAAGGGGAAATATCAGTTCCGATTTTTGAATATCAAAATTCAAAGGCACTCGCTTTATTTCTCTCTCTTCTTTGTCACGGCAGACAAATATATCAAAATAAAAAGAAAATATATTTCTTTTGGTAAGAGTAGTTTTATACGAAACAACAAGTGAGTACGGTATAAAATCTTTTTCATTTGTATATTTTTTTATTGCAGAGTTCAGAAGTCTTTTTACTGAAAACTTTTCAAGTGATAATACAATTTTTTCGATATAATCATCAATTTTCTTATTTTCACACTGAGGATATTTAATATTGATTTTAACAAAACAAAATTCATCGGAAATCAAATCTTTATTTATAACCTTGGTTGTAACTGTAATATTACTCATCTCTGCTCCCTGCTTCAAATTATTTTCAACCATTCATCAAATCCTTTTTCAACTTGTTTATTATTTTCTTTTCAATTCTTGAAATATAACTCTGAGATATTCCCAAAAGGTCAGCAACTTCTTTCTGTGTCCGTTCTTTTTCTCCGCATAATCCGAATCTCATATATATTATACGCCTGTCCCGTTCGGGAAGAGTTTTAACTGCTTTCATTATAACCCACTTTTCTTCCCTTTCTTCAATTCCACGGTACACTTCGTCATTGTCTCCGCATAAAATATCACCGAGCAAAAGTTCATTTCCGTCCCAATCAACATTGAGTGGCTCATCAATTGAAATTTCATTTTTCTGAGGCGTTATTTTTCTCAGGTACATAAGTATTTCGTTTTCAATACATCTTGATGAGTAGGTTGCAAGTTTTATGTTTTTGTCATTTTTAAAGGTATTAATTGCCTTAACCAGACCTATTGTACCGATAGAAACCAAATCTTCAATTCCTATGCCCGTGTTTTCAAATTTTTTCGCTATGTAAACAACAAGCCGCAAATTATGTTCTATAAGTACATTTCTGCTTTCCAAATCAAGTGGATTCAAACGAATATTTTCAAGCATCTTATATTCTTTTTCTGCATCAAGGGGAGGCGGAAGTGTCTGTGCACCATTGATATAATATAAACCGCCGTTGTTCTCTACAAAAAGATTTATTAATTTTTCTTTGAATTTTGCTACAAATTGGCACCTCAATGTTTCATCCTCCTATTTATATGACAAGTTGTGTGGGTACGATACAGTCAAATTGCAAATTATTGTCAAAGTTGACCGCCACCGCCGCCAATACTTCTTTGTTTTGTATTTTAATACTTTTTGGAAAATAATATGGCATAACCGCTGTTCCGCAGGCGGTTTTTACACTGATTAAAAAATTATCATCTGTTTCTTTCATGTTTAATTTTTCATGGTTAGCAACAATAACACATAAACCCTTCTTTTGTTCCCGCAATAAATTTCCGCTGTCACATAATCCACAAAGTATTTTTCCGTCGATTATAACATCAACAGATTTATAATCTGCTTTTTGTTCAAAACATTTTACAATTAGTGTCCAGCAAAAATATACAGCAGGCGTAAGAAATATGACAATTATTGTACCCGCTGCTGACATTCCGCACAACAAACCGGCAACTCCGCCTGTCATTACAGATGATATAAAATACACAGTACAAATCTTTAAAAGCGATGGCAGATTACTGTAACCAAAAGCCCCGATACATCCAAAGGCCATAACACATATGTTTATTATACTTATAAAAAAACATGAAAATTCAAGTTGTATCAATGCATATAAAGACATACCGGCAACCGAAAAAAAAAGCCTTGTTTTTTTAATTTTCAATGACAGTATTCTTCCGCAACACAAAAACGAAATCAAGTTACATAAGGCGTTTATGAATATGTAAATATCAACATATAATATCATACATTCACCTCACACAACGCTTATTTCCACCGGTTTTATTATATTACCTTTTGCACAAAAATTATGTCATATAGTGTTGTCGAATTAGTTAAAAAAAGCAAATCAATGCCAAATACTTGACAAGGATTTGCTTTTGATATATAATAAAACAGTTTGGTGGGAGTTTTTTCGGCTGACTTTCTTTATTTTGTTATTATCTTCCCCACTCAAAACCGTGAGTTATAGTATATCTTATGATAAATAATTTATTATGCTACTCATAGCAAATACAGTAAAAAGGCAGGATTTATTATGATAAAACTTTCTCCATCTATTTTGGCATGTGATTTTTCAAAACTGGGCGAAGAAATAAAAAAAGTTGAACTTGCAGGTTCACAGTACATTCACCTTGATGTAATGGACGGAATCTTTGTTCCGAATATTTCTTTCGGTGTTCCAGTAATACAGTCAATACGCCCTATGTCAAACATGGTGTTTGATACACACCTTATGATTACCGACCCGATTCGTTATATCGAAACATTTGCAAAAATCGGCTCTGATATTATAACATTCCATTACGAAAGTTGCGAAAATCATATAGAAGTTATTGATAAAATCCATTCTGCAGGAAAAAAAGCAGCAATTTCGATAAAGCCCAAAACTCCCGCCTTTGTTATTGAATCACTTATTGACAAAGTTGAAATGGTTCTTGTTATGACAGTTGAACCGGGTTACGGCGGTCAGGCATTTATTCCGGAAACAATAAATAATATTAAAGCAGTCAAACAAATGGCTCAGATTCATAATCCTCAATTGGATATTGAAGTTGACGGCGGAATTACACTTGATAATATAGAAATAGTAACCCAGGCAGGAGCAAATGTTATTGTAGCAGGTTCTTCGGTTTTCAAAGCACCTGATATTAATGAAAGAGTAAAAGAATTTCTTAAATACTGATTTTAAGGTACGGTTTCTTCTACGGGCACCGTACCTTTTTTTACATAAAAAATCGGCAGGAAATAAATCCTGCCGATTTTCTGTATAACAAAATGTTATATTATCCGATTGTAACAAATACGCCCTGTCCTTCTTCGAGGTCAATAGTGTAAATGTTATTGGTGGGTTTAAGAACATGAGGTTGTTCAGCCTTGTCGTAAACAGTTACGGTCTTAGTGTCATCCTTAAGCATAAAGTTGAAGGATGCTGATGTATCTTCTGCAGCAAAGTCAACCATGTTAACTACAGTAAACGCATGACCATTACCGTCTAACTTTTCAAAGCAACCAACCAGCAACGGGTCTTCAGACTTGAAGGATACTACATCAAATCCGGTGTATTCATTGCTCATTCTGAGGTACGGAGTATCTTCTGTGCAGTTAAGAGTAAATGCACCGAGGTTCTTGTACTGAATAAATGTATCAGACAATCTTCTTACTTCCTGCAATGCAGGCTGTGCATTAATATAGTTCTGGTTGGGATTGCCATCTTCGTCCAATACACCATTAGAACCTGTACTGTCATATGTGTAAAGTATTATTGTCTTACAACCAAAGGAGAGGTAAGAATAGCACTGCCAACGGAATTCCTGTTCGGTGGGGTCGCGTCTTGAAGAAGCAAATCCAAATGCCTGGATAAAGCACCAGAAATCCTTGCCGTGTTCACGGGCAGAAGTTGCGATTATATTAATACTTTCAACATAGTCTCTGTATGTTTCTTTTTCGTCACCATTTACCCAGTTCAAAGGATAAATGTCGCAGCAAATATAGTCTGTTCCGAATTCTTCGCAGAATCTGTCGCAGTAAATCTTATACAAATCGGGATCGCCCTTGTACTGTTCAATTGCTGCCGCATTAGCACCCATTGTGAGCTGGTCTGCATTTGCATACATGGGGAGAAGGTTTACAGCTGCAATCTTTCCGGGAAGAGTCTCATAGTGTTCACTGATAATTCCACTGAGGTTAGGATAGTCACCCATACCCGGTTCGTCGGAAACTTCGTGACCACCGAAAGCAGGGTGTTCATAATAATCGGCTGTAAAAGCAAGAGGATTAACATCTTCTGCAGTTGCAGTAGGAATGAATCCACCGCCGCTTGCTGTTACTCTGGGAGAATAACCAACAAGAACTTCAACGCCGTATTCTGCAGCTGCGTCAAGAGTTTCGTCACGTTCAGATTCATCCTGAGTTGACTGTGCACGATAAATGAAATCAATACCGAGATCAGCCGCAACTTTCATATATTCAAGTCTTGCCTCTCTGTCTCCAGCGGGGAGTGCAAATCCGTATGCACCGATACGAACACGGTCACGCTGAATATACTCAGCAGTGTAGGGATAGTTGTAAGTAGGAACGCCTACAATACCTTTTATTACTCTCTGCATAACAGTAGCAACTTCGGCACGGGTGGATGAACCTGCAGGGTCAAATTTTCCATTACCCTTACCGTTAATGATTCCTGCTTCCTGTGCTACTTTGATTGCTGCAACACTGTCAGCGGAAAGACCTGTAAGGTCGTTGAACTCAACGGGTTCAGCGCTGGAAGTGAATTTGTAGTTGTAGTATTTTACATAGTTTGCAATAACAACTGCCATTACTTCACGGGTAATAACAGATTCGGGAGCAAAGTTTGTTGCACTTACAGGAGCAAAAATACCTATTTCTTTTGCCCACTGAATATAAGGAGCATAGTACTCGGTAGCGGGAACATCAGCATAACCGGTGTTGCCGTCGTACTTAGAGGTATCAAGGCCGTGCATTCTTCCGAGAACAGTAACAAACATACCGCGTGTCATCTTATCTTCGGGAGAGAATTCTGTAGGACTTGTGCCACCGAAAAGTGCTCTGTCGGAAACGAAGTTAATATAGTCTTCGCCCCAGTGTCCTGCAATGTCAACATAGTCTTTGTGGTTGAAATCAACAGAATACTTACCTGCTTTGTTTGCAACATAAACTGTCCAACCTGCTTCATTTGTGTAGCAGAGAGAAACAACAGATTTATTGCCTTGTGCATCTGTGTAGAAAACTACAGGGCGATTATCTTTGTTTGTTCCTGCAGCTACTACATCATTTACAAGCATGTATTCTTCTTTCTTGAAGCCGTCCTGAAGAACGCCTGCGGGAATCTTAACCTTATGGGTTTCGCCGACAAATTCAGTTTCACCGTATCCCTGGGAAGCAATGTTACCAAATTTCTGCGCTTCAACTTCGGTCTTAAAGAAACCGATACGCTCGATATACATTACTGAACCGGGAAGTGCATCCATTTCTGCTCCGGACACAGGTTCAAACGGGTCGATACGGATACCGTCAAGCATAGCACCGGATTTCCAGTAACCATTTTCTGTAAGGTCAACGATAGAGTTGCTCCATTCGTCGCCGGACAAATCTATACCGGTATCATCATCAATATCGTTGAGTCTGAAGTATGTAGCACCGCTGTAAGAGTATGCAGGGTCTTGGTCAGTTGCAACGAAAACGATACCGTTTCCTGCTCCGGCATCCGGACCAAGTTTGAGTCTGATAGACATATACTTGTACTCATCTGCTGAAATCTTACCAAATTCCTCGGGAAGTTCCAGATAAAGTTTGGGGTCATTGGTCAATACATCAACTCTCAATGAACCTAACTCAATAGAAGTTGTACAACCATTGGGTTCTACCGCTTCCAACGCTTCAGAAGTGTCAAGAACCCATGTATAGGGAGACTCGGCTGAAACGCTCAGGCAGAATGCGGAAAACATCGCAACAACTGCCAAAAACAAAAGAAGTTTGCTTTTCATAAAGTACCTCCAAAAAATTTTTATAGTTGAAGAAATCGTTAAACAGTTCATTCTCCTACTTTGTGTTAATTATAGCATAAAAGCGATGTTATGTCAATGAAAAAACGGATTTTTTATGTGCGTCATGTTAACCAAATATTCTTGTTTTATATTGTCTATTTTGAACAACATATTTTGAAACTTTTACCGTATTGTAAGCAAATATCTGTGAGATGCCGATATAAGCACCTCACAGATAAAAAACAAAGGTATTAAATATATCCCGTATTACTCAACGGTAATAAATACACCTTGTCCTTCCTCAAGGTCAACCGTGTAATTACCGTTTGACGAAGTAAGAACATGCGGTTTTTCCGCCTTGTCATATATGGTTACGGTTCTTGACAAATCAGACAGTCTGAAGGTAAAGGACGCATCTCGTTTGTCGGCTGCAAAGTCTACCATATTTACAACGGTAAACGCATAACCTTCTCCGCTTTTCTTTCTGAAGCATCCCACCAGCAACGGATTTTCAGATTCAATTCCTGTAATAATTTCAAAATCTTTGTATTCACCTGACATCTTAAGATAAGGAACATCATCCGTACAGTTAACAGTAAACGCTCCCAGATTTTCGTACTGAACATAAGTATCCGAAAGTCTTCTCAACTCCCACATAACAGGCTGAGCAGCATAGTAATTTTCGTTTGGATACTGATATTCTGTTATCATTCCGTGCCAACCATCATATAAGTAATGAATAAGCGTCTTACATCCGAACGAAAGCAAGGTGTAGCACTGCCAGCGGAATTCCATTTCAGTGGGAGCACGTTTTGAGGGGGCAAAACTGAATGACTGGATATAGCACCAGAATTCTTTATTATGTTTTCGCGCTGATTTTGCAACAAGATTTAAACTTTCAACATAATCGCGATATGTTTCTTTTACCTTAGGTTCAACACTGGAGTCCCAGTTCAACGGGTAAACATCAACACAAATATAATCTGTATCAAATTCCTCACAGAATCTGTCACAATATCTTGTGAATATTTCTTCGCTTCCTACATTCTGCAAAGTCATATCACCAATTGCACCGCCGTTAAGCTGTTCGGGGCTTGCATAAAAAGGCAACAGATTTATAAACGGAATTTTTCCGGGCAAAGCAGCAACATGTGCTCTTGATATATCAGAAAGACCAGGAAAATGTTCCATTCCGGGTTCATCGGCAATTTCATGACCGACAAATGCAGGGTGTTCATAGTAATCAGCTGTAAAGGCAAGAGGATTAACATCTTTTGAAGTGGATCCGACAACATAACCACCACCGGCATCGGTTATGTTCTTGGTATAATTAACCAAAGCGGATATGCCGTATTTTGCGGCAAGGTCGAAAACTTTATCTCTTTCCTTTGTATTGTGAGTCAACTGTGCCCTGACAATAAGATTGGCGCCCAATTCGTATGCCTGTTTCATCTTTTCTTCATGAACTTCGGATGAATATGATCCAAGTAAAAATCCATATAATCCAATCCTGATGCAATCACGTGTAAAGTGCTCATCAGAATAATCAAAATCATAATTTGGAACATACAGAATATCTTTTATGAGTCTATATATTATTTCACAGAACTCACCTCTGCCAACAACAGAAGAAAAATCATATTTCTTATTGGCAGAACACTCAAAGTAATATTCAGACTGCTGAGCAAAAGCCGAAATAATCTGTCCGAGTTTTTCATGTGTGATGGGAGCATTTAAATTAAGTCCGTCTTTATATATGCCAATTTCCTTCGCCCACTCAGCAAAGGAGGTATTTATACCCTGTATTTTACCAAGTGTTTCAAACAGCAGAGCGTATGTTACAGGAGCCACAGGCGAAAACTCGGTTTCGCTTATTCCGCATACAAGTTCTCTTTCCGTAACAAATTCTATATACTTTTCTGCCTTATGCCCCGAAATATCCGTATAGGTCTTGTGATTATATGCAACCTTATATTCGCCTTCTTCGCGGGCAAAATATGTGGTCCAGCCCACAGGGTTTGTATAGCAAAGCGGAACAACAGAAGTTTTATTATTGCGGTCTGTAAAGAACACAACAGGTCTGTTGTTTTTATTTACTCCTTCCGGAACAAAATCGTTGGAAATTGAATATTTCTTTTTATTAAAGCCCTCAGACACAACTCCGGGAGGGATTATGGTCATAAAGGTGTTTCCTAAAATATGTGTTTCACCGTTATCCCCAGATTCGGTATTACCAAACTTCTCTGCATCTTCCTTTGTCATGAAGAAACCAAAACGCTCAATGAAGATTTCTGTTCCGATATCGCTGTCTTTATCAATGGGGTCTATTCTGAAATTAAGAAGTTCATTACTTTCTTTCCAATAAGAATTTTCCGTCATATCAATTACGATGTTTTGCCACTTGCCGTCATTATTGAGTGTAAAACCTACCACACTGTCAGCAGAATACCCTCTGTGCGTGTCTGTCGAAATATAAACGTTTCCATAGTTTATTTTTGAATTTGACTTAATCCGAATTGACATATACCGATATTTATTGGTATCAATCGGCGTATAGTCACTGACCGGTTCAAAATAAACCACGGGGTCTTGCGACGAAACAACTATTTTTAATGAACCTAACTCAAGTAATTTGATGCATCCGTTGAACTCAAAATCGTTCAGAACTTTTTTGTTGTCAAAAATCCAGGTATACTTATTAACCTCAGGCAAATTCTTTTCCATGACAATCTCCATGTTTTTATTAATTTTTTATATTGCAATAATCTTGCGCCCATATCATAGCATATATACTTTCTTTTTTCAATATTTTACAAACAAAAAAACATATTTCGTTAGATTTTAACAAAAATCATCCTCCCCTTTTGTTCCTTTTGAACACTAATATTACGTTCTGTAAAGCAGATAATCCCAAGGGATAATCCCAAGTGGGTAAAAACTATTGACAAATCTTCCTTCTTATGATATAATAATGAATAATAATGTTGCATAAAAATGTTTTATGTTAATCTGTCAGGTGATTAAAACTTTTTAAATGCAAATAAACTATATCTTCTGCTTATAAGTATCAAAACAAAAAAAGGAGAAAACTATGAAAAATCTTGTACTGTTCGCTGTTGTACTGTTGATTGTTTCGGCAACAATATCAGCCGTAAGTGCCGCAACTTTCCCGGCAATAGAACCATCGACCTATGCCTGGAAATTTGACAACACAGAAACTTTGAAAAGTTTTTCGACAACAAGTTCCGACACATCCATTGAGTTGGGTTCAATTAAAATGGATGTATATTCTTCTGACCCTAAAATCACCCTGGATTCCTTAGCCATCACTCCTATTCCCGCAAGTGAATATAAATATGTCGCGATTCGTATGAGAGTCAACTCACAAAATTCAAATTACGGATGTTTGTTCCTTCCCGTGACAGAGGAGAGTTATTCCAATTCAGTTTCTGTCTCCTACGGTATTAACGCGTGGCAGGATATTGTTATTGATTTAACTACCCTGGACTTCTGGACAGACGATAAAACACTTTCGTATTTCCGTTTTGACCCGATTGAGTCGGATGATAACACTGCAGAAATTTTCATTCAGCATATCGGTTTCTTTAAAACACTTGACGAAGCAAATGCATTTAACGCAACCGGAACACAATACGGCGAATCACATTTTATGGGTGAAACTCACAAAGCGATAGTTCCCGACGGTGTTCTCTCCAGCGGATATGACAAGAGCAATTATATGCTTTCCAACGATACAGTTCTCAGCGGTACAAGTGAAACCAACCGTCCGGTTGTCTTCTATACAGATGCATCCGGAAACAAATCCATTGTTTCACTTTGCTATACAAATCCCGTAGGCTGGACCACATACATAGCAAACAAACCCGGAACATATACCGTTGCATTTAACAACAAAACATTTAATGATGTTTCAGACCACTGGGCAGGAGAAAGCATAAACTTTGTTACACAAAGAGAGATTTTCGGCGGAACAAGTACAAATGAATTTTCGCCCGATATGCCAATAACACGCGGAATGTTTATAGCTGCACTGGGCAGAATGCACGGCGTTGATATTACAGAATACACTACCAACTCTTTCTCCGATGTTCCTGCTACCGAATATTATGCTCCTTACATTCAATGGTCAAAGGCAAACGGCATACTCCAGGCGGTTTCATCCACGACATTTGCACCGGAAGCACCCCTTACACGCGAACAGTTGGCAGTTGCTATTTATAACTACATAGATAAATACGACTATTACTTTGTTTCCAATACCGATGCTGTTTCTTTCACCGATATAGGAAGCCTCAGAACATCATCTAAAACTTCAATCAAAGCGCTCCAGCAATCAGGTATAATCAATGGTATCGGAAGCAATAAATTTGCACCTTCCGGTTTATCCACACGAGCAGAAGTTGCCGCTGTTCTGGAAAGAACAGTAAAAGGCATTTTAAATATACCGATGTATAACTTCCCCTACACAAAAGAAGAAATCCAGAAAGACCGCATCCGCTTAGGTGCATACGGTTACAATGTCGGCAGTACTCTTGAAGAGCAGGACAGACGAATGAAGCAGCTGAGCGACCTTGGTCTGAACTACATTGTTCGCGCCCAAACATCAGCCAATTCTACAGACCGCAACAGAATTTTGGATCTTTCTGCAAAATATTGTGTTGAATCTTTAGTCGCATATTCAGGAAAAGTCACACTTGACGGTGGCGGATTCAATACTTCTGCGACAGTAGATTCCGTTAATCCTCTTGCTTATTCTCACGAATATTACGAACATCCTGCTTTCGGCGGACACGAAATTGCCGACGAACCTGCTATGGATAGTTTCGATGCACTTTCACAAATCACATCGGAACATTCTGCTGTGCTGCCCGGCAAAACACCGTTTGTAAACCTTCTCCCCTACTATGCATCAGAAGAGCAAATTAAAAATGGTGTAAACGTGTCGTATTCAAGCAAAAAAGAATTATATCAGATTTACTGTGATGAATTCTGCGAAAACTTTAACACAAACTTTATATGCACAGACATTTACCCATTAAATTGGACAACCACCTCCTCCTGGCTCGGCAGCACAACAACAAAAAAGACAACAAACGACGATTACATAGAAAGCATAAACTTAATCGCCACATCAGCAAGAAATCACGGCAAAGAATTCTGGAGTTATATCCAGGCATTTAGTTTTGATGACACGAAGCGTGACCCCACCGAACAGGAATTCCGTTGGCAGTGCTATTCCATGCTTTCATTCGGATGTAAAACAATAATTCTTTATATGTACGACGGTGCTAACAAGGGATTGATAACTGACGGCTATCCCAACGACAATTACAACAATGCACAGCCGGTAATGTGGGAAATGAGAGGACTTTCGGACACCTATGTTCAATATGAGAATCTCGGTGCATTTTCACTCAATCAAAGCGATTATTCTTCCAAATATCTCAAATTCACTGACCAATTAACTCCCCCATCAAACTTTACAATTACCAGCAGCAACCCGTTGCTTGTTGGATATTTCGAGAAAAAGACAGGTACAGGTTACGCATTTACTGTTGTTAATATGGTTGATTTTGCTAAAACAACACGCACCGCATCATTTACATTTACTATATCTGAAAGCGGTAAGACAGTAACCCTCCATGGAAAAGGTACTACCACCGACTACGAGGCACGGGTTCTGACTCCTTCCAACGGCAAGTATTCTGTAAACCTTGAAGAAGGTCAGGGTGTTTTCATAACTGTTGAATAATTAAATATTCAAATTATGCTGAAACCCGGCAGGAAATAAATCCTGCCGGGTTTAGTGTTTTGTTTTTTATTAAAAGTTATATTATGCCTTAACTATTTTGTGGTAAATTTTCTTACCTTTTTTAATAATGACATCACCGTCAAATTTTGAAATATCTACAGTTGCATCAAAACTTGTCACCTTTTGGTCATTAATCATAACACCGCCCTGGGTTATAAGTCTTTTTGCCTCGCCTTTTGAGGGTGCAAGACCTGCTTTAACCAATATATCTGTCACTCTTATGGTACCGTCAACAAAATCTGCGTCGGTAAGTTCGGTGGTAGGCATATTCTCGGAAATTCCGCCATTCTCAAAAAGTGCTCTTGCGGCAGACAGTGCTTTATCAGCCTCTTCCTCTCCGTGAATGAGTTTGGTAAGTTCGTATGCAAGAACTTCTTTTGCTTTATTAATCTCACTGCCCTCTGCCTTTTCGTAACAGGCAATTTCTTCAAGAGACATAAATGTGAGAAGTTTCATGCAATTTATAACATCACCGTCGCCCACATTTCTCCAGTACTGGAAGAACTCATAGGGGGATGTTTTTTCAGGGTCAAGCCAAACTGCTCCATTTTCGGTTTTACCCATCTTTTTGCCTTCGCTGTTGGTAAGAAGTTTAAAGGTCATACCATAAGCATCTTTTCCTGCCTTACGGCGAATAAGTTCAACACCCGCAATGATATTTGACCACTGGTCGTCTCCGCCAAGTTCAAGAGTACATCCGTAATCCTGATTTAATTTATAAAAGTCATATCCCTGCATAAGCATATAGTTAAATTCAAGGAATGTAAGACCTCTTTCGTAACGCGACTTATAACATTCAGCCGCCAACATACGATTTACTGTAAAATGAACGCCTATATCTCTGATAAACTCAATATAGTTCAAATCCATGAGCCAATCTGCGTTATTTACAATATATGCTTTACCGTCGGAAAAATCTATAAATCTTGACATCTGCTTTACGAAACAGTCAACATTATGCTGAATAGTTTCTTTTGTCATCATTTTACGCATATCGCTTTTTCCTGACGGGTCACCTATCATTCCGGTTCCTCCGCCCATTATTGCTATGGGAACATGTCCTGCTCTCTGCATACGAGCCATTACCATCATCTGTAAAAAATGTCCGACATGAAGACTGTCTGCCGTAGGGTCAAATCCAATATAAAAAGTAACTTTTCCCTCGTTTAATAATTTTTCAACTTCCTGCTCATTTGTGCATTGAGCAAGCATTCCCCGTTCTTTTAATTCGTTAAAAACGCCCATTATACTCTCCTTTATATATTATATATTTTTTCCTTGTTCAATAAGTTCACGCGCATTCATAATTACTGCGTCGGTGACATTTAATCCCCCGAGAATACGCGCAATTTCCTTTTCCCGCTGTTGTTCGGTAAGAAGAAAAACATTTGTTTGGGTTCTCTCACTGTCGCTGTGCTTTTCAATCTTATAATGATTATGGCAAAGTGACGCAACCTGAGCAGAATGAGTAACACAAAAAACCTGGATATCTTTTGAAAGTTTTTTTAGATTTATACCAACCTTATGTGAGGTCTTTCCGGATATTCCAGTATCTATCTCATCAAAAATAATTGTGGGTATTTCATCATTCAGTGCAAGGACCTTCTTAATAGCCAACATTATTCGCGAAAGTTCTCCGCCCGACGCTATTTTTGCCATAGGTTTTAACGGTTCACCTGCATTTGTTGAAATTAAAAATTCAACCCTGTCGGCACCATTTGAAGAAAGGTTCTCAAATTCATCATCATGTATCTTTTGAAAATCCACCTTAAAAACAACACCCGACATATCAAGAAACTCGAACTGTTCTTTTATTTCCGCTTCCATCATTGCGGATGCTTTTTTTCTTTTTTCGGTAAGTTGGGAAGCAATTTTACTTACCTTTTCATACTGGTTGGAAAATTCGCTATTGAGTTGTTTTAATTTTTGGTCGGAAAGTTGAATATCTTCAAGTTCCGATGATATATTTTCAAGGTAGGATTTCAAACCGTCAACTGATAAGTTATATTTTTTCTTAAGCCGATAAATAAGGTCAAGCCGTTCTTCTATTGAATCAATAATTTTTGTCGGTTCGTCTGATATTTCAGGCTTATGTGAAATAACTTTTTCTGCAATATCCCGAATTTCATAGAGAAATTCATTTAATTTTTCCTGTTCATTTTTCAATTCGGGAACTATCTGTGATAAATCATCAAGGCAGTCTATGGCTGTACTGATTGAATTATACGCACTTCTTTTTTCCGAGCCGTATAATGACATATATACTTTTTCTGCCGATGACGATATTCTTTCGTAGTTTTGTATTCGCGTTTTTTCATTCAGGAGAGTTTCTTCCTCACCGTCAGTCAATTTTGCAGATGAAATTTCCTGAATCTGATACTTGAGAAAATCTGCTCTCTGTTCTTTGGTGTTCTCTGCGTCGCGAATAACTTTTATTCTGTTTTTTATTTCCGCAAGTTTTTGGTACTCACTGTTATACAGGGAAATAAGTTGTGTGTTATCAGCGTAATTATCAACAAAATTTATGTGAGAGTCCGGGTCTGTCAAACTATGAAAATCATTCTGACCATAAATGTTGATTAACCCGGAACATATATCTTTCAGTACGGATTGAGGAACTGTTCTTCCGTTAATTTTGGAAGTCGACTTGCCCTCTGCGGTGAGTGTTCTCTGTACCATCAGCATTCTGTCGTCGTCAATTTTAATTCCATATTCTTCAATTTTATTCACAATTTTATCGCTTAATTCCGAAAAAACGGCACTGACAGAACATCCGGGCATACCTGTACGAATGATATCTTTGTTCATACGGGCACCCGCAACCATATTAATAGAATCAACAAGTATTGATTTTCCTGCTCCGGTTTCTCCGGTAAAGACAGTAAAACCGTTGTTGAAATCTATATCAAGTTTACTAATCAACGCAATGTTTTCTATATGAACAGAAACCAGCATTTACAATATACCTTTCAAAATAGATTTTCAGCGCGAGGTCATTTTTATAAGTTTTTCAAGAAACTCACTTGCAGTACGGTTGTCCCTCAAAATAAGCATAACAGTATCATCTCCGGCAATTGAGCCCACAATTTCCTTATATTCAAGAGAGTCAAGCGCTGCTGCAGCAGCCTGAGCCATCCCCGAATATGTTTTTACAACAATAAGGTTTTGTGCGGAATCAAGTTGTTTTACGGTGTCTCTTAATATTCCCAGTGCCTTACCTGTTGAATTCTCGTAATCCTCAATATCTGAAACAGCATATACATACCTGCCGTCAGAGGTGGCAGATTTTGTAAGTCTTAATTGTTTTATATCGCGGGAAATAGTTGCCTGAGTAACATCGTATCCTTCCTCTATCAGCAATTCTGCCAATGCTTCCTGCGTTTCAACAGAGTGTTTCCTTACAATCTCAAGGATTTTAAGATGTCTTTTAGATTTCATTATTTACCTCTTTCAGACAGTTTTTTACATACCGCCTCATAAAATTCTGTATTTTTTATTCTCACAAGTTCCGCAAAAGTTTCGGACTTTCTGATAACTACCCTGTCTCCATACAGTATACGGATGTTTTTCATGCCATCGACTGAAAGATATACCTGGTCATCCCTTTTTCTTGCCACTTCCAACGAAAACTCATTTTTTGCCGAGTAGACCATGGGAAATGAATTTAAAAAAGCATTTGCGTTTACGGGTGTTACGCATATTCCGTCTACCTGCGGGTCAATGACTGCTCCGCCCGCCGACAATGTGTACGCAGTAGAACCTGTGGGAGTTGCTACGATTAATCCGTCGGCACGGTAAGATGTTACCTTTTTATCATTACAAAATAAATTTATCTCTATTAACTTTGAAATTATACCTTTGAACATAACCACATCATTCAGTGCAATATAACTGTTCAACACCTTATTATCCCGTATAATTTCGACATCAAGCATCATTCTGGGTTGAATTTTATAGCCGGAAGTAAATATAGCCTCCAGTAAGTTAACCTCTGTAGCCTCAAGTTCTGTCATAAACCCTACCGTACCCATATTTATTCCCAAAATTGGCACGGATTTTCTTGCAGCGTTTTCCGCTATTTCAAGAATTGTGCCATCTCCGCCTATTGAAATAATAATATCGGAAACACAAAAGATGTCCTGCTGATTTATTTTCTGAACACATTCTTTCTCATAGCCTTCAAGTGTATCGGTAAATACATCAGGAATATAAATTTCACAATCATTCTTACACAAAAATTTAATAACCTGTGCAGTACAATCAACAACACTGTCAATAAAATTATTCGGTATTATGCCTATTTTAATCATAAAATCCTTCTTTTTCTGAACAACGCCAGATACTCTGTATTTCCGTCTCCGCCTTTTATGGGAGAAACAACAACTCCGGTCATCTCAAATCCTTCTGAAAAGGAGACTTTTTTTATCTTTTCTATTATTTTGGCATGAATCTTTTCGCTTTTCACTATTCCGCCGGAAGAAAGGTGTTCTCTGCCTGATTCAAACTGAGGCTTAATCAACGATATAAACAATCCGTCTTGCTTGAGATGATTAAATACTGTTTTATAAATCAGTGTCTGTGAAATAAAGGAAACATCCATTACGGCAATATCACATTTTTCCTTTATCTGAGTTATATCATCGCGGGCATTGCACTTTTCAATTGACACGACTCTTGTATCTTTTGCTATATCAGGATGAAGTTGTCCTGTTCCAACATCCACGGCATACACCTTATTTGCACCATGCTTTAAAAGACAATCTGTAAAACCGCCGGTTGAGGCTCCTATATCAATTGCCACAGCACAGGAAACATCTACTTTGAATTCTTTCAGTGCATATTCAAGTTTCAATCCGCCGCGGCTGACATATCTGTTGACATCGCTGTCTCTTATTGTTATGGAAGCATTATCATCAACAATTTCCGAAGGTTTTTTTATTTGTATTCCATTTAGAAAAACCGCACCGTCCATTATTAATTTCTTTGCGTTTTCACGGCTGCGGGCAAAGCCCCGGTTATAAAGTAATAAATCTACTCTCATTATCAAGAATTCCCAATTTATTCAGTATTTCATCTGCCACTTTTTCGGGAGAAAATCCGTATCTGTCATACAACTGTTCGGTGTTACCGAAAGTTACAAACTCATCTTCAATGGCTTTAATAAAAAAGTCATACCCCTTAATAACAGAGGAAATATGCTCACCGAATCCCCCAACACGCATACCTTCTTCAAGAATGTATACCATACGGGGAGAAAATTTTTCCAGTTGTTCAAAAAAATATTCACTGTTAAACGGTTTAAGACAGACAACTCTAAACACTCCCGCAGAAACACCCCTTTGTTGGAGAAGTTCAGCAGCATCTAATGCGTTTGCGACAAGACCTCCGTAAGAAACAATTATAACTTCGGGTGATTGGGAAGATGAGTAAAATTCATCTGTTGCATCACATGAGAAATATTGTTCACACAAATCTGCCCGCACTATTTTGGGATAGCGTATGACAGTTGAACATTCAGCCTGTTCCGCCAATAACAAACATTTTTCCAGTTCTTTTTTACTTACAGGTGAAAAAATCTGTGTGTCAGGAACATTTAAAAGCATTGAAACATCAAAAACGCCGTGATGTGTGGGGCCATCCTCTCCGACAAAACCTGCCCTGTCAAGTGCAAGAATTATTTTAAGATTTTGTAATGCAACATCGTGTATAAACTGGTCATATCCACGCTGAAAAAAGGTACTGTATAAGGCGACGCAGGGTAAATATCCTGCTGCTGCAAGACCTGCGGCAAATGTGAGTGCATGTTCCTCTGCAATTCCCACATCAAAAAAACGGGAAGGATGTCTTTTTTCAAACTCACCAAGTCCCACTCCCTCACACATAGCAGCGGTTATTGCACAAATTTTAGGGTTATACTCTGCCATATCAGAGAGTTTTGTGCCTAACACTGACGACATTTTTTCATATTTATTGCAAAGTAAAGATTTGCCGGACACACTGTGATATGTAAGAGGATTGTCTTCTGCCGGCTTGTAGCCTTTTCCCTTCACTGTATGCAGGTGAACAATAGACGGTCCTTTATGCTTTTTAGCCTCCCGCAAAAGAACTTCAACAGTTTCCAGGTCGTTTCCGTCAGCAGGACCGTAATATTTTATCCCCAACTGTTCAAACATATTGCTGTTAGTGAGCAATCGACGCATTAATTTTTTTACGGTTTCCAAAAACCGTACAATCGGTACACCGACAAGCGGTAACTTCGTCAATATTCTTTCTGTCTTATGCTTGAGATAAAAATACGATTTTTGATTTCTAATCTTTAAAAAATAATTTGAAAGTTTTCCGACATTTTTCGATATGGACATCTCATTTTCGTTAAGGACGATAATGATATTATCATCCTCTTCGCAATTGTTAAGTCCCTCATAAACCATACCGCCGGTAAAAGCACCGTCACCTATTACTGCTATTGAATTATATTTTTCTCCTGATAATTTTGCCGCTTTTGCGTATCCAAGTGCGGCAGATACAGATGTACTGCTGTGTCCGCATCCAAAAGCATCGTACTCGCTTTCAGACATTTTTGTAAATCCCGAAAGTCCGCCCAATTTACGAATGGTATCAAATTGTTTGCATCTTCCGGTAAGTATTTTATGGACATAAGACTGATGCCCTACATCGTATATTATTTTGTCCTTTGGTGCATCAAACACACGGATAAGAGCAACAGACAACTCACACACCCCAAGATTTGACGCAAGGTGCCCTCCTGTAACCGATACATTATCAATTAAAAACCGGCGTATCTCGTTACAATATTCAGAAGCCTGATTTACAGAAAGGCTTTTCAGTTCATCAGGCGTATACTCTTTTAACTCATATTTTTTCATCAGGAAAAATCCTTTATTATGGTTTTCGTTTAATATCAAACAAACACAAGAATTTTGCAACAATCAATACAACTTTATCGCTGTATCGTATTCCCAAACCTTTCAGTGATGCTTTCATACCGATTGTAAGCATTGAAATTACGGCTGTTAAAAACAAACTGCCGACAAAATGAACCGTGCCACCGCCGGTAAAAAGTTTAACGGCTATTGCCGCTCCGGTAGCACCGCTTATAACTCCGCATATATCACCGATTACATCGTTACAAAAACTTGAAACTTTTTCTGCATTTTTAATAAGAAAAACGGCTTTACGGCCGGCGGGTAATCTTCGTGCTGCCATTGAATGAAATGACTTTTCATCTGCGGTTGCAACCGCAAGACCGACAAAATCAAACACTACACCTATTGAAATAAAAAGCATAAGAATCAAAAATGCAACATAAATGTTGAGTTGACCGATATCACTGGAAATAATACCCATAAAAACAGATATTGTAAAGGAAATAACCGAGATTTTTATTACCCAGCCTTTATCAACTATTGATTTCTTTTTCTGATTTTTTTCTTCTTTTATGTTTTTTTGTAATCGCCCGTCGTCCAAAATATCCTCCGTATATGAAAAGAGCTGTATCAGAGTGCATAGAAAGCATATTACGATACAGTTCAGATTTATAAAAAAAGATGGTGGTATGTTAAGTAAACCTTGCGGCATCAGGTCAAGTAGGATTTCCCCATTCACTGCTTCTCGTCGCCGATGAAGCGGTTTCCCATTAAAGCAAAAGACGGCACGTCACCGATACCGTGACTTGATTGCCAACAAATCCGCACTGCAATCCAAAACATACCTATATAATAACAGCCTAGGAGTTTTCCTCAATAGAATTATGTCATTCTCTATCCTCTTTTGCAATAGTGGTTTCAAGCAGCAATAACAACAGTTTCCGGCCAAAGAATACTGCTGTCCGGTCCGCTATCCGCACACAATCACTCAAGGCAGGCTACTCTATCCACAGCAACAATGTACCGCGTAATAGGTTTAATCTTTATCCGTAGTGTAATCAACAAAACACATAGTTATATCGTGCACTACGCAATAAAGCCTCCAGGAGTAAACGGGTCGGTGTCTGTATGCCATTACAGTCCGCCCGTAAACCCACAATCTCTCAGCACCCACCCCTTACTGGGCGTAAAAAGCAAGCACCAAGAGCTTCATCGATATGCCCTTTCACGGATTTTTAGGCCCGTTTTCGAGAATACTAATTCCAACTAGGATACTGCACCATCGCTTAATCAGTATCTATTTTACTATAAAGATTTTAACATACTATTCTGTATAATATATGAACACATAATAAACAATATGCATAAATTAGTGAATATTCAACGATTTTTTGCATAAATGCTGTAATTTAATGCATTACCAATCCTTTCAGGTATTATTCATCCGATAAATCGACTTTACCCTCAGATAATTCCTCAATTTTCTTTTTTGCCTCCTCTATTGCATTATTGCAGGAATTAATCAGAGAAATTCCGCTTTCATACAACTTGAGTGATTCATCAAGAGAAATGGTTTTATCCTCAAGGCTTTTTACTATTGTGTCGAGTTTTTCTATTGCTTTTTCAAAATTAAATCTGCTCAACTTCTTTTACCTCCGCTATGACATTTCCGTTGCTCATCCGGATTCTTATCTCATCGTCAGCCCCGAGTTGTATAACATCGTTTACGATAATATCATTTTTATAAACCACCGAATATCCGCGAGAAATAACCGAAAGCGGACTCAGTGCCTCAGTTTTATGAGTTAATTCTGCCAATTTTAATTTTTTTATATTAATAATTTGCGTCATTTTATTATTAATATCATATCCGTCAAGAACTTTTTTCTTGTATTCAAAGATATTATTTATATTGTTTTTTAACAATTCCGAGTATACATTAATGTTTTTTTCTATTTCATCTATTACTGCAAATGGCTTTGACAAAACACTTTTTTGTGATAATTGGGATATTTCTCTATTCTTTCTGTCAATCAAATCCGTAATTGAATTTTTTATCTGAACACGGTAATTATCAAGTCTGAACATCAGTTCCGATAAAGAAGGAACTGCAAGTTCGGCAGCAGCAGACGGAGTCGGAGCACGCAAATCACTTACAAAATCACAAATTGTAAAGTCTGTTTCATGTCCCACCGCAGATATTACCGGTTTTGCACAAGCGTAAATTTTTCTTGCCAGTTTTTCGTCGTTAAAAGGCATCAGGTCTTCGAGCGAACCGCCGCCGCGCGCTATAATTATAATGTCAACATCGCTGTCTTCAAAATGCTTTATTCCGGCTATTATCTCGGTAACCGCCTTGTCGCCCTGGACAGATACGGGATAATTTATAATCTCACACAACGGATAACGCCTTGAGGCAACATTACATATGTCCCGGATAACCGCTCCTGTAGCAGATGTAAGTACACCTATTTTTTGCGGGAATGGCGGTAGTGCTCTTTTATGTTCCTGGCTGAACAAGCCTTCTTTATCAAGTTTATCCTTCAACTGCTCGTAAGAAAGAAATACAGAACCTACACCTTCCGGTATAATATTATCAACTTTTAAACTATATGTTCCGTCGCGGACAAAAACATCAATTTTCCCGTGTGCTATAATCTTCATCCCATTTTGCGGAATAAAATCAATATTTCGCGTATACATACGGAACATTACTGCCTTGAGCGAACTGTCGCTGTCCTTCAGAGTGAAATAGTAATGTCCTGTTTTAAAATGATTCGTGAAATTTGAGATTTCGCCCCTGATGTATATATCACGCAAAATCTTGCTCTCATCAAATGAAATCTTTAAAAACTCATTAAGTTCACTGACCGTAAAAGTTATTTCAGACATTAAAACTCCTTCGTGACAGTTCTGCTATGCCGCAGGCATTATCACATGAATACTCGGGCAATGCAAAAATACAATTATATTTCTGAGAAAACTTTGTTCTTAAAAAGGAATTTGACATAACACCGCCGACGAACAAAATCGGTAAATGAGACAAGGTACTCTGTGTAAGCATCTCATCAAGTGTAAAATATACAAAGTTGAGTACATACTGTGCTATGTTTGAGGGCAATTCTCCGGACTCAAAGAGTTTTTTGCACTGATTTTCAGCACCCGAAATATTGCATTCACAATTATTTACACAAATCTTTGGTTTTATAAACTTATCCGAGTCTGATGCTAATTTTTCAAGTTGCTTGCCGCACGGAAAATCTATTCCCAGCATAACACCGCATCTGTCAATTAACTGACCGGATGTAATATCTTTTGACCAGCCAATCTGTGTGATTTCAAATTTGCCATTCCACACTACACGCATCATATCATTTGTGCCGCCCGAAATATGAAACGCCAGAAATTCATCATACTCATCCACATTATGTCCGCTCTCACAAAAAGCCGCCATAATATGTCCTTCCTGATGCGAGAACTCAAACAAAGGGACTTTCAGTGACTCTGCACAGGCAGAAGCCGCACTGATTCCCGCAAGAAAACACGGCATATATGAGCCTTCAATATTACGCGGACGGGTTGAAACACCAACCGCTGCAATTTCACAATCACCTATTTTTTGAAAAAGTTGCCTGATTGCATTGGGCAAGTTAACCGTATGCATAAACAATGCATCACTCTGACGCACACCTTTTTCACCCGATTTTACTTTAAGCGGTATCTTGACACTTTCGGTTTTACCGTTTTCAAAAACTGCAGCAACCGATGTTGTGTAGTTGCTTGTATCTATACCCAAAAATGCTTTCATTTTTGCTCTGTAATAGTTTTTGCAACTGTGCCCAGAACACCGTTTACATATCCCGGGACATCGTCGTCTTCATATTTTTTAGCAAGTTCTACCGCTTCATTTATTGCAATATTAACCGGCACATCTTCAGAAAATTTCATTTCATATATTGCCAAACGCAGAATAGCCATTGCTACTCTTGAAATACGCTCATTTTTTCGTCTTATTGACGCCGAGGTTATATCGGCATCTATTTCATCAATTTTTTCATAAACTCCAAGAAAAGTTTCTCTTATATAGTCATTTCCCTGTATTTCGTTATTATCAAGGTATTCTATATATACATCAAAAGCATCTTCATCAATTTTGAAACTCTTCTCAAAAACAAGTTTAAATGCAAGTTCACGCGACTCTCGTCTTGTAAGTTTGCCCATAGCGGTACCTTTCAATCATTAGACTTAATTTATTTTATTCATGACAGAAACCGGTAATTTTAAAGTTCCCGTCTGCCCTCAATTGCCCGTGACAATGTTACCTCATCCGCATATTCAAGTTCTCCTCCCGCAGGAATACCATACGCAAGGCGGCTTACCTTTACCCCGAGAGGTTTAATCAGTTTTGAAATATACATTGCCGTCGCTTCACCTTCAATATTTGGATTTGTGGCTATTATAACTTCTTTTACCGTATCATCGCTCAGTCTTGAAAGAAGTTCCTTGATTTTCAGTTTATCGGGAGTTATGCCGTTAATAGGTGAAATGAGTCCTCCCAGAACATGGTAAAGTCCATTATAATCGCGTATTTTTTCAATAGCAGCAACATCCTTGGAATTTTCCGTAACACAAATGGTGCTTTTATCCCTTGAAGATGATAAACATATATCGCAAACATCTGACTCACTTATATTCTGGCATATGCTGCACATTTTTATTTTTTGCTTTGCGTTGATAATTGCAGTAGCAAATGCCTCGGCATCCGCCGCAGGCATATCAACAACGCAAAAGGCAAGTCTCACTGCAGTTTTATAGCCAATGCCCGGCAACCGTCTGAAGCATTCAATAAGGTGTTCCAGAGGCTGAACAAACCCAGACATTAAAACAGTCCCGGAATATTCAGACTTCCGGTTAATTTACCCATTTCTTCCGTATTGGTTGTTTCAACTTTCTTTATTGCCTCGTTTATTCCGGCAGTAAGGATGTCCTGAAGCATTTCAATATCGTCAGGGTCAACTATTTCAGGTTTAATTTCGATATTAAGAATTTCTTTTTTTCCGTTTATTTTTATGTTGACAACTCCGCCACCTGCAGATACATCATATTCACGAGAGTCAAGGTCTGACTGCAATGCCGTCATATCTTCCTGCATTTTTTGTGCCTGACGCATCATAGCATTCATACTTGATGGACCTTTGCCCATTCCGTCGGGTAATCTTACTTTCATATCATTTTTCCTTTCAATAAATCAAAATTCTTCTTCCTGGGGCAGAACAACTTTATCAGTCACTATCACTTCTTGTATTTCAGGGGAAATGCTTCCGACTATTCCCTTTATAAGCGGTAAATTGGTGTTGTTGGACAAAATCATTTTAACCAACATATCCGAGCAGACAATGAACAATCTGCCATCACGGCACTCTGCCTTGACATTTTCAAAGAATGGAAATGTTTCCGGAGAACGCTTTGCTATTTCTTCCCGTAAAATACCGAACTTCAGATAAGAAGACGAAATATCCGTCTTTTGCTCTATCGGTTGTTTATTTTCTTCGGTAATCGAATTATCAAGAGTATGCTTATCCGGTTGAGTCTCTTTTTTTGCCGGTGCCTTCTGCTCCTTCTTTTGCCAGGCATCCGACTTTACCCTTTGTTCCTGTTCATGAGCTGCCGGAATATCAATGCATATTTCTTTTTCGCACATTTCAATTATTGCTATCTCAAATGCTGCCCGAATGGTGTTTCCGTATTTGTCGGCATTTTCAAAAAGAATCCGTATTTTATCTGCCTGCTTACACATATTGGAGTAAGTTATTTTTTCGCAAATCTTCTTAAGTTGCGGAAGTTCTTTATCATAACATTCAAGAAACTGCTCACAGGAAGGGGCAGATTTTAAAATTAATAAGTCGCGGTATATTCTGAGCAGTTCATTAAGTATATTGGCAAAATCATTCTGTGCCTCGTACATTTCAGAAACAATTCTTAATGCACCCGCACTGTTTGAATAAGAAATAAAACCTATAAGATTAATAAGTTCCTCCCGATTTGAAGTACCAAGCCGGTTTATCATCATCTCCGCGGTTACAATTTCTCCGCATCCAATGCAACTTTCAAGCATACTGTAAGCATTACGCATAGCACCGTCTGACATTTTAGCAACAATTTTTGCCGCGTCCCGCTCTATAGAAATACCCTCTTTTGCCGCAACCGCCATAAGACTCTCGGTTATTTCTTCAACACCTATGCGCTTAAAATCAAATCTCTGACATCTGGACATAATTGTTGCAGGTATTTTATGTATCTCGGTTGTTGCAAGAATAAAAACAACATGTTCCGGCGGTTCCTCAAGAGTCTTAAGCAATGCATTAAACGCCTGAATTGTAAGCATATGTACCTCGTCAATAATATACACACGCTTTTTAAGTTCAACAGGAGTATAACGAACCTCTTCAATAAGACTTCTGATGTTTTCCACACCATTATTACTTGCCGCATCTATCTCAATAATGTCAACTGAGTTTCCACTGTTTACTATTCTGCATGACTCACATTCGTTGCACGGATTTCCGTCCGAAAGCGAAGTACAACTTATTGCCTTGGCAAGAATTCTGGCACAGGTTGTTTTTCCCGTACCACGAGTACCGCAAAACAGATATGCATGAGAAAATTTACCCGATTCTATCTGGCCTTTAAGGGTATTGACAATATGTTTTTGCCCCACCACCTGGTCAAAATTCTGTGGCCGGTATTTACGGTATAAAGTCTGATACAACTTATCCTCCAAAAACAAGGTGCAAGATAAGACCATGCATCATGCTTTGAATATAAGACTACATACGGTATCCCCTACTCTGACTCAAAACAGGCTGACTTGCGGCACATCAAACATACTGCTTAATGCTGCTTGGTTCCCCACCTGACATGGTTCACAGCCATTGATTGCGCAAGACCCATTTATCAACATCAAAATAAGAGAGCGGCTATACAACCCTATTCCTCAGTCATGCATTCTCCCCTGCTACAGCGGATTGCAGGTACAAGGCACCGCTAACTCCCCGGATAGCATAGTCTTATCTCACACCTTGTGAAATAAATTATTCTATAACATTATATCATATATTGTATTCTTTTTCAATACAATTTACCAATTTTAAAAGTAATTTTACAAGATTAAATTATTTTGTCGTACATTTCAACACGCTTAGCGTGTCTGCCACCCTCAAACTCTGTGTGAATAAATGTATCAACAAGTTTAATTGCAAGACCGGGGCCCATAACTCTTCCGCCCAGAGTAAGAACATTGGCGTTGTTATGCATACGGGAAAATTCAACACTGAATATGTCTGACGCACAAATCGCACGGACTCCGGGATATTTGTTTGCGCAAAGCATCATTCCAAGACCTGTTCCACAGAACAAAAGTCCCTTTTCAGCCTTTTTTTCAACAATTGCTTCTGCGACCTTTTTTCCGTAAACAGGGTAATCTACAGATTCGGTATTAAAACAACCGAAATCTTCGTATTGTATTCCTTTTTCATCAAGATATTTTTTTACGGCCTCCTTCAATTCCCAGCCACCATGGTCACAACCTAATGCTATCATTTTTATTCTCCTTTAAGTTATTTATTATTTTCAATATATTCCCGTTCTGCCTGCGGTTTACGCAAATAAACCGGTGCAAGTTCAAACGAAGAAATAACTTTTCCTTTTTTATATTTTTCAAGTCCGCACATACCAACCGAAGCAGCATTTTGCAGCAAAGTAAATTCCGAGGCAAGAGAAACATTATTCAATCTGCCGTCCAACCACATAAAATACTTTGTTGCTCCGTCGCCGTTCAAAATAACCTTTTCATATGTTTTCAACTGCTCTTCGAGTTCTTTGGCTGATACAGCACGGTCATCGCAAATACGCGACAAATCAGGGGCAAACAAGGCGTTATAATATTCGTCACGCCTTGCATCCATCAACGGACACAAAACAGCATTGCTTTCCCTGTTCATATATGCCAAAGCCTCAAGCGAACTTACCGGAACACACGGCAAATCTCTTGAAAAAGCAAGGCCTTTAACTGCAGAAATTCCTATTCTGACGCCGGTAAACGAACCAGGTCCGGCACTTACACAAACCAGTTCGATATCAGAAACATCAAAGCCTGATTGATGAAGCACAGCGTCTATCATCGGCATTAGTTTTTCGGAATGAGTAAGTTTATTGTTTACATTAAATACGGCAATTATTCCATTCTCGTCAACCAACGCAGACGAGGCGGTAACTGCTGTTGTGTCAATTGCAAGTGTCAGCATTATTTCCCCACTGTTTTTATTTCTATCACACGCTCATTTTCATGATTTTCCGTTTTCTTAATCGTAACTCTAAGATACCGGTCAGGTAAAGCGTACTCTATGTTTTCACTCCACTCGGTTATAATTATGTTTTTTCCGTCATCATAATCGTAAAAACCTATTGAATACAAATCATCTTCATCCGAAATGCGATACATATCAAAATGGTAAATATCTCCGTAAACATTGACGAGATTGTATGTCGGACTCATTACATTATGACTGTCGCCGTAAAATGCGACAAAACCTCTTACAAGTGCTGTTTTTCCAACACCCAAATCACCGTACAACGCAATAAAGGTATACCCTTCTTTTTGTGCATATTCTGCAATTTCCGTACCGATTTTTTCTGTATCTTCAACCTGACTGCAAACAACTGTTTTATTCATCAAAATAAGCCTTTTATAACTCCGTTTTCGTCAATATCAATTATTTCCGCACTGGGAACTTTGGGAAGTCCGGGCATTGTCATAATTTTACCGGTAATACAAACCACAAATCCCGCGCCTGCAGAAAGTGTTATTTCTCTTACATTTAGAGTAAACCCTGTGGGGCGTCCCAAAAGCGTCTGGTCATCCGACAACGAGTACTGTGTTTTAGCCATACAAACGGGAAGATGGGAAAGTCCCATATCGGTAATTTTTTGAATTTCCTTTTCAGCAGACGACTCAATTATCACATCCGATGCACCGTAAATTTCTTTGGCTATAACATTGATTTTTTCTTTTATCGAAAGTTTGTCATCATACAAAGTTTTAAAATCGGATGGTTTATTTGCCGCCTCAATAACCTTCTGTGCCAACTCAACAGCACCGTCTCCGCCTTCGGCAAACCCTTTGGAAAGTGCAAATTCAACATTTTTTTCTTTACACAAATCCTTTATAACCTGAATTTCCGCATCGGTATCGGTGTAAAAGTGGTTAATTGCAACCACAATATTAACACCGAATTTCTTCAGATTGTCAATGTGTGCCTCAAGGTTTACAATTCCTTTTTTAAGTGCCTCAACATTTTCCAAGGATGTGTCTTCTTTTTTAACACCGCCATTATACTTAAGTGCTCTTGCAGTAGCAACCAAAACAACGGCAGAGGGAGCAAGTCCTGCTTTGCGGCACTTAATATCAAAAAACTTTTCCGCGCCCAAATCAGCACCGAATCCTGCTTCCGTTATTGTATAATCACAGAGTTTCATAGCAGTTTTTGTTGCAATTACCGAATTGCAGCCGTGAGCAATGTTTGCAAAAGGTCCGCCGTGAATAATACACGGGGTGTTCTCAAGAGTCTGGACAATATTCGGCTTTATCGCGTCCTTCAAAAGAACAGTCATTGCTCCGTTTACTTTAAGGTCGCGACAATATACAGGTTTCATATCATAGGTATATGCAACAAGAATATTGCCAAGTTTTTCCTTAAGGTCAGCCAGATTTTCTGCAAGACAAAGAATCGCCATAACTTCACTGGCAACAGTTATTTTAAAGCCATCCTCACGGACTACTCCGTCGGTACGGGCACCGAGACCGACTATTATATTTCGCAAAGCACGGTCGTTCATATCAACGACACGTTTCATAATAATTCTTTTTGGGTCAATATTCAGAGAATTGCCCTGAAAAATATGATTGTCAATTGCAGCACAAAGAAGATTGTTTGCGCTGGTTATGGCATGGAAATCGCCCGTAAAATGAAGGTTGATGTCTTCCATGGGCACAACCTGACTGTATCCTCCGCCTGCCGCACCGCCTTTTATACCAAAAACAGGTCCTAACGAAGGCTCACGCAAGGCAATAATGGAATTAACACCCATTTTACCTAATGCCTGACCTATCGCTATTGTGGTAGTTGTTTTTCCTTCACCTGCGGGTGTGGGATTTATTGCCGTTACAAGAATCAGTTTTCCTTCCTTGTTGTCTTTAATGCGTTCAAGACATTCTACACCTATTTTCGCTTTGTATTTACCATAATATTCCAATTCATCTTCAGTAATACCGACTCTTTCTGCAACTTCACCTATCGGTAACATTTTCGCTTCAAGAGCAATTTCTACATCACTTTTCATCAGCAATACCCCTTTGAAATTCTATAATAATTTATTATAACATAAACAGCCGAAATTTGCAATAGCAATTTTTCGTCATGTCCTTATATTTACTGCACCCCAAATATAAAAAACAGCATAAATTCTTTGTTGTTTATCTGTAATTTGACGATTTTATAATTGACACATGTTGAAAAAAGTGATATACTATTAAAAAAGGTATGGTTTTATATTTTTCTGTCATACAAGAATGAAATCTGGAGGTGTATCAGTGCAAAAATCAATTTGTTTAGCAATTATTTTGTTAACATTGTCTTATTTTTTATTTTCATGTTCCCGAATAAACCAATCGGTAATTGCATACAACGATCCGGATTATCCGCCTCTGAAACCCTCATTCCAGAATACATTTTCCCATGCTATACCTCCGGACAGTGTTCCTCCCGAACAACTCGAGCAATCCGATAAGCACAATTCAAATGAGTTACCTGCACCACCCCAAGAGTATATCACATACACTCTTAAAGGCAGGCACGATGAGGTTTTGTTGGCCGAATCTGAAGATGCCGGGCAGAAATATGTTGATGAAACAACATTTATCGGCGATTCCACCACACTTGGTTTAAAGGCATTTAAAATCATTCCGCTTGAGAGAGTTTTCGCGGCAGGCTCCATTGACCCTTACGCCGCGGCTCACAATAAAATAATTCAACTTCCTGACGAAAAAACGGTTACCATACCCCAGGCAGTAGGATACTATAAACCTAAAAGAGTTGTCATAACTTTGGGAACAAATTCTGTATCATGGATTGCAGAAAATGCGTTTTATACATCTTACGGTCAGCTTATCGAAGATATAAAAGCGGAAAGTCCACAAACCGAAATAATAATACAGACAATACCGCCTGTTACAGAGGTATATGAAGCCGGAGCAATTAAACTTACAAATAAGACAATCAATCGTTTTAATGAACTTCTTCTCGACCTTGCTTTTGAAAAGTCTGTATATTTTTTAAACACGGCATCGGTATTAAAAAACGAACGCGGTTTTTTTGACGAAAGATATCATAGCGGTGACGGTTTACACCACAATCAGGCGTCATATGATGTATGGCTGAAATATTTAAGAACTCATGCTGTCCCGCAAAATGAACAGGAATGATTTTATGAAAAAATCTGTTGTTTTCCTTCTGCTTTTACTCGCTCTTTGCCTTTTCACATCTTTAAGTATTTCTGCAGAAGGTGTTTTTTCTGATGTAACAGAAAACGACTGGTTTTACAGTTATGTAAATGAAGCATACGGATTCGGATTTATAAACGGCAGAAGCAGCACCATGTTCTGTCCATACGAAAATCTTACAATTGCTGAAGCATTAAAACTTGCCGATATGCTTTTTATAAACATTATGAAACTGGATATATCTCTTGAAAACGGTCAAATATGGTATGAACCATATGTTGAATTTGCCAGGAATTATAACATTTTAGACATAGAGTTTTCAGATTACAATGCACCGATTTCAAGACGGGACTTTGTTCATGTTTTTTACAACGCCATCCCCCCGCAAAACATTTTTGAATACATTGAGTACCTTGACGGTGCTGTTCCCGATGTCTTGAATAACGAAAAATATTACAACGAAATCTATACTTTTTATCGTGCAGGAATCCTTACCGGAAAAAATGAAACGCACACATTCTATCCGAATGATAAAATTCTCAGAAGTGAAGTGTGTGCAGTCCTGATGCGGATTTTTTACATGAATTCATTTAAAATTGAACTTGACGAATCCGAAAGCGAACCTGTTTTCAATCCGTCGTCACCTCCCCCTTCGGAATACATAACCTTTAATCTGATTAAAAATTATTCCGATGTTGTTCTGAAAGAGACATCCCGTGAAACAGACGCATATCTTGACGGTACAGCATTTGTGGGAGATTCATTGTCGGTAGGCCTCAGAGCATTCAGAATACTTCCGGACAAAAGTGTTCTTGCGGCAGGTTCTATTGACCCGTCTCATGCAATCAAGGATAAACTTATAATGCTTCCAACTACAGAAAAAGTCACAATACCCGAAGCCTGCGGATATTATCTGCCTGAGCGGGTTGTCATCACCCTGGGCACTAATTCTGTTTCATGGCGTAAACCTGATGATTTTATAAACCTTTATTCTGAATTGATTGACAAAATCCTTTATTATTCGCCTAACACCCGGATTATAATACAGTCTATACCTCCGGTGAGCGAAAAATACGAAGAAAAAGGAACAAAAATAAACAACAAAGTAATTAATTCATTTAATGAATATCTGGCTGACTTGTGTCGTGAACGAGGTTTATATTTCCTGAACACCGCGGAAATTTTAAAAAATGAGCGTGGATATCTTGACGAGTCTTATCAAAGCGGCGATGGATTACATCTCAATCAGAAAGCATACAAACTGTGGGTAGATTACTTTATGACGCATTCTGTCAACCTGCAAAACAAATAAAAATAATAATTTAGAAACTTAAAAAGGTTGTCGTAAAAACTACGACAACCTTTTTCAAAAGCTGATGAGCCGAGTTGAACGGCCGACCTCATCCTTACCAAGGATGTGCTCTACCTACTGAGCTACATCAGCATAAAACCGACCTGAAGGGGACTCGAACCCCTGACCTCTAGCGTGACAGGCTAGCGTTCTAACCAACTGAACTACCAGGCCATATTAAATTGATGGGATGGGAGCTACAGGGATCGAACCTGTGACCTCCTGCTTGTAAGGCAGATGCTCTCCCAGCTGAGCTAAGCTCCCACATGAAGCGGATTACGGGGCTCGAACCCGCCACCTCGACCTTGGCAAGGTCGCGCTCTACCAAATGAGCTAAATCCGCATAAAAGCACATTGGGGGAAAATGCCTCCGGTCGGAATTGGACCAACGACACGAGGATTTTCA
>JAFSGN010000011.1 GCA_017440805.1 Clostridia bacterium
AGAGCTGTCCTTAGTACGAGAGGACCGGGATGGACGTACCTCCGGTGCATCAGTTGTCATGCCAATGGCACAGCTGGGTAGCCGCGTACGGACGTGATAAACGCTGAAGGCATCTAAGCGTGAAACACACTTCAAGATTAGATATCCATGACTTTAGTCATAAGGTCACTTGTAGACTACAAGTTTGATAGGTCGCAGATGTAAGAGCAGTAATGCTTTCAGTTGAGCGATACTAATAGACCGAAGGCTTGAACTACAATCTCTTGTGAGTTTCTTACTCCATTCTTTATTCGGTTTTCTGAGTACATCGTACATCAGAATAGTTGGTGTTATTATTGTCGAGGGTCCACCCGTTCCCATTCCGAACACGGTAGTTAAGCTCGATTATGCCGAAAATACTTGGCTGGAAGCGGCCCGGGAAGATAGGTCAGCGCCAACACAAAAAAGACGGATGAATAATCCGTCTTTTTTTCTGTTATACACTTGAATTTGTCAAAAAGTAAGAAAAAATCAGTATTTTAGGAGAACAGATGATAAAATATATTGCAAACATAGTCACAGGTTGCCGTATTTCAGGCAGCATTGCGTTGGTGTCTTACCATTGCATCGAGAATCTGAAGAGAAGTTTGTATTGCAGTTTTTCTCTCCGATTCGGATGTAGTGGTTGCGACGATGTTTGCGGAATTATTATACAATGCCCATCCCATCACAGTATGTTGCTTGGAAACTACTCCGTGCTCTACATCTTTTAGCCAATCGTTAAGACTTTCTGCCCAACCGTATTCTTTGAGGTATGACTCGGTATCGTTGATGGCTTGCTTATCTGTGTATGCATCATAGGAAAATACTCCGTCTTTTACCATCTTTTCAATAGTGGGAACGGCTTCATCAGGTGTTGACTTTGCTTCAAGAATTGTGCGGACAGTTTGCGATACTTTTTTGGATTTTGCTGTTTTTCGAGGCACTTGGATTTCTCTGTGCGGTTTTTCGCCTTCTGGGATTGCGCCGTATTTTTCTATCATATTTTGATATACTTCGGTGGTTATCATTCCGTTGTCAACATACTTGGACAATTTGTATTTAGCACCCTTCTTACCGTTTTGCATATCCTCAACGGTATTAAGAAACTCGTTGACATCTTCGGCAGTTGTGGTGTCCTTTGTTTTGAGGGAATGACTTACTTTAGTTTTTTCTTCAGCTGAAGAAGTTTTTTCACTACTTCTTCCTCGCTGTCCGTTGTTGCTACTATATCCAGTCCCTTCAAATACAGTTCCCGATTGTTTAAACTCATAAGAAGAAGAATTGTATCGTCTGAATACTCCTTCAATCTCTTGCTGAATGCCTCTCCGCTCACCATCATAAATTTGTCTCCTTATATTATCAAGAATTGTTTCATCATATTCAAATATTGCTATCACACTTGTGATAACAGGATTTGTAATTGTTCCTTTAGTAAAAACGAGAACATTGTCAATACCATCCAATGCGACATCGTATATGTCGCTTACGGGTATGATATATTCACCGCTTTTGCTTTTGTTAAACCTTGCTCTGCCTGCTTTTGCATCGGCAAATTTTGAGCGATAGTCCGCATTTTGCCCGGCATTCAGAATGTTGTTTGCCCTTGCCCAACCGAAGTTACGATATTCCTTTTCAGTATAAAGATGTTTTTCGGTTACAGCCTTTGTGCCATTTTCCTTAAGAGAATTATTTGTACTTACATTATAATCCTCTGCTGATTTAATTCCACTGTTATTTTGTAAATTTTCACCGTCTTCCAACACATTTATATTTTTTGCGGTTGTGTTATCGCCTTTGGAGTTTTTGAGTGAATTTTGAGTCTTGACATTTTTGAGATTTTGTGATACAATATGAACGGCATAGGGTGTGTCCGATGTTACGGACCGACTTGCCAACGAAGTCGTTTCCACAACTTTCAAGGAATCATTCTTGGTTTCCTTGGTGGGGGCGGCTTTTATTTTTTTGTTATCTTTTAGTGTGATACTATAAACATATCCGCTGTCTTTGCCGTACTTCTTTTTTACATCTGCCAACAAGTCATAAACTTTATTGTCTATTTGCACTGTTTTTATAAAATAATCGAAGTAATCGGTTTTTTTATGGCTTTTTGTGTCAGATGCACTTCTGTCATATACGGAATTTTCCACAAGGTCAAAAATGTCACCGCCTGCACCAATTCTTGTTAGTGCTTTTATTCCGCTATTGCTTGAACGCTTGTCGCCATACATTGGCTTTCCTAAATTTGCTTTGTCAAATTCAGCATAATAAACATGTCCATTACGAACAAAGCGGGCTGTTCGTCCAGCATATACTTTGCTCATCAACTTTACATATATCCGTTTTCTTTCTGCAACCGGTATGTTTTTTATGTCTTCGCTTGTTTCGTAAACCTCTATACCGTCGGCACGGTTGCCCTTTAACGAAAATTCTGCGCCGCTGTTTTTTTGTTTCTTTACATCGGTGTTCTGTTCTCCCTGGCGAATTTCATTAACCGCTTTTTCGCTTGCCTTAATAGCATCGCCGTAAAGTTTTTTGATGTTTTCAAGGTACTCGATTTTTCTTTGAGAGTTTGCCTTTTCCTCTGCAGTCATACCTATCTGCGATAAGAATAACTTGGCATCCTCGATAACCTTCTGTAAAAATTCTATAAGTCTTGTCCATATGCTTTTGGTCTGAGGATTTGCTTCAAGGCTTTGAATCCAATGGTTATACTCTTGCGTACTGCTCAGTATGTTTGACAATGGTGTTGATTTAAGGCTCAACATACTAAAACCTGAAAAATCATCCATAGTGTTATATTACAAATTCTTACCATTTTCAATAGATTTTTAAAAATGGTAAACAGAAAGCACAAACAGGTGGTATATTTTCTCTTGTTTTATGTATAAACGGCAGGAAGTAAATGGAATTTACGACAAAAAAGCCCTTGAACAAGGGCCTTAAGAGTAAACGGAAAAGACAGGGGACAAAAGGGTTCAATCTGCCGTTTCATTCCTCGATGGTCATTTGGTACAGGCGAACAATACCCTCGCAGGCGGTAAGTCCCACATGGAAGGTTTCCGGCAAATCTTCAGTACGCAGTTCAATTTTCAGGTCATCCGCCTCAATCAGCAGTGTATTATTTGCAACCTGAACAGCAAGATGATGCTTTTGGTTTTCCGAAACGGGAAAATGCAGAGCCAGTCGTTTATGCCAGTGGCATATGCCGTCGTCACGGTAATGACGCCATACATTTATGCCGTCTTTATACAGAATGACCTCGAAACATGCTCCGTAGCGGACAGCACCGTCATGGCATTTTTCCAGTTTTTCAACAAGTATTATTTCGGCACAGCCCAAATCTTCAAATTCGCTGACAAGAGTCATCCTGACACCCGAGGCATATTTTTCCGTAGTCACAAGGCTGATATTGTCAAACCCCTCTCTGTGATTGGGGTTTACGCAGGTGGTAATGCAGTCTTTTTTGGGGGTAAATTCGGGTGTTTCGGTAAAGCGGAAAGAATAGGCGGTGATGAGCGGATTTTTCTCTGCGGGGTTTAATCCAAAATCAAGTGTTTTTACAGCCATAATATTCTCCTTAACACAGTATTCCGATTATACGGGTAATAAACTTTGAGGTGTCTTTGTGCTGAGGCGGACCTTCGATATAAAGGTTACGGAAAGTACCGGACAGTTTCAGGTTGTTTTGCTGTGCAAAAGAAACAAGTTTTTCCCGTGTTTTGGGAATGTTCTCGTATGCGCCGTAATGCAGGAGGGAAATTGCATTGAGGGCGGGGAGTTGTTTTATATATTCCCCGCGGCTTTCGGGCGGTACGGCAACGCAAAAGGAAACTTCCTGCGGAGAATTTGCATGGTATTCTGTAAAATACATTCGCCGTGATGTATCATGTCCGTGGAGGGTCAATGCCTCGAGCGCTGTATTTCTTAAATGATTTGTTTTATCGGTGACGGAGGAGCAGTTATATGTACGGCAGTACACGGTTTGCATTTCAACGGAAATTTCTTTTATATTATCATCCGGAGAGGCTATTCGTTCTTTGAGTTTATCTATTGTGAGATTGAGGTCATCCCTCATTTTTTCAATCCGTTGAATAATCGGAAGCAAATCGGTTGTATCGCTGAAATAACCCCTTATTTCGTCCAGGGAAAGCCCCAGTTTCTGAAAAACACGGATAGTGTGCACCTGTGTAAAGGTGTCAATGGTGTAATATCTGTTGCCCTTAACGCCGTCTTTTTTGTCGGGTTTTATGAGTCCTTTGTATTCGTAATTTAATATTGTTTTTCTTGTAATTCCGACACCTTTTGCAACCTCGCCTATAGAAAACAGTCTGTCGTTCATAAAATATTCCTGTTTATTTATAAAAATTTATTTTTTTCAATAAAATTTGTTAAAAACTATTGCATCGTACCTTAGGGTACGGTGTATAATCAGTATAGCACAGAAATTAAAAATTTTCAAGCAGAATTTTTTCGGCACAAAGAGATATTAACAGGTGCGGAGCGTGCCTGTTTCATAAAAAGAAAATTTATATTTAAAGGAGATTGTTATGGTATTTATTATTTTGGCGGTAATTGTTGCGGTAGTGATTTTTTGGTTTATTTCGGTACAGAGAAACCTGGTTGTTATGGACGAGAATATCAACAATTCCATGAGTCAGATTGGTGTTCAGCTCTCTTCCAGATGGGATGCACTCACTGCACTTTTAGACCTTACAAAAGGTTATGCAGAGCATGAGTACAAAACTATTTCCGACACAATCAGAATGCGTACTTCCATTAATTCGGGCAGTTCTGCAAAAGAAGTTAATGCACAGGAAAATATGATAACCGAGGCAATGGGAAAAATTATGGCGGTTGCGGAGAGTTATCCTGAACTCAAGGCAAATGAAAACTACATCAAGACAATGGACAGCGTAAATTCTTATGAAGAAATGGTCCGTAAATCCCGTCTTGTATATAACGACAGCGTAACAAAATTGAACCGTGCAATCAGAATGTTCCCCACATCAATCGCGGCAGGCGTACTTGGTATAAAGAGCCGTGATTATCTTGAAACAGACAATAAAAAAGCGGATATGCCCAACCTTAAATGAGGTGGTTGTATGAAGCAGATAAATAAACTGCTGACGGCAATACTGTTAGTGCTGACGGTGTTTTGCACATGGGTGTCGGCAAAAAACAATGTATCCGAAATCGATATTGATGTTACTGTAAGAGACGACGGAAGTGCGTATATAGTTCAGAACTGGCAGGGTACATTTAATGAAGGAACGGAAAATTATATACCCATAAACACCGGGGATATTTCAATTTCTGAGTTTAAGGTGTCGGACCGGAACGGACCATATACACTTTTGGAAAACTGGGATATTGACGCCGGTTTTGATATGAAGGCATTTAAGTGCGGAATAGTTGAAACCTCCGGCGGTGTAGAACTTTGTTTTGGCATTTCCGTATACGGTCAAAACAGATATGCCATAGAGTATGTTGTAGAAGATTTTATCAAAAGTTATACCGACTTTGACGGAACAAACTTTATGTTTGTAAATCCGGGTATGTCCACTTTCCCTACCGACGCACATATAAACATCGTTTTGCAGAACGGAACACAACTTACCGAAAACAATGCAGGTATATGGGCGTTTGGTTACGACGGGTATGTGGAATTTAAAAACGGTTCGGTAAATGCATATACATCTTCGGCTTTGCGGGGAGAAAATTCCATGATTGTCATGCTGAGGCTGGACAAAGGTCTTGTTTTCCCGAAAACCCATGTTGACAGGTCTTTTGACACCGTAAAAGACAAAGCCTTTGAGGGCGGTGATTACGGCGAGGACTATTATGAGGAAGAGCCCACACTTTTTGAAACAATAATAGGGTTTGTGGTATTTTTCGGTTTCTGTGCGGGAATTATCCTGTTCATAACATCTTTTATCAAAAGAAAAAGAGCCATTAAAAAGTTTAAAAAGGAGTGCGGATATTTCAGAGATGTTCCCAACGGCGGAAAAATAGATATTTCCCACTATCTTGCGCAGACTTTTGATGTTTCGGGTAACGAGAGCCTGATAATCGGTGCGCTTATTCTTTCCATGATTAACAGGGGATGTATACAACCCGAAAAGGAAGAAACCACAGGGTTTTTCGGCAAAGTCAAAGAGAGTGTTAATTTAAAACTTGTAAAAGAGCCGGATACTCCCTCTGAACTGACATTATATAACTTACTTTGTGAGTCGGCGGGAGAAGACGGGATTTTGCAGAAAAAAGAACTTGAGAAATACTCATATAAAAACCCCGTGAAAATCAACGATTTTATCAAAAGCATAAAGACAGCAGGGGAGATGGCGTTCATTTCTCTGGGCGGATTTGCAGACGGTACGGGAAACCGAATTAAAGATTTGAGCGATAAAGGCAAACAAGAACTTTCTGAGGTTATCGGACTTAAAAAGTATCTTGATGAATTTACCCTGATTGCTGAAAGAGAAATATCCGAAACAATAATCTGGAAAGAATATATGGTTTATGCTACACTTTTCGGAATAGCGGATAAGGTTATTAAGCAGTTTAAAGAGGTCTACCCCGAAAAAATCCCGGAAATTGAAACCTATGACAGAAATGTTGTTATAGCCTACAGTTATTATCACAGTATGCATCGCTCGGCACAAAGAGCCATACAGGCAAAAAGAACAAGCGGAGGCGGTGGCAGAGCATCCTTTGGCGGTGGCGGAGGATTTTCGGGCGGCGGCCGCGGCGGCGGTTCACGATAATGAAAGCAAAATAAAATTTTAAAAATTGGCTTTACACTCATTAGATTATTTTAATTTTTGGAGGAAATTATTATGAAAAAACTTTTAGTAGTTTTACTTATGGCGGTTATGTCGGTTACACTTCTTGCGGGTTGCGGTTCTGACCCTGTTTTTGATGATTTGAAAAACTTCTTAAATGTCGGAATGGCAGATGTCAACGCAGATTATGAAAATATTAAAGCAGAACTTTCCACATGGGAAACCTTAGAAGATGACAGTGCCATTGCACAAAGCATTGACGGTGTTCTTCTTCCCCTTGTCAACGGTTCTCTCGAAAAACTTCAGGCAGTAACCCCCGCAACACAGGAAGTCGGCGAAATAAAAGCAAAATATGTCAAGATGATGGAAGCATATAAAAAGGCGTTTGAACTGCTTTCGGAGGCATGTGTGACACAGGAAGATGCAACAATCGAGGCGGGAAATGAAAGTCTGGGCGAGGCACTTGAACTGCTTGACCAGTATAATTCTGCTCTGGAAGAACTTGCAAAGGCTCACGGCGGAGAGATTGAATATTAATAAAGGAGAAAAAGAATTATGAATTGGTACATACAGTCAATTAAAAATTATTGTAACTTCAGCGGCAGAGCAAGAAGAACAGAATACTGGATGTTTGCTCTTGTCAACATGGTTATCAGTTTTGTTCTGGGAGCAATAGACGCTATAATAGGTATTCCCGTTTTTTCAACTCTGTATGAACTGTTTATATTAGTGCCGGCACTTGCTCTTTCGGCACGCAGATTGCACGATATTAATAAATCGGGATGGTTTATTCTGATTAATCTTATTCCGCTGGTCGGAGCGATTATAACTTTAGTTTTTGCAGTTACACCCGGAACAGTGGGTGCAAACAATTACGGCGACGACCCCAAGGGTTCATTTGTCGGATAATTTATCATTTTTAATTTGTGTAAAGCCCAAACCCCTCCGGAACACGAAACACAGTGTATCGGAGGGGTTTTGCCGTATATTCTGAAAGAGAAGTATGAATATTGTGTAAAAAAACAGGCAGAGAGGAATTTTATTCAGATTTTTTACATAATTCACTGTTTTTTTGCCGTAAAGCATGATAGAATATTAATGGCTTTACAGGCGTAAGTTAAAAATTTCTGACAGAGGAAAAATTAAAATCAGGGACGGTACATATTATGTCGGGGTTGCTTGAAAAAGGCGGAAAATATTATTTTAAGATTATTGACAGATTTGAATTTAACTTTGTGTTTGAAAATTGTCCCGTTCAGATAGTAAGCGGAATGACGGTGAGCGATATACAGACAAATAAACTGTTTCTGTCGCTGAGTTATCTGAATGTGGGTGAAAAAGCGATAAAAGGACTGGGTGTGCAGATTTTGTTTTACAACGGCACCCGTGTAAATTATATTTTGCCCGATGCAAAAAAAGAATATTATATAGACTTGGAAAAAGCACCGCCCACGGTGTTTGTAGCGGACAAAAAGCCTGAAAAACACAAAAAATCGGCAGAAAAGGACAGCGTTTTCGGAAACGATTATTACATAGAACTTGATGACAGTTATTTCAAAAAAATAGAAACCGGAATTACAAAAATTGTTTTTGCAGACGGAACAGAGGAAAGTTACACCGCTGTTTCCCGAAGTGAATATGATTCTTTCAGTACATTGAAAAAAGAGGAACTTTCCGCATATAAGGATATAAATATATATAGGTCCGCCGAAGAAAAATATCCCGCAAAAGTAATTCCTGCCCAAAGCGAAATTGCCTGGGTGTGCTGTTGCGGTGCGAAAAATTCAAATGATTTGAAAAAATGTGCCGTGTGTGACAGGGACAAAGAGTGGCAGTTTGAAAACCTTACTGTTAGAAATCTTGAAAAAGTGGCACAGGACTATAACAATTCGGAACAGGCAATCCGCCGGAAAGCAAGTGAAATACGGGCGGAGGTTTATCATAAAACCAATCTTACCAAGGAGCAACAGGCAGAAAAGGACAAAAGAGACAGAGAGGCACTGGAAAGAGCCGTAAAACAACAGCAAAGGTCGGAAAGAATAAAAAAGCGGGTTATAGCCCTTGTGCTTTTCTGGCTGATTGTTATGGCAGTTTATGTGGTTATACGGCAACAGTTTTAAAAGGATAAAAAAATGAAAAATTTCTTACTTAAATACGCCAGAATTGTAAGTGTTCTGTGCATTGTTTTTGCACTTATGTGCGGGGCGGTAAGCCATGCAGATGCCGTGAATGACGGTGACAAACCGTCGTACTGTATGTAAAGAGCAATCTATAAAATTTGAAACTGACAGGAATAGTATGAAAGATTTGATGTTTTTTGAAAACGCAAAATTACTTGCAGAAACATTTGAAATTATTCCGTTGATGTACGGTTCTTCAGGGCTTGAATATATAACCGGAGAAAATCTGAATGCTGATGATATTGACATTTTAATCCCCGAAGTTTTTGTTAATGAAAAATGGGAAGATTTTAAGAGCGCTTTAATAAAAAACGGTTATGTTTTAATTGACCGGCGGGAGCATACTTTTCAAAAAGACGGCATTTGTTATTCTTATGCCCCTGTTGAAGAACTGAAATCTTTTGCAAAAATCAATCTTTCGGATATTGAAATTCAAATCAATCATGGCATTCAATTCAGAGTGCTTTCTTTAGAACAATATCTGAGGGTTTATACTGCATCCTCAAAAGACGGATACAGAATAAATGTCCGTCAAAAGAAAGATAATGACAAAATACTGTTTATTCAAAAACAGTTGGATGAGAAAAGAACGAAATAATTTTAATATCTGTAAGCACAGTCAATAAACTGTGCTTGTTTTTTCAAAACCCGATTTCTCTGTAAAAATTTATCAAAAACAATCTGCAGAAAATAAACTTACAGGTGTCATTTTTCACCGCTTGACAAAAGAGAAAATAAATGATATAATGTAATAGATATTTAAAGGCTGTGACAAAGAAGTAACCTGAGGAAAGCATACAGAGAGAGAAACATTTGCTGGAAGTTTCTTATGCAGAACTTTGGCCAAAACCACTTTTGAGCCGTACCGTCGTCAAAAACGGTACCGTATATCTGCGTTAAAGATTTAAAGTTAAAAACCAAGGTGGAACCGTGCGAAAATTTTAATTGCACCCTTGACAGTGTTGTACTGTCGGGGTGTTTTTCTTTTAAAAAGGAGTAAAAAAATGAAGGTAATTTATAACAACGGAACAGTTGCGGAATGTGCTCAGGAGGAAGAACAGCACATTATCCGACATACTGCAGCACACATTATGGCACAGGCAATAAAACGCCTGTATCCCGAAGCAAAATTTGCTTACGGACCTGCAACCGACAAAGGCTTTTATTACGATGTTGACCTGGGAGAGGTAAAACTTACCGACCAGGATTTGCAGAATATTGAAGCCGAAATGAAGAAGATTGTTAAAGAAAACATTCCCATAAAGCCGTCAATTCTTCCCCGCGAAGAAGCGGTTAAGTTTATGAGTGAGCGGGGCGAAACCTATAAGGTAGAACATATAGGCGACCTTGACCCTGATGCACAAATCAGTTTCTATACCCAGGGCGACTATGTTGATATGTGTGTGGGACCTCATCTTTGCTATACAAAGGCGCTCAAAGCATTCAAGATTATGGGACAGTCGGGAGCGTACTGGAAAAACGACAAAGACAACACAATGCTTACCCGTATCAACGGTATCGCCTTTGCTACCCAGAAAGAACTTGACGATTATCTTGTTCTTCTTGAAGAGGCGGAAAAGAGAGACCACCGCAGAATAGGCAAGGAAATGGGACTTTTCATGATGAGCGAAGAAGCACCCGGATTTCCTTTCTTCCTGCCCAAAGGTACTGTTCTCAAGAATACTCTTATTGAATACTGGAGAGAACTTCATACCAGAGAAAACTATGTGGAAATAGCAACTCCCATGATTATGAGCCGTCATTTGTGGGAAACCAGCGGACACTGGGACCATTACAAAGACAATATGTATTCCACTACAATAGATGAGGATATTTACTGTGTAAAGCCTATGAACTGTCCGGGCGGAGTTATGGTTTATGCATCCAAACCTCACAGTTACCGTGAACTTCCTCTCAGAATGGGCGAGTTGGGACTTGTTCACCGTCACGAACTTAAAGGAGCGCTTCACGGACTTTTCCGTGTTCGCTGCTTTACCCAGGACGATGCACATATCTTTATGCGCCGAGAACAGATTACCGATGAAATTATCGGGGTTGTTCATCTTATTAACGAAGTTTATACCAAATTCGGATTTAAATATTCTGTAGAACTTTCAACCCGTCCCCAGGACAGCATGGGAAGTGACGAGGATTGGGAGGCAGCAACCAACGGTCTTAAGAACGCCCTTGAAAAACTCGGACTTCCTTATACCATAAACGAGGGAGACGGTGCGTTCTACGGCCCGAAAATCGACTTCCATCTGGAAGACACCCTGGGCAGAACATGGCAGTGCGGTACTATCCAACTTGATTTCCAGATGCCTCTTAACTTTGAACTGGAATACACAGACGAAAATGGCGAAAAACAACGCCCCATTATGATTCACCGCGTATGTTTCGGCTCAATCGAGAGATTTATCGGTATTATCACCGAGCATTTTGCAGGTAAGTTCCCTGTATGGCTTGCACCTACCCAGGCAAAAGTTCTTCTTGTTTCGGAAAAATATGCCGATTACGGCGAAAAGGTATACCAGGCACTCCGTGACGCAAAAGTTCGTTGCGAACTTGATACCAGAAACGAAAAAATCGGCTATATGATAAGAGAAGCACAGGTTGTAGGCAGAGTTCCCTATATGGTTATCGTAGGACAGCAGGAGGCGGAAAGCGGTACTGTTTCGGTACGAAACCGCGATACTGCCCAGACCGAAACCATGTCGCTTGAAGAATTTGTAACTAAGATTACAGGCGAAATTAAAGACAGAGTATAAAAGTCATAAAAAAATCAGGCAGAACCCTTTACCTGAAGGGTTCTGCCTTTTTTCTATTCAAAAGATATTTTGTCGAGAATGCCTGTAAGATATGCAATTACCACGCCGTAGTTTGTCATGGGAACACCGCAATCTTTTGCACGGTCAATTCTGGAAAGGACATATTTGCGGTTGAACATACACGCACCGCACTGTATTATAAGGTCGTAGGAGGAAAGGTCGTCGGGGAAGTCGGTTCCCGAACAAACCTCTACCGTCAGTCCGTCGCCAATCCGTTTCCGCAGTAAAGCGGGAATTTTTACTCTGCCGATATCTTCTTCCTTGGGGGCATGGGTACAGCATTCCGCAATAAGAACTTTTGATTTTTCGGTAAGACTTTCAATTGCAGCCGCACCCTCAAGATAGTAATTTATATCTCCTTTGAGTGCCGCGAAAAGAACCGAAAAAGATGTAAGACGGCTGGATTGGGGTTTTAGTTTATACACAAGGGGAAACACCTGCGAGTCGGTTATAATCAAAGAGGGGGGAGATGCAAGGGCGTCAAGTGAGTCCTGCATGGTGTCGGCAGAGGTACAGACGACAGTACATTTTTTGTCAAGCAACTCTCTGATTGTCTGCACCTGGGGCAGAATAAGTCTTCCTGTGGGAGCCTGAATGTCCTGGGGCATTACCAGCATAACTACATCACCTTTTTTTGTAAGGGTTCCCGTGATACTCCGTATTCCGAAATCTTCGGGAACAAGCCGTAAAAGTTGGGTACGCATTTCTTCTATTCCCTTTTTTTGCAAGGCACTGACGGGAATGACGGTAAGTCCCAGTTTTTCGGACAGATTTTTACATATCACCTCAGGATTTTCCAGAATATCGGTTTTGTTGAGAACGCCTAAAACGGGTGTTTTTTCTTTTTTCAGTCTTTCAAGCCATTTTTCTTCTTCCCGGGTATCCTCCGAAGAAAAAACCATAACCGCAATATCTGTTTTTTCGGCGACTTTTCCGGTTTTCATCACACGGCTTTCTCCCAGAGGCTCAACATCATCAAAGCCTGCGGTGTCTATCAGGACACACGCCCCCAGTCCGCTTATTTCCATTGGTTTTGAAACAGGGTCGGTGGTTGTGCCTGCAACATCGGAAACAATAGACACTTCCTGACCTGTAAAGGCGTTGATTAGCGAGGATTTTCCGCTGTTTCGCTTTCCGAAAAATCCTATGTGCAATCTCTGTCCGCTTTGTACTTCATTTAAAGACATAAAACCATCCTTTGAAAATCAAATTTTTAAAATCTTATATATCTCTTTCCGTCTCTGATGTCCTGCATATAGCCTTCTGTGAGAGAACGGACCTTGTCGCTCAGAATTTCGGGCATCTGCTCTTTTATAAGTTTTTCCCCGACTGTACGGGTTTCGGGTGAGGCATAGTCAATCAGATATTCCTGCAAGGTCATAAGGGCGTTGGGATGACAGCAGTTCTGAATCTGTCCCGTCTTGCAAAGAGACATAAATCTGTCGCCTGTTCTGCCCTCTTTGTAACAAGCGGTACAGAAACTGGGGATATATCCCAGTTCCATAAGCCATTTTACAACCTGGTCAAGAGTACGGCGGTCGCTGGTTTCAAACTGACTGGAATCGCCTTCTTCGGGGATTTCCTCCTCGCAGTATCCGCCCACACTTGTGCGGGAGGCACCGCTGATTTGCGAAACTCCCAGAGGAAGCACTTTTTCGCGTACCGACTGGCTTTCACGGGTGGAAACTATTATACCTGTATATGGAACGCAGATACGGATAAGGGCGCAGAGTTTTGCAAAAATCTCATCGTCAATACCGTTGTCAAACAGAGAGGGGTCAATGCCGTCTGCCTTCTTTATGCGGGGAACGCTGATGGTATGGGGACCTACGCCGTGAACTGCTTCAAGGTGTTCCGCGTGCATAAGAAGTCCTGCAAATTCATAGCGGTAGAGTTCAAGTCCGAACAAAACACCCAGACCTACATCATCAATGCCGCCTTCCATTGCTCTGTCCATTGCTTCTGTGTGGTAGGCATAGTCATGTTTTGGACCTGTGGGGTGGAGTTTTAAGTAACTTTCCTTGTGGTATGTTTCCTGGAACAGAATGTATGTGCCTATTTCCGCCTCTTTGAGTTTGCGGTAGTTTTCAACCGTTGTGGCGGCTATATTTACATTAACACGGCGGATTGCACCGTTTTTGTGCTTGATGCCGTAAATGGTCTTTATGCTCTCCAGTATGTACTCAATAGGGTTGTTGACAGGGTCTTCTCCTGCCTCCAGGGCAAGTCGCTTGTGCCCCATATCCTGAAGTGCAATAACCTCCCGCGCTATTTCCTCCTGGGAAAGTTTCTTGCGTAAAATGTGCTTGTTCTTGAGGTGGTATGGGCAGTAGGTACAACCGTTTATGCAGTAGTTGGACAGATAAAGGGGGGCAAAGATTACAATACGGTTGCCGTAAAAGTCCTTTTTTATCTGACGGGCAAGGTCATACATACGCTGTATTCTTTCGGGGTTTTCACAGGCGAGAAGAACCGAGGCTTCTCTGTGGTCAAGCCCTTTTTTCAGTTGAGCCTTGTCCAGAATTTTATCAATAAGTTCAAGATTATCCTTGTTTTTGTCGGCATAATCAAGAGTGTCAAGTATTTCTTCGTGGGATATAAATTCCTCCGCTTTAAGTGATTTTGGATTATACATTGTAAAAACTCCTTTGAAATAATATATGATAAAGATATTTTCTGCTTTTGAAATCAGTCTCCGATATAATCTCCGCGGCCTGTGTGGATGTCAAATCCGATGTTTTTAAGTTGCATACCGAGAGTCTCAAGTTGCTGAGCACTTTCGCAGGCGGTGTAAGCCTTATTATCGTAAAGGGTGTAATTTCCCCGCACATTTTCGGGGGAAAGGTTTGGCATAAGAACATTTGCTCCTGCAAGTATTCCTTTTGTTCTGCCGTCAGGGTCAATGGAATTGAGTGCGGTGGTGGAGGGCAGCAGAATTTTCGGGTTAATAAGCCGTACTATGGACAACAGCCGTAAAGTAAGAGAAACATCTCCTGCAGGAAAAGAGGCAAAGGGCGTCCGCCGGTGAGGTATGAAAGGACCTATTCCCACCATGTGAGGTCTGAAATCCCTTATAAACACAAGGTCAGACGCAATGTTTTCAACAGTCTGATAGGGTGAACCTACCATAAATCCGCAACCTGTCTGAAACCCCAGTTCCTTTAAATCCTTAAGACACCTGAGTCGGTTTTCAAAAGAAAGTGAAGAGGGATGAAGCAGTTGGTAGTGACATTTATCGGCGGTTTCGTGACGCAGAAGATACCTGTCCGCCCCTGCTTTTTTCAGTTTTTCATAACTTTCCCGCGAGCGTTCGCCCAAAGAAAGAGTTACGGCACAATCACTGTATTCCTGCTTGAGATTAGAAATAATATCGCACAGAACGCTGTCTGTAAAAAACTCATCTTCCCCGCCCTGTAAAACGAAAGTACGAAAACCCAGGTTGTATCCGGCTCTGCAACTTTCCATAATTTGACCGGGAGTAAGGCGGTAACGGATTACATCCCTGTTCCCTCTGCGTATGCCGCAATAGTAACAGTTGTTTTTGCAGTAGTTTGAAATCTCGCAAAGTCCCCGTATGAAGATTGTTCTGCCGTATACTTTGTCGGTTTCTTTTCTTGCCGTCAAAAACAGATATTGCTCGCTGTCACTGTCCAGGGCATTTAAAAGAGAAATAAACTCATCTTTTTCAAGATAGTTTGTTTTTTGAAGTTTATCAGTAAGATTATATGCAGTCATAAGCCTGAATACGCCGTTTTGGCACTGACTCCTTCCAGCCGCCCGATTTGTCCTGACATGGCACTTATTATGTCCTGGGGAGCATCAACGGCTATACTGATAATATTTACCCCTTTTTCACGGTAGGGGATGCCCATTCGTCCGATTATGTATTTGCCGTACTGGTGGAGGACTTTGTTAAGGGCGTCTGCCGACTCCTTTTTTTCTACTATTATTCCCACAACGGCAATGCGTGTTTTTGTTTCCATAAATCTCCTGTAATAAAATATGCCCCTGCAAAGCAAGGGCAAATAAATAACCGTATGTATCTACGGCACTTACTTCCGGCTCGGAAAAACCTTGCTGTCAGAAAGCGGAATGTTTAATTTTAAAAATCAGTCCTGAAAAAGCGGGGTTGAAAAATATCTTTCTGCGGTGTCGGGGAGAACGGTAACAACCGTCTTGCCTTCACCCAGAACACGGGCAAGTTTTATTGCGGCGGCAACATTGCTTCCGCTGCTTATTCCGCACATAATGCCTTCCATAGATGCAAGTTTTTGTGCGGTATGTATTGCTTCCTCGTCTTTTATAATGCAAATGTCGTCATAAATATTGCAGTTGAGTATTTCGGGGATGAGTCCGTCGCCGATGCCCATCTGAAGATGGGTTCCGATGGAACCGCCGGACAGAATTGCCGCATTCTGCGGCTCAACTGCCCATATTTTCATTTGGGGATTGTGTTTTTTAAGCACCTCTCCGATGCCGGTTATAGTGCCTCCCGTTCCGATACCCGAACAAAAGCCGTCAATTGTTCCGCCTACCTGACAAAGTATTTCCTGGGCGGTTTTTTCCCTTTGAACACTGGGATTTGCGGGATTTTCAAACTGCTGGGGAACAAAAACCCTGGGATTTTCCCTTTTCATTTTAAGTGCAAGATTCAAGCATTCCTCAATACATAAACCGATGTTTCCCGCGTCATGTACCAGAATTACCTTTGCACCGTAGTGTGACACCAACTTCCGCCGTTCCTCGCTGACCGAGTCGGGCATTATAATTACGGTTTCGTAGCCTTTTACAGCACCCACCAGAGCAAGTCCTATACCCTGGTTTCCGCTGGTAGGCTCAACAATAATGGTATCGGGTTTTAAAAGCCCTTTTTTTTCTGCATCAAGAATCATGTTATAGGCAGTCCGCGTTTTAATTGAACCGCCTACATTTAGACCTTCAAACTTTACAAGTATGTCGGCACAGCCTTTCTCGCAGAGTTTCTGCAGTTTAATTATGGGTGTGTTCCCCATTGCCTCAAGAATGTTGTTGTATATCATGTGAAGTCCTTAAAATTTGTTTTCATATTATATTTCGGGGAGGGATTCGGGGGAAGGGGGCAGTTGTTGGGAAGAGTCCCCGTTTTCCTGTTGGGTATCATCCGGAGTCTCCGGCGGGTTTTCTTCCTCTGCAGGTGTGTCGGAGGTGTCAGGCTCCGGGTTTTCTTCCTGAGACGGAGTGTCCTCGGGAGTCTCCTCTTCGGGAGGAAGAATTTCATCCATATCCAACACGGCAGAGTTATGTTCAACGCAATATGAGTTATGCGGACGGGCTACCGGTCCCTGTCCCGCGTTTGTTCCCTCGGGCAGAAGGTTCTGGAAGAAAGGAACAAGGGCAGTTGAGGGATAAATGTAGCCTGCAGGAACATCACGGTAAATATAATTTGCATCCTGAACATTAACATCATGGGTGAAGGAACGGTTGTTTTCACGGACCAGCGCCACAGTATCGCAACATTCGTCGGGGCAGTTTTCGCCTGCAACCGAACCTGTTGTAAAGTCCCACTTGACCGCAACATGAGCAGTACAGGTTTTTGTGGGCATATTGTTTTTGGTAAACCAACCCATAGCAGTACGGTTTCCGCGGAAATCAAGAGCACAGTTGGGTCCGGGTTTCATTCCCGAATCTATACAATAGGGCATCTGCACAAGCCCTGAGCAGTTTTCGTCAAAGGTCTTGAGTTTTTCCTCTCCGTTTTTGACTCTTTCCAGAATAGGCTGGTGGACTTTTTTCATTACGATATCCCAGACGGTGTTTGCAATAGAACCGTTTGAAATTGTTCGCTGAATGTCATATCCTACCCAGATTCCTGCAGTGTAATAGGGAGTATATCCGCAGAAATACAAGTCTTTGTTGTCGGTTGTAGAACCTGTTTTTCCTGCCACATTAACACTGTATTTCAAGGAAATACCTGCACCTGTACCGTAGTCTACAACATTTTGCAGAAGTCTTGTCATAACAGCGGCGGTGTCGGCACTGAGTTCTGCTTCCTGATTGCCTTCGTTGGAAAGAAGAATGTTGCCGTCTTTGTCCACAACCTTTAAATATGTGCGTGGCTTGGAATAAATTCCGCGGTTGGCAAAAATTGCATAAGCAGCAGTCATTTCACGGGTTGTAACACCTCTTGTAAGACCGCCCAGTACCGTTGACGGAGTGCGGTCGGTAAGAACTTTTCCGCTTTCAAGGACAAGTTGGTCAACAAGTGTGGAAATGTGGAAGGTGTCACGCAGAGAATTGAATACATATTCATCTCCCAGTTGGAGATAAGTTCTTATGGCGGTGGTATTGTATGAATAAGCAAGTGCTTTGGAAAGGGAAACATGACCGGTGTAAGTTCTGCCTGCATTCTTAGGCCACGGCTCGTTATTTACAACAAGCGGAGGAGTGTCGTCCAGGCATGAACCGTAGGTGAGAAGTCCGAGTTCAATGGCGGGTGCATATACCGCAAGAGGTTTCATGGAAGAACCCGGCTGACGCTTACTCTGGGTTGCGCGGTTAAGTCCGCGGTTGATTTTCTTTACTCCGCGTCCGCCTACAAGTCCCACTATGTCGCCGTTTGTATGGTCCATAATTACCATGGCGCTTTCGGGCTGAAGACCGCCCGAAGCCTTGGGGAAGAAGGTTTCGTTTTCTTCGGCATAAACTTCTTCAAGAACACCCTGGATATACGGGTCCATGGTGGTATATATTTTAAGTCCGCCTGCAAAAACAAGGTGTTTTGCAATTTCTTCGGTATAACCTTTATAAGTGATAAGGTCATCAATTACATCATCAATAACCTGGTCAACAAAGTAGGAATGAATCTGGTTGGCGTCAAAATCTTCTTCCTCATCTGCAAGAACAAGGTCAAGAGTTACCGCCTCGTTGTACTCTTCCTCGGTAATAAGCCCCTGGTCAAGCATTTCGTAAAGTACGGTGTTTCTGCGTTCACGGTTGTTTTCCGGATTCTGTTTGGGGTCCCATTTGGTGGGGTACTGGGTAATAGATGCAATGGCGGCACATTCTACAAGAGAAAGTTCGCTGACATCTTTTCCGAAATATTCTCTTGCAGCCGACTGTACGCCATATTGTCCCTGTGAAAGATATATGGTGTTAAGGTACATTTCCATAATTTCTTCTTTGGAACGGCGTTTTTCAAGGTCAAGAGCACGGAGTATTTCCTGTATTTTACGCTGAATGGTGGTCTGGTCCTCTTTGGTGTTGTTCTTTATAAGTTGCTGGGTTATGGTAGAACCGCCGTAAGAGGTATTGCCTTTGGCAAGTTCCAGAAAAGCACCGATGGTACGGCGGTAGTCCACGCCGTTGTGTGTTCTGAAACGCTTGTCTTCTATGGCAATAAAGGCGTTTATAAGATTTGTGGGTATTTTGTCGTATGAAACCCATGTTCTGTTTTCCGAGGCATAAAGACGGTCGTCTTCCATCTCTACCCAGTTGGGCGTTCCCTCAATACCTGTTTTGTCGTCATAGTAGAGAGAGGTGGAAAGTTCAATATTACTCTGTAAATCGGGAATGTCAAAAGTGGGGTCTATATAGTTTTTAACATATATGGCAAGAGCAGATGCCATAATTACGCCCGTAATGACTGCAATTATAAAAAGGGTAAAAACAACGCTGAGCGTATAAGTTACAATTTTGGATATATATTTCCACACGGTAGATATTGCGAGGAAGGAAACGCGAAAATTCTTTTTCATAAAATCACCTTTGTTTTCAGCCAAAGTTTAAATTAAGTATTTATATGGATTTTGTGTTTTTTTCGACCTGTCGGTCAATAATATCATTAAATTATACAACACAATTGTAATGAGGGTGTGACAAACTGTGAAGAATTTGTTAAAACTTGCGGGTAAGAAAATCATTATACTGATTTTAGCCGTGATTATCGGGGTTTTCCTGTGGAATATCAAAGACAGACTGAAAAAACCGGAAAGAGTGGGATACGATTATCAAAACTGCGACTCCTTTTACGGAGGTTTGCCCGATTACGGTCTGAAAAAGAGGGGAAATATCCTGATAAATCATATTCAGTGCGTGGAAGACAAACCCTGACAACAGAATTTGTCATATATAAATAACGGATTTTACTATTTTATTATGACATTCTGTTCCCCGAAAAGTTCCTTCAGTTTGGACAGGACATAGTCGGTAGGGGAGGTCAGAAGTCCTTTTGCGTGGAGTGCCGAGCCGTTGTCCGCACAGTAGAATATAACCTGACAGTCTCCCGGGAAAATTTCCATAAGGGCACAGGCTCTTTTAATTTCAGGGCAGTCCCGGGAGGGAATCCTGATATACAGTTTTTTACCGGTTGTTATCTCTTGTTTCGTTTTTTTGACGGCAGATTTCTCAAAGGCTGTATCTGCAACGCCGTTTTTGTTCTTTTCGGCAGGTAAAACGGCACGGGCGAGTATTTTTATCTCGTCATCTTTGAGGGATATTTCACCGCTTATTACCACAACCGCATCTGTCTGAATGTTTTCTGCGTAGGTGTTTGCGGTTTTCGGGAAAACAATAATTTCGCAACTTCCGCTTAAATCCTCAAAGGTCAGAAAGAACATACGGGAATTGTCTCTGACTATTTTCTGCTTTTTCTCTGTGATTATACCTAAAAGGGTTATAACCTTTCCCTCGCTGTATACACTGTTTTTTGTTTCCTGGGATTCTTTGATTTCGGATATGGCAACGGTGTTTCTTTTTGATGCACATTCGGTATATTGGTACAAAGGATTGCCCGACAGATAAAGTCCAGTGGCTTCTTTTTCCATTCTCAGTTTTTCATCATAAGAGAAATCCGATACTGCGGGATAGTTTATGGTGAGAATACCCGAAGAGGAATCGTTTTCCGAGAAAATATCCATTTGTCCCGAAACATTTTCCCGGTTTATCCTTTGCATTTGCTCAAGGGCAGGCTCGCAGACCGCCAGAAGTTGAGTGCGTGGGCGTGAAAAACAGTCAAAAGCACCGCAACGGATAAGACTTTCCACCATACGCTTATTGGGTGAAAAGGGACTCATTCTGGAAATAAAGTCTTCCAGGGAGGTAAATTCCGAGATATTTCTCTGAGAGATAATGTTTTTTAATAAGCCAAGGCCCACATTTTTCACAGCCAGAAGACCGAAGCGTATATTTTTGCCCGAGACGGTAAAGATTGTGTCACTTAAATTTATGTGGGGAGGCAATACCTGTATTCCCATTCTGCGGCATTCGTTTATATAAAAAGGCATTTTTTCGGTTTGCTCAAGTTGTGAGGTGAGTATTGCTGCCATGTATTCGGCAGGGAAGTGGCATTTCAGATATGCAGTACGGTAGGCAATAAGGCTGTAGGGAGCGGCGTGGGATTTGCTGAAAGCATACTTTGCAAAGTCTGCCATATCGTCAAATATCTTTTCGGCTGCCTCAAGGGAGATGCCGTTTTTCAACGCACCCTCACATTCGCCCTCTTTGCCGTATATGAAATACTGCCGTTCGTTCTGCATAATATCGGTTTTCTTTTTTGCCATGGCACGGCGTACAATATCGGCTCTGCCAAGTGAATACCCTGCAAGTTTGCGGAAAATCTGCATAACCTGTTCCTGATATACAATACAGCCGTAAGTGACCGACAGAATGTCTTTAAGCAGGGGAGTTGCGTATTTTATGTCTTTTTTTCTTCGGTTTTCAAGGTAGACGGGAATTGAATCCATGGGACCGGGACGGTAGAGGGAAATTGCGGCAATAATGTCTTCAAGACAGCGGGGTTTCATAGACATTATAAGATTTCTCATTCCGCCGGACTCAAGTTGAAAAACCCCCACAGTATGACCTTTTGACAGCATATCATAGGTTTCGGGGTCGTTTTCGGGAATGGAATCAATGTCAAATCCGGGCAGTTTTTTTCTTATCATGTCCCGGGCGTCACGGAGAATTGTAAGGTATCTCAGCCCCAGAAAGTCAATTTTCAAAAGTCCCAAATCCGCAAGAGTATTCATGGGATACTGGGTGATTACGGAATCATCGCTGCCTTTGCAAAGAGGTACATATTCCCTTGTGGGAAGGTCGGTAATAACCACACCTGCGGCATGAATTGAAAGGTTCCTGGGCATCCCCTCAAGATTTTTTGAAATGTTTATCAGACGGGTAATTTCGGGGGAGGACATATACATCTGTGAAAGTTCGGGTACTGTTTCCAATGCCGTATCAATAGTCATACCGGGAGTGCGGGGGATTATTTTTGCCACTTTGTCAACATCTGCATAGGGAAGACCCATTGCACGGCCTACATCACGGATTACCGCCCTTGCCGCCATTGTGGAGAAGGTGACAATCTGTGTCACATGGTCGGCACCGTATTTTCTTGCAACATATTCTATTACTTCATGGCGTCTTTCGTAGCAGAAATCAATATCAAAGTCGGGCATTGTGACTCTTTCGGGGTTGAGAAAACGCTCAAAAAGAAGGTCATACCGCAGGGGATTAATGTCGGTAATTCCAAGACAGTAAGCACAAAGACTTCCTGCACCCGAGCCTCTGCCCGGGCCTACAAAAATGCCGTTTGTTTTTGCAAAATCCACAAAGTCCCGTACTATAAGAAAATATTCGCAGTATCCCATACGGGAGATAATGCCCAATTCATACTTTACTCTTTCAAGGTATTCGGGATTGTTTTCAAATCCTCTCTGACTCAGTCCGCAAAGCACCAGGTGTTCAAGGTAACTTTCCGGGTTAAAGCCTTCGGGAATATCAAAAGCGGGAAGAAATGTTTGTGAAAAATCAAAATCAAAATTGCACATATCCGCAATTTTCACGGTGTTTTCAAGTGCAGATGGATAAGCACTAAAAAGTTGCTCCATCTCCTGTGTGCTTTTGAGGTAAAATTCGTCTGTTTCAAAGGCGATACGGTCGCGGTCGGTAATTGTAGTGTTGGTCTGGATGCACATTAAAACCGCCTGACTTTGTGCATCTGATTTGTCGGTGTAATGCACATCGTTGGTACATACAAGCCCAATATCTGCTTTTTCCGCTATCTTTACCAGTGCGGAATTTACCGTAATCTGTTCTTTGTAGCCGTGGTTCTGCAGTTCGAGATAGAAGTTTTCCTTGCCGAAAATATCTTTCATCTGCAGGGCGTACAGTAACGCCTCGTCAAATTCTCCGTTTAGGATATACTGCGGAATTCTGCCCGCAAGACAAGCCGAAAGGGCAATAAGTCCCTCCGAGTGTTTTTTCAGAAGGTCAAGGTCGGCACGGGGCTTTGAATAAAAGCCGTCGCAGTAAGCACTTGACACTATTTTACACAGATTTTTGTATCCTGTTTCGTTCTTGCACAAAAGTACCAGGTGGTAATTTTCCTTGTCAAACTCGTACTGCTTGTCGGTCATTGTACGGGACGCCATATAAATTTCGCATCCTATAATCGCCTTTACGCCTGCTTTTTGTGCGGCTTTGTAAAAATCCACCGCACCGAACAGAGCGCCGTGGTCGGTTATGGCAACGGCGGGCTGAGAATATTCTTTTACCCGGTCAAACAACCTGTTTATGCGACAGGCACCGTCAAGAAGACTGTATTCGGTATGAAGATGAAGATGAACAAAATCTCTCATGGCTGTCCCCTTTCTTTGAGATATTTAATATTATTTTACCATATAAATGCAGTTTTGTAAATGGCCTGGTTTAAAAATTGCCGAAATTACGGTATCGGGTACGGATAATTTAAGAGAGGATACTTTGTTTTACCAAAGAAATCCTCTCCGCTGCGTGATTATTTAATTAATATTCCATAAGGTAGTTACACGCCGCAAGTGCCGCAACAGCACCGTCGGAAACGGCGGTTGCAACCTGACGGATACGCTTTGCACGGCAGTCGCCTGCAACAAATACGCCCTCAACAGAGGTAAGGCAGTCCTCGCCCGAGGGAATATATCCGTTCCGGTCAAGAGACAGTGTTCCGTTGAAAATTTCGTTCTGGGGAACAAGACCGATGGCGGTAAACATTCCGTCAATATCAATGTCATATTCCTTTTCACCGTCAGAAACGGTTATGCGTGTAAGGTCGCCCTCGCCCGAAAGTTTCGTGACAACGGTATTTAAAATAACCTCTATGTTGTCTTTCTGATATACTGCGTTCTGCAGTTTTTTTTCGCCTGTAAGGAAGGAAAGATTTTGTATAAGGTACACCTTTTTGCAAAGTTCGGAAAGAAGTATTGCCTCCTGCAATGCAGAGTTTCCTCCGCCTATAACCGCAACGGTTTTTCCGCTGTAAAACGCACCGTCGCAAACCGCACAGAAAGAAATTCCGTTTCCGATAAATTCCTCTTCTCTCTCAAGACCCAAAAGGCGGTGGGTTGTACCTGTGGCGATTATTACCGATTTTGCTTTGTATTCGCCGTCGTCGGTAACAACCGTATGAGGTTTTCCGGGAATAAGTTTCAGTGCCGCGGAACACTCGATTTCCGCATCCAGCGACATTGCCTGTTCAATGAGTTTCTCGGCAAATTCGTTACCGCTTACACTTAAAAAACCGGGAATGTTTTCTACTTTGGGGGAGGAGGTGATTTGTCCGCCGAAAGTGCTTTTTTCAAGAATAAGCACTTTTTTGTCGGCTCTGCCGGCATAAACCGCTGCGGTAAGACCGGCAGGACCTCCTCCTATTACTATAATGTCATATATTTCCATTCAATTTACACCTTCAACGCCTTTTTTATATCCGAAACGCCCACAAATTTTTCTGCTTTTCCGTCTTTTACAACTACAAAGGTGGGAGCCTGTTTTATTTCAAGAGAAGAAACAAGTTCCAGATTCTGGTCGCACAGGAGTTTTGTGTACTCAACTCCCGCTTTGTCAAGTACGGCACAGGCTACTTTACAGTTGGGACAGGTGGCGGTGGTAAACAGATAATTTCCGTCGGAAACTTTCGCACCGGTTTCGGCAGGAGTGTCCTGAGCGGTTGCGGTATTGTTTTTCGCGGTGAGTTTTGAATTTTCTATATCGTAAACAAGTCTTTCTTTGTATTCCTGGGTTTTACCGTCGTTCCAGTTCTGAACGGGGCGGTAGTAACCTGTAATACGGCTGTAAACCTCGGTCTGCTGACCGCATTCGGGACAGGTGGGCTGTTCGCCTACAAGATAACCGTGGGATTTACACACCGAATAGGTGGGAGAAAGAGTGTAGTATGGGAGTTTGTAATTTTCCGCAATTTTGCGTACAAGATTTGCGGCAGATTTCCAGTCGGGAAGTTTTTCGCCCAGGAAAGCATGGAAAACAGTACCGGAGGTATAAAGTGTCTGAAGTTCGTCCTGAACATCAAGAGCAGAGAATATATCACTGGTGTAGCCTACAGGCAGGTGAGAACTGTTGGTGTAGTAGGGAGCACCCTCTTTATCTCCTGCAGTGATAATGTCGGGGAATCTCTTAAGGTCGTGTTTTGCAAGACGGTAAGCAGTGGATTCGGCGGGAGTTGCTTCGAGATTGTAAAGGTCGCCGTATTCCATCTGGTAGTCGGAAAGGCGTTCACGCATATGGTTGAGAACATCTTTTGTGAACTGCTGTGCCTCTTCTTGTGTAAGGTCTTTTCCCAGCCATTTTGCATTCAGACATGCTTCGTTCATACCCACAAGACCGATAGTGGAGAAGTGGTTGTCAAAAGTGCCCAGGTATCTCTTGGTATACGGATAAAGACCGATATTGAGGAGTTTGCTGATAACGGTTCTCTTTACCTTGAGAGAACGGGCAGCAATATCCATCATCTTGTCAAGGCGGATATAGAAATCTTTTTCGTTTTCCGCAAGATATGCTATACGGGGCATATTGATGGTAACAACGCCTACAGAACCTGTGGACTCACCGCTTCCGAAGAAACCGCCCGACTTTTTGCGGAGTTCGCGCAGGTCAAGACGCAGACGGCAGCACATACTTCTTACATCGCTGGGTTCCATATCGCTGTTTATATAGTTTGAAAAATAGGGAGTACCGTACTTTGAGGTCATCTCGAAAAGCAGACGGTTGTTTTCGGTATCCGACCAGTCGAAAGTGTTTGTAATGGAATATGTGGGGATAGGATACTGGAATCCTCTTCCGTTGGCGTCGCCGTCAATCATGATTTCGATAAACGCCTTGTTTATCATATCCATTTCTTTCTGACAGTCTTTGTATTTGAAGTCAACTTCTTTTCCGCCTACGATACAGTTGAGTTCTGCAAGGTCATTTGGAACGGTCCAGTCAAGAGTAATGTTGGAGAAAGGTGCCTGAGTTCCCCAGCGGCTGGGTGTATTTACGCCGTAAATAAAGGACTCAATGCATTTTTTCGCCTGGTCGTAGGAAAGGTTGTCGACTTTTATAAAAGGAGCAAGATAGGTGTCAAAGGAAGAAAATGCCTGAGCACCTGCCCACTCGTTCTGCATAATACCCAGGAAGTTTACCATCTGGTTGCAGAGGGTTGCAAGATGACTTGCGGGGGCGGAGGTGATTTTTCCGGATACACCGCCCAGACCTTCCTGAATGAGTTGTTTGAGGGACCATCCCGCACAATAGCCGGTAAGCATGGAAAGGTCATGAATATGAATGTCGGCGTTGCGGTGAGCGTTTCCGATTTCATCATCATAAATCTCGCTCAGCCAGTAGTTTGCGGTAATTGCACCGGAGTTGCTGAGGATAAGACCGCCTACCGAGTAGGTAACGGTGGAATTTTCCTTAACACGCCAGTCGTTAATCTGAAGATAGTTGTCCACAATTGCCTTGTAGTCAACCATTGTTGCACCGATATTACGAATTTTTTCGCGCTGGCGGCGGTAAACGATATATGCCTTTGCAACATCGCTGTATCCTGCCTTGATAAGAACCGACTCAACACTGTCCTGAATGTCTTCCACAGTAATTTTGTCATCTTTTATCATGGGGTCAAATTCTGCTACAACCTTTAAAGCAAGAAAATCTATAATGTCATTGTTGTAATGTTTTTCACAGGCGTCAAAAGCCAGTGTAATGGCGTTGCTGATTTTTTTGATATCAAAATTGGTTATTTTTCCGTCTCTTTTAACAACATTTATCATGGCAACCTCCTGAAATATATGTTATAATTTTAATTTTGAACAATGAATAAGACTCTTAACCCGGATGTCTGAAGCGGGTGAGTAGATACATTATAACATATATACTGTATAATGTCAATACCTAAAACACAATATATTGTGTTTTTTTAAAAATTTTTTATTTCGCTTCCTCTGACACAGGCACAGGGGATGTGTTTTTGTGCCGAAATAAGCAGGTTTTTTAACTCCCCGCCGTCAAAAGAACAAAGGCTGTCGGAAGACAAAATATTCCCCGAATCCACATAATTTTGTAAAAAATACCGTTTTGCTCCCGAAATCTGAGCCGCCAGGGACTCAATATCCCGGGGGGTGTGCAGAGGTTTCACAACGGTTGTGCGGAACTCGTAATCCACTTTATCGCTCAGTAAAAAGGAAATGCTTTTTTTGATTTTTGAAATATCTGTGTTTTTACAGCCGGAAGTCACATCATACTTTTCAAAACAGTTTTTTACATCCATTGCCACATAATCTATAAGCCCCTCGTTTACAAGACTTTCGAGTTTTTCGGGCAGATATCCGTTAGTGTCAAGTTTTACGGCAAATCCCAGCGATTTTACCTCTTTTATAAAATTATGTATTCCGGGATTGATAAGAGGTTCGCCTCCCGTAATGCAGACTCCGTCAAGGACACCTGTCCTTTTTTTGAGAAAGGACAAAATTTCGTCCTCGTGAATATCGGGAACAGGGCTGTTGTTAACCAAAAAAGCGTTATGGCAAAAGGGGCAGTAAAAATTGCATCCTTTTGTAAATACGGTACAAGCCACTTTGCCCGGAAAGTCAAGCAAAGTGAGTTTCTGAAGTCCTCCGAAAACCATAATAGCATCCTTCCTTATTATATAGTCGGCAAATTTGGGTTTTTATAAATCAGTCCTCAAAATACAGTTTGTCCGAAATGTATTTTGCGTTGTAAAGAGTGTTTCCGTGTAAATCACAGGCTTTTTCAACAGAAAACCGTTCGGGAAACACAAGATACGCCGCCGCAATATCATCCCATACATAACATCCGTCTTCTTTTCGGGAAATACTCAGACGGCAGTCGGCACGGAGAATGGCGGAATGTAAATCGTCGCCTGTAATTTCCCTCTGACGCATATCAAGAGCCTTGACTCTGCAGGTGTCAAGAGTTATTGCGGTATGAGGAAAAGCGGTGCAAAACGAAAACGCGTCGGTGTCAAGACAGTGGTTGAACTCATATCCTTTAAAATTGGGGGTTTCGTTTATACATCCTCCCATAAGCACAAGGGGAAGAGGAATAATTTCCATTACTTTTTTTACAAGAGTCATGGGTCCCAGACTCAGAATGACGGAATCCCGGGGGATATTAGTTAGCCATTGGTCAAATGAAACGACATTCGGGTGGAAATCGGGGAGAGTTCTTTCAAAAAAATCCCCCATTCCGTCTTTTCCGTGTATCTCCGAAAGATATTCCGACGGCTGCGGAATGTTTTGTGCATCTACCACAGTCAGTTTGTTTTGTATATTTTTATAATGAGATAAAAGAGTAAGACAGTTATTATAAGACATACTGCAGGGAACATTACCGCCGATGGGAACAATGGTTATTGTTTCAAATTTTTGGTGGTGCTTAAAAAGAGTGACGGTAGCGGCTGCGTCGTCAAGGCCGTAATCCGCAAAAATAATAAGATTTTTCATAGTTACCTCGTTAATTGTAGATGACAGATATATTTTATCACAAAAAATGAAAAAAATCTACCGTTTTAAGCAAAGCGGTATAATTTATATTGTTTATCTTGATTTTTCCTTGGTGATGTGGTATAATGATTTCAACAAAGTTGAAATCATTAACTAAGTTTGCCTTGCGGCAAGTGAAGTTATCTTCGATAGTGAAGTTTACTTCGTAAGTGAAGTTCTGCCTTACGGCAACGAGATTTATATTATACAGAATTTTATAAATAACACATAATATATAATGATGAAAGAAAGGCGCATAAAATGAACTACCGGTTTGCCGACAAAGTAAAAGCACTTAAACCCTCTGCCATACGGGAAATATTCAAATCGCTTTCAGACCCCACAATTATATCTTTTGCAGGCGGAAATCCCAACCCCGCTTCCTTTCCTACGGATATTATCGGAAAAATTTCATCGGAAATTTTTTCTGACCCGCTTCGTGCCGCAAGTGCATTGCAGTACAGCGTTACAGACGGATATCCTCCGCTGGTTGAAAAACTGACAAAACGCCAGAAAGAAAAATTCGGCATGGGAACCCAAAACGATAAACTTATAATAACTACAGGCGGTCAGCAGGCGGCAGACCTTGTCTGCAAAGTTCTGTGCAACGAAGGTGATGTGGTTATTTGTGAAAACCCCAGTTTTATAGGTGCTATGAACGCATTCCGCGCAAACGGAGCAAAACTTGTGGGTGTACCCCTTGATGACGACGGAATAAACACTGATATTCTGGAGGAAAAAATCCGTCAGAATGGTGACAAGGTAAAACTTATATATGTAATCCCCAATTTCCAGAACCCCGCAGGACTTACAATGTCAGCGGAAAAACGCCGTAAGGTGTATGAAATTGCAAAAAAATACGGAATACTTATTTTCGAGGACAACCCCTACGGAGAACTTCGTTTTGAGGGCGGACATATCCCCCCGATAAAAGCCATGGATACAGAGGGACTGGTTTTGTATTGCTCTTCGTTCTCCAAAATTCTCTCGGCGGGTATGCGTGTGGGTTATCTGCAGGGACCTGAAGAGGTAGTACAGAAAGTGGTTGTGGCAAAACAGGTAAATGATGTTCACACCAACATCTTCTTCCAGATGGTATGCGATGAATTTATAGGAAAGTATGACCTTGACGGACAGATTGCGAAAATTTGCGATTTGTACGGAAAAAAATGTGCGCTCATGCTGGGCGAGATGGATAAAAAATTCCCCTCCTGCGTCAAGTACACCCGTCCTCAGGGCGGATTGTTCCTGTGGTGCACGCTTCCCGACAATATTGATGTTGCACAGTTTGTAAAACTGGCGCTTGAAAAGAAGGTTGCGGTGGTTACAGGTGCGGCGTTCCTTGCGGACCAGACCGAAACAACACACTGCTTCCGAATGAACTACTCAATGCCCACAGATGAGCAGATAGTACAGGGTGTTGATATACTTGCACAGGTAATCAACGGACTTATCGGATAATCCGTGTTTTAAATATCTTTACTATTTTTCTTGAAAGGGATAAAAATGGAACAGCAGAAAAAAACAATATTGTCCGGGGTACAGCCCAGCGGACAACTTACAATAGGAAACTATCTTGGTGCATTGCGTAACTGGGATATGCTTCAGGACGAGTATGACTGTCTTTACTGTGTTGTTGACCTTCATGCCATAACCGTAAGACAGAATCCCGCCGAACTCCGTCGCAGAACACTTGAAACACTTGCCATATATATCGCCTGCGGACTTGACCCGCAAAAAAACACTCTTTTTGTGCAAAGCCATGTTCCCGCACATGCAGAGTTGAGTTGGGTTTTGGGTTGCTATACAATGTTCGGGGAACTTTCCAGAATGACACAGTTTAAGGATAAGTCCTTAAAGAATGCGCAAAATGTTAATGCGGGACTTTTTACATATCCTGTTCTTATGGCGGCGGATATACTGCTTTATCAGGCGGATTTGGTGCCGGTGGGAATTGACCAGAAACAGCATATTGAACTTGCCCGTGATATAGCGGAAAGATTCAATGCCGCATATTCCCCCACTTTCACTGTTCCCGAGCCTTATATGCCAAAGGCAGGAGCCAAAATAATGTCCCTTTCCGAGCCGGAAAAGAAAATGTCAAAATCCGATGACAATCCCGGTGCGGCAATATATCTTAACGATTCCCGTGACGATATTATCCGCAAATTCAAAAGAGCCGTTACCGACAGTGAAATGCTGATAAAATATGACACAGACCGTATGGGAATAGCAAATCTTATGAACATTTATTCCTGCTTTACGGGAAAAGACCACAGCGAGATAGAAAGAGAGTTTGACGGCAAAGGATATGCCGAGTTCAAACTGGCGGTGGGTGAGGCGTGTGCCGACGGACTTAAGCCCATTCAGGAAAAGTTCGCAATGCTCCTTGAAAACAAGGACGAACTTGAAAAAATAATGATAAGCGGAGCAGAGAGAGCAAATTATCTTGCCCGCAAAACACTCTCCAAGGTGTACCGCAAAGTAGGTTTCTATCAGGTAAAATCATAAATTAACGGAATTTTAAGGTAAAACAGAGGAAGAAAAATGCAGTTTACAGATGTTATACTCGGAATAGTAATGATGGTTTGTGCGGGATTGTTGTCTTTTACAATGACTCCCATTGTTCGTGTACTGGCATATAAACTCAATGCGGTTGATGTGCCCAAAGATAACCGCCGTATGCATAAAGAACCTGTCCCCAGACTTGGCGGTCTTGCCATTTTCCTGGGATTTGTCATAACCTCCCTTTTGTTCTGCAGCCTTGATAAAACACTTATGGGCGTTCTTGCGGGTGCAGTGGTTATAGTTGTGATAGGTATGCTTGACGATATTTTCCGTCTGCCTGCGGTACTCAAGTTTTTCGTTCAGATAGCCGCGGCGTGTATTCCCGCCTTTTGCGGTTCAGCCATAGGTTATATAAACTTTTTCGGAATACAGATAAATTTCGGTGCATGGTCAATACCTGCGACGGTTTTGTGGATTGTGGCTATAACCAACGCCGTAAATCTTATTGACGGACTTGACGGACTTGCCTGCGGAGTATCCACAATCTCGGCGTTTTCCATGTTGGCTTTTGCACTTCTTTCTCCCGTAGTGGACTTTAATTCTGCAATGCTTACCGCCGTTCTTGCGGGAGCGTGTCTGGGATTTCTTCCCTTCAACCTTAACCCTGCAAAAATATTTATGGGCGACACCGGAGCGCTTTTTTTGGGATATATGTTGGCAAACATATCGGTTATGGGACTTTTCAAGACCAACGCCCTTATCTCCTTTGCAACACCGTTCTTTATTTTCGGACTTCCGCTTCTGGACACAACTTTCGCGGTAATCCGCCGTGTTCTCAAAGGACAAAGCCCCTTTCATGCCGACAGAGGACATCTGCACCACCGGCTTATTGACGTGGGACTTTCGCAAAAGCAGACTGTTGCGACTCTTTATGCCCTTTCCGCCCTTATGGGTGTTGCGGGAATAATTTTCAGCGAGAAGACAATGGCTTCTGCCGTTATTCTTTTGCTGGTTGTTCTGATTGAGGGAATTATTAACTGGCGTATTTTCCGCGGCGACGATATAACAAGAGAGCATAGCGGACTTCACATGAAGGCTCGTGGCGGAAACAGTGAAAAAGAAGAAAAATAATTGGTGTATATATGAAAAAAACAATGATTTTTTCCGTACTGCTTGTTCTTGCGTTGTGTGCCGGTGCGTTTTTCTGGCACAGATACAGTGAGAAGGACACTGAAAACAGGGGAGAGATAACAATAAATTCCGACGACCGGGAGATTTACGACTCTCTTGCGGCTTTGTCGGGTGAAAAAGAATATTTTCTTTCGCAGATAACTGCCGAAAATGCTGTTAAGGCTATTGAACAGATAAAACCTGCGGAGAATTTCTATGCTGTTTTCAATGTGGAAAGAGTCAGCGGCAACAAATCGCTTTCCACACAAAACAAGGTGTGGAAAAGCGGAGATATGTACCGTGTTGAAATAAGAGGACATGAGGAAAAAGTCATTTTATGTAACGGAGAAAAAATTAAGACCACAAACAAAAAAACCGCAAAGTCGCGGATATATCCCGTGACCGAACAGTTCAGTTATGCTGAACAAATAGGAGTTGCAGATATAAAATACATTCTGGAATGCTCCGGAAATGAGTTTATATCTGCACAGTTTGCCCGTACTGCCGGGAACATTACGGGGGGTAATATAATATTTGTGGAATTTTATTATAAACAACTTGATATGCGGGAGGAATTTTATATAAGTGCCGATTACGGAATAGTTCTTTCGGCACAGACCTATATGGGAGATGCTCTTTCCTACCGTCTGACAACCGAGGAATTTGTGGAAAACTATTTTGCAGACGAAACAATGTTTCTGATAAAGGAATAGGAACAAAATTATCCGAATTCAATAAATAAAAGTGCGGCACAAAGAATTATGTCGGGGGTGGTCTGGCTGTCGGAAAACAGAAGGAAAGCCAGTACCGCCAGAAGAACAAGGTCGTCTTTTTCCAGAACAGATAACAAATCCTTTACGGATTTGTTGTTTTGTACGGGAGTAATGTCGGTTTGTACGGTTAAAACTTCCTCTGTCTTTTCGGGCAACAAATTAAAAGGTTCACGCTGACGGGTTTCCTGCGCCGCTTTTTTGGCGGCGTATTTTGCTTGAAGATACTCGGCACTTATGGGCATCTGGGAGATGCCTGTGCGGCGTGAATACATAAACTCACCTCCGTAACTAAAGAAGTTTTGTAAGCGCTCCCAGGGTTTCAAGACTTTCCATTGCACTTATAACAGTGTTTATTTTCTGTTTTTTCTCGTTGTTCATGTAGGGTTTGAGGGCGTTGAGAAGTTGTATGCGTTCTTTCTCGCCTGTAAAAATAGCCTGACCTATGGGAGAGTTTGTAATAACCTTTAAAATATCCGGAATGGCAGAAGATGTGTTTTGCCCGTCGTTTGCACTCGGGGAAAGAGCCGGATTTTCTGTGTTTTCCGAATTTTGCGGGTTCCCCAGAGTTTTTGCCAGGGAAAGAATTTTTTCCATTCCCTCGGGGTTGTTGAGCAATTGGTTTAATTTGTCGGAAAAATTGTTATCCATAATTCACCTATTCCTCAAGACTCTTCTTTATGTCGTCAATTGTCTGACGGTCCATTTTCTGCAGGATGTTTTCCAAATCCTTTTGGGAAAGAGAACGCAGTGTCTGTTTCAGCAGAGGAATGTTTTCTCCCATACGCTGAATTACCTCGGGTGACGCACCTGCGTTGTCAAGTGCGGTTTTCAGTTTCTGACTGAACTCCGAATCGCTCAGAGAGGTTATTTTATCCAGTTGGTTCTTGTTTATCTCCATATCTGCCATCCTTTCATAATGTTTTATTACAGTATATGACAGATAAATCAAAGTGTTAAAACAGGAAAATTTAATTACATATAAATCACCATAACTAAAAGAGGATAAAAATGAAAATACTTGTTTTCTCGGACTCCCATCACAATTATCAGGAAATGTTCGGCATTATACGGAAAATTCCCCGCCTTGACCTTATAGTGCATCTGGGCGACAATGTTTCGGATGCCCATGCCATAGAGTCGGAATTTCCGCAGATACCCCTTGTGTATGTGGCGGGAAATTGCGACTGGCCCAGCCCCTCGGAATTAAATGAGGTGGTACTTAACCTGGAAAACGCAAAGGTACTTATAACCCACGGACATCTTCGCAATGTAAAAAGCACATATAACTTCCTTTTGAACGATGCAAGACAGAAAAGATGCAATCTGGTGCTTTTCGGACATACCCATGTTCCCCTTGATATATTTGACGACGAAATAAAACTCTTTAACCCCGGAAGCATCTCCCGCCCGCCAATGGGAACAAAGGCGTCATACGGTTTTATTGAAATAAACGGCGGAAAGATTGACACAAATGTGGTTTTTCTGGATTAAATAAACACTTACATATTATAATGTTGGAAAATTATTCATCCCCCCGGCTTTACGGAAGGTTGTGTTACATTGAATCCTGTAACATTTGTAACACAAACGCCCCAATATTACATCTGTGTTACATTACACTGAAATCTATTGACTTTTTTCAACACTTATTGTAGAATGATACTGCAAGAAAACCTTGCCAAATAATTTAAATTTTTTCAGGAGGAAAATACCATGAAAAACGCAAGCAAACTTTTAGCTATGCTTCTCGCAGTTGCTATGTTTGCAGCAGTAGCATTCACAGTTAGCGCATTTGATGACGTTACTGTTGAAAATGATTGCTACGAAGCTGTTAACACACTCGTTTCTCTCGAAGTTATCAAGGGTAAGACCGAAACTGAATTCGCACCCGATGACAGCGTTACCAGAGAACAGATGGCAGCTCTTATGTCCAGACTTTACACCACAGTTGCTTCTGAAGGTGGTCCTAATGTAACTCCCTTCAACGACCTTGATGATCCTTACTACAACTATGTGATTTCTTGGTGCTATGACGCAGGTGTAATCAACGGTACATCTCCCACCACATTCGAGCCTAAGGGCAACATCATCCTCCAGGATGCAGTTACCATGGCAGCTCGTCTTCTCGGCTACAACGACCTTAGCTATCCTCTCGGTTACATAACCAAAGGCCGTCTCATCGGACTTCTCGATGGACTCGAAGGCGTTGCATACGACAAGGAACTTACTCGTGGCGAAACCGCTATCCTTCTCTTCAATGCTCTTACCGCTGATGGTGATGAAATCATCATGGACAGCAAAGTAGAAGAATACGGCGCTATGGGCTTCCCGATTCTTGTTCAGTACGAAAGACATTTCACCATCGCTCAGGATGTTTACAACTTCAAGACACAGAGATACCAGATTGTTGGTACTGAAAACTTCAAGTTTGATAGCTACGCTGCCGGCGACAAAGACGCTTACAACCTCGTTAAGGTTACAGCAAAAGGCGTTCGTACAGGCAATGCTGAACTCATGAACTTTGAAGACATCGCAGTTGCTGAAGGAACAAACGGCGACGATAACATTCTCGCTTTCATCGACATTCTCTTCAAAGGCGACAGCCTTGATGACCCCGATGCAGTAGTTCTTTCTTCTGCTATCGTTTCCAACCTCAACCCTGCTAACGAAGTTGCTGTTTACTTCAAAGAAAATACAAACGGCAAACTCATTGCACAGGATGACAAAATCCTTATCGACGGCAAAGCTTATGAAGCAGATGATTACATTTATGTTGTAACTCCTGCAACTTCTACAGCTGCTGCAACAATCAACACATGGACATACAATGCAACAACCAAGACTCTTGCTGATGTTGCTCCTGTATTCTACCAGACAAACGCAAACGATGAAGGTCTCTATGCAGAAAAACTCATCGACCTTGACAACGATGGCGACATCGAAGTTATTATGTTCTTCCCTGTAACCCTTAACAAGGTTAACTCCATCTCTTCCAAGGGCGTTTACAAGGTTGACACTGATGTTCACTCAAGTACTTCCGGCGATGTTGTTTCTTTCGACACATCCAAAGACGATTGCAACCTCGTATTCCTCGTAGACGAAGTAGCAAAAGATGACTATGTTCTCACATACACAGACGGCTACTACACATATGTTTACGAAGTTCTCGAACCTGTTTTCGCAACAATTACCAGAAAGACATCTTCTACTTCCGGTTACAGATACACTCTTTCTACCGGCGATGTATTGACATTCGCTACTGCTAACAATCCTATCGGTGGACCTGTTCCTGTAAACAACAGCTTCACTCTCGATGGCGAAGAAAAAGCACTCTATGTTGTAAACAACAAGATTGTTTACTCCTCCGATGCAAACGCAATCGGTTATACTCCTTACACATATGCATTTGTAATTACCGATGCTGACACAGAAAAATATGTTGACCCTGAAACAGGTAAAAAAGAAGAAATTAACAACATGATTGCTGTCATCAACGGTAAGGCAGTTACCATTCCTACAAAAACTAGTTACCCCTCTTCTTTCCACGCACAGATGGTTACCGTTAAGGGTATCAACGACGGTAAGTACGAACTCGTTAACGGCTTGGAAGTTAAGAATTCTTCTTACGAAATGAAGATTATGGGCGGTACAATCAGCTGGGACGACTACTCCAAGACCTACAAGTTCAGGGATGCTGCAGGCAAATACTACATCTGCTCACTTGACGCTGACTCCGAAATCTATGTAAGAAAGAACAACGACGAGGGCGACTATGAAACCTTCAAGAGATTTACCATGGCTAATACTCCTGCTAAAAACTTCAGCGAAACACTCGAGTCAGCAATTCTCAGAATGAACAGTGACGCTGACGGCGTTGTAAGATCTTACACTCTCGTTGTAGCATTTGCTACTGAAACAGCCGGCAACGAATTTGCAACCAACGATGCAGATTACCAGTCCTACAGACTCGTTCTCGAAACCGGTTTGTCTCTCGACGCTAAGGGCGACAGCTATCCTACCTACGACCTTATGAACCCTGTTACAGGTGCAATTGAAACAGTTGTTGATACTACTGTTACAGCAGGCACAACTCCTTCATTCGTTGCAGGTGACATGGTAAATGTTCGTTCCAACGGCAGAGTTTCTAGGGTTTACGGCTTAGAAAGCGTATTTACCGGCGGTTCCAACCTCCATGCACAGGCTAAGGTGTTCCAGGTTGCAAGCATCTATGATGATAAACTCATCTCTGTTTACACCGACACCACTGCTACTACAATATTCACAACAGACTGGGCTTCCGAGTTCGTTATCAAAGAAGGCATGAAGATTGTTGTTCTTGATTACAACGACGACGGCGTTCTCGAAATCGATGTTACAGAAGACTACACCGACACAATCGGTAAGGTTGCTTACATCTATGCAAGAGATGTTCACGGTTTGTCTCCTTACTACTTTGTAGTACTTCCTTATGAATGGCTCCTCGGTGCTGACAGCACTCTCGGCGGCGGAGATGACTTGTTCACAAATCTCGAAGCATATCCTGAACATCCCAACTACAACAACTAATTTTAAATTTAATCTTAAATTTAAATTATAGGCAAGAACAAAGGGCTCGGCTTTGCCGGGCCTTTTGTCATGGAACTCACACCGTAAAAAACAACTGCAAACAGAAACAAATCTTCTGTTTGCAGTTGCTTTTTAGTGTTCAGCAAGATAGAAAAAGTACATCGCCCGACAAAAATCCGAATTTTTTATTCAAGCTGTTTTCCCAAAAATGTTGCGGCAGTCTGAATAAGTTTTATTTCCGCTTCATCAGCACCCATAAATGTGTCTGACGGATGCAGACTCATAACAGCACCCATAACATCTCCTTCGGAGAAAATGGGACAGGCAACCGAAATATAATGACTTTCGCTGATTGCGGTGGGAAAAATCATATCTTCTCTTTCTTTGGAGACAAACATCTGCCGTTCCTCAATAACTTCTTCCAGACGGGGACTGAGTTTCTGCTCAAGAAATTCCTTTTTGGATACTCCCGCTGCCGCAATAACGGCATCCTTGTCACAAATCAGAACATTTATTCCGCAACTCTTGAAAAGACTGTCCGCGTAACTTGTAGCCGCATTCATCAACTCTCCGATTGGAGAATATTTCTTAAAAATAACCTCTCCGTCTCTGTCGGTAAATATTTCCAGAGGATCGCCTTCACGGATTCGCATAGTTCTTCTTATTTCTTTTGGTATAACAACACGACCGAGGTCGTCAATTCTTCTTACAATACCTGTTGCTCTCATATATATAAACTCCTTTAATATCGAATTTTGTGTAATTGATTTTTGGGGTACGACAATATTTTGTGCAAACAAGGGATTTTTATGTAAGGAAAAAGGTGGAATAACTTTTGTTTTTTATTAAAACAGCAGCTATGAATCTGTTCTGATTTCATAGATTGTAATTAAAGCCGGATGTTTTGCAGATTGTAGTTTGATTGTTATATGGTATCCTTAGTTATATCACCGTTATTTTCATTTTGTCAAGAAAAAATGAAATAAGAGAACTTGTTATTTCATTATATTTTAAATTTATGAAATATAATTGTGTCTCATACTGGTATATTTCAAATTAAGTTTATTTTGAATAACAAAACTTAAAAGTAAACCCTCAAACTGTAATTTGGCAAAATATTGTTAATTACTTTATGATTGACTTGAATAATTTATAATTTTGGTATATAATTGGTATATAATAGGAAAATTAAGCAGTATATATCAAAAATATAAAAAGGAATCACTGTATGAAAGTTGTATTGCAGAACCTGACAAAAATATTTCCCCCCAGAAACAAAAAGTCGGGCGGGGGAGTGGTGGCGGTAAATAATTTTAATTTTGAATTTCCCGACGGAAAACTTATCGGACTTCTGGGTCCTTCGGGATGCGGAAAATCCACTGCCCTTAATCTTATAAGCGGACTTTTGAAGCCTACAGAGGGAAACATCTTTTTCGGCGAAAAAGATGTTACAAATCTTCCCGCCGAAAACAGGGGAGTTGGACTGGTTTTTCAGAATTATGCCCTTTATCCTCACCTTACGGTAAAACAGAATATTACATTTCCCCTGGAAAATTTCAAAGGGAAAGACCGTCTTACAAGGGAACAGATGGACAAAAAGGCGTATGAGGCGGCAAAACTTGTCCAGATAGAAAATCTGATGGACAGAAAACCCCACGAACTGTCGGGCGGTCAGCAACAGAGAGTTGCCATTGCAAGAGCACTTGTGAAAATGCCATGTGTGCTTCTTCTTGACGAGCCTCTTTCCAATCTTGACGCAAGACTGAGACTTCAGACCAGAGAGGAATTAAAACGAATTCAGCAGGAGACCGGCATTACCACGGTGTTTGTAACTCATGACCAGGAAGAAGCCATGAGCATTTCGGATATGATTGTGGTTATGAAAGACGGGGTTATAAATCAGACGGGAAAACCCCAGGAGGTTTATGACAATCCCAAAAATCTTTTTGTTGCAAAATTTTTGGGCACCCCTCCCATCAGTGTTTTTGACGGTCAGGTAACCGGCGGGAAACTGATTGTAAACGGAGATGAAATTCTTGATGTGCCGGGAACAGAGGACAGGCAGGTAAAGGTGGGAATACGCCCCGAGGGATTTGTTCCTTGCGTGACGGGAAAAATGAAATGTACTTTATCGGGTATTGAGGTTATGGGGCGGGATATGAGTGTTATTTCCCGTAATCCTGCTTGTGAAAATCCGGTAATCCGTGCCATTGTTCCTGCGGACACAAGGATTGACACCTCTTCTGCCGAAATAAAGTTTGATATTAAACCCGGCAAGATATTTCTTTTCGACCATGAAACAGGCGAAAGAATATATTGACGGTATTGAGGAAAAAACATGGAAAAAAACAAACTTACTCCCTGGCTGTACCTTTTGCCCGCAATTGTGTTTCTCGGAGCATTTATGGTGTATCCCTTGATAGATGTATTCATATATTCTTTTGAAGAGGGATATAATTCTGCATCCCAGACATATTTCGGAGTAGGCGGATACAACTATTCTTATGTGTTGCACGACCCGTATTTTCTCCAGGCACTTAAAAACACATTTATTCTTGTTATCATAACAGTTCCCGTTTCCACTGCTCTGGCACTGGTAATTTCGGCGGGACTTGCCTCGGTAAAGCCGTTGAGGGACCTTTATCAGACAGTGTATTTTCTGCCGTATGTTACCAATACACTTGCGGTAGGGCTTGTGTTTATGATACTTTTCAAAAAAACGCCGTATTCCGACGGACTTATAAATCTTCTCATAAATATGTTCGGCGGGCAGAGTGTGGATTTTATAGACGGTCCGTACTGGGCAAAGATGTTTGTGCTTTGCTTTTATACAGTATGGGTGGTTATGCCGTTTAAAATACTTATTCTTACCTCGGCACTGGCTTCGGTTGACAGGAATTATTATAACGCCGCAAAGGTTGACGGCACATCAAAAATGAGAATATTCACAAAAATAACTCTGCCTATGATTTCCCCCATGATTTTTTATCTTGTAATCACGGGATTTATAGGTGCTTTCAAGGCGTACAGCGATGCTGTGGCACTTTTCGGAACTGACCTTAACGCAGCACAGATGAATACTATAGTGGGATATATTTACGATATGCTTTACGGCGACAGCGGAGGTTATCCTTCTTATGCATCGGCGGCGGCAATAATACTTTTTGCCGTAGTTCTGACAATAACCTGCATAAATCTTATTATAAGCAAAAACAAAGTCCACCATTAAAGAGGAAAAAAGATGCAGAATAATACAGATTATAAAAAAGTACAGAAAATCTCTGCGCAAAACAACAGAATAATAACGGGTGTTACCTACTTTTTCCTCACATTATGGGGCATTGTGGTGCTTTTTCCGTTTTACTGGATGGTTTTAACCTCGGTGAAAGAGTATGCCACATATAATTCGGAATATATCCCGAAATTTTTTACTCTTACGCCCACTTTTGCAAATTATACCGAAGCGTTCAGCGCCGTACCTCTGGGAAGGTATTTTCTGAATACCCTTATATTTACGGTTGTGACTACGGCTCTTATGCTGATTGTGGTTATACCCGCCGCATTTGCTTTTGCAAGACTTGAGTTTAAGGGAAAAAATTTTGTTTTTATACTGTTCCTTTCCATGATGATGATACCAAACGAACTTGTTGTTATTACAAATTTTACCACAATAACAAATCTCGGATTGCGTAATACATTTTCGGGGCTTATATTTCCGTCGATAATGTCGGTGTTTTATATCTATCTTCTGAAAGAAAATTTCGAGCAAATCCCCGACGAATTATACTACGCGGCAAAGGTTGACGGTACAAAAGATTTTAAGTATCTTATGAAAGTAATGCTCCCTATATCAAAGCCGACAGTTGTCACAATAACAATCCTGAAAGTTATTGAGTGCTGGAATTCTTATGTATGGCCCAGACTCATAACCGACAATCCCATGTATTTTCTTGTGTCAAACGGCATACAGGAAATTCGGGAAAACGGTTTCGGCAGAGAAAATATTCCCGCAATGATGGCGGCGGTGGTGGTTATATCGGTGCCTCTTGTGGTGCTTTTCCTTATGTTCCGTAAAAAAATTATGGCAGGAGTTGCAAGAGGAGGGACTAAAGGATGAAGAATGCAGTGTTTTTTGTTTTAATATCAGTTCTGTGTTGTCTTGTTCTGGCGGGATGTCATGGTGCTGTGGAGCAGAATGAGTTTGTTGTCCCTAAGGAATTTGACACCGGCAAAAACTACGAAATCACTTTTTGGGCAAAGAACGACACAAATCTTACCCAGGTTGCAATATACAATGACGCAATCAGTGAATTTGAAAGCATTTATCCTAATATAAAAGTGAATTTAAGGCTGTATACCGATTACCGCCGTATATACAATGATGTAATAACCAACATTTCCACAGGCACAACACCCAATGTGTGTATAACTTATCCCGACCATATTGCCACTTATATTACGGGAGAAAATGTGGTTGTTCCACTTGACAGTCTTATGGAGCATGAAGAATACGGTCTGGGGGGCAGCAAAGTGAATTTTGACGCCCCAAAAAAAGAAGAAATTATTGCAGGTTTTCTGAAGGAGTGCTATCTTGGCGGAAACTGCTATGCTCTTCCGTTTATGCGTTCTACCGAGGCGTGTTATGTGAATAAAACCTATGTGGAAAAACTGGGTTTTACTCTGCCTGAAACATTGACCTGGGATTTTGTGTGGCAGGTCTGCGAAAAAGCCTGTGAAAAAGACAGCGACGGAAATTATATTTTAAACGGACAGAAGGTACTTCTTCCGTTCATATATAAATCTACCGACAATATGATGATTCAGATGTTGTATCAGAAAGAGGCGGGATACTCCACGGAAAAGGGAGAAATACTGATTTTCAACGATACCGCAAGAGAAATACTTACACAAATAGCCGGCCATACAAAAAACGGTGCATTTTCAACCTTTAAAATTTCGGGATATCCTGCAAATTTCCTCAATGCCGGACAGTGCATTTTTGCGGTAGACTCCACTGCGGGAGCGACCTGGATGGGAAGCAACGCTCCTCTTGTGGATATAAGCCGGGAAAATCTTGCCGAGTTTGAAACTCAGGTTATGACGGTGCCCCAGTTTGATACGGAAAACCCCAAGATGATTTCACAGGGTCCGTCGGTTTGTATATTCAATAAGGAGGACAGCGGAGAGGTACTTGCTTCCTGGCTGTTTGTGCAATATCTTCTGACCAACCGTGTGCAGATTGCCTATTCACAGACCGAGGGATATGTTCCGGTTACCGCCAAGGCGCATAATTCGGAGGAATATACCGATTATATCTCCCGTTCGGGACAGGACAACAGTCTTTATTACGACATAAAAATAAAGGCATCCCGTCTTATGACCGAAAATATTGACAAAACTTTTGTTACTCCTGTATTCAACGGGTCGGCGTCTCTTCGCGATGCCGCAGGACAGATGATAGAAAGCGTTACAAAATCGGTAAGACGGCATGAAGAGGTGGATGACGGATACCTTGATGCTCTTTTTGAGGATGTAACATCTCTTTACAGACTTGACCGGACAGGTTCGTCACACCAAAAGCAGACACTTGGAAATTTACCTTTTCAGGCGGTTTTACTGCTGGCAGCACTTGGCATATCATGGCTTTTTATAATTGCCTATGCCGTGGTAAAAAAGGTAAAAGATACAAAAAATTCCTCAAACTATTGACTTATTATTAAAAAAATTGTATAATACCTTTAAATAAATTTATTATAAAAGGAGATTTTAACATGAAGAAAATTTTTGCTTTGGCACTTGTGATTATGTTGGCATTCTTAATGGTTGCCTGCACAGAACCGGCTCCCGTTGACGACAATAATCAGGTTGAAGACCAACAGAACCAGGAAGTAACTCAGGACGACCAGACAACCGAGCAGGACCAGACACCTGCAGAGGAAGAGAAAGTTATGACCTACGAGGAATATATGGCTGCAGAACTTGACTCTCCCGTAGTTGTTGAAACTTTTGTTCAGGCAAAGCAGTCCTGGTGGCAGGATAAAGCAACCGTTTATACCCAGAACAGCGACGGTGCTTACTTCATTTATGAAATGGCATGTTCCGAAGAAGATTATGCCGAACTTGTTCCCGGTACAAAAATTAAAGTAAAAGGCTTTAAGTCTGAATGGTCAGGCGAAATTGAAATTGTAGACGCAACATTCGAGATAATGGAAAATGAAATTTTTGTTGCAAATCCCATGGACGCTACCGCGCTTCTGGGTACCGATGAACTTATCGCTCATCAGAACAAACTCGTTTCCTTCAGCGGAATGACAGTTGAAAGCATTGAATACAAAAACGGCGAACCCGGCGACGATATTTATGTAACCCTTTCCAAAGACGGTGTTTCCTATAACTTCTGTGTTGAAGTTTACCTTACCGGCACAGAAAGCGAAGTATACAACACAGTAGGAACTCTTGAAGCAGGAAATACAGTTAATGTTGAGGCATTCCTTTACTGGTATGAGGGTGCAAATCCCCACATTACTGCTATAGAATTGGCAGAATAATCGTATAATCCGGACAGGATATATATTTGAAAAAAACCCGTAAGAGTTTTAAACTCTTACGGGTTTTGGTTGTGCAAAAATATGTAGTTTGAAAAATTTCCGTTTTGAATATCGGGAAAATATTTCTGTATTATTTCAGGTTTGTTTTGTCTGCGAAATATTCCTTTGTAAGTTTAGCCACCACACCGGACAGAGCAAACAGAGCGATAAAGTTGGGAATTGCCATAAGGCCGTTAAAGGTGTCTGCAAGGTCCCATGCTACATCAAGGGAGGTTGTGGCACCAACCACAATCATGGCAATAAAGATAATCTGGTAAACCTTTGTGGCTTTCATGCCGAACAGGTATTCAGTACATCTTGTTCCGTAGAGAGACCAGCCGAGAATGGTGGAATAAGCAAAGAAAACAAGGGCAATTGCAACAAAGAGAGAGGCGAGTCGGTTGCCGAATATGGTTGCAAAGGCATTTGTGATAAGTTCCGCACCGGGTTTTACGCCGAAAGCAATATCAACACCGCTGACAATAACGGTAAGACCGGTGAGTGTACAGATAACAAGGGTGTCTGCAAATACTTCAAATATACCGAAAAGTCCCTGTTTTACGGCACTGTCGGTTTCTGCGGCGGCATGTGCAATGGCGGCAGAACCAAGACCGGCTTCGTTGGAAAATGCACTTCTGCGGAGTCCCCAGACCAAGGCCTCTTTAAGAGCAATACCGCTTGCGGCACCCAGAACTGCCTTGGGAGTAAATGCGGCAGCAAAAATCATACCGAAAGCATTGCCCACATTGCGGAAGTTGCAAAAGATAACTGTGAGAGTGAAAATTATGTATAAAAAACTCATAAAAGGAACAACAAACTCGGTGATTTTACCGATACGCTTTATACCGCCAAGGAGAGCAACGGCGGTGAGCACAGCCATCAGAACGCCTACAACAAGGCTTACTGTGCCGGAGTTTTCTGCCATCTTAGGCATAAACGATGTAATGGCATTGTTTACAGAGCCTGAAATACTGTTTGCCTGGGAAAGATTTCCTATACCGTAAAGGTGTGTAAAAAATGGAAAAGAAAAAATTGTTTGGCGAAATATCGCTGATGAACGCATTATTATGCATCGGTGTTATTGTAATACACCTGACATCATTCCCCGTAACTTCAATGGATAAAAGCGGGGTGTCATATCTTCTGATTTACATATTAAACAGATTTTTTGTTTTTTGTGTGCCGTCGTTCATCTTTTTAAGCGGACTGAAACTTCATAATAAGTACCGGGGCGGAATTAATGCTTTGTCTTTTTACAAAAACCGAACGGTAAAAATTCTTGTTCCGTATGTTTTTGCAGTGTCGGTGTATTTTCTCTATTTTTTGTCGAAACAGTGGGTTTTTCTTAATGAGTACCCTTTGCATCTTGTACTGGGAACGATTTCGGCACATTTTTATTATGTTGTGATTTCCTGCCAGTTTTATATACTTTTTCCGCTTATTATAAAAATATTTGAAAAATACCCCGGACTTATTCTGATACTTTCTCTGGTTTCAACCGTAATATTCCAGCAGTTTGTGCATTTCCCTTACAGCGACAGATTTTTCGGTTCGTATGTTTTTTACTTTGTTCTGGGTATGTATTTCTCACGAAACCAAGTGTACGGCAAACTGAAGAAACTGTCAATTCCGGTATATATCCTTTCTTTTGTTGTCTGTGTGATACACATATCCATGCTTTACTTTGCATCCCGTGGAATTGTTTTTTACCGCTGGGGTGAAATAGTCAATATAATTTATGTGACTCTCTCCGCTTTTGCATTGTATGGCTTGTGCGGATTCTTTGCGAAATTCCCTGTTGTGAATAAAGTTTCTTCTGCGATAAGTTCCAATTCCTATAACATATATCTGTATCATTGCCTGGGAATTTCCATTCTGAAATATGATATATTTCCGCCGTTTAATTTGTCATTGGGGCGCGAGTTTTTGTTTATGAGTGCCGTTATTTTCGGCGGTGCTGCACTTTACTGCTTTTATAAGTACAAATCGTCAGATAAATCTTTGCAAGAAAAGGTTTAAGCATAAGACAGAAAAAGACACAAAAAAACCGATGCAATGCATCGGTTTTTCTGCTGTATTTCTACAATATCAATGGGAGCTACAGGGATCGAACCTGTGACCTCCTGCTTGTAAGGCAGATGCTCTCCCAGCTGAGCTAAGCTCCCAAATATTTCCGGGGTGTTTCCCCAACGCCTTGTATTATATCATACATTTTATCAAAAGTCAATAGGTTTTTTGAAATTTTTAAAGAAATGTATTGATTTATATCAGTTTTTTTGATATAATGATGTATTGGTACGGAGATATCATGGTTAACGGACCGGTTTTTATATCTTCGTCTATAGTATTTATTAATATCGGAATATAAGACATTACCATATATTTGAGAAAGGCAGACACATTTATGAAAAAAGCGGAAGCGCTGATTTCAAGCGTACTATTTGAAAAAATAAACACCATTGCACCCGATGCGGTTACAAAGGCAGATATGGAAAGTATGTTTACCGTTCCGCCGGATGCGGAAATGGGTGATTTGGCATTTGCCTGTTTTAAACTGAGTAAAGTTCTGAGAAAAGCACCTCAGATGATAGCCCAGAGTTTGTGCGGGGATTTTTCCTGCGATGCGGTGGAAAGATGTGAGGCGGTTGCAGGATATATAAACTTTTATATTTCCGACAGTTTCAGAACAGATGTAATACTTGGTGATATTCTTTCCCGGGGCGAAGAATACGGAAAAATAGATATAGGCAAGGGAAAGACAATGGTTATTGACTATTCTTCTCCCAATATTGCAAAGCCGTTCCACATAGGACATCTGGGTACTACAGCAATAGGCAACTCCATAAAGCGTATATATTCCTTCTGCGGATATGACTGCATAGGTATAAATCACCTGGGCGACTGGGGAACTCAGTTCGGACGCCTTATTGTAGCCTACAAAAAGTGGGGTTCAAAAGAGGCTGTAGAGCAACTGGGTGTTAAGGAACTTGCAAGAATTTATAAGGATTTCTATGTTGAAGCCGAAAAAGACCCTTCTCTTAACGATATGGCAAAGGCGGAATTTACCAAAATAGAGCAGGGCGACAAAGAAGCACTCGAGTTGTGGCACTGGTTCAAGGACATAAGTCTTAACGAATTTATGAAGACCTACAACCGACTGGGCATTTCTTTTGAAAGTTATAACGGAGAAAGTTTTTATAACGATAAAATGGACCGTGTGGTCAATGAACTTACACAAAAGGGACTTCTGAAAGAAAGCGACGGCGCTATGCTGGTTGACCTTGAAGAGTACGGTATGGCTCCCTGCCTTATCCTCAAGAATGACGGCTCTACACTTTATGCAACCCGTGATATTTCTGCCGCAATTTACCGTAAGGAAAACTATAATTTTGATAAGTGCATATATGTAACAGACGCGGGACAAAGCCTGCATTTCGCACAGTTCTTTAAGGTAATCGGACTTATGGGATATGACTGGAACGACAAACTTGTCCATGTTCCTTACGGAAAAATAAGCATAAACGGCGAAAAACTTGCAACCAGAACAGGAAATGTTGTATTGCTTGAAGAACTTTTCGATGATGCTTCAAAACGGGCACTGGCAATTATCGAGCAGAAAAATCCCGACCTTGAAAACAAAGAATACATTGCCGAAAAAGTTGGTATCGGTGCTGTAATATTCAACCAACTTTCCTCAGGCCGTATCAAAGATATAAACTTTGTATGGGAGGAAGCACTCAGTTTTGAAGGAAATACAGGTCCTTATGTTCAGTATACTTACGCCCGTACCTGCAGCGTTCTTTCCAAAACCGAGTGTGAAGACAAAAAACTTCCCGACGGTTTGGTACTCAACGAAGATGAAAAGGCACTTATCAGCATACTTTCAAAATTCCCGGTTAAAGTGGAACAGGCACATGACGATTACGAGCCGTCGTACATTTCACGGTATCTGTTGGATGTATGTGCTGCATATAACCGTTTTTACCATAACTGCCCCATTCTCAAGGAAGAAGGGGATGTAAAGGCACTCCGTGTTGCACTTACAAAGGCAGCCAATACCGTTATCGGAAACGGCTTGTGGCTTATCGGACTTGAAAAAACCCCAAGAATCTAAACATAACCTTAGTATTCAGGCGGAATAAAACAGAAAAAGAAAATAATCAGATTGTGAGGATTAAAAATGTCAGGACATTCCAAATGGAAAAATATTATGCACAAGAAAGAAAAAACCGATGCACAAAAAGCAAAGATTTTCACTAAAATAGGTAAGGAAATTGCCATTGCCGTTAAGGCAGGCGGTCCCGACCCTGCATCAAACCCCAAACTTAAAGACCTTATAGCAAAGGCAAAATCAAACAATGTGCCCAACGACAACATTGACCGTGTAATCAAAAAAGCGGCAACCGATGATACCGAAAATTATGAGGAGCTGACCTACGAGGGCTACGGCCCGTCAGGTATTGCCGTAATTGTGGAGGCAACCACCGACAACCGTAACCGTACAGGTGCAGACCTTCGTCATTACTTTGATAAATTCGGCGGAAACCTGGGAACAACAGGCTGTGTTTCTTTTATGTTTGAAGAAAAAGGCGTGATAATTGTGGAACAAACTGCCAAGGCTACCGAAGATGCGGTAATGGAGGCGGCACTTAACGCAGGTGCACTTGATTTTGCGGCAGAAGATGGCGTCTTTGAGATATATACCGACCCACTGGATGTATCGGCTATCCGCGAGGAAATTGAAAATGCCGGTTTTGAGGTTGTTTCGGCAGAGGCTGAAAAAGTTCCTTCTACTTATGTTACTCTTTCCGACCCGGACGATATTACCAAAATGTCCAGACTTCTTGAAATGCTTGAAGATAACGAAGATGTTATAAATGTATGGCATAACTGGGAAAACTGCGACTGATAAAATACCACCAAAAACAGAAAACTGCACCGTTCTTCAAAAAGGAACAGTGCAGTTTTCTGTTTGGGCATACCCCCCTTATAAAAAGAAAATACGGGCAGATACGCAAAAATCCGAAATGATAATTTTGCCCGAAAATATTACTCCGCAAAGGGAATAAACCGGATTTTTTCCGATAAAAACATCAGTAAAAACCAAAAGTATGCAAATTTTCTCAAAACATTAAAAAAATATCTCTTTTTTGTATAATTATGAAAAAAAGTACTTGACAAAAATATAACAAATGATATATAATATGTAATGTTATAATGCGCAGGATTTCTTTTTGTTAAATTTTTGCGTTTTGATACCATATGATTGTTTAAGTAAAATTTAATGTGATTTTTCACAAAGTAAATTTTATTGTAATATTTCGGGAAGTGTTTTCCGTGTGTTTTTCAACAATATTAATTGTTGTTTTCGGCATGGGAAAAAAGTTTTTAATCTTTTTTATAACACTTGATATTTGATATCCGCCGTTGTATAATTATATCGTGGTCGGCGCCTGATACTTTTTGTTGCCCGGCAATGCTCGAGGAGCATTGCTTGTTATTCGCAAAAAGATTGTTAATTTTTAGACAAACGCCATCAGGTGCTTTTTTACCTCTTTGCACCCCGCGGAAATATGGCGCCGACAACAAAAATATGATACCTTTAAGGGGGTATTGCCATAAGAAATTTCGATACAAAAGTACAATATCTGAAATATAAGGTTTTGCGTCAGGTTGCACGGCTTGCGTGGGAAGATACACTTAATGAGAAAGTCCTTGATATTCCCGAGATTATAGTGCCGGGAAAAAAAGCAACCATGAGGTGCTGTGTCTATAAGGAAAGGGCGATTCTTGCACGGCGTGTAAAACTTGCCTTGTCCACCGGAAAAAAGAGACAGAACATTATAAATGTTATTGATATTGCCTGTGATGAATGTCCGGTAGGCGGTTATGATGTGACAAACGCCTGCCGCGGATGTCTTGCACACAGATGCGAAGATGTGTGCAAGTTCGGTGCCATAACTTTCGACAGTCAGCAAAAAGCAGTAATTGATAAAGAAAAATGCAAAGAATGCGGTGCCTGTGCAAAGGTTTGTCCGTTTGGCGCAATAACAAACAGAAACCGCCCTTGTCAGAATGCCTGCAAAATCAAGGCAATTTCAATGGATGAAAACAAGGTGGCGTGTATAGACAGCGAAAAATGTACTTCCTGCGGTGCCTGTGTTTATCAGTGCCCCTTTGGTGCAATTACCGATTCATCATATATTCTTGATGTTATTGATATAATAAAAAAGAGCGAAAATAATACGAAATATAAAGTTCATGCGGTTATCGCCCCTGCCTTTTTCGGTCAGTTTGTGTATGCAACTCCCGGTCAGGTGATAACCGGTATAAAAAAACTCGGATTTGCCGATGTTACCGAAGCAGCACTGGGTGCAGACATGGTTGCACAGGACGAGGCAAAAGAACTCGCAGAGAAAGGTTTTCTCATAAGTTCCTGCTGTCCCGCGTTTGTAACCCTTGTGAACAACAACTTCCCGTCGCTTAAGGATAAAATATCACAAAGCCTGTCGCCCATGGCAACGGTTGCAAAATATATAAAGCAAAAAGACCCCGACAGTAAGGTGGTATTTATCGGTCCGTGTACCGCAAAGAAAGAAGAGGTACAAAAGGATAAAGTTAAACCGTATGTGGATTCCGCCATTACTTTTGAGGAACTTCAGGCACTTTTTGACAGTCGCGAAATGGAAATTTCCTCTTTTGAGGAGTCGGAACTTGAAAATGCTTCAGGTTTCGGCAGGGGATTTGCAAAATGCGGAGGACTTTCCGGGGCGGTGGCGCAGTCACTCAAAGAGCAGGGAATAAAAGACTTTGAGTTAAAGGCTGTATCCTGTGACGGAACAGAGGAATGCCGTGCCACACTGCTTAAAGCAAGTAAAAATGCTCTCAATGCAAACTTTATAGAGGGTATGGCTTGTACGGGCGGTTGTGTAGGCGGTGCAGGATGTCTTACCCACACCACCTCAAGCAGAAACACAGTAGACAACTATGTAAAAAATGCAACTAAAAAAACAATAAAAGAAGCAGTAAAACAAACCAAGGAATAAAAAATAATTAAAATAAAGAGGTAAACAGTTATGAGCAAAATCACAATAATCGGTGCAGGAAATGTAGGGTCGACTATAGCATATACACTTACTGTTGCAGGTGTAGGCTCAGAAATCGTTATGATTGATATCAACAAGGCAAAAGCAAGAGGAGAATCTATGGATATCCGTCAGGGTATTTCCTTCTTTGCTCCTCACTTTATTCACGAAGGCGATTATTCCGATGCAAAGGACTCGGATATTGTAATTATCACATCCGGTCTTGCAAGAAAGCCGGGCCAGACACGCCTTGAACTTGCCCAGACCAATGTAAACATTCTGAAGGATATAACACCGCAAATTACCAAGTACGCACCCAATGCGGTTTATATAATTGTAAGTAATCCTGTTGATATTCTCACCTATGTGTTTTCCAAGGTTTCGGGTATTCCCGAAAATAAAATCATAGGCTCCGGTACTCTTCTTGATACTGCAAGACTCCGTTCAAGACTTTCAGAATATTACGGTATAAATCAGAACAAAATCCACGCTTATGTTCTGGGCGAACACGGTGACTCTTCTTTTGTATCCTGGTCACTTGCAAATATTTCCAATATTCCTCTTGCAGAATGCGGAAAAGCATTTGCAAAAGACGGCATTGAACTTCCCGAAATCAATTATGCCGAGGTTGAGGAGTATGTACGCAAGTCGGGTGCAATGGTTATTGCCGATAAAGGAGCAACTTTCTATGCCGTTTCCGCATCGGTTGTTCACATCTGCAAGGGACTGTACGGTTCTGTTGGCACAACCATGACTGTTTCCACAATGTTCCACGGTGAATACGGAATTGACGATATATGTCTGAGTACCCTTTGCAATGTGGGTAATCATTCAATAAGAAATAAAATTATGCTTCCCCTGAGTGACAGCGAAGTTGAATATCTGCATAAGAGCGCAGATAAACTCAAGGAGATTGTAAACAATATTGAAATATAAAAGGTCGGAGGATTTTATATAATGGAATACCGTATAGAACATGATTCTATGGGCGAGGTAAAAGTCCCCGCCGATAAACTCTGGGCTGCTCAGACACAGAGAAGCCATGAGAATTTTGAAATAGGTGTCAACATCGAAACAATGCCGGCAGAAATAATTCACGCTTTCGGAATACTTAAAAAGGCAGCTTCCCAGGCAAACGGGGTTCTCAAACCCGAAAAGATGACACCTGAAAAGGTAAACGCAATCGGAAGTGCCTGCGATGAGGTAATAAGCGGAAAACTCAACGATAATTTTCCTCTTGTTGTATGGCAGACAGGTTCGGGTACACAGTCCAATATGAATGCGAATGAAGTTATTGCAAACCGCGGCAATCAGATTGCAGGCGAAAAACTTCTTCACCCCAATGATGATGTTAATATGAGCCAGTCCTCAAATGATACTTTCCCTACTGCTATGCATATTGCGGCGGTTCTTATGATAGAGGATAAACTCATTCCTGCGTGCGAAACTCTTATTGATACTTTCAAACGCCTGGAGGCAGAAAATGAGGGCATTGTCAAAAGCGGAAGAACACATCTTCAGGACGCAACTCCCATAAAATTCAGCCAGGAGATAAGCGGATGGCGTTCCAGCCTTGAGAGAGATGAGGAACTTCTCAAACTTGCAGTAGGTCCTCTCCGTGAACTTGCACTGGGCGGTACAGCGGTAGGTACTGGACTTAATGCACACCCCGATTTCGGCAGAGTGGTTGCACAGAAGGTTTCCGAACTTACAGGAAAGAATTTTATTACCGCACCCAATAAATTCCATGCTCTCACATCCAAAGACGAACTTGTGTTTGCACACGGTGCTATTAAAGCACTTGCCTGCGATATGATGAAAATTGCAAATGATATCCGCTGGCTTGCAAGCGGTCCCCGTGACGGATTGGGTGAAATATTCATTCCCGAAAACGAACCCGGTTCATCCATCATGCCCGGAAAGGTAAATCCCACTCAGTGCGAAGCGGTTACAATGGTTGCCGTTCAGGTAATGGGAAATGATGTTGCAGTTTCCATGGCAGCATCCCAGGGAAATTTTGAACTTAATGTATTTATGCCGGTTTGCATATACAATTTCCTTCAGTCAGCCCGTCTTCTTTCTGAAGCAATGATTTCATTTAACAAGAACTGTGCTGTGGGAATTAAGGCAAACAAAGAAAAGATGCACCACAATCTTCACAACTCGCTTATGCTGGTTACCGCACTTAATCCTTATATTGGATACGAGAACGCAGCAAAAACCGCAAAGAAAGCCTTTAAAGACAATATTTCTCTTAAAGAAGCATGTGTTGAACTGGGATTTCTGACAGCGGAAAAATTTGACCAGGTGTTCCACCCTGAACAGATGGTGTAAAAATATAACTGTTTACTATTTGTTTGATATAAATATTATTAAGGAGGATATATGAAAGTAACTTACTTCCCCGGATGCACATTGCGTACAAAGGCGAAAGATTTGGATAAATACGCAAGAAAATGTGCGGAAATACTGGATGTTACTTTAGAGGAGCCGGATGACTGGCAGTGTTGCGGCGGTGTTTTTACAACCTCCCGTGATGAGATTGCCACAAAACTTTCCTCGGTAAGAGCACTTAAAGCGGCAAGTGATAAAAATCAGCCTCTTGTAACAGTTTGTTCCACTTGCCATAATGTTATAAAACAAACTAATTATGCAATGCAGAATGATGAAGAGTTTTCTTCTCGTGTAAATAATTATCTTTCTAAGGAAGAAAATTATGACGGCAGTGCAAAGGTTCTCCACTATCTCGAACTTCTGAGAGATACTGTGGGATTTGACAAGGTTAAAGAAAAGGTTGTAAAACCCCTTGAGGGCAAGAAAATTGCCGCATATTACGGTTGTCTTCTTCTTCGTCCCGGCAAGGTAATGCAGATGGATGACCCGGAAAACCCCACAATTATGGAAGACCTTATCCGTGCACTTGGCGCAGAAGCGGTTGTAACTCCCTACAGAAACGAGTGCTGCGGAAGTTACATCTCACTTGAAAACCCCGAATCCTGCACAAAACGCAGTACCAAAATCACGAAAAATGTCGAGACATACGGTGCGGATATGATACTTACCGCTTGTCCGATGTGCAAATATAATCTTGAGAAATACGGCAGCGGAGTGCCTGTGGTTTATCTTACGGAACTTCTTGCCGAGGCTTTTGGCGTAAAGGAGGATGAAAATGCAAAATAAGAATTCCTCTCTCAGAGACGAAATTATCCGTATAAGCGGCACAAACCCGAGAAAATGTATGCTTTGCGGTAAATGTTCGGCGACCTGTCCCGCTTTTGACGGTATGGATTATGCTCCGCATCAGTTTGTGAACATGATTGAAAACGGGAATATTGAGCCCCTTCTCAATTCAAAATCCATATATCAGTGCCTGAGTTGTTTTGCTTGTCTTGAAAGATGTCCCAGAACAGTTGAACCTGCAAAACTTATTGAGGCAGTACGCCTTTCGGTTATCAGAAAGCAAGGCGCAAATCATTTGAAGCCCGACAATATTCCTGCACTTCTTGATGAGGATTTGCCTCAGCAGGCTATTGTCAGTGCCATGAGAAAGTATAATAAATAAGGAGGAAAAGACATAATGCAGAGAATTGGCGTTTTTGTGTGCTGGTGCGGAAGTAATATTGCCGGCACAGTGGATGTTAAGGCAGTTGCCGAAGCCCTGAAAAATGAGCCGGGTGTTGTCTTTTCCACAGACTATCAATATATGTGTTCCCAGGCAGGTCAGGACATTATAAAGAATGCCATAAAGGAACATAACCTTTCGGGTATTGTTGTTTGTTCCTGTTCACCCAGAATGCACGAGCAGACTTTCCGTAAGACAGCACAGGCTGCAGGACTCAATCCCTATATGGTTGAAATTTCAAACATCCGTGAGCAGTGTTCCTGGGTACATAAGGATATGGAAAAGGGCACCGAGAAAGCAATTATACTCGGTAAGGCAGCAATTGCCAAAGTAAACCTTAATGCACCCCTTACTCCAGGTGAAAGCCCTGTAACCAAAAGAGCGCTTGTAATCGGCGGCGGTATAGCAGGTATTCAGACCGCACTGGATATTGCAGATGCGGGATTTCCGGTTGATATTGTGGAAACAAAACCCACAATCGGCGGAAAAATGGCTCAACTTGATAAAACATTCCCTACACTTGACTGTGCTGCCTGCATTCTTACACCTAAAATGGTGGATGCGGGACAGAGTGATAAAATCCGTATATTCTCGTACAGTGAAGTATCTCAGGTTAAGGGATTTGTGGGAAATTTTGATGTTACCATAAAGAAAAAAGCCCGTTATGTAAAAGAAGATTTATGTACAGGATGCGGACTTTGTACCGAGAAATGCCCTCAGAAGAAAGTTCCCAATGAGTTTAATCTGGGTATGGACAACCGCCGCGCAATTTATATTCCCTTTGCACAGGCAGTACCTAAGGTTGCAACTATAGATGCAGACTATTGTACAATGCTCAAATCAGGAAAATGCGGAGTATGTTCCAAAGTATGTACCGCAGGTGCAATAGACTATACACAAAAAGATGAATATATTGAAGAAAAATACGGTGCAATAGTAGTTGCAACCGGTTATAACCCCATAAGCATGGATAAGTTTGACGAGTATGCATACAATCAGTCAAAGGATGTTATAACCTCCCTTGAATTTGAGCGTCTTACCAATGCTGCAGGACCTACAGCAGGAAAACTTCTCCGTCCCTCAGACAACAAACATCCCCATACCATTGTTTTTGTTCAGTGCGTTGGTTCAAGATGTGCCAACTGTGCGGAAAAAGGAAAAGAATACTGCTCAAAAATCTGTTGTATGTATACAGCAAAACACGCAATGCTTACAAGAGACAAATATCCTGATACCGATGTTTATGTATTCTATATAGATGTTCGTACACCGGGCAAGAGTTTTGACGAATTTTACCGCCGTGCTGTTGAAGAATACGGTGTTCACTACATCAAAGGTATGGTAGGAAAAATTGCACCCGAGGGCGATGTCCTCAAGGTTCAGGCTTCCGACCTTATCAATAATAAACAAATCCACATTGATGCAGACCTTGTTGTACTTGCGGCGGCTATCGAACCCGACAAATCTGCCCGTCCTCTTGCGACAATGCTTACTGCAAGTATGGATACCAATGATTTCTTTACCGAAGCACATCCCAAACTTCGTCCCGTGGAAAGTCCTACAGCAGGTGTGTTCCTTTCAGGTGCTTGTCAGGGACCTAAAGACATACCGGAAACAGTTGCTCAGGCGGGTGCTGCAGCATCCAAGGTTATTGGTCTTCTCGCAAAAGACAAGTTGATGGGTAACCCGTGTGTTGCTCACTCAAACGAACTTATGTGTAACGGATGTTCTTCTTGTGAAAGAGTATGTCCTTACGGTGCAATTACTTATTCCGACAAGGAATTCCGTATGCCCGACCGTACAGTTGCCATCCGCCGTGTAGCGTCGGTTAACGAGGCAGTATGCCAGGGATGCGGTGCTTGTACAGTTGCATGTCCTTCGGGTGCTATGGACCTTAAAGGATTTGCCAATAACCAAATAGTTGCGGAGGTGGATGCAATATGCAAATAAACGGAGAATTTAAGCCTTTGATAGTTGCTTTCTGCTGTAACTGGTGTTCCTATGCGGGAGCAGACCTTGCGGGAAACAACCGTCTTGCCTACCCCGAAAATGTTAAAATTATAAAAGTGCCTTGCTCCTGCCGCGTAAATCCCATGTTCATTCTGCGTGCATTCCAGAGAGGTGCTGACGGAGTTATCATATGCGGATGCCATCCTGGTGACTGCCACTATACCTCCGGAAATTACTATACAAGACGAAGAATGTCGCTTCTCTTCTCAATGCTTAATTTCCTGGGCATAGAAAAAGAGCGTACCCGCGTTGAATGGGTGTCTGCTGCCGAGGGTGCAAAATTTGCGGCTACCATGAATGAATTTACCGAGGCGGTTGCAGCCCTTGGTGAAAACAAAAGACTGGAGGATTTGCGATGCAAAAGATAAATAGCACAATGCTGATTGAAAAAGCGGCGCAACTTCTGGAAAACGGTACTGCAGACCGTGTTTTAGGGTGGAAAAAGGGTGAATTTGATTATGATATCACCCCCGCTGTGTTTAACAGTGTTGACCAGATAAAAAAAGAATTTGTGTTCGGAGACTTCTGCGGTGCAAACCTGTCGAAGTATCTTGTCAAGGAAACCCGCAAAGGTGACGGCAAAGTTGCCGTATTTCTCAAGCCTTGCGATACTTACAGTTTTAACCAGCTCCTTACCGAAAAAAGATTTGACCGCGAAAAAGTATATGCTGTTGGTATTTCCTGCGAAGGAATGGCAGACATATTTAAGGTTAAACAAATAGCCGGCGACGGAATTGTTTCGGTTTCATCCGACGGTGAAAATGTTAAGGTTGAAACACTTTATGACGGTGAAAAAACCATTAAACTGAGCGATGTTATTGCTGAGAGATGCATAAACTGCAAGAGCAGAAAATGCGTTGCATACGACGAACTTATGGGAGAAGAGGGAGAGATTATTGACTCTGACCGCTTTGACATGGTAAGTAAAATTGAAAGTATGAGCGAGGACGAGAGATTTGGGTTCTGGCAGAACGAACTTTCAAAATGTATCCGTTGTAACGCCTGCCGTAATGTTTGTCCCGCATGTACCTGTGAAAAGTGCGTATTTGACAACCCCGATTCCTGTGCTCAGAATAAGGCACCCGCGGACAGTTTTGAAGAAAAAATGTTCCATATTATCCGCGCGTTCCATGTAGCAGGAAGATGTACCGACTGTGGAGAATGTTCAAGAGTATGTCCTCAGAATATACCTCTCCATCTTCTCAACAGAAAGTTTATAAAAGATATCGATACATTTTACGGCGAGTACCAGGCAGGTGCCCAGGTCGGAAGCCGTGCTCCGCTGGTGGACTATACCGAGGGAGATATTGAACCGGGTGAAGCGGTTATGAAAGGAGAGTCGGAAAATGCGTAAGTGTTCATTACAGAATCTTGAAACGGTTTTTGAGAAAATTTCCGAAAGTATGACTCTCTACATCCCTGCAGATACAAAAGACGGTGCCGATTTTACAAAGTGGACCAAAGGCGTTCAGATGAGTCAGGCACTCAATACCAACCGCAGTGCAAAAGACTTTTTCTTCCCCCAGACAGAAGACCTTGTGGAATTTAAGACAGAAGGTAAAAACATAGAGGTTATAGATACCCGTAAAGAAAGTGAAGATTTTGCAGTATTCGGTGTTCGTGCCTGTGATGTGAAAAGTTTTGACATACTTGACAGAGTATTCCTCACAGAACCTTATGACAGTTACTATGCAACCCGCCGTGAGCATGGCGTGATTTTCTCACTTGCCTGCACACGCCCTGCGGAAACCTGCTTCTGCGGAACATTCGGAATAAACCCTGCAGAACCGGGTGCGGATGTTTCAATGTGGAAAACCGACAGTGAAATGTTCTTTGAGGCAAATACCGAAAAGGGAAAAGAAATTCTCAAAAAACTTGAAAGTGTTACCCAGAGTGCAGATGCGTCGGATGTGGACGGACAAAAGAAAAAGACAGGGGAAATAATGAAAAAACTTCCTCTTTCAGACCTTTCTGCCGAAAAATTCGGAAAGGGAATGACTTCAAAGTATTTCGATTCTCCCAAGTGGAGAGAACTTTCGGCAACTTGTATCGGTTGCGGAACCTGTACTTTTGTATGTCCTACCTGTCAGTGCTACGACATAAAGGATTTCAACAGCGGAAAAGGTGTTATACGGTATCGTTGCTGGGACTCCTGTATGTACTCCGATTTTACCAAAATGGCACACGGAAACTCAAGAAATTCACAGACCGAGCGTTTCCGCCAGAGATTTATGCACAAACTTGTATATTATCCCGATAATAACGACGGAATGTTCAGTTGTGTAGGCTGCGGAAGATGCCTTAATAAATGCCCGATTTCAATGAATATTGTTAAAGTAATGAAAACTCTGGGAGGTGAAGACAATGAATAACCGCAAGGAAGCATTGATACCTGCAGTCGGTGTTATTACCGACATACGCATAGATACACCCGATGTAAAAACTTTCAGAGTTGTAACTCCCGACGGAAAAAAGGCTTTTGAACATAAACCCGGACAGTGCGCAATGCTGTCTATTCCCGGAGTAGGCGAGGCGATGTTCTCTATCACATCTTCTCCCACCAATACGGAGTTTATGGAATTTTCCATTAAAAAATGCGGATGTGTTACCGAGTGGCTTCATCAGGCGGAAGTGGGACAGCAGATTACAATCCGCGGTCCTTACGGAAATCCTTTCCCGGTTGATGATGTGTTTGCGGGCAAAGACCTGTTGTTTATTGCCGGAGGTATCGGTCTTGCACCCCTTCGTTCAGTAATCAACTACTGCCGTCACTATAAAGACCGTTACGGCAAAATAGATATTGTTTACGGTTCCAGAAGTAAGGAAGATTTGGTTGACTACAAAGAAATAATCGACGAATGGGTAGTTGACCCCGATATAAATGTGCATCTTACCATTGACCGTGAGCAAGAGGGTTGGGACGGACATGTTGGTTTTGTACCGAACTATGTAAAAGAACTCGGATTTGATACGGGAAAAACCGCCATTGTCTGCGGACCTCCTATTATGATTAAATTTACTCTTGACGGACTCTGTTCTGTCGGATTCGATAAAAAACAGATTTACACCACAATGGAACTTCGTATGAAATGCGGTATCGGAAAGTGCGGAAGATGTAATATAGGTTCTAAATATGTATGTAAAGACGGACCTGTATTCAGATGTGATGAACTTGATGAACTGCCAGACGAGTATTAAGGAGGAATAGACATGGAAAACATGGTAAATATATTTCTGTTCGGAAAAAAATATGAAGTTCCGGACAATCTCACAATAATGCGCGCAATGGAATATGCGGGTTACCAACTTGTCAGAGGCTGCGGATGCCGTAACGGATTTTGCGGTGCCTGTGCAACAATTTACAGAATAAAAGGCGACAGAGAACTTAAGAGTTGTCTTGCTTGTCAGACTAAAGTTGAAGACAATATGTATATTGCAACTCTGCCGTTCTTCCCGCTTGTAAAGCAGGTTTATGATATTGAAAAGGTAAAACCCACCGAGCAGATTATGATGCAACTTTATCCCGAGATTTATGCTTGTATCGGATGTAATGCCTGCACCAAGAGTTGTACTCAGGAACTTAATGTTATGCAGTATATTGCTTATGCACAGAGAGGCGAGTATGAGAAGTGTGCAGAAGAATCCTTTGACTGTGTAATGTGCGGTGTTTGTTCCGCAAGATGCCCTGCAGGTATTTCGCATCCTCAGGTTGCAATGCTCGCCCGCCGTCTTAACGGAAAATACCTTGCTCCCAAGTGCGACCATCTTGAAGACAGGGTGCGGGAAATCAATGACGGAACCTTCAAGGAACTCATTGAAGACCTTATGCAAAAACCCATCGACCAGATAAAAGAACTTTACAATACAAGAGAAATCGAGAAATAAGGAGGTGCTGGTATGTATCCTGAAAGACTTACTAAGTCAATACAGGCGGTAGAAGCCGCAAGAGAAAAAAATATTGCCTACGAGCCGGCGCGTATGACTGCACAGCAGAAAGAAGAACTTCTCAAAGCATATCACCCCGACTATAAGGTAGAAGAATTCGAAGAACTCAAAATCGGACAAAATAAAGGTCAGAAAGTTCCCAAGGAACTTTGTGCAATATTACAGGCCCACAGCCGTATAAAGGCAGATGATGTAGACCTTACAAAGCCTGATTATGATGTAGATGTGCTTATTATAGGCGGCGGCGGAGCAGGTTCTTCCGCAGCCATTGAGGCTCACCAGGCAGGTGCCGATGTTATGATTGTAACAAAACTCCGTATAGGTGACGCCAACACAATGATGGCAGAGGGTGGTATTCAGGCGGCTGATAAGCCAAATGACTCTCCCGCAACTCACTTTGTAGATGCTTTCGGAGGCGGACACTTTGCCGCAAAGCGTGAACTTCTTTCCAAACTTGTGTGTGATGCTCCTGAGGCTATTCAGTGGCTGAGCGAGTTGGGTGTTGAGTTTGATAAAGATGCCGACGGTAATATGATTACTACCCATGGCGGCGGTACTTCCCGTAAGCGTATGCACGCTGCAAAGGACTATTCCGGTGCGGAAATTATGCGTACTCTCCGTGACGAAGTTCTCAACAGAAATATTCCTGTTGTTGACTTCACAGCGGCAATTGAACTTATAAAAGATGATAAAGGCCAGATTGCGGGTGCAGTTCTTATGAATATGGAAACAAAAGAACTTCTTGTAGCCCGTGCAAAAACAGTTATTATTGCTACCGGCGGAGCAGGTCGTATGCATTACCAGGGATTCCCTACCTCAAACCATTACGGCGCAACCGCAGACGGACTTGTTTTGGGTTACCGTGCAGGTGCACAACTTCTGTATGCTGAAACCTTGCAGTACCATCCCACAGGTGCCGCATACCCCGAACAGATTTTCGGAGCGCTTGTTACCGAAAAGGTTCGTTCACTGGGTGCTAAACTTGTAAACGCAAACGGCGAGGTATTTATGCATCCCCTTGAAACCCGTGATGTTGCGGCAGCATCCATTATCCGCGAGTGCAACGACAGAAATAACGGAGTTGAAACAGGCAGCGGTCTGGGTGTATGGCTTGACACTCCCATGATTGAAAAAATCGGCGGAGAGGGTACTATTGAAAAGAGAATTCCCGCAATGATGCGTATGTTTGGAAAATACGGTATTGATATCCGCAAAGAACCGATTATCGTATATCCTACACTCCATTATCAGAACGGCGGTCTTGATATTACCCCCGACGGTATGACCACCAATGTTAAAAACCTTTATGTTGCAGGTGAGGCTGTAGGCGGTATTCACGGAAGAAACCGTCTTATGGGTAACTCTCTGCTTGATATAATCGTATTTGGCAGAGGTGCAGGTAAGAGTGCGGCGGCACAGTGCAAAAATGTGACTTTGGGCAAACTCAACCTTGACCATGTTGCCGAGTTTGAAAAAGAAATTGATAAAGCCGGAATTAAAACCGACCTTGTTTCTCCCAAACTTCTTCCCGATTACACAAACAAAAAATAATAAACACATTGCCTCACGGAAGATAATTTACATAATTTTCCGTGAGGTATGGTCGTATAAGTAAAGAAAAGAGGTATATTATGAGTTTATTCGGCGGAGTAATTCCGATAACCGGTATTTCATTTTTAATGTTCTGCGTTTTTGCAATTCTTTTTGCAGGTTACGCTTTGGGACGCATTACTATCAAAGGTGTTTCTCTGGGCGATGCAGGTGTGTTTGTTGTGGCACTTATTTTCGGTGCGTTGTTTTTTGGTCCTCTTGAGGCACAACTTGTAACCGAGGGCGTAAATTATGCCGAGAAAGCATTGGAAATCATAGAAAACCTGGGACTTATACTTTTTGTTACATCCGTGGGATTTATTGCAGGACCTAAATTTTTCGGTAACATGAAGAAAAACTTTAAATCCTATGTTCTTCTGGGACTCGTAATTATACTTGCAGGCGGTATTTCCGCAGTGGCATGTATTTACACAGGCAGAGCAATCGGATTTGGCTCATCCATTGAATCCTCCGAAGGATTTACTGCTATGATTGTAGGTCTTCTTTCCGGTTCGCTTACTTCCACACCGGCATTCTCAGCAGCAAAGGCGACAGTTGCTGAAGAATATACCAGTCTTGTGTCTGTAGGACATGGCATTGCGTATATCTTTGGAGTTATCGGTGTTGTGCTTTTTGTACAACTTATTCCAAAACTTACAAAGGCGGATATGAACGCCGAAAGAGCAAAAATATCAGTATCTGACGATGGTTCGGAAGTAAAGAAAAAATCTTTTGCAGGCAAACTTCTTGACCTTGACCATTACGGCTTTGCAGTGTTCTCAGTTGCGGCAGTTTTGGGTACTTTTGTTGGAAAGATTAAAATTCCGCTTTCCACAGCAGGACTTGGTGGCACTTGCTTCTCATTCACAACCACAGGCGGTTGTTTGCTTGTTGCCCTTATTTTCGGACATTTTGGCAGAATCGGTAAACTCAATATTATGCCTCAGCAGCAAACACTCAAACTTTTCAGAGAACTTGGCCTTGTATTATTCCTTGTAGGTGCAGGTATACCCGGCGGTGCGGACTTTGTGGCAAACTTTGACATTATGTACTTTGTTTACGGCATTATTATGACATTGTTCCCCATGATTGTGGGGTATATCTTTGCAAAATATGTTCTCAAACTCAGCCTCCTCAACAGCCTTGGTTCTATTACCGGAGGAATGACAAGTACTCCCGCATTGGGAACACTTATTAATGTTGCAGGTACAGAAGATGTTGCAGCGGCTTATGCAGCAACCTATCCCATTGCACTGATTTCGGTAGTTCTTGTTTCCCAGTTCCTTATTATATTGTTCTGATTTTTAATAAAAAAAGGACAGAGAATGCAAAAAATGATATGCGCCTGAAAGTATCTATACTTTGGGGGTTATTTCAGAATTGCGTTCTCTGTCATTTTTTATGTATACAAGTAAAAACAAGTTTACAAATTAATGATGATATATACAAATATTTCAGGTATACTAGTTAAGTAATTAATTAATTTACAAGGAGGGAATATGAGAGAAAAACCGGGAAAAATTACTTTTATGATGGCACTGAAACATACCGACAGGGCGTGGGCAGGACATATGAGAAAAGTAGCACTGGAAACAGGAATTCCGGATTCGTACCGCGATATAATAATGTTTTTGTCCCGTCACCCCGATTCAACTCAAAAGGAACTTTCAAAATTTTCCCATACCACTTATGCCGCAATAAGTCAGACGGTTAAGGAAATGCAACTTATGGGGTATATTGTAAAAGAGCCCGATAAGAATGACAAGAGGTTTTCAAGATTGAGGCTTACCCAAAAAGGCGAAGAATCTGTCTCCCGTGTTCTTGACAAACTTCACGACGCCGATGATGAAATAACCAAGGCTCTGGGGGGAGAACAAAAAGAGCGGGAAATGATTGAACTTTTAGAAAAAATTTCTGAAATTATCCGGAACAAACAATAAAGAAAGGTATACATATGTTAAAGTATCTGAAAAAATATTGGTTATGGTGTATTCTGGCACCGATTTTTATGCTGGGCGAGGTAGCAATGGACCTTATACAGCCCGACATGATGAAAGAAATTGTTGACGATGGTGTGCTTATGGGAAATCTCAGTGTTGTATTTTCTGTGGGAATACGCATGATTCTGCTTGTTATTTTGGGCGGTGTCTGCGGTATGCTGTGCGGAGTTTTTGCCAACTACGCAGCCCAGCATTTCGGAAATGACCTGAGAAAAAGCGTTTTTGACAAAATAATGCATCTTTCTTTTCAGCAGACCGATAAATTTTCTACAGGCTCTCTTGTAACCCGTCTGACAAATGATGTAACACAGATACAAAATGTTGTAATGATGGCAATGCGTTCTGTTGTTCGTTCGTCTTTGCTGTTTGCAGGCGGAATCATCATGTTGTTCCGTCAGTCTCCTAAGTTTGCACTGATTACTTTCTGCGGTTTGCCGTTTGTTATATTTATAGTAACATTTTTTATGAGACGGGCATCAAAATTGTTTTCTCTCGTGCAAAAAGGACTTGACGGAGTTAATAATGTTATGCAGGAAGATGTGGCAGGTGCGAGGGTTGTCAAAGCCTATGTAAAAGAGAAATATGAATTAAAAAGATTTGACAAGGCAAATGACCATCTTTGCAATATTAACCTTAAAGTACAGTCTCTTCTTGCGTATATGGGACCGCTTATGAATATTGTACTTAACTCCTGCGTTGTAGCAGTTATTCTTGTGGGCGGTTTTACGGTAAAAGATGGAGGCAGTATTACTCCCGGTGAAATAATGGCGTCTATAACTTATGTAGCCATGATTCTTCACGGTGTTATGTTTATTGCAAATATTTTCCAGACATTTACACGGGCAAAAGCCTCTATTGAAAGAGTAGACCAGGTACTTAATGACCGGATTGTAATAAGTGACGGAGAGTGTACTGAACAAAATACTCTTTCAGGGGAAATTGAGTTTAAAAATGTAAGTTTTTCATATCCCTCTTCAAGCGGAAAGAATGCTCTTGAAGATATATCATTCACTGTAAAACGGGGAGAAACTCTCGCAATACTTGGTGCTACGGGAAGCGGAAAAACCTCTCTGGTAAATCTTATCCCCCGTTTTTATGATGTGACTCAGGGTGAAATACTTGTTGACGGAGTGAATGTAAAGGATTACACACTGGAGGATTTGCGAAACCGAATTGCTACGGTTTTACAGAAATCGGAGTTATATTCCCGTTCAATAGCCGAAAACATTTCATTTTCAAATCCCGAGGCAGATTTGTGGGATATAAAAAGGGCAGCCGAGATTGCTCAGGCAGACGACTTTATCTGTGCTACACCGTTCGGTTATCACACTCCTGTTACAGAGGGAGGCCATTCTCTGTCGGGAGGGCAGAAACAGAGAATTTCTATTGCCCGTGCCATACTGAAAAAATCCGAAATTCTGATTTTTGATGATGCCACCAGTGCACTTGACCTGAAAACCGAGGCTGATTTATATGCGGCACTTAAAAGAGAATGTCCCGATATTACAAAAATTATTATTGCACAGCGTATTGCTTCGATTAAAAATGCTGACCGTATAGCAGTCCTTGAAAACGGCAGAATAACCGCCATGGGTACTCATGAGGAACTTATGGAAAAATCGGAAATATACAACGAAATTTACTGTTCACAACTGAAAGAGGAGGCGAAGAATTAATGCGTATCAATCCCGAAAAAGAAATACCCAAGGGTTTTGAAAAAACACCTGACAATATAGGTTTTTTTGCCCCTTCACAAGTTCCTCCGCCTCCCTCCGGCAGACCTCAGGGTATGAACAGGCGTCCCGGCGGACCGGGTGCAATGGGAAGGGCAATTGAAAAGCCAAAAAACACCTCGGAGGTTGTAGCAAGACTTTTAGGATATTTCAAAAACGAGAAAAAATTACTCTTACCCCTCATTCTCATTGTAATTGCAGTTACGGTATCTATGCTTTTTGCTCCCTCTATGCAGGGAGACGCCATTGACTACATAACAGAGAAAAAATGGAACTCACTGTATTTTGTTTTGGGTTCTATGATGGCATTATACATTTTTCAGTCTGTATGTACTCTGTTCCAGACTCTCTTGTCGGCACATCTGAGTCAGCGTATTGTACGCAAGATGCGTCATCAACTTTTCAAAAAAATTATAAACCTTCCCATAAAATATATTGATACCCATTCAAACGGCGACATAATGAGCCGTCTGACAAATGATGTTGAAAACATATCAAACACTATTTCAATGAGCCTGGGCTCTCTTGTTTCGGGTGTTCTCACCATTGTGGGTACAATAACCATAATGCTTTTTAAATGTTGGCAGTTAACACTTATTACCTTATTGACTGTAGTTATGACTGTTTTTGTGACGCAGAATTTGTCAAAGGTGATGCGGAAAATATACAAAAGGCGTTCGGTTGCCTTGGGAAAACTTAACGGACATTCCGAGGAAATGATAACAGGATATAAAACAATTGCTTCCTACAACCGTGAAAAACAGGTTACAGACGAATTTAATAAATTATCGGATGACCTGTGCAATGTGAGTATGCGTGCCGAGGTGTTGGGCGGTTCAATGGGACCTATAATGAACTGTATTTCCAATATCAGTTTTGTTATAGTTGCCGCATTCGGTGGTTACTTTGCACTTTCGGGAATTATATCCATAGGTACAATTTCGGCGTTTATTATTTATTCAAAACAATTTTCCCGTCCCATCAACGAAATTGCCATGCTGTACGGTTCTTTGCAGACTGCTCTTGCAGGTGCGGAACGGGTATTTGAACTTATAGACAATCCCGACGAAACCGACGGCGGACAAAATACCCTTGAAAACATAAAAGGCGAAGTATCCTTTAAAAATGTGGATTTCTCATATATCCCCGGCAAGCAGGTGCTTCATGATTTTTCTCTTGATGTGAAACCGGGACAGAAAATTGCTCTTGTAGGAGCGACAGGAAGCGGAAAAACTACAGTTGTAAATCTTCTTATGAGATTTTACAATACCGACAGCGGTGAAATTCTTATAGACGGCGTAAATATCAATGATATTCAGATGGACGAGTTGAGAAAAAATATTGCCATTGTTCTGCAGGACACGGTACTTTTCTCGGATACCATCGGAAATAATATAAAATATTCGGATATGAATGCCTCTGACGACATTATGTATGATGCAGCATCCATGAGCAATTCCGCTTATTTTATAGAACGGCTTCCCGACGGCTATAATACATTTCTGACACAGGCGGGAGCAAATATCTCCCAGGGACAGCGGCAACTTCTGGCAATAGCCCGTGCAATACTTGCCGACCCGAAGATACTTATTCTTGACGAGGCAACTTCTTCTGTTGATACCCGTACGGAAAAACACATTCAGAACGCAATGGTAAAACTTATGGAAAACCGTACCAGCCTTATTATTGCACACCGGCTTTCTACCATACGGGACTCGGATAAAATTGTTGTAATGGATAACGGCAGAGTCGTGGAAACAGGAACCCACGACCAACTGCTTGAATTGAAAGAAAAGTACTACAGGCTGTATATTACTCAGTTTGCAGGAAACGAAATATAATAATCACCAAAATGTCCCCTGTGAAAACAGGGGATATTTTAGTCTGTTCAGAAGAATATATACATATCCGCTAAACATTTTTTCTTCTCTTTTTTTAAAATTTATGTTAAATCTATTGCTTTTTCTCTTTTAGCATAGTATAATAAGTGTGAAAAGTATAACTAATATAACACGGAGGGCTAAAATGCAAAAGGATAAATTTGTTGGAATAAGTAAAGTGGGAGAAAAAGGACAAATTGTAATTCCCAAAGAAGCAAGAGATATGTTTGGTATAAAGCCGGGAGATTCCGTTATCGTACTTTGCGATAAAACAAGAGGAATGGCGTTGTTGAGAGCAGACACTATAGAAGACCTGACAGATAAGATTTTTTCAATGGGAGGGAATCAGGAGTGTTAGCGATTGAAACAAAAGATTTAACCAAGAGATATAAAGATAAAACAGCAGTAAACGGAATTAATCTGAAAATAAATCAGGGCGAGTTGTTTGCCTTGCTCGGCACAAACGGTGCCGGAAAGACCACAACAATAAAGATGCTGTCAACCTTGATTATACCAACCGACGGACAAATTAAGATTAACGGTTCAGACATAGAAAAAGACAGACAGAAAATTAAAAAAATACTGAATGTATCTCCTCAGGAAACTGCCATTGCCCCCAATCTTTCCGTAAAAGAGAATCTGGAATTTATGGCGGGAGTGTATCAGATTCGGAACAAAAAAGAGAAAACAGACGAACTGATAAAATCGTTTAATTTAGACCAGGTATTAAATCAGAAAGCAAAAACCTTGTCGGGCGGATGGCAAAGAAAAGTATCAATAGCAATTTCATTAATAAATGAACCTGAAATATTATTTTTGGACGAGCCAACTCTGGGATTGGATGTAATTGCAAGAAAAGAGTTGTGGTCGGTTATTGAAAAGCTGAAAGGGAAAGTAACCATAATACTGACAACTCACTATATGGAGGAAGCAGAACATCTGTCGGACAGAATCGGTATAATGGCAAAAGGAAACCTTATAGCCACAGGAACTTCCCGTGAACTGATTGAGAAAACGGGAGCAGAAAATTTTGAAGATGCGTTTGTAAAAATAGCAACAGGGGGTGAATTATAATATGAGAACATTAAACTTTGCAAAAAGAAATTTCAAAGAAATTTCAAGAGACCCGTTAAGTTTAATTTTTGCTGTCATATTACCCTTGTTTTTGCTGTTTATATTTCAACAGTTTGACATACCCAATGAAAGTTACAAATTGGAAAATTTCACTCCCGGAATTGTAATTTTCGGATTTTCATTTATAACAATGTTTACGGCGATGCTGATTAGCAAAGACAGAACAACTTCTCTTCTGATAAGACTGGGAGTAAGTCCCATGAGGCCAATGGAATATATATTGGGATATATGCTGTCCATTGTTCCTGTAATACTTGTGCAAAATATTCTTTTTTTCATTCTGGCAATTATACTGGGTCTGGAGTTCAGTATAAATATAATATTTTCAATCGGGCTATCGGTTGTCATTGCAATTTTATTTATTGCGGCAGGGATAATTATAGGAAGTATTTCCTCAGAAAAAGCCTCTTCCGGTATATCAAGCATTTTAGTTCAACTTGTATGTTTTACAAGCGGAATGTATTTTCCTAGAGAAATATTGGGAAAGTTTTTCGGGACATTGTGCGAATATCTGCCGTTTGAGTCATGTCTTGCAATATTAAAGGGAGTAATGAATAACAATACGGAAAGTATAGAAATGAGAAATATTATAATTTTTCTTATATATACTGTTGTACTGTTGGCTGTATCGGTGATAGTTTTTAAAAGAAAAATGGTAAGTGATAATAACTGATAAATTAAATACTGATGTAAACAAAAGTGGGATGTAAAAACTCGAACAGAGTTTTTATATCCCACTTACTTAAGGAGACAGAAAAAATTACAATGACAGATATTTTATAAGGTCCTCTTTTGTGTTTCGGACCTTTCCCTCTATAACACTTTCAAGAAGATATGCAAGAACTTTTCCCACCTGAGCACCCTGAGAAACACCAATACGCATAAGGTCATCTCCGCCTACAGCCAGGTCTTTTATGAACAGACAGGTGTCTTGCTTTTCAAGAGCGTAGGTAATATCAATTATTTTTTTAATTTTCTCTGCCTTATTTTCATTGCCTTCTGAAAGAGAGATACTATAACATAAATTAAGCAAAAGTCTTGCAAAGTCATAGGAATGAGAGGAAATGAATTTTTTTATTCCCGTAATATCTGTGTCCGACAAGGCATCGGGTTGGTTTTTAAAGGTAATAAGCGACTTTACGGTGGTTGATGTGTACTTGTCGCAGTTGAGAGAACGCAGAAGCCCGGAAGCAGTATCAGGCTTCATGTTGTAAAACCAAGCCGCATAGCGAAGCACCGTGTTTTTTTCACACATACTGATGCTTTTTGCCGCCAGGGAATAGATGCTGTCGGAGTATTCACAAAGAGCAGGAAAAATTATTTCAAAAACTGTTCTGTAGTCTTTTATGATTTTTTCGGCATCCTCTCCGCATATAAGTTTGGAGAGTTCACTGAATATCCGTTCACCGCTTATATTTCTTAAAAGTTCTGCTTTCTCAAAAACGGCATCTGAGGTTTCTTTTGCAATCGAGAATCCCAGCACCGAAGAAAAACGCAATGCCCTGAGTATTCTCAAAGCATCCTCACCGAATCTTGTTCGGGCGTCTCCTACACAACAGATAACTTTTTGTGCCAGATGTTCTCTTCCCAGGAACATATCACAAAGACCTGTTTTTGTACTGTATGCCATAGCATTTACCGTAAAGTCCCGCCTGGAAAGGTCGTCGGAAAGACTTCTGGTGAAGGTTACATTATCCGGATGTCTGTTATCCGAATATGTTCCGTCGGTACGAAAAGTGGTAATTTCAAGTTGTTCGCCGTCAATTATTACGGTGACCGTACCGTGTTTGAGCCCTGTTTCTATAACGCGGAAGTCACAAAAACAACCGACTGTCTCCTCCGGCATGGCACTTGTTGTAATGTCAAAGTCGTGAGGAGAAAATCCCATAAGATAATCTCTCACACATCCGCCTACACAATAAGCCTCATAGCCATGGGCATTAAGGCGTTCAAGCGCAATCCTGACAGGTTGCGGAAGCGGAAAGGTGTTATGGAATTTATTTCTGCAGTCGGTCATTTATAGATTTCTCCTTGATTATTGCCCCAAGGCATTAAGCCGCTGTGGCTTTATCTTTTGCCTGAATCGGTTATGGAGTCACCCTGATAAAAATCTGATGTTGTCTCCTATTTTATGCTGTTGAGAAGTTTTACTGTTCCTTCAACAATGATGTCGTCTCCGCCGGGTTTGAGATGAGAACTTCTTGCTTCATATCCACCCTCGTCATACGCCTTGGCAGTGGGGACATATCCGTTGTCGCCGTTTGTCAGAGCACATGCAACGGTGTTTTTAAAGGGAGATTTTTCAAGTATGCGGTTTCCGATGTCGGTAAATACTTCACCGCCGATACCTACAAACACCAAATCACCTATACCTACTGCGGAAAGGAAGAAGGAATAAAAATCAGGTCCGTTTTCAAGTTTGATAATGCGTTCTGCCTCAGCAACAACTGTTGTAAGTTCCATTTCTTTATAAGGAAGTTCATTTGCACGACCTGCAGTGTACAGTTCGTGTATCTTTCTTGCCTCTTCAAGACGGTGGTTCTGCTGATATGAAGGAAGGTCAACTCTTAAAACACCGTAGGAAAGTTTGTCTGCCTTAACTTCTTCTGTGATGGAGCAAACGCTGAGTACAGCACCTGCAATAATTCTTCCCATGTGTTCTGCATGTTTAATGCTTCTGGGAACGCTGTCGAAGTCTATAACCGAGATTGCACTTTCGCCTTTGGTGGGATTTACATTTACATGGTTTACATCGCCCTGGATACCCTGGATAAAAATACAGTTGGTATCGGGAACGGCATTCTCAAGAATATCACAAACAAATCCTATGTAGTCTGCACTGATGTATTCTCCGCCTACACTGTCAGAGTGTGTGCCGAAACTTACCATGAAGATGTCTTTTGCACCTTCTCTTATTATCTTGACAAGTTTTACTGTTTCGTTGGGAGTACCCAGAGCATGGTCAATTTCGGGATTATTTACACCGGGATTAGTAGCAACGCTTCCGTCTTTCATACGGTAACGACGGCAGAAAGAGATATTTTCAGCCTTGCCCTGTGCAACTTCAATTCTGCTTTCCTTAAGGTCATCAATAGCATAAAGAACAGCATCTCTTGCGGATTCGATGAGGGTTTTAACATAACTTTCGTCGGTCTTGGCTCCCAGAGATTCGTCTTCACCAACCAGCGGACCGGTATGTGTGTGTGAGCAGTTGATAAATATTGCATCCGCATCAATATCTGCAACCTTGGTGATTGCTTCTTTTATGTTGTCGCAATATTCCTTGCCCAGATTACAAAGATCAAGGGCAAGTATTGCCGCATTTTTTTTGCCGTCATTGAAGGCCACTGCTCTTGCATAAAGATTGTCAATAACTCCTTTTGTATATCTCGGAGCAAAGTATCCTGTAATAGGTGTGCCGTAGGGCGGAGTAATGCAAATTTTGGAAAAGCCTGTTTTCATGATTGTTTCCTTTCACAGAAAATATATTTATACATTGAACATTATACTCGCTTATTAAATTAATGTCAAGTCTTTTACAAATATATTTTTCCTTTTTGTTATCATCGAAAATAACGATTCCAGACCCTTTTAAAGAAAAATTTTTATAAGGTTCACCCGTTCTCACCCACATTGCTTCAATAGAACCTTACCTGATATCAAACGGTGCCCCGTATGTGAAAATGTTGCTGTTTTTATACCCATCAGAAGCACAATTTTTTATAAAGTATTGAAAATACAGTTTTTTTGTGGTATAATACTCGGAGAATGGGTAATGTATGCCTAAACAAGAAATATTTTTTTAAATCGGAGTACACATATTATGAGAGTATTAGCAATAGCAGCACATCCTGATGATATTGAATTTCACTGTGCCGGAACACTTCTCAAGTGCAAACAGAGAGGTGACGAAGTTTATGTCTGCACAGTAAACAACGGAAGTATGGGACACGCGGTAATTATGCCCGATGAACTTTCCAAAATAAGAGTTGCCGAGGCAAAGCGTTCTGCCGACCTTGCGGGATTCCATTACCTTACAGCAGACATAGGCGACCTTCAGTCATACTATCAGAGCCGTGAACATAAGGACATAATGGTAGACATTATCCGTCAGGCAAATCCTGACCTTATATTCATTCAAAAGCCCAATGACTATATGTGCGACCATATCGCCGCATCTCACCTTGCTTTTGATGCATCATTTATGGCGTCATGCCCTCACTATGAAACAAATTATCCCGCTATAAGCACAATCGCCCCCATTTATTACATGGGTACTGCCTCCGAGGTAGGATTTAATCCCACAGAATATGTAGACATTACCGATGTTTACGAAAAGAAAATCGAAATGCTTATGTGCCATCAGTCACAGGAAGAATGGCTTCGTGTTCATGACAAAGTTGACTACACCAACGAGTGCCGTATTCTTGCGGAATTCCGCGGTATGCAGTGCAAAGTGAAATATGCCGAGGCGTTTGAACCCTGCCTTGTTGCACACAGAATTGTTACCAAAAGACTTTTACCGTAAAAGTATAAAAAAATACACCGGCAGATATGTAAAAATATCTGCCGGTGTTGTTTATTCGTCTGAATCGTAATACTTGCGATACATAAAAAAGGTTACTGAGGCAAGGGATATAAGATAAAGAGATACCGAAATATCAAACACCAGTACACGGACAAAGGGCTTTAAAAGTACTTCGGATATTTTGATTACACCAATCAGGATAAGCGACAGTGAGTGAAAAAACGAAGAACCTCTCACAAAGGGAGAATTGCTTTTATCACACCAGATAAGCAGAAAATAAACCGCAGGAACAAGTATAAAAAATTTTGCGCCCAGAACCATACCGATGGGGATGGAAATAATGGGAAAATTATTTATAACAAGTCCGTACGAGCCTACCAGCAAAAGAATAAGGATATATACACCGCTGTAAACAGCCGATAGAAAAGACATGATTTTCATGGATTTTCTTTTTTCATACAGTGCATGTGCAACAAAGAAAAGTGTCAGAAAAAAGAAGAATGTCACAATTGAAACACGATCAAAAGTGGTAATTTTCAATTCCATTCCCGGTATTCTGGAAAAAACTATTCCCAAAATATTCTCACCGCCTACCGCTACATACAACGGTGAAATGAGTGCAACCAGAAACATACAGAAGGATGAACTCATTGCAACATAGGAAAATATTTTTTCACCTCTCATGATTTACACCTCATTTTCCCGGGATTAACCTGCAAAACAAGGTTTAAAAGCAAAATACAGTATAAGCACAATACCCAGAACAATACGGTAGTATCCGAATGCCTTGAAATCATGTTTGCGGACATATCCTACAAGGAATTTCAGTGCGAAAATTGATACAACAAACGCCGTAGCCATTCCTACAAAAAGAACCAGCCATTCATGAAGTCCGATAAATTCCATACCGTTTTTCAGATATTTCAGCATTTTCAGGGCACTTGCCCCCAGCATTACGGGTACTGCCATAAAGAAGGAAAATTCCGCTGCAACATTTCTTGAACAACCAAGGATAATGGCACCCAAAATAGTAGTTCCGGAACGGGAAGTACCGGGGATAAGCGCAAGAAGTTGAAAACAGCCTATCAGAAGTGCGGTTTTGTATGTAAGTTGCGGTATAACGGAAGTTGCAGGTGTGCGTGATTTGTTGCGGTTCTCAATAACTATGAAAAGCACACCGTATATTATAAGAGTTGCAGATACAACATACTGATTGAAAAACACACTGTCAATCCAGTCGTCAAGCAATACCCCGATAACTCCTGCAGGTGCAACCGCTACAATTACCTTGCTCCACAGACTGTAAACTTCATTTCTTTCCTGTACGGTTTTTTTCGGAGAAAAGGGAAAGAGTTTGTTCCAGAACAATACCACAACTGCCAGAATTGAGCCGAACTGAACAACAACATTGAACATTTCGGAAAATTCTCCGCTGATAAGGTCTCCTGTAAATCCCTGCCATATAAGCAGATGTCCGGTACTGCTGACAGGAAGCCATTCGGTTATACCTTGTATTATACCAAGGATGAAGGAGTTGACATAATTGAGTAAATTCTGCATAATCGTCTCACTTTCCTATTGAAGTTTTTGTTTGAAGTCTGCAATTTCTTTAAGCATATCACCATAGGACACAAAATAGTCAAAATATTTTTTGTCCTGTATTAAAAGCCGTACACTGTGTCTTACCGCTCTTTCAAATTTCGGCTGACATCTTTTTTTACCGTTTGCCAAAGGACACATACTTCCTCTGGGGTCAGGCATCAGACTGATATGTATCTTCCCGTCTTTCTCGCTTACCAGCGGAAAATACGGAAAAATTCTGCATCCGAAAGGACGGAGTGCACGGTTGTCGGCACAGGAAGTTTTGCATATAAGATTATATTCGTCAAGGTCTTTTTTTATTTCAAACCCGTCAACACCGCAAAAAAGTTTCTCCTCATCGGGCAAAAGCCAAATTTCGCCCTCACCTTTGCAACAGGCATTTCCGCACAGTTTTCCGCAATCGGTATTAAGAGGAGTTACACGCTCAAGAAAAGAATAGGCTTTTTTTAACATCATTTTACAAACTCAAATTCAAAATCGTAAATATTAACGGTATCTCCGTCGCAGACTCCTGCTTCTTCAAGCATTTTTATAATTCCTGCATTGCGGAGAACCTTCTGGAAATAGGAAAGAGATTCCCGGTCGTCATAATTTATTGAATTGACAACATTGAACAAACGCTCACTTTCCACATAATATATGCCGTCTTCATGGCGTATTTCCACTTTGTCATCAACCTTTGCAACTTCCGGAACAAATTCCGGCTCATAAGTTTTAAGCGGAGGAAGGGTTGAAAGAGTATCGGCGGTAAGGTGTATGAGTTCATTTATACCATCGCCTGTTGCCGCAGAAACAAATACCACAGGATAATCCATAGTTTTGCAGTATTCTTCAAGTTCCTTTTTCATATCCTCATCCACACCGATATCACACTTGTTTGCAACAATTATCTGTGGTCTGTCAATAAGGCTTTCACTGTAATTTATAAGTTCCGAATTGATTTTGTCAAGGTCGTCAATAGGGTTTCTGCCCTCCGAGCCAGACATATCCAGCACATGCACAAGAAGTCTGCATCTGTCAATGTGTCTGAGAAATTCATGTCCCAGTCCTGCACCCTGGGAGGCACCTTCAATAAGACCGGGGATATCTGCCATAACAAAGCCTTTGCCCTCATCTCCTACCGAAACAACACCCAGCATAGGGGAAAGAGTGGTAAAGTGGTAGTTTGCAATTTTTGGTCTTGCCGCACTGACAAGTGAGAGAATTGTGCTTTTGCCCACATTGGGAAATCCTACAAGTCCCACATCCGCCAGCATTTTGAGTTCGAGAATAACCTCTTTTTCCTCGCCCTGCAGTCCGCTTTTTGCAAATCTTGGAATCTGGCGAGTGGGAGTTGCAAAATGACGGTTTCCCCAGCCTCCGTTTCCGCCCTTTGCGGCAACAAAACGACCGTCTTGTGCCATATCAAAAATTATCTTTCCGCTTTCGGCGTCTCTTATAAGAGTTCCGGGCGGGAGTTTTATAATAAGGTCATCTGCGGTTTTTCCGTAAAATTTATTCGGTTTTCCGTCTTCTCCGTTGCCTGCAATGAATTTTCTGCGGTATTTGAATGGGAGAAGGGTGTTTTCGCCCTGGTCTACTTCAAAAATAATATTTCCGCCTTTTCCGCCGTCACCGCCGTCGGGACCGCCATGGGAAATATACTTTTCACGATGGAAAGAAACGCATCCGTGACCGCCGTTTCCCGCTTTGATATAAATTCTTACTTTGTCTATAAACATTTACTTTTCCTCAGGTATAAAATAATTTGGTAAGTGTTGATTTTTTTATATTTTTATGTTATAATAATGTTTGAATGCAGTAATATTCATCCATATTATTACAATATTTATATCGTTATTATAACACAAATTCTCAAAGACTGCAATAGAAAAATCAAACAAAATTCTGTAAAACATATCAAAAGGAACTTTTTGCATATAATTCAGTCAAAAAATGTAAAAAGCGTATAAATTTTTCGGAGGACACTATGAAAAAAACTTTTTTAATTATTTCTCTTCTTCTTGCTTTGTTTATTTGTTCCTGCACAAATATAAAGGGACCTGCAGATGATGTTTTAAATCAGGAAAGAATTTACGAAAATCTTACCGTTTCGGGAACAGAAACCTATGTCAAAGAGGCGGTTAAGCATACAATTTCTTCATGGGAACTTACCAAAAACCCCGAGTTCTGCAAAAACTATTCTTCAAAAGAGGATATAGTGGCAGAGTTTCAGAATATAAGTCAGGGTGATTATACTTCTCCCAAGGCGGCATACAGGCTTACACTCAAAGACGGTGCAGTGGAAAATTACCTTGAAGTATTGAGTCAATTTTCCGATACGGATTATAACGACCTTGATGTTTCAAAATTCCAACTTTCCACTCTTGCAATGAACTATAACGGTGCCTACGGTGCGGCAATACTTTCTGCCTGTGCCGTGTCGGGAATTGATGCGGGATATATTCCTACTGAAGAGTTAACAGAAAATTTTGCTGTTATACTGGAATACGATAACGGATTTTCGTCCTTTACATCATTTGAAAAATCTGAAAAGGGCGTGGATTCGACAATGTGTTTCCTGTATAACGGAAGCGACGGAAATATAATTGAAAACTTCAGAAACTCCCTGAACACAACAGTGGGAGAGGCAAATTACACACTGGAAAGCATACAGTAATAAAGTATAAAAAACAAAGTACGCAAAACGGCGACCTGCGATAAAGCAGGTCAGCCGAACGATGTTTGCCCTCACGGGCAAGTGATGTTTACTGTGTAAATGATGTTACGCCTGACGGCGTAGTGAGCAAACATCATTCTTTTACCGCCCGGAGCAGATAATACGGTATAACACACTACGCCTTCAGGCAAGGAAGTGTGCAAAAAGGACGAGAAAATTCTCGTCCTTTTTGAGTTGAATATAAAACTGCTTTACGGTAGGTACCCCAGCGGTACTCTGTTTTTTGTATGTTACATCTGTAACAGTATGGCTTGTTTTTACTTATCAATGATATCCACAACATATTTTGCGGAAGTGTCTCTTGTGTTTGCTGCTTTGATAAGTGTGCGGATAGCCCTGGCAATTTTGCCCTGCTTTCCGATTACTTTACCCATATCGCTTGGAGCAACCGATAATTCCAGATGGGTAAGTTCGCCGTCATTGCGTTCGGTCACCACCACATCGGCGGGATTTTCAACAATGGCTTTGGCGATATTTGTAAGCATTGTTTTCATTATGAATTTCCTTCCGTAAGCGGATTAGTCGATAACGCCGGTTTTCTTGAGGATGCTTCTTACGGTTTCGGTAGGCTGTGCGCCTTTTGCAATCCATTCTTTTGCTTTGTCGCCGTTGATGTTGATTTCGGGAGGATTTTTCATTGTGTTATAAGTACCGATTTCCTCAATGAATCTGCCATCACGGGGATAGCGGGAGTCTGCTACTACTACGCGGTAAAATGGAGCCTTTTTTGCACCCATTCTTCTGAGTCTGATTTTTACTGACATTTTGTTTTCACCTTTCTTAATTAAAGAATTTTTTATATAAAATTAATTATATACCTGTTAAAACGGCAATCTGAATTTTTTTCCGAATTTGCCTTTTCCTCCGCTTGTAAACTGTTTCATGATTTTGCAGGTCTGGTCAAATTGCTTCAGGAGTTTGTTAACCTCCTCAACACTGTTTCCGCTTCCTGCGGCAATCCGTTTCTTTCGGGAGGAATTGATAATATCGGGTTTTTCCCGTTCTTTTTTGGTCATGGAAAGTATTATTGCTTCCATGCGGTCAATTTTTTTCTCGTCTATCTGAACATCCTTGAGTGCTCCTTTGTTCATACCGGGGAGCATACCCATAATCTGTTCCATTGAACCCATATTACGCATCTGGCGGAACTGGTCCAGAAAATCCTCAAGAGTGAAAGTAGACTCTCTCATCTTTTTTTCAAGTTCTGCTGCTTTCTTTTCGTCAAAGTTTTCCTGAGCCTTTTCAATGAGAGACAGCACATCTCCCATGCCTAAAATTCTTGATGCCATTCTGTCGGGGTGGAACGGCTCTATATTGTCAAGTTTTTCGCCGGTACCGATAAATTTGATGGGTTTTCCTGTAACATGTCGTACCGAAAGTGCAGCACCGCCTCGGGTATCTCCGTCCATTTTTGTCAGAATAACGCCCGAAATGTCAAGAAGACTGTTGAAACTCTCTGCCACATTCACGGCATCCTGGCCTGTCATGGCATCTATTACAAGAAGTATTTCGGTAGGATTTACCGCATCTTTTATACCTTTTAACTCGTTCATCAGAACTTCGTCTATATGAAGCCGTCCTGCAGTATCTATAAAGACCATATCCATGCCATTTTTTTCGGCATAACTTATACCTGCTTTGGCGATATCCACAGGGCTTAACTTATCCCCCATGGAAAACACGGGAACACCCACTTTTTCACCTACAACTTCAAGTTGTTTTATGGCTGCGGGGCGGTAGACATCACATGCCACCATAAGAGGACGCTTGTTTTGTTTTTTATATAGTGCGGCAAGTTTGGCACAATGGGTAGTTTTACCTGCACCCTGAAGACCTGTCATCATAACTACTGTGGGCGGTTTTGAGGAAATAACAAGTTTTTCGTTCTCCTTGCCCATAATGGCACAAAGTTCTTCGTTTACTATTTTTACAATTTGCTGAGCAGGCATAAGGCTTTCAAGAACATCACTGCCGACAGCACGCTCGGTAACTTTCGCAACAAATTCTTTAACAACTTTAAAGTTAACATCCGCTTCCAAAAGTGCAAGTTTTATTTCACGCATCCCGGCCTTTACATCTGCTTCGGTCAGTTTGCCTTTGTTTTTAAATTTTTTAAACGCCTCTGACATCTTGTCTGCAAGACTCTGAAACACCTTATCACTTCTTTCGGTTCAATTTCTGGTTATTTTGAAAGTATCTTTTCAACTGTTTCTTTTATAAATGTATCATTGTTATATTTTAACAGAAGATTTTCAAGTAATTTGTTTTTTTCACAGAGGCTGAGAGTGTCTTCAAAAAATTTCAACTGTTCCTCGCTTCTTTTGAGCAAATCCCTGACTCCCTGACGGGTAGTACCGGTATGCTCGGCAATTTCACTCAGCGATAAATCTTCATCATAATATAATTCAAAAACAGTTCTCTGCTTTTCACTTAACAATCCGCTGTAGCAATCGTACAGAATGGTTATTGACAAATCCTTCAAGTTAACCTCCGGTTTATCTGCCGAACAAAAGAGCAGGTGTAAAGTTATTTTCTTTACACCTGCTTATTATATATTATATTATGTTGTTTGTCAAGAGCCTTTGGAAAAGTTCAAATTAATTTAACATTCATAAATGTGTCTATTGACTGAAAATACTTCTGCCAGTTGTCGTCGATAATGGCTGTGAGAGATTTTGATACCTTGTCAAAACAGTCGATTAATGGCTGAACGGTTTTGTGTGTATCTGTGCCTATGAAATTCACATATCCTTTGGAAATATACTTCAAAAGTTTTTTCTTTATAAAAAATTGGTCTAAACTGGGAAGATTGACCTGTGCAAAGCAACCTTTTAATAAAAACTCAAAAAACATATCAGGGTCATTCATAATATACGGATAACGCTCTATATGTGCCAGAATAGGTTTTACATTGTACTTTGCGGTCAGTCGGTCTATGTAATCAAGCATTCTCTGACCGTCTCGTCGTTCATAGGAAAGTTCGGTCAGAAGATAGTTAGTTTCATTTATGCACAATGGTGACAAATCGTCGGCAAAAAAAAGATATTCGTGAAGGTAGCACTCACACCCCAAATAAAGTTTTACATTTGTGGTATTATGTTTGCACAGAAGACTGAATGCGTTGTTGCGGCGTTCGAGAAATGAATGTAAAGGTTCATCCTGAGGATAAAAATGAGGGGTAAGCACCACATTGTCAAATCCAAAACTGCTCAATTGGGATAAAAGAGTTAATGATTGGTCCAGGTTTTGGCTTCCGTCATCAACATCAGGAAGTATATGGGAATGAAAGTCAGTCATAAATCCTCCTAAAGTGCGGTACTGTTAAAAAAAGTCCGGCGCAATATATACATACGCCGGACAGAGAAGCAATATTCAAAGGTGAAAAGGCGGAGTTATTTTTTGAACAGGAAACTCTTCTTTTTGTGTGCCGGCAAGTCCCGCTTACTGTTATAACGGTATGCGTCATAAGAACGGGATTTTTCGCCTTTGGTTGCGTTGTATACAAAACCGATTATCTTTCCGCCGATAAAGTTTATACTCTGAATTGCTTTGTCAAGTTCCGGTGTTGTGGATATATTATGTCTTACCACCATTACAGTGCCGTCGGAAATACGGATAAGCGGCAGGGCATCGGACACTGCGTTTAAAGGAGGAGTATCAAAAATTATATAATCGTATTTTTCCTCCATCATGGAAATAAGGTTGTTGGTAGTTTCACAAGCCAGAAGTTCACTGGGATTGGGTACCGAGATTCCCGCACACAAAACATCAAGATTTGGGTAGGCAGTATGGTTAATTGCTTCCTCAATGGAGGCAAGTCCCGTGAGAACATTTGTAACTCCGGGGGCATTGTTGAGTTCCATAATCTTATATAGCGAGGGTCTGCGGAAATCCGCATCTATAATCAGAACTTTTTTATCTGTTTGGGCAAGAGATATGGCAATATTTGCTGCGGTAGTTGATTTGCCTTCACCGGGGACAGAACTTACGACAACAATTTTTTTACATTCGTTTTTTATTACCGAAAGAATTATATTTGTGCGGATTGCTTTATATGACTCATTTACCAGGGCGATAGTCTGCTTATCAAGCGAAAGAGCCTTTGTTCTGGGAGCAAAGATAAGTCCCGAGGTATCGGATTTTTCCGGTGTTGCGGAAGAGTTGTTTACGGTGTCAACTTTTGTTTCAAGTTTTTGAGTTTTCTTGTTCATATAACTGGCTCCTTTCTGCAGATTATCTCTTGGCGGGCTCGAAAGAAATTACCGAGCCGAGAACAGGAATGTCATACTTTTCACTGAGGTCGTATGCGCTTTTTATTCTTACATCCAATATGCTTAAAACAAATACAATGCCAAAGGAGAGAATAAAACCGAAGATAAATCCTACAACAGTGTTTTTTGAAATGCTGGGGCCTGCAAATTTTCCCATAAGGGGTTTTTCAAAGCATTTAACCGAATCTGCAACGGGTTGTTCCGATTCCAGCATATCCGCACTTACAGACAGTTGTGTGAGGTGTTTGTTTGCGGTTTTTTCAACGGCTTCTGCAATCAACTTTGACTCACTCATGGAGTTTGTTGATACTCTTACGGTAAAGAGTTCGGTTTCCTCTATAATGGAGAAAGAAAGAGATTTGCCGATTTGTACCGCGGTTTTTTTGGATTTTTCAAGTTCTGCGGCATGTTCGGGGTACTCGGCAATAAGTGCATCAATATCACTGTTAACCTGTTCTGATACCTTTGTATAGTAGTCCAGAGTTCCCAACATTCTTACCCTTGTTTTTACAATATTACGGGCATACGCAAGATTGGAAGTAAGAAAAGTCGGGTTTGAAAGATTAACATCAGATGCGGAAGAAACTACCGTAAATCCGATTGTCGAAACATACTTTTTGGGCATTGTGTATTTTGTGAAACAGAAAAATGCACAGGCAAAAAGTACCGAAACCACTGCAATAAAAATTATATTTTTCCAAAGAATTTTCAATATTTTTTCTAATGTTAATTCCATTGAATACCTCCATTATTCGCACGGATAAAGTAAAATTACACAATATTATAAACTATTATATCATATTACAGAAGAAAAATCAATACAAAAATGTATTTTGCTTTATAGTTTGTTTTCTTAATCTTCCTGAGTGATATTGTCAATTGTTTCTGACCATAAAATTCCCATGGCATCGCTTGGCATACACCATTTTATACCCGGGGTAAAGGAAATTTCGGTGACTCCCGGTGAATCAGGAAGGCAGGAACGCTTATATTGCTGTGCAAAAAACCTGTTGTAAAGCGTTTTCAGGGATTTAAGAATCTGGTCAGACGGGTACTCATCTCCGAAGGTGACTTTTGCCATACGGTATATCTTTTCGGGTGAAAATCCGAATTTTATCATATAATATATGAAAAAGTCGTGTAACTCATAAGGTCCTACAATATCTTCTGTTTTTTGTGAAATATCGTTGTTTTCCGACGGAAGAAGTTCCGGACTCACGGGTGTATTTACGATATCTGTAAGAATAGCACCTGTATCGAGGTCGGAATTTTCAGCGCAGTAGGTCACAACACAACGGATGAGGGTTTTGGGTAAAGAAGCATTTAGTCCGTACATGGATATATGGTCGCCGTTGAATGTTGCAAATCCCAGCGCAAGTTCCGAAAGGTCACCGGTACCTATGACCAGAGCGTTTTCGGCGTTTGCAATATCCATAAGAATTTGGGTTCTTTCCCGTGCCTGTGCGTTTTCATACACGACATTGGTATTTTGCGGATTATGTCCGATGTCACGGAAATGAAGGGATACCGCATCTTTTATATCGATGGTTCTCAGGGTAACTCCGAGTTTTTCGCAAAGATGTACTGCATTGCTTTTTGTTCTTGTTCCTGTGCCGTAGCAGGGCATGGTAACTGCAATAATATTTTTTCTGTCCTTTTTCATAATGTCAAAAGCACGGACAGTTACAAGAAGTGCAAGTGTGGAGTCGAGTCCCCCCGAAATACCTATAACGGCACTGTCGGAATGTATGTGCTCAAGCCGTTTTTTCAGTCCCATCGCCTGAATTTCAAGCGCTTCACGGCAGATTTCGTTTTTGTCTTCATCATCGGGCAAAAAAGGGTTTTTACTGTATTTACGCTCCAACAATGTATCGGTAAGTGTGGTTTTAAAAGTCGTACAGGTGTAATCATCAGACGGTTTTATTCTGAAATTTTTGTGTTTTCTCAAAAGATTTACTGCCGTCACATCAATATCGCATACAAGGGTATTTTGGGAAAACGGTTTTGATTCTCCCAGAAGTTCGCCGTTTTCGCATATCAGGTTGTGTCCGCCATAAACGCCGGTAGAGGTTGATTCGCACGGCCCTGATTCGGCATAAATATATGAGCAGGTAAGCCTGCGGGATAATTCTTTTATGCAGTTACGGCGTATATGAGATTTTCCTGCCGTGCATAAAGAGGAGCCTGTATTAATAATAATATTCGCACCGTTTATTGCGTGGAAAGAGGACGGCGGAATGGGGGAATACATATCATCACCGATTTCAACTCCAAAGGAAAAACTGTCCATACCATCACATCTGAAAATCTGTTTATTGCCAAATGTTGTTTTCTGACCGAAAATCATAACAGGACTGTTTTTGGCGGGAGCGTGAGCAAACCATCTTTTTTCCATGGAGGTAAGATGGTTTTTGGGTATAATACCCAATATATTTCCTTTGAGAATAACGGCACTGCAGTTATACAGTTTTCCGCAAAAGTCAAAGGGAAAACCTACTACAGAAACCATATCGTATTTTTTTGTTGCGTTTACAATTGTTTCAAGGGATTTTAAGGCGGAATTTATCAGGGTTTCCTGCAAAAACAGGTCGGCACAGGTATATCCTGTCACGGAAAGTTCAGGAAAAACTGCAATTTTTGCCTCTGCTTTTTCCGCAAAATCAAGCAATTCTATTATTCTGTCGGAATTAAATCCGCAATCCGCAACCCTGATTTCCGGGCTGAAAGTACATACCTTAATAAAACCGTGTTTCAATTAAACCCCTCCTGTCGTTATTTGTTTTCGCTGTCTTTGAGCCGTATTTCTTTACGCTTGATTTTACCTCCGATTGTTTTGGGAAGTTCATCACAGTATTCAACAATACGGGGATATTTATAAGGAGCAGTAACGGCTTTCACATGATTTTGCAGTTCTTTTGTAAGTTGGTCGCAGGGCGAATATCCTTTTGTAAGAACTATAGTTGCTTTTACTACCTGACCTCTTACAGGGTCGGGTGCGGCAGTGACAGCACATTCCAGAACAGCGGGATGAGTCAGAAGTGCACTTTCAACTTCAAAAGGTCCTATGCGGTAACCCGAACACTTGATAACATCATCATTTCTGCCTTCAAAATGGAAATAGCCGTCGGCGTCACGCCAGGCAACATCTCCGGTATTATAAACTCCGTTTACCCATACTTTGTTCATGGTTTCGGGGTCGTTGACATATTCGCGGAAAAGTCCTGCAGGGTGGAGCGACGAAGCATTTTTTACAACAATTGAGCCTACTACACCGTCTTCGCAGTGAACTCCGTTTTCATCAACGATATCAATATCGTAAAGAGGCGAGGGCTTTCCGGTAGAGCCGGGCTGAATATCAAACCACTCAAAGTTGGCAATAAGAACGCTTGTTTCGGTCTGCCCGAATCCTTCGGTAATCTTAAGTCCGGTTGCCTCGTAGAATTTGTTGAATACTTCGGCATTTAAAGGTTCACCTGCGGTTGTGCAGTGTTTTATGGAAGAAAAATCGCCTTTGGAAAGGTCTTCTTTTATAAGAAAACGGAAAATCGTGGGTGGTGCACAGAAAGTGGTCAGTTTTAAAATTCCAATTGCTTTCATAAGATTTGCGGGTACAAATTTTTTGTCATCATACGCAACTATTGCAGTACCGCATATCCACTGACCGTATATTTTTCCCCATCCGAATTTTGCCCATCCGGAGTCAGCCATAGTCAGATGTACACCGTTGTCCTGTATTTTCTGCCAGTATTTTGCAGTAACAATATGTCCCAGAGGATATGTAAAGTCGTGAAGTATCATTTTGGGCATACCTGTTGTACCTGACGAAAAATACATCAGCATGGGGTCGTTTATATGGTTGGGGATTCTTTCAAAGGTATCGTCGGAAATTTCAAATTCGTGTCTCAGGTCCAGCATACCTTCGGGAATTTTGTCACCCACAATGCAGACTTTTTCAAGTGTTCTGCACTTGTCGCGGGACTCAATTATATGCTCGACTATATCATCCTGGTCCACACAGCAAATCATTTTTATACCGGCACTGTCGCATCTGTATACAATGTCCTTTGCGGTGAGTTGGAAAGTGGCGGGAATGCAGACAGCACCTATCTTGTGAAGTGCCAAAAAGGAAACCCATACTTCTGCTCTCTGACGGAGAATAAGCATAACCTTGTCGCCTTTTTTTATGCCAAGACGGGTAAAGGCATTTGCTGCCTTGTTACTCATTTTGCTTATCTGAGAAAAGGTGTATGTCTCGATATTGAAATCGTCGTCGCAATGAATGAGTGCTTTTTTGTCGGGGAAAACCCTTGCCCATTCATCCACAACATCATAAGCAAAATTAAAGCCGTCGGGAATGTTCAGTTTGTAATTTTGCTTAAAATCCTCGTATGATTCAAAGTCAATACGGGGAAGAAATTTATTTAACATATAATTTAAACTGTTCATGTTTTTTGTATCCTTTTTAGTCTGTAATTATAATTTCTAATTGTGAATTACCGTAATAAATTCACTGTCAACTCCGTTTGCACGCTGCCCGTGGGGGATAATGGGGTCAAAATAAATACTGTCGCCCACATTGAGTATAAACTCCTGCTTTCCCACAGTGACAATAATACTGCCTTTTACAACATAGTTGAATTCCTGACCTTTATGGGAAACCAGTGCAGAGGGGTTCTGGTCAGCATTCAGTGTCACTATCATGGGGTCCATGACTCGTCCCACAAAATTGGTTGCAAGAGAGGCAAATTTGTATCCCGGATAACGCTCAATTTCATGACCGTGACCTGCACGGACAACGGAGTATTCTGTCATTTTTGCATCGCTTCCGGTAAGAATTGTGGTGGAATCCACTCCCATTATCTCGGAAATACCGTAAATAATACTGATGGGTATATCCTGGTTGCCGTTTTCGTATGAGTTATACTGCTCAATGGATATTTTCAGTTTGTCGGCAACCTCTTTTGCGTCCAGGCCGATTATGTCGCGGAGTTCTTTTATTCTGGAGGCTATCTGTTTTACCTGTTCATTAATGTTGTTAGTCATTGTCTTTCTCCTTTTTTATATCGAAAATCAGATTAAAAAGTTCTTTGTTTCTCAGGTCGTTTCCCATAAGATGATTATATCCGAAAACTGCCTCAAGTCCTGTTGCTTTGCGGTACTCGTAAACCGTTACGCTTCGGGGACCCGAATTACCCTTTGCATTTTTCGCACGGCGGAAAATGTCCTGTTCCGCTTCGGTAAGATATTCGGAGAGTTTGTCACAGACCCGGCACTGGTTTTTTGCAGTTACAAAATCAAGAGCCATTCTGTTGAGTTCTCCCGTTTTTGAATTACCGCTTGATGCCAGTTTTTCCCGTACAAGCACCTCAAAGACCGCATCTCCCACATAGGCAAGTACCAGCGGGTGAATGTTTGCGGGAGAAATATCAGTGTTCAATTTCAACTTCCTCCACAGAAATATTGTCGTTGGTGAAGAGCGTTCCCCTGAAAATACCGTTTGATATGTTATAAAGAATACGGGGGTCCACACCGTTTGCTATTATCATGGGAATATCTGCTCCGGAGGCAATCCCTGCGGCTTTGAGTTTTGCAATCATACCGCCTGTACCTCTTTGTGTGCCTGCCTCACTTGCGGCAGAGGAAACCTGTTCGTTTATGTGGGTTACAAGGGGGATAAGTTCCGCACCGGCATTTTTTCTCGGGTCAGATGTGAAAAACCCGTCAACATCCGAAAGGTTTATTATAAGGTCGGCTTTTGTAATGGTTGCAACATATGCCGAAAGTGTATCGTTACCGCCGAACTCTATCTCTACCGAGGAAACTGTATCGTTTTCATTTACAATGGGTATACAGTTCATGTCCAGAAGTACATTGAATGTGTTGGAACAGTTCTGGCGTCTTTCGGGATTGTCAAGAGCATCTTTTGTCAGAAGCACCTGTGCTATTTTGTGACCGTACTGGGAAAACAGACGGTCGTACATATTCATAAGTTCGCACTGTCCCACTGCTGCCGAAGCCTGTTTTTCGGAGGTCAGGGTGGGGCGGGAGGTAAATCCGATTTTTGTAAATCCCGCACTTACCGCACCTGAACTTACAAGAATAATTTTCTTACCGCTGTTCTGCAGGTCGGAAAGAACATTTACAAGGATTTCCATTTTTCTCAGGTTTACCATTCCTGTTTCGTGAGTCAGGGTGGAAGTGCCTACCTTGACGACAATTTTCTTGAATTTTTCAAAATCTGTATTATACTTAAAGCCCAACATGGCAAAACTCCTTCCGAATTGAATCGGTTATGTAAATTTTACAAAATAGTTTACAAAAAAGTATTCCAAAAATTAATAAAATATATTATAATACATATATAAGATTTTTTCAATACCAAAAATATTAATTTTACACATATTTTATCATTATGCAGAAGAATTTGAAAAAAACAGAACTGTTGGCACCCGCGGGAAGTATAGAGGCTTTTCGCAGTGCGGTTGCCGCAGGTGCCGATGCAGTGTATATGGGCGGAGGAGAGTTTAATGCACGGATAAATGCAAAAAACCTTACCGACAGAGAACTTGAAAGTGCCATATACCATGCACACCTTAACGGAGTTAAGGTCTACATAACACTGAATACACTTGTCAGGGACACCGAGATGACTAAAGCGGCAGAATTTGCCCACCGTTTTACGAATATCGGTGCTGACGCATTTATTGTTCAGGATTTCGGACTGGCAAAATATCTCAGGGAAGTTATTCCCGATATACAACTTCACGCATCCACACAAATGGCATGTCATAATGCAGAGGCGGCGGTGTTTCTTGCAAAACACGGCTTTTCCAGAATGGTTGTCTGCCGTGAGGTCAGTCGGGAAGACCTGAAAATACTGTGCAAAAAATCACCTGTAGAAATTGAGATGTTTGTCCACGGCGCAATATGTATGTCACAGTCCGGGCAGTGTCTTATGTCTTCTTTTATCGGGGGCAGAAGCGGAAACAGAGGTGAATGTGCCCAGCCCTGCCGTATGGAATACAAGGGCGACGGATATGCTCTGAGTATGTACGATATGTGTCTTGCACAGCATATTCCTGAAATAATCTCTCTTGGGGTAAGTTCGCTTAAAATAGAAGGGCGTATGAAAAGCCCCGAATATGTGTACGGAGTTACCTCGGTTTACCGTAAACTTATTGACTGTAACCGACCGCCAGAAAAAAAGGAGATTGATTTTCTTTCATCTCTTTTCTCCCGCGGGGGAAGATTTACCGATGCGTATTATGTCGGAAATAAAAATTCCTGTTCTGCGGAAGATTTAAAATGCTGGGGAGCAAGGCGTACAGAACAGAATAAAAAAGAAACCGAACTTACCGAGAGCAAAATCAAAAGGGAACTTTCCCTGATTTCTCCTCTTTCAGTCCCGCCTCAAAAGGAAATTCCCCAATTTATCCCTTCCCGCCAACCCAAGACAGCAATGTCTATGAAAAAGCAGAAAAAAGCACAGAAAATGGGAATACGGATTTGTTTTGCTCACGGCTCTCGTTTTTCCGACAAACTGTGTGAGAATATTCTTTCGGAAAATTATGAGGATAAATACCTTGAGGGTATATATTTTCCGCTTGTTTCGGCACCCGACATGAAGGATGAGCGGTACGGAATAATAACTCCTGCCGAAGCGAGAGACACAAAACAGTCTGATTTTTGCAGACAACTTGAAACAGCATCCCAAAAAGGATATAAAAACTGCCTTGTAACCAATATTTCTCATATAAATTCCGTGAAAAGCAAGGGGTTCAGACTTCACGCTGCTCCCGAAATGAACATATATAATTCAGAAAGCGTAAAGGCGTGGCGTGAGGAGGATTTTTCGTCTGTTACCTTGTCTTACGAGAACAATCCGGCACAGATACGGGATACCGATAAATATAAAATTCCCTGCGGAGTGACGGTGTACGGAAGAGTACCTTTGATGGTACTTGAGTCCTGTCTTGTTTCTTCAACAGGAAAAAACCGCCGCAGTTGCAGTCAATGCCGGGCGGGATGTACCGCAAAAGGAAGGCTTACCGACAGGACAGAGCGCGTTTTTCCGCTGTTTTGTGACGGACAGGGAAAAAATATACTTTTCAATTCGGTGCCTTTGTGTGCTACCGATAAAATACAACTATTTTATTCCGGGGGAGTAAGTTTTGCAACTCTGTATTTCACAGACGAAAAGCCCGAAGAAATAATGAAAATAATTAAACAGGCAATAAAAGAAAAAAACAATATCAAAGATTATACGAGAGGATATTTGAAATGATAAATACACAAATTAAAATCAAGAAATTATCTCCTGATGCACAGATTCCCCGTTATATGACGAGCGGAGCCGCGGCAATGGATGTATATTCTTTTATTGAGGAGCAGATAACAATAAACCCCGGTGAGAGAAAACTTATATCAACAGGTTTTGCCGTACAGACACAGCCGGGATTTGCCGCAATTCTCTGCGCCAGAAGCGGACTTGCATCAAAAAACGGAATTTCACTTGCCAATGGGATAGGGGTTATTGACAGCGACTATACAGGCGAAGTAAAAGTTGCACTCATAAATAATTCCGATACTCCTTTTGTGGTGGAAAACGGCATGAGAATAGCACAGATGATGATAATTCCCGTAGCATCGGCAGAAATTGTGGAAGTTCAGGAACTTTGTAAAACCGACAGAGGCGACGGCGGATTCGGTTCTACGGGTGTTAATTTATAATAAAAAAATTAAAGTTTAAGGACATACTATGAGCAATATTTTTGACTTATTCAAAAAGATAGAACAGCCTTCTGCTCCTCCCACACCGATTGAATACATTGTGGCAGGACTTGGAAATACAGGCATGAAATACTCATCTACCCGTCATAATATCGGTTTTATGACGCTGGACTATATCGCACAAAAAAATAATTTTAAAATCAATTCATTTAAGTTCAAAGCCCTTACGGCGGATGTTATATTCGGCGGGAAACGAGTGCTTTTTATGAAACCCGAGACTTTTATGAATAATTCGGGCGAGGCAGTGGTTCAGGCGGCGGATTTTTACAAAATTCCACCTGAAAAAATCATTATAATATATGACGATATATCTCTTTCACCCGGAGTTATGCGTATAAGACGCAAAGGCTCCGACGGTGGACATAACGGCATAAAATCAATAATATACCATCTGGAGTCAGACACTTTTCCGCGTATAAAAATGGGGGTGGGTGCAAAGCCTCATCCCGATTACGACCTTGCGGACTGGGTGCTTTCGGAATTTTCAAAGGAAGACGCACAGGCAATATACCCTCGTTTTGAAGATGCCATGAATGCTTTGAGCATGATGCTTGACGGTAATATTGACGGCGCAATGGGTAAATATAACGGATGAAATTTATAACAGATGCTTTTCACAGAGAAAAGGAATATATTTCTCTTGTTGAAACTCTCAAAAAGGAAGAAAATCCGCTTTTGGTAACAGGTCTTTGCGACGGTGCCAAAAGTGCTTTTTGCGGTACGCTTATTTCGGATATGGGCAAAAAAACAGTCATTTTTGTTCCTGACGAAAGAGATGCAATGATGCTTTATGATGAACTGGAAGCATATAATTTACGCACACTTGTCTTTCCCGCAAGAGATTTTGCACTTGCCTCGTATGAGGTTTCGTCACACGATTTTGAATATAAGCGTCTTTTTTCCCTTTATGATGTAGCAAAAGGAAATTATGACATACTGATTACTACCACCGAGGCAGCCTGTCAGAGAACAGTGCCTAAAGAGGTACTTCTTGAGAACAGTATAAACCTGGAACTCGACCTTGAGTTTTCTATGACGGAACTTTGCTTAAAGATTACCGAAATGGGTTATAAAAGATGTGAACTTGTAGAGGGCGAAGGACAGTTTTCTCAACGGGGCGGGATACTTGATATATTTGTACCCGGAAGCCCAAATCCTGTCAGAATTGAGTTTTTCGGCGACCAGATAGACCGTATTTGCCGATTTGATATTCTGACACAGCGAGGTGTGGAGGACCTTGAAAAAGTCACTGTTCTGCCTGCGGGTGAGATAGTAATTACTCCCCCGGCAAGAGAGAGAATACTGGAATATTTAAAAAAGGCGCAAAACCGCAAAGGAGCAGATATTCAGGCAATCTCCGAAGAAATTGATAAAGTGGAAAACGGCTTTAATTTTGCACACGATTTCTACATTGACCTTATATATGAACATAAGGCTGCAATGCTTGACTACCTTGAAAATCCTCTTTGTATACTGATTTCCGGCGATGTGCAAAAGGAACGGCTTAATTCCGCCGTGAATTTCCTGAATCAGACAGTGTCGGAAATAATTGCGGACGGAAAGGGTTTCAGTGTACCCAAAGATTTTGAACTTCTTTATTCGTACCAACTTTTCTGTGATTATATAAAAGGCGAAAAGACAGTCATTGTAGATAATTTTTCCCACTCTGTAAATGAGTTCAGGCTGGGGGGGCTGTTTTCATTTTCCACAAAGCCGGTTTCGGCTCTTGGCGAAAATATTGATATACTTACCGATGATTTGTCGGCTTATATGGAGTCGGGATACCGTATTGTCATAAATTGTGAAAATTCGGCAGAAGCGTCAAGTATAACAGAACTTCTTTCCGACAGAAATATAAATGCAGTCACACTTTCTCCCCATGATGATATACCTGTTGCCCGCCCTGCCGTTACCGTTGCAATGTGGGGCGGCGAGAAAAAAGTCAGCATCCAGCGGGGATTTGAACTTAATGTTTCAAAATTCGTGTTCATAACAAACAGTTCGTCTTTTTATGTTAAATCACATGAAAGACGCAAAGGTGCTGCAAAAAAGAGCGCCAAAGAAAAGATACTTTCCTATGCCGACCTTACTGTAGGTGACTATGTGGTTCATGTAAATCACGGAATAGGTGTTTATGACGGTATAGAAACGCTGGAAATTGACGGTGTAACAAAGGATTTTATAAAACTGCATTATGCAGGTACGGATATTTTATATGTTCCGTGCAATAACCTGGACACAATCTCAAAATACATTGGTTCAAAAAGCGAAGGAGACGGTGTTAAACTTACAAAACTGGGCGGTACGGAATGGCATAAGACCAAATCCCGCGTAAAAAAAGGTGCACAGGAAATAGCAAAGCAACTTATTGCACTGTACTCTCAGCGGCGTAATTCCGCAGGATATGCATTTTCTCCCGATACCCAGTGGCAGAGGGAGTTTGAAGATGCTTTTGAATACCGGGAAACAGACGCACAACTCCGTGCCTCCGAGGAAATAAAAAAAGATATGGAAAGTGCTGTTCCTATGGACAGACTTCTTTGCGGAGATGTGGGATTCGGCAAAACCGAAGTCGCAATGCGCGGTATTTTCAAATGCGTAATGGACGGAAAACAGGCGGCAATTCTTGTGCCTACCACAATTCTTGCATGGCAGCATTATAAAACACTTCTGACCCGTTTCAGAGGTTTCCCTGTAAAAATTGATATGCTTTCCCGTTTCAGAACCAAAAAGCAACAGGACACAACTCTTTCCAATCTGAAAAAAGGTCTTGTTGATATAGTGGTGGGAACACACCGTCTGATACAAAAGGATGTGGAGTTTTTCGACCTTGGCTTTCTGGTGGTTGATGAGGAACAGAGATTCGGTGTTACCCACAAGGAAAGACTCAAGGAAATCTCAAAAAATGTTGATGTTCTTACTCTTTCCGCAACACCTATCCCGCGAACACTCAATATGGCACTCAGCGGGATAAGGGATATGTCGCTTCTGGAGGAAGCGCCGGGAGACCGTTTCCCCGTGCAGACCTATGTAATGGAACACGATATATCAATACTGGTTGAGGCGATACGCCGTGAGATACGCAGAAGCGGTCAGGTGTTCTATCTTCTTAATGATATTGACCGTCTTGAGTCCAGGGCGGCAGAAATCAAAAAAAGACTTCCCGATGTGACAATAGCCACTGCACACGGCAAGATGAACAGAGAAGAACTGTCGGAAATATGGCGTCAGATGATTGACGGTGAAATTGATGTTCTCATTTGCACTACAATCATAGAAACAGGTGTTGATGTCCCCAATGCCAATACGCTTGTAATAGAAAATGCCGACAAAATGGGACTTTCGCAACTTCATCAGATACGGGGACGGATAGGACGGAGCAATCGTAAAGCCTATGCCTATCTGACCTACAGAAAAGGCAGAGAACTCACCGAAATTGCCGCAAAGCGTCTTACTGCAATACGGGCGTATACCGAGTTTGGCTCCGGATTTAAAATTGCCATGCGCGATTTGGAAATAAGGGGCGCGGGAAATCTTCTGGGTGCTGAACAACACGGTCATATGGATATTGTGGGATATGAGATGTATATAAAACTGCTCAACGAGGCTGTAAGCGAACTTAAAGGCGAAACAATTGAAAAGAAAAAGGAAGATACGACGGTTGACCTTGCAATAGATGCTTTTATCCCCAAGGACTACATTGACTCTCCCGAAATACGCATTGATATTTATAAAAAAATATCGGTGCTTGAAAACGAAGAAGACTCAATGGACCTTATTGACGAACTTATAGACAGATTCGGGGATATGCCCAGGGAAGTCGGAAATCTTATAGCGGTTTCACTTGTCCGTAAAACCGCGTCTTTGTGCGGTATCAATAAAATTGTTCAGTCGGACAGGCTTATTCATATGTACCTTGAGGACTTTGAACTTCAGCCTTTAGGAAATTTAATTGAGAAATATCCTCTGAGACTTTCTCTTTCTCTCAAAGGCAAACCGTTCTTACTTTATAAGATGCCTCCAGAATCCCTTAACCTGTCTTCAAGAAAGCCAAAGGATGACGGCCGTAAGAAACTTGCAGAGTTTGAAAATATACTTAAGGACTACCTTGAAATAATAAATGAATTTAAAAATAACAACAAATAAAAGAAGGGAATTTCAAAATGAAAAGAATTGTTTCTGTTGCACTTTGCATTGTTTTACTTATAAGCCTGAGTTCCTGCTCCGACGGTAATACGGGACAGCCTGTTTTAAGTTACGGTGAGCAAAGTCTCAGTGCAAATATTTTTACTTTTCTTCTTTCCCAGACAAAAACAATGTCTCTTATGTCAATAGGACAGATGAGTGACAGCGTTGAATTTTGGGATACTCCGTCAGGTATGGTTATGGCGGAATATATAATGAACGACACCATATCCACTGCCATGTCACTTGCTTATTACGCGGATTGTGCCGTAAAATCGGGGTTTGTGATAGAAAAGGAAGACGAAAAACTCATAAAGTCTGCCGTTGATACCATGATGGAAGGATATGGCATGACAAAACAAGAGTTCAATGTTTATATGTCACAGTTCGGAATGGACTATAATTCACTTGCCGACTATTATCGTCTGCAGACACTTGCCACTTACGGCAAAACGCTTGTTTTAGGGGAAGGCGGTACTTATCCCATAACCGACGACGACTGCCTTGAATACTATAAAGAAAACTATGTAACTCTCCGTCATATTAATCTCAATAATATCAATAAGGTGGAGGCTAACGGAAAGACAATTCCTCTTACCGAGCAGGAAAAGGCACAGGTGAATGCACAGGCGGATGATATTCAGAAGGCGCTTGAAGAGGGACATGATATTACTGAGTTTGCATCACTAAGTACTGATAAAACCATTCAACTTTACCCGGCCGGAGTCACAATACCCGTAACCGATGTGCTTTATGAACTTGCAAGTGCATGGGGAGAAAGTAAAAATCAGGAGTTTAATGCTTTTGAACTGTACTGGTATCTTTTAAACAGTGTGGAAGGTTTTGCGGAATTTATTCTGGGTGCAGAGCAAAATCAGATAAAAAGACTTGATACGACCAGCGGAATATTCTTCCTTGAAAAACTCCCTCTTGATATGGAAATGTATGAGGTATTTAAAGGTGTTATTTATAACGGCGGTGCAGTTGAACCTGAAAAAACAAAAGCACTTATGAAGGAACTTGAACCGGAATTTGTAATTGACACTCTTGTGCTTAATTCCTTCACGGTAAAGGGTGCTGCGGTAATGCCAATATCTGCAAACTGACACAGAGAGGAAAACATAATGAAAAAGTATTTATCGGTATTTCTTGTTTTGATTTTTCTTGCACAATGTATATTTATGGGAGCATGTGCGAAAAAAGTCGCAGGAAATATAACAAATGATGTTATAATACCCGGCGTGACCAATAATCCTGATTTTGATAACACAGATACCGGCAAGGCAGAGGGACTTCTGGTTTATAAAAACAATGCTATACCGGGAGGCATATTTTTGTATCTTCTCTCACAGACAAAATCCTCATACCTTTCTTCTGCCGGGGGAGGTATGACCGATGACGCTTCTTTGTGGAGTAAAGATGCGGGAAACGGAAAGACGGTAGGACAGGAACTGTTTGATAAAACTCTTGACAGTGCTCTTTCCATTTTATACTACGGTACTGTAGCCCGGGAGCAGGGACTTTCACTCACTCAGGATGAGATTGGCGAAATAACAGCATCACTGGATGCAGTTGTGAATTCATACGGCTCCCGTACCGCATTCAATAACGAAATGATGCGTTTCGGAGTAGGATATAATTCTTTGCGTGAATTTTACAAACTTGAAAAGATGGCACAAAAAGGCAGTATGCTTGTGCTTGGCAAAGACGGCATTGACCCCATTACCGACGAGGAAGAACTGGATTACTACCGGAAAAACTTTATAACTCTTCGCCATTTGTACCTGAATACCGTACAAACCAATTCCCAGACAGGTCAGGTGCAGTCCAAAGAGGAAACAGATGCCAAAATAAAGAGAGCCGACACTATAATGCAACTGATACAAGAAGGCAAAAATACTCTTGCAGACTTTAAAGATGAATCGGAAGACGGATTCTTAAACGACAGTCCTGACGGAATTACAATACCTCTGGGTGACCTTCTGGATATGTATATAAGTATGGCGGGAAAGGAAAACAGCGTTTTTTACAGTTACTATTTTCTGTTCACCAACATAAAAGGATTTGCACAGGCGGCACTTCTCACCGAAACAGGTACGGTAACAAGAATTGACAGCGAGGTGGGTATATTCCTTGTGGAGAGAACGCCTCTTTCTTCATCAATGTTTGAAAATTACAAGGATGCAATAAATCAGTTTATTCTCAGACCTCTCCGTATGGGCCAGACGGTCCGTAAACTCCGCGAAGAAAATGCATTTGAAATAAATGCCGAGGCACTCAGCACCTATAACATTGAAAGTACACCTGTTCAGCCCGGTATATAACCTGCAGGAATACGACGGTATCCTGATTGTTTATACAAGTGAAATATTTCCATACGGAAAAGCAGAAAAATTAACAAAAAACTATTGCAATAGGTTTTTCGGAATTATATAATAAATAATAGTAAAATAGAGAAAAAAGGAGATTACCCATGAAAAAAGTATTTTTATGTATGGTTTTGGCGTTTCTTGCGGTTGTATCCGTAAATGCCGTTGAGTTTCCCGATATGCCTCTTGATTCGTCAAGACAAGCACTGGAATCAGCGGTAGAAAACGGGTTGATTTACGGAGACGGAGGATATATACTTCCCGAAAATAACATTACCCGCGGAGAAATGGCGGCGGTAATGGTACGCGCTTTCGGTGCAACTCAGAAAGCAGACTTGTCGGATTTTACAGATGTACCTGCAAATGAGTGGTACTATGACAGTCTTGCCTGTGCTGTTCAGATGGGTATTTTCTACGGTCATGACGGAAAACTCACTCCCGACGATTTTATACTTCGCGAGGAGGCATTTGCTGTAGTAGCACGCGCACTTTTCCTTAATGATGCAGATGTGTCGGAACTTGATAAATTCACAGATGCAGGGGATGTTTCCGATTGGGCAAAGGGCAGTGTTGCAGCCCTTGCAAAAGCGGGATATGTAAACGGCGATAACGGCAGAGTTGAACCGTTGAAATATATCACCCGTGCAGAGTTTGCGCAACTCATGTATAATATTTTCAAAACCTACATAAAGACACCCGGAGAATATTCCGACACCATTGAGGGCAATGTTATAATTACTGCCAACGGTGTTACACTTAAAGACTGCGATGTTAAAGGTGACATTATAATCGGAGACGGTGTTGTAGTGGGAGTAAAACTCCAAAATGTCAACGCAGAGGGAAGAATAGTTGTCCGCGGAGGCAACAACAACTCTTTTGCAGGTGTGGAGAACAACAGAATAGTAATGAATTTAAGCGGAACTGCGGTAAAGCATGATGTTTACGGACTTATGCTGGGAGAGGAGAATTTCTCGGTACTTCCCTACATTTCATCTGCATATCCCGGAGGATTTGTGTATGAGAATGACAAAGTAACAGTTCCCCAGGGCACAATTGTTACAATCGGTGAATACGAAATACCTTTCAGCGTGTTCAGATATTATTATCTGAGTGCCCGTGCAATGTTTGACAGCGGTAATATTTCCGCGTGGGAAAACACAAAAATCCATGATGAAAATACATATAATGCGGCACATCAGCAACTTAATGCATACACCATAAATTCTATAATTAAAGACATAATTATTACACAGGATGCAGTAAAAAAATATAAAATTGAACTGACCGAAGAGGAAAAGGCAGAAATGGAAGCCGGCTTTTTAAGTACAAAAGAGGAGTATGCCAAGTACGGCCTTGACTTCGAACAGCAACTTTACGCAAGTAAAATGGATTATAATTTCTATGTAATGTATGTGGAACTGAATAAGAAAATCACAAAATTACACAAACAACTGTTTTACGACCAGGACGGAAAAATCAATATCACGGATGATAAGGTTGACAAGTACATAGAAGACAATAAGTATATGAGAGCACAGCACATTCTTGTGGAGGATGCCGAAACAGCAGATGAGGTGCTGAAGAAACTTGAGGAAGGTCAGGACTTCATGGCACTTGTTGAGGAGTACGGCAAAGACCCCGGAATGACTCAGGCGGGTGAGGCAGGATACACCTTCAAAGAGGGTGAGATGGTTCCTGAATTTGAAAATGCCTGCCTGGAACTTGAAATCGGTGAAATAAGCGGACCTGTACAGACAAGTTACGGATATCACATAATCCGCCGCCTTGAAATACAGGAGGATTATCGTGAAACAATAGCACAGCAAATCAGCACACAGGAGTTTTCTGCAATTATTTCGGCTTTTGCAGAAAACTATGACCAGGAAAAAGTGGTATACAGTGAACTGTACAACCTTATAAAACCCGAAAACCTTTATTAATCCGGTCCTTTTCCGGCAGATAATAATGCGGTTGAAAATTGCAGTGCAGTTTTCAACCGCATTTGAGTATTTCGGGTTATACATATTTTTTCACAAAAAGAAACACATTATATCTATAAAAATTAAAGAGGTGACTGTTCAAATGGAAAACCGTCTGGAACGGATTGCAGATGTTATGCAAACCACATATATCAAAAAAGATGTAAAAGTCAGACTGTCGCTTTTAAAAGGCAAGAACGATCCATGCCCTCAAAATAAGGTGTTTGATTACAGCATGACGCTCAATCTTGTACAGGTATGTGCCTGCGGTATAGGTATAGCGGCGGCAGGACTTTTTGTTTATCAGTGCATAAAGAATTCATGTGAAGCAAAAATTATGCGAAAGTTGGCACAAAAAAACCGTGAACTTCTGAAAAAAGAGGATTGATTTTTAAACTTTTTTAAAACTTTTTGTTATATTACTTTACAATTTATGGATTGTATGATATAATGCATGATGCGTATCAGCGCAGTATAGGGATAAAGAATCACTTTTTGGTTCACCCGCCCTATGCCGGGCTTTTACCGTAAAAATTATTACTTTACTATGAAAGGTGAACAAAACTATGTTACTCAAAGACGAAAAACAAGCAATTATCTCCGAATTCCGCACTCATGAATCCGACACAGGTTCTCCCGAAGTGCAGATTGCGATTCTTACCAACAGAATCAACACTCTCAACGAACATCTCAAGAATAACCACAAGGACCATCATTCCCGCCGCGGTCTTCTCAAAATGGTAGGTCACAGACGCAACCTTCTCAACTACCTTATGAAGAAGGATATCAACCGCTACAGAGCAATCATTGAAAAACTCAACATCAGAAAGTAATTTTATATTTGGGGGTGTGGTGTACTCACCGCATCCCCAAAATTACTAAATCCAAAAAAGCGGTGCATATTTAGATTAGCAGTTAAAAGGGCATTGGCACCAACGCTCTTTTAAGTGCTAATGAAGTGTGCTGCCGCAAAAAATAAAAGAAAGGCAGAAAAAATCATGTCAGAAATGTTCAAAGACCTTGTATTTGAAAACCACAAGACTTTTCAGTATACTCTTGCAGGTCGCCCTTTGGTAGTTGAAACAGGAAAAATGGCTCAACTTGCCAACGGCTCATGTCTTGTACGCTACGGTGATACCGTAATTCTCGCTTGTGCTACCGCCAGTGCAAAACCCCGTGACGGTATAGACTTTCTTCCCCTGTCGGTTGATTTTGAAGAAAGACTTTACTCGGTAGGAAAAATCCCCGGCGGATTTTTAAAGCGTGAAGGCCGTCCCTCCGAAAAGGCAATTCTTACCTCCCGTGTAATTGACAGACCTATCCGTCCTCTTTTTCCCAAGGATTTGAGAAATGATATTTGTCTTTCCATGACAGTTCTCTCGGTTGAGCAGGACAACTCTCCCGAAGTTGCCGCAATGTTGGGTGCTTCCATTGCACTTTCCATTTCCGATATTCCCTGGAACGGTCCTATTGCAGGCGTATTTATGGGTATGTGCGACGGAGAACTCGTAGTTAACCCCACCGAAGAACAAAGCAAAATTTCTACTCTTCAACTTACCGTTGCAGGCAGCCGTGAAAAGGTTGTAATGATTGAGGCAGGTGCTAAAGAGGTTAATAATGACGATATGTTCCGTGCAATTATGAAGGCACATGAAGAAATAAAGGGACTTATCGGATTTATCGACGGTATTGTGGCTCAGGTTGGAAAACCCAAGTTTGCATATGACTCCTGCGAAGTTGACCACGAAATGTTTGATGCTATTGCAGAATTTGCAGAGGAAGATGTTAAGGTTGCACTTGACACAGACGACAAGAATGTCCGTGATGAAAGACTTCAGCCCATTATTGATGCAATACACGAGAAATTCGACGAAATTTATCCCGAACAGGGCGTAATGATTGACGAATGTATCTATAAACTTCAGAAAAAGATTGTACGCAGATGGCTTCTTGACGACCAGAAGCGTGTAGACGGCAGACGCATGGACCAGATTCGTCCTCTTTCCGCAGAGGTAGGTCTTTTCCCCAGAGTTCACGGCTCGGGTATGTTTACCAGAGGTCAGACTCAGGTTATGACCATCGCAACTCTCGGACCTGTAGGCGACCAGCAGATTCTTGAGGGACTTGACAATGACGAGTTCAAAAGATATATGCATCACTACAATATGCCCGGCTATTCGGTAGGTGAGGCAAAGGCATCCAGAAGTCCCGGCCGTCGTGAAATCGGTCACGGTGCTCTGGCTGAAAGGTCTCTTGTTCCGGTTATACCCTCTGTTGAAGAATTCCCCTATGCAATAAGACTTGTATCCGAGGTTATTTCTTCAAACGGTTCTACATCCCAGGCATCTGTATGCGGTTCTACACTTGCTCTTATGGACGCCGGTGTTCCGATAAAGGCTCCTGTTGCAGGTATTTCCTGCGGTCTTATTACCGAGGGCGAAAGATGGATGACCATGATAGACATCCAGGGACTTGAAGACTTCTTCGGTGATATGGACTTTAAGGTTGCAGGTACCAAAAAGGGTATTACTTCCATTCAGATGGACCTTAAAATAGACGGTCTTACTCCCGAAATTATCCGCAACGCACTTGACACCACCTATGCTGCAAGAGTTGAAATTATTGACGATATAATTCTCAAGGCAATTCCCGCACCCCGTGATGATGTATCTCAATATGCACCTAAAATGATTACTACTACCATCCACCCGGACAAAATCCGCGAGGTAATCGGTTCAGGCGGAAAGGTTATTCAGAAGATTGTTGCCGAAACAGGTGCAAAGATTGATATCGAAGACGACGGAAGTGTATTCATTGCCGCGGTTGATAAAGAGGCAGGTTACAGAGCACTTGCAATGATTAATGCCATTGCAAAGGACCCCGAAATCGGTACCGTGTATAACGGCACTGTTACAAGACTTATGACTTTCGGATGTTTTGTTGAATTTGCACCCGGTAAAGAGGGACTTGTTCACATTTCAAAACTTGACAAAAAGCGTGTTGAAAAAGTTGAAGATGTTGTCAAGGTCGGAGATGTTATTCCTGTAAAACTTATCGAAATTGATGATAAAGGCAGAATAAATCTTTCCCGCAAAGATGCACTGCCGGCAGAAGAATAATAATTAATACTGTATTACTGTTGCGGGGAGAGTGAGATAAACTCTCCCCGTACCTTACAAACAGGAAAAAAGTACAACTTTAATAAAAATCTTTCCCGGAAACGAAAAGGAAAAAAATGAAAAAAGTTACGGTGTATACAGACGGCGCCTGTTCGGGAAATCCCGGCTCGGGCGGATATGCAGCAATACTTTTGTATAACGGCAAAACCAAAGAAATATGCGGCGGTGAGTCGGAAACCACCAACAACCGCATGGAACTGTGTGCTGTCATATCGGGACTTGAAGCACTTAAAGAGCCGTGCGAGGTGGAACTTCACAGTGACTCAAAATATGTGCTGGACTCCATAACAAAAGGCTGGGTTTATTCCTGGCAGAAGAATGGCTGGAAAAAAGCCGACAAAAAACCCGCACTCAATCGTGACCTGTGGGAAAAATTATTGAGGCTTATTGAAATTCATAAGGTCACTTATGTATGGGTGAAAGGTCATGCGGGTAATACTTATAATGAGAAATGCGACCGCCTTGCAGTTGAACAATCAATAAAGCATAAAGAATGTTAGTTTCAAAAAAAGTGAGGAATATATATGCCTAAGACAATATATGTGGATAATGCGGCTACAACAAGAGTACCGCAACAGGTTATTGACCATATGGTTACTTTTATGGGCGAAAATTACGGTAACCCGTCAAGTCTGTATTCCAAAGGACGGGAAGCAAAGGCTGCACTTGAGGCATCAAGGGAAAAAATAGCAGAATTACTTAACTGTCAGCCTAAAGAGATTTACTTTACCTCTTGCGGCAGTGAGTCGGATAACTGGGCAATAAGAGGAATTGCTGAAAGAAATGCGTCTAAAGGTAAGCATATAATTACTTCCGCCGTAGAACATCATGCAGTACTTCACACCTTAAAAGCACTTGAAAAAAAAGGATATGAAGTGACATATCTGGGTGTGAATGCAGATGGTATTGTGGATGTGGAAGATTTCAGAAATGCAATCCGCCCGGATACAATACTTGCAACCGTAATGTACGCAAATAACGAAATCGGAACAATTCAGCCCATAAAGGAAATGTGCGAAATTGCACATCAGAATAAAATACCGTTTTTCACCGACGCAGTTCAGGCGGTGGGGCATGTTGATATTGACCTTAAAGATTTGGGTGTTGATATGCTGTCTTTTTCGGGACACAAATTCGGTTCTCCCAAGGGTGTAGGCGCACTTTATGTAAAAAGCGGAACTTTGCTGAATAATCTTATTGAAGGCGGCGGTCAGGAAAAGAGAAAACGCGCAGGTACAGAAAATGTGGCAAGTATTGCTGCTATGGCAAAAGCATTGGAACTTTCACTTGAAAACGCGGGAGAGAAACGGAAAAAGATTCTTGAAATGCGTGAAAAACTCATAGACGGACTTTTGGAAATTCCTTATACAAGGCTTAACGGAAGCAGAGACAAACGGCTTCCGGGCAATGTAAATGTATCTATTGAATTTATTGAAGGTGAGTCGCTTATTCTGTGGCTTGACATCATGGGTATCTGTGCATCTACAGGTTCGGCATGTTCAACCGCATCTCTTGACCCGTCTCATGTTCTTCTTGCAATCGGACTGCCTCACGAAGTGGCACATGGTTCATTGCGTATAAGCATTGATGAAAACAACACTCCCGAAGAGTGTGATTATATAATAAATTCAGTTAAATCCACGGTTGAAAAACTACGGATGATGTCCCCGCTTTACAATAACAGGTAACAGAGGAAGGTGTTATAATGTATACAGAAAAAGTACTTGACCATTTTCAGAACCCCCGCAATGTAGGTGAAATCGAAAATGCCGACGGTGTTGGCGAAGTAGGTAACGCAAAGTGCGGAGATATAATGAAAATATTCCTTAAAATAGATGAAAAAAAGATTATAACCGATGTGAAATTCAAGACTTACGGATGCGGTGCGGCTATTGCCACATCCTCTATGGCTACCGAAATGATTAAGGGTAAGTCTGTTAAAGAGGCACTTGAACTTACCAATAAAGCAGTTGTAGAAGCCCTTGACGGTTTGCCCCCTCAGAAAATACACTGTTCCGTACTTGCTGAAGAGGCGGTAAAGGCGGCAATTGCGGACTACTATACCAAAAACGGTATGGAAGTGGATTTTGATGTCAATGGCTGTGACGGTTGTTGCTCAAATTGCGAGAAACACTGATATGGAAAAAGTAATTGTCGGTCTTTCCGGAGGAATTGACAGCACTTATGTGTGTAAATATCTTCTTGAAAAAAATTATGATGTAACAGGCGTTTTTCTGCGTTTTCATCAATATGCCGACGAGAAGGATGCCGGGAGTGTAGCACAAAAACTCGGCATCCCTTTTTTTACGGCAGACTATACAGAACTCTTTTCACAGGTAGTAAAAACCAACTTTGTCAATGAGTATTCCAGAGGACGCACACCTAATCCGTGTGTTATATGCAATCGGGAAGTGAAGTTCCGTGCACTTATGGAACAGGCGGATATTCACGGAGCAAAATATGCCGCCACAGGTCATTATGCAAATATCACCTGTCAAAATGGAGAATATGTTCTTAAATGCGGTAATGATATGCGTAAGGACCAGAGTTATGTGTTGTGGAATTTGAAAAGGGAATATCTTGAAAGGCTCATAATGCCTCTGGGCAGTTTTGAAAAAGAAGAGATAAAAAAAGATATTTTCAAAAGCGGAATTTTGCCCGATACCACTGAAGAAAGCCAGGAGATATGCTTTATTCCCGATAACGATTATATATCGTATATTGAAAATGTTAAAGGCAAATTTCCCGAGGGCGATTTTGTTGATTCTGACGGAAAAGTCATCGGTAAACATAATGGTATAATAAAATACACAATAGGTCAGAGAAAAAGACTGGGTGCTTTCGGGCGGCCTGCTTTTGTTTCCGAAATAAAGCCTGAAACGAATACCGTTGTAATCGGTTTCGGTGACGAAATAATGTCAGACACAATAACAGTGGATAATCTCAACTTTGTTTCCTGCCCTGAGTTTGAGGGAGAGGGAGAATTTACTGTTAAACCCCGCTATAAAGCACCGCCTGTACCTTGCAGGGTAAAAGTAAAAGAGGGGATTGCCCATGTGGAACTTTACGAGCCTGTCCGTGCAGTTTCACCCGGTCAGTCGGCGGTATTTTACAAGGATGATGTACTTATGTTCGGCGGACTTATTTCGGGAAAGTAAACCTGAATAAAAAATGATGGACTGTTGCAAATCTGCATCAGTCCATCAACTTTTATCTGTTGTAAGCAGTTAAAATATATTACGGTAAACTTCCTGTGCCACATCTTCAATACTTTGGGAGGCGTCTACAATACGGATGTTTTCACGCTCACCCAAAAGACGAAAGACATCAAAAAATCGGGAACGGATTTTTTCCAGAGTATCGGTTTTTTCAAATATTTCAAGAAAAGCACGGCTGTCACCAAGGCGTCTGGCACTTTGTGACGGGTCAAGGTCAAGGAAAATACATACATCAGGTTTGAGTATCTGAGGACAGTTTAAATTGATATCCATCACCCAGTCAATGTCGGTATCCAGTCCCTGATATGCGAAAGAAGAATAATAGTACCTGTCACATATAACATATGTACCATCGTTTATAAGCCGTTGAATGCCGTAAATGGGGCTTATGTTGTGGCTTATACGGTCGCTCAGAAACATTGCCGCAAGTTCACATGAACTTTTAGGCGAGGCACCGCTTAATGCGTCACGAATCAGACCGCCCATTGCTGTGGGAGTAGGTTCAGCAGTTGTGACAACAGTTATTCCTTCGCTTTTGAGCCTTTTCTCAAGCAATGCAATTTGCGTACTTTTGCCCGCACCGTCTATGCCCTCAAAAACAATGAATTTTCCTTTTGTGTTTTCATTCAATATTTCGGTTGAAAGTTGTGGCTGCACAGTCATAATCTACCTCTGTTTTTATAGATGTTTTTATGGGAGGACATAAGTCCTCCCATGTTTTAAAAGAAAAATTAATAGTTTGTCGCTCTTATTTCAAAGTAAGCCTGAGGATGCGCACAAACGGGGCAGACACCGGGAGCATCTTTTCCGATATGAATATGACCGCAGTTTGAACATTCCCAGATAGTATCTCCGTCACGGCTGAAAACTAAACCGCCTTCTATATTGGCAAGAAGTTTGCGGTATCTTTCCTCGTGAGTCTTTTCAATTTCCGCCACTTTTTCAAAAAGGGTTGCAATGCGGGTGAATCCCTCTTCTCTGGCAACCTTGGCAAATTCGGCGTACATCTCTGTCCATTCGTAATTTTCGCCGCTTGCCGCATCTTTCAGATTTACGGTTGTTTCGGGAATTTCGCCGCCCATAAGAAGTTTATACCAGATTTTAGCATGTTCTTTTTCGTTGTTTGCAGTGTCGGTGAAAAGTTGTGCTATCTGTTCATATCCCTCTTTTTTTGCTTTGGATGCATAGTATGTGTATTTGTTTCTTGCTTGTGACTCGCCTGCAAAGGCAGCCCATAAATTTGCTTCTGTTTTTGTTCCTTTAATATTTTCCATATTAAATACCTCCTGTAATAACTACATATATAATACAACATTACCAAAAAAATTTCAATACCTAAAGATTAAATAATCCGTTTTTTGTCCGGTAGAAAATTTTTGTGTTTTTTTGTGCAAAATTATTATACCCTGACTTAAAACAATAATTACACTATACTTGAAAAAAATCTGTTATTTTTAGGGGATACTGATGGTATAATTATTTTTTTGAACTTAATTTAAGTCTTACCATGGCGCGTGTAAGAGAAATCTGAGTGTGTCGGTTTTCCAGAATACTCTGTTTTTGCCGTAGTTTTTCCAATGCTCTCTCTTTTGCGCTTTCCGCACGGGAAACATCAATTTCGTCGGGCCACTCACATGCCTGGGAGAAAACCAGCACCTCGTCGGGACGCACTTCGACAAATCCTTCCGAGTGAAAGGCAACCTTTACACCGCTTTCGTCTTTTATTCTGAGTTCTCCTATACCTAATGACGCAACCATAGGTATATGCCCCTTCAGAACAGTTATTTCGCCGTCGGTAGAATTGAATGTAAGGCTTACTGCATCTGTTTCAAGAAATTCGCGGGCAGGAGTTATTATTTCCAGTTTAAATGTGTTCATAATGTTTTCGCCTTATCTTTTGCCTCTTGTATATCGCCTACCATAAAGAATGCCGCTTCGGGCAGGTCGTCAACCTCACCGTCAATAATCTGGCGGAAACTTTCAACCGTAGTCTCAAGCGGTACAAAACGCCCTTCGTTTCCCGTAAATGACTTTGCTACAGACAGAGGCTGTGACATAAATTTCTGAAGTTTTCGGGCTCTGTGAACCGTCGTTTTGTCTTCGGGAGAAAGTTCGTCCATACCCAGAATAGCAATAATATCTTTAAGGTCGTTGTATCTTTGCAGACATTCCTGAACTCTGCGTGCAACATTGTAGTGTTTTTCACCTACAATTTCGGGCTCAAGAATACGGCTGGAGGAGTTTATGGGGTCAACTGCAGGATATATACCTTGTTCGGCAATATCACGGGAAAGAACGGTAGTAGCATCAAGATGCGTAAAGATAGTAGCAGGAGCAGGGTCGGTAAGGTCATCTGCAGGGACATATACTGCCTGAACCGAGGTGATTGAACCGTTCTCGGTGGAGGCAATCCGTTCCTCAAGAACGCCCAGTTCGTTTGCAAGAGTCGGCTGATAACCAACGGCACTGGGAAGACGGCCCAAAAGTGCGCTGACTTCATTTCCCGCCTGAACAAAACGGTAGATATTGTCAATAAACAAAAGCACATCCTGCTTTTTTCGTTCCCGCAGGTACTCTGCCATAGTAAGTCCGGCAAGTGCGACTCTCATACGGCTTCCTGAGGGCTCATTCATCTGACCGAAAGTGAGAATGGACTTTTCGATAACGCCGCTTTTTCTCATATCGTTCATGAGTTCATTGCCTTCGCGGGAACGCTCTCCTACACCTGTGAATACCGAGTATCCGCCGTGATTTGTTGCAATATTGTGTATAAGTTCCATAATAAGAACGGTTTTACCTACTCCTGCACCGCCAAAAAGACCTATTTTGGAGCCTTTTGCGTAAGGTACAAGAAGGTCAATGACTTTAATACCTGTTTCAAAGAGTTCGGTATTGGGTTTTTGTTCGCTTAAAGCAGGGGGACGGTGATGAATGTCCCAGTACTCATCTGCCTTTATTTCGCCCAATCCGTCAATCGGACGCCCCAGAACATCCATTACACGACCTATAACACCGTCGCCTACCGGAACTTTTATTCCGTTACCGTCTGAAAATACTTGTGTTCCGCATTTCAGACCGTCTGTTGCCTCCAGTGCTACACAACGGACTACGCCCTTGTCAATATGTGCGGCAACTTCCATGTGATAACTGCCGTTTTGTGTTGTGACAAGGGTATTTATATGGGGCTCTGAGCCGGTGTCAAATCGGACATCAATAACCGGACCGGAAATTTTAATTATTGTTCCTTGTTGTCTTGTCATTTTTATCATCACTCGCAAATATTTCAACAGCCGCAGCGATTTCGGTGATTTCAGCGGTAATTGCACTCTGACGCGCGGTGTTGTATTCAAATTTTAGTTTATTTATCATTTCATCGGCATTATTTGTGGCACTTTGCATAGAGGTCATACGGGCGGCATGTTCACTTGCACAGGCATGATGCAGACACCCGTATATGACACCTATACAGTATTGAGGCACCATAGTGTTAAACACATCACTGACAGATGGCTGGTATAACACCTGAGCCTGATAATCGTACTCTATATCAACATCACTGAAAATCTCTTGAGAAAGGGGAAGAAGTTTTATACATTCCGCCTTTTGAGTTACAGAGTTTATATATCTTGTGAACACCACATATATTTCGCCTATTTCCTCGGTATTATAAAGGGAAATGAGATTTTCGGCTATCATTCTTGAATGATAAAGAGACGGGTCCTGAGAAACGCCGAGCCATTCCATATCAACCTCATACCCCTTTGAACGGAGCATTTCGGTACCGCAAATACCCACAGTGGAAATGTAAGGGGTTGTGTCCTGAAGGGTAATGTTTTTTACGGCACAGTCCACTACATTGAAGTTATATGCACCGCACATGCTTTTATCCGATGAAATAATAAGATATGCGGCGCGTTTTCCGTTACGGGTTGTGTAAGTATGGTTTACCGAACCGCTTATACGCAGAATATCTTTAACGGCGGCACGGATCCGACGCATATAGATTTGATTATACTCTATTTTCTGCATTGCTTTTTTCATTCGAGAGGTTGAAAGCAGATACATGGCATTGGTGATTTGTCTTGTTTCTTCTATTGCCTGTGTTTCGTGGCGTATCTCACTGAGATTTCGTACCACTATTTATCACCTTTCTCCCTCATAAAATCTTTTACTGCAGAAATAAGTTCGTTTTTGGTTTCCTGGTCCAAATCCTTAGTATCAAGAATACGGCGGACAAGATTGGAATGAGTTGAAGAAATTTCACTTATCAGTTCGCGTCTCGCTTTGTCCATATCTGAAACCTTAACATCCGCAAAAGCATTTTCCGAAAATGCTCCCAGCATAATTACCTCTTGAGCAAGGTCGAAAGTCTGCCGTCTGCCTTGTTTAAACAGTGCGGTAAGTCGTTCGCCGTTGTCCAGCATTTTTTTGGTTGTTGAGTCAATATCCGAACTGAAACGGGCAAATACTGCCATTTCACGATACTGTGCAAGTTGGATTCTCAAAGAGCCTGAAACTTTTTGCATTGCTTTGTGCTGAGCACTTCTTCCGACACGGGAAACCGACAGACCTGTATTTACTGCCGGACGAATACCGCTGTGAAAAAGTTCGCTTTCAAGATATATCTGACCGTCGGTAATTGAAATGACATTAGTTGGAATGTATGCCGAAATATTTCCGCCTGTTGTTTCTATAATGGGAAGTGCGGTTATTGAACCGCCACCGTATTCTTTTGAAAGACAGGCAGCCCGTTCAAGAAGTCTTGAATGAAGATAGAATACATCTCCCGGGTATGCCTCTCGTCCTGGCGGACGGTGGAGAAGCAGAGAAATTGTACGGTAAGCCACGGCATGTTTTGAAAGGTCGTCGTAAACTACCAGTACATCTTTGCCTTTTTCCATAAAGTATTCTGCTACCGAACAAGCGGAATAAGGTGCAAGATACTGCATTGCAGGACTGTCTCCTGCAGTGGCGGCAACCACAACACAATGTTCCATTGCACCCGAATCGGTAAGAGTTTTGACAGTCTGCGAAATGTTTGATGCTTTCTGACCGATAGCACAGTAAATGCAGATAACATTTGTATTGTTCTGATGTATAATAGTGTCTATTGCAATAGAGGTTTTTCCTGTCTGGCGGTCGCCGATAATAAGTTCACGCTGTCCTCTGCCGATAGGTATCATACTGTCTATTGCAAGAATTCCCGTTTCAAGCGGTGTATCAACAGGCCGTCTTTTAATAAGAGGCGGTGCAGGACGCTCGGCGGTAAAATAATTTTTTGTACTTAAAGGATGGTTGTCAAGAGGCCGGCCTATCGGGTCGATAACCCTTCCTAAAAGTTCATCTCCCACAGGGACTTCGGTTACTCTGCCGGTACCGCGGACTGATGTACCCACTGCTACATTATCACTGGTGTTGAGAAGTACGGCACCTACGCCTTCCTCCTCCAAATCAAGAGCCATACCGTAAACATCTGACTCAAATTCCAGAAGTTCACCGTATGAACGATGTGGCAGACCGTCTATTCTGACAATTCCGTCAGCAACGCTTTTTACAGTGCCGTATCGGTAAATAAGCGGCTTTGGCTCAAAACTGTCAATGCGTTTTTTGAGAAATTCGCCTATATCAGACATATTCTGCCTCCTTAACTGAGAATGTGGTTTTCTATTTCGTTTAGTCGGGTTTTAGTACTTATATCGTAAATCTTGCTTTCAATGTTAAGTATAAAACCGCCGATAATGGAATTGTCTGTAACACGGGAAAAGATAAACTTTTCATTATACTTTTTTTCGATTTTATCGCAGATAAGTTTGTATGTTTCTTCCGACATTGCCGATGTTGATGTAACTGTAACCTGTCTCATACTATTCTACCTCCGGGATTGGAAAAATAATCCTCCGCGATTTTTTGAATATCGCTGTCCCGGATTTCCCGTTCAAGTATTTTTTCGGATATTTGAACTGCGGTTCTGACAATTTCTTTTTTGATGTCTTCCTGGGCATCTTTACGCTCTTCGGCAATTTTTTCTTTTGCCTCTGCGAGTATTTTCTCGGCTTGTTTGTTCGCAGCGTCAATAATCAGTGCAGATTTTTCCGCTGCTTTCAATTCACCGTCTTTTATTATTTTCTTAACTTCGTCTTGGCTGTTTTTTATAAGACTGTTGTATTCTTCCTTGAGTGCCAGTGCGGCTTTTTTATTGTCTTCCGCATCCTTTAACGAGTCCTGTATTTTTTTGCTGCGACTGTCGAGGAAGTTTTTAACGGGCTTGAAAAGAAGTGTTTTAACAATAATAAAAAGCAGAATTATAGTGACAAAATTAAGAACAAGGTCCATAAGTATAAGGGATAAATCTATATTCATGAAAGATACCTCTGCTTTTTAGTTTTAGATTTTTGTGAAAAGGATAAGTGCAGTTACAAATCCGTAAATCGCACAGGACTCGGTAAGAGCAAGACCCATGAGAAGAATGGAGTTGATTTTTCCGGATGCTTCGGGCTGACGGGCAACGGCGTCAACTGCCTTAGAAGTTGCAAAACCCATCATAATTCCTGCTGCTGCAGCGGGGAGAAGTGCCAGTGCGGATGCTAATGCGTTCATAATAAAATCCTCCTATTCTACCGCTTCGTAAATGAAAGTGAGCGATAGTGTTATAAAAATATAAGTTTGAATTAATGGGTGGAAAAGATTGAAATAAAGTCCTGCCAGTGCCGAAAGCCCAATCGAATAACCGCCTAAAGAACTTGTGAGCAGATGCATAACTATCATTCCGCCCAGCATATTTCCGAAAAGACGGCAGGCAAGGGATACGGGAATGGCAACATCACTCAGAATCTTCATGGGGAAAATTACGGGTGAGGGGGAGGCAAGAGTTTTTATTCTTCCCATAAGCCCTTTTTTCTTTAAACCGTAATAGTTTATCAGGAAAAAGGTGGAAAGTCCCATTGAAAATGTAACTATAAGGTCAGCGGTAGGCGGTCTTTGACCGAAAAGTTCTGAAAGGGCACTGCCAATCATAAATAATGCAACTGTGAGCATATAAGCAGGTAAATCGCCCATTGCGTGACCGCCCATGGCATCTTTGACAAAGTTGTCTGTCGCCTCAACCATAAGTTCCGCAACATTTTGTATTCCTTTTGGTTCATGCGTAAATTTCGGAAATACAAATACCCTGAAAAGGATGCACAGAATCACAATAACTGCAGAAATTACAAACAGTATAATGTTTGACTGTGAAAATGAAATTCCCAGAACATTGCACCTTGGACTGAACAGTTCAACCTCCACATGTATTCCTTTTAGTCCGCCTTGTATTTCATTTATAAGACAGGCAGTAAAGTACCATGCGGAAATAATCATCCCCCAAAAGTACAAGCGGGACTTGTTTTTTAACTTTTTGTTGTCCGGATGAAGTTTCGCCTTGGGAGAAGCAATACACCTCAGAACAAGAAAAAGCACGAATATCAGTGCCGAAACACCGATATTTATAATGAAATTCACCTGGTCATCTCCTTCTGATGAAGTTTAATACGGCACTTAATACAATCCCGATGCCGTAACCTGAGGCAATATAAATAATAAAGGGCACAAAAAAACAAATTATGATTCCCATTATCACATAAAGACATGCCTTGGCTAAAAGATACCGGAACGGGAATTTGTTTTTTAAAATAATTCCTTCGGTTAATTTACTCAAAAGAATAAATTGTATAAAACCTATAGCAAGACCGACAAATAAGAAAAGAGGTTTGATCATAATTTTTTTAGTGCAAAGACCTGCTTTCACTATACCCCGTATTTAATATTGTTAGCCTATTATAGCACTTTTTTCATATAAAGTCAATAGATACTATGAAGTCATAAATCATAAACGGTGCATCCGTTTTACAATCGGATACACCACCTCATAACTTTTTGTTTTGTGTCTTACGGAACATTTTCCGGATTTTTAACGCTTTTTGATTATTGATCATCGGAAAATCAGAAATAGTGAAAACAAAGGACTATTTTAATTTATCTATAATATCTCTCAATTTATCAAGAAACGCTTCTTCTCCCCAGGTATTGATTTTGAAAAAAACTGCCTGACTTCCGCCGGAGGTTATTGCAGAAATATGTACTTTTCCGCTTTGTGCCTGAAAAAATGTAATATTCATGCTCACTCGGTTTCCGCCGGTATAACTGTATCTTTCAAAAACTCTTACACTGCATCTGGAGTCGCCGTATGAAAAATCGCTGGAGTCTTCAAGCGACGCAGATATACTGCTTTCCTGTATTCCGAGATCCACGGCATTTACGATACTGTAAAAGTCTCCGCTTAAAGATGCTTCAAGTTTTGCCATATAAAGTACCTCCGTTTATATTAACAATTTATTTTATGATACATAGACTATAATAGGGAACCGAAAGTTCCCGGAAAGGGGTTTTATTTTTTGGACAATTCAAGAATGCTTCAAAGAAACGGAAGACTTACAAATTTGTCCTCCTACGGTTCAATTCCGTATTACAGACGAACAGAAACCGGCAGAGCAGACGGCGAAAAATGTAATTGCCGTTCCGAAGTGCCAAACAACTGCGAATGTAACACCAAAAGTTGCAAAAGTTGCGGCGATGTCTGCACAGGACTTGCCATTGCAAGTGTTAAAATGCAAAAATGGTGTGATATATACGAACTTGAAAAAGGATATTGCAAAGGTACAATTTTTGCTCAACTCGATTTGCCTTTTTGCGGAATGAGAGGTGTGCGTTTATGATGAACGAAAGAGAATGCCTTTTGAGAAAAATAGGTATAATCAGTTTTTCAATGGACGAAACACGCCTGTTCCTTGATACCCATCCCTGCGACGGAGACGCAATGTGCCATTTTGAAAAACTTCACAATATGCGTTGTGCCGCAATGGATGAATATGTATGCAAATACGGCCCTCTGTGTGCATATCAGTACATGGAATCAGAAAATTGGGCATGGGCTCAGGGACCTCAGCCCTGGGAGAAAGGAGCAAGTGTATAAATGTGGACTTATGAAAAACGGCTTCAATACCCGGTGAAAATCTCCCGCCCCAATCCCGACCTGGCATCACTTATTGTCAGCCAGTTGGGTGGTCCTGACGGAGAAATCGGTGCTTCAATGCGTTACCTTTCCCAGAGATATGCAATGCCCAAATCCAATGTGGCAGGTCTTTTGACAGATATCGGCACCGAGGAACTTGCACACATGGAAATCGTGTCGGCGATTATTTATCAACTTACACGCTGCCTCAGTCCCGAACAGATAATGGCATCCAAAATGGCACCATATTATGTGGACCATACCACCGGCATATATCCTGTTGCGGCGGCAGGTACACCCTATTCGGTGTATAGTTTTGCATCCAAGGGCGATCCAATAACCGACCTTACGGAAGACATGGCAGCAGAACAGAAGGCGCGTACAACATACGACAATCTGTTGCGTCTTATTGACGACCCTGATGTATGTGACCCCATAAAATTCCTGCGTGAACGGGAAATTGTTCACTTCCAGCGTTTCGGTGAAGCAATCCATACTAATTTAAGGAGATTTTTCCCATACTAAAAGACACCGCAACCGATTGATTGCAGTGTCTTATTTTGTTTGTTACAGTATATCATATTACTAATAAAAAAGCAATACCTTTTAGATGTTCCA
>JAFSGN010000012.1 GCA_017440805.1 Clostridia bacterium
CTTTATTAAAGGCATCACGGAACATCTGATTGTGTGCTTCTTCACGGTTTAAGGGAAAATCTATGGTTTGTCTTACTTTTTTATCATCAATCTGGCGATACAGATATTCATATACAACCTTTGCACGCTGTTCGGATGCAATGTTGCTTAAAAGGTCTGCACACAAATCTCCCGTTACAGTAACATAATCTCCTGTCCAGGAATAGCCTTATGCGTTTATAAGACCGGGATTTAGTCCCAAAAGAACATGAGATTGTATTTCTCCTGCTTGTACCTTAGTTGCATCTACATCATGACCGTTGAGTAAATTGATGGTTTGTGCAACCATCTCCATATGTCCAAGCTCTTCAGCAGCTATATCCAAAAATAAATCCTTAATTTCGGGATCCTTAATACGGAAACTCTGAGACATATATTGCATGGCTGCTTTCAGTTCACCGTTTCCGCCGCCGAGCTGTTCCTGAAGTAATACGGCATACTGTGGATTTGGTCTTTCAACTTCTACTGGATGAAAAAGCATTTTTTCATGTTTAAACATAATATTACCTCCAATTGCAGATTTCTGTTTTTATTTTTAGCAGTTTAAGGTATATTATTCACAACGCCGTTTTTCTTTGCTTAAGGCATATCATTTTTTGTTATAGCGTTTATGGAATAGGTTTCCGTAATTGGCTCAAAAACGCTTTGTATTGCGTTTGATTTTGTTAGTCGAGTAATTCTGCTAATTTTATTCTGGCGTGCTTAAAACGGGTAATTCCGTTTGATCATATTTGCAATTTCATGGAAGTTATGTTATACTAAAATAAAGTTAAGTGCGACGTTTTTGGGCAATTGAGCATCAGCTTTACAGTGGAGTTTTTTGGATAGCATCAATAAAGCGTCAAAAGGCATAAGGTTCAAAAGACCGAGTGCTACAAATGGCTCAACAGTGGGAACAAATTGGACGGTCTTTTTAATTTGACATGACCTCCAAAACCGTTCTCGAGAGTTCGAGTCTTTCTACCCCTGTTAAAAAAAGCAGATTGCGAAAGCAATCTGCTTTTTTCAGTTAAATCCGAAACTGTTTTGGGATTCTCTTCATCTCGAAAGATTCAAACCGGCAAATTACAAAATTGCACACTGAAGACAAAGAAAAAACCACGGAAACAAAACCGTGGTAATTTCTATTCAAATTCAACTTTTCGACAAATCGGATTTTGTTTACTTACTTGAATAGGTATACTTTGCGATTAAAGTTTGCTCGATACTGTCATCTGATATATCTGCATACAAGGTTCTGCCGTATATATATTTATTGTGTGCAAGACAAGTTTCGAGTATAAAAAGAAAAATACCCATATCAATCTTATTGTAATATATAACCTTATCAGCAGGCATGATACCTCTCTTGCCGGGTTTCTTAAATCGGTATACCATCAAATCGCAGCCAGTATTTTCAACAATCCACGGTTGTGTGTTACAAGCACTTGGTGTGAAACGAACAATCTCTGCAACTTCTAATGCATTACCTTTCCATATTTCGTTCAAAGGTTTTCTTTTTGACTTGAACATATCCTTTCGGAACTTGTCTTCGTGCATTTTAGCAATGGAAATCATAATAACAAAATCAAGACCGTTCACTTGCATATCTTTTGGTTTACCGATGCCAAACCATAAAGCACCGATATTCTTTGATGCAAGAAATAAATCAATCTGTTCTCCCATATACCCAATGTTTCGTAAATATTCATCCTTTGTTTCGCTGTAAAACAAAATACAGAATTCCCCACCTCGTTTACAGGTAGTGTCTTTTTCGGGCACAATGCAAATTTCTGTCTTGATGTCAGAATTAAGAGGGGTTACAGTTTTAATAAAATCATTTAATTCTTGGATTTCATCACCTGTAAGTGTATCCGTATCTTTGAAAATATGAAATGATTTTCGTTTGAAAATTTGATTATAATAATCCATACATACTCTCTGTCAAATTCTTATTTATCTGTAGTTTGTTTTAAATCAACAAGCGTATTTTCTCTCATACCATTTATCCGTTTAATGAATTGACAAATCCATTCAACTTTATTGGTGTATAAAGTGCATTATTTACAATTTGTATGTATATTTTTTTGCCCGCCGTTGGTATAATGTACGATGTATACGGAAGAACGGCGGCGGGTTGCCGTTCTCTGTTCCGTTTAGTCCGTTGTTATGCTTGCAGGCACAACGGGCTTTTTTTATTCGTTCTTTTTCGTTTGTGCTATGTAGTTAATACAACGAAATAATCCTTGTATATAGCCAACTTATTATCAACTAAGTCGTAAGACTTGGATTTTTTACTACCAATCAATTGTATCATAACATATTGATTTTGTACTTTCCCGGAGATATTCCGACTTCCCTTTTAAACGCTGTACTGAAATAGTTCTGACTTGAGAAAGAGAGTTTATCGGATGTTTCGGTAACACTGAAGCCGTCACGAAGCATTTGCTTTGCAAGAAATATTTTGTTTTTAAGAATATATTCGTGTATGCCCAGGCCGTTATACTTCCCAAAAATTTTCTTTAAGTACGAGACACTTTAATTGGATTTTGTTGCAAGTTGAGAAACAGTAAGCCTTGAATAAATATTATCATCAATAATTTTAAGGGCATTGGCATATATAATTGTTTCGGTGTTTTTTATAAACTCTGTACCGTTAGCAGCGAGAGTTGACAGTGAAATCAAAAAGTTTTCGGTCAGGTTTGTGATTAGCCTGAATTGAAGTTCATTTTTCAAAAGGCATTCAAGAGATGCTGTGGGTTCAAATATATCATCCGGATTTTCCGGAATATCCTTGAGCTTTTCTATAATTTCAAATATGCGGTGCTTTGAATTGCAGTCGAGGTTAACGCTGTTTTCAAACCTGTTTATATAACTGCCGTTTGCGTTGAAAGACATAATAAATATCTCTGTTGTCCCCGGGCAGGTTGTACGCATACTGTGAAATTCCGTCGGTTTATGAAATATAATCTGATTTTCATAAAGTTCAATGACCTTGCCATCTGCAGTCATGCACACAGACCCCTTTATTACATACGCCACCTCCCCAAAATTATGGTTTTCTCCCTGAAAAAAGTATTCTGTAGTACATCTTCTTATAAAAGCAGAGAAAAACGCGTCAATTTCTATTGGTGTTTTAAATGGTAGGGTTTCCACATATACAATCACTCCGTGACTAAAATCATACAATTTTTGGCTAAAAAAGTATTTTAATATAAAAATAAATATGGTAGAAATAGTAAAAAAGTATTTTGGCTGAATTTATAATAAACTTCTTAAAAAGAATGTCCCTCCGCGACTGATATGCACCCCGAAAGTTATTCACTTTTGTGTACCTTAAGGTGTGGGAATGCTCTACGGTTCATTTTGGGAAAATGCAGAGGGATATTCTTTATTTATATAATTCTCTGTCGGGATTTATGTCATATTGAATTTAAGCAAAAAATTAATTTTGAGTATTGACTTTTTTATAAATATATTGTATTATGGTCGCAAGAAACCGTTATGGATATACGGCAAAAACCATAATGTTTTAACAGTGTGAAAAACATCCCGATAATACTAGTGCAAAATGTTTTGTAAGCCCTGAAAAATTGCAATAAATTTTGCGAAATAAAAAAGGAGAAGCGGTGTTATGAAAACTGCGTACCAGTATAACAAGGAGTTAATGAAAGATATTGTTCCGTCAATGTCGTATACCGGAGGGGATTTCAATGAGTGGAAGATAAAGGCAAGACAAAAACTCTCCTCTCTGCTGGGTATTGACAGGTTTGAAAAAACTTTGCCCGGACTTGAATTTGAATTTGAAGAAAAACATGAAGATTTCACAGAAACACGGTTTACTTTTAATACCGAAAACGGTTTCAGAAGTGTTGCACATCTCCTGATTCCAAATGGAGTTGAGAAACCTCCCGTAATGATTTGTTTGCAGGGACACTCCAAAGGAATGCATGTTTCATTGGGAAGAACAAGATTTGAGGGTGAAGAACAACCGGATATTTCTGACGACAAAGTTTTTGCAATAAGAGCAATCAGAGAAGGATTTGCGGCGGTAGTTCTTGAACAGAGAAATTTCGGGGAACTTGGCGGCAGTAAAAACGGTCCCGGATGTTATGACTCCACAATGACAGCACTTTTGCTGGGCAGAACAACCCTGGGCGAGCGTGTATGGGATATTATGAGACTTATAGATGTAATTGAAACAAGTTTTGAAGATAAAGTAGATATTAATTGTATTTGTTGTATGGGTAATTCCGGCGGCGGTACTGCCACAGCATACACCGCAGCACTTGACGACAGAATTAAACTTGCAATGCCGTCCAGTGCAATGTCTACATATAAAGACTCTATCGGTGCCATGTATCACTGCTCCTGCAATTATGTTCCGGGCGTTGCCGCGTGGTTTGAAATGGGCGATTTGATTGCAATGGCATACCCAAAACTTTACATACAAGTATCAGGTAATCAAGACCCCATATTTCCTCTTGACGGTGCAAGAAGCGTTTTTGAAAAAGGCAAATCGGTGTACCGGTCAATGGGAGACGGCAATAAGTGTATGATGGTTGAGGGTGACGGAGGACATCGTTTTTATGCCGATGACTCGTGGCCTATTGTGCACAAATTAACAGGCAGATAAAGTCAGGTTGACCTGAAAGGTGTGTAAGATGAGTACAGTGGCAAATAAAGATATAATAAGACAGGAATGCTTTCCCGACGGAACTGTTATAGACAGATGGTTTTATGAAAATCCCGCACCGGACACGGCAGGAATGGGAAAACAGTATGTTCTGACGGACTATATTCCTGGTGATAAAACCGGTATTTACACCAAAGAAATACAATCTTTAATAGATTATATTGCTGCCGAAGGAGGCGGTATCCTTGTTGTACCCCGGGGTGTATTTTGTACGGGAGCAATTTTTTTCAGGCAGGGTGTCAACCTTTGTATTGAAAAGGGCGGAGTGCTGAAGGGGAGTGACGATGTTTCGGACTACCCTGTGTGTGACACCAGAATAGAGGGAGAAAACTGTAAATATTTATCTGCACTGATTAACGCTGACGGTTTAGACGGCTTTACAATGTTTGGAGAGGGAACTGTTGAAGGAAATGGGGAAAAAGCCTGGAAAGCCTTCTGGCACAGGAGAAAATGGAATCCGCAGTGTACCAATAAGGACGAACAGCGTCCCAGACTTGTTTACTTTTCCAATTGCAGAAATGTTACGGTTTTTGGATTGACTTTGCAGAATTCACATTTCTGGACCAATCATTTGTATAGATGTGATTTTGTAAAGTATATAAACTGCCGCATCACTTCACCGTCATATCCTGTTCCTGCACCCAGCGCAGACGGAATTGATATTGATGTGTGCCGGGATGTTTTGATTAAAAACTGCTATTTTGAAGTAAATGACGACTCGGTTGTTCTGAAAGGCGGAAAGGGGCCGTACGCAGATACTTTGCAGGAAAACGGAATAAATGAGAGGGTTATTATTGAGGACTGTGAATGCGGTTTATGTCATGGCTGCCTGACCTGCGGCTCTGAATCAGTACATAATAAAAACATAATTATCAGAAGAGTGAAACTGAATAACACAGCAAGATTTTTATGGCTGAAAATGCGCCCTGATACACCGCAGAACTACGAATATATCACAGCAGAAGAAATAAGTGGTACAATATCGGAGAATTTCATTGATATTAATCCGTGGACACAGTTTTATGATTTAAAAGGCCGCAAAGACATTCCGCTTTCGTATGCAAGTGATATTACCATAAAAAATTGTAAAGTCAACTGCAAAACATATTTTAATGTCAGAACTGCACCCGAACAGTACAGACTGTCGGGCTTCAGATTTGAGAGTCTGGATATAACAGCCGTGAATTACGGTTCACAGGAAGATATAATTGAAAATTTTAAAGCAAAAGATGTTTATGTGAAAAGCAACTCCGCATTATAAAAACAATCGCAGAAACAGAACAATCAATTACACTTTCGGCAGTAAATGAGAGTTGTGTACTGAGTACAATATAAAAATACAGAGCATTTAATGAAATCTGCAGATTTCATTAAATGCTCCGTGTGTTTTAAAATCAGATGTCATGGTTTGTAATAAGACAGATTGCTTTGTGCAGACAGGTTACTTTGATATTTCGGTGACCGTTTTCTTTTTCACCGTCAAGAGACCAGTCCATATTGTCGGTTGCGGTAACAGAAAAATTTGTTGCTTTGCGTAAAATTATCATATCGCTTTTGTAAGTCTGTGTCTGGATTGCATGCACACAATCGGTAAGCTCCAATAAGCCTTTGGGTTCTCTGATTAAAATCAATTCAAGTTGTCCGTCAGACAAATCTACCATGGATTTTGAAAGTTTTAATACACCGCCCACACTTGTTGCATTGGTTATTGCACCGAAAACAAATTTGTCTTGTATGATTTCCCCATTGGGCAACTCAACTTTTAAGGGATATGACTTCAATTGGGAAAGTTCCTGTATTCCGTTCAGAAGATATGCGGTGTGCCCCAATATATTTTTTGCAATTTGAGGTGTTGAGTAACTTGCTTTGGTGAAGATGCCGAAAGATGCGGTATATGAAAAATAGCGGTTGCGGAATTGCCCTACATCAAATGACTTTTCTTTGCCTTCAACTATATCTTTAGCGGCTTTTTCTATATCAAATGAAAGATTTAATGTTGATGCAAAGTCATTTGTGGAACCGGTGGGAATGTATCCGATGGGAAATTTGTTTTTTCGCTCCATCATTCCCGAAACGACCTCGTTCAAAGTACCGTCGCCTCCGCAACAAGCCACAAGGTCTATTTTATCCTGACAGTCTTTTACCGCGTTTTTTGCATCTCCTGTTTTTGCGGTTATATAGGTTATCACTTTGTAATCCGCACGGTTAAATATACCGATTACGGTTGTAAGATGATTTTTTATTTTACATTGCCCGGCACCGGGATTTACTATAAGAAGAACTGTTTTTGTATGATTCATATGCGCCTCTCCGCCTGGATATTGAAATTTTATTTATTGGCTGGGTGTTATTTCTTGTCTGTTTTCCGTAATACGCTGAATAATTTCCCGTTTTGTGATGCGGATGTATTTTATATAAACGGATGCTCTGCACGGATGACAGAACGGCATTTGGGATTCTGAGCAGATATTTGTTTTGCAACCAGTTCTGCCGCGTCGTTGTCCTCTAACTTGCAGTCACTGGGAATACATAAATCAAAAATCAAAGTGAAAGTACCGTCGTTTTCTTTCATACGAAAATCATGAATTGTAAAGGAATCGTTTACCGATTTCGCACATAGTTGGGCAAACTGACGCATTTTATCAATTTCCGCATCATTTACTGTAATGGGGTCCAGATGAATGGTTGCAATACACTCAAATTTTTCTTCCATATCCCGTTCCAGTCTGTCAACTACATCATGAGCATGATGCAAATCTCTTTCATCCGATACTTCGGCATGAAGTGTTATGATTTTTTTTGACGGTCCGTAGTCATGTACCATTAGGTCGTGAACACCCGCAATGTCGGGATATTTTTTTATAAAATCATATATTTCCGATACAAGTTCAGGTTCGGGGGAAGAACCAATCAGCAGTTCTATAGTCTCTTTTGTTGCCTTTATTCCCGTGAATACTATAAAACCGGAAACTATAAGACCAGTCCAACCGTCAAGATTCAGGTTTGTTTTGTCTGAAAGTATTGTGCATAAAAGAACCATTGATGTGGATGCCACATCAGAAAGGCTGTCAAGTGCAGTGGCACTGACGGAAGGAGAATTTATGATTTTTCCGATTTTTCTGTAAAAAAAGAACATCCACAGTTTTACTACGACCGACATTCCCAATATTATAATAACAACCGTGCCGCTTCGGACAGGCTGAGGTGTTATTATCTTGTTTACTGCCGAACGCAGTAAATTTGCACCTACCAGAATTATCATCATGTCAATAATCAGTGCACTTACATATTCTGTCCTGCCATGCCCCAACGGGTGTTTTTTATCCTCGTGTTTGGATGACATACGGAAACCAATCATACTCACGATGTTTGCGCCTGCGTCTGAGATATTATTAAAAGCGTCGGAAATTATAGCAAGAGAACCTGACATCAGGCTTATAATAAGTTTTGAAAGCGATAACAGTATATTGGCAACAATCCCGGTAAATCCGGCAACAACCGCATATTTATGCCGGAGTTCCGGTGTTGATGCCCGGGAAGAATTATCTTTGACAAACAATTTTATAATGAATGAAGTAAGCATATATTCTCCGTTTACATAAATGAGTAAATGATATTATATAATAAAACTCACTGAAAATCAAGTAGTAAATATGAAAAAATCGGGGTTTGTTTTAAACCCCGATTTTAATATTACAGTATATTACTTGTAAAGTTCTATCTTCTCAAAGCCAAAACTTACAAAGGAATAGTCATGGCGGTAAGAAGGAGCATTGGGACCTGTCCAGGTTTTATATCTGTCAAAAGATGAAGGTCCGACACCGTAAGGCTCGTGGTCGTTTTTCACATGGAACGGTCCGAGGAGATTACGGTTACTGTTGATTACACGCAAGGTCAGTGTATTTTTTCCTTTTACCAGGTAACCGGAAAGGTCGCATTGGTTGTCGAACATCATTTTCTTGACTGATTTGCCGTTTACCAAAACTTCGCAGAAGGAGTAGCGTCCTTCGAGTTTCAGGGTAAGGTCAGTGTCCTGAGTCTCAAATTCTTTTTCAAGAAGCATTTCGCCCGAGAAGAATATAAAGCCGTCGGTGGGAATGCTCTGTGCGTTAACACGGTCAACAGGAGATGCAATATAGAAGTCTCCGTCGCAGACAATAATATTTTTTCTCGGCGGGAAGGTGTATTCTTTGTCAGACTTGACTGTAAAGTCACCTCTTATATAAATTGCCTCAATGTTTGTATCAAATGTCAGACAGTTGCGGAGAGATTCCGTACCGTCTTTGCAATCGTACATAACATAGTAAACCTGCTCACTCTGGTAGTAGTCAAGTTCAAAAACAATCTCGTTTATACCGGGCTTGACATAAGCGGAGATGTCGCCGCTTATAAAACTGCGGTCAAGTTCACCGGGCTGGTCAAGAACAATACTTCTTCCGTTAAGCCAGATGTTTTTGTAGTTTTCATTTTCTGCTTCCGCAAAAATACTTCCCGGTATTTCCCGTACTTCAAAGGTGTATTTCAGGAAAACTGTGCGGTTCTGGCGTTCGGACATAAGTTTGTCTGACAACGCCATAATAGGATATTTTTCGTCAAAATTAATATTGTCGTAAGAAAGAGAAGCATAATCAAGAGTAAGACTGTTTTTTGTGTTTCTCTTTATTTTAAAGTTTGTGTCAAGTGACATTACAAGTTGTTTTTCACAGGTTTTGGAGGCGGAAACTGCATTGTCATCAAGAACTATAATATAAGATTGATACAAGTCAAAGTGCAAAGGAATGTTTATGAAATCACCGTCTTTTTCAAAATAAAGTTCACGGTATTCCATTTTTTCAATATCAAACAGTTTTGCACCTTTTGCTTTCACGGTGTATGTAAGGTCGTATCCTTTTCCGCCCGAAAGGTTGGTGGCAAAAATGAAATTACCAAAATCACTCTTGCGGTATGTTGCACGAACTTCTGTTGCAGTGTTATCCACTTTGAATTCGTTATGGAAAAGTTGCTCGTAGGTAATATTTGATTCCAACCAGGACATATCTGCCTGAGCACCGTCTATATACATAGGCTTGTCTCTGAACAGATAAATTTTTCCGCCGTTTGCAATATACTCTTTGAGAAGTTTTACGGTTGAGGAATCAAGGGTGAGAGAATACGGAATTATAATCATATCGTATTCGCACAGACCCATTTTAAGTTTGTTGCCGTTTACAGAGCCGTGTCTTTCAAGGAGACACTCATCAATATAGTGATGGGGAATATGTGCAGCACCTAATTTTTCGATAAGTTCAAATAACGGGGTGTTGATATCGGCTGCTGTAGCAGTATAATCAGTGCGGCTGTATTTGAGATATACAGAGTGTATGGGGTGAATGATACCTACATTAACCTGTTCCTGACTGTTGGAAAGCATATATCCCAGGCGTGTGAAGTAGTCGTTGAACTGCTTGTATTCGGAGAACCAGGGAGTATGTTCTGAAAAATGATGCGGGTAATCACGCTTACGCTGACCTCTTATGGAATATGGCATAAGATGCTGACAGGTCTGGTTTACGCCGTTAACATACTGCCATTCGGCAATGCGTTTGAGTTCCATGGGAAGAACATCCCAACCTGTGCAGGCGAAGGTCTCGGTGATAACATGTTTCTTGCCCAATTGCTGAGCAACAGAGGAAACCTGTCGGGGTGCAAGTTCTGTTTCAACAGAACGGCCCAGTTTGTCTATACCAGGAATATGTTCGTATTCGTAGAAAGGCATAACACCTGCACAACACATCATCTGTGTGCCCAAAGATGATTCCTCAATAGCATGACCGGTTATTTTGCAGTTGTGCTCTTCGCACCATTCGTAAATGCGTTTTATAAAGTTTTGGGTGAACAGGCGGTTCATATTACGCCAGTATCTGAATCTGAACTCATACGCACCTTCGCAATCACAAAACAGATATCCCAGACCTTCGGTTATATCCTGATTGTAAAGACGCGTGAATTCCTGTGCTATAACAGGGGAGTAGGGAGTGTCCCAACGGAAGTACTGAGGTTCATCTGTGAAGAATCCCATCATTGCATCGCCGAAACTTTCCTTGAAACGAGCATAGTATTTTTCATGGGTTTCATCTATGAACTGCTGCACAACATCGGGATTTAATATATCTACAACCGATGAATTCTGTTTGTCGTAAACACAGATGTATTCTTTTGCTCCGCATTCTGCGGAAATTTTTTGAAGTTTATTGTCTTTTACTATGTAGACATAAGTCGCATCTTTATCAAACTCCGGTTTTATTTCATGAGCAAGATAATGAGCAAGATTATTCTTGTCCTTGAGAAGTTTCATTCCTGCAAAGCCGCTGGGCCATCCGTTTTCATCGTAACACCATGCGTTCATACCCTGCTTTTTAGCCTCATCTATGCAGGCTGCAACGCATTCAAACCAGTCTTCGCCGAGATACTCGGTAATAAGACCGCCTCTTGCGTGCATGAAGAAACCGCCTATTCCGGATTCCTTCATTTGTCTTATCTGACGACGCAGTTCTTCGGGTTTAAGGTCGTCGTTCCAACTCCAGAACGGTATGCCTTGATAGTCGGTCATGTTGCCGTTAAGTCGCTTAATTAAATCCATTTTCTTAACCTTTCTCATGTGTATATTTTAATTTTTCTTTCATAACATTAATGTTTTTCTCGTTTGCAGAGCGTGCCGCCAACAGTACAGCACCAATTACAGGCTCGGCACAGGGTTTATGTAAGGTCATGCCGTTTGACTTGAGTTTATCTTCAAGGGGAGTAAGTATCGCTTCACCCGACTTGAAAACACCGCCCGAATACGAAACATCAACAGTTTCCCCGAAATTAAGACGGTTTTTAATTGATAAAGCAGTCTGGCAGAGTTCAAAGGCAGCATTGTCAAAAATCCTTTTGATTGCTGTATCTCCTTTTTGGTAAAGTTGCGTTGCAAGAACAGCATGAGAGGCAATGGTTTCTCTGTCCATATTTATTTTGTTTGTAAGATAATCGCATATTTCAAAGTCGTTTTTAATATTGAAATATTCCCGGACACAGTCATACAGTATGGTACGGGGATGACGGAAGTCTGCCTGTTTTGTAAATTCGTGAAGCATTTCTATTGAAAGATAGTATGCACTTGCCTCATCACCCCGTATTTCACATCCCCAGCCACCTGACAAGGCAGAGTTGCCGTCGAGGTCAAAGCCGATTGCATTAGAACCTGTTCCTGCAATAAGATGTATTCCGGGACGGAACATAAGAGAACCTGCTGCCGCACACATTACATCGTTTCCGAATTCTATTTTAAACCCTATTTTTTTCTGTATATGTTCAAGTGCGGTATCAATACTTTGATGTTCTCCCACAAGTGTCATTCCGCAATATGTGTAAACATCATCCGGATTTATCCCTGCCGTGCATTTTTCAAATCCGTCTTTGAGAAGGTCAAAAATTCCTTTTTCACCTATTGAAAAAAAGTAACCTGCACCGGAACGATGGGTGTTTACAATGTTACCGTCGCTGTCGCATAAAGTGAAAAGAGTTTTTGTTCCTCCGCTGTCTATTCCAAGATAAAACATATAAATTTCCTACTCCAGTATATTGTATCATTGAATAAATTGAAAATCAATAGATTTTAGCATATTAACATAAAAAATAAACAAAAAACAACCCAAATATATTTGTGTGAGGTGTATTGAAAAAAGGTATGTTTTTTGATAGGTCCCTACATCTTACAGTAATTTTCCCAAAATCCTTTTTGCGATATTTTCCATCCCCAAATCGCCGGGATGCTGGGCAACACCATCGTGAGCAAACAGGCCGATTGCTTTCATTTCATCCAGTTCGCCAAGGTCTCCCAGGGTTACAAAATCATATCCTTTTATCTGTGCGATTTCTTTTATTGTACTGTCGGCGGGATGACGCCAGAAACCGTCGGTTACAATGATTTTTGCCTTACCGCTTTTATTCAGAAATTTTATTAATTCGGGATAATTTTTTCTGAAAATTTCATCGTTGTAGTGCGTGTGATCAACATTTTCAATAAGTCTTACTATTATGGTATCCGCACAGAAATCCCGCGCATCTGTAAAGAAGTCCAGTGCCTCTTCCGGTTGAGTGTAGTTAATTTCCCATTGACCTGCCTGACATACGCAGTAGGACGCATTGTACTTTTTGTTCATTTCAGACATTACCAGATGAACATAGTCCTTGTCCTCGCAGGAAGCCGCCATGCCGAAATCCCAATACCATCCTATTTCTTCTTTTACTCCGTGACGGGTGATTGAATTTCCCACAAACAAAATCTTTTTCTCTGTACCGCTGCCGTAAAATTTTATGTATTCGTTCTCTTTCAACTGATTTTCCGCACTTACGGTATTTTTGTCAATCTGGGCCATTGAAATTATCTCCTTGTAAACAATTTTTTGTCCGGACTATCGGAAATAACTGATGCTAAACCGTCGGGAGAGTGTATTGTCAATCTGTGTATATGATACCATAAAAAAGATAAAAAGTAAACACATAACCGAAAAAAGAGAAAAAGTTTTTGTTATAATTGGTGTTGAACAGATGATAAAGAATACATATTGAAAACTTCCTTTAAATTTGACGATATAAATTCCCGGCGTAATATACAATATATTTTTTAGTTTTTTCTTGGTTGTGATTACAGGTGGTGGCAGAGGCGTACTATGAATAAACAATTATGGGCAACGAAGTCGTTATGATACTTTTGATGACAGGGTAATATTAACAATATATTTACAATAAAACTGTCAATAATCCACAAAATAATGGTAAATTATATTGTGTTAGCACTCGGGAGTCTAAAGTGCTAATCTAAATCCGGACTGAAAGAGGGGAGAGATTGGTTGTGGAGATTAATGATAGAAAAAAGAAAATCCTCAAAGCCATTATCGATACATATATTTCTTCCGGTGAACCGGTAGGGTCTAAATATATAACCGAACACATTGATTTTCCGGTTTCGTCTGCAACGGTTCGGAATGAGATGAGCGAACTTGAAGAAATGGGCTTTCTTGAACAGCCTCATACTTCTGCGGGAAGAATACCGTCAAGTTTGGGTTACAGGTTGTATGTGGACAATCTTATGAACAGATACAATCTTACTTTGGAAGAAATAGGCGTTATAGACGAACTTCTCAATGCCAAAATGGCGGAACTTAACAGTATAGTGGAAGAGGCGGCACATCTTTTCAGCGACACCACAAACTACGCCGCTGTGGCTATTACTTCCAACACGAGAAAAGGGTCTGTAAAAAGATTTGACGGAATACTTATTGATTCATACAATATACTTATTGTTATGATAACTTCGTTTAACCATACCCAGAGCCGTCAGATAAAAACAAGTGTTGAAATTGACACCGGGACACTTCAACTCATATTGAGAGTACTTAACGAAAGTCTTGCAGACAGAAGACTGGACGAAATCAACATCGGACTTATAATGGATATTGAAAGCAAACTGGGTGCTTACCGGGAAATTTTTTCTCCTATAGTACGGGCAGTGTATGAAGTTATCAGTCAGACAGAACAGTATCGGGTATATACAGACGGTATTTCAAATCTTCTCAGTTATCCCGAATTTGCAGATGTTATAAAGGCAAAGAGCCTGCTTTCTGCTCTGGAAGAGAAAACCCAACTTGTGAGGATGCTGCAGGACGCCAAGGGAAATGATATTAATGTGTATATCGGCGACCACGGTTTTCCCGGCTCTATGAACGATACGAGTTTTATATTTCACACCTTTGATTTCGGCGGAAAAGTGGTAGGCGCCGTGGGTCTTATAGGCCCCAGAAGAATGGATTATTCCAAAGTTGTCGCACAACTTGAATATTTTACAAGACATCTTATATCATCTGACTACAGTACAAAAAAACAGGAGAAAGGAAACGAAAATGGCAAAGGAAAAGAAAACTGAAACTGCTGATAATCAGACAGAAATCAATATAGAAAACCAGGAGACTCCTGATTGTGAAAGTACACCCAAACAAGAGGAAATTTCCGAAACCGATAAACTTAAAGCGGAATATGCGGATGTATACGACAAATATGTAAGACTTGCAGCAGAATTTGAAAATTTCAAAAAACGGACTGCAAAGGAAAAGACCGAAATTTACGCAGCAGCAAAAATGGATGTTGTGGAAAAACTCCTTCCGGTTATTGACAACCTTGAACGAGCGGAGATGTACAATGAGCCTGAAAAAGTTCTTGAGGGCTTGAAAATGATAATCAAGCAGTTCAACGAATATCTCGAAAAACTCGATATACATGAAATTCCCGCAAAAGACAAAGAATTTAACCCCGAGTTTCATAATGCGGTAATGCATGAAGATGTAGAGGGCGGTGCAGAAAACACTGTTATCGAGGTATTCCAGAAGGGGTATACAATGGGTGACAAGGTTTTAAGACATGCAATGGTAAAAGTAATCAATTAACAAATTCATTTCCATATAAAGAAAGAGGTAAATGTTATGGCAAAAATTATAGGTATTGACTTAGGTACAACAAATTCATGTGTAGCAGTATTTGAAGGAGGCGAGCCCACTGTTATAACCAATCCCGAAGGTGCAAGAACAACTCCCTCGGTTGTTGCTTTCTCAAAAGCAGGCGAGAGAATGGTCGGACAGATAGCGAAAAGACAGTCTATTACAAATCCTGACCGCACAATAAGTTCTATCAAGCGTGATATGGGAACAGATAAAAAGGTACAGATTGACGACAAAGCATACACACCCCAGGAAATTTCCGCAATGGTTCTTCAGAAACTCAAGGCTGATGCGGAAGCATTTTTAGGTACAACTGTAAACCAGGCTGTAATCACCGTTCCTGCATACTTCACCGACGCACAGCGCCAGGCAACAAAAGACGCAGGTAAAATAGCAGGTCTTGAAGTACTCCGTATTATAAATGAGCCTACTGCCGCTGCACTTTCCTATGGTGTAGACAAAGAAAATGAGCAGAAGGTGTTGGTATTTGACCTTGGCGGCGGTACATTTGATGTTTCAATCCTTGAAATTTCAGACGGTGTTTTTGAAGTTCTTGCAACAGCGGGTAATAACCGTCTGGGCGGAGATGACTTTGACGAACGCATTATTAACTGGATGGCAGATGAATTCAAGAGAGATAACGGCATTGATTTGAGAAATGACCGTTCTTCACTCCAAAGACTTAAAGAAGCAGCGGAAAAAGCAAAAATTGAACTTTCAGGCATGATGTCTACCGATATTAATCTCCCCTTTATCACTGCAGATGCTACAGGCCCCAAGCATTTTGATGCAACTCTTACAAGAGCAAAGTTCAATGAACTTACTGCCGACCTTGTGGAAAACACAATGGGCCCCACACGCCAGGCACTCAGTGACGCAGGACTTCAGCCTTCACAGATTGACAAAGTTCTTCTTGTGGGCGGTTCCAGCCGTATCCCCGCAGTTCAGGATGCTGTTAAAGCCTTTATCGGCAAAGAACCGTTTAAAGGTATAAATCCCGACGAATGCGTTGCAATGGGTGCAGCCATTCAGGCGGGTGTTTTGGGCGGAGATGTAAAAGACCTTCTTCTTCTTGATGTTACACCCCTTTCACTCGGTATTGAAACTCTCGGTGGTATCTTCAACAAACTTATTGAAAGAAACACCACCATCCCCGTAAAGAAGAGCCAGATTTATTCTACCGCAGCCGATGGACAGACCTCTGTTGAAATTCATGTTCTTCAGGGTGAGCGTGAAATGGCAAGAGACAATAAAACTCTGGGCAGATTTAACCTTGACGGAATTGCACCTGCACCCAGAGGCGTACCTCAGATAGAAGTTACTTTCGATATAGACGCAAACGGTATAGTTAATGTTACTGCTTGTGATAAGGGTACAGGTAAGGAACAGCACATTTCCATTACCGCTTCTACCAATATGTCACAGGAAGATATTGAAAAGGCTATAAAGGATGCGGAACTTCACGCAGAGGAAGACAAAAAGGCAAAAGAAAACATTGAAACAAGAAATCAGGCAGAGGCAATGATTTTCCAGGCGGAAAAGGCTATGACCGACGCAGGTGATAAACTGACAGATGAAGATAAAGCACCTGTTAAAGCCGCAATAGAAAAACTCCGCGAAACACTTAAGGGCGATAACAACGATGCGGTTAAGGCGGACAGCGAAGCACTTACTCAGGCACTTTATGCAATTTCTGCAAAACTTTATCAGGATCCCAATGCACAGCAGGGCGGTTTTGACGGTGCTCAGCAGAACGCAGACGGCTCGTATAACGCAGACTTTACAGACAAATCCGAAAACTGATATTAACCGAAAAAATCGAAAGGCTATAACTACTTTATGGCAAATTCAAAAAGAGACTATTATGAGGTTTTGGGGATTCCCAAAACCTCAACCGATGATGAAATAAAAAAATCTTTCCGCAAACTTGCCATGAAATATCATCCCGACAGAAATCCGGGGGATAAAGAGGCAGAGGAAAAGTTTAAGGAAATAAACGAAGCATACGAAGTTCTTTCAAATCCCGAAAAGAAAGGCCTTTACGACCAATACGGACATGCGGGTGTTGACCCTCAGTACGGAGCAGGTGCAGGAGGCGGATTTGGAGGATTCGGCGGATTTGACATGGATTTCGGTGATATATTCGGAAGTATGTTCGGCGGCTCCTCAAGAACCCGCAACGGTCCTGTAAGGGGAGATGACATAGGATTCAGAATATCACTTACATTTGAAGAAGCCGCGTTTGGCTGTAAAAAAGAAATTTCCTACAGTCGTGTGGAAAAATGTGCTGAATGTTCAGGAAGCGGTGCCGCTGCAGGAACAACTGCCGAAACATGCTCCAAGTGCCGCGGTACAGGGCAGATGAATGTACGGCAAAATACTGCGTTCGGAATGTTTCAGACTACCCGCACTTGTGATAACTGTCGCGGAACTGGTAAAATAATAAAAACCCCCTGTAAAAAATGCAGCGGTACGGGTTATGAAAAGAAGAATAAGAAACTTGAACTTAATTTCCCTGCAGGTATAGACGACGGACAGAGAATCTCTGCACGCGGTCAGGGAAATGCAGGAAGAAACGGTGGCCCTGCCGGTGACCTTGTAGTTGAGGTTCAACTCAAAAAACACCCTGTGTTTGAACGAGACGGATATACGGTATTTTGTCAGGTACCCATAACAATGGTGGAGGCGACTCTTGGCGCTGAAATTGAGGTTCCCACTCTTGACGGAAATATTAAATACACGATTCCCGAGGGAACTCAGAACGGAAAAAGGTTTACCCTCAAAAATCGCGGTATTCAGGTTGTAAATGCCGCAAGACGCGGTGACCAGATAATAGAAATAGAAGTAGAAATTCCTAAAAATCTCAATGAAAAACAAAAGAGTATTTTACGGGAATTTGAAAGTTCGTTGGGAAACAACAATAACGCCAGAAAAAAGGGCTTTCTTGATAAACTCAAAGATTATCTCAAGAAATAACAAACGACGAGGATTTTGTAAAATCCTCGTCGTTTACTTTTTTATTGGTTAACTGTATACACGACTTTGCCGTTATCAAGTTCTGCACTCACACAGTCGCCCGCCTTTACTTTGCCTTCAAGAAGAACATTTGAAAATGTATCTTCTATATTTCTCTGAATGGAACGGCGTAAGGGTCTTGCACCGTACACCATATCAAATCCGGATTCGGCAAGAAAAGATACAACCTCGGGTGAAAAAGTTATTTTTATATCAAGAGCATTTATTCTCGAGGTGATTTCCGAAAGCATATTTTTTGCTATGAGTTCGATATTTTCACGGGAAAGTTTGCGGAATATTATTATATCGTCAATTCTATTAAGAAATTCTGGACGGAATGTCTTTTTCAGACTGTCCATAACATTGATTTCGGTTTGCTTTGCCTCTGTTTCTCCCGTAGGAGTTTCGCCGAATCCAAGCATTTTCTTGTCTGTTATATCTCTTGCACCTACATTTGATGTGAGAATAATAACAGTATTTTTAAAGTCGGTTTTTCTGCCCTGTGCATCGGTGAGAACACCGTCTTCAAGAATTTGAAGAAGAATATTGAACACATCGGGGTGTGCTTTTTCTATTTCGTCAAAAAGAACTACGGAATATGGGTTTCTGCGTATTTTTTCGGTGAGTTGTCCGCCTTCGTCATAGCCGACATAGCCGGGAGGGGAACCGATAAGTTTGGATACGCTGTGTTTCTCCATAAATTCCGACATATCTACGCGTATCATCTTATTGACATCGCCGAACATAACATCTGCCAACGCCTTACAAAGTTCGGTTTTACCAACACCCGTAGGCCCTGAAAAGATGAATGAACCCACCGGCCTTTTGGGGTCTTTAAGACCTGTGCGGCTGCGTCGTATAGCACGGGATACTGCTTCAACCGCATTATCCTGACCGATAACCCTTTGCTTTAATACAGTTTCCAGATTAAGAAGTTTTTCGGACTCTTCCTGCATCAGTCTTTTTACGGGAATATTTGTCCACTGGGTAACAATATCGGCTATATCTTCGGAGGTTATCTGAAGTTTTATATCGCTTTGCTGTTGTTCCCATTGTTTTTTTTCTTTGTCAAGTTCCACATTTAACTGTTTGATTCTGTCACGGCACTCTGAGGCTTTTTCAAATTCCTGACTTCGTGCATATTTATCCCGCTTTGCGTTTTCTTCTTTGATTTCGGACTCTATTTTCTTTATAACAGACGGGGGAGCATAATTGGCAATACGCTTTTTGGAACAAGCCTCGTCAACTAAGTCTATGGCTTTATCGGGCAAATATCGGTCATTTATATATCGCTTTGACATTTTAACAGATGCTACTACTGCATCGTCGGTAATTTTTACCTTGTGATGTGCTTCGTATTTATCCCGTATGCCCATGATGATTTCTATAGCATCATCTTCACTGGGCTCTCCTACGGTTACGGACTGAAACCGCCGTTCCAGTGCAGGGTCTTTTTCTATATATTTACGATATTCATTTATGGTCGTAGCACCTATTACCTGAAGTTCTCCTCTTGCAAGAGAGGGCTTCAGAATATTTGCCGCATCTACTGCACCTTCTGCCGAACCTGCACCCACCAGAGTGTGAATCTCGTCTATAAACAGTATAACATTTTGTGCTTTTACAACCTCTGAAACTATATTTTTTATTCTTTCTTCAAACTCTCCGCGGTATTTTGTACCTGCCACCATACCGGCAATATCAAGAGTTATAACTTTCTTGTCTGCAAGATTTTCCGGAACATCTCCCGATACAATGCGTTGTGCAAGACCTTCCGCAACAGCGGTTTTTCCTACACCTGCCTCACCGATAAGACAGGGATTGTTTTTCGTACGGCGGGAAAGAATTTGTACCACTCGCTGCATTTCGTTATCTCTGCCTATAATAGGGTCAATCTTACCTTCTTTTGCAAGTTTTGTCAAATCTCTGCCAAACTGCTCAAGAGTTGGAATATTTTTGTTTTGCTGATTGTTTGTGCTGTGCGGTTGATGGCCTGATGGTCCGTGATATGAGGCAGTATCACCGCTTATGGACTCCAGGTAATTCAGCAGTTCTCTTATGGTCTCTTTTATGTCCGTACCCATCGCTGTGAGAATTCTTGTGCCTACCGAATCCTGCATTTTCAAAAGGGAAAGAAGAATATGTTCTGTCCCTGCAAGATTCTGACGGTAACGACGGGACTCATAATAAGCATTCTGTATTATTCCTTTGGTACGGGAGGTCATATCACTCGCGGACAAACGGGTTCTTTCTCCTTCTCCGCAGACTTCTGAAACCTTTTCCCGCGTTGCTTGAAAAGTGATACCTTGTTTTTCAAGAATTGATTGTGCTGCACATCCGTTTTCGGATAACAGTCCTAAAAGTATATGTTCACTGCCGATATAGGTATGCCCCAGTTCTTCTGCAATTCGTTGGGAAGCATTTATGGCATTGGTTGCCCGTTCTGTAAATCTGTTGTTCATAGTTTGTTTCCTTTCTTGTCAGGATTTCAGATGACTTTTAATCTTCAAAAATCTCCTTTATTTTTTCCGCACGGTATATCCTTCGCTCAAAGCCGTCGGTAATATGGGAGTTGTCGGCCATTATTATTGCCGAGAGCAGGGTGTTGAGCGTACCGTAGAGTTTTTCCGGAGAAATATCCTTGATAATGCCGCAGGTTATTCCGACAGACAGGTCGGTAAGTATATCAAAAAATTCTTTTTCACTCAATATTTTAGCACTCTTGGCAATAGCATGTGAACGCAGGATTTTGTCCTCGGTCCGTATAGGATATTTCTCATGTATGTTTTTTCTTGCTTTGTGTTCACTGTCTACAATCTTTTCGGTAATTTTTTTAAGGTCCTGTATAATTTCATTCTCGGTTTTTCCCATAGAACGCATATTTGAAATCTGATATATAAAACCTCCGGTGTTACTGCCCTCGCCATACATTCCTCTTACGGTATATCCCAGTCCCGAAAGAGAGGTGACCAGGCTTTCCAGCCCATCGCTTTTTGCAAGACCGGGAAGATGTACCATCACTGATGCCCGCAATGCACAGCCTAAGTTGGTAGGGCAGGCGGTAAGATATCCGAGTGATGCGTCAAAAGCAAACATAAACTTCTCATCTATGAAGTCATCGGCAAGATTAACATTTTCATATGCCTTGTCAAGACAGAATCCGGGCAGAATGCTTTGTATTCTGAATACATCTTCTTCGTTTATCATAATACTCAGATTTGAACCGGTGATAAGTTCTTTTCCGTCCGCAGAAACTGCAAATTCACGGCTGACAAGATGTTTTTCCACCAGGGCAGTTCTCATTTGAAGATTCAATGAAGAAAAATGGGCAATACCAAAATTTTTATTATCGCAAAACGCCTGACGGACTTTATCGCATATTTCTTTTTTTTGTTGAATACTGCTTCTGTTGGGGAACGGATAATCTGCAAGATTACGGGCAAGTCTCACACGGGAGGAGATAACTACATCATTCATATCATATGTCCTCCTTCTGAGACTTTATTTCCTTGATTTTATCGCGAAGTTCTGCTGCTTTCTCGTAATCTTCCGTTACAACAGCCTGAGCAAGTAAACTTCTCAGTTCTTCTAATCTGTCGGAAACTTTTACCGGTATGGATTTCGGGCGTTTTCCTACATGGGAAAATCCGCCGTTTATTTTTCTGAGATATTGTTCGGATTCCTTACGGAAAATATTGTAGCATTCTCCGCATCCGTATTTTGAATTTTCACAGATTTCGCTGAATTTTGTTCCGCATGAGGAGCATTTTTTTATTTGCGGGACAGAGGCTGATGTTCCGAAGAAAAACGGATTGAACAATGAATGCATTCCGCTGTGGTCGGAGGAATTAATGTTTTCCTTTGCCGCACATTCTGAACACAGTGCTACCATATTTATGTTTCCGTTTATATTGGTTTTTAAAAAGTATGTTGCAGGTTTTGAGCAATTCTGGCACTTATACAATGTTTGTTCCCCCTTATTCTTTGAGTAATACGAGTATAGCATTTTTAAACAAATCGGCTCTTATTTTGCATCTCAACTGCGGAGGAATCGAGGAAAAAGACGAATCCGAAAGAAGTATGTTCAGAAGTTCGGCTTCTCTTTTTGTGATTATTTCCTTGTCATACAGATTTAAAACAAAAGCACGGGATGCGTCGTTGTCAATGGAATTCCCGATAGCATTATAAAAATGCATAAGGTAGGTGTTGCGGTCCATCTTGACGCGGGTGATTTTTAAATATCCTCCTCCGCCTCTGCGGCTTTCTACTATGTATCCCCGTTCAGGAGTGAAACGGGAGGTAATAACATAATTTATCTGGCTCGGAACACATCCTGCTCGGGTTGCCAACTCATTTCTTCCGATTTCCAGTATTCCGTCATTTTGTTCCAGAAGTTCACTTATCATTTTTGCGACCATATCGGATATAAGCATATATGAATCTCCTTTTGAAGAATTTGCTTTTTGACTTTGACTGTCTTTGACCTTTGTCTAATTATATTATACTTGATTTCGCTTGAAAGTCAAAGTTGGTCAAAGTGGTTTATAACTAATTAGAGGGATTTATATTAATTTAGATTCACTTTTCTCTGTTTATCTTAATTTATCTTAATAATACTGCATTTAATAATATTTGAGCAATGTATTATATTTTTTAATTAAGAGAGTTTGAGAGCGGAGGTAGAGATTGCGTAACTGAGGCAAAGTATCAAATCACAAAATTCACAATAGGTACAAGAGATGAGAAAGCGGTTTGTATGCCGTAGGCGGTTTATAAACATAGTCTGCGGTTTTCACTTCACAGTCAGTGGATTTATAACGGAGAGTCCCATTCCGAATGGAGCGACCTTGTCAAATATGCAAAGTCGGATGCGGATTTGTTACGCAGAGAAATAGAATTGATTTCTCCCGATGTTATAGTTTGTTGTAATAATAGCAGTCTATTAAGAATCGTTTACGGAGCAGGTGTTGACGAAAAAGGGAACATTCTTCATGATGGAATCATCGATAGACAATTTTATTGCTTTATGAACGAAAACGGATATTTGTGGTTTGATAACAAGTTGATAATAGACTTCTACCATCCAGCAAACCAATTTCCTAAAATGATGAACTTTTATGCATTATGTTGTATTTATCAAAAAGCGTTAAAGGAGAAAAAACTATGAAATCAAAGAGTACATTACTGTTAATTGCATCTATAATTCTTGTGTTCGTCGGCTTTTTTGGAGTTGTTTTAGGTGTTGGCTCAGGAGAAATTTCTGCTTGGTCTACTGTCGCCTTGATTTTCGGTAGAATTATATTCTTGCTTTGGATTGTTTATTTAACAAAGGTACAGTTATGAACCTCGATACAGTTTCGTGATACTTACTAACAACAATTAAACTCTTGTCAAAGAGGGGGGCACCTCCTTTGACTTTCTCATAATCAATTTATATATGTGTAGTGTCCGATCTCTTTTAAAAATTCAAAACTATAACCTGTCAACTGTTGGGTGGAATATATAAAAAATATTGCAATTATTAATAAAATGTAGTATAATTAATGTGTGCAGAAACCAAAATGAGTATATGAAATAATAAAGGAGAATACAAATCAATGCTTAAAAATATTCCTAAAATTCTGTCTCCCGAACTTATAAAGGTTCTATGCGAAATGGGACATGGAGATGAAATAGTAATTGCCGATGCAAATTTTCCCGCTTGTTCAGTATCTGAAAATTCGGTGCTTGTCCGTGCCGACGGTTTAGGGGGCTGCGAACTTCTGGATGCGATATTATCGCTTATTCCTCTTGACCAGTACGATACATGTAATTTTATGCTTATGCAAACGGTAGAGGGGGATGATAAGCCTCCGATATGGGAGGAATACAGAAAAATAATGAAAAAGTATGAAGATAAGGCGGAGTTTTCATTTATTCCGAGAATGGATTATTACGAGAGAGCAAAAAAGGCATATGCGGTAGTTGCCGGTGGAGAAGAGCAGGTATATGCCAACATTATTCTTAAAAAAGGCGTAATAAAATAACAGACGGAAAATTGTAGTAAATCGGTTTGTCAAATTTATATTAAACCCTTGACAAACCGATTAAATTTTGATATAATTTTTAAAAATACATACTAAGGAGAACAATTATGAAAAAAACAAAAATTATAGCATTAATTTTCGCATTGGTTGTTGTAGTAGGCGTTTTTGCTTCCTGTAACAGAGTTCAGAAGCGTATTGCAGGAGTTGAAATTACTGTTACCGGACCGGATAAAAGTATTATGGCAAGTGGTCTTGTTACAGTCGAAGGTGTTGACCCTACAGTTATGATTGCGATTGAGCAGTTCCTTCTCGAACAGGAAATGAATTTCACAGAAGACTCATACGGAAACACACTTGTAATTATCGGTGATGTTGACAACAGCGACCCCAACAGTGAATATATCTGGTCATTCAAACTCAACGGAAAAGACCCCGATTACGGTATGGCTGCAGAACTGGTTTATGACAAAGATAAGATTGATGTTTACTGCATGAAAAATCCTTTTGCAAATGCTGAAAAAGAATAAATAATGACGGGTCCTGCCGTACTGTTTTGTATGGCAGGACTTTATTTAAGTAATATAACCAACATACAAGGTTCAGGATATGAAAATGCTGATGACTTCGGGAAGAACCTATGTTTCACGCGAACTTGCCCATTTTGACCCCGACAAAACTTTCAATTGCGGACAGTGTTTCCGCTTTGAAAAAGTATCGGATGGAGTCTGGGAGGGTGTTGCATACGGTAAATACATAAAAGTAACTAAAAATACAGATGATATCGTACTTTTCAGCGGCGTTGACGCAGAGGAATTCAATGCAGTATGGTACGATTATTTTGACTGCTCTACGGATTATAATTTGATAGCCGACTCTTTGGAGAAAAGCGGCTACGATATAATGAATGAGGCGGTGAAGGTATCACGGGGAATACGGATACTCAAACAGGATCCGTGGGAAACATTATGTTCATTCATTATTTCGCAAAACAACAATATACCCAGAATTAAGAAAATTATAAACAATATCTGCCGCGAGTATGGTGATAAAATTATTTCTCCCGACGGTCGTGAGTTTTACGGTTTTCCATCTGCAAGAACTCTTTTTGAAGCAGGTGAGGAAGCAATTTTTGCATTGAAAACAGGTTTCAGAGCAAAATACATATATGATGCGGCTAAAAAAGTTGCTTTGGGTGATATTGATATTAATGCGGCTTACGATATGGATATACTTACCGCAAACGAGTACCTTAAGCAGATAAAGGGCGTTGGTGACAAAGTTGCCGCTTGTGTTTTGCTTTTTGCGTATCACAAAACCGAAAGTTTCCCTGTTGATATATGGGTAAAGAAAATACTAAAAAAATATTTTGGCGGAAATGTACCGCAATTCGGCATGTACGCAGGAATGGCACAGCAATATCTGTTTTATTATGAGCGGTACATTATAGGCGGAATAAAGCAGTAATACAAAATTAAAATCAGAGGGTTTTATGGAATTAAAAACAACAGTAATAGCATTTATCTGTCCCGGTTGCGGAGAAACAATAGTTCGGGATATTAATATATTTTCATTGTCCGGCGGATGCGACATTGACTGTGACTGCGGGGAGACTTTGAATATAAAAGTTACCCAGAACAGAAAGGTTGTATTGTCTGTGCCCTGCCTTGCCTGTCCCGAATATCACACAATACGGCTTTCAAGTGCGTCTTTTTTCGACCGTGAATTATTCACCGTACAATGTCCGTATACTGCACTTGATATATGTTACATTGGCCATCGGGATAAGGTGGAAAAAGCCGTTTCGGATAACAAGAAATATCTTGAAGAAACTTTCTCTGCAAATAAAAATGGAGAAATAGAACGGGATATACTACAGGAAATGTATGATAAGTACGACAATCCCATGGTAATGAACGATATACTGCTCATTATCCGTGACTATATAACTGACGGTGCAGTTGAATGCGGGTGCGATAATACGGACAAACTCCGAATAGATATTGCGCGGGACCGTGTTGTACTGGCGTGTAACGGATGCGGTAAGTCAAAGGAAATCCGGGCACTGACAGAAAATGATGTGACATATATGGCAGAACTGGATAAGATTGTTTTAAAATGATAAGGAGTTGGAAAAAATAAGTTTTTCCGTAAATAATATGAACTTTCCTTATTCGGATGATAATAAGCGATATCATACACTTAATTATCACCTGCGTCATACATTCGGAACAAAGGTTGTCCGGATACCTCTTGATGCCGGATTTACCTGCCCCAACATAGACGGCAAATGCGGAGTGGGCGGATGTATTTACTGTTCCGACCGGGGAAGCGGTGATTTTTCCGAGTCTCCTTTGCTCCCCCTTGAAAAACAGTACTTTCTTATGCGTGAAAAAATGAATAAAAAGTGGGAAAGCACTAAATTTATTCCTTATCTTCAGGCACACACCAATACATATGCACCTATAGAAAAACTGAAAAAAATATATAATACCTGTCTTGCTTTTCCCGATGTATGCGGTTTTTCGGTTGCTACACGCGCCGATTGTATAACCGAAGAAATTGCCGATTTTATGGCGGAAATCTCGGGAAAAACTTATTTTACCGTTGAACTCGGACTTCAGACAGTGCACGACAGAACTGCAGAGATAATAAACCGTTGCCATACATATTCCGACTTTTTAAAGGGATACGGTTTGCTGAGAGAACGAAATATAAATACAGGGATTCATATTATAAACGGACTTCCGGGCGAAGACAGGCAAATGATGCTGGAAACAATGCAAGAGGTAGCACATCTTGAACCGCACAGCGTGAAAATACATCTTTTATACATTCTTGATTATGCACCTATAAAAGAATTGTATGATAACGGCAAGGTCAAGGAACTGAGCCGGGAGGAATATGTGGATATTACCGTGAGTCAACTGGAAATACTTCCGTCAAAAACGATAGTGGGCAGACTTACGGGGGATGCACCTAAAGAACATCTCGTGTCACCTCTCTGGAGTTTGAAAAAGTTTTGTGTTTTAAATGAAATAGATAAGGAATTTGTAAGGAGGAATACCTTTCAGGGAATATATGCTGATAAACAATATTGAATTTGCACACGAATTGATAACACGGGCACTAACAGAGTGCAAACATGATAAAAAAGAGTCGGATTTTAATAACTTATACCTTTGCGATTTTACAATGGGAAACGGAAATGATACACTGTTTATGTCCCGCCTGGCACAGAAATACGGAATAAAGATATATGCTTTTGATATACAGCCTCAGGCACTGCAGTCAACTCTGGCAAATTTGGATAAAAATGGTGCAGAGAAGAATTATACTCTGATAAACGATTCCCATTCCGAAATGGATAAATATTTACCGGCAGAGGGAGAAATGGTATGCGGGATGTTTAATTTAGGTTATCTTCCCGGGGGAAACAAAACCATTACAACTCTCAGAGAAACAACACTCACTGCTATTGAAAAGGCAGTTGACAGACTTACGGTAGGCGGAGTTTTGACGGTCACAATATATCCCGGACATCCCGAGGGGAAGATAGAAGGAGAACTTATTGAAAGGTATCTTTCCTCTCTTTCAAACCACGAATTTAATGTTTTGAAATATGCCCTTTGCAATAAAACCGACCCTCCGTATGTTATGGTTACCCAAAAAATCAGAAAGAAAGGAAATGTTTTATGAAATACCTGAAAAACATAGTTTTTTCCGCTGCTGTATTCTTTACACTTATTACATATTTCGCGACTCTTTTTATGAATTCTTCCGGCATTTCCGCTTTTGTACTTAATGTTTCCACCATGAGCAGAATTCTTGCTTTTTCGGCAGTGCTTGGAATACTAAGTTTGGTTTTTGAACTTAAAGTTTCCCGCGGTACTGCACGGGCAATACATTTTATCCTGATGTCACTGAATTTTGCAGTTGTACTTGCAACGGTGGCTTACGGAAATGATTTCAGGATGTTGTTTGCCGCCACACTGGTATTTATGGTAGTATATTGGATTGTAGTGGGCGTAACAAAACTTTTTAAAAAAATTGTGAAAAAGTTTTCATAAAAAACAAAATAATTAAAAGGCTGTCATATGCATTCTCTGTTGAACAGGGCGGTGTTTATGCACAGCCTTTTTTGTGAAGAAAGCAGGGGGACATTTTTTATTGAAATAAATGCTGTCACAGTCGGATGTTAAAAAAACGATAATTTAACAATTATTTGTGCAATATAAACAAAAAACGACACTCACATTCTCTCTTGATTCGCATAAAATTAAAAAAAATCTCTTGAACTTGTCGTTTTAATGATGTATAATGAATTTGTCAATCACTAATAAAATGAAATCTTATTGTAAAACTGATTTTTGTAGCATTTAATTTTTCATATGGTGATAGATTGTCTTATTAATTTATGGAGGAATAACATTATGCCTAACATTAGCACTGCAAACATTCGAAATATTGCTTTGCTCGGACACGGGGGAAGCGGAAAGACTTCTCTGGCGGAGGCTATGATGTATCTGACCAAAGCCACCGACAGACTGGGCAAAGTGAGTGAAGGAAATACTGTATGTGACTTTGACCCAGAGGAAATCAAGAGGGGATTTTCTGTTTCCACTGCAATTGCACCTATAAATTTCAGGGATAAAATTATCAATATTCTGGATACTCCCGGTTACCTTGATTTTGTTGCAGAGGTTAAGCAGGCACTGCGTGTGGCGGGAAGTGCCATGATTGTTATCAACGCCAAAGCCGGTGTTGAAGTAGGAACAGAGTTGGCATGGAATTATGCCGAAGAGGCACAGATTCCCAAATCGATATTTGTAAACCGACTTGACGAAGAAAATACAGATTTTTCAAAAATATTTACTCAACTCAGAGAACTTTTCGGTGTTTCGGTATGTCCTCTTATGGTTCCGTATAATGAGAATAATAAGATTGTATGTCTTATTGACCTTCCGCATAAAAAGGCTTTTGTGGATGAAAACGGCAAAGCAAAGGAGATTCCTGTTCCTGCCGGTGCACAGGCGATGATAGATGAATATACCGTTATGCTTTCTGAATCGTTGGCGGAAACCTCAGATGAACTTATGGAGAAGTTCTTTGCCGAACAGCCTTTTACAATGGAAGAAACTCTCAAGGCACTTCATACGGGAATGGTTTCCGGCTCAATAACACCTGTATATTCCGGTTCTGCCGCTACACTTCTCGGTATTGAACATTTTCTTGACTATATTTCGGATTCCTACCCCACACCTCTTGATAAAGGAGTGGAAAGAGGTGTTAACGGTCCTATCGAGATTAAAGAAGACGGACCTGCATCCATTTTTGTGTTTAAAACTGTTGCCGACCCGTTTGTAGGTAAAATGTCATATTTTAAGGTTATGAGCGGTGTTCTTAAAAAAGATGATGTGCTCAAAAATCTTACTACCGGTCAGATGGAAAAGTTTTCACACATATATGTTTCCAAGGGTAAAAAGCAGATTGAGGTCGAAAGTATGGCTTGCGGAGATGTGGGTGTTACCGCAAAACTTATCGATACCAATACAAATGATACTCTTTCCGCTACAGGAAATGAGGAGTATTCAAAAATAGTTTTCCCAAAACCATTCCACTGTATGGCAGTCATCCCCAAAGCAAAGGGTGACGAGGATAAAATTTCATCGGGTATTACAAAACTTCTGGAAGAAGATTTGTCTATCAGATATGTTAATAATACAGAGACCAAGCAAATGCTTCTTTATGGTCTGGGCGAACAACATATAGATGTTATTCTTTCAAGACTGAAGAGTCGTTTCGGAACCTCGGTTGATTTGATTCCCGAGAAAATCGCATATCGTGAAGCAATCAAAAAAACAGTTAAGGTTGAAGGAAAACACAAGAAACAGTCCGGCGGGCACGGTCAGTACGGTCATGTATGGATTGAATTTTCACCGGGTGAAGAGGAAGGGCTTACCTTTACCGAAAGCATTTTCGGCGGTTCTGTTCCTAAGAATTTCCATCCTGCAGTTGAAAAAGGACTTCAGGAATGTATGTCAAAGGGTGTACTTGCAGGGTTCCCTGTAGTTAACCTTAAAGCAAATTTGTTTGACGGCTCATATCATGATGTTGACTCTTCGGAAATGTCGTTTAAAATGGCGGCATCAATTGCGTTCAGAGAAGGTTTGAAACAGGCAAATCCCGTAATTCTTGAACCTATCGGAAATCTCAGTGTACTTGTTCCCGACGGATTGATGGGTGATGTTATCGGAGATATAAACAAGAGACGCGGTAAAGTAATGGGTATGAATCCCAGCGAAACAAAAAAAGGTTACAGCGTTATAGATGCCGAAATTCCTCAGAGCGAGATGGGCAATTACACAGTAAATCTCCGTGCACTCTCTCAGGGCAGAGGTTCATTCAATTATGAATTTGACCGTTACTCCGAAGCACCCGCAAATATTGCACAAAAGATAATTGAGGATGCAAAGAAACAAGCCGAATAATTAAAAAAACAGTCGGACACTTTTAATATAAAGTGTCCGACTGAACTTTTTACGGCGTTTTAATTTTGTTTCTGAACAAGTTTGTATTCATCATAAAACTTGTAGTACGGACAGGATGACTTTTCGTATGATGTCAGGGAAATGACCTCGTCTTCGTCAAGAGATACCGTACATTCCATTTCACCGTCCGGGTCTGTTATATCGTAATATGCACAGGTTTCGCATTGTGATAAAGAAGATTTTTTCATAATTTCTCCTCAGACTAAATACAAATCACGCCGTGCAGATTTATTGGACATACGGGTGAGGATGGCAGCAACTTCACTGCGAAGTATGTAACTTTGAGGATTGAAGTATCCGCCGTCTGAGCCTGTTAGTATGCCGGCACGGTAAAATGCATATATTTGATGTGAAGATTCGTTTGCCATCGGCACATCGGGAATGGCATTGTCAGAAACATGGTTTATTACGGGATATTCATATTCGGGAAGAGCCGAATAGAAAATTGAAACAAAGTCACCGCGTGTTATAGTTGTATCGGCTTTTTCTGCAATATCTCCTGTGATGATATGGTTATCCAAAGCATATTTCACATAGTTGTCGTACCAGTTTGCCGTGCCGTTTGTAAGTGATACTTTCTTTTCGTAATATAACTGATGCATACAGGAGGCAATTTTTATTGCTTCGGCATAAGTTATATTATCATCAGGACGGTAGAGGGTAGGAGTTTTTCCGTTTATCAGATTGTTATTGTAAGCATTTTTGACATCATTATAAAACCAGTCGGTTGTTTTCACATCGGTGAAAGGTAAATTGACGGGGGTAATTTCCTTTTGGGATATTTTACAGTTGTCTCCCACATAGAAAGTATAGTCGTAACTCTTGTTAAATGTACCGCAGATAACTTTCAGAGAAAGTGTATGTTTGCCCTGGGAAAGAGAGGAAACATCAAGTACTGCCTTATAGGGAATTTGATTTTCGTGTGGGATTGTTTTGCCGTCAATTGTATATGAAACAGTTACGGGATTTGCAGAAGGAAAAGCCGCATGTGCGTATAAATCAAGTTTTTTGGTGTTTCCTTCAAAGGTGGAAAAACGGTTGTATCCCACAGTTGTTCCGTTTTTCAGTGCTTGTATCGGGAAGTTATTGGCTGTGACAGATTTGTATGTATTTAAAAGTTCAGGGCATCCGGAAAGTTTGTAGTCTCTTTCAAAGTTCGTATCAAAATATAATATTCCCTTAATTTCAGGGTGAACCATGTTTAAGTAGGTGAAAAATTCTTTTAATTTCTTTACTGCGTATTGCGGATTTTGACCGTCTTTTGCGGCATATCCGAAACCGCATTCACTTATCAGTATCGGTTTTCTGTCACCGAATGTTTCCACTATTTGTCTTACTTTAACCATGGGGTTGTCATACAGACCGCGGCAGTAATAGGCATCAACCTGGTCGGCAGATTTGTTGGAGGATGCCTCGTACAGAAGATAATAGGTAGACATACCAACCCAGTCAACATACTGGTCGCCGGGATAGAAATCTTCCGGGGTTACATACATGTTTGAAACATCTATAGGTGAGTAAACCATTGCCGCATTGGGAGCGTATTTACGGGCAAGTTCAGAAATATGACGGAAAGCAGCTTTGAAAGTTTCTATGTATTGGTCTCGTGCGGCCATGTCTGACGGCATTGCCCAACAGTTAATTTCCGCTCCGAAACGAAGCAATATTTTGTGAGGAAGAGTTGCCAGATATTTAAGATTACTTATGATGTAGTCATCTGCCGAACCGTTTGCAACCCGTTCGAGTGAGGCTTTATTCTCTTCGGGAAAATTCCATGCAATCATGGTGTATACAGGTTCAGAGGGTAACAAATATGAGAATGATTCAATTTGTTCGTCAAAAAAACGGACATAAACAAGATGTGCTGTTTCGGTATCGGGGTCAAAGTCGTTGCATGTGCCTAAAAATGTGCCGTATCGTGGCTCGTATTTTGCGTTGTAGTAAGGAACATCAGCAGGTGAAGCACAGGAAACATAAATTTCAGGTGTCAGGGACAGATGATTTATTGTTGCGTTTGCAAACTTAATGCTTTCGGCGTGGTTTTGTCCTGAATTTTCCTGAAGCCAGGTGGCATATTTTACAAATTTCTGCAGGTAATATAATGCTTTTTCAAAGTTTCCTTTTATTTCGTATTCTTTTGCTGCCGAGAAAGTTGCCCAAACCATTTTATTGTATTCATCGCTGTTTGAGGGTGAAGGCAAAGCGGCATCCAGGGCATCAACGGCACTGCAAATCAGGTCCGGATTTTTTGAAGATGCGGCCTCGGTATATTTCCAGAATGCAGACATATATGATGGCTGGGCGGCAATAACCGGAATTGCTGTAATAGTTATGATAAGTAAAAGTAAAAATAAATTTTTCATTTTTGTCCTCTGTTTTATTTTGTGTGTATTTTTGTAAAATACCGTATAAAGTATACTATTAATTAAGTGTTGTATTGTTATGCTTTAATAAACAAATTATAAACTTTTGCCGTTCGCCTTTTTCGCAGGCATCACAAAAAAGGTATTGAAAAAAGGAATATATTATGGTATAATGATTTCAACAAAGTTGAAATCATTAACTAAGTTTGCCTTTGGCAAGTGAAGTTATCTTGCAATAGTGAAGTTTACTTCGTAAGTGAAGTTTCACCTGACGGTGAAGTAGCAAACTTGACTTCACTTTTGCAAAAGCAAAAACTTCACTGCTTATAGCAACTTCACTTTGAACGGATGTTCAAAACTTCACAAAAACGGCGGCATCTTTTTATATAGTGAATTAAGATATTAAGTGACATTAGTAGTAAAATTTCTTAGGAAGAAGGGGTTATAATTATGAAAATTTTATTTCAGGGAGATTCAATTACTGATTCGGGTCGTGCAAGAGATAACGATATCAATTTGGGTGTGGGGTATCCGTTGCTTGTAAAAGCAAATTTGGGTTTCGAATCACCGGGTAAATATGAGTTCTTCAACAGAGGAATAAGTGGTAATCGAGTTGTTGATGTTTATGCTCGTATTAAAAACGATATTATAAACTTAAAGCCTGATGTCATGAGTATATTGATAGGTGTTAATGATGTTTGGCATGAGTTTTCAAGTGAAAATGGAGTTGATGCTGAGAAGTATTTCAAAATATATGATATGATTATTGAGGAAGTAAAAAATGCACTTCCCAGCATTAGAATCATGATAATGGAGCCGTTTGTTCTTAAAGGAACAGCAACAGAAGAAAAATGGGAGTGCTTTAATCTGGAAGTTAAAAAGCGTTCTGAGATGGCAAAGAAAATTGCACAAAAATATAATTTGCCATATATACAATTGCAGGAAGGATTTGATAAATTATCAGAAAACATTGATGAAAGCTATTGGCTTTCAGATGGTGTCCATCCAACTGCAATGGGACATGAATATATTAAGAACGAGTGGATTAAAGCATTTAAAATTATGGAAAAATAATTGGCATCTAAATCGTACACGAAGTCTATAATGATTTCAACAAAGTTGAAATCGTCGATATGAATTCTAACGAATCCTCGATATATGCTGACGCACTCGATATGTTGGCTTATGGCAACAAGTTTGCATATCGGCAAAAAATGTGTACCTGATTCTTTGTCGAATATAATTTACATTGTTGTTTTAAAAAGTTGTTTTTGATACATATAATGATAAAAGAGAAAGGGAAGGACAGTAAATGAATAATTATGAGTATTCTGTTACAATAAACCAGATTATAAAGGAATTTTCTCTTGAACAGATATATCTTCCGGAAAACGGCGGGGAAGACATTATATACAAAAACGAGGTTAACCGTCCTGGTCTTCCTTTGGCGGGATTTTTTGAAAAATTTGAACATGAACGCCCTCAGATAATCGGAATGGCAGAGCATGAATATGCCCTTCGAATGACCGACGAACAACGCAGAGAGGCATTCGAAAAATTTTGTCAGGCAAAGCCGGTTTGCGTAATATTCACATCTTCTCTTGAGGTTTTTCCCGAGGCTATTGAGGCAGCAAAAAAATATTCCTGCCCCATATTGAGAACTTCTGACCGTTCCTCCGCGTTTACCGCGGCACTTATTGCATACCTTAATGTTCAACTTGCTCCGAGAATTACACGGCATGGTGTTTTTGTTGAAGTTTACGGTGAAGGTATTCTTATTTTGGGTGACAGCGGTGTGGGAAAAAGTGAGACCGCAATTGAACTTGTGAAAAGAGGACACCGACTGATAGCAGATGACGCGGTTGAAATAAAAAAGGTGTCCGCAAAAACACTTGTTGGCTCTGCTCCCGAAATTATAAGGCACTATGTTGAACTTCGCGGTATTGGTATTGTGGATGTAAGGCGAATTTTCGGTATGGGTGCTGTAAAAGAAACCGAAAAAGTTGACCTTGTAATCAATCTTGAACCCTGGCAGGAGGGAAAGTTTTACGAAAGGTTGGGTATGGATACCGAGCATACCGAGATAATGGGCATTCAGATACCGAGCATTACTGTTCCGGTACGCCCCGGTCGAAATCTTGCAATTATTCTTGAAATTGCCGCTATGAATAACCGACAGAAAAAAATGGGTTATAATACAGCCATAGAATTCAATAAAAAACTTATGGGCATGCAGGACAACGATTTGGACAGATAAATTAATTTAAGATTAGAGGAAATGTTATGTATACAATAGGAATTGATTTGGGCGGCACAAATATTGCTGTGGGAATTGTAAGCGAAAATAAAATAATAAGAAAACTATCCACTCCCACTCTTGCAAACAGAAAGCCGGAAGAAATTGTAAAGGATATGGCAGATCTCTGTTATAAACTTTTGGATAAGGAAGGATTGAAACTTTCGGATATAGAGTTTTGCGGTATATGCACTCCGGGTATAGCAAATGATGAGGCAGGCAGAGTTGAATATGCTAGTAACCTTCCGTTCAGCCTGTTTCCGATTGTGGAGGTTTTGAAAGGGTATATACCATTTGAAAAAGTGTATATTGCCAATGATGCCAATGCTGCTGCAAAGGGCGAGTCTGAGTGCGGTTCTGCGGCAGGAAGCAAAAGTTCCGTGATGATTACGCTTGGTACCGGAGTGGGTGGGGGAGTGATAATCGACAAAAAGGTTTATGCCGGCTTCAACCATGCAGGTGGCGAATTGGGACATACTGTTATTGTGGCGAACGGACGAAAATGTTCCTGTGGCAGACGGGGATGCTGGGAAACCTATAGCAGTGCAACGGGACTGATTCTGTCAACAAAAGAAAAAATGCTTGAAACAAAAGACACTCTTATGTGGAAGATGTGCGACAATGATATAGAAAAAGTAAGCGGAAAAACTGCATTCGATGCCGCTAAAGCGGGCGACAAGGCAGGAAAAGAAGTTGTTGATGAGTATATAAAAATGCTGGGATGCGGTCTTGTAAACATTGTCAATATATTTCAGCCTGAGGTGTTGAGCATAGGCGGAGGTGTGTGTAACGAAGGTGACTACATCCTTGAACCTTTGAAAGAAATAGTGTACCGGGAACAATATTCTGCAGAAAATGTACCGGACACAAAGATAGTTATTGCGAAACTTGGTAACGATGCCGGAATTATCGGTGCTGCCATGCTTGGATTTTAATCTTTATTGGAGGTCCTTTTTGAATAATACAGTTGAACTTCTGAAAAGGGAATTTAAAAATAATCAGAATGTTATCGTATCTGAAAATGTACCAATGAACAAGTACACCACATTTAAAACCGGGGGAATTGCCGCAGGTGCCGTTTTTCCGACAGATACTGAAAGTATGCGCAGAACACTGGAAATTCTGAACGGTACAAAGTACAGTGTTCTTGGAAACGGTTCAAATGTCATATTTACTGATGGGAAATATGACGGGGTTGTTGTGTTTACCCTGAATATGAAAGATACACGGGTAGATGGCAATATGTTGGAAGTGCAATGCGGAGCGGGTATAACCAGAGCATCGGTTGTGGCACAAAAGCACTCTCTGGGCGGATTGGAATTTGCGTACGGAATACCGGGAACTGCAGGCGGTGCGGTATATATGAACGCCGGTGCATATGATGGTGAAATTTCACAGGTTCTTTATGACAGCACTTTTATTACAAAAGATGGGAATGTGGGCATTTTGTCCGCAGAACAACACGAATTTTCATACCGTCACAGCGCATATGTCAATTCGGATAAAATTATACTATCCTGCAGATTTTGCCTGACTGAAAGCGATGCCGATGCTGTAAAAGCGAAAATGGATGAAAATATGTCAAAGCGTATTGAAAAACAGCCTCTTGAATATCCCAGTGCCGGAAGTGTCTTTAAGAGACCGGAAAATGCTTTTGCCGGAAAACTTATAAGCGATTGCGGACTCAAAGGATATGCCATAGGAGGCGCACAAGTTTCTCCCAAACATGCAGGATTTATAATAAATACCGGAAATGCTACAAGCAATGACATACTGAAACTAATAGAATATGTCAGGAACGAAGTAATAAGGCAATTTGGAATTGAACTTGAATGCGAGGTCAGATATATATGCTGAATTCGTATTCCAAGGAAGTTAAAAATTTTTTGTGCGAAAAATCGTGGGAAGATTTTAAAAACGAGAAGAATTTTGATAAGGCAAAGTACTTTTTGTATGGAATTCTGCTGTTTTCGGGAGAATTTACTTTTGATAGAATAAAACTCAAATGTGATAACAGTAATATTTTGGAGATTTGCGCCTATATACTAATAAAATTTTTTGACGCAAAAATACAGATAACCGAACGAAAAGTCTCGGAAAATAACAGTTACGCAATTTCCATTGATAACCAATTGGATGTAAAAAGAATAACAGATGCACTGGGATATGATGAAAGCGATATTTCGGTATATAGAATAAAAGGTGAAATCTCAGATGAAAATTTAAGATTTTTTCTCCGCGGAGTTTTTGTTGCCAGCGGAAATTTACATTCCCCGCAGAAAAGTTATCATTTTGAGTTTTCAACCAGTCATAAGCATCTTGCACAGCAACTTAAGGATATGCTTACAAATAGCGGACTTTCTGTTAAAATGACGGTGAGAAGGTCGTACTATGTGATTTATTGCAAAGACAGCGAGTCTATAGAAGATATTCTTATGATGCTGGGGGCGGAAAATTTTGCTTATGACATTATAAATACAAGAATAGAAAAAGAGATTATCAATAACATAAACCGTGTCAATAATTTTGAAAGTGCAAATATAAACAAAACAATAGATGCGGCTACGATAGTCCTTTCCGCAATTTCGTATCTCCGGGAGCAAGGTGTTTTTGAATCACTTCTCTCTGAACAATTAAAAGAAACAGCGCGTATCCGTGAAGAAAATCCGGAAATGAGTTTAATGGAACTTTGTAATATGTTTGATGGAAAGATATCTAAATCCGGACTCAATCATCGCTTGAATAAAATAATATCTATTGCACGGGAATACAGTGATAATACGCTGTTTGTCTGACAAACGAAAACTGGCAGGTGCAGCAGAAAATAGTTTGACTGTTTTCTGCTATACCTGCCCGATTTGTTATTTTATTATTTCTGCAAATATTTCTGCCGCATGATATGCGGCGTTTTCTGCCTCTTCAAGTGTGTTGGCACAGGAGCCTACTTCAAGAAGAAGCATCCCGGGTGAGAGTTCCTGGTTGAAACTTGCTGTACGCAGGTAAACCGGTCTTGAAAACTCCGGATACTTGCTGTCACACTCTGTTTTGAACTTTAAAGCAAGTGAAAGATTTTTCTGCCAGTCAGGATGTTTTGTTCCGCTGCCCATAACCAACATTATTTGTGCTGTATCCTTGTTGTCAATCCTGCATAACGGTTTTAATTTATCCCCGTTTTCTTTTACTATAGAATCACGGTGCAAATCTATAACATATTTTATTGATGGATATTTTAAAAGGTATTCCTTGACACTTTTATATGAATTGGAGTATGATTTGTTATAGTCGGGATAGTCGTGAAGCGTTTTACAGTGAATGGTGTCAATGCCGTTTTTTATAAGGGTGTCTGCAAAAATTTCCCCAAGATGTACAACATTTTCCGAACAATCCGTACTTCTCGTAGAGGCGGTTTCAGGGGAGTAATATAATGATTGACTGCCGTCGTCGTTCAGGATTTTATAACTCTCGCTGTCTGCCAAAAAACTTTCGGTAGCATGGGTGTGAAGCACTAAAACTACGGGACCGTCAACTGCTGCCTCCAGAGGTGCAAATGCTGACACAACATTTTCGGTATCCACTGAATGCGTTGTATCATTGATTATCAAATTACCGTTCTGCGATAAATTTGCGGTCAGTATTTTTTTTGCATCGTCAGGAAGTTCTTCTGACGAATGACTTATTGCGGGCAAAGTGTCAAGCGGTAATCTGTCTGACTGATATGCTCCCTCTATGTACTCACCCACAGGGTGACTGTCGTTGGAGGGCGCGTCTGAAAAGGAGTGATTGGAGAAAGATGCCGGTGTACCGGCAACATGCTCAATGGTGATAAATGAAAGTCTTGCAACCGGGAAAATCATTGCAAACAGAAACATTGGTATTAATGTAAAAAGTGAAAAAGCAGAAACAACATTATTCCGCATAATCTGAAAGTCCTTTCCGGGTGAATATCACCCTGCCTGTTTTAAATATATGTGTGCAAAAGCAATTTATGAACACAGACACACCATTTCTTCATATGACAGTGTCTGATGCAGAGCCAGATTTACCGAATAGCCTATGAGTTTTGCCATATTGTCGGTTATTATATCACTTTCCTTAAGCGTTATGAAACATTCCAGTTCTTTATTTCTGCGTATGCTGTCTTCGGGTAATCCGTTTTTCTGTACTATGTCTGCTGCAAAGGCGGAAGCATCTATTACAGTTGGCACACCTATCGAGATGACGGGTATTCCCATATTTTCGCGGGTTAGTGCGAGTCTGGAATTATGCACTCCGGAACCCGGATGAATTCCGTAATCCGATAGTTGAATCATACGGGAAAGATGAGTGAAATTCCTGGTCGCCAGAGCATCTATGACAATGAGACATTCCGGGTGTATATCATCAATTATACTTTTTATGATAACACCGCTTTCTATTCCTGTTTGAGCCAGAACGCCCGGGGCAAGCGCCGCCACCTCGCTTAAAGATAAATCACGGTACACCGACGGACAAATAGATTTGATGTGACGGGTTACGATTATATGTGAAACCGCTTTTGGACCGATTGAATCGGCTGTGATAAACCGGTTGCCCAACCCGGCAATTAATACATTTTCGTAGTCAGATGGGAGTAACTCCTTGATACGAAGAGCAAGAAATTCAGAATACGATTTGAAATATTGGGGAGTAAAGTCCTTTTCGATTTTGGCAGTTATATACTTTCCGCACGGTTTTCCGGTTGATTTTTCACCTGTCCCGTTGAGAATTTCTATTTTAGATGCCGATATATTAGTGTCATTGTATTCCTCGTAATTTACTCCCTCGACATTGCCTCCCGCTGTTTGTAAGGCGGTTCTGTGTGCTTCATATGCCATATCGGTACGGATGTTATGCAAAATATCACTCCTTTACCTCTTTATTATTTACCAAATATTCCAATTTTAAATAATTTTTTGTAAATTCGCAAAAAACTATTGAAATTTTTCAAATTTTGTGGTATGATATTACATGATATTCTATCTGTATATTTTAAGGAGGTGAAAACTTTGCCGAACATTAAGTCCGCAAAGAAGCGTGTTCTTGTATCTGCTAAGAAAACCATGCAGAATAAAATGTTTGTTTCCGAACTCAAGACTACTATAAAGAAGTACGAAAAGGCGTTGGCAGAGGGTAACAAGGAATTGGCAGCACAGACATATAAAGATGCTGTTAAATTCATTGACCGTGCAGTTTCTGCCGGCCATATGCACAAGAATACCGCTGCAAGAAGAAAGAGTTTGTTCACTAAGAAACTCAATGCATTGAACTGATAATCAAATTGATTGAACAAAAAGGCATGACTTGTCATGCCTTTTTGTTTTTACAATATTCCTTTGCAGGATATATTCACATTGCTTTCTCCCAGACTATCAAGAAGACTTGAAAATTGCAAAAGTAACACATTGAGTAATGCAATATTTTCGGTTTTCAGAGAATATATCATTTTATTTATAATGCTTTCGAGTTCGGAAAGATTTGAGCGTTGTATATATACCATAAGAAAATTGTTCCGCGACTTGAAGTACGAAGAAAGTTCTTCAAGGTCGGTAATCGCTTTTTTGAATTGGATTTCTTGGTTATAAAGCGGATTAATTACATTTTGGGCGTGACATATTGCAGCGTTCAGATAACCCGATGCGACTGAAAGAAAAAGAATTATTGCAATTAAAATACAAATTGCGACTGTAATGGATTTCATTTGGTTTCCTTCTTAATAATATATATATTACCTGTGTCGTCGACACCCATCATAAATATCTGCTTAAGCGAAAGTCCGCTTTTTTTAATCTGATGTTTGAGCCACTCTTTTGTTTTATGCGAGTTTTTCAGAGCACTGTAATTTATGTCACCATCTGAAATAATAAGATGTTGTATGCCTTGTTCTTGGGTTTCGATGTTTAGGTCATGGGGCGTAGACGGCTGATATCTGCTTTTAAGACAAAAACTTATTTTTCCGTTTGGTTCAAGAATGGCGTGGTATATTTGAGAAATATCCGGAATTCCGTTGATTCGTGCTTCTGACATCAACTCGTTTATTGTTATACGAACTTTTTTCATTGCGGCTATGTCAAGTTTTCCGTTTTGTATTAAAAATGTCGGATTTTTACCCGAGAGATTTTTGAAAAAATTGCTTTTCACTGACAAGAAAGATAAGATAATTTCAAAACATAAAAGTAACAGTGTGGGTAAAACTCCCTGAAGCAACGGAATGTTTGTGTCTGAAACCGGGGCGGTGGCGAGTTCTGAAACGAAAATCGCAGTAACAAGTTCCGAAATGTCCAGTTCGCCAATCTGGCGTTTTCCCATTATATGCATAGACGCCAGGACAACGGTATATACTATTGTAAGTCTGAGACATACTGTTAACATATTTGAGTATTCCTTTTAGGTAATATTGAATATAACAAGCAGTTATTAATCTGCCCGAATATGTGAAAAATATTAAAAATGGGCAAAAAAATAAAAAAATCACAAAAACCCCTTGACAAAGGGGAGAAGATGTGATATAATAATCAGGCGCTCAAGAGAGCGGACACACTGGAGAGGGAAGAAAAAACAAAAAAGTTTTGGAAAACCTCTTGACAAAAAGAAAAAGGTGTGATATAATAATAAAGTCGCCGCACGAAAAGGCGGAGGCTTCGGACCTTGAAAATTGAACAACGATAAAGACAGCACAAACCTGTAGAAATACAGGGAAATGTACAAAGAGTAAGAGAAGATTTCGAAAGAAACACTTCTTGAACGGTCTTAATCGATTCCTAAGAAATACAAACCAGAAATAAGTAAAAGAGAGCAATTAAGCACTCTGAAAAAGGTTTTAAGTGCCCGACCGAAAGGGAGGGTAGTTAAGATACAATTTTTTAGAGAGTTTGATCCTGGCTCAGGATGAAC
>JAFSGN010000013.1 GCA_017440805.1 Clostridia bacterium
AGCCGGTTGTTCAGGTCATAGGTATAGAGTGTATTGGTACCGGACACATTTTTGGAAACCATGTTTCCGTTATTGTCGTAACTGTATACCGTGCTGAATGTGTCAGGCTCCTGCTCACCTTCATTATACACTGTTTTACCCGCAATTGTCAAGGCGTAGGTGGTAAAAAAACTAGAGGCAGACTTTTACATCTGCCTCTGTGTTATTGCTTGATTGGTATTTTAGTTTTTTTCTTCGGATTTGTCATAAAATGACGGGTCTAACTGCATCACTCCGCTGATACCGTCATCTACGAAGCCTTCTGTTAACAAACGATTATCTTCCAGCCAAGTGTCGCGAACAATGAAATTGCTGGGTAGGTGATTTTTATGTGGGTATTGCTTATATATACTGAAATCTGTGGCATCATACACCAAAGAGTTGCTGCGCTCCTTGACGAAACAAAAATATCTGTCGTCTAACGCATAAGCATTCATTGACAAGCCGCTTTTGGATTCATTGAGTATGTCGCCGTTTTCAATGTTCAGTCTTAACAACCTGTTATTTCGCCTAACTGCTATTAAATATTGACCATATACAAGTATGTTGGCATAATTTCCTCCATTGATTTTCCACACAAGATTTCCTGTTAACAGGTCGTATGCACGAAGGCCGTTTCTCCAACTGCCCCAGAATATCCAGTTTCGTTCAACCGAAATAGGAATATTGCGAAATTGCATGTTGTAACCATCCATATTCATGATAAAATCTTTGGTAGTTCCGTCGGTGTAAAAAACACTGACATGTTCGTTTCCTATTTTGCAGTGACAATCCACATGACTTATTTTATCGTTCCCTACATATTTTCTGTGATGTAATGGAGTGATTATCTCGTAGTTTTTTTCCATAACTTATTACCAATGCGTATCAAATTCATAAAGACGCGCTAATTCCTCTCTGAATATATCAGGACTTTCCACACTTTCATTATACACTGTTTTACCCGCAATTGTCAAGGTGTAGGTGGTAAAAAAACGAGAGGCAGATTATTATCTGCCTCTGTGGGTGGAATCATTGGTTGTTTACCAAATTATAATGTTAATACCAATTATAATGACTCTTTGAGTATTTTGTAAGAAAAAAGACATAGATTTTCTTTCTTACACCTACATAAACCGACAAAATACAAAAAGTGTTATCATTTTTTTAATTATTTACAAAATATACAAACTCTTTTATTAAAATATTTTTCTGTCATTGTATGTCATGTTTTGATTGTGGTACAATAGGGTGTAAAAAAAGGCCGATTATATAAAGGAGAACACCGGTGCATTCTCAAATAAATCTGCAGCGGACAAGGATAATATGATTTATCATTATTACGGAGGAAAAATGAAAAGACAAGATGTTCAGAAAAAAATAAATGCTTATTTTGAAAGCAGATACGGTCCGGTGCTGGACAAAGGAAAAAATCCTGTCATGGATGAGGCAGGGAATATAATTTATGAGATAGTCCGTCCGCCTACCCTCAGCGGACTTGCACTGTGTCTCGGGCTTGACAGCCGCGAAAAACTTACTGTTTTTACAAAAAACAAAGCCATACTTTCCGATGTGAACCGTGCAATATTGCAGGTGGAAGAGTATGCAGAGGAGAAACTTTTTTCAAAAGAGTCAAATACTTCGGGGATAAAATTATATCTTGCGGTGAATTTTAAACGCTGGGCGAGTGATGACGCCGTACAGGAGGCGGAGGATTTTCCCGAGGAATATAACAGTTGGGCAGAATAGGAGGTTTATGTCTAAAACAACAAAATATTTAAAAAAACTTGCCCCTTATCAGAAACAAAAAGAATTTTTTCAGGCAAAGGCACGGAGAATAGCATACGGCGGAGCAAGAGGAGGGGGAAAGAGTTGGGCAATGAGAACAAAGGTTGTGCTTTTGGCACTGCGGTATAACGGAATACAGATTTTGCTCTTACGCCGCACATTTCCCGAACTCCGCGAAAACCACATAATGCCGTTAAGACGGGATTTAAAGGGGATAGCAGTGTTTAAGGAAAGCACAAAAGAGTTTATATTCAAAAATTCCAGCCGTATAAAACTCGGCTATTGTCAGGGTGAGGGTGATGTTCTTCAATATCAGGGACAGGCTTATGAGGTAATCGGCATGGAGGAAGCAACCCAGTTTACCGAATTTCAATATACCGCTCTCACGGAAAGCAATCGTCTTTCTGGTAACCTGAAAGAAAATTTTGTTCCGAGAATGTATTTTACATGTAATCCCGGCGGTGTGGGACACAGTTGGGTTAAACGGCTTTTTATAGACCGGGATTACCGTAACGGAGAAGACGCAAACGACTATGTATTTATTCCCTCGACTGTTTATGACAATAAATATCTTATGTCCAAAAACCCCGAATACATAAAAAATCTTGAAAGTCTGCCTGAACTCCGCAAAAAAGCAATGCTTCACGGGGACTGGGATGCTTTTGAAGGGCAGTATTTTACCGAGTTTTCAAGGGAAAAACATGTTGTAAAACCCTTTGAAATACCTGGAAATTGGCTGAGATTTGCAGCAATGGACTATGGACTTGATATGTGTGCGTGTCTGTGGTTTGCATATCCTGAAAATCTTGACAGAATAGTTGTTTACCGCGAACTGTACCGCCCATCTATGCTTCTTTCCCAGGTGGCAGATGAAATAAAGAAACTGTGCGGAAACGAAAAAATACGGTATATAGTTGCTTCTCCCGACCTTGCCGGAAGGCGTCAGGAAAGCGGAAAAAGCGGATTTGACATTTTATTTTCCTGCGGACTCAAAGGTCTTATTCCCGCAAACAATTCCCGCATAGAAGGGTGGCGTCTTGTAAGAGAATATCTGAGTGCAAAAAAAGGCGAAGAACCCGTATTGGAGTTCTTCGCAGGATGCACAAATATTATCAGGACACTGCCCCGTCTTATTTTTGACAAAAACAATGTGGAGGATGCGGCAACAACTCCCCACGAGGTGACTCACGCACCCGATGCACTCAGATACGGGCTTATGTCTCTGGGGAAAAATATGTTTTTGGGAAATAAAGCCGGAAAAACGGAGAAAGTGTTTGTTGAAAAACCGTACATAGAGTTTTTGAACGACAGGTATTAGTTGTTCAAAAGTCCCAGAATGGAATTTGTACCGTAAACTGTTTCCCAGTCTTTTTCAAAGTCATCTATTGCGTAGAGGGTGAGGGGATGATAGATGAGTTTTTCGTAAAGTTCCGGGTTAATGGTTATAGAATGGCAACCGGTCAGAGATATTTTGTGTATCTGCTCAACTGTTTTGAAACTTGCCGCCAGAACTTTTGCGGAAATATTGTGCAGTTTGAAAAGTTCCACAACTTCCTCAACCACTTTTACGCCGTCAGAAGCGATGTTGTCAAGACGGTTTACATATGGTGCAACAAAGGAAGCACCTGCTTTTGCGGCAATAAGTGCCTGTTGCTGAGTGAAAATTGCGGTAGATGTAACATTTATTCCGTTTTTGGAAAGATACATTGTGGCTTTAAGTCCTTCGGGAGAAATGGGTATTTTAATGTAAAATTCTCCGCCTACAAATTCCTTAAGTGCATAAGCCTCTTTTATAATTTCTTCCGCGGTATCGGAAGTTGTCTGAATGTGAAGCATGCGTTCCTTGCCTATTATTTCTCTTATTGAACGGATAAGTGAGGAAAAATCGGTGTGTTGCTTTGAAATGATTGTCGGATTTGTTGTAACGCCGTCAACCGGATAAAATTCAACACATTCCCGTATTTTTTCTATATCTGCGTCGTCAATTATATATAACATGCCAAACTCCTTTTCTGCGGTAAATAAACCTTACCGACAAGTAAATTAATATATACCTACACTATACAACAATATTGTAAAATTTTTGACAATAAAATTGTTAAAATTCAATTAAAAAAAGTCAGATACTCATTTGCTTCTCCGGAATATTGGTTGTTTTGTAAAGACCGTCTGATATAACAAAAATACGCTTACGCGGATTTTTATGGTTTTTACTGTACTGTAGGGGTTGATACAAAATTTGCATATTCGGCGTAAACACCTTTTTGACAGAGGGAAAAAACACATTGACGGGCTTTTTTGTAGTTATCAAATATTCCGAAGACTGCCGCACCGGAGCCGGTCATTATGGCGTTAAGAGCACCATGATTTTTTATTGCTTGTATAAGGTCGGCAATTTCAGGGCGTTTTGTAACAGAAACCTGCTCAAGAACATTACCTATGTTTTGTGCTATTTCCTCCGGATTTCCCCTCTCAAGGGCAGAAATGAGTTTATTGGAGTCGGGATGGATAAGTTTTGTCCGGTCAAAACTGTCGTACAGGGAAAAAATCTGGGGGGTAGAAAGACCTCTTGCATTTTTTGCTACGACAAGATGTATACTGTTTGATTTGTACGGTGCTGTATAAACCGGAGACATAATCTCACCGATACCGCTGCAAAGTTTTGTTCCGCCCGCAAGACAAAAAGGTACATCCGCACCAATTCCGGCAGCCAGGTCGTACAAATTTACGGGACATTTTCCGTAAATGTACTCAAGCCCTCTCAGCACCGCGGCGGCATCCGCACTTCCTCCGCCCAGACCGGCAGAAGACGGAATACTTTTGTGAATGCATATTTCAACGCCGCTGATTTCCTTACCCGATGCTTCAAAAAATGCCTGCACCGCTTTATAACAGGTATTACGGCTGTCAAAGGGGATAAACGGCACATTAATTTTCAGGTCAATTTTTCCGGAGTCTGTTGCTTTTATATCAATTGTGTCGTAAATTGATATAGTCTGCATAACGCTTTCCAACAGATGATAACCGTCTTGCCGTACTCCCGTAATATCCAGTGTCAGATTGATTTTTGCGGCGGCGTTAAGCCGTACCTGAGTTACCTTCATAATAATTACCCTATTTTATCAGATTAAGTAAAAAAAATCTTTTTATATCTACTGCCTTCATGGGGCAAAGTTCCTGACAACAGTAGCAGTAGATGCAGTTTTCTCTGTGTATAAATGCTTTTTTGCTTTTAATCTCAATGGTTTTTTGGGGACAGCAGTTTACACATTCTCCGCATCCCACACACTTCTTTTTGTTTATTACCGGTTTTGAACGGATTAGTTTGCGGACAAAGGGATTTGATGTCTGGGTCAGCAGTTTTATAATACCTTTTGCCTCTGTATCCGGTTTTTTAAAATCACGCACTATATAGTCCGAAAGATTGTCACCGGTAACAGTGACATTTTCAAGTCCGTCGGGACATATTCCTCGTTTTACGGCACTGATGAACATGGGTATCTCCCGATAGTCGAAATTACATACGGCACAACCTGCAAGGTCGGCGGTGTAGGTACTGTTCGAGGCAATCAAAACACCGCAGTGTCTCGGATTTCCTCCCGTGGGTCCGTTGCCCTCCATGGCAACAATGCCGTCAAGAATGGAAAGGTCGGGTACAATGGTGGTGTTGATATCGCATATAAAGTCGGCAAAGTCGTTTTTGTCAGGGAATCTGGCGTGAATCTGTGCCTTCTCAAGTCCGGGAATAAGGCCGTAGAGATTTTTTGCAGTTCCCGTAAATACGGTCAGTCCGTGGGATTTCAGTTTTGAAACATTTATAAATACATCGGCAGATGAGAAAGGTTCCAGAACGGTAATATTTCTGGTAACTTTTCCTTGTCTGCATGGCAAGGCTACCTGTTGATAGTCCAGATAAAGTTTTGCACCTGTTCGCTCGGCTACTTTGCTCATTCCGGTTACAGCAAAAATTGAACTCATGCGTTCTTTTGTATATGCTCCGCCGGGGCATTCGGCAATGGTGATATCGTCTGTTTTTCGTTTGAGAATGTTTATAAGTGCTTCTATCACACAGGGGTGGGTAGTAGCGGCACCGTCGGGGGATTTTTTCATTACAAGATTTGGCTTTATAACAACCTTTTTGCCTTTTTTCAGAAGGTTATCCAGACCCCCGAAATCATCTATTATTTTTTCAATACATAGGGTTACTTTATCCAAATCATAACTGTCACAGCCGTATAAAGACGCCCTGTTCACTTTTTACCGCCTTTACCGAAAGAGAGTTTGTTTTCTGTACCCTCGTGAAGTCTTTTTATATTTGCACGGTGAAGCCATATAATAAATACACCTATAATAAAGGCGTAAACCACCTTCATATCGTGTTCGGGACTTAATGCGTAAACCAGCATGGGATAAAACGCCGCACCTATAACCGATCCTAAAGATATGTATTTTGTTAAGGCGACAGTAAGAACAAAAATCAGAATTACAATAAGCGCAATTACCGGCTGAATGAACAGAATAGTAATAATGGCACAGACAACGCCTTTTCCGCCTTTGAATTTATAGAAAGCAGGATATACATGTCCAAATATCACACCCAAAGCGGAAAGATATGTTCCGGTCTCCCCAAGAAGAAGCATACCGATAAACACCGAGACAAATGCCTTCAGGGCATCACCCAGAAAGGTCATTGCCGCAGCAGATTTACCGTATGTACGAAGCATATTTGTCATACCTGCATTACCGCTTCCGTGACGGCGTATATCGTCATTGAATTTGATTTTTGAAATGATTATGCCGAAATTGAGACTTCCCAGAAAATACGGAATCAGAAGACAAAGTATATGCCCAAGGATAAGAACAACAATGCTCTGCCCCTGCCGTGACATCATAAAACCAAATTCGGGAACATTAAGTAATCTGCTTAACCATGCCATATTAAATCACCCTTTCAAAATAAAGATTTAAGGTCTGTTTGACAAAAAGTCGATAAAGTCGTTTAACATCTTTTTCTGACCCATGGACAGAGAAAGATATTTTTCGTAAAAGAGTTCGCCTTGTTTTAATGTGTTTGAGGAAACAGGAAGTGTTTTTGTGTTGTTTTCAAAGTTTATTCCTGCCGTAAAAAGCAAATCTTCATAAGTAATATCGTTCGCTGAATTCTGAGAAATTTTTTTGATTAGTTTTATTCTTGGCGGATTTTCCTGTTGCATAAGGGCAAGTTTTCTCATCTGCACATAACTTATATCGCAATCTGAGGCGAACTGCCGCCAACTTCTTTCCTCTCCTTTAGACAGTTCAAGAAGAATTGCAAAAATCTTTTTGTTGAATGGTTTGGTTGACATATAGAATCTCCGTTTTATAATTTTATTATTGGTATCGGATTTCGTATCCGGAAAATGATTACGGTTATAAAAGGGGATAATGTTTTGTGTTTTTATTTGTGGTATTTTCCGTTGTTATTAATGCTGAAAGCACGGTATATCTGTTCTTCCAGAATTATTCTCATGAGTTGGTGGGGAAAAGTCATTTTGGAAAAAGAAAGTTTAAAATCACACATAGACTTGACTTTTTCGCTCAGACCGTGAGAACTTCCGATTATGAAGTTTATAACAGAAGTCCCGTTTAACCCAATATTGTTTATTTTGCCGGCAAGTTCCTCGGAGGAAAGTTGAATACCTTCGACACACAGAGCAATTGAAAAAGATGATGGCTTTATATTTTCCAGAATCTTTTTTTCTTCTGCTTCAAGACATGCTATTATCTGTGTGGGAGAGGGATTATCGGGTATTGGTGCTTCTTTAAGGCAGATATTAGTCAGTTTACAGTATTGGGAAATCCTTTTTTCGTATTCAGCCGAGGCATCTTTTAAGTATTTCTCTTTGAACGAACCGACATGAATGATATTTACATTGAGCATAATTCACACACTCTTTTTCCGTCGGCAACTCCGACTAAAATATCTTTTCCGGTAATAATACCATGCATTTTCAATGTACCTGAAACCGTATTCAGCGCAGACTCGGGGGTGTTGTTCTCTTTTGAAAGGTGGGCGAGAATGACGCTTTCACAACCGCTGTCGGTAAGTTCGCAAACAAATTTTGCACAGTCATCATTTGAAAGATGTCCGTTCTGGGACAGAATACGGCGTTTTAAATAAGGCGGGTAAGGACCGTTTTGCAGCATGCCGACATCGTGATTTGATTCTATCACTACCCGTTTGCAGCCGAGGAGAAATTTTCTCATGGTATCCGAAACATGACCGGTATCGGTGGCATACCCCACAGATTCATTGCCGGAACAAAGGCGGTATCCCACACTCATTGCCGAATCATGAGGCGTTTTAAACGGCATGACGGTTATATCTCCCGTTTCGTATATTTTATCCGGCTGGATAATGTAAAAGCATTCCCTGAAAAGTCCGGAAGTCTGCGGATTGCAGATAGATTGTGCAGATTCAAGAGTTATGTAGACAGGTATTTTCAGATTTTTCAGAATAACCTGAAGAGAAGCCACATGGTCGCTGTGCTCGTGGGTTATGTAAATTGCATTTATGTTGCAAAGAGAAGTGTCAATCTGTTTTAAAGCACAGTCAATTCTTTTTGCGGAGCCTCCCGCGTCTATAAGTATTTCGGTATTTCCGCTTTTTATGTATGTGCAGTTACCGTCAGAACCGGAAAAAAGTGTTTTTATAATCATATAATCCTCATATATAATCGGGTAAAAAGGCTATAAGTACATAGTCTGCAATAATAATGGCGGTAGGGGGCAGAAACAGAATGATAAAAAGTTCGGCAAAGAACTTTTGTTTTTGGGGTGTCAGTGAGAAAATATTGATTCTGTCATTATCCTCCGGTGTGTTATTCAAAGGCGTATTTGCAGGTTTATATCTGTTTCTTTTTTTCTCTTTCGGGGGTGAAGTGTCCTCACGGCTGACGGCGGTTGTTTTGATTATGGGGCGGACCCCTCCGTTCACAAGGAAAAAAGCCGCACCGAAAATTATACTCATACTGCCGTATATGATAACTATCGGTTCAAACTGAAAGTGTATCGCGGTATAATACATCGTTAAGCAGAGAATGAACCACAAAATAAGCAATACAAATTTTGTTTGTTTTTTCATACAAGGCATACTCCTTCCCGGCATTCCGAAAGTGTAAGGTGGGAGCCTTTTCCAAGGATATTTCCTATTTTTCCCTGAAAGTATCTGCAAAGTAATACGGAATAAAATTCCTGATTGTACCTGCAAATCCGTCGCTGCTACGGACACTTGTGCTTAAACAGATTTTTAAGGCAAATTACCCGAGAAATATCTTGCTCCCATATATTTTCGGGGAGATATATATTCTGCAGATATATGTACTTTGCATATTTTGTATATTTTATCAAAATTACATTTAAATTTCAAGCATATAATGTTAATAAATTGTCCGTACACAAATTTAACGGATTTGCAACCCAAAGGGTTGTACACTAAATTTGTTTTTTTTGAAAACAATTCCAAATACCTATTTACAAACAGATAATTTTGTAGTAAAATATAAAATGTATAATGATATTCTAATGTAAGGGGTGCAATATAAATTATGGAGCCGAAATATAAAAAGGTTCTTTTAAAACTGTCCGGAGAGGCACTTATGGAAGGCTTTGACGGTAAGTCGAGAAATGACGGTATTATAGACTTTGATTTTCTGGATACTGTCTGCAAACGAATAAAGAAAGTTGTGGAAGGCGGAACAGGTGTTGCCATTGTTGTAGGCGGAGGAAATATATGGCGGGGAGCACAAAAACCTGCTTTTGACAGAGTCCGTGCCGACTACATGGGAATGCTTGCGACAACTATAAATTCCATCGGAGTACAGGATGTGCTCATACAAAACGGAGTGCCTGCTGTCGTAATGACTGCACTGGATGTGGGAAGGGCTACAAAACCCTTTAACCGTTTTGAGGCGGTTGAACTTCTTGAAAAAGGAAATGTTGTCATTTTCGGTGCCGGTTTGGGCACACCCTTTTTCTCAACTGACACTACTGCAGTTGTCAGAGCGGCTGAAATAGGCGCTGATATGGTACTTTTTGCAAAGAATATAGACAGCGTATACGATAAAGACCCGAGAAAATTTGCCGATGCGGTCAGACTTGAAAAGGTAACATATTCTCGGATTCTTTCCGAAAATCTTGGTGTTATCGACAGCACTGCCGCCGCATTTGCGCAGTCGCAGAAAATAAATATTAGAATGTTCGGACTCAGCAACCCCGATAATATAATAAGTGCTGCGGAAGGCAAAGAACTGGGCACTTTTGTGTACGCAGAATAAAGCAATTCCGTTTGCAGAACAATGTTAAATAATAAATCAACATATATTGAGAAAGGTACAGGGAAATATTATGAAAATCAATTCAAAAGACTATGAAGTAAAAATGCAGAAAACCGTTCAGGCAATGGAAAACGAGTTTTCTACGATCCGTGCAGGCCGTGCAAATCCTGCAGTTCTTGATAAAATAACAGTTGAATACTACGGTGCTCCTTCTCAGATTAATGCAATAGCAGAAGTTAAAGTGCCTGAGGCAAGAGTTATTCTTATTCAGCCCTGGGAGGCAAGTACCCTTAAACTTATTGAAAAGGCTATAATTGCCTCTGATTTGGGAATTACACCTCAGAACGACGGTAAAGTACTTCGTCTTACTTTCCCTCAACTTACCGAGGAAAGAAGAAAAGAAATTACAAAACAGATTGCCAAAATGGGCGAGGATGCAAAGGTTGCTGTGAGAAATATCCGTCGTGATGCAAACGACAAAATGAAAGATATGAAGAAAAAGAGTGAAATAACCGAAGACGAACAGAAAATATGTGAAAAGGAAATTCAGGATATTACCGATAAATATGTAAAAATTATTGACGATGCCTGCGCAAAGAAAAATAAAGAGATTATGGAGATATAATTTTGTTCGGTCGTATTTTCAGAAAAAAGCAGGAACAAAAAGATTTTTCAGGACTTGTAATGCCCCGCCACATCGGTTTCATAATGGATGGAAACGGAAGGTGGGCAACCCGAAGGGGACTGCCCCGTGTGGCAGGTCATACGGCGGGCGGCGAGGCTTTTAAAAAAATATGCGAATATTGCATAAACCGCAATATTGACATGATAACCGTGTATGCATTCTCGACGGAAAACTGGAAACGCCCTCAGGAAGAGATAGAGGGGCTTATGAAACTTTTTGTTGAAAACATGCACGAAAGCATAGAGGGAAAAAGAGCCAAGGATATGGCGATAACCTTTATAGGAGACCGTACGGTGTTTTCTCCCGAAATGCAAAAACTCATGGCAGAAACGGAAAAAGCACATGAGCATTGCCCCAATAAAATGAATATTGCCATAAATTACGGTGGAAGGGCGGAAATTGTCCGTGCGGCTCGAATTCTGGCGGAAAGCGGTCAGGAGATAACTGAGGAGACAATGTCCCGCAATATGTATACTTCACACGGACCTGACCCTGAGTTGATAGTAAGAACAGGCGGCGAAAAACGCCTTTCAAACTTTATGCTCTGGCAGAGTGCATATTCGGAGTTTTATTTTACAGATGTCCTCTGGCCGGATTTTGACGAGGAACAACTTGATAAGGCGCTGGACTATTACCGCAGTGTTTCCCGCAGGTTTGGCGGTATAAAGTAAAGTTAAAAGTAATAAACCGTATCGGAGTAAAAAAATGCTTAAAAGAATAATTACCGCCGTACTTATGATAGCGGTACTTCTGCCCGTGATGTATTTTTCGGGAGGATATATTTTTGAGATTGCAGTAGCATTTTTGAGTGTCGTTGCAGTATATGAACTTCTGGAATGTACGCAACTTACAAAAGAATATGCCGTGTGTATACCGCTGTTTTTGTATGCTGTTGCAATGCCGCTTTATGTGGGAATATCGTACAGATATGTATATAACCTTACCGTTCTGGTAATATTTGTCATTTTTTCGGTATCGGTTTTCTCCAAAGGAAAATGCAGTATCGAAAAACTCGCCTCTCTTTCTGCGTTTGTGGTATATGTGGTAAGTTCCTTTACCGCACTTATAATTCTGAGACGGGGAGAATTCGGAGAATACATAATATGGCTTGTCATTATAGGGGCATGTGTTACCGATACGGCGGCATATTTTACGGGATTTGTCTGCGGAAAGCATAAACTCATCCCCGATGTCAGTCCGAAAAAAACGGTGGAAGGTGCTGTGGGAGGAATAGTTTTCTGTACTGCGGCGTATATTATATATGGTTTGTGGGTAGAAAAGACTTTCCCTGTAAAAGCCGATATTCTCTTTTTGGGTATCGCAGGATTTATTGTAAGCATAGTATCCCAACTGGGCGATTTGGTGGCGTCAAAAATCAAGAGGCATTATAATATCAAGGATTTCGGAAAGATTTTTCCGGGGCACGGCGGAGTCCTTGACCGTTTTGACAGTATAATTGCCGTAGCAGCGTTTTTGCTTGTTATAACTTCGTGCTCCGATGTTATACCTTTGTTCAAATTGTAAAAAGGAAACAAAATAATATGAATAAAAAAATTGCCGTTTTGGGTTCAACCGGTTCCATAGGAAAGCAGACTCTTGAGGTGGCGCGGGAATGCGGATTTGGCGTTTCTGCAGTCTGTGCCAATTCCAATATACAACTTCTGGAGCAACAAATAAGGGAATTTAATCCGCAGTACTGTGCTGTGGGCAACGAAAAATGTGCTTCCGACCTTAAGGTTCGCGTAGCGGATAAGGATGTAAAGATATTGTCCGGTTTTGAGGGCATATGCGAGGTCGCTTTTGAGAGTAATGCGGATATGCTTCTCAACTCATTGATGGGAAAGTGCGGTATAATGCCCACACTTTATGCCATAGACAGCGGAAAGAATATTGCTATGGCAAATAAAGAACCTATTGTCTGTGCAGGTGAAATCATACTGTCAAAGGCAAAAGAAAAAGGAGTTGAATTTCTTCCGGTTGACAGTGAGCATTCTGCAATATTCCAATGTCTTTCCGGTACTTTTAACAGTTACGATAAAATAAAACGGCTTATAATAACTGCATCCGGAGGGCCTTTCTTCGGAAAAACAAGAGATGAACTTGAAAAGGTTACAAGGGAACAGGCACTTAAACATCCTACCTGGAGTATGGGTGCAAAAATAACCGTAGACTCGGCAACACTGATGAATAAGGGACTCGAACTTATAGAGGCAGTACGGCTTTTCGGGGTGTGTCAGGAAAATATAGAAATTACCGTTCACCGACAGAGTATCGTTCATTCAATGGTGGAGTTTTGCGACGGTTCTGTACTGGCACAGATGGGAAACCCAAATATGAAGCACTGTATACAATTTGCTCTTACATACCCGACCAGGACAGAAAGTTTGTGTACTCCTTTAGATTTCAAAAGCGGACTCAACCTGACTTTTTCACCTCCCGATGAAGACACATTTTCGCTTATAAAAACCGCCAGACACGCAGTGTCTGCCGGAGGTACTGCACCAACTGTACTTAACGGAGCGAATGAGTGTGCGGTGGGGCTGTTTCTTGAGGATAAAATCAGATTTGTTGAAATTTTTGATTATGTCATAAAAGCGTATGAGTCAATAAAACCTGTTATGAATCCGACTGTTGAGGAAATAGAACAGGCAGACAGACAGGCAAGAGAAGAGGTTCTGTCGGTCAGCGGTCAAAGATAGACTTACATAGGCAGAGTCAATATATTCGTTCTTCTGGAGGGATTTATCATTTATTTCATAATTGCAGTATTATTTTTCGGCATACTTATACTGGTACATGAGGCAGGTCATTTTGTTGCTGCCCGTATTTGCGGTGTCGGAATTTATGAATTTGCCGTCGGAATGGGTCCGACGGTATTGTCGCATAAGGCGAAAAGCGGCACGGTATTTTCACTCCGTCTTTTACCTATAGGCGGGTTTGTAAGTATGATGGGAGAGGATGGCTCGGAGGAAATAACCGAAAAATCTCTTCTTTCAAAAACAAAACTTCAGCGTCTTTTTGTTTTTTCGGCAGGTGCTTTAACCAATATTCTTCTCGGTTTTGTTGCAATGTTTGTGTTTTGCTCAACACAGCCTGCTTACCCCTCTACAGTTATTTATTCCGTTGAGGGTTCCGTGCTTGAGGAACACGGTGTAATACAAGGGGACGAGATTGTCGAAATACAAGGCACAAAAATAAGAATTGCGTCTGATATTTCAGATGTTGTAATGATGAACGGCTCAAAACCTCTTGATATAACCTTTTTGCGAAACGGTGAGACATTCAGAGCAGAAGGCGTAGTTTTTCCGTCAATAGTAAATGATGGTGTGGAAATCGGAGTGACTGACTTTGTTCTTTACTCTTTGAGAAGGAGTTTTGGCGAGTTGATACGCCAGACGGTATACGGCGCTCTGGGTGCGATAAAACTTGTGTTTTCATCATTCCGTCTGCTTATCTCCGGTGAGTACGGTATGGAAGCGGTATCGGGGCCGGTGGGGACCGTTCAGGTTGTGGCACAGGCGGCATCAATGGGCTGGAGAACATTACTGTACTTTTTTGTAATTATAAGTATGAATCTGGGAGTATTTAATCTGCTTCCTTTTCCTGCACTTGACGGGGGACAGATTTTGTTTCTCGGTGTTGAGGCGGTTATAGGCAGACCTGTAAGTCAAAAAATTTACAGTGTTATTACGGCTGTTGGATTCGGATTTCTGATGCTTTTGGTGGTCTTTGTAACTTATAAAGATATAGTTAAGATGATTATTGGGGGTTAACATGTCTGTTCGTGAAGTGAAAATAGGAAATATAACTATTGGCGGAAACAATAAAATTGCAGTTCAGTCTATGACCAATTCTGACACAGCAAATTATGAAGCAACATTAAATCAACTATATGAACTTCAGAATGCCGGTTGCGATATTGCAAGATTTACAGTTCCCGATATGGACGCGGTCAGAAATATAGCCAAATATAAGGAAAAAATAAAAATGCCGTTGGTTGCGGACATACATTTCAATTACAAACTTGCAATTGAGTCGGCACAGGCAGGTATAGATAAAATACGAATAAATCCCGGCAACATCGGAAGCGACGACAGAATAAAGGCTGTATGCGATGTGTGCCGACAAAAGAAAATACCTATAAGAATCGGTGTAAACGGCGGTTCACTTGAAAAGAGTGTACTTGAAAAATACGGAAAACCCACCCCGGAGGCACTTTTTGAAAGTGCGCTTCTTAATGTCAGAAAACTCGAACAGTTTGACTTTACGGATATTGTTATTTCGGTTAAAAGTTCGGATGTCATTACAATGATAAAGGCTAACCGACTTTTACATGAAAGACTTGATTATCCGTTACATATCGGAGTTACCGAAGCGGGAACAATGTATTCCGGAATTATAAAATCAAGTGCCGGTATAGGTGCACTTTTGTGCGACGGAATAGGCGATACATTAAGGGTTTCCCTTACTGCAGACATAAAGGAAGAAATCCGTGCTGCAAGAGAACTTTTAATGGCACTGGGCATAGAAAAAAACGGTATAGAACTTATTTCATGTCCCACCTGCGGAAGATGTAAAATCGACCTTATCAAAATTGCAGATGACTTTGATAAAGCACTCAACCAAAAAGGACTCAGACCTTCCCGCAAAATTAAAATAGCAATAATGGGGTGTGCGGTTAATGGCCCCGGTGAAGCCAGAGAGGCGGATGTAGGTATTGCAGGGGGAAACGGTGATGCAATACTTTTTAAAAAGGGCGAGATTGTGGGTAAAATAGATGCGGACAAAATAATTCCCACCCTGCTGGAGCAGGCAGAAATACTTTCAAAACAATAAGATTAAGAAAAATATAAATGCAATATGTACCTTCCGACAGAACTGTCGGCGGTAGTCTTTTATGAATGAAAAGGAATTAAAATGGCAACATTTTTGGAAAAATTTTCTAAATTTACCCCAAGTACCAAAGCACTTGAGGTAATTGAAAAAATAAAAGATTTTTCTGTACGGTACGACAAAGTCGGCAGAAATCTGGAAATAACCATGCAATTTGAAAAGATTGTACCGAAGGAAAAACTCTACACACTTGAGAGGGAAATGAAGGAAAGTTATCAGATGCGTTCTGTTTTTATATTTCCCCGGTACCCGAGTGAAGAGTTTGACCTGTCATATTATGACAGTCTTATAACAGAATTGAAACGGAATACTGCACTTGCAAATGGTTTCTTCAATGATACCGTACCGGTTTATGAGAATGGAACGCTTACTGTAAATTTCCATAACGGATATGCCACATTGCCCGATTTGGGCAGATGCCAGGACATAATCAAGCGGATTGTGGAAAAAGAATTTGGGCTTGATATTGAAGTTAAAATAGTAAATACGGAAGAATTCAACCTTGAAGAATATATGAGCCGCGAAATTCCCGAAGAGTTGAAGTATAAATATATCCCCCCTGCACCCAAAGCGGAGGAACAGATTTTTGAGGACAAAGAAACCTCCTTTTTCCGCGTACAAAATCCCGATGCGGAGGAGATATTCAATGTTAAGGAAAACGGAATTGTTACTTCCGGGTTTATGACTTTTGATATTTCAGAACCAACTCTTCTCTACGGAAAAGAAGTAAGGAATATAGATGTCGGCAAAATTATCCCGATTTCTCAGATAACGGCTGAATATACCGGAAATATTATGTTTTGCGGAAAGGTTTTCGGCCATGAATTCCGTGAAAACAGAGCAGGAGATAAATATATATGTTCCGTAAAGGTGACTGACGAAACAGCGTCGGCACATCTTAAATTTTTTGCGCCAAAAGAAGATGTTGACCCTAACAAAAAGAAATTTTCTGCGGCAAAATCCCCCCTTGACGGAGAAAACTGCATTTTGGTTATCGGCAAGGCGGGACACGATAAATTTGACGGAGAACTGGTGGTACGCCCTGTTGCTATTTATTCCGCAAAGCCGGTGTATAAAACAGATGATGCCGAGAAAAAACGCGTGGAACTTCATCTTCACACAAATATGTCAACTATGGATGCCACAACTCCCCCTGAACTTGTTATAAAAACCGCAAAAGAATGGGGACACAGTGCAGTGGCAATAACCGACCACGGAACTCTCCAGGCGTATCCCCAGGCAATGCTTGCGGCTGAAAAACTGGATATGAAAGTGCTGTACGGCGTAGAGTGTTATTTTGCGGATGATACTGCAAGGGCATTGTATGGAGAGGACAGCGGAGGACTTGATGAAACCGAGTTTGTAGTTTTTGATATTGAGACCACAGGTATTTCAATGCGGAATTGCCGTATTACCGAAATAGGTGCCGTGAAGTATAAAGGCGGAGAGATACTGGACAGATTCAACACTCTTGTCAATCCCCAAATTCCCATACCCGAAGAAATTGTCAAAATAACAGGCATAGATGACAATATGGTGAAGGACGCCCCCGCAATAGAAACTGCTCTTGAAATGTTCAGGGAGTTTGCAGGGGACAGAGTACTGATTGCACATAATGCCAATTTTGATATGGGATTTATGAAAATGGCGTCGGAACAGTGCGGAAAAAAACTGGACAATACATATCTTGACACTCTTGCACTTTCACGGTATGTTAATACAGATATAAATAAGCATAGCCTTGAAAAACTGGTAGATTATTTCAAACTGCCGCACCAGACCCATCACCGTGCACAAGATGATGCCGAAATGCTCTCGAAAGTTTTTGAACAGATGGTGATTAAACTTAAAAAAGAGGGTGTTACCACTCTTACTGACATGGTTAATAATATGAGTGCCAAGGCGGACCCCAAAAAACTGCCTACATACCATCAGATAATTATAGTAAAAAATCTTACGGGACTGAAAAATCTTTATAAACTTGTGTCTTTTTCTTATCTTGACTACTATCGCCGACATCCCGTATTCCCAAAACAGTATTGGAGCAGTACCGCGAGGGATTGATAATCGGCTCGGCGTGTGAAGCGGGTGAGTTATATAAGGCAGTGCTTGACGGAAAAAGCGACGAGGACCTGAAAAACATTGCCGCTTTTTATGACTATCTTGAAATCCAGCCGTTAGGTAACAATCAGTTTCTCATAGACGAGGGCAAGGTAAAGGACAAAGAGGAACTTATACGGATAAACAAGAAAATTATCGAAATAGGAAAGCAACTTGCCAAACCCGTAGTTGCTACGGGAGATGTTCATTTTCTGAAACAGAATGACGGAATATACAGAAAAATACTTCTGGCAGGAATGAAATTTTCGGATGCCGACAGGGATATACCGCTGTACTTCCGCACTACACAGGAAATGCTGGACGAGTTTTACTATCTTGATGAGCAGACCGCCCGTGAAGTTGTAATCGACAATACAAATCTCATTGCGGATATGGTCGAAAAAATACGGCCTATTCCCGAGGGTACATATACACCCAAAATGCCGGGTGCAGAAGAAGAACTTACCGAAATGTGTTATAAACACGCCAAAGAAAAGTACGGAGACCCGCTCCCCGAAATAGTTGAAAATCGATTGGGACGGGAACTGGAGGCAATTATAAAGCACGGTTTTGCAGTGCTTTATGTGATTGCACAGAGACTTGTAGCAAAAAGCGAGTCCGACGGCTATCTTGTGGGTTCGCGTGGCTCGGTTGGCTCCTCATTTGTAGCAACCATGGCGGGAATAAGCGAGGTTGACCCGCTTTATCCCTACTATCTGTGCCGTGAATGTAAACACAGTGAGTTTATTACCGACGGTTCATACGGCTCGGGATTCGACCTGCCTCCCAAGGATTGTCCACATTGTCATAAACCCATGTACCGCGACGGACATAATATACCGTTTGAAACATTTCTGGGATTTAAAGGAGATAAATCTCCGGATATCGACCTTAACTTCTCCGGAGATGTTCAGGCGGAAGCACATAAATATACCGAAGTACTTTTCGGTGCGGAAAATGTCTTTCGTGCAGGTACTCTGGGTACATTGGCGGATAAAACCGCTTACGGTTTTGTAAAGAAATATCTCGAATCTCACGAAATGGTAATTTCCCGCGTGGAAGAAGACCGTCTTGTCAGCGGTTGCACAGGTGTCCGCCGTACAACAGGACAGCATCCCGGCGGTATTATAGTAATTCCGCGAGACAAGGATGTTTACGACTTTACTCCCATACAGCACCCTGCGGAAGACGAAAATTCGGGTGTAATAACAACTCACTTTGCATTTGAATATCTTCACGATACCATTCTTAAACTTGATATACTCGGTCATGATGTCCCCACAAAATATAAGGTTTTGGAACGGTACACGGGCATAAATGTTCTGGATGTACCAATGAGTGACCCGAAGGTAATGAGTTTGTTTTTGTCTACCGAGGCGTTGGGAGTAACTCCGGATGATATAGGAAGTCAGGTGGGAACTTTCGGACTTCCCGAGTTTGGTACGGATTTCACCCGTCAGATGCTTGTGGATTCAAAGCCAAAGTGCTTTTCCGACCTTTTGCAGATTTCGGGACTTTCTCACGGAACAGATGTCTGGCTTAAAAATGCTCAGGACCTTGTCCGTGACGGAACCTGTACAATTTCCGAGGTTATCGGAACCCGTGACAGTATAATGGTTTATCTCATGCTTAAAGGACTTGAACCCGGAACTGCCTTTAAAATTATGGAAGATGTCCGTAAGGGTAAGGGACTTAAACCTGAATACGAAGAAGTAATGAAACAGAACAATGTACCTGACTGGTATATTGCCTCGGCAAAAAAAATAAAGTATATGTTCCCGAAGGCTCATGCGGCGGCATATGTTATTTCGGCACTTCGCCTTGCGTGGTTTAAAGTGTATAAGCCGCTGGAATTTTACAGTGCATTTTTTACGGTTGCACCCGGCGGATTTGACGCGGAAATTGTCATGGGCGGAAAAAGCGGAGTACGGTCTGTAATAAAAACACTGTCGGACCCTGAAAGAGACAATACTCAAAAAGACAATGCCATGTACAGCACGATGCAACTGGTGAATGAATGTCTCTCAAGAGGAATAGAAATATTGCCTGTGGATTTGTATAAATCGGCGGCATACGATTTTCTGCCGGAAGACGGCAAAATGAGACTGCCTTTTTCATCAATTGCCGGTCTCGGTGAAAATGCGGCACTTAACATTTATAATGCAGTGCACAGCGGTTCGGATATTTTGTCGATAGAAGATTTGCGTATAAAAAGCGGTGTAACCAAGGCGGTTATAGAGACTTTGAAAAGACTTGGGGTTACACAAAGCCTTTCTGAAACAAATCAGATGACAATGCTGTAAAAATAACTGCTGCTCTATTTACATTTCACAATATTTATGCTATAATATATGGGTAAAAGAAGTAAAAATTTCTTTCTGAAAGGATAAAATATATGGTTTGGAGAGTTTATACCGAAAAATACGGAATTCATGCAGTGGAGGCACAAAAAATTCTTAAGGATTTGAAGGAAAATTTATTGATTTCTTCACTGAATGATGTAAGAGTGCTTAACAGATATGATGTAGAGGGAGTGGACAAGGATATTTTTGAAATGTCCTGCGCCAGTGTCTTGTCTGAACCTCAGGTGGATAATATATATTTTGAAATTCCCGAATACAGCGGAAGAATTTTTGCATCCGAATATCTTCCGGGGCAGTACGACCAAAGGGCAGACAGTGCTTCTCAGTGTATTCAGCTTTTGTCCTGCGGCGAACGCCCTGCAGTGCGTACAGCAAAGATTTATATTTTGTCTGGTGAAATAAGCGACAGTGATTTTGACAGAATAAAGAAATATCTGATAAATCCTGTGGAGTGCCGTGAGGCTTGTCTTGAAGAACGCACAACTCTTGTTGAAAATTATGAAATTCCCACAGAAGTTGCTGTTATTGACGACTTTATAACCATGTCTGACCAACAACTCAGCGGACTTATTTCAAAATACTCTCTTGCAATGGACGAGGCAGATATTATTTTCTGCCGTGACTATTTCAGAACTGAAAACCGTAATCCGACAATGACAGAAATGCGTCTTATTGACTCATACTGGTCTGACCATTGCCGTCACACTACATTCTCAACTGCAATCCAGAACGCATATATTGACGAAAAAATAATATATGAGGCATTCAAGAGTTATCTTGAAAAGAGGGAATTTGTATATCAGGGACGCAAAAAGCCGGTTACCCTTATGGATATTGCTACAATGGGAGCAAAATACCTCAAGAAAAAAGGCTGTCTGGGCGCAATAGATGAGTCGGAAGAAATAAATGCCTGCTCAATAAAAATAAAGGTTGAGACATCAGGCGGTACAGAAGACTGGCTTCTTATGTTTAAAAACGAAACCCACAATCATCCTACCGAAATTGAACCTTTCGGCGGTGCGGCAACCTGTCTCGGCGGTGCTATCCGTGACCCGTTGTCAGGAAGAACTTATGTGTATCAGGCTATGCGTGTTACAGGTGCTGCCGATGTTACTCTGGGAGTTGACAAAACCATGGCAGGCAAACTTCCGCAAAGTAAAATTTCTCTCGGTGCGGCATCCGGATACAGTTCATACGGAAATCAGATAGGACTTGCCACCGGCGGTGTTTACGAAATATATCATCCCAATTATGTTGCAAAACGCCTTGAAATAGGTGCTGTTGTAGGTGCTGCTCCCGCTGAAAATGTACGCAGAGAGACACCCTCCGACGGAGATGTTATAATACTTCTGGGCGGAAGAACAGGCCGCGACGGTTGCGGCGGTGCTACCGGTTCCTCAAAGGCACACTCTGTAGAATCAATCACAACCTGTGGTGCGGAAGTACAAAAGGGTAATCCTCCTGAAGAACGCAAAATCCAGCGTCTTTTCAGAAACAAGGAAGTAACTTCGCTCATCAAGCGTTGTAATGACTTTGGTGCAGGCGGTGTGTCGGTTGCTATAGGAGAACTCAGCGACGGTCTTGTGGTTGACCTTTCTAAAGTACCCAAAAAATATGAAGGTCTTGACGGAACCGAACTGGCAATCTCCGAATCTCAGGAGCGTATGGCAGTAGTTATTTCTTCTGACGATGTTGATAAATTCATTTCTCTTGCAAACAGTGAAAATATTGAGGCTACTCCCGTTGCCCGTGTGACAGAGGAAAAACGCCTTAAAATGCTCTGGAATGACAAGACAATTGTAGACATTTCTCGCGAATTTCTTAATTCAAACGGAGCACCCAAAAATACTGACATCGCAATCCCGAAAGTTAATAAAACAGATTTGTATAAAGGACTTTCCGATACTATCGACACTTCCGATTTGGCTGACAGTATCTATAAGTATTTAGGTAATCTTAACATCTGCTCACAAAAAGGTCTTGTAGAGCGTTTTGACTCTACTGTCGGAGCAGCAACCGTTGTAATGCCTTTCGGCGGTAAGTATCAACTTTCTCCCTCACAGTATATGGCAGCAAAAATTCCTGTTATGGATAAGGAAACTTCTACCGTTTCAGTTATGGCTTACGGCTTTAATCCTTATGTTTGCGAAAAGAGTCCGTTCCATGGCGGTATATGCTCAATAGTTGAGTCGGTGTCAAAAATTGTTGCTTCGGGTGTTTCTTTCCGTGATGCGTGGCTTACATTGCAGGAATACTTTGAAAGAACTTCCGGTGACCCGCTTCGTTGGGGTAAACCTATGGCTGCATTGCTGGGTGCGTTCAAGGCACAATGTGAACTTGAAATAGCAGCAATCGGCGGTAAGGACAGCATGTCCGGTACATTTGAAAAAATTGATGTACCGCCTACAATTGTTTCTTTTGCCATTGCACCTTTTGACGCACGGAACATTGTTACAGGCGAGTTTAAAAAGGCAGGAAGCAAAATATTTATGCTCTTGCCAAAGTATGACAGTGACGGTGTTGTTGATTTTGAAGACCTTAAAAATCTCTTTGACTATGTTCACACACTCGCGAAGGGAAATAAGATTCTCTCCTGCCGTGCCATCGGTTTCGGTGGTGCGTTTGAAGAGGTATTCAAGGGTGCTATAGGTAATAAACTGGGTGTAGATTTTGTCACATCCGATGTTAAGTCATTGTTTGTAAACTGCTACGGCGGATTTATAGTTGAAACCTCGGAAGATGTGAGAGGAAAACTGATTGCATACACCACCGATAAAGGAGTATTCAGCCTTATGGGTGTTGCAATGAATATAGAAAAAATGCTGGAGGAATGGGAAAAGCCTCTTGAAAAGGTGTTCCCCGTGAACACTGCCGAACAGACAGCAAGAAAAGACGAAAAAATTATTCCTTATGAATATACTGACAAGAGCCCATCTAAATGCAAGACTTCTTTTGTAAAACCTAAAATCATTATTCCGGTATTCCCGGGTACAAACTGCGAGTACGATACCAAAAAAGCATTTGACAGAGCGGGCGGAAACGGTGAAATCTTTGTATTCAGAAATATTACTCCCGCGTTTGTCGAACAGAGTATAGATGAACTTGCAAATCATATTTCCACTTCTCAGATTCTTATGATTCCCGGCGGATTCTCCGGCGGAGATGAGCCTGACGGTTCAGGTAAGTTTATTACATCGGTTATGCGTAATCCGAAAATTGCCGAGGCAATCAATGACCTTCTTTATAACCGAGACGGACTTGTTCTTGGTATATGCAACGGTTTCCAGGCACTTATTAAACTGGGACTTCTGCCTTACGGTGAAATAAAGGCAAAAATGCTTCCCACTGACCCGACACTCACATTCAACAGTGTGGGCAGACATCAGTCTATGATGGTAAATACCCGCATTGCATCGGTTAAATCCCCTTGGCTCAGTTCTGTGAATGTAGGCGATATCCATACCGTCGCAATTTCACACGGAGAAGGAAGATTCTGTGTTAATGCCGAGACAATGGAAAGACTTGTTCAGAACGGACAGATTGCTACACAGTATGTAGACGATAAGGGACAGCCTACCATGAATATCCGCTACAATCCCAATGCATCCGACTATGCTATCGAGGGTATTACAAGTCCCGACGGCCGTGTATTTGGTAAAATGGGACACAGCGAAAGAAGAGGCGACTTTGTTTCATTGAATGTCCCCGGAAATAAAGATCAGAAGATATTTGAATCCGGAGTTAAGTATTTCAGTTAATAATATATGTTATATTGCAGAGGGTACTTTGATTTTCAAAGTACCCTCTTGAATGTCTGTGTAAAAAGGGGTGTAAAAAACTCGAACAGAGTTTTTTACACCCTCTGATTTATGGGTTGTTTCGTGAAACATTGTTTTACATCAGCAAATGAGCAGTATTACAGTTTATAAATTTATATATCTTAAAGGTTTAAAAACACAATTGAGGCAATCCCTGTTAAAAAACCGGCAAACTGCGCTTTTGTAAGTGTTTCTTTGTAAAAGATTTTTGAAACTAAATATGTAACAATTATACCGCCTGCTGAAATCAGCGGGAACATGACCGACACCGCAATTATTCCCGACAAAATCATAACCAGCATATTAACCATACCGTTCATAATACCGCATCCCACTGCAGTAAAACGCGCATGGTACAGATAACTTTTTAAATTGCCTTTATTTGTTATCAGTGCCGTTATGCCGAGAACAAAAACTACAATTGCAAGGGAAAGTATCATAAATTCGTTTTTGTAATTACCGTCAAAGGCCTGCTGCTGCATTTTTTGAAAAGTTGAGCAAAGCCCGTTGCCTGCAAAAGAAAGAAAAACAAAGAAAAGCCATTTCAGACTAACAGGGCACTTGTCGTTTTTCTTATTTACAAGAAACAGTGAAATTGCAAGTAATCCAAGTCCTGTCAGAAAATATGCACTTATTGGTTCCTTTAGGAAAATAATACCGTAAAATGTAGGAATCATCAGTGAATACGAAATCATAAGGGATGAAAGAGATAACGGACCTGCGGCAATGGCAAGTACCCCAAATATCCCTGAAAGTGCAAATGACAGTGCAAAGGCAATTGCATACGGAATAATTCCGGGATTCCAGTCAAATCCCTTTGATGTAACAATAAAAAACAACATGGAAAAAAGAGATGTAAGTGTCGAGAAGAGGTATGCTCCGCTTTCTCCGGTTTTTTCTGTGTATATTTTTTGTGTGACATTCTGCCCGGAAACCCCGGCAATGATAATAATTAAATATAAAATGGCCACTTTTTATTCCTCCGGTTATTTTTTTCTGATATTGTAACAACTTCCGGTTGTCTGTCTAAATTGTATCACATCAAACAAATTTTTGTAAATAAAATATTTTCTTTATATATTGCATTATCTTCCCGAATATTGTATAATTACAAGAGGGGTGGTATCGTGATTGTAAAATATGATACAGAACAATTAATCCGCATTATAAAAAATATATTTGACATTACCGGGATAAGCATATCCGTACTTGACACGGAATATAACACTTTGGCAAGATGTTCAAAGGAAATTGACTATTGTTCTCTTTTGCAGGATATAGAGGCGGAAAGAATGCATTGCAACGAATGTGACAGAAAAATACTAAAAAAATGCCGCTTTTCGAAAAGGCTTGAAAAACACATTTGCCATGCGGGACTTTACGATGCCGCAATGCCTATTGTCAAGTGTGATACTATAGTTGGATTTGCAATTATGGGAAGAGTGCGCTCTGCAAATTCTCCCGTATCACTCAGTCACTATCCCGATACCGATGCAAAAACAATAAAAAAATTAGAGACACTGTATGACCAACTTCCGTTTATAACAGAAAATCGCCTTATGGCACTGTATGACCTTTTATCATATATCATATTCGATAATGCAATTCAGATTGTGTACGACCCTCTTGTGACCGAAATTGTTGATTTTATAGATACAAATTTTCACGAAAATCTGAGTGTCGGTTATTTGTGCTCAAGGTTTCATATATCAAAAAACAGTTTGTATAAAGCATTTAACGATAACTTCAGATGCACGGTGAATGAGTATATTACAGAGCGTAGGTTAAAATATGCAAAAACACTTCTTGCACAATCCGATGAGCCTGTTTATCAGATAGCACGAAACAGCGGTATAGATAATTATACATATTTTTGTCGGTTATTTAAAATAAAGAACGGAGTTACCCCCACAGAATACAGGAAAAAATATAAAAACTGAAATAATTAAATGCTCACCTACAGAATATAGGTGAGCATTAAGTTTAGTTGCTTTTTTCCGATTCCGCCAGCATATTTTCAATGAAAATTCCATATCCTTTTGTCGGGTCGTTCACAAAAACATGGGTGACGGCGCCGATTATTTTACCGTTCTGAATAATGGGAGAGCCGCTCATTCCCTGAATTATCCCGCCGGTCAGTTCTATAAGCGATGGGTCCGTAATACTTATTATAAAGTTTTTGGTGTCTTGTGAATGATGATTTACCTTAGTTATTTCAATGTCATATATCTTATTCTGACCATCCAGAATAGATGAGTAAATCTGTGCTTTGCCTGTTGTCACCTCATTTTTAGACGCAACAGGAAACGGAGGGTAGGCGACTTTTTGCGGGAGTGCGGAAAATACACCGAAAACTCCCGAAGAGCAGTTGTTTGTCAGATATCCTCTTGATACACTTCCGAAATCACCTTTGAGTTCGCCGGGACGCCCCCCGACACCCCGAATAATCCCGGTTACAGATACATCCACTACCATACCTTTTGAAAGAGGCATAACCATCCCTGTGTCAGTGTCGCATATCCCATGGCCAAGACCGCCGAATCTGAGAGTATCGGCGTTTATAAAAGTGACAGTACCGATACCTGCTGTACTGTCCCGTATCCACATTCCCGATTTGTACTTTCCGTCGGAGAGTGCTTTTACAGGAGTCATTGAAAGTGTAAGAGTTTCTTTGAGTCTGTTGACCGTAAAAGTTGTGACTGTACCGTTGCAGTTTTCTATTATATAAGCAATTCTTTCAATTGTATCTACTTCTTCTCCGTTGACAGAGGTTATTATATCTCCCTTTTTAAAGCCGGCGTCCGAGGCGGGTGAGACAAATCCTGACTCGCTTTCCACTTCCGAAACACCCACAACTATAACACCTTTGGTGTAAAACTTTACTCCGAAAGGAAAACCTCCCGGAATGAGTTGGCTCGGAAGTTGAACATCCGGCATCTCCGATGCGGCGGAATAATCTGCCACATTGGTTTCGGTGTACATTATACTGTCGAAAACTTCTGCAGCACTGTCGGAAGGTATAAAAGTTACCGATAAGAATACTGTTGCAAGAAGCAGAATAATTACACCCGAAAATCCTTTTATCTTATTGCTGTTTACCACGATTTCCCCCAAAAAATAAAAAATTTATGTGCAATTAAAAAATTAGTTTTGCCTTAGTTAATTTGCACATAAAGATGCAATGTATGTATGGGAAAAAGGCGGAAAAATTATAAAAATCGGTTATTTTAAAAAAATTATCTTTAATAATATTGACAAATATATGAAAAAACAATATAATATACTGAATACAGATTGCCAAATATATAAGAGGTTTATTTTAACGGAATTCAGGATTGTTTTGTTTCTGTATTAAATTAAAAAACTTAAATTGAGGAGTGGTTACTATAAAAGTTGTAAAATTCGGCGGCTCATCTCTTGCAGATGCTGTTCAGTTCAGAAAAGTCAGCGAGATTATTTTAAGTGAGGACAGCCGCAGATATGTTGTGCCGTCTGCACCCGGAAAGCGTTTTTCCGGTGATACAAAAGTTACCGATATGCTCTATTCCTGCTATGCACTTGCTGAAAACGGCGAGATGACCGACGAAGCATTTGACGCAATTCGTGAAAGATACGACAGTATTATTTCCGAGTTGGGAGTAAATATTTCACTTAATAACGAATATGAAGAAATAAAAAAACAATTTTTGTCCGGTTGCGGCAAGGATTACGCTGCAAGTCGTGGCGAATATCTCAATGGAAAAATTCTGGCGGCATATATCGGCTACGATTTTGTAGATGCGGCAGAGGTTATTTTCTTTGATACCGACGGAAAACTTGATGAAGAAAAGAGTTTCAATGCTATTCGCAAAGCCGCAAAAAAGCACGAAAGAATGGTGATTCCCGGATTTTACGGAAGTAATTTTGACGGAAAGGTCAAAACATTTTCAAGAGGCGGCTCGGATATTACAGGTTCCATTATCGCAGGTGCTCTTGATGTTGCGGTATACGAAAACTGGACAGATGTGTCGGGATTTCTGATGGCTGACCCCAGAATAATTGACAACCCCCGTTCTATTGATTATATAACTTATCACGAACTCCGTGAACTTTCCTACATGGGTGCAACAGTTTTGCACGAAGATGCAATATTCCCGGTACGCCGTGCGGGTATTCCCATAAATATTAAGAATACCAACGCGCCTCAGGATGCAGGAACCATGATAGTTGCAGAAGCACCCGCCCGTGCAAGCAAGCGTGTAATAACAGGTATTGCAGGTAAAAAAGAATTTGCCGTTATTACAATTGAAAAAGATATGATGAATCAGGAACTCGGCTTCGGAAGACGGGTACTTGAGGTACTTGAAAAGCATGGTGTATCATTTGAACATCTTCCCAGCGGTATAGACACCATGAGTGTTGTTGTCGCGGAAAGTATGATAAAGAACAATATAAACGATATTATAAACGATCTTGGTAAGGCTGTAAATCCCGATAATATACATGTTGAAACCGGCATGGCACTTATTGCCGTGGTTGGAAGAGGTATGATTGCAACTCGCGGAACTGCTTCCCGTATATTCAGTGCTATCGGTAAAGAAGGCATCAATATCCGTATGATTGACCAGGGTTCAAGCGAACTTAATATTATAATCGGTGTTCAGAATATCGACTTTGCAAAAACAATGAGAGCCATTTACGGCGAATTTGTGAAAGAGGCCGAATAAGTGAAACAGACATGGCAACCCGCAACACTTCTTGCTCCCGTTCCCGTGGTTATGGCAAGTTGCGGAACAATGAAACATCATAATATTATAACAATAGCATGGACAGGAATTGTAAATTCAAATCCGGCCATGACCTATATTTCGGTACGCCCGGGACGCCATTCCTATAATATGATAAAGGAAAGCGGAGAGTTTGTTATAAACCTTGTGACCCGTGAACTCGTCAGAAAAACAGACCAGTGCGGAGTTTATACGGGATCAAAGGTCAATAAATTCAAAAGTTTCGGACTTACCCCGGAAAAAGCCACCAAGGTTTCAGCACCCATGATAAAGGAGTCTCCGGTAAATCTGGAGTGCAGAGTTACTCAGGTTATACCTCTTGGAACTCATGATATGTTTCTTGCTGAAATTCTGGCGGTAAATGTGGATGAAAAACTAATTGATGAAACCGGCAAACTTTGTATGAAAAAGGCAAATCTTGTGGCATATTCCCATGGTGATTATCTTGAACTTGGCAGGAAAGCCGGAAAATTCGGATTTTCAGTAAAGAAGAAAAACATGAAACCGTAAATCAGACAAAAAGGATAATACTTATATGGAAAAAATTAACATTTCCGAAATTTTCGGAAGCATGGTTTTTAATGACGAGGTTATGAAATCCAAACTTCCGAAAGATATTTATAAATCTCTTCACTATACCATAAAAAACGGTACCGACCTTGACATAACGGTGGCAAATGTTGTTGCCAACGCTATGAAGGACTGGGCAATTGAAAAAGGTGCTACCCATTATACACACTGGTTCCAGCCAATGACAGGAATTACTGCCGAAAAACACGACAGTTTTATGTCGCCCCAGAAGGACGGCAAGGTTATTATGGAATTTTCGGGAAAAGAACTTATAAAGGGTGAACCTGATGCGTCAAGTTTTCCGTCAGGTGGATTAAGGGCAACATTTGAAGCAAGGGGATATACCGCGTGGGACCCTACTTCTTATGCTTTTATTAAGGACGATTCCCTTTGCATTCCTACGGTTTTCTGTTCTTATGGCGGAGACCTGCTTGACAAAAAGACACCTCTTTTGCGTTCAATGGATGTTGTAAGTGCCCAGGCTATCCGTATATTAAGATTGTTCGGATATAATGATGTTATCCGTGTAAATGCCACCGTAGGTCCCGAACAGGAATATTTTCTTATAGACCGTGAACTTTTCAATAAACGCCGTGACCTCTTTTTTACAGGAAGAACACTTTTCGGTGCAAAACCTCCCAAAGGTCAGGAACTTGACGACCATTATTTCGGTGCAATTCGCCCCAGGGTTATGAAGTTTATGGAGGAGTTGAATATTGAACTCTGGAAATTGGGAGTTTATGCCAATACAGAGCATAATGAAGCAGCACCTTCTCAGCACGAACTTGCACCTGTGTATACTACTGCAAATGTTGCTACCGACCATAACCAGCTTACCATGGAAATAATGAAAAAGGTTGCAGAAAGAAACGGACTTGCCTGTCTTCTTCACGAAAAACCTTTTGAGGGAGTAAACGGAAGCGGTAAGCACAATAACTGGTCGCTTTCCACGGCAAGCGGTATTAATCTTTTTGACCCGGGCAAAGAACCGCAGAATAATAATATGTTCCTTTTGTTCTTGTGTGCGGTTATCAAAGCAGTGGATGAGCATCAGGACCTTTTAAGAGTTACGGTAGCAGGTGCAGGAAATGACCATCGTCTTGGTGCGGCAGAAGCGCCTCCTGCAATTGTATCAATGTTTTTGGGTGATGACCTTACCTCTGTACTTGAAGCAATAGAAAGCGGAAAGGCGTATGATAAGGTAAAAGCCCAGAAGATGAAAACAGGTGTTAATGTTCTTCCTGATTTTCAGAAGGACACCACAGACCGCAACCGTACATCTCCGTTTGCATTTACGGGAAATAAATTTGAATTCCGTATGCTTGGCTCATCATTTTCAATATCTGACCCCAATATTGTTCTTAATACAATAGTTGCAGATGTACTTTCAGAGTTTGCAGACCGTCTTGAAAAAGCGGATAATTTTGAAAAAGAACTCAAATCACTCATGAAAGAAACCATCAAAAAGCATAAACGCATCATTTTCAACGGAAACAACTACTCTGATGAATGGACAAAAGAAGCCGAAAAAAGAGGTCTTCTCAATCTCAGAACCACTGTTGATGCAATACCGCATTTTATAAACAAAAAGAATATACAACTCTTTGCAAAAAACGGAATATTCAGTGAAATAGAAATGCGTTCCCGCTATGAAATAATGCTGGAAAATTACTGTAAAGTGCTTAACATTGAGGTCCTTACCATGCTTGAAATTGTACGCCGCAGCATTATGCCGGCGGCAACTGCATATTCAAAGCAACTTTCAGAAACAGCAGCCGTTCAGAAATCGCTGGGTATAGATGTGTCTGACAGTGCGGAAATTGAACTTGCCAAAAGAATAAGTATGCTCAATACACAACTTTATAATAAAGCAAATCAGTTGGAAGATGCTTTAAGCAGTGTAAACAGTGAGCAGGATTTCCTATCCCGTGCTGAAGGTTTCCGTGATAATATTGTTGTAAAAATGAAGGATTTGCGTTGTGTTGCAGACTGTCTGGAAACAATCGTTGCAAAGGAATACTGGCCGTTCCCCACATACGAGGAACTGTTGTTTAGTGTTTAAATTTGTATTTTCGACAAAAATCTTCAAATACTATTGAAATTATTCTCAATTTGTTGTATAATATCTTCAGTGAAATTTAATAATTCAGAAAGGAAAGCAATTTATGAAAGAAAAAGTTAAAGAAATACTCTCAAAGCAACTCCGCGTGGATATTAATGATATCAGCGACGACACAAACATAATGGACGACTTAGGTGCAGATTCTCTTGATATTGTGGAAATGCTCCAGACCATTGAATGTGATTTCGGCATTATCATTCCCGACGAAGATGTGCAGGGACTGCGCACTGTTGGAGATGTTGCTGACTATATAGAACAGAAAGCATAACAGTTTTTTGTGATAAAAAATGGTGGTTGTGACGAAAGTCACAACCACCTGTGTTTTTATGTTATATTCTGGGGTTAATTGTATAAGTTGCGGTAAATTTGTTGCCGGGTGTAAGATGGTTCATACAGTTTCGGTTGCTGAATTCATTATCAGTGCCGATTACATCGTCTGCACCGTACCAGGGTTCAAGACATACATAAGGAGCACCTGCCACTGCCCAGATACCGCAAGCGGGGAAGCCTGTAAAGGAAACCTCTATATATTCTCCGTTTTGGTCTGCAAGGGCTGCAGCATAAAGTTGGGCATCGCCAAAGATAAGTACATCGTTATCAAAAAGTTCTTTTGTAATAACAGTTTCCTTTCCGATGGGATGCTTTTGTTCGCCTACAAGACCGCCGTCAAGATATCTGAAGGTGAGGTCCTTTTTTCCTTTGAGAATAAGTTTGTCACCCAGTTTTGCCTTGAATGCGGGATGTGCTCCTACCTGGAAAGGCATATCGGTATCACCCTTATTTACAACGGTATATGTTACATTTAAAGACTTTCCTTCAAGAGTATGAGTAAGATAAAATTCAAACTCGTAAGGATACATCTGGCGGGTCAGGTCGTCTGAGATTCTGCGGTGTGTAACGGATGTCTGAGTCTGACTTACAAATTCCATTTCGTTTTTGCGGACAAATCCGTGCAAAGGAAGTTTATAGGTCTTTCCCTTGTCGGTATATGTCTCTTTGTAAAATCTTCCTACTACAGGAAACAGAACAGGGGAAATGCCGCTCCACCATTCAGGATTGCCGTCGTGCATATATTCACGACCTGTTTTTTTGTCTGTAACAGAGGTGAGTTCTCCGCCTATGTCGTTGATTTGTACCTTTAAAAATTCGTTTTCGATAATTCTCATGGCCTAACCCTTTCTTTGAGTATATTTAATGTTTATTATGGTTGTTATAAAGAAATTCACACAGATTTTTTGTGGAATTTGGTTTGCCGATAAGTGAAATATTTCGTTTCATATTAGTGATTTTCTCTTTGAAATAGAAAAACTGGTATATTATTTCATCCATGGGGCAGGTGTCGGTAACAAACATAGCAACGCCGTTGTTAAGCAGAAATTCTGCATTGCGGTCTTCCTGACCGGGAATGGGATTTACGATGATTATCGGGAGACCTTTTGCAAGAGCCTCCGAGGAGGTGAGTCCACCCGGTTTTGTAACAATACAATCGGCGGCGTCCATTAATTTGTCTACATAATCTACATATCCCAAAATGATAAATTTCTTTTTAAATTCGATTTTATCAAGACTTTCTTTAGCCTGACGGTTGTTTCCGCAGACTACAACAGTTTGAAAATCGACCTTTATATCGTCAAGTATTTTGGCGTTTTTTACAATATCTCCGAAACCCATACTGCCGCCCATAAGAAGCAGTGTGAATTTGTTCTGTTCAAGTTCCAGTTTTCTTCGTGCAGACTGCTGATTGTCCCGTAAAGCAAACTGTGGCTTAATGGGAATACCCAGAGGAAGAATCTGGGATTTTTTGTATCCCTTTTTGAATGCCTGTATATTCATAAGTTCGTTTGCCGTGACAATGTAGTCGAAATGAATGCATTCTTCCCAGAAAGGGTGAAATTTAAAGTCGGTAACAATGCCAACCGCCGTAAAATCCGAATTGTGTTTCACTTTCATTTCGTCTATAATCATAGCAGCGAAAATATGTGTGCATATAACCACATCTGGTTTGTATACATTGGTATATCGGAGCAGTTTTTTTGCCATTACCTTGCTTGAAAGCCTTAAAGCGGTGATATCATCTGCCGTTTTTGTACGCTTTTCGGCAAGACGGTAAAATTTCGAGTAGGGCTTTGGCACTTTGCTTGTGGAAATAAGATAACCTTCCGATACGGTGACGGCAAGAAATTTATTTAAATATTCATAGGTGTCCAGCGTTCTGCATTCTATATTCGGCATACTCTCAAACTGAGCTTGAATTGCCTTTGCAGTAGAATTGTGTCCTTCTCCTGCGGTTATACTGAGAATTAATACTTTCATCATAGACTCCTTGTGGAAAGTATTTGAATTATTATCCATATTTTACACTTATTTTTTCCTTATGTCAATAGATTTTTCGTTAATTTTAATATGTCGCAAAGTCTGTAAATTATGAGTTTATTATGTGGAAAATACGGAATATATAACAGTTGGACTGTAATTTACTTAAGAGGCGGAAAAAGGGATAAAGTATTCGATTTTTGGAATAATGTAATTATAATATAAATATTGACAACAACCTGTTTGTATGGTAATATATTGTTGCAAATAACAGAAAAAGGAACAGAATTTATGAATTTGACAGCAGAAATTATATGTGTAGGCACAGAACTTCTTTTGGGGGACATAGTAAATACCAATGCTCCGTTTATTTCAAGACATCTTGCAAGACTCGGTATAGCACAGTATCACCAGAGTGTTGTGGGAGATAATCACGCAAGATTTAAGGAATTGTTTGCCCAGGCATACGAGCGTGCCGATATTATAATAACTTCAGGCGGTCTTGGACCTACCTATGATGATATGACCAAAGAAGCGATTTGCGATTTTTTGAGATGTAAAACCGTTGTTAATGACGAGTCTTTAAGTCGTATGCAGGAATTTTTCAAACTCCGCGGAAGAGAAATGACACATAACAATATAAAGCAGGCGGTAGTGCCGGAGGGGGCAGAGGTTTTCCAAAATGATAACGGCACTGCACCCGGAATATGTGTGGAGAAAAACGGAAAATATGTAATAATGCTTCCCGGTCCTCCCCGTGAACTTGAACCAATGTTTGAATTTCAGGTTATACCGTACCTTTTTATGCAGCCCATGTTTGATGATTCGGCAATCCTTTCTCATAACATACGCATTTTCGGAATAGGTGAGTCGGCGGTAGAGGATAAATTGTATGAACTTATGACTCAAAATGTAAATCCTTCCGTAGCACCGTACGCAAAATCCGGGGAAGTGCTGCTCAGAGTTACCGCCCGTGCCGAAACTCCTCTTGAAGCGGAAGAAATGATGAAACCGGTTATTAACAGGATAAAAGAATGCCTTGGAGAGTATATATACGGAATTGATGTTGACAGTTTACAGGAAGTTTTAGTGGAAAAACTTGCGGAAAAAGGACTTAAAATCGCCACTGCAGAAAGCTGTACGGGAGGTCTTGTGTCAAAACGGATTACCGAAATTCCCGGCTCTTCGGCGGTGTTTGATTGCGGAATATGTTCCTACGCAAATGAAATAAAAAATAAGGTTCTGGGAGTTGAAAATGAAGACCTGAAAAAATACGGTGCAGTGTCAGATACGGTCGCTCTTCAAATGGCACAGGGTGTATTGAAACTTTCGGGTGCTGATGTTGCAGTTTCCACAACCGGAATTGCAGGGCCGGGAGGAGGCACACCCGAAAAGCCGTGTGGAACGGTATATATTGCTGCCGTTACTAAAAACAAACAGATTGTCCGCCGCTTTATGCTTAGCAGAGGTACGGGTGATGAGCGTGAAAACATACGGCATCTTTCCACGATGAACGCTCTGTCAATGGCACTTGAAATAATAAAAGAAATATAAAAAATCAAGTGTACTTCAAATGAAGTACACTTGATTTTTCTATCTGCAGTAATTTCTCAATATACCGATGTTTTCAATTTCAATTTCGACAACATCGCCTTTTTGCATTGCCGAAATTCCCGATGGAGTACCTGTTGTCACTACATCACCGGGAAGAAGAGTCATTCCGTCTGTAATGAATTCAAGAAGTTCGCCCACTGTATAAAGGAACATTGATGTGGAAGAACTCTGGCGTATTTCACTGTTTACTCTGGCACATATCTTAAGATTGTCCGGATTGAGTTCTGTCTCCATCCATGGACCGAAAGGCGCGAAAGTATCGTAGCCTTTTGCTCTGGTCCACTGACCGTCTTGGGATTGTATGTCCCGCGCGGTCACATCGTTCATACAGGAAAAACCAAGTACATATTCACGCCAGTTTTCCTTTTTGATTTTCTTTGCGGTCTTTTTTATTATAAGACATAATTCTGCTTCATGGTCAACACGGGTTGAAGCAGACGGAAAAACAATATCTTCCTCATGGGCAATAACCGAAGTGGAGGGCTTTATGAAAAGTATGGGGGTAGAGGGTACGGGCCCGCCCATTTCCTTTATGTGTTCGCTGTAATTTTTCCCTACGGCAACTATTTTTGTGGGAAGTGACGGAGCAAGAAGTTTTACTTTGTCCAGATGGATTCCATTTGATGAATGGGAAAAATCATTGCCGTAAATATCACCTGTGATATTGTATATCAGATTGTCTTTTACAATTCCGTAAAAGGTCTGATTGTTATACAAGTAACGCGCTATTCTCATAATATCTCCTATACCAAAAGCGAAAGTTCAAGACAATCATTGAGAGAATTGGGATTTACAAAATATCCGTTAACCGAAACACCGTATTGAAGAGGTGTATTTACGGAATTTATTTTTGCTATGGTAAGACCTTTTGTAACAGTTTCACCCACAGGGAAACACAATTCGTTCAGATTGGAGTAAAAGGAAGCAATTCCTAAGCCGTGGTCAATAATTATGGTTTTTCCGAAGGGAGGAATTTCACCCGAAAAAGTGATAACACCGTTTCCTATTGCCTTGACATCGTCTGAGGAGGAGGTCAAAAGCATAAATGAAGATTTTCCCGACGGCTCATTATCCGATATTATTTCGGTGCCGTAAGAGAGAGTTTCCTTCATGTCGGAAAGAGGCAGGTCAAACTTGCCTTCCCAAAGTTTACCGCTTTGTGTAAGTGTGTACTGGCGTAATGTTGACATTACGGAAGATGACCGGGAGTAGTCGGCAACAAAAAGTTCTTTTTTCTGTGTGTCGTCAAGTGTGTAGGTGTCTGCAGTTTCTGCGGGCAGTGCAATTTCAATAAATTCTTTTACAGATGAGTCTTCGTTAATGTTTACAATGAGATTTTTCTGTCCTACAAATCCACCCGGATATGATGGATAAAATACAATACGGGTATCACTGTGCGGATAAATTTTCAAATCTTCATCCTGAACTGTCAGGACATCGCTGTCTGCAGTGTTAAAGACGGTATATACCATAAAATCTCCAACGGTAATTTTTGATGTGGATATAACCGCTGTGGGTTCTACAATATATTTTACATCCAGTTGGTATATCGCTTTGCCATGATATTTTGATGAAGAGGTTTCTATCCATTCGGCAGTGAAAATGTATTTCAGGTCTGCCTTTTTGTTGTATACAAAGTTACGATAGTTAAGTGAGTCGTACTTGTCGCTGAAAACCGTGTTTTCTCCGTCCAATATCTGTACCGACAATATGTCGGGTGCCAATTCAAAAGAAAGGGAAATGTACTGATTTTCAGGTTTATATTCGAGATTGGGAGGAGTCTGACAAATAAAATCTGATGTATCCGAAACATAAAAGTTTTCGTCACTTCTGCGGTAACTCCACTCCATTTGAACAGGAAGAACAATTTGATTTGTCTGGTTTGCAGTTACAGTAAGTTTTGAAGGTTTACTGTATGTGTATGCAGATGAAAAGTTGGGGTCTGTAAGAATAACAGAGGCATGTTCGGGAACAATATTTTTGTAAATAAGATTTTCGCCCTGTGAGAAAGAGATAAGACAATCTTCGGGACTGTCGGTAAGAAGCAGATTGCAGGTTATATCGTCGGTAGGCCGTGAAATACGAAGAATAAAAGTTTTGTACTCCTTCAGATTGTGTGCGGGAGTTTCGATTTCATAAGCAGAATTATAAAGTTTTGAAAAGAAATTCAGTGAATCGTCATCAGAATAACAGTATTCATTGCCGTCGGGAGAGGTTATCATAATTTCCGTAACAGAACGGGAGTTAAGTTTGCCGGTGTACAATGTGAAAATTGTGACTATTGCAATAATTGTGGGTATCATAATCAGAGAACATACAATAGCACGGGCGATTTTGTTTTTCTTTTTTTTCTTCTTTTTGTTTATATCCATAAAATAATTCCTTTTTCGACAATAATAATATGCATATTATAATATATAAACAAATATAAATCAAGTCGATTTTGTAAAAGTTAATAAATGCTGCTACAATTTTTTCACAGTTTATTTGTAATAAATGCACATATCATAATCCGAAAAAAGCCGAAAATTTTTTTACAAAAACTATTGACAAATTATAGATAAAGTGGTATAATAAACGAGTTGAATAGATCGATGCGGGATTGTGTAATGGCAGCACGACAGACTCTGACTCTGTTTGTGAGGGTTCAAATCCTTCTCCCGCAGTCATCAAAGGGCAATGAAAAAGATATTGCCCAAGAAACCCCCGATTTTATCGGGGGTTTCGCCGTTTCTACGGTCGAAATTTTTACAAGCGATTTTGTAGATGTGAAAAAGGTGTTTTTCCCTTTCTGTAGTGAGCCGAACTCTCACACAACCGAATACAAGCCACCGAGCGCATGGATAAGAACAAATCCATGCGCTTTTTTTATTCCCACAGAAAGGAGGAAAAACCATGCGAAAGCAAACCGACCTGGACGAGATCAAACGAACAGCCATCACCTTGCTCCACACCGATATCTACGAAACCCCATACTCCCCGATGATCGTCAAGCACCCATTCGC
>JAFSGN010000014.1 GCA_017440805.1 Clostridia bacterium
AGATTTAGCAAATAAGTATGAGGATTTTAAAAATGTGGGATGTGAGATATACTCTGTATCTACCGACACACATTTTGTTCATAAAGCATGGCACGATGCGTCTGAAAGAATTAAAAAAATCAATTATCCTATGCTTGCTGACCCGACTCATGAAATTTCAAGAGATTTTGAGGTTTTAATTGAATCAGATGGTCTTGCAGAGCGTGGTACTTTTATCATAAATCCTGAAGGTAAAATTGTAGGCTACGAGGTTACTGCCGGAAATGTGGGCAGAAATGCAGAAGAACTGTTCCGTAAGGTTCAGGCATGTCAGTTTGTTCACGCACACGGCGATCAGGTTTGTCCTGCTAACTGGCAGCCGGGTGCTGAAACATTAAAGCCTAGTCTTGATCTCGTAGGACAGTTATAATGAACAATATACAAAATATTAACCAAGATAATTTATATGATGTTGTAGTGATAGGCGGCGGTCCGGCAGGACTTACCGCCGCCATTTATCTGGCTCGTGCAAGATACCGTGTGTTAGTTCTTGAAAAAGAACAGTTTGGCGGTCAGATTACCATTACACATGAGGTTGTAAATTATCCGGGTTTAGGAAAAATAAGCGGAAAAGAGCTTACCGAAACTATGCGCCGTCAGGCAGAAACCTTTGGAGCAGAATTTTTAATGGCGGAAGCAGAAAGCCTGAAAATGGATGATATTGTTAAAACCGTTCGCACAAGCCGTGGAGATTTTCAATGTTTAGGAGTTCTGCTTGCTACCGGTGCACATCCGAGAACTATAGGATTTAAAGGAGAAGAAGAACACAAAGGCCGAGGAGTTGCTTATTGTGCGACCTGTGACGGAGAATTTTTCACAGGAAAAGAGGTTTATGTAGTCGGCGGAGGTTTTGCCGCAGCAGAGGAAAGTGTATTCTTAACTAAATTTGCCCGCCATGTAACAATTCTTGTTCGGGATGATGATTTCACATGTGCTATGGCTGTTGCAGAACCGGCGAAAAATCACGAAAAAATAACTGTTATTTATAACACAGTTGTCGAAGAAGTAAACGGCGAAAACGGTCTTAATTATATTAGATATAAAAATACCAAGACCGGAGATGTTACCGAATATCAAGCAGAAGACGGAGATAACTTCGGAGTATTTGTGTTTGCCGGATATTCTCCTGACACAGAGTTGGTTAAAGATATTGCAAAGTTGAATGAATATGGCTATGTTATAACTGACTCAAGTCAAAAAACGACTATTGATGGATTGTATGCAGCAGGCGATGTATGTATCAAACCTCTCCGTCAGGTGGTTACTGCTACCGGTGATGGTGCTATTGCCGCTACTGAGCTTGAAAAATATGTTGCCGAAATGCAGAGAAAAACAGGGCTTCATCCGAAGCCTCCCGTTACAAGAATGACAGACTATCCAAATGCAACAAAAACCGCTGAGGCATCTGATGATTCCGGTGATATATTTACAGCAGAAATGAAAGAACAGTTAGAGGGAGTATTTTCAAAAATGGAACGCAAGCTTATCCTAAAACTGTATCTTGATAATCGCCCTGTTTCTTTGGAACTGGAAGGTTTTATAACAAAGCTTGCAGACCTTACGGACAAACTTACAGTCATGGTAGCTGATAAAAATGACCAATCCGATTTTGCGCCATGCGTGCGAGTATTTTCAGAGGATGGAATTGATTTAGGAATTGCATTTCACGGTGTGCCGGGAGGACATGAGTTTACATCATTTGTATTGGGGCTTTACAATGCGGCAGGTCCCGGACAGACAATAGATGAAGATACATTAAAGGAAGTTGAGGAAATTCAAAATCAAACAGATATGAAGATTTTAGTATCTTTGTCTTGTACGATGTGTCCCGATTTGGTAATTGCCTGTCAGCGTATTGCAACAAAAAACAAAAACATTAAAGCAGAGGTATATGACCTTCAGCATTTTGAAGATTTAAAGAAAAAATATAATGTTATGAGTGTTCCGTGTCTTGTTATAAATGATGAAAACGTATCTTTTGGAAAGAAGAATATAAATCAGATTGTTGAAATAGTAAAAAAAGTATAAGAGTAATTTGATTTTATTCATATAGTACAAAATATGACTCGCTTTAAACAAAAAAGGCTTTTTGTGTTTAGTCACATTTAAGGCCTTTTTTTATGTTGTCAAAGAATTCAGTTTTTCAAACAAAACAAAAAACACAGAGGACCCAAATGGATACTCTGTGTTCCTGGTCGGGATGACAGGATTTGAACCTGCGGCTTCTACGTCCCGAACACGCTCTAAAGCTTGATATATAGCGGTTTTTGCCTTTTTTAGCCCTTTTTGCTACATTCAACATACTCTTTGGACATCTTATCTCCACTGTTTCCGCCTGTTACATTTCTAACTGTGGGATAACATGTGGTCAAAAAAGTTCTTCCGTAATAGGACTAAAATAAAACCTTTGCGGAAGAGTTTTTTTAATTATCATATCAAAATTTATTATACATTAACCAAAGAAAATTGCACTGTTAAAACCATTATAAAAATTCCTTACATCAATTGTAAACTGAAATGCAATATAACGAAAATCAAGCGAAGTCTTGATTTTTTTGTCGAATAGGTGTATAATTAATACATAAATTTTCGGAGGCTTATGCTATGGTAACATATCAAAGACTATGGGAAACATTGAAGAAAAGGAATATTCGCAAGCATGACCTAATGGAACTTGCAGATATATCCTCAACAACTTTAACAAAGCTTAATAAAAATGAGATAGTAGCATTGACCATTCTTATAAAGATTTGTAAAGCTCTTAACTGTCAGATTGAAGATATTGTTGAGGTTAAAGATGAGACACTTGTATGATATACATATGCAAAAATGCGGAATGCTATGACGGACTATGAGTGTACTTTACTTGTTGGAAGACCAAACGCACCGTCAGTATATTCGTTAAACAACAGACCTGACCTTGCGAAACAAAGACAGAAAAAAGTCATAGAATGTATGGTAGAGGTCGAATACGTAACCGAAGATGAAGGAAAAGAAATATTAGGAGAGGAGTAAGTGAATATGAAATTAACATTTATAGGAGCAGCTCATGAGGTTACAGGCTCTTGTACCTTGCTTGAAGCTTGTGGAAAGCATATCCTTATTGACTGCGGTATGGAACAAGGCGGCGATACATATGAAAACTGCGAATTGCCTGTTGCTCCGTCAGAGATTGATGCGATTTGCCTTACTCATGCACATATAGACCATTCAGGAATGATTCCGGCAATGGTTGCAAAAGGATATGCAGGTCCTGTGTACTGCACGGAAGCAACACATAGGCTTTGTAATATAATGCTTCAGGATTCTGCTCACATTCAAGAACAGGAAGCAGAGTGGCAGAACAGAAAAGCAGAGCGTTCCGGCTATCAGCAGTTTATCCCCGTATATACTGTTGCAGATGCATTGGAGTCGCTGAAATTATTCGAAGGACACGGATATAACAAACCAAAAGAAATATTTGAAGGTGTAACGATAAATTTCTGCGATGCAGGACACTTGCTTGGTTCATCAAGCATCCACATTACAGTAAATGAAAACGGTGAAGAAAGAACAGTTTTGTTCTCTGGAGATTTAGGAAACATAGACAGACCGCTTATCAGAAATCCTCAAAATCCACCTTATGCTGATTATGTAGTAATTGAATCAACTTATGGTGACAGAGTTCACGGAGAAAGACCTGACTATATCGCACAGCTTACAAAAATAATGCAGGAAACCTTTTCAAAAGGCGGAAACCTCGTTATTCCGTCC
>JAFSGN010000015.1 GCA_017440805.1 Clostridia bacterium
GAAGGCGATGTTGCTGCTGAAGGCGATGTTGCTGCTGAAGGCGATGTTGCTGCTGAAGGCGATGTTGCTGCTGAAGGCGATGTTGCTGCTGAAGGTGATGTTGCTTCTGAAGGTGATGTTGTTGAAGGCGATGTTGTTGAAGGCGATGTTGTTGAAGGCGATGTTGTTGAAGGCGACGCGGAAACAAATCCTGCAGAATAAACATACAAAAAACTTAAAGCCATGGCAAAAATTTGCCGTGGCTTTTTTGTTTGACATCTTTAAAAACATATTGTAATCTATGCTGCGTATTCCATTAATTTTATTTAAAAATCCGTGTCCCTGCCACCGGCCGTGTGACATAGTAAAAAAGTATTGACAATATTCAACACCGCCCCATTTGAATTATAAAGCAAACCCCTCCGACCTTAATTTGTTCTGTATTTTTTTCACATCTGCATCTCTCACATCGGTTTTGTTCTCTTTCGCTACAACAACCGCCGTCCCTGCGGCCTGACCGAGTTCACAACAGAATGGCATAATTCTGTAAGAAGACTGTGCCTCGTGTGTAGAAGATATGCATCTGCCGGCTACTAGCAAATTTCTCATTCCTTTAGGAATAAGACACCTGTATGGAATTTCATACCATTCGCCGGGATTAAATTCATGCCACCTTGTTCCCGTGCCCTCGGGATTATGGATATCAATTGAATAATTCGCAGTTGCAATGGCGTCATCAAAACGAGCTAAACTCAGTAAATCCTCCTCTGTTAGCACATATTCACCCACAACTTTTCTACTTTCTCTGATACCGATATGCATTCCTGTGGAAATAACCCTGGCATTTTCAAATCCGGGGATATTCTCCGTAAGGAATTTATTCAGTTCGAATACCTGCTCTCTCGCTTCCAACTCCGCTTGGGTAACATCAAATGGGTCTGTCGGATTTCTCCTTACTATTCTGGTACTGTTAATGTGTATGATTCCTTCATTTACATTGTCGAACATAAGCACATTCTCGCGGGGATTCTTTATTAATCCCTTTTCCTTGAATTCATTGTACAGAGAATTTATCATACCATGATTTTTCCAGCATTTTTCTTTATTAACATTTCCCAAACGGAAACATAAAGTCATTGGCTGACATAAATTGTCAATTTCTCTTCCCAGGCTGTATTCACATCCGGCAAGAGCACAAAGTTCTGCATCTCCGGTTGCATCAATAAATGTATCCGCAAAAAATCCCATTGTACCGGATTTTCCGTAAACCAGAACAGATGTAATTTTACCGTTATCCTTTTTTGCCTCAATAACACTGGAATTAAACAAAAGTTTTACTCCATATTTTACTACCATCCTGTTGAGAACAATTTTAAGAATTTCCTCGTCAAAGGTTGACATAGATTTGCCCACACCGGAAATTTTATTCATTTCTTCAACTATTTCAAGAAACAGATTACCGCAAAGATATTTTCTTTCCTTTGTATCAGGCACATTTGTCCAATATGGCATAAACGGCATTACCAAAGCGTTTGCGGCAGCACCGCCAAGACAGTTGTATTTTTCTATAAGTAAAACATCAACTCCCTGTTTTGCTGCCGATATTGCCGCTGCAGTACCAGCAAATCCTCCGCCGACTACTACAAGTTCATATTTGTTTTTCATTTTCAGCATCCTTTCTCAATATATAATCATCAATCACACAATATTGTTTATTCTTTGCAGAATGTAATATATACCGGTTCGCAATAGTCAAATTCGGTTTTGAGCTTTATTCCGTCATCTGTCAATTCAAACGAAATCTCCTGCCACACAGCATTTTTATCAAGAACACATACCTTTCCCGGTTCTTTCCATTTTTCAGGCAAATGAAGCACGACCTTATTTAATTTATCCTCGCACAAATTAATCATTGTAAGCATACCTATAAGGTCACCGTCAATGTCATTGGCCTCATTTACAACAATACTCATATCTGGGATATTTTCAACATAAACATACTCATCATTACACCAGGAGAGAAGTCTCTGTATAACATTCTGACGGTCATAATTATAAAGTGCCTGCGAATTGTTACCGTCAAGAGTAAGACTCATAACAACAACTTTTCCGCCAAGTTCGTTTTCAAATCTTGTCATGGCAGGAGTTATCAATTCATTGCGGAAAGTAAAAGCCTCTGAAACCACTTCGCATTTGTCGTCAATTACGATTATTTCACGCCATCTTCCTGTACCAGCAGGGCAAAACATATGTGCACAAGGCATTCTGTTGCCCTTATCTTCAGAACAGAATTCATTTTTAACAATTTCCCCTGCATCGATATCATAAATAAGGTTGGTATTACTTTTGTTGACATCTTCACCTATTTCAACACCAAGATATTTTGAATATCCTCTCCGGCACAGGTGCTCAGCAGCATCGCCGTCTAAAAACAACCCTTTGGAAAGTCTTTTCATTATGGTATCATGGTCAGCATATCTTGCCTGACGCACATCCCAGAATGCTACCGATGAATCTACCGTTATAAAAGGAATTCCGAATCTGCTTATACTTTTCACCCAAAGAGGACCTGTAGTACTCAACGACATATCTGCAGTATTCCAGAAAGGGTCATAGTCTATCTCTACACCTTTCAGAGTACATTTTTTTGAAATACTGTATACTTCATTAAATCTGTATTTTTCCTGTGCATACATATCTCCGTATGCGGTTTCGGTGGAGTTCTCACTTACCAAAGACAATCCGGACATAAAGAGCAACGAGCCGTCAAATCCATATGAAAATACCGTTCCCATCATAGTTTTCATGTGTTTGGCAGATGTATAGAACTTGTTGTGGGGGTATGGGTCGGATTCATGATAAAACTTGAAATTATCACCCATATGTTGTTTGGAATACAAAGGATGATACATTTCTTCGGGAATTTTTTTAACTTCAACACCACTATAGAATGTGCCGTAAAGTCTTGAATACGGAGTGTGTCGGTTTCCTGCCATGGCTCTTGCTAAAGATTCTGTGCAATCACCATCGCTGTCTGCACCGCCGGCCTGCATACATCCAAGGTGAATATCAGGGGCTACTTTGTCAAGTTCAACCCTGATGCATCTTCCAAGTTCTACTAACGAATCCCTGGCAAGTTCGTGCCACTTTCTTAGTACATCTTCGGATTCCGCAGGATTACGGTATATAATTTTAATAAGTTCCTCTCTTGAATAATATCTTCCCATTCGTTTTGCAAACTCATTCAAATGGTTTTCGCAAAAGCATCCGCCAATTGCCTTTAAGGAAAAATCATCCTCTGTAAAAATAAACTTTGGTTTTGCAATTCCGGCAAAAAGTGCAACATCCTCAGCTAGACGCCTTCTGAATTCCGGGTCAAGCGGACATGAAGAAAACGGATGTACCGTTCCGTCTTCACGCACGGGAGAAACGAATTCATCAGATGCACCTGATTTTACGGTCAATGCAATAAACCATCCGAATTCGACATCATACTCCTTAACCAACCGCTGTACCTCTGCGGCCATTTCCGCACACCTTATGTATTCTTCCTTTGGAGGATATCCAATACTTCTCCAGCCTTTAGACAATGTAAAAAAAGCAAAGCGTTTTACGCCGAATCTTTCATGCTGCCATATTACCGAAGAGGCTACTTCCCTTGCTGAAGAAAATCGGGGGTTCAACTCAATGGGAGTAATAATATCCAGTTCAAATTTATTCACCATATATCACCTCGAAATAATTATTGCATATATACCTGCAAAAATCTTATAATTTTTATACTTTTTTATTGAAATAATAATATTTTTGATATAGAATATATAATATAACACATTTTGTCTGAGGGATATTATGGAAAATATTAAACTGTATAATTTGATTAAATATATTCAAAACGGAACAAATTTGCATATAGGTGTATTGTTTTTGGGTAACTACTGGAACAAAATGTGTGAACTGCCCCGCAATCATATTATACACACCGCTCCTATATGCGAAACTATTAAAAACCGAAGCAAAACGAGTTACAAAAAGTGTTTTTTCTGCAGAAATCTCGCCTTGAAAAAGGCTATAACTACAAAAGAGCCCTTCGGCGGAATATGCATAAACGGAATTTACGAATATACTCATCCTGTAGTTGTAAATAATGAGGTTGCATGTATTATATTTATCGGAAATATACTGCATGAAGACGGATACCATAAAATAAGCAAAAAAATATCCGACACACTTTTATTTAATACAATGGAAGAAAAACTCGGATATAATGATATTGTTGCCATAAGCAAATTACTTGAAAATCACATTCTTTTTCTATTAGATAAATTTTCTTATGATAATACAGTTCTCAATCCACTGATAGAAAATATAAAAAATTACATACACTTAAATCTTGAATGTATTGATGTTCAACATATAGCAAAACAATTCCACTATAACAAAACATATCTCGGACGGTTATTCAAAAAAGAAACAGATACAAATATCAAAGACTACATTAATTTGCATCGCATTGAAAAAGCAAAGTCAATGTTGGTTAACACTGATGAAACCATAATCAGCATAGCCTATAAAATCGGGTTTAATAATGTCACTTACTTCAACAAAGTATTCAAATCTTTTATGTCTGTAACCCCCTCTCAATACAGAAATTTAAACAAACCCTCAAAATCATAGTAATACATTATAAAATTCTGTAAGAAAGTAAATTCAAACGGGAAGATATATCCTCCCGCACATTATGTAAATTGTTTTTATTCGAATATTTAAAACCATATAAAACCGTACGGGAGGCTATCAGCCTCCCGTATTGTATGCAAAATTCTTATTTGTTTGTTTTTAACTATTTTGCTCTTACAGCCTCAAAGTCCTCCTGAATTTCTTTGGAGGGTTCTTTGGTAAGTAAAGAAACAACAAGTATGAGAATTGCGGAGAATATAAATGCGGGTAAAAGTTCGTAAATTGCAAATACACCGCCAAGTTTGCTTATAACGAGTTTCCAGAGGAATACCATTCCGGCACCGCCTACCATACCGGCAACAGCACCTTCTTTTGTAGTTCTCTTCCAGAACAATGAGAACAACATAAGCGGTCCGAAGGTTGCACCGAAACCTGACCATGCAAAAGAAACAACATCAAAAATTACGCTGTTTTCATCAATTGCTATTACACCTGCAATAATTGCTATTGCAAGAAGTGTAATTCTTGAAACACGCATTACCTGCTTATCGGTAGCATCCTTCTTGCAGACACCCTGGAAGATATTCTTTGCAAAAGCGGAAGCTGCAATAAGAAGATAGGAGTCGGAAGAACTGATAGTTGCCGCAAGTATTCCCGCCATTACAAAACCTGCCAGAATTGCAGGGAGAGATGATGTTGCAAGAGTAATGAAAATATTCTCTGCGGAAGCCTTTGTAAGATGCTCTACAGGGAAAAGTTGTCTTCCCACAATACCGATAAACACAGCAACAGTAAGGGAAATAACAACCCATATCATTGCTATTCTTCTTGAAGATTTAAGTTCTTCTTCCTTGCGGATTGCCATAAAACGGAGAAGAACCTGGGGCATACCGAAGTAACCAAGACCCCATGCAAACATTGAACATATATTCAGCAACCCGTAAGGTGTTTTTTCACCAAAAACAGCAACTCCGTTTTCTACAACCTGTAATCCATCCTCACCGATAGTAGGAGTAGCCATACCGAAGAATTCAAGGAATCCAGGGATTTCTCTTGCATTCTGAATAACATTTCCGATTCCGCCGGCGCTTATTGTAGTGATAATAACGATAACTGCAAGAGCAGCAATCATAACAATACCCTGCATAAAGTCAGATGCACTTTCTGCAAGAAAACCGCCGAGAATTGTATACAGAAGAACGAATACCGTACCTAAAATCATCATTGTTACATAAGGCATATCAAACAAAGTAGAGAAAAGTTTACCGCAGGTAACAAGGCAACTTGCCGCATAAACAGTAAAGAATACCAGTATGAATACTGCTGACAAAGTCATAATAACTTTTTTCTTCTCTCTGAATCTGTTTGAGAAAAATTCTGGAAGTGTTATGGAATTGTTCGCACGAATACTGTAACGGCGAAGTCTTTTTGAAACTATCAGCCAGTTAAAATATGTACCTACCGCAAGTCCTATTGCAGTCCATACCGCATCAGAAAGACCTAACCAATAGGCAACGCCGGGAAGTCCCATAAGAAGCCATCCGCTCATGTCCGATGCCTCGGCACTCATTGCGGTAACCCACGGACCAAGTGAACGGCCGCCAAGATAATAGTTTTCGGAACTGGTGTTTGCTTTCTTTGCGTACACTATTCCGATTACGATTACAATTGCCATATAAATGACCATTGCAATCAGAATTTGAAGTGTGTCTGTCATAAATCACTTTCTCCTTTTTATTTTTATATTATGGACTTTTAGATTAAAATTAAAAGCCTATAAACACATTACTGTAAGTCATATGCCCGATAAAAACAATCGGGAATATGATTTAAGCATTCTGCCTTAACTTTGCTTATCGACGGAAAAGGCAATCTTTTCATTAATATCAATATTAATTTCGTACTTTTCATCAATGAGAATGAAGTTTGTCCCAAACTTCTGAACATTGGATAATATTTTTTCATTTTCTTCCAAAACACTTTCCAATGTGCACCACTCATCGTCCAAGCGGTTTTCGACGATATTCGCGTATTTTTTTATGTCGGCAAAGCGGGTTTTGATATATTTCTCACTCATTACCAAGCAATAATATCTGATGTTTTCAAGATACTCTTTTTCAAAGTAGTTCGCCCAATCAAAAGGAATATAGCATCCCTCAACAATTAAATTCTGCTTATTCTCAATTGCAGTTTTAATCATCTCCATGACAACAGGCCACAGATACTCCGTAAGTTTTTCATCATCGCTCATAGGAGTGAGTTGTGTATATCCGCTGCGAATCAATCCCATTTTCAAATGGTCAATTGATAAATAGGGATATTTGTATTTTTCAAGTAACTTTTGTGCCAAGGCGGTCTTACCCGTATGAGAGGCACCTGTAATTAAAATTATCATTATTTTTTGTAATTATGTAAAATTAAAGGATATTGTTACAGAAATATTCCTTTAAATTCTTCTTGTTTTCATCTTCCGTGCAAAAAATGTAAGGCACAATAAAATGACATAAAGGCAACCGATTGTAACAAAAATAGCAGTCCATCCGAATGTATCTTTTACAAAGCCGAAAATGATTGCCTGAATTGCGGCACCCATATAAACCGCCCAGTCAAGCACATCCACGATTGTAGAAGAAAACGCTCTGCCGCCCATATCCCCTGCAATCGCCCATATAACTCCGGTAACCATAGCAAAAACGCCTAACACAAACAGCATAATTAATGCCGGAATCTGACTTTTGATAAACGGAAAACACAGCATTCCCAAAAATGTGACAATCGACGCAAGAATCAGCATTGGTTCACGCTTTCCTTTGAATGCCTTGTCGGTAATCAGCGGAAATACAAACATAGCGCATGCCTGTCCCACAGGAAGTAATATTGAACTGAAAATACCGTCCTTGATAGATAAGCCAAGTGCCTCTGTAAAATATGTGGGAACCCAGGTTAACAGTCCGTATCTTCCGATACCCGCAATTGCGGAAATAAGGCAGAACATCAATACCTTTGGCTCAGTAAAGAGGACTTTATAAGGATATAAATATCCGTTTTTTCTATTTCTGCAATAAGTTGTGCATCCCGTTGTGATGCTTCGGCATCCGGCTCATCAAACGGCTCAAGACCTACATCTTCCGGTTTTTCTTTAAAGAATGCAACAAAAGCAATCAGTATAAGAACCATAGGAAGCATAGGATATCTGAATGCCGCGCGCCATCCCCACTCGGGATTCCAATCCATACAAAGCAGTATGGTAAGATAGGTCACTACCTGTGCCATGCCAGAAAAGGCAGTGGTTAATCCCGATGCAAAGCCTCTATTTTTCTTAGGCCACCACTTATTTAAGACACCAAGACCGTTTGCCCAGACTGTGGACTGGAAAAAACCGTTAAGACCCCAGAGAACAGCAATTACCGGGATAGAATTCTGGAATGATATAACAACATTAATTATTGCAGATGCAACAATACCTACAATCATAAAACGCTTATAACCGAAATATGCACCAAGTCTTCCGTTTATAAGTTGTCCGAAGGCATAACACCAAAACAGTGCCGATGATACTACCCCCAGAGCCGCTGTAGTAGACCCAAGTCCCTCTGCCATTTGTGACATTACAAGATTGATGTTTTGTCTTCCGTTATAAAAGAACAAATATGTAAGTCCGAAACTGAGAAGCATAAGCCATGCGTACTTTTTGAATTTTCTGTAGTCCTTTTCCGAATAGCCATAAGTGTTTGTTTTGCATTTTTCTGTCTCTTCAGCCACAGGAATCTGAGCATTTTCCATACTGTACTGCTCCTTTTAAAAATTAATCTTACTGTGTGCGGTTTAATATTTCGCATCATATCCGTTTGGAAACTAAAGATTTCGAAATGGTGCTTTAAATATCTGCTATACACTCATTTCATGATATCCGACTATATAAGGCTGAATTTTTCTGTAAATTTCATATGGTCGGCATAGCCTACCGAAATTTCAAATTCGCCCCTTTCGGATACAAACTCATTATCGGCATTCCAAAAACGAAGCATCGGCTCGGTTATCTCAAACTCAACTGTCTTTGTTTCGCCTTTTTCAAAGTTTACCTTCTTAAAAGATATAAGTTCCTGAACAGGTCGTGAGGCAGATGAAACAAGATCTCTGAGATAAAGTTGCACTGTTTCCTTTCCTGACATACAACCTTCATTGGTAACCTCTACGGAAACCTTTATTGAGGAGTTTTTATCAATAGTATGTGAACTGAGTATCATGCTGTTATAAGTAAACTTATTGTAAGACAATCCGTATCCGAAGAAGTATTGGGGGAATTTATCACAGTCAATATAACGGCTTTTAGGTCTTCCGGTATTGGTATAATTATAGTATATCGGACACTGTCCCACTTTTTTGGGGAACGACACAGAAAGTTTTCCGCAAGGGCTGTAAACTCCGAACAACAGTTCCGACACTGCATTTCCGCCCTCGGTTCCAGGGAACCACATATGCAGTATTGCAGGAGCGATACTGTCAAGTTCTACCAACTCGAGAGGTCTGCCGCCAAAAAGTACGACTGCTGTATTGGGATTTGCGTCTATGACCGCTCTGGCAAGTTCAAGTTGCATACCGGGAAGCGTAAGTTCTGTACGGCTTCTCTCTTCGCCAGAGTAATCCGACGGTTCTCCCAGACATAAAATAACCGCATCTGCCGATTTTGCAGTAACTATTGCCTGTTCAAAGCCCGATATATTTCTGTCATTCAAATAACTTTCGCAGCCTTTGGCATACTTTATATCCACCTCCGGCAACAGATTTCTTATACCCTCTTTTACGGTAACACACTCGTTTCTCCGACCTGCACACGACCATGCCCCGTTAATATCATCAGAGTTGGCAAAAGGTCCTATAAGTGCTATAGACTTTAGTTTCCTGTCAAGCGGTAATATATTGTCGTTTTTTAACAAAACGGCAGATTCCCGCGCGGCGCGCCGGCTGATTTCCCGGTGTTCACTGCACAAAAACAACTTTTTGCTGTCTTCCGAAGATGCACCATGATACGGGTCATCAAAAAGTCCCAGTTCTTCCTTAAATTCCAACACTTTCATTACATATTCATCAAGCCGGTCAACAGATATTTTACCCTCATTTATGAGTTCTTCAAGATGTGAAATATATGAAAATGACATCATTTCAATATTGCAACCGTTTTCAAAAGCCAATAAAGCGGCTTCCTTCAAGTCTGCAGCAACACCGTGCTGTGTAAGTTCATATACAGCGTCCCAGTCACTGATTACAATACCGTCAAATCCCCATTCATTGCGTAAAACACCGTTTACAAGCCACTTGTTTGCAACAGAGGGAACTCCGTTCAATACATTGAATGAGGGCATAACCATTTTCACCCCGGCATCAACACATGCCTTGTAAGCCGGAAAATGAACCTGTCTGAGACTATGTTCAGAAAGTTCTGCCATATTATAATCTCTGCCTGCCTCACCTGCACTGTATCCGGCAAAGTGCTTGACACATGCTGCAATGTTTCCGGGATTTGAAATATCGTCACCCTGAAAGCCTTTTACCTGTGCCTGTCCCATTATGCCGTTCAAATAGGGGTCTTCGCCGCAACTTTCCATTACTCTTCCCCAGCGTGCATCTCTTATGCAGTCAACCATGGGAGTGAAAGTTGCCTGCAAACCTCCAACAGATGCTTCGCGTGCTGCCATACGGGAGCACTCATAAACCAGTTGGTCATCAAAACTGCACCCCAGTGCCAGAGGAATCGGGTAAATTGTACGGAAGCCATGTATAATGTCACTCATGAATATCATAGGGATATGATTTGGATCTTCATCAAGATGTCTGTTCTGGACATCTATCATATCCTCCACACTGCCTATACCCAAGTTGGTTCCGATTATCTTCAATTCATCTTCCGTAAGTCCCAGGTCTCTAAGAGGTCCTGTTATATCTGTTTTGTTTTTTGTAAAATATCTTGCCGCAAGTTGCTCTAACTGTGCTATTTTCTGCTTGGTTGTCATTTTGTTCAAAAGTTCTCTGAGATTTACCTTTGACATGTTACCTTTTCCCCTCAAATTTATTATTTTATTGTATCACACACAAATAACAATTAAGGTACCACGGGACACAACAAAAAATTTATCGACAAAATAAACCATTTTACCCATTTATTATATCACAATACGGCATAGAATGCAATACAGAATAAAGTACATACCAAAATATGTACTTTATTTTCATAAATATCAGATTTTTCCTTTTATTATCGCACGAATTCAACTGTACGATTTTTAAATACAAAGCAAGTAATAAACCAAAAACAAAAATTTATATTTTGATTTTTGCCAAAAACATCGGGAACATTTCTGCAGAATACCTGGTCAACGAATATCCGCCGTTGCTCAGACACCAGTCATACAGAAAAGCCCTTTCACACAATGCATACAGTTTCACAAGTTCGTTGACCGTAAGTTCCTTTGTTATTTCTCCCCTTGCCTGGCCTTCGGAAAAAATATTTCTCAATATCCTGTAATATGTACGGTTTTTGTCAAGCAGATGTCTCTCGCCCTTTGTGGTAAGTTGTGATGAGTACAATTTTGTAAGAAGTTCTATTGATATGCTGTTTTCCACAACAAAGAAAAGTTCTTTGTTAAGATACATAAGTTTGTCAAAACTGTTCATATCGGAGTCGAGTTGTTCCATAAGTTCCTCATATTTTTCGTCAAACATATACGAAAGAGAACTCAACAGCGAATCTTTACCGGTAAAATAGTGATAAAACGAACCTTTGGAAGTGCCGGATTCCTCTATAATCTCTTCTATTGTCGTTTCCTCGTAGCCTTGTTCATAAAACAATTTCCATGCCGCTAAAATTATTTTACCCTTAGTATTCCTCACATTCTTTTTGGTCATATATTCTTCCTCTGAATCTTTGCTTTCTTATATTTATACAAATTATATCATACATTCTTTATTTTTTCAATACATATTCAAAAATACGCAACCCGCAGGTTGCGTATTTTCGGATATCATAAAATCACTCACAACATTTAAAAGTGTCGCACTGTGTGTCAGAGCAGGTGCAACATGAATCTCCGCAGATGTGTACATTGGTTGCAGTACACATGTGATCGTTATTGTATGTGCATTCCTTTGCACTGCAGTTAATGGAAATATCAGTAACCGGGCTTTCAACAGAAGAAACAAACTTCTTAACAATATCGTCTTTTTGTGAAAAACTGTCGCACTCTGTTTCGCAGCGGTTTGTAGCAGAGGTAGTACCCACCTTAATATTCTTAAGACAACAAAGATTGTTTTTATTATGGGTACATCTCTCAACAGTACAACTTAAGTTTGGCATTAAAATCACTTTCCTTTCTGTTTGGTTGATTTTATTTTGCTCGGTTATTTTAAAAAAATTCTTTATTTTTCAGAAAATTTTTAAAATCCTATTGACAAACAATCCGGTGTGTGATATAATCCAAGTGTACTAACACTAATAGTACGCTACATACTGCCGAAGCACTGAGGCTTGTATATGCGTATATTTTAGCAAGTTATAATTCAGGAGGTGATTAAATGCCTACAATGATAAGAATTGACTTCCGCGACAGACGACCTATATATGAGCAACTGATAACCAACATAAAAGAACTTATAATGCATGGTGTTTTTGCGGAAGATGAGCAGTTGCCGTCAGTCAGAGCATTGGCGTCAGAACTGGGAATCAACCCAAATACTATTCAAAAAGCATACAGCGAACTCGAGCGTCAGGGCATCACATATACGGTTTACGGAAAGGGGTGTTTTGTTTCTCACAGCAGCGACAAAATTCTGGAATCAAAACGGCAGGATTTACTGAAAAAAATTGAGTCAATTGCCCGGGAAGCAGCCGAAATCAACACCGACTACGCCCTGCTTGAACAAACACTCAAAAACGGATATTACGGAGGTAACGACAAGTGATTAACATAATGAATGTATCCAAAACCTACCCGCAAAGCAAAATAAAATCACTGGACAGTATAACTGTTAACATAAAAGATTCGTCCATCATGGGACTTGTGGGCACAAACGGTGCGGGAAAGTCCACACTTCTGAGAATTCTCGCCGGAGTTTACACTCCCGACTGCGGTGATGTTATAATAGACGGACACCTCGTCTTTGAAAACTCGAAACTCAAGCAACAAATATCCTATCTGCCGGACAATCATTATTTTTTCAAGTCTACAACCTTAAATCAAATGGCAGATTTTTATAAAAGATTCTATCCTGATTTTTCATACGAATATTTCGGAAAACTCGTAAGTGATTTCGGGCTGAATCCCAACCGTCTCCTTAATACATTTTCAAAAGGTATGCTCCGTCAATGCGAAGTAATTCTCGCTCTTTCCTCAATGCCGAAATATCTCCTGTGTGACGAAACCTTTGATGGTCTTGACCCTCTTATGAGAGCATACGCAAAAAAAGAATTTATGTCTTATGTTGCAAAAACAGGTGCCACGGTAATACTTTCCTCGCACAATCTTTACGACCTTGAAGACTTATCTGACCACATTGTTCTTATAGATGACGGTAAAGTTGTCATAGACCGTTCTCTTGACGATATAAAAGAGAATGTTTTTCGTTACCAGATGGTACTTGAAAATCCGCCGACGGATTTTCTGCCGGATGACATTGATATTTCATCACTCACCTGCAGAGGCAAACTTTACAGTTTCATTGCACCGGGCAGTGCCGTGCAGGTAGAAGAAAAACTCCGTAACTATTGTCTGTCAAACAACTGTACAATTACATATTTTGAACCCATCCATCTGACACTTGACGAAATTTTCTGTTATGAACTCCGTGACAAAGGGCATATCAGTTTTACGGGAGGCGATTTAAATGCGTAAAAATATTTCTCAATTTATATATCATAATCTGAAATCCGGAAAATCACTAATGGTTATTCTGACTTTGATTATGACAATATGCGGCCCTGTTCCCGCATTTATGGTTTTCAGCAACGATATTCAGAGACTGAATTATGCACAGGGCGATGAAAAATACCAGTTGGCAAAATACGCCAACACCCACCTTTTAAACCTGTTTGATATTACCGACGGCAACTACTATCACATTTTCCTGTCTATTATTTGTGCCGCGGCAGGTCTTGTCATTCCGTTCGTTTTGTTTCATTATTTCCGAAAAAAAGACTCTGCCGACTTCTTCCTTTCTCTTCCCATTACAAGAACATCTGCATATATTGCAAACTTTATAAGCGGATTCCTGTATTACATCATACCCCTTGTTATTACATCAGTCATCACAGTTGCAGGCCTTAATATTATGGGCTCATGGCAATTTGTAAATATTTCACAACTTCTTTTTATGACTCCGGACCATAACGGGCTGTTGGCGCTGATTGGTAACAATATTGTATTTTTCCTGTTGTTTTTTGCCCTGGGATGCATGTCCGCCCTTCTTTCAAGCAACGGATTAAACGCACTTGTAGTTTACGGTACTATTAATTTTTATCCCATAGCATTTATGTTTTTGCTGACATCTGCCGCTGAAATATTCAACAATGATATTATTGATTTCCAGGAGCCGATACTGAAGTGGTGTTTAAGAATAACACCCTCTTTACACATACTGATATTCAATGAAGCGCCTCCCACCGCATGGACATACATATGTGCTCTGATTTTCACTGTCGTTTTTGGGGTTATTGGTTGTTATCTCTGCAACAGACGCCCTGCAGAAACCTGGAGCAGTGCCATAATCTATATGCCGGTGCGGCTTACCCTGCAATATATGTACTGTTTTATAGTTGCCTTTGCAGCAGGTCTTTTCTTCTACTATGTTACATATGGTTCCATTGTCAACATCATCGTGGGTGCAGTAATAGGTCTTGTTTTGTCGTTTGTGATTCTGAATATGATTTTTGAACGGGACATGAAAGCAATCTTCAAAAAGCCTCTGAGACTTGTCTGGTCTGCGGGAATATTTGCAATTGTATTTATCGTTATTGTAATGGACTGTTTCGGAATATTCAGATATCGTCAGCCCGAATTTTCCGAAGTTGACTATGTTAATGTGCAACTTAACAGCCGTATTGTGAATTATTATACAAAATCTTTAAAGGACGAATACGGTATGTCTGAAATTGACCAACCCGAAGCGAAAGAGGCTGCAATAAAACTTTACTCACTTTTTCATGAGGAAATCAGAAATCAGAACTATAATGGTATACTGCTCGTCCCCTACAACCTGAATACTTTTGAAGCCATTGCACAATCGTCACTCCCCAACACAAATGCTGAGGTACAAATGATTAGAAACGGCAAAGAAATCCGACCTTTGAGAAATAAATATTTCAAAAAGAAGGAAGAATACTACGAACTGTTTAAAACAATTTATGACAGTGAGCAATATGTAGATTACATGATACCTATTTTGGAAAATTCGGATATCAAGGGCGTTGTTGTCACAACCAAACTTATTGAAGAGTTCGGAAGCGGAACAGGCACTCTCATTGACAATGAGGATATGAATAAAAAATTCAGAGATGCCCTTCTTGCAGACTATAATAATTCTGAGTTTGACGATATGCAGAACAGTTCAATGTATGTCCTTGAAGTCTACTACACACTTCACGAAAAATACAGTGAAAACAACGAGCATGCCATGATTACCCGCGACCTGGGTACAACAGCAACAAAGTACATTGAGGCTCAGGGAAGTATAACAGTTATAATACCGGAAAGTTTTAAAAACACCCTTTCTCTGATTCAATCCAACCCGGCTGTTGAGGAACTTGAAAGTGAAAATTTCAGTATTATCGATAAAATATCACACATTTTAGTTTCTGACTACGATACAGACGGAACACTTCTGTGTACTTCCACAATAACAGACCGTCAGAGAATATCAGAAATTATGGAAGATATTTATTACGGTTATTCAAAAAGCCTTGCCTTTCCGAAATATGGTACGGTTCTTGACATTTACTTTAAAGAGGTGGCCTCAGAGGACAGTGTATATAATGAAAAATACTATGAACCCGTCCAGGAGGGAATTCCAGCATCACGAAGTCATTCCATTGCATTTCTGGAAAGATTTTCGAATGTTTTCTGATGGTACAATTTATAAACACAGACAAGTGCTATGACGACTCACTTTTCACTTCTTACGCGGACATAATTTCCAAGTATGAAAAACCGCTTTATGCCCTGGCTTTCAGCCATGTTCTTAACCGCGAGGCAGCCTTTGAAATTTTGCAGGAAACTTTTGTTTTGTTCTATCCAATGTGGATAAAAAGCAAGAATGAAAAAAGTTTTTTGCCAAAACTGTACCGAACTTGTCGCCATATATACCGCAAATATCCGGTTTCAAAAAAAAATTCCGTAAAAAACACCTCTTATAATGCACTGTGTTCTTTACCCGAAAAGTACAGAAGAGTTATGTTTTTAAAAGACATGTTTTTGTGCGACAACCATGAAATTTCCGAGATGCTGGGCATATCCGAAAAAGTAACCAAACAACTTGTTTTTTCGGGAAGAAACGCTTTAATTGACATACTGTCAAATGCTGATTTATAATCAGGTATATCTCTTCTCTTTAAACGCAGAAACGGCGGTTGAAAAACACCGTCATTTCTGTTTTTACTAAAAAATATCTTTAAATAACAAAGGTGGATTTAAATATTATATAGACATACATGTCCTGCAATGTTATACTAATTTCGTAAAATACGAAAATTTTATTTACGAAAGGATACATAACCATGAAAAAACAAGAAGAAATTGTAATGAATGGCGCGGGTATTGCCGAAATCGGCTTCCCGATGTGGCCCCAGTTTGCTCCTGAAACAGCAGAAGACATTCTTGAGCCCGTACGCAACGGTAAAGTAAACTACTGGACCGGTCCTAAGGGTATGGAATTCGAAGAAATGTGGAGAAAATGGATTGGTGCTAAAATGGCTATTTCCTGTACCAACGGTACTGCAGCACTTCACATCGCTCTTGCTGCTCTCGGAATAGGCCCCGGCGATGAAGTTATCGTTACATCTTACTCCTTTATCGCTTCTTCTTTCGCAGTTGTTCAGGCAGGTGCTATTCCTGTATTCTGCGATGTTACAGAAGATCACACTCTTGACCCTGACAAGATTGAAGCACTCATCACTCCCCGTACAAAGGCTATCCTTGTTGTTCACCTTTACGGTATTGTTGCTGATATGAAGGGTATCCTGGCTGTTGCTAAAAAGCACAACCTCAAGATTGTTGAAGACTGTGCACAGTGTTTCGGCGGTGAATACAACGGTACAAAAGCCGGTCTTATCGGTGATGTAGGATGTTTCTCATTCTGCCAGTCAAAGCACTTTACTACCGGCGGTGAAGGCGGTATGGTTGTTACCAACGACGAAGAAATCGGTTGGGAATGCCGTTCATTCCGTGACCACGGTTACGATGTAAAAGAAAGAATGAGCATGCTCGCTCTTGAAGAAAAACTCCCCTACATTCACAGACGCGTTGGTTTCAACTACAGAATGACTGAAATTCAGTCCATTTTCGGTATAAACGAACTTAAGCGTTTTGACAACTGGAACCTTGCAAGAAGACTTAAGTATGCTGCAATGTACGATGCTGCTTTTGCCGGCATGAAGGGAATCAAGAAACTCCCCGTTAACACTGCTGAAAGAAAGAACTCTTACTGGTGGTACCCCATCATAATCGACAGAGATGCTCTTGATTGTGATGCTCCCACTATTCTCAAAGAACTTTCCGGCATGAAAATCCCCTGCTACGGTATTCAGTGGCCTGAAGCATACAAAGAAAAGGCATACATTGAACACCAGGGCTTTGGTAATGCTAAATTCCCCTTCGAATCCAAAGAGTATGCAGATGCTGCATCTGTTGATTACACAAAGACAGATTGCCCTGTTGCCCGCGATTTGAGATTTGCAACAGTTTGTCTGTTCCTCCATCCCTCATGGGAAGAAGTACACATTCAGAAGTGTATTGATGGTCTTACCGCAGTAATTAAGAACCATTTGAAATAATTTTCCAGATGGGAACCGGCGCACATTTTGGTGTGCGTCTGTTCCCGTTTTGTTCACAAAAATAATTGAAAGGTGCTACACTTATGAAAAAAGTTAAATGGGGCGTTATAGGCGCCGGCGGTATCGCTGACAGAAGAACTCTCCCCGGCATGATGCTGGCTAACAACGCCGAACTTGTTGCCGTTATGGAAGTTAATATGGAACTTTCCGAAAAACTTCGTGCAAAATATAATGCAAAAAGAGCATACGATAATGCACAGGATTTGGTTAATGACCCCGAGGTAGAAGCAGTTTACATTGCATCTCCCGTAGGTTGCCATCTTGAACAGATTATTGCCGCAGCAAAGGCAAAAAAGCATGTTCTTGCTGAAAAGCCGATTGCAATGACAGTTGAAGATGCTGAAAAAGCATTGGCTGTATGTAATGAAAACGGTGTTCTATCCGCTTCCGGATTTATGATGCGTTACCACGCTTATCACCAGAAAATGAAGGAATTCATTGCCGAAGGAAATCTCGGTGACATTGTTTCCTGCCGCGGTCAGCTCACCTGCTGGTATCCGCCCATCGAAAACGCATGGCGTCAGAAAAAGGAACTTTCCGGTGGCGGTGCTCTCATTGATATGGGTATCCATTGCATCGACCTTATAGAGTACATTACAGGTCAGAAAACCGTTAAAGTTTCTGCTTTCAATGACACTCTTACACACAACTACAATGTTGATGACTCCTCCAATGTTATTCTCAAACTTTCCGGCGGTGCTCATGCTTATGTTGACTCCAACTTCAACCTTCCCGACGCCGCTGCAAAATGCCGTCTTGAATTTTACGGCACAAGAGGAAGCATTCTTGCAGAAGGAACCATCGGTCAGGTGGAAGGCGGTAAAGTTTCGGTTGTTATTGCAGGCGAAGCAGGATATGATGCCGCTCAGAACCGTGTTGATGTTACTCCGATTGAATTTAATGTTGAATTCGGAAATATGTATACAAAAGAAATAGAGTCCTTCTCCAACTCCATCCTCAACGGTACACCCGTTGAAGTTCCCATGTCAGATGCTATCTGGATGCAAAAAGTTATCGAGGCTGCTTACCGTGCTTCTGACGAGGAAAAGGTTATTACTCTCTGATTTGATTTTAAACCGGTTTCAAAAGAGGTTGCTGCTACTTGCGGCGACCTCTTTTTTGTTTTTATTTTGCGTCATAACCGGCCTTCACAGGTTGACATTCCAAATAAAGTGTGATATAATAATAAATAATATTATGATTTTATATATTATAGAATTTTTGACTTAACCATTACAAATTTATATTGTGAAACCGGTGATAAAAATGCCTTCAAACAAACTCATTTTAGAAAAAAAGGAATTACCCGAATCAATAAAAATGCTTTCCGAGTTGAATGATAAATTTTATTCTGCCGAGGGCAGATACCCCATGGTTTATATCGAGACTTACGGTTGTCAGCAAAACGAAGCAGATTCAGAACGCATTCTTGGAATTCTCACCTCTTCGGGATATGAAATTACACAAGACAAACAAAAATCCGACCTTATTTTAGTAAACACATGTGCGGTACGGGAACACGCCGAATTAAAGGCACTTTCAAATACAGGCAATCTCAAGCATCTGAAAGAAACAAATCCAAATCTTATTATCGGTGTATGCGGATGCATGATACAGCAGGAGCACCGCGCAGATGATATAAAACACAAATATCCATATGTAGACTTTGTTTTCGGCACCAATATGATGCATCAGATTGCAAACATCGTATACACAGCCCGGATGAAAAAAGGACGCGGTTTTTTCGTTGAGGATTATCAGATAAACCCCGGTACAATGAGGGAAGACATTCCTGTTGTAAGAGAAAGCAGTTACAAGGCATGGGTATCAACAATGTATGGATGCAATAATTTTTGCTCATACTGTGTAGTGCCGTATGTACGGGGCAGAGAAAGAAGCCGTAAAAAAGAAATGATTGTTTCGGAAATCCGCTCTCTTGTGGAACAAGGATACCGTGAAATAACCCTTTTGGGACAAAATGTAAACTCTTACGGAAAAGACCTGTACGGGAAAGCAGAATTCGGAAGTCTTTTGCGTGATATATGCAAAATTGAGGGGAATTTCTGGATAAGGTTTATGACCTCCCATCCGAAAGATGCCACAGAGGAACTTTGTGAAATAATTTCCGAAAACCCGAAAATATCAAATCATTTCCATTTACCCATGCAGTCGGGAAGCAATGATATACTTAAAGCAATGCACAGAGGATATACAAGAGAGGAATATTTCAGGTATATTGACCTTTTAAGAGCGAAAATTCCCGATATATGTATTACAAGCGATTTTATCGTGGGTTTCCCCGGGGAAACAGAGCAGGATTTTGAGTTAACGCTTGACGCATTGAAAAGAATTAAATTTGACCAGGTGTACTCGTTTGTGTATTCTAAGCGAAAAGGAACACCGGCAGAAAAAATGGCAGACCAGATTCCCGAACAGGTGAAAAAAGAACGCATTACCCGTCTTTTGGAAATTCAGGGTGAGATTTCAGGAGAAAACAACAAAAAATACGAAGGGAAAACAGTTTCCGTACTTGTGGAGGGTGAAAGCAAGACCGACCCGGATATGTTTACGGGCAGATGTTATCACAACAAGTTGGTACACTTTAAAAAACCTCAGAATGCACAAGATATTATCGGAACTTTTGTTGATATAAAAATAGAAAAAGGCGATGCGTTTTCTATGAAAGGAAACATTATACAATGAAAATACTTGACATGGCAAAGGCACTGGGTGAGGCAATAAAAGACGACCCCCGCACAGTGCGTTATCAAAATGCAAAATCCGTTTGCGACAACGACAAGAACCTTTCCTCTGCCATAAACGAATATAATGTGCAGAAAATGGCATTGGGCGAACATTTAAGAGGAGAAAACCCTGACCACGATGTTACCGATGCTATTCAACGCAGAGTTGAAGAACTCTACGAAATTGTTGTTTCTAATCCGATAATGGCCGAATATCGTGAAAGCGAAAAGGAATTTAACGATTTTTTAAGTCTTGTCAACATGACTATTTCAAGCGGAATCACAGGAGAAGAAATCGGTTGTACCGAGGAGAAGTGCAAAACCTGCGGAAAGTGCAACCACTGAAAACTTTTTAGATTACTGAAAGGTAAGGAAAATTTATGCCGACTCCCATGATGCAACAATATTTCCAGATAAAAAACGAATATAAGGACTATCTTCTTTTCTATCGTTTGGGCGACTTTTACGAAATGTTTTATGACGATGCAAAAATTGTATCTTCTGAACTTGATTTGGTCTTAACAGGAAAAAATTGCGGTGAAGAAGAGCGGGCTCCTATGTGCGGAATTCCGTATCACAGCGTAGACTCTTATATTCCAAAACTAATTGAAAAGGGATATAAAATTGCAATATGCGAACAGACAGAGGACCCTGCAACCGCCAAGGGACTTGTTAAAAGAGATGTTGTACGCATAATCACCCCCGGCACTCTTACCCAAAGCGAATATCTGAAAGATTCTGCCAACAATTATCTTGCGTCCCTGTACTATTCGGGCAGGGATTCCGCTGTTGCATTCTGTGATATTTCCACAGGCGAAATATATACCACTCTGTGTCAGGGAGATGCAAATTCGTCATCTGCCGTGATTGACCAACTTGCCTTATATTCTCCCAGTGAACTTATTACAAATATTTCCGAAAAAGATGCACCCGAGATATTCAAGTTTATAAATAACACATTAAAATGTTCTCTTACCACCGACAAATCCGATTATTTTGATAAGTCATCATGTGAAGATACAATTATTGAAAACTCAGGTGAAAACGCCCAGACTCTGGGTGTTGAGGGCAACTCCCCCATCCTGCCCGCCCTAAGTGCTTTATTCCTTTACCTGCGCGAAACACAGAAAAGCGAACTTAAAAATATTAAAAAAATAAATCTTTACGCACAAAGTGCTTTTCTTTCTTTGGATGCATCAACACGGCGTAACCTTGAACTTTGTGAAACAATGCGGACCAAAACCAAAAAAGGTTCTTTGCTGGGAACACTTGACAAGACAAGAACCTCCGGCGGTGCAAGAACTCTCCGCCGTTGGTTGGAAGCACCTCTCACAAACTGTCTTTACATAAAAAACCGTCAGGATGCCATATCGCATTTTGTATCCAATGAAATGTTCAGAGATGATATACGGAATTTACTGGACTCGGTTTATGATATTGAGCGTGTACTTACCAAAGTCATTTACCAGAATTGTTCTTCACGGGATTTAAAAGCACTTGAAAAAACTTTGACAGTTTTACCTCAAATTAAAAATATGCTTTTATCTTCGGGTTCACCGCAACTTGAATCCATGGGTGAAAAACTTCTGGAACTCAACCAACTCAGAGAACTTATATTCAACTCAATTACAGATGACCCGCCGTTTTCTGTTCGTGAGGGCGGGTTTATAAAAAACGGATTCAACAGCGATGTTGATGAGTTGCGGATTATTATTTCGGACAGTAAATCCTATCTTGCCGCAATAGAGCAGTCCGAAAAAGAAATGACCGGAATAAAGAATCTTAAAGTCGGCTACAACCGGGTATTCGGTTACTACATCGAAGTCACAAAATCAATGCTTTCTCTTGTGCCGGACAGATACATCCGCCGCCAGACGCTCACCGGTGCAGAAAGGTACATAACAAACGAACTTAAAGAAGTTGAAGGAAAAGTTCTTGGGGCAAAAGACAAAATACAAGCCCTTGAGTACACTTTGTTTGTGGAAATTTGCGACAAAGTACGCGAATATAAGGAACATCTCCAGCAAGATGCGGTTATTCTTTCTACAATTGATGCTTATGCCTCTTTAGGAGAGGTTGCGGCAAAAAATTCTTATGTGTGTCCGGAAGTTGACTATTCAGATAAGCTTGTGCTTGAAAACTCCAGACATCCGATTGTAGAACAATATGCGCAGACCTTGTTTGTTCCCAATGATGCAAACCTTGACTGCGACCAGAATCGACTCAATATAATTACAGGTCCCAATATGGCGGGCAAATCAACATATATGCGTCAGGTCGCCCTGATAGTTATAATGGCACAGATAGGCTCTTTTGTGCCTGCAAAATATGCAAGGGTGGGCATTGTTGATAAAATATTTACCAGAATCGGAGCATCTGACGATTTATCACAAGGTTCCTCCACCTTTATGCTGGAAATGAAAGAAGTAGCATCCATACTCAGCGGTGCAACACAAAAAAGTCTTATTATATACGACGAAATTGGTCGGGGAACAAGTACTTTTGACGGGATGAGCATTGCCCGTGCAGTCCTCGAATACACTGCCGAGAAAATTATGGCAAAAACGCTTTTTGCAACACATTATCATGAACTTTCCGAACTTGAAGGAATAGTTAAGGGCGTCAAGAATTACAATATTGCCGCAAAAAAACGCGGTGACGATATTATCTTTCTCAGAAAAATTATTTCCGGCTCTGCAGACGACAGTTACGGCATTGAGGTTGCAAAACTGGCAGGTGTGCCAAACGAGGTCATTTCACTTGCAAAAAAATATCTTAAACAACTTGAGGGTGACGCTCCGCAGAAAAAAACTGTTTCACCTATGGACACCGACGATATAACTATGGGTACAGCACTTTCGCAGTCAATAATTGACGAAATGAAAAAAATAGATGTAAATGTCCTCACTCCTATTGAAGCACTTGAAAAATTACACAATTTATGCAAAGAAGCACGGAGCATCTAAATGGGAATTATTAATCTGTTAGACCAGCACACAATTAATCTTATTTCTGCAGGCGAAGTTGTTGAACGACCTGCCTCAGTAATAAAAGAACTTCTGGAAAACGCAATTGATGCCGGCTCCACTTTAATTACAGTGGAGATAAAGGCAGGAGGCGCTTCGTATATGCGTGTCAGCGACAACGGAAAAGGTATGTCGCATGACGATGTGTTGATGTGTGTAAAAAAACATGCCACCAGTAAAATTAAAAATTCCGAAGATTTAAGCGGAATAAATACGCTGGGATTCAGAGGTGAAGCCCTGGCGGCAATTTCTTCGGTATCAAGATTTCAAATTATTTCCAGACGAGAAGAAGACATTACAGGAACTCTCCTTGAATTTAACGGTGAAGAAAAAACAAAAGAAGAAGACAGCGGATGCCCGGCAGGCACTTCCGTTACGGTGTGTGATTTGTTTTTCAATCTTCCCGCACGAAGAAAATTTTTGAAAAAACCCGCTACCGAAACAGGCGTCATCTCCCAATATGTTGAAAAAATAGCCCTTTCCCATCCGGAAATTGCATTTAAGTATACTGCAGACGGAAATCTTAAATTTCAGACAGCCGGCAACTCAAGTCTTTCCGATACAATTTATTCCATTTACGGCAGAGAATTTGCATCGGAAATTGAGGAAGTATCTTATCAGCAAGACGGAATTTCGGTAAAAGGCTATATTACAAAACCCGAGTATTCCAAAACAAACCGCAATTTTCAGACAGTTTTTGTAAATAATCGTTATGTCCGTGCAAAGTCTGTTATGTTTGCAGTTGAAGATGCTTATAAAAATTATATATTGAGTGACAAATACCCTTGTTATGTTTTATTTTGTGAAGTCAATCCGCATACCGTTGATGTAAATGTCCATCCGGCAAAACTTGAAATCAAGTTCTCCGATGAAAAAGCAGTTTATTCTGTTGTTTTTACGGCGGTACGAACAACTCTGCAGAATTTAAAAAACCCGTTGGCTCTGCAACAGGATATCCCGCGGCAGGTTACAGTTGACAATCCGGTCCGCCGGCAAGAAAACAAAGAAATTACCGAGCAAAACAAAAAAGAAGTTTTATCTGACAACTGTCACATAAAAAACGACACTCCGAAAGAAACAACTGCGTTGCCGTTTAAAAGTTTTGAAGAAATCTTCAAAATTGAAGAGGTTAAACCCGACAGCAAACAACTGGAATTCCTCCATGAGCAGTCGGAAGCACACGGCTTTAAAACTGCAGAACCCATAGGAGTACTTCATTCATCCGATGCTTTTGAACACAAAAAAGGCGATGTGATTATAAATGAGGTTCAGAATTACAACAGTTCTTCCGTGCCCCAAAAGGACACTCCTGAAAACATTGTGTGCGATCCACCGATTGTTCTGGAAGAAACACGCGTGGATTACAGAATGATTGGAGAAGTTTTCAATACATATATACTTGTTGAAAGCGGCGAAAATCTTGTTTTGATTGACAAGCACGCGGCACATGAACGGATACTTTATGAAGAATTGAAAAAATCCTCAAAAAATGATGCCGTACAGTTGCTTATGGTTCCGGCAGTTGTTGAATTAGACAGAAAGACTGCCGAATGCATATCCGACTTTACAGAACAAATAACAAGTCTGGGGTTTGAAATCGAGCCGTTCGGAGACAATTCTTTTATCATCCGAAGTGTTCCAGCCATATTTTCGGGAATTTCCCAGGATGATATACAGGACATTGTGGAGGCAATTGCCGAAAACATTGCGGAAGGCAAAAAAACCTCACTTCCCGTAGATACGGTGTATGACGACATTTTACATACAGCAGCATGTAAAGCGGCTATAAAAGCAAAGCGGAAATACGCTGCTGAGGACATGGAATTTTTAGTCAAGAGATTATACGAACTGGGTAATATCACCTACTGTCCTCACGGCAGACCTGTTTGCAGAATATTTACCAAAAAAGAACTCAACAAATTATTTTTCAGAACATAAGGATAGGTAAAAAAATTGTTTGAACTTATTAAACGCGAAAAAAGAGCAAGAAGGGCAAGACTCCACACCAACAAAGGAATTATTGAAACACCTGTATTTATGAATGTGGGAACTTGTGCCGCAATAAAAGGGGGCGTATCCACCCTCGACCTTAAGGATATCAAATGCCAGATTGAACTCTCAAACACATATCATCTTCATGTGCGTCCGGGTGATGATGTTATAAGGGATATGGGCGGACTTCATAAATTTTTCAATTGGGACAAACCTATTTTAACCGATAGCGGCGGATTTCAGGTTTTTTCCCTGGCTAAAATAAGAAAGATTGATGAAGAGGGCGTTACATTTGCCTCTCACATAGACGGAAAAAGGATTTTCATGGGTCCCGAGGAAAGTATGCGAATACAGTCAAATCTTGCCTCAACCATTGCCATGGCATTTGACGAGTGTATTGCAAATCCTGCAGAATACGGATATACACGGCTTTCCTGCGAACGCACTACCCGTTGGCTCTATCGGTGCAAAGAGGAGATGGAGCGACTCAATTCTCTTCATGATACAATCAACAAAAGCCAAATGCTGTTTGGAATAAATCAGGGCAGTACCTATGAAGATTTGAGAATAAAGCATATGGAGGAAATTGCAAAACTCGACCTTGACGGATATGCTATAGGCGGTCTTGCAGTTGGTGAAGCAACCGAAGATATGTACCGTATTATCAATGCGGTTGAACCTTATATGCCGCAAAACAAGCCCAGATACCTTATGGGAGTAGGCACCTGTTCAAACATAATCGAAGGAGTATGGCGGGGCATTGATTTCTTTGATTGTGTTATGCCCAGCAGAAATGCCCGTCACGGAAACCTTTGTACCAACAGCGGTGTAATCAATCTCATGAATCAGAAATATGAGCGTGACCCTCTTCCCATTGACCCCGAATGTGACTGTCCCACCTGCCGCAACTTTTCACGCTCTTATCTTCGTCACCTGTTAAAAGCGAAGGAAATGCTGGGATATCGGCTTTGCGTTACTCACAATCTTTATTTCTATAACAACCTTATGGAAAGAATACGGAAAGCACTTGATGAAGACCGCTTTGAAGAATTCAGAAATAAATACAGTCCGATACTTTCCAAGAGAATATAGTCGTTATGTATTGATTTTTTTATTAAATTATGATAAACTGTATTAGTTCGTCGAAAGGAGTTCTGTATGAATAATTTGAAAAAAACTGTTTTCTTTCTTTTTCTTTCCGTAATATGCTTTATTTTGGTGTCCTGTTCATCCGATGTTGATAATACAGCCGTTCTTGACGGCATTCTTCTGGAGAAACTTTCCGGTGTAAACCTTGCTGATACTTTTCTGATTGCATCGGAAGAGATTAACGAGGACCCTGTTTCCAAGGCATTTGAAAACAAAGATCCATACTTCAGCGGGGTATATACTACCGAGGAAAAGATTTACAAATTTTTCCCGGACGGTACTCTTGATACCTATTTACCGGACGGTGTTTTACAACGGCTTACTTATTCGATTGTATACCCCGACCAGCAAAACACTGCAATAAAACTTGTAATCTCAGGTGATGGGCAGGAAAATGAATTCCGTTTCAAGAAAAGTACCGGAAACGGATTTGATGCTGTACTTATTGACCAGAACGGAAATGACGGCAATGTTCATTCTTTCTTGTATTCGTCATTTTATGAATCCTTTATTGACCTCAAACCCTTTTTTGAGGAGACCTTATATAATTCAGGTGTTGTATGGATGTTTACCCAAGACGGATTTTTAAGAGCAATAGATGAATACGGAAACACATATACATATCTGTTTAATTTAGACTATGTCACCAACGACGACGGAGTTGTGGAAAAATATCTTCTTATCGGAGAAAATGTAGGTCATGACAACGAAGTAATCACACGCTTGAAAATAACAAATTATTCTCCCAAGAGTATTACAACTAAAAAAATAGTCGACGGAGAAGAAGCGGACGAAGAAATTGTTTTCACAATGTAATATAATTTGATGATTTTAATAATATAACAATCCGGAGGATAAAAATGACTAATTCTGAAAAAACAATGGAAAAAGTAGTTGCCCTTTGCAAAGGAAGAGGCTTTGTATATGCAGGCTCGGAAATTTACGGTGGCTTATCAAATACATGGGACTACGGTCCTTTGGGTGTTGAACTCAAAAACAATGTAAAACGCGCATGGTGGAAAAAATTCGTTCAGGAATCACAGTATAATGTCGGACTTGACTGTGCTATTCTTATGAATCCACAGACATGGGTTGCTTCGGGACATCTGGGTGGTTTTTCCGACCCTCTTATGGACTGCAAAGACTGTAAAACACGCCACAGAGCAGACAAATTGGTGGAAGATTTTACCGGCGAATCTGCTGATGGTATGTCCAATGAGCAACTTATGGACTTTATAAAAGAAAAAGGTATCAAATGCCCGAATTGCGGTTCTTCAAACTTTACAGATATACGCAAATTCAATCTTATGTTTAAAACCTTCCAGGGTGTTACCGAGGATGCAAAAAATGAAATTTATCTTCGCCCCGAAACTGCACAGGGAATTTTTGTAAACTTTAAAAATGTTACCAGAACAACCCGTAAAAAAGTTCCTTTCGGTGTTTGCCAGATAGGTAAATCCTTCAGAAATGAAATCACTCCAGGAAACTTCACTTTCCGTACCCGCGAATTTGAGCAGATGGAACTTGAATTTTTCTGCAAACCCGATACCGACCTTGAATGGTTTGCTTACTGGAAGGACTATTGTGCAAACTTCCTCTACAGTCTTGGTATGAAGAAGGAAAATCTCAAACTCCGCGACCATTCCAAAGAAGAACTTTCTTTCTATTCCAAGGCAACAACTGACTTTGAGTATCTTTTCCCGTTTGGATGGGGAGAATTATGGGGTATTGCGGACAGAACCGATTATGACCTTTCCCAACATCAGAAATTCTCAGGTGAATCAATGGAATATTTCGACCCTGAAACAAATGAAAAATATATTCCGTATGTTGTTGAGCCTTCTCTGGGTGCTGACCGTGTTACTCTTGCCTTCCTGGTTGAAGCATACGATGAAGAAGAAATTGCAGAGGGCGATGTAAGAACCGTACTTCGTTTCCACCCTGCACTTGCCCCTGTCAAAGCGGCTGTTCTTCCTCTTTCAAAGAAACTGGGCGAAAAAGCAAGTGAACTTTATGTTCAACTTGCAAAGAGTTTTAATGTAGAATACGATGATGCAGGCTCTATCGGAAAAAGATATCGCCGTCAAGACGAAATCGGTACTCCTTTCTGTATAACCTATGACTTTGATACAGAAAACGACAATTCGGTTACAATCCGCGACCGCGACACAATGGAACAGATTCGTCTGCCGATTGACCAGGTCGCCGCTTATATTGAAAGCAAAATGGCATTTTAATCTTTTTGCCAATTCAGAAAGGAACCGTTAATCATGAAATACGATTTTAAAGAAATAGAAGCCAAATGGCAAAAAGAATGGGATGATAAGGAGGCATTCAAAGTAGGTGTTGATTATTCAAAGCCTAAATTTTATCCTCTTGTAGAGTTCCCCTATCCTTCCGCACAGGGACTCCATGTAGGTCATCCCCGTTCTTATACCGCCATTGATATAATTGCAAGAAAACGCCGTCAGCAAGGTTACAATGTACTTTACCCTATGGGTTGGGATGCTTTCGGTCTTCCCACCGAAAATTTTGCAATGAAAAACAAAATCCATCCCGCTGTTGTTACGGCAAACAATGTTGCCAGATTTAAATCGCAACTCAAATCTCTCGGTCTTTCTTTTGACTGGTCAAGAGAGATAAATACAACCGACCCGGATTATTACAAATGGACACAGTGGATATTCCTGAAGTTGTTTGAAAAGGGTCTTGCATACAAAAAGAAAATGTCGGTTAACTGGTGTACTTCCTGCAAAGTCGTTCTTGCAAACGAGGAAGTCGTGAACGGACTTTGTGAGCGTTGCCACAGTGAAGTTATCCACAAAGAAAAAAGCCAGTGGATGCTTAAAATCACCGAATATGCACAAAGACTTCTTGACGACCTTGATGACCTTGACTTTATCGACCGTGTAAAAATCCAGCAGAAAAACTGGATTGGCCGTTCTACGGGTGCAGAGGTGGATTTTGAAACCACAGCGGGAGAAAAACTCACTGTATACACCACCCGTCCCGACACGCTTTTTGGTGCAACCTATATGGTTATTTCTCCGGAGCATTCATTTATAGTTAACCATGCAGACAAAATTTCCAATATTGATGCAGTAAATAACTACAAAGCGGAAGCGGCTAAAAAATCAGATTTTGAACGAACCGAGATTGCAAAAGATAAAACAGGTGTAAAACTTTGCGGTATTGAGGCAATTAATCCCGTAAACAATACTAAAATTCCGATTTTTGTTTCCGACTATGTTCTCATAACTTACGGTACAGGTGCTATTATGGCAGTTCCCGCACACGATACACGTGACTGGGAATTTGCAAAAGAATTCAATCTTCCCATTGTGGAGGTTGTAAAAGGCGGAGATGTCCAGAATGAAGCCTTTACCGATGTAGAAACAGGTATTATGGTTAATTCCGGTTTCCTTGACGGACTGGAAGTAAAGGAAGCAAAAGAAAAGATTATTTCCTGGCTTGACCAAAACGGTCTGGGCAAACCCAAAGTAAACTTTAAACTCCGCGACTGGGTATTCTCCCGTCAGCGTTATTGGGGAGAACCTATTCCTCTGGTATGGTGTGAAAAATGCGGATGGGTTCCGATAGATGAAAAAGACCTTCCCCTCAGACTCCCTGACCTTGAGGCTTTTGAGCCTTCCGATAATGGTGAAAGCCCCCTTGCAAATGTCACCGACTGGGTAAACTGCAAGTGTCCCAAGTGCAACGGCGATGCAAAGAGAGAGACCGACACAATGCCTCAGTGGGCAGGTTCATCATGGTATTTCTTACGCTACTGTGATCCTAACAACGACAAGGAACTTGCTTCAAAAGAAGCACTTGAATATTGGATGCCTGTTGACTGGTATAACGGCGGTATGGAGCACACAACTCTTCATCTTCTTTACTCCCGTTTCTGGGCAAAATTTCTCTACGATATAGATATTCTCCAAATTCCCGAACCATACAGAAAGCGTACTTCTCATGGTATGATTTTGGGCGAAGACAATCAGAAAATGTCCAAATCAAGAGGAAATGTTGTTAATCCCGATGATATTGTAAACGAATATGGTGCAGACACACTCCGCCTTTACGAAATGTTTATAGGTGACTTTGAAAAGGCGGCTCCCTGGTCCGGAAACAGTATTAAGGGATGCAAGAGATTCCTTGAGAGATTTGCGGGACTTTATGATATTGCTTCAGGTAACGGCATAACACCCGAACTTGACACAGCGTTCCACAAAACCATTAAAAAGGTAACCGGTGATATTGAAGAAATGAAATTCAATACTGCCATTGCCGCCATGATGTCTCTGACAAATGAAATTTATGAACACGGTTCGCTTACAAAAGACGAGCTTAAAACCTTTGCGTCTTTGCTTTGTCCCTTTGCTCCTCACATATGTGAAGAAATATGGCACAACCTTGGTGAAACCGGACTTTGTTCACATGCGGCATACCCCACTTATGACGAGGCAAAAACAGTTGACAATATAATTGAAATTGTTGTTCAATTTTCCGGTAAAATAAGAGGAAAAATCCAGACTGCTCCCGATTCTTCTCAGGAACAGGTAATCAATCAGGTTAAGTCGGATGCCCAATTTGCTCCCTACCTTGAAGGCAAACAAATCATCAAAGAAATTTATGTAAAAAACAAACTTGTAAACATTGTTGTAAAATAATTTGTAAAAAAATCAACTTTTTTTGCAAATACTATTGACAGACACATATTGTTTGTTGTATAATGTAGTATCGTTAATATTTATCTTAACGCATTAACAATTCCTTTGCATGAGTGCAATGCTGGGGGAGGGATATAGAGTGGCAGAAGTAAAACTTAAAGAAAACGAATCACTTGACAGTGCTATTCGCAGATTTAAAAGACAGTGTGCAAGAAGTGGTGTACTGAGTGAACTTCGTAAACGCGAGTGCTATGAAAAGCCTAGCGTAAAAAGAAAAAAGAAATCCGAAGCTGCAAGAAAACGCAAATTCAAATAATTTGTTTGTGATTTTGGATCTATGTTTCAACTGCAAAATCCCGTCTCAAAAGACGGGTTTTTGTTTACTTAACATTTGAAAGTGAGTATTTTTATGGAAAAACTTAAAGTTGGTATTGTTGGTGCAACCGGTATGGTTGGTCAACGCTTTATATCATTGCTTGAAAACCACCCTTATTTTGAGGTAACAACTCTGGCTGCAAGTAAGAATTCTGCAGGTAAGACCTTTGCAGAGGCAGCAGGCAACAGATGGAAAATGGATACTTCCCTGCCCGATAGACTTAAAAATGTTGTTGTTAAAGACGCTGCAGATGTAAAATCGGTTGCTGATGAAGTAGATTTTGTTTTCTGTGCGGTTGATATGAAAAAGGAAGAAATAAAGGAACTTGAGTATGCTTACGCAAAAGCAGAAACACCTGTTGTTTCAAACAACTCGGCTCACAGATGGACACCTGATGTTCCTATGCTTATTCCCGAAATAAACAATTCCCACATCGAAATTATAAACGAACAGAGAAAACGCCTTGGAACCAAACGCGGATTTATTTCGGTAAAACCCAACTGCTCTATTCAGAGTTATGTTCCGATGATAACTCCACTTTTGAAATTTGAGCCTACAAACATTGTTGTAAGCACATATCAGGCGATTTCAGGAGCAGGAAAGACATTTAATGACTGGCCTGAAATGATTGACAATGTTATTCCGTATATCGGCGGAGAAGAGGAAAAGAGCGAACAGGAGCCTCTTAAAGTTTGGGGTAAAATAGAAGGTTCGGAAATTGTTTCTGCTTCCTCTCCCCTTATTACTTCTCAGTGCATCCGTGTAGCCGCTTCCAACGGTCATCTGGCAACAGTGTTTATGTCTTTCAAGAACAAGCCTTCCAAAGAAGAAATCCTTGAGTTGTGGAAGAACTTCAAGGGCAGACCTCAGGAACTGGATCTTCCTTCTGCACCCAAACAGTTTATCACATATTTCGAGGAAGACAACCGTCCCCAAACAAAACTTGACCGTGATGTTGAGAACGGTATGGGTATCACCTGCGGTCGTCTGCGTGAAGATACAGTTTTTGATTACAAATTTATCGGTCTTTCACACAATACAATAAGAGGTGCTGCCGGCGGTGCATTGCTTGGTGCGGAACTTCTCTATCGTGAAGGATATATCACAAAAAAATAAATTATTTTAACAGAAACGGCACAACACATTTAAAAAAACATGTGTTGTGCCGTTTTTATTATGTATTAACCTTTGGCGTATCCGCAATGTTCCATCATTCCGCAAGCAGAACATTTTTTGTTACAGGGCGGTGTGACTTTTCCTTCAATAGCATTCCGGTATTCACACTTCAGAAACTCGTCTGTAACACCTATATCTATCATGCTCCACGGAAGTATTTCGTCTTGTCCGAAGTTGCGGTTTGCGTAATGTTCAATAGAAAGTCCCGCATCAGAAACGGCCTTTTCCCACACATCTGACGAGAAATATTCATCCCATGCGCTGAAAATCTGTCCTGACTTATACACATTGTAAATTACCTCTGAAAGTCGTCTGTCTCCTCTTGCAAGTACTGCCTCAATACGGGAAACTTTTGCTTCATGGTAGGAAAACTCAATTCTGCGTGATTTAATTCTTCCTCGCAGGAACTCTTGTTTTTCCCGAAGTTGTTCAAGTGTATCCTGACCTGCTCTCTGAAAAGGGGTAAATGGTTTGGGAACAAAACATGATACACTTACATTTACTTTTACATGCTTTCCCTTTGGTCTTCGGGGGTTATGGTAAAATTCCTCAACTACTTTTTCGGCAAGCTGGGCAATACCTTCCAAATCATCGTAGGTTTCGGTGGGAAGCCCCAGCATAAAGTAAAGTTTAACCTGGTCGCGTCCGGTATCAAAAGCCATTTTAACCGAACGCATAAGGTCCTCTTCGGTAATGCCTTTGTTTATGCGGTCACGAAGTGCCTGTGTTCCGGCTTCAGGTGCAAATGTGAGTCCGCTTTTGCGTATTGACATTACTTTTTTCATAAGTTCCTTTGTAAAACTGTCAAGACGCATAGAGGGTAGAGAAAGATTTATTTTTTTATCTTCTGTCCATTCCAATAAATAGTCCGTAAGTTTTTCAAGGCAGGTATAGTCGCTTATGCTCAGAGATGTAAGTGATATTTCGTCATATCCGGTGTTATCAATAGAATTTTTCGCTTGTCTGTTCAACACCTCGGCTGAGCGTTCCCTGACAGGACGATAAATCATTCCTGCCTGACAAAAACGACATCCGTGTGTGCAACCGCGGAACACCTCCAAAATAACACGGTCATGCACTGCCTCTATAAGAGGTACAACAGGGTTTTCGGGAAAAAAGGAGTTGTCAAAATCGGTTATAATGCGTTTTGTTATTTTTTCCGGCACACCGTCTTCAGGTACAACAGACTCTATGGTACCATCGTCATTATAATTTATCTTATACAAAGACGGTACATAAAATCCATCAAGTTGTGCTGCTTTTCTCAAAAAATCAGCACGGCTGACTCCGTTTTTTTTGCATTGGTTATAGAGGTTTACAAGTTCGGGAAGTGCTTCTTCCCCCTCACCTATTGAAATTATATCTATAAAATCAGCAAAAGGCTCTGAATTATATGTGCAGGGACCACCAGCAATAACAATCGGATGGCTGTCATTCCTTTGGTGCGAATACAGGGGAATACCGCCCAGTTCCAGCATATACAGGATATTGGTATAACACATTTCATATTGAACGGTAAATCCCACAATATCAAATTCACTCAAAGCATCTCCGCTTTCAAGAGCATAAAGAGGAATATTATTTTCCCTCATTACTTTACCCATGTCCTCCCATGGTGCAAAACATCTTTCGCACCATACATTTTCCATGTTGTTGAGAACACCGTATAATATTTTCATACCCAGATTTGACATTCCTATTTCATATGTATCCGGAAAGCAAAAGGCAAATCTTACATCCACTTTATTTTTTTCTTTTATAATCTGTCCTGTTTCTCCCCCGATATACCGACCCGGTTTGAGAACATTTTTCAGAAAAGGCTCAACCTTTTTATACATTTTATTTCTCCTTACTGGCTATGTTTTTGGCTTACTGCTACAATTTCCAATTCCCACGCAGGAATACAAGGCTTACGGTTCAGGAAAAGTTTATATTCACCATATGATTTAATAAGTTCAGGCAAACGATACAGGTCGTTATTGTTATGATATACAGACACGATAAGAACCGGTTGTGAATTTAGAATAACATTTTTTGAACCCTGGATTGCCTCGAATTCACTGCCCTCTACATCATATTTTATCAAATCCGCTGTTTCTGTCAATTTATCAACAGTTACGGTGTTAATTATTATATCCTTTTTCTTCTGCATCCCCTGACCGATATTTCCAACAGTAGTATTTTTACCGTAACCCATATGAAGCGTAAGTTCACATTGTGAGTTCCATGCTGCTGCGTTATAAGTGCAAATCTCTGTATTTTTCACCGTATCTGCATACAGACAAAGTTTGCGGTAATTTTTTTGGTCAGGTTCTACCGCAACAGCCTTTTGAAGATTTGGATAATTATCTACCGCGGCTTTAAGTGTATCACCGTTGTATGCACCTAAATCAATATAAGTTTTTATACCGTCGGTTTTATACGGGACCCCCAGGTCAGAAATAATATTATCTGTTTTTTTAAGGTATTCCAATTTTCCGCTTACTTTAAAATCAAGAATTGTGCAAAAAATCTGCCTTGCACTTTCTTCCAGCATCTCATACACATTATATAACTGTTCCGCATGCGTTCTGTAATAATCGGCATCAAAAACCTCTGTATAATCTCCGCTTACATTTACATCGGGTGAATAAAGTTCATATTCATCCGAAATTGAATAAAGCATCTCCACTGTTTCGGGATTTTTTGATGCGAATGCAGTCAGAATTATAAAATCGCTGTATTCTTCTTTTATCTGGCTGAAACTTTTAACCAATTTTCCACGGAATGAATGGCCTCTTACAAATCCGTCACTTGCAAATATTTCACGATATTCTATACCTTTTTTTTCAAGCACGGTAATTATTTTCTCCGCACCGTCTCCCATTCCGTATATCATTATCGGTTTTGTTGTTTTCTGAAGATATTCCCATAAGGTACTATCGGGATTTTCGTTTAAATGTTTTCGCAATTTATCCATATTTCTGTTTTTTAATTCAATTATTTATTTTGTCAATTGCTTTTTTCTCACCACAACCGACTGGTCTTTTATATATGAATCAAGCGACTCGGCAGTGGTATTTTCATACACTGTTATTCTGTTTAGTGAAAAAAGGCTATCGCCGGGGCGGATATAATTAACACCTTTGCGTGTTGTAAGTGTTATTTTAAACCCAAGTTGTTTTGCCACATCTTCGCTTATTTCGTTTTTCAGTCCGTACGGATAGCAAAATAGAACATTTTTATTACCTACATTTTCTTCGATTAACTGCTTGTTTTTGTTCATATCGTCTTTAAGGTTCTGTCTGTACATATTCTCAGTTTCAGTCGGAACACTTAAAACTCCGTATCTGCCGGTAGGGTTAAAATCAACACTGTCAAAGGGGGTTGAATGCATATCATAACTGTGGTTTTGTATTTCTATAAGACCGCTGCGGTACATTTTTTTTGCCGATTCCCACGAAAAATGCGGTGTTATGGGAGTTGAACCATCCAATCTGGTTTTCTTTCCAACAGACCATCCAACTACAGATATCACGGCAGGCATTTCAAGTTTTTTTAAAATCTCGTATGCCATAAGATAGTTGCTTTCATATCCGTCATCAATGGTAATTAAAAAAGGCTTTTCGGGAAGTTCGTTTCCATATTCCGCATAGTTTATAAGGTCCCTCATACTGATAGCAGTATAACCTTTTTCTTTTAATCCGCGAAGTTGCTTTTCAAAGGCGGAAGTTGTTATAGTCATATCATTATCTGTGGGAATATCTGAAAAATTATGATATGTCAATATAGTGACTATCCGGCTTTCTTCCCTTGGGATTTCGTTAACTGTCCCACTTATTACCGATGGAAACAACATTCCCAAAACCGCTAAAAATATCATCATTTTCTGCATTTTTATCTCCTGATGAGTCCGTTCAATCCATAAATTAAACAAACAAACAAATCAAAAATAAATCTTTAATATTATACAACAAAAAAATATATATATCAACACAAAAATGTAAAATATCTGATGTATTGAAACTATTTTTCCTTTAGGATTACCAATGGAATTTTTGTGTGCAACAATTATTGCAAAAAAGTCCCAAATATCCTGTTGATTGGAACAGCAATATCAACTTTTTGTTGATAATTTGTAAATAAATTATAATTTTTCACAAAAGGTTTGACAAATCTAACAAAATGTTATATAATACTTTGTGTTAAATAGATAAAAAATTGATGTTTTTTGTCTGAATTTTTGTTTTGTCTAAAAAAACAGTTTTTCTGTTTTAAATATATTTGTTTCGGAGGAAACAAGTGCCATGCCAAAGTTTTTTCTTTCGTGTGACAGTGTTCCGGCAGATTTCTCTCCGACCACCATCTCTATAACGGGGAACGATGCGTTTCATCTGTCAAGAGTACTCCGAATAAAAAATGGCGAGGTTTTGCAGGTTTCTGACCAAAACCGCCGTCTTTTTACCGGGAGTGTTGTTTCCGTTTCAGACAGCGAGGTTGTTTTGTCGGTGCTTTCCATAACAGAGGACAACGCGGAGCCTGATGTTAAAGTAACTGTTTATCAGGCGTTGGTCAAAGGTGATAAATTCGACACTGTTATTCAAAAATCAGTCGAATGCGGTGCCTGTGAAATAGTTCCGGTAATTTGTGAAAGATGTATAGTAAAAATTGACGATACATCCCGCCAAAAAAAAGTAGCCAGATGGCAGAAAATTGCCGATGAGGCAGCCAAGCAGTGCGGTCGCGGGATTCTTCCGAATGTATGCGAACCGATTACTTTCAGACAGGCAATCGACAGAATGAGTTACGACGGCTTTTCTTTTGTGTGTTATGAAGGAAAAAATGTTGTGCCTATAAAGGAACTTCTGCGTTCATCAGATTCAAAAAGCATTTCCTTTCTCATCGGACCCGAAGGCGGTCTGTCAGAATCAGAATATGAACTTGCATCAAAAGTTACGAAACTCTGCGGATTAGGTCCGAGAATTCTACGAACCGAGACCGCTTCGACTGTGGTACTGAGTGCAATAATGTACCATACCGATAATTTATAGCATTCTCTTATGTATTATATGCAATCCAAACTTTGAAAGGAGTCCATTTTAAATGTCCAACAGATTATTTCAGGGAATAATCCATCAAATGAAAGACACTGTAAACCGCACCATAGGGGTTGTGGATGAAAATGGTGTTGTTATTTCTTGCAATGAACTGGTAAGAATTGGCGATAATTTTCCCGATGTAAAAGACGAACATCCTTTTCTTAACGGTTTTGTAAGCAATGGTGTGACTTTTAAACCTCTCTCTGTTCACGGCAAATCAGAGTATCTTGTTTTTGTAGAAGGTGACGACGCTATTGCAGACAGTATCTCCTCCGTGCTCAGCATCACTTTTGGTAATCTTAAAGAAATGCATGACGACAAATACGATAAAACGAGTTTTATTAAAAATGTTATAAACGATAACATTCTTCCAAGCGATATTTACATAAAAGCAAAAGAACTTCATATGGACCATAATACCCCCAGAGCCGTTTTCCTGATTAAATTTTTTGGCAAGGGTGATATTGTTCCTATTGATTTGATACAGAACTTGTTCCCTGAAAAAACAAAAGAATATGTTGTCAGTGCAAGTGAAACCGAAGTGGCTCTTATCAAAGAATTTAAAAATGATGTAGACCACGAAGAACTTGATAAAATTGCAAAAAAGATTTCCGATACAGTTAATGCAGAGTTTTATCTGCGTGTAACAATAGGTATCGGTACTGTTGTAAACAATATTAAAGACCTTGCCCGTTCATACAAGGAAGCACAGGTAGCAATTGAGGTCGGCAAAGTGTTTGATACCGAAAAAACTATTATCAATTATGATAATCTGGGTATCGGTCGTATTATTTATCAACTTCCGACCACTCTTTGCGAAATGTTTCTCCACGAAGTATTTAAACGGGGCACTATTGAAAACCTTGACCGTGAAACCTTTATTACCATTCAGGCTTTCTTTGAAAACAATCTTAATGTTTCCGAGACATCCAGAAAACTTTTTGTTCACCGTAACACACTGGTTTACCGTCTGGAAAAAATACGCAAAATTACCGGTCTCGATTTAAGAGAATTTGACAATGCTATCACTTTTAAGGTTGCATTAATGGTGAAGAAATATTTGTCATCAAAGAATAACAAATTTTAAAGGTGATTTCGGATGATTGAATTTAACAATGTAAATAAAACATACGAAAACGGTACCCGTGCCCTGCACAATGTAAATCTTTGCATAGAACAGGGAGAATTTGTTTTTATTGTAGGTGACTCCGGTGCCGGAAAAACAACTCTCACAAAACTTCTTATTTGCGAAGAACGCTTGTCAGGCGGTACTCTTAAGGTAAACGGATATAATCTTTCAAAGATTCCACGCAGAAAAATTCCTTTTTTACGCCGTACTATCGGTATGGTTTTTCAGGACTTCCGCCTTTTACCCAATATGACTGCCGCAGAAAATGTATCATTTGCAATGCATGTTATAGGAGAACCGAAAAAACTCATACAATCAAGAGTAAAGCGGTTTATGGGCCTTGTTGGTCTTTCCGATAAAATGGATTCGTTCCCCAGAGAACTTTCCGGCGGTGAAAAGCAGCGTGTTGCCCTGGCTCGTGCCCTTGTCAATCGTCCTTCTGTGATTATCGCGGATGAACCGACAGGCAATATTGACCCGGCAATGAGTTATGAAATGATGAAATTACTGCTTCATATAAATGAGGTTGAAAAAATGACGATAGTTGTCATCACCCATCAACTTGATTTGGTAAACACCTTTAACAAACGCGTAATTACAATAAGAGACGGCGCTGTAGTAAGCGATAAGATTGGAGGTACTTACGATGCCATCAAATAACCTCCGTTCAAAACAAAAAAAATCCGCTCGCCGTTATAGTCTGGGTTACTTCTTTAAACTTGCTTTTTTCGGAGTCTTCCGCAATGGCGTTATGTCTTTGGCATCGGTTTTAGTGCTTACATCCTGCCTGATAGTTATGGGAAGTTTCTGGATAATAACAAAAGTAGTAAATTCCAATATGGAACTCCTTGACGGATATAACAAGATAGTGGCTTTTGTCGATTATGATGCAGATACTGTCACGCTCAACAACATCAACGATCGCCTGAAAGATTTCCAGTCCAAAGGATATATTGAAGAATATGAATTTGTATCCCGCGATACCGCGCTTCAGGATGAAAAAGAAAAGTATGGTGCGGAATATGCAGAACTTTTTGAAAATTATCTTGACGAAAACCCGCTCAAAGACTCTTTTCGTATTACCTATGCAGAAAGTTACAGCGTACAGGACCTTGTTTACAATCTGCAACAGATTTCGGGAATATCCAGTATATACAATCGTGTAGATATAGCAAAAAGCATTGATGACTTCAAAAATGCCGCGTCGTTTATCTTCACATGGCTTACCGCCCTTCTGTTTGTAGTTTCTCTTTTTGTTATCAGAAATACAATACAAGCATCTGTTTATGTCAGAAGAGATGAAATAAGTATTATGTCCTGTGTTGGTGCTACGGGATTCTTTATTACTTTCCCGTATGTCATTGAGGGATTCATTATTGGTACACTCTCGTCTGTTATGGCTTTTTTAGGGCAAACATATATACATAAGTATGTACTCACCGATGTTGTGGGCAGTTACGGAGTAATAGAAGTTATCCCCTTTGCCCAGGTAAAGTATTACTATCTTTTAGGCTTTTTAATAATAGGCGTTGTAACTTCGGTTATATGCAGTATGTCACCTGTCGGAAAATACAGAAAAGTATAGAAAGGCTGTGGGTTAATAGCCGCAGGTTTCTCAGTAAGTGAACAGAAAAATTTCTATAAGTGCCGCACTTTGCATAATGTTGCTTGGTATACTTGTTACTTTTCAGATTACAATGCTTTCGGTAGAACGGCAATATTCTGAAAAACTGGCACAAATAACTAAAAACCAACTTGACTACCAGAAATTATCCACCATCGACCAGATGGTTCGCCGTAATTTTGTAAATGCAATTGATGAAGATAATTTGGAAAACAAACTTATCACCGGGTATTTTAATGGTCTTGGTGATAAGTATTCCTATTATATGACACCCGATGAGTACGCAAAGTACTTGTCTGAAGCCTCCTCCTCCATTGTAGGAATAGGTATTACAGCACACTATGATATTGAAAACGATGCAATTGCTGTTTACAGTGTAATACCCGACTCCCCTGCCGCTCAATGTGGCATTAAAGCGGGTGACCTTATTTTGTCAGTAGACGGATATTCTGTCAGTGAATACGGTTACTTTACCGTATCCGAAATGATTTCGGGAGAAAAAGATACCGTGTGCTCACTTGAGGTGTTGCGTGACGGGCATGAAATGAATTTCAGCATATCAAGAAGTGTTATCAAAAAAAATTCTGTATATTGGTGTATGATTACAGATAAAACAGCGTATATTTCTATAAGCGAGTTTTCTTCCTCCGCCACCTCACAATTTTTAAATGCTTTGGAGTTCGTAACATCATCAAATGCCGAATCGGTAATATATGATGTCCGCAATAATCCGGGCGGAGAATTGGAAAGTGTCCGTGCGGTATTGGATGCTCTGCTTCCGGAAGGTCCTATTGTCCGTATGTACGATTCATCCGGTCAGGAGACAGTTCTGCAAAGCGACCATAGGAATTTCAATATGCCGTCTGTAACACTTATCAATATAGGTACCGCAAGTGCAGCAGAACTTTTTGCCGCTGCGCTGAAGGATTACAATATGACTACCCTTGTAGGAGAAACAACCTACGGAAAAGGTACTGCCCAAACAGTTATCACACTGCCGGACCACAGCGGAATGGTGCTTTCCACAAATATGTATTCTCCGCCAAAGAACGACAGTATAGACGGTATTGGTGTTATACCTGATGTAGAGATTAAATCCGGCAATGAAACCTATAATTCTCTGACGCTTCCGGATGCAGAAAAAGACCTGCAGATTAAAAAAGCGTTGGAAATTTTAAACAATAATGATAATATTTAATACTTTCTGAAAGGAAAAAACAGAAATGAACAGCGAACAGCAGATTTTATTAACCCAAGAGGGATTTGACAAATTAAAAGCAGAATATGACTATCTCAGACTCACAAGACGCCAGGAGGTTATAGACGCAATTAAAGTTGCAAAAGCCTTTGGTGACTTGTCCGAAAACAGTGAATATGACGAGGCAAAAAACGAGCAGGCTGAAGTTGAGCACAAGATTGCCGAACTTGAGGTTATGCTTAAAAATGTCAAAATAATCAAAAAGACCTCCGGAAATGTAATTTCAGTCGGAAGCACAATAAAAATTTATGACAAAGACTTTGACGAAGAAATGGTTTATACCATTGTAAGTTCTGCAGAGGCAAACCTTGACGAAGGACTTATTTCAGACGAGTCCCCTATCGGAAACGCATTGTTGGGTAAAAAAGTAGGGGAAGTTATTGATGTTGAAACTCCGGGCGGTATAATAAAAATCGAAGTATTGGAAATTCAATAAATTCTTATAACATACAGGAGCGGCAAAATGACAGAAGAAATTTTGACACAAAACACTGAAAACGAAGAAAATGTCGGAAGTGTGCTGGAAGTACGCAGAAATAAACTTTTTGAACTCCAGAAGAGCAATAACGACCCTTATATGGAAGTAAAATATGATGTTACGGCATACACTGCCGACATCAAAGAGAACTTTGATGCAATGGATGGTCAGACTGTCTCAATTGCAGGAAGAATTATGTCCCGCCGTGATATGGGTAAGGCAAACTTCTTTGATGTTGCCGATTCAAGCGGAAAAATCCAGGTTTATATAAAACTTGACGATGTAGGCGAAGAAATGTTCTCTGCCTATAAAAAATGGGATATCGGTGACATTGTTGGAGTTGTGGGAAGAGTATTCAAGTCCAAGCGGGGAGAAATTTCCATCCATACAGAAAGTGTAAAACTGCTTTCAAAATCACTCCGTCCCCTGCCTGAAAAGTTTCACGGTCTCAAAGACCAGGATTTACGCTATCGTCAGAGATATGTTGACCTTATTGTAAATCCGGATGTAAAGGATACTTTCAAAAAGAGAAGTGAAATCATCCGTGAAATAAGAGCATTTCTTGATAACAAAGGATTTCTGGAGGTTGACACCCCTGTTCTCCACACACTGGAAATAGGTGCTGCAGCACGACCTTTTGTTACACATCATAACACTCTTGATATAGATATGTATCTCCGTATTGAGACGGAACTTTACCTGAAGCGTCTTATTGTCGGTGGTTTTGACAGAGTTTACGAGGTAGGACGCATCTTCCGTAATGAAGGAATGTCAATTAAGCACAATCCCGAATTTACATCTATTGAACTTTATCAGGCATACACCGATTATCACGGTATGATGGACCTTGTTGAAGAACTTTATTCAGGACTTGCGAAGAAAATCTGCGGAAAAGATATAATCACTTATCAGGGAACAGAAATTAATATGGCATCTCCCTGGGAACGACTTACTATGGCAGAGTCTGTTAAAAAATATGCCGGTGAGGATTACGACACATGGGAAACTGACGAAATTGCCCGTGAGGTTGCAAAGAAACGCCATGTAGAAGTTGAAGATAACGCTACAAAAGGCGATGTACTTATTGCTTTCTTTGATGCCTATGTCGAAGAAAAACTTATCCAACCCACTTTCATATATGACTACCCGGTTGAAAACTCTCCCCTTGCAAAGCGTAAAAAATCAAATCCCGCATTTACCGAAAGATTTGAATTTTTCATTTACGCCCGTGAAATGGGTAATGCGTTCTCAGAACTTAATGACCCCATTGACCAGCGTCAGAGATTTGAAAAACAAGTTGCGGAAAAACGCGCAGCAGGTGCAAACGCAGAAGTTGACGAAGACTTCATCAACGCACTGGAATACGGTATGCCTCCCACAGGCGGACTTGGATTTGGTCTTGACCGTCTGGTTATGTTGCTTACCGACAGTTATTCTATCCGCGATGTACTTTTGTTCCCGACAATGAAGCCACTTGATAAATAATGTTGAAATGTCAAGGTTTTAAAGGTGTTACTACACCAAGCTACTGCACCAATGTGTGCAAACAAGTTGAAAAAAGCGCCTCATGTTTGAAAGGACAATGGATAATTCCATTGTCCTTTTCTATGATTTGTGTTATAATATAAATTGAAAGGTGGTGGTAAATTTGGAATGGATTTTTGAAGGTATAGGTACGGAACTGTTAAGTTTAGCTATTGGTGCAGTTGTTGGTGGACTAACGGGATACAAAATAGGTGTAAAAAACAAAGCTAAACAAAATCAAAAAGCGGGAAAGAATTCAACACAGAGTCAGATTGGAAGTGTAACAATAAATGGGAAATGATAAACAAATGCAAAAGGCTGGAGATAACTCTCAACAACTCATAGTAGAAAGTATGAGTATAAATAGCGGCATCACGGAACAGAGAGCACGAGAAATTTTTACTGAAATGAACGCTATAGCTAGAAAAGGATATACACAAGAAGCATATGAGTTGGCTATCAAACGAGTTAATATGTTTGAAGAGCTGTTGATGAACAAAGTTGAGAAAGTTGATGGTATGTTGGCTTCTTTCGGTGACCCATCTTTTCAATTCCTTCTTACGGAAGCCCAAAAGAGAGCAGCGGCGGCAGATAGGGATGCAGATATTGAAATGTTAACAGAATTGCTTGCTCACCGAGTGGAAAAGAAATCAGATAGAAAAACAAAAGCAAGCATAACAAAAGCTGTTGAAATAATTGATCAGATTGATGATGATGCATTATGTGCACTAACATTAGTGCATGCTATAAACAGTTGGATTACTACGAGCGGAAACATTACACAAGGTTTAGACGCTATGAATAACCTGTTTTCTTCTTTCTGTTATATGGAACTGCCTAAAGGGTTGGAATGGGCATACCACCTTGATGTATTAAATGTTACAAGAGTTTCTTCGATAGGCACATTTAAAAAATTTGGTGAATATTATCCCGAACAGCTTGATGGCTATTCTTGTGTTGGAATACCACAAAACTCAGAAACGTATCAAAACGCTATTAATATTTTAGCTGAAGCAAATCTCCCTGAAGGATTATTGGTTGAACACGAATTAAATGCTGGATATGTTCGCCTAAGTCTGACAAATCGCAATTCAATAAAGGATATTAGTTTGCCAGTTTTTATAGAACCTAATATGTTGCAATTTAGAAAAGTATCACCTAAAGAGATAGAAGTTCTAAATAATATTTGGGATTTATATTCAAACGATGCACAGTTAAAGGAAAACGTAAAAAGGGCATTTATGCAAAAATGGGATACATACGAAAGTTTAAAATCTGTTCGTTTGTGGTGGGAAGCTTTGCCACATAGTATAACAATTACTCCTACTGGGAAAGTATTGGCTCACGCTAACGCGCAGAGGTATAACAAACAAATTCCTGATATAAATTTATAATGAATGATTTGGATTTTAGCACACAACGCAAAGGGACAGCGACATAGCCACTACACCAACTACACCAAATTACTACACCGTTTTGTGCATATAATATATAGACTTATGAACACATATGTCAAATGCAGTTCTTTAGAAAATCTTGATATAAAGGATTATGCAGACTTATGCAGGGTTATGTCATTATTGGGACCCAAATCCCGACAATGAAGCCGATTGACTAAGAAACTGCAATTTTTTAACGCCTATTTGTTCGGGATTTTATATTTCATCTTTATAAATATAGCACAGTTTAATGTTGTGCTTTCTCTCGCTAAATGCGGAAAGCCGGGGATTTGTTGATATCCTTGGCTTTTGCTATTTTTAGATATGACATTTAAAACTATTCATCTTGCAGAAATAATATACAGCTAGTGATAAAAACATCTGAATTTAGCATCATACTCCAACACCAATGATTGCACTTTTACACCCTTTTGTGCACATTTTATATATTCTTCCTCTTATTTTGCGAAAAAATCCCCTTAGCGATAGTATTACAGTTACATCGCTCAGGGGATTTTACATTTCGTATTTTTTACTCAACTGTCATTTTGTTAAGTAAACAGTTCTTATTTTATGGGTTAAGATTATCTTTTGCTGATATTTATGTTATTTACGCCGGATTTTAATGTTTGTTTATAGTCTGCGTAAATAAATTCTGCATCACAGTTTGAAGGAATTTCAACTGTAAAGTCGATACCCTCTCCGTTATTCTTTCTTGAAACCTTAACAACACCCTTGGGAGTTGTAATGCTTCCGGTTGCATTTTCAAGTGCAGGAATATAAGCGGGATTTACGATGAACTTTTCAAATCCGCTGTTTAATCCCTGCTGTCTGATACCAAGAATATACTGATACAAGAAACGGCAGGATGCACCGAACATAGGATGAGAGTGAGAACGCCTTCCTGTCCAGTATTCCCAGATGGTTGTTGCTTTGCTTTCCATCATGTGATGGAAGGAATATTTTCCTTTTGATGTAAGCAGTGCATAAGCCAACTCACTTTGTCCGCGTTCGAAGAGAATTCTTGTGAGAATCTCTGTTCCGAAGATACCGGAATCATACATTCCGTATTCCTTGTAGTAATTTACCATATTATTGAATGTACGCTCGTCACCCAGACCGATATCTATTGCAAATGCGTTGGATGCCTGATAGTTATTTGCGAAGTCACCTGTTTTTTCGTCGTAATATTCTCTTATGATTGCATCACACAAAACTTTTCTTGTTGCGATAAGTTCTTCGTTATACTCTTCTCTGCCGATTATTTTTGCGATTTCAAGTATATTATCGATACTCTTAACATAGAAATATGTATTTACATAGGGGTCGGGTATAGATATTTTTTCTGCTGTGCACCAGTCTCCAAGAACCCATACACCATCGGGAGTATCCGAAGTTACAAGGTTGTTTTCAGAATGTTCTTTAAGGAATCCGAGGTATGCTATCATCTGATCGAACATTTCGCGAATCGGCTGTGCATCACCGTACATCTTGTAATACACATAAGGTACTACAACAATCGAACAACCCCATCCGCCGGGACCACCGCCTGACTGAGTATAAGGTGCAGTATATTGAACATGTCCGCTCTTTCTGTCCTGGCAGTCGGAAATATCCGCAATCCACTTTTTGTAGAAACCTTTTGCGTCAAGCATAAGCATAGCCGATTCACACGCCAACTGGCCATCACCTGTGTATCCGCGACGCTCTGCATGAGGACAGTCGGACGGAACACCCATATGCATATTGCAAAGTTGTGTTCTTGTATATGCTTCGTTTAACCAGTTGAGAACTTCATTACTGGAATTAAAACTTGATGTAACATCTACATCTGAGTGAACTACAACGCATTTTACCGCTTCAAGTGCAGTACCCTGTACTTCAAAGTAACGGAATGCCTGCCATGTAAACATCGGCTTATACTCATCGTGATGTGTAAGATTTACACTGTATGTCATCACCTGTCCGTAACCGCGGTACAAATCAAGAGTACCATCGGAAAGAAGTTCTTCCGACATAACGACGGATACATCACCGTATTTTCCCTCATCTACCATATCGCGAAGAACTACATAACCGCTTATGTTCTCTCCTACATCATAGCGCTTGATTCCTTCGCTTTCAAAAATAAGTTTAGGAACAATCTCTCTGATTTCTCTGTCGACAGGTCCTTCCTGGAGATAAAATTCTGTTTCGGGAGTTTTCACAACATATACATCCTGCCAGAAACTGTCGTCGTAGTCGGGCTCGAGCCAACCGAGTTGCTCAAAGTAAAGTCTCTGTACTTCACCGCACAACAAACTTGCACTTACAATGTAACTCTTGTATGATCTTACGCTTTCATCGGAGTAAACCACATGGCTTCCGTTCTCATCTTCAAATGTGAGTTGGAAACAAAGTTTCATTCTTCCGTATGTTTCCTGTTCAATATCAGCATACCAGCCCGGTCCGAGCATTACGCAGAGTGCGTTCTTTCCGATTTGCATAAATTCGGTAACATCGTAACTGCAAACATACATTCTGTGACGCAATTCTTCCTCAAAAGGATGACCCACAGCAAGAAAACGACGCTTGTGATAGTCGGTGTTAAGCGGAACAAAAAGGTCGTTGCTAATTCTTTTTCCGTTCATGAAGGCAACAAAAACACCCAAACCTATAATGTTAAGTTTCGCATTTTTAACCTTTCCTGCATCAAACGACTTTCTGAACAAAGGCATATTTACAACATCAGATGCCTCTATCCATTTGGCACTGCCAAAAAAATCTTCATGTCTCATACTTTGTGCTCTCCCTTGTTTATATTAATTTTTTTGATTTCACAAAATTTGCTCAAATTTTCTCCATTATATATTAATTTTACTGTTTTGTCAAGCATTTAAGCAAAAATGCCCTGATATTTCAGCATAATATAAACCCAAATATTTTAAAAGTTTTTTCTGAATATTTTTATAATTTAATGCAGTATTTTATCAAATCAATACTTCCGTCAGTTTCAAAAACAATCCCCTCGGATTCCAACAATTGTCTTTGTTTTTCTTCTCCGCCGAACACATAATTTTTTGCTGTTTTCCCCTCACGGCTTACCACACGGTGACAGGGAATGGTTACTGGGTCGGGATTATTGTGAAGTGCATAGCCGACAACTCTTGCCCATCGCGGATTACCTGCCAGAAATGCCACCTGACCGTATGTCGCAACTTTGCCGGGAGGAATACTCCTGACAACCCGGTAAATTTTCTCAAATGTGTTCATTAACTAATCAAACCTGTTCTTTCTGTATATAATTCTGAACAAAAATCCGCCCATGAAATTTTTCATCAGCGCAAAGAAATCTTCTTTGTCAGCCTTAGCGTCAGTTCCCAAAATCTCATATTTCACACCCGCCTCGTTAATGTTTATGTTAAGTCTTGAAAATCCGTTTTTTTCATAAAATTCAAGTCTTTTGATGCGTTCCTGAATATTATCGGCATTTATTTCCCGGGTGTCCTCAATCATAAGTATGACAGTTTTATCCTTATTTCGTTCTTTAATTTTTTCCAGTATCCGGCTACCGTAACCTCTGCCTCTGTTCTCCCGGGTAACCGCAAGAAAAAACACATAAACAATTTTTTCTCCTGTCATAGTGTATACCAATCCGACAAAAGTATCCTGTTCCAATACGGCATAAAACAAATTTCCGCCGTTTTCTGCTTTTTTGTACAACATATAAAGCGGTACTCTTTCATTGAACGGGAAGGATGATTTATACAATTTTTTTATCTGCTTTTTATATTTTCGCGCTTCTTCAAATTCCATATAATTCACCTGACTGTTTTTGTTGTTTTTTATCCGGTTGTCATTATTATACACCGTAACAATGAAAATTTCAACAATAAAAAGGACTCTGTAATATTTACTGCAGCAAATATTACGCGGTAAAAACTGCAATTTTTATTAACGGAATTTCTTTTCGGTGTAACGATACATAAATCGTAAAATTTACTGGTTTAATTTTTTTGACGGCAAATTATTGACTTTGCTTTTCTTTTGTGATATTCTTGAATTAACAAGTCAAAAACAACAGATTGGGTATAGCAAAAGTGTTGCTTTTACGGGCAATACAGTCGCTTTCCTGTCTGTATCAAAGGATGTGTATAATATGAGTGCTGCAACAGTTCAAGCAGGAAAATGTTTTTTGCAAACTTAACGATTTATTAAACTTAGACCAGATTTTGCCCCGTTACATCCGTGATGTACGAAGTTATATTATTTCTGAGGCAGAAGGCAAAGACCTGTATGCACTGCCGATTCTTGTAGGGTATCAAATGTTGGCGTACCGTGCCGACCTGTTTGATGATGCACTGTTGAAAAAGAAATTTTATTTAAAATACGGTGTTCAACTCCGTCCACCGCACACATGGAATGAATTTAACCTTATAGCACAATTTTTCACCCGACGGTATAACGAAGAGTCTCCCGTAAAATTCGGTACATGTCTGGTAGGTGGAAAACCGGACGGAATAATGTCAGAATTTTTGCCACGCCAGTGGTCATACAGAGGAAAGTTTTTGGGTGATACCGGCCTGGATATGATTTCTGTCCCCAATCTTAAAGCAATAAAAAATCTATGTGAAAGTTATTGTTACTCTTATCCCGATTGCATAGATTTTTTGGAAGATGAGCAAGTCAGGGAATTTACAAAAGGCGATATTGCCATGATTTCCACATACAACATTCACTTGCAGGACCGTTTGGATTTTTCGGACCAGAACATTCGTTTTGCAAGACTTCCCGGCACCTCGGCATTAATCGGCGGATGGTTGCTTGGCATTAATACTTACTCAAAGCAGATAAATGAAAGTGCTTTATTTCTTAATTGGGAAATGAGTGACCGCATTTCTGTTCACAGTTCATTGTTAGGGCAAATAAGCCCTTTCAAAAATGTATTTTACGACAACGAACTTCTCACTCTCTATCCGTGGATGAGCACTGTAAATGAACACGCGGTTGCACTGCGCGGAAAAGAATTTTGCACATCCAATTTCCCGAATGACCGTGTTGAACGCCAACTTGAACTTACTTTATCCGAGAACATCTGGAACGCAATTTTAGGAAAAATCCCCCCTGAAGAAGTTATGAAAGAGACACAGAGTCAATTTCCGAATGCGTTTATGTAAAAAATATCTCCCTGTGTGATATGCACCGGGAGAGTTTTGTTTATACAATTAAGGATTGCAAGAACCACAAGGGGAATATCCTTGCGCTATCAGTTCATCTCTTGTACCAGTAAAATATTCTTTATTTTTTGTTGGCCCTTTGCTGCATGAGGGATAATGGAACTTTTTGCTTTTGGTATTTAATGCATAATCATTATTATCAGTGTTTTGTTCGGATGACTCGGAAGGAGTTTGTTCTGTATTTATTGTTTCCTCTTGGTTGGTAAGTGTATCTGCACTTTCATTCTTCTCCACAGAAAAAACTATATTTTTTCCATCACTGGTGCAGTATATATCCCCATGAATATCTGTCCGATACACCGTGACATCTGCATTCCGGAGTCTGCTCAATGTATCCTCGTCAGGATGCCCGTATGAATTACCCTCTCCGACTGAGATTACTGCATATTCAGGCATAATCTCTCTAAGGAACGGGTATGTTGTGGAAGTCTCGCTGCCATGATGTCCTACCTTCAATACTGTTGCGGAAAGACAGACACCTGAATTCAGAATAGTTTGCTCTGCCTCTCTTTCCGCATCTCCCGTAAACAGAAATTTTGTTTCTCCGTATGTAATCATCAGGACAATAGAACTATTATTTGCATCTGAAATGCTATTTACTCCCAGTATTTTTATTTCTGCGCTGCCAAGCATATATGTGTTACCCACGCTTGGAACGGTAATTCCCCCACCCTTGCTTGTCGCATATTTTTTGAAATCATTAAAAACATCCGTGTCATATTCATTAATCGGACAAAGAGTAATATCTGAGGAAGTATAGTTGAATGCACCGGGAATACCGCCAATATGGTCTTCGTGTCCGTGGGTAGCAACAACCATGTCAAGTTTTGATACATTTTTGTTTTTAAGCACTGTGTATATAACATTGGAATCTCCCTTGTTACCGCCATCAATAAGCATATAATGCCCATCACATTCAATGAGGGCTGCATCTGCCTGACCGACATCAATAAAATGAATACTGAAAGTAGAAATTTCGGGTTCATTGGGTTCCTGTGGTTCATTCTCCTGTGATTCGGTTTCCTGTGATTCAGATTTCTGTGGCTCGGGTTCCTGTGATATAGTTTCCTGGAGTTCAGTTTCCAGAGATTTGGTTATTGTTGTATCACTATCTCCATAATCGTTGCCGGTGGCATTATTAACATTTTCAACAGGTGTCAACAAAAAGGAAACAACAATCAAAACAATTGCAAGACAGATTCTGATTGACTTTGCCGGTATAATACGACGATAATGCTTTGTTATCGCGGAAAGTGGCAACAAAACAACACCTGACATTAACATAAAAAGACTTGCAACACTCGGAAAACAAACTATCGCTGACAGTATCATAAATATACTGCCAATCCATAAAAGAATTTTTTTCATCGGTTAAACCTCATTGACAAATACTATTTTACAGAAAAATCCAGTTTACATCAAACCTGATATAATAATCATACACCTAATTTTCAATTATGTCAAATAATATTTATAATTACAGTATTCGCCGCCATATTTATATCTTTATAAGCACATACACACGATAAATATTAATTTGTCGTATATACAAATTATCACATGCCTCGGTGTATTTTTTATCAAAATAACCGTAAAAAAGGCGTTATACAGAAACAGAGCAGACCTTACAGCCTGCTCTGTTTTTCTTTATTAACCCATCATTTCGTGGGAAATTATATCAAGTACTTTTTGGTGACATCCGCCACATCCTGTGGAACAATGTGTTACTTCCTGCACACTTTTGAATGTACTAAGGACATCATCAAATTTTGTAAGATTGTGAAGTGCATCCAGGATATCGTTATAACTTACCTGCATACAATTACATACTGTATAATTTTCTACCATTTTACCCCACCCTTTTACATTTTTTATTATTTAAAATATCGCTTAAGCATTCCCTCGAAGCCTTTGCCGTGACGAGCTTCGTCTTTTGCCATTTCATGTACGGTGTCGTGGATTGCGTCGTAGCCGAGTTCTTTTGCTCTCTTTGCGAGTTCAAATTTGCCTGCAGTTGCACCGCACTCCGCTTCACTTCTGAGTTCAAGATTTTTCTTGGTTGAGGTTGTAACAACTTCACCGAGAAGTTCTGCAAATTTTGCGGCATGTTCTGCTTCTTCAAGCGCTGCCTGAAGATAGAAAGCACCGATTTCAGGATAGCCTTCACGAATTGCCTGTCTTGACATTGCAATGTACATACCTACCTCTGTGCATTCACCTTCGAAGTTTGCTTTGAGACCTTCGTAAACATCCATTTCAACCTTGTCTTTTGCGCCAACTCCTATTACATGTTCACATACAAAGTTAAGGTTGCCTTCTTTCATTTCGGTGAATCTTGCACCGGGTACTCCGCACTGAGGGCACTTTTCAGGTGCCTCATTTCCTTCATGAATATAACCGCATACAGGACATACAAACTTTTTCATAATTTTATACCTCTTTCATAATTTAATTTTTATTATTTATTGCAATCAGAACATATTCCGTAAAACATAACAGAATGTTCTTGTATTATTGCCGAAGTGTGAGTTTGTGCATAGGAAGAAACATACTCCGAAAACTCTTTTTCATCTTTATCCGGTGTAAATATATCAATTATACTGCCGCACCGACGGCACATCATATGGTGATGTATCAGGGTAGTATTTCCGTCAAAGTGGTCTTTTCCGTCTCCCATTGAAAGTTTTAAAATCGTACCTTCCCGGGACATATTTGACAAATTTCTGTAGACAGTACCAAGACTGATATTGGGTAATTCTTTTCTTACCTCAGTATAAATCCAGTCGGCATCAGGGTGGCAATCGGTGGAACACAGTACCTTCAAAAGTGTTTCTCTTTGTCTGCTGTATTTTGTACTCATTTGTGCCTCCTCGATAATAGTAATGATTACTGTTATTATATTATCACAACTTTTTATTTTTGTCAAGAGGTTTTTAAA
>JAFSGN010000016.1 GCA_017440805.1 Clostridia bacterium
AATTCACATGCTTGGATTTTGAACTCCTTTGTGTAATTCACTTTTCTTTCCATTGTGTTCACTCTCCTGAAAATATTATATCATATTTTCACTCTTTTGGTAGTCCATTTTTATTATACAAGTTTCACTTCTTCCTTATTCACTATTACTTATTACTTCCCAAAAATCGACAAGTCTTTTTTTAGGGAATAGTGAAGAGTGAATAGGTAATAAGTAAAATCGACAAGATTCTGTCGAACCTTGTCGATTTTTGACGGAAAGAGAGGGATTCGAACCCTCGGAACGCTATTAACGCTCACACGATTTCCAGTCGTGCGCCTTAGACCAGCTCAGCCATCTTTCCACATATATTATACAGTTGTTTTGCGCGTATGTTTTATTATATCATACTTTTTCAAAAAAATCAATAGTTTTGCTCATTTTTTTAAATTTTATTACTTATCTGAGAAAATACGCCGTCGTTTTTCACGACGGCGTATTTACACTATATACTATTTTGTATACAATATTACTTTCTCTTCTTAAGGGAGAGAGCAGCACCGGCAGAAATTGCCATAACAACTGCAACTGCGGTGAACGGGTCAGCAGTTACGGGTGCTGTTGCAGGTGCTTCTGCGGGAGTTTCTGCAGGAGTTTCTGCAGGAACTTCTGCGGGTTTTTCTTCAACAGGCTTCTGTTCTGCGGGAGCAGAAGGTGTTGTTGTGGTGGTAGGTGCATTAGGGTCTGTTGCAGAAACATTGCTCAAACGGAGAGCATTGCATCCGCAAAGGTACTGTTCCTCTGTAGAACCTTTACCGAGAATACCTGTACCCCAGCTAATCCAACCGGTGTAACCGTAATCTTCGTCTTCAGCCAATACACGAGCGATAGTAGCAGCATAAACATCACCTGCTTTAACGCTTTCTACTCCGAGAGATGTCCAGGGGATAGCAATTTCGTATGTAGTGTATCCGCTGTCACGCTTAATGTTGTATTTAGCGCCTTCAACAGGTTCGTTTGCACAAGGACCATACCAGCACCAAGAAGACAAAGTATTACCTTCGCCGGATACAAGACCGAATGCCATGTTTGTGTAGTCCTTTGACCAGGGATCCTGGAGAGTTTCAGGAGTTGCTGTTACGCCGTGGGGATCAAATCCCATCTGGATGCAGTCGCCGTTCCAGAGAGCGTTTTCACTGCCTTTGAGTGCATGAGAAGTATCGGGCATGTAAGCACCAACATAGTAGTTGTTATCATCCCAACGGATATAAAGGTCGAACCAGCGGTTATCTTCAAATTCTTCATCACCGCGAGCGTCTTTGTACTCGGTGGTAGCCTGTCCGAGAACAACATGAACGGTAGGTTTGCCCCATTCTGCTTCGGTTATAACACCGTCGAGTTCGGGAGCGGTTGTGAACTTAAGAACTGTAGCTTCTTCATTGGGTCTTGCAGCACTTACAACAAATGCCAAAGAGCAAACAGTTGCAACAACAAGAAGCATAGCAAAAAGTTTTTTCATTTTATTTTCTCCTCATAATAAATTATTTGACAAGGGTCACTTATCAAATATAATGATACTATATTTTTGCGTTTCTGTCAAGCATTTTTGCCTTATTTAAACCTTCAAAAATCCATTTTCGTTTTTTTGCATAAAAAAGCCGTTTTCAATTGTGCATTTTCACAATTGCAATAGTTTATTGATGCATTATTATGGAAATAAGCACCGTATTTTGGCATCTGATGTTTAGTGAAATTACAGCCTTGTGTCAGAAATATGTCAATATTATCAGATAAATGTTGACTTTTGTTGTTTTTTATTGTATAATATGTAAAATATGTATTGATTTGGAGATAAAAGTTATGCCAAATACCAACACCGTAAGAAAACGCCGTCCGGGCGACAGAACTGACGGAAGACTTTTGCGAACTGTTTCCCCAATGTCCACCGTTGCTCTTTACATAATGAAAGACCGCAACGATGCCTGCAACATGTTTACAGACCCCGTTGATATTAAAGAAATTGAAAAATATATTGCCGAAAAACGCAAGCAAGGTTTTAAAGGATTAGGTATGTTGCACATTATTGCTGCTGCCTATATCAGAACCGTTTCCAAGTACCCGGGGATAAACCGTTTTGTTTCCGGTCAGAGAATATACGCAAGAAACGACATTCAGATTATGCTTACAATAAAGAAAACGATGGAAGTCCATTCTCCGGACACGGTAATAAAAGCCGTTTTTTCTCCTGATGCAGATATTAAAACGGTATACGATGAGATAAACCGTCAAATCACTGATGGAAAAAGCGGTGATGACAGCAGCGATTTTGACCGTACGGCCGACTTTTTACGCCGTCTCCCCCGCCCTATTCTGAGAGCCGTTGTAAAGTTTCTTAAATTCCTGGATTATTTTGGCTGGCTTCCGAAGTTCCTTTTGCATGTCAGTCCTTTTCACGGTTCGTTCTTTATCACTTCCATGGGTTCTCTGGGAATACCCCCGATATATCATCATCTTTATAATTTCGGTAATGTTCCGCTGTTCTGCTCCTATGGTGCAAAGCGTACCGACTATGTAAACGGTCCTTTGGGAATTCCGGTTGAAAAGAAATTTGTGGATTGCAATTATGTTATGGACGAGAGAATCTGCGACGGTCACTATTATGCAACGGCATTCAAATACCTCAGAGAAATTCTCAGAAATCCGCAGGTGCTCGACAACCCTCCGGACGAGGTTACTGAAGATATAGACTGATGTGTCTGCGCACCTTATAAAAACTGCATATAAAATCAGGATATTTTTTGTCACAATGACTATTGATTTTTTTTGCAATATATTATATAATTTTTACGATATTTTACGACATTTGTACAGAGTAAATTAAAAACTGCGATACTGTGTCTCTGGTTAAAATCCCGCAAGAAATTTATCGGCAGTATATATACAACCGCAAATCTGCGGTTAAAAATAACCCGATACACTGTATTCTGTCAGCCGCATCCGTACATCTTTGCATAAAACGGCGGGGGCATACCGGTAATAATACGACAGAACATCCCGTCAGGTCAGCAAAGTGTTTTGTACTTGAAAAGTCACAGATTAATCCGTGACAACTGGGGTAATATTACGGTTTTCCCCATCCTCTGAAAAAGAGGATGGGGTTTTTATTTATAACTGGGTATCCCGAACAATTATTGGTTATTTCAGGAGGTTTTTATGCTTGAAAAAATTCTATTGTTGATTATATTTTTTTCGCTAACCGCAGGAATCGGAATTTACTGCAGAAAAAAGGTGACAAATGTAGGTTCGTTTGTGCTTGGCAACCGCAATATAGGCCCATGGATGACCGCATTTGCATATGGCACATCCTATTTTTCGGCAGTTGTTTTTGTGGGATATGCAGGTCAGTTCGGCTGGTCATTCGGCATATCGGCACTCTGGATAGGAATAGGAAATGCGCTTATCGGCAGTCTTCTTGCCTGGCTTATTCTGGGACGCAGAACCCGAATCATGTCAAATCATTTCCAAGCCTCCACAATGCCTGATTTCTTTGAAAAAAGATATGACAGTAAAGCAATTAAAATTATTGCATCAATAATTATTTTTATTTTTCTTACTCCATACAGTGCCTCTGTATACAAAGGTCTTTCCGGACTTTTTGCCATGTCCTTCGGAATTGACTTTAAATATTGTATAACAGCCATGGCTGCCATCACAGGAATTTATGTGGTTCTGGGCGGCTATATGGCTGCTGCAATAAATGACTTTATTCAGGGCATTATAATGCTTGTCGGCATTTGTCTTATCATCTTTTCAATTCTCGCTCAGAACGGCGGGCTTATCGGTTCAATAGTTGAACTTTCCAAAATACCATGTGAACACCCGGAGGGAATGCAGGGTGCATATACATCTTTATTCGGTCCTGACCCAAAAGGTCTTTTAAGTGTTTTCATACTCACAAGCATCGGAACCTGGGGTCTGCCTCAGATGGTTCATAAATTCTATACCATAAATAACGAGAAATCCATAAAATCAGGCACTGTAATATCTACGATTTTTGCCTTTATTATTGCCGGCGGCTCGTACTTTATGGGAGGTTTCGGAAGACTTTTCCATACACCTGACCAAAACGGCATAAATTACGACAGTATTGTTCCCGAAATGCTGTCTAAAACACTTCCCGATTTGTTGATTGGGGTTGTACTTATTCTTGTACTTTCGGCTTCCATGTCAACCCTTGCTTCTCTTGTAATAACCTCAAGTTCAACATTTGTGCTTGATTTTCTCAAAGGAACATTCTTCGGCAAGATGAAAAACAAAACCCAGGTGGTATTAATTAAACTTCTTTGTGCCGGGTTTATACTGATTTCCGTAATAATAGCACTTAATCCCAACAGTCTTATCACCTCCCTCATGTCACTTTCGTGGGGTGCTCTGGCGGGTGCTTTCCTCGGTCCGTTCCTTTACGGTCTTTATTTCAAGGGTGCAACAAGAATCTCAGTTTACGCCTCGTTTGTTGTGGGCATCGGAATAGTAACGATTAACCTGTTCTTCCCGTTTGCCTCACCCACTGTTGCAGGTTCGCTTTCAATAATATCTTCTTTCTTTGTTGTTCCCGCAGTAAGCCTTTTCACCCCGAAACTGAAAAAAGAAACTGTGGAAAATGCTTTCTCCTGCTACGAAATTGAAGTAACGACAAAAAAAGTGGCAGTTCTTGAATCGGAGGAAAACAAATAATGAAATTCACCAAAATGCATGGAATCGGAAACGATTATATTTACTTTAACTGTTTTGAAAACAATATTGAAAACCCTTCCGAACTTTCCGTAAAACTCTCACGGCGTCGTTTTTCAATCGGAGGCGACGGAATAATCATGGTATGCCCTTCAGATATTGCAGATGCAAAAATGCGTATTTTCAATGCTGACGGTTCCGAGGCAAAAATGTGTGGAAACGGCATAAGATGTGTGGGAAAATTTCTTTATGACAAAGGTATTGTAAAAAAAGACAGTGTTTCGGTAGAAACTCTGTCGGGAATTAAATATCTTGATTTCAAAATCGAAAACGACAAGGTTGCTGCAGTAACGGTAAAAATGGGTAAGGCCTCTTTTTCCTCCTCTTCAATTCCGGTTATATGTGAAACTCCCGATTTTTTAGACCGTAAAATGAATGTAAACGGCACAGACTGGATATGCAATGCTGTTTCTATGGGCAATCCTCATCTTGTCGTATTCTGCGAAAACATAGATACTCTTAATCTGGAAGTTATAGGTCCGCTTTTTGAAAAGCACGAAATATTCCCCGAAAGCGTTAACACCGAGTTTATCGAGGTTATCGGCGAAAACCGTGTTAAAATGCGTGTATGGGAGCGTGGCTCGGGCGAGACTTTTGCCTGCGGAACAGGCGCATGTGCTGTTGCCGCCGTCTGTGTGAAAAAGAATATTTTCCCGCACGGCACACCTATAACGGTAGAACTTGTGGGCGGAAATCTTGATATTACGATTTCAGAAAACTTTGATGTAACAATGTCCGGGCCTGCGGAAACCGCATACGAAGGTGAGATTGAAATATAATACATTCATTGAAAAAGCACCAATTTCCATTCAAACAGGAAATTGGTGCTTTCTTATGTTACTGGTTTTCTATTACTTCAAGCGCAATATCGGGGCAATCGGTTATGATTCCGTCAATTCCGCAATCCATAACACGCTTTATCTCCTTTGCGTCATTGACAGTCCATACATTCACTTCAAGGTTATGTTTGTGTGCCGTTTCAACATATTCCTTGTCGACAGCGCTTGTATAGGGGTGAACCGCTACACATTTGTTATCAATTGCAGGAGCAATATTTTTGTTGTCGGTAAGATACGCAGTAGGAACATAGGAAGCATTTTTGCAAAGCCATTCAAGGTTTACCACATCAAATGCGGAAAAAATGACTCTGTGTGTCATCTTACACTTTTCTGTAACTTCCAGAACTTTTTTCAGGAACTCTTCGCCCACAGATTTAAGTTCAACATTGATTGTAACAGTGGGATATTTTTTCATCAGCATATATACCTCTTCCAATGTGGGAACTGTCTGGTCAAGGTACTCACCGTTATAACGGTCTACAGGACGAAGTTTCTTTAACTGTTCCACAGTGGAGTCCTGAACAACAAGATTGTCTCCGTACACATCTTCTGTTGTCCGGTTATGAATAACCACAATCTCTCCGTCTGAACTGAGATAAACATCATTCTCAACAGCATGGGCACCCATTTTGAAGGCAAGTTCAAATGCAGCAAGTGTGTTTTCCGGTGCGTAAGCAGACGCGCCGCGATGTCCGTAAACTTTCATTTTTTCTCCTTTTATTTAAAAATTTAAAACCTGAACATTGTATCTGTATATACCTCAGTGTTATAAAGGAAAATAACCACATCGGGAGCATATTCGTTTATATAATCCGCAAGTTTTGTGCGAACAGGAAGATATCTCATATCAACCATTGCTATTTCGGAAACCCCTGTTGCCATAAAGCAAGCATACGGTCTTGCAAAGGAATCCTTTACCATAAGAATTTTTTTGCCATTTGCATTCAATTTATTTGTTATTATAAGTTCCCCTCTGTCCATAGAGAGATATGCAGAATGGCGGTCTGACAAAACATCCTTTGAGGAAAGTATTTCTTCATCTATAAACGCCTGTCTGAAATCGCCCTCTGCAACAGTTTTTTCCGGTGAAGTAATTGTATCGTTGGTTACAAAAGAAGTTTCAAAATCGGGAAGAATCAATGTGTAATCATCTACTCCGACATAAAATCTTCCTACTCTTCTGCCCTGAGCACCCAAAAAAGATTTAGGGTATTCATATTTAGTGTAGTTATTTATGTCGGAAAAGAAATCCTCCGCATCAATGTCTATATCAAATGACTGACGGAGTTTTTCAACTGTTTTCCGGTATCCCCAGAAAGCCGTTTCAACCGTCCAGTGATGGTCGGTAACATAGAAAAGTTCTTTTTTGTCGAGTTTTTCCTGCTCCAGCACATCACGCAAATCCAGATATTCAACTTTCCCCTCTATTGCGCTCAGAAAATCATCTGCATTTTCGTTTGAAAAGTTGTCAAAATACTTGGGAAGTTGTGTATATCCTTTTAGTTTCTTATTAGGTGCCTGAACAAAAAGAATGGGAGCATTTATACTGTTCTGCAAATTTATCATATTTTCGGCATACTTTGACACATCTGTACGGGGTTCCGAAAAATGAAGCTTCCCGTTATTATCCTTTAAAATAATTTCGGAAACATCCTCATTTACAACAGAGAGTGTCACACGCTGAGCAATTGAATAAATATCAATAAAGAACAACCTGTTCCAAAGGTTTTCAGTAAATGAATCAACCTCTGTTTCTTCCACAAAAGACTGATGTACTTTCTGATATGTTTTAAAAAGTCCCTCAGAGTATTTTAATGAGCCGGTTATACTTTTATATATATCATCTGCCCTGTCAACCAAAGTAGGTGCTCCGAACAAAAATATGGCTATCAGGAACAGCACAGCACATACAAATTGCGGAAAACATTTAAAATTTTTCATATATTTTCCTCTTAAAAGTTAAAGTAGATAAACGGGTTATAACTTCCCTTTACAATATACGCTGCCGAAACCAGAAACAGCGCAAAAACCACAAAGGGATATACAAAACCCTGGATTTTTTTCAATGCTAAGTTTTTTGCGAATATTCTGTTTGCCATTGGGGCAACAGGCATGGAAAACAAAATTGCAAATACAAATATTACTGCCTTGTCTGTAAAATATCCCCAGAACATATCATCCGTCAGAACAGGATTTGCAAACATCGAAACGGTATATGTTCCGAAAGCACTCAAATTTTCTGCTCTGAAAACCACCCAGCCCATTATAACGGCAAATAATGTGACAATATGGCTTAAAGCACGCATATAAATGGGTTTTTCGCTTATGGTTTTGATGTAATTGAGCAAGAACAGTTTTTCTATTACAAGCAACACAAAGTAATATATACCCCATACTATAAATGTCCAGTTTGCGCCGTGCCATACACCTGTGAGAAACCACACAACAAAAAGATTGAATATCAGTCTGAATTTTGATTCAACCCGTGAGCCTCCCATTGGAAAATAAACATAGTCCCTGAACCATGTTCCCAGAGAAATATGCCATCTTCTCCAGAATTCGGTCACACTGGTGGAAATATACGGATAATCAAAGTTTTCTTTAAAGTGAAATCCGAACATCGGTCCAAGTCCCATTGCCATATCGGAATAACCCGAAAAGTCAAAATATATCTGGAACATATACGCCAGTGCACCCAGCCATGCCGTTGCCATGGCAGGAGACTCGGCTCCGAAAACCGTATCGGCAACTATTGCCATATTGTTGGAAATAATAACCTTTTTTGCAAGACCGACAATAAAACGGCATACACCTTTTGAAAAATCTTCAAGGTTTTCCTCTCGGTAATTAATTTGTTCGGCTACAGTTTCATAACGCACAATGGGTCCTGCGATGAGCTGAGGAAAAAAGACTATATAAAGTCCCACATTAAGCGGATTTTTCTGTACTTTTCCGTCTTTGCGGTAGACATCTATGACATAAGAAAGTGCCTGGAAAGTAAAGAATGAAATACCTATGGGAAGGGCTATTTCAGGCACAGGAAAACCGGTTTTGAACAATGCATTCACATTGTTCAGCGTAAACATAAGATATTTTCCGATAAAGATAACCGTAAGGTTAACTACACATGTCAGAAAAATAACAAATTTTGCCACAGGTTTATTTTCACGGTATTTGTCAACCAGGAGCCCGAAAACATAGTTTGCCAGAATAGACCCCATCAAAACAAATACAAAAACTTCTTCTCCCCATCCGTAAAAGAAAAGACTGGCAATAAGAAGAAATACATTCCGTGCGGTAAACCCTTTAAAAAAAGGTTTAAACACCCCGTAATACAGGAGCAACACAATTGGAAGAAAGAAAAACAGAAACGGATTTGATGAAAATAACATACTTTACACCTTTCAAAACAATCCGGCTTTCAAGCCAAAGCCACATTTTATAATTTACTAAATTTTCCGCCTTTATAACTAAACCTGTAAACCACGGTTCCGCAGGTTTTTATTTCATTCCGGCAGTTGTTTTATACACAATTTGCCATTTCTTAAAAAGTGAGATAATTATACACCAGTTACAGTATTTAGTCAAGTGGTTTAAGAATATATTAACCAAATTATTCTTAAATACATACATATACGGCAGAGCAAGGCACGGTAAACAATCCGAATATAAAAAGAAGTGATACATATTAAAGGAATGAGTAATGCACAGTTAGACGCTTTTCTCGAAACATTGGCGGCACTTGTTGAAGCGAAAGCCGAAACAATAGAGGAAGCTGCCGAAATTGTAAGAAATGCAAAAATAAGCAAATAAAAAAGCGCAACGGGTCGCATCCGTTACGCAGTTGGCAAAGCGGTAAGGGGTCAAGCCTTGCGCCCCTTCCGCTAGGTAGTATACCATGCAGGGCGAAAAAAATATACATACACGGAATTAAAAAAGCATGAACAAAAACGAAATTTTAAAACAGTTCTACATTACGCAAATAACCGCTTTAATAGAGCGATGCTCAGATTTAGGCTTATTGGATTTAATTCACAGACTATCGAATTATAAGGGGGACTAAACCATGAAAGAAAATACCATTAAAAAGATTATTGCTTACAATGAAAATTCGCTCCGGGATATTGACATAAACCATAATATCCTGTATAATATAATGAATGGAATGTTGGATGTAATATCCTATTCAAAATGGCTTTTTGTTTTAATTTTTCATACAGAAGGAGAATAACAATGAATGTACTTGTAACAGGAGGCATGGGATACATAGGTTCCCATACATGTGTTGAACTCACAAACATCGGTCACAACCCCATTATAATTGACAATCTTTCCAATTCTAAACCGGAAGTTCAGGACAAAATAGAAAAAATAACCGGCAAAAGACCTGTATTTTACGAGGGAGATGTTGCCGACAAATCTCTGCTCAACAAAATATTTACCGACAATAAAATTGAGGCTGTCATTCATTTTGCCGGATATAAGGCAGTAGGCGAATCGGTAGAGAAACCCCTTATGTACTACCGGAACAACATAGGAAATACAGTTGCTTTGTGCGAAGTTATGACTGAATTTAATTGCAAGAATATTATCTTTTCTTCCTCCGCAACAGTGTACGGGGCACCCAAAAGTGTGCCGATAAACGAGGACTTTGAACTGCACTGCACAAATCCCTACGGAAGAACAAAATACATGATAGAAGAAATTCTGCGTGACTTATATATCTCGGACAACACCTGGAACATTACCCTTTTGAGATATTTCAATCCCATAGGTGCACACGACTCCGGACTTATAGGTGAAGACCCCCAGGGAATACCAAACAATCTTATGCCGTATATTATGAAAGTTGCTCTGGGAGAACTACCCTGCCTTAATGTTTTCGGAAACGACTATAACACCCACGACGGTACAGGTGTGCGGGATTACATTCATGTTGTAGACCTTGCCAAAGGACATATAAAAGCACTTGAAAATCTCAACGGTATGTCTGTTTACAATTTAGGTACCGGAACAGGTTACAGTGTACTGGACCTTGTAAAAGCATTTGAAAAAGAAAATAACATTAAAGTTCCCTATGAAATAAAAGGCCGTCGTCCCGGCGATATTGACAGTTGTTTTGCCAATCCCGACAAAGCCCTGAAGGAATTGGGTTGGAAAGCGGAACTTAATGTTGAACAGATGTGTTCAAGTGTATGGAAATATGCACAGAACTATATAAATAAAAAATAATATCCGGTTTTTGCCGATTGATGAGGAATATAATGGATTTTATTACAGAAATTGACTTTAAAATACTGGATTTTATCAGGGAGACTCTTTCCTGCAGTTTTTCAGACATATTTTTTAAATTTATTACCTTTCTGGGTGACGCCGGAATTTTATGGATTTTAGGTGCTTTTATACTTATCGCCACTAAAAAATACCGTGTATGCGGAATAGTTATGCTTTGCGGAATGCTTTTCGGACTTATAACAGGAAATTTTATTCTCAAGCCTCTTATAGCCCGTCCGCGTCCGTGCTGGATAAATACTGCGGTAACACTTCTTATAGAAAACCCCGACGACTATTCTTTCCCTTCGGGACACACCCTGTCATCCTTTATAAGTTGCACGGTTTTGGGATTGTATGAGCGTAAATTCCTTTTTGTCGCTCTTCCTCTTGCCTCGCTCATTGCACTTTCACGGCTTTACCTGTATGTTCACTTTCCCTCGGATGTCATCTTTGCCGTTCTGTACGGTGTGTTAATAGGATTTTTTGCCTACAAAATAACTGAGAAATATATCAGAAAGGCTGACTGATGAAAGACGATTTTTGGGATATAGACAAACTCCTGCCATATAATCCTGCACGAAAAAAAACAACTCCTGCACCGGATTTGCCGGAGTATATGTATAACATCACACAGGATGTAAATATTCCCCCAAAAATTCTCATCAGAGAACTTGACTTATCCGATATAACTCCGGAAAATGCCGTTGAATACGATTATACCAAAAAAAGTTCGGTAATAAAAAGAGTAATAGTAAGTGATTGGCAGAGTGCATATTCCTACAGCAATGATTTTTCTTCGATTGCCCATCGCATACACAATACCACGCCAACCAAAAAAGCGGAGTATGTTCCATTTTTTTCATATATGCCACAATACTCCGACCTTTCTGAAAAACAGTTTGATTTTTATCTTAACTGGCGGGAATGTGTGCGTGACGGAGAATATCCCACAACCGACTCCTCGTATATTTTTCTGTATGTTTATGAGTTACTTGCCATCGATGATATTATGCCACCCGAGAAAACGATGGGTATATTATCAGAATTATGGAAGCACTACCAGCATTCCAATCCGGAAATAGACCGTTATTTTTGTGAATGGATTGTAGACTATGCTTTAATACACAATTCCGTTATTGATTTTTCCTCTATTGAAACGGTTCTTATGAAGGTAAAATCGAAAAGGTATTCGGTTATTTTCAATTTGTTTCTTTTTGACTATATATTTGCCCGCCGTGAACTTCTCACACTGGACAATATAAAATTTGCCTATGATATTCTGGGAAACTATTCGCCTTTTAAAAATAAGTTCTATACCGACAAACAATACAAGGATTTACTTGATTTTTGTATAGTTCAGGTCTTTCTTAAACTTTTTGATGATGGATTTTTTTCAAATGTGTCACCTTCTCTTTATCAACAGGAATTGAAAATGTCCCGTCCGTCTTATTCAAGTGCCGTTTGTTCGCCTGTCACAAAGAAAAACATCACACTTGAATATCTGCCGTTTATGACAAATGAACTTATGCGGATATCATTTTCCAATGTATCAAAGTACATTGAAAATAAAATCCGGCATTACTTGGGATATAAAAGCAGGTTGTCCAATGTTGTCCTGGCTGATAATATCCGAAATATAATCGACCTTTATATGGACAGTCATTATCCCCCGCAACGCAGACCGATGCATAAGAAACCACCCGTTATAAACGAAACGAAAGAAATAAAAAAAGTAAGTGTAAACCTCCGGAAAGCAAAGGAAATAGAAGACGCTTCATGGAAAACCACCGAAAAACTCACCGTGGGACTTGAAATTTTTGACGACTCTGACCTTGATGTTTTTTCCGATGAACAAAACAATGTTTTTTCCTTGCCCGACAACGAAAAACAAAATCCGTGTTGCTCTCTTGACTCAATTTTTGAACCTCATGAGTCGGAAATGATTAGTCTTCTTTTAAAAAACACACCCTGGCAAAATATTCAGTCTATGCTCCTTGAAAAAGGATGTTTGCCGGATGCCGTGGTTGGTTCTGTCAACGAAAAAGCACTGGATGCTATCGGTGACACAATTATAGACACCAATGACTACACATTAATACCAGACTATATAGAATTATTATCCTCTTTCAATGATGTGTGAAAGGAAAACATATATGTCCGAAAATATTATTCCTCTTAAAATCCCAAAAAGAATTTTAGGAACCGTGCTTAACTCCGCTTCTGCCGGTGTTGTTCCCCGTTTTGGACTTGAATATATGGCAATCGGCCGGAATGACGAAGTCAATGCACTTTTGAACGGTCTTGAAAATATTGCAGACGGAATGGGAAACTGCCGTTTCATAATAGGTAAATACGGCAGCGGAAAAAGTTTTTTGATAGGTCTTCTCAGATGCAATGCGCTGGAACGGGGTTTTATAACCGCGGATACGGATCTTTCTCCTGAACGCAGATTTATAGGCACACGCGGTCAAGGAGTGGCAACCTACCGTGAACTTATGAAAAATCTTGCCTCAAAATCTTCTCCCGACGGCAGTGCGCTTTCTGTAATCCTGACAAAATGGTTTACCGAACTTCAAAGCAACATAGTTCTGAAAGACGGTATTCCCCAAAACAGCCCTCAGTTTTCTTCAGCAATGGAAAGCAAGATAATAGAAGTCACATCCTCTCTTGAAACTCTTGTTAACGGCTTTGATTTTGCATCAGTGATTACCATGTACTACAATGGGGTAAAAAACGGTGATGACGAAAAGAAATCCTCCGCATTGCGTTGGCTGCGGGGCGAATTTTCCAACAAACTTGAGGTACGCGTCGCTCTTGGTATAAACTCTATCATTGACGATTCAAACTGGTATGATTATATAAAACTTTTTGCCGTATTTTTCAGAAAAATAGGATATAAAGGTTTTGTTGTGCTGTTTGACGAATGTGTAAATCTATATAAAATCCCCCACAAAATGTCCAGAGAAAACAACTATGAAAAAATTCTTTCCATGTTCAATGACACTCTTCAGGGCAAAGCAGAGGGACTGGGGCTTATATTCGGAGGTACTCCGCAGTTTATGGAAGACGAAAGACGGGGGCTTTACAGTTATGATGCCTTGAAATCAAGGCTTACGGGAAGCCGTGTGGCAAACAGCAGATTTAAGGACTTTATGGGTCCTGTGATATACCTTAACCGTCTGAGTGACGACGAATTATTTGCTTTAATCATGCGTATGTTAAGTCTGCACAAGCAGTATTACAACTGGCAACCGGATGTAAGCGACCAGGAAATACTTTCTTTTCTCCAGATATGTTTCAACAAAATGGGAGCAGATACCATGCTGACTCCCCGTGAAATAATACGCGATTTTCTCGGTGTGCTGAACATTATGTATCAAAACAGCGGGCTCACCTTTTCCGAAATAATCTCGGACAGCAAAAGCCTTTTAAAAAGCGATAACACACAGAACGACGACGATTTATTTGACTTGGGCACTATCGAATTATGAACTTTAAACAAAAAGCAGAGAGAGTATACAACTCCTTTTCTCCTTTTATACGGGACTATATTTATCGCAACCAATGGGACAGTATAAGAGAAGTTCAGGTAGAAGCGGCAGATGCCATATTTTCAACCGAAAACAATCTTTTAATTTCATCTTCGACAGCCTCGGGAAAAACGGAAGCAGCATTTTTTCCGATACTTTCGCTTATGCACAGCAATCCGCCATCTTCCGTGGGAGTTTTATACATTGCACCTCTCAAGGCACTTATAAATGACCAGTTTGAAAGACTGAATCTTCTTATGGAAGAAAGCGGTATCTCAGTTTTCCACTGGCACGGCGATGTCTCCGCCTCACAAAAAAACAAGTTTCTTAAAAATCCTGCCTGCGTACTGCAAATTACACCCGAATCACTGGAAAGTATGCTTATTAAACGAAAGAACGATATTCCGAGATTGTTCAGTGATTTACAGTTTGTGATTATAGATGAAATACACACTCTTATGGGATTTGACAGAGGAAGTCAGGTAATCTGTCTTATTGAGCGGCTGTCCCGGCTTATCGGCTATTCTCCGCGGAGAATAGGACTTTCCGCCACTGTAGGCAATACCCGACTTGCATGCGAATGGCTTTCGAAAAATACATTTCGCAACTGTTCTGTTGTAAATATCAAAAATTCCGGAATAAACTGGCGACTTGCCTTACAGCATTTTTTCATCTCCGATACACAAAGTGAAAATATCAATTCGGCAAATGACAGCGGATATGAATTTGTTTACAACTGTACCCGTAACAAGAAAAGTCTTGTTTTTTCAAATTCCCGCGAGGAAACAGAAATTGTAACGGCAACTTTGCGTCAAATAGCCGAAAGACGAAATGAAAACGATATATTTTACATTCACCACGGAAACCTTTCCTCCTCGCTCAGAGAACAGGCCGAATCGGTTATGAAAGACGACAGTACCCACGCAGTTACCTGTGCGACAGTTACTCTTGAGTTGGGTGTTGATATAGGCAAACTGGAACGGATTGTAAATATAGGTTCGCCCAACAGTGTTTCCAGTTTTCTTCAGCGTATAGGCCGTTCGGGAAGACGCGGCGCCCCCTCGGAGATGGTTATGGTTTTCCGTGAAGAAAACCCTTTACCCAACGCCCCCGTTTATCAGCTTATTCCCTGGTCTCTTTTACAGGCAATTGCCATAATACAATTGTATCTTGAGGAACGATGGCTGGAGCCGCCTTTCAAAAAGGCACAGCCTTTCAGCCTTTTATATCACCAGACAATGTCGGTTCTGGCATCCTCCGGCGAGATGTCACCCGCACAACTTGCCCAGGCAGTTTTATCCCTTGCTCCTTTTGAAAATGTATCAAAAGAAGACTACAGAGAACTTTTAATCCACCTTATCAAAACGGAACAAATACAGCAGACAGAAGAAAAAGGACTTATAGTCGGTTTAAAAGGCGAAAGAGTTATAAACAATTTTAAATTTTTTGCAGTTTTTAAAGACAGTGAGGATTTTACGGTAAGACATAAATCCGAGGAAATAGGAACTATCACCACTCCCCCTCCGGCAGGCGACCGTTTTGCTCTGGCAGGTCAGGTATGGGAGGTTGAGGAGGTTGATTTGCAAAGACGGCTTATTTATGTAAATCCCGTAAAAGGCAAAATGGAAATATCCTGGCCGGGTGATGCAGGTGAAATTCATACAAAAATACTTGAGAGAATGAGAATGGTTCTGAAGGAGGACACTATTTACCCGTATCTGAAACCCGAAGCGGTAAAACGACTTGAAAACGCCCGTAATCTTGCCAGAAATACAGGTATATTAAAAACAGGTCTTGTTCATCTGGGAGGTTTTAATTACTGCCTGTTTCCGTGGATGGGCACCCGTTCTGTCCGTTCTCTCAAACGGTTTATACAACACAAATGTGCCCCGGCTTTAGGCATAACATCCATTGAATATGACAACTGCTATTATATCTGTTTTAAAATGGAGCGGTTTTCCGGGCAGGACTTTATTGAATATTTAAATTCAACTATTGCCAGAGAGGGTGTAACCCTTTCCCAACTTGTAGGTGAAAACGAATTTCCTCTGTTTGAAAAATATGATGAATATATCCCCAAAAAACTTTTGCAAAAAGCATATTACACAGATAAACTTTGTTCTGAAGAACTTATAATGCGTGTAAAAGAATTAAAAAAAGATTTTGTGCGAAATTAAGGAGAGTTAAATTATGAGTTCAATAATTAAAATTCTGCCATACAATATATCCCACTATTCATACAATCTTTACAGCAACAACATACCGCTTATAAATTCGTTGCTTTTAGAGGTTGAACCGTCCGAAAAAATATCGGATTTTTACGGAAAAGACCTTTGCGTCACCATAAAATCAACGCCCGAACTTTTCTTTCCGTACCAGCGATATATAAGCATTAATGCCGACGGACGATGCGACATTTCGGATATTGAACTTGAAATTCGTTCTCATTCTCTGAAAAATATAACCAAATCGGAAAACTGCACAATTGATATTGCGGTAATAGACCGTAACGAAACTTTCGGCACACTTTCCTTTACAATAGACCTGCTTCCGTACTATTGCTGGAGCGGTTTCAGTTTTATTCCCGAGCAGATTTGTACCATGGTTACCCCAAATCAACCCGAAATAGAACAAATAGTTTCTTCTGCATATACTCTCCTGCGTGAGCGGGGCGAACTCCCCATTACCGACGGATATGAAAAGAAAAACATAAAAAAGGTTTACGCCGTTACCCGTGCCATATACGATTCTATCCGAAAATTAAAAATTACATATAACATAACCAAAACAGATTATCTTTCAAAGTATGTTTTTCTTCAAACCTGCGAGATGCTGATGGACAGAATGATTGGCAGTTCGCTTGATATATCCCTTGTATTTGCGGCATGTCTTGAAAATCTGGGGCTTAATCCTATAATCGCAATTTACAGGAATCATGCCCTGGTAGGATGCTTTCTTTCAGATATAAGTCTTGAAAATCCCGTAACCGAAAACCATTCCGATTTTCACAGAATGACAAAGAGCACAAACAAACTGCTTTTCCTTATTGAACCTACATCAATGGCAAACGGAATGAGTATCGATTTTGAAAATTCCTGCCGTATGGCAAAAGAATATACTGTAAAAAATTCGGATTCTTTTACCGCACTTATTGACATTAAAGCCGCACGGCTCCGCGGTGTTCAGCCAATGCCGAACAGAATCACCGAAAACGGCATCCGCCGTTTTGAAAAAAAAGAACACTTTTTTGATGATTTCTTTGATAACTTTGTAGAAATTAACGACGAGAACACAGATGACACCGACCGTGAACTTGCCCGTGTAAAAAACGAAATTTTTGACATTTCGGAAAACAATCCCCTTATAAATACCGACTTTGGAAATACAATAGGTCTGGCATATCCGTCTGTTGATGCTCTTCCGGATTTTCTCTCAGAGCAAAGACTTGTTCTTCCATATCCCTGCAAAATTGAAAACAATCTCTCACCCGAACAACTTTGTTCATTGCCCGACACTCCCGAAACAGAAACTCAGAACGGCATCGTTTCTTTTCATTCTGCCGACAAACTCAAAAAACTTCTGAATAATATTTCGGTTTTTACAAACGCCGATAAATATTACCGTTACAACACATATGTAACACTGTATTATGCAAAATGGCAGTCGCCCGACTCTTTAAATATAAATTATACCCCCATGTTTCTTTTCCCTTGTGAAGTTACCGAAATGTCTGAAAGTTGCAAAATCAGACTTTTGAACGAAAAAGCAATTTTAAATCCGCTTTTTCTTGAACTTCTCAATAAACTTTTCACAGTAAACTTTTCCACACTTTCTAAAATTCCATCCCGCGAAATATTAAACCGCAGAGAATACATTTTTACTGTAATTGCCTCTGCGTTCAGCGGAAAAAACAAAATAAAATTTATACCGTACATTGCACTTGGAGCATACGAAATTTTTTCATTCAGCGATTACAATGTACTTACCAAAAATGCCCTTACCGCATCACAGTATGCACCGGACATCTTCATGGGCAATAAAATAAATTCTCCGTTAATCCAGTCTGAACCTGTCAACACCGACACAATTTTCCCGTTAAGTATGCCCTGCCCTCTGGAACTTGACCATTTTCAGAAATCCGCATTACATAACGCCCTGAAAAATGATATATCTCTTATCAGCGGCGGCTCAAATTCGGGAAAAACAAGAATTGCGGCAAATCTTATATTCAATATGCTTTATTCCTCCAAGAATGTATTATACATCGGCGGTACAAAAAGCGCATGTGAAGATATAAAGGATTATTTGACTCAGTTGAATCTTGACAAATATATGCTTTATGTCTGTCCTCATTCTCCGGAACTTTCAGGTTCTTTCGATGTTCCGCCGCAACCGGAAAAGCGTCCCTCAAATCTTTATGTACAGGCACAACGCCTGGTACAAAAGAAATCCGATATTGCAGCATATTACAATGCTCTTCACAAAAAGCAGGGGAACGGTTTTAACTTATATCAGACGGTTATGCAATATGAAAAATACAAGAATGCCAAATTCTGCGTACCGTTTTCGCCAAGTTATATAAAGGAACTTGATGATGATAAGGTAATAACTGCTTTCAGACAAATATCAGAGATTATAAACGCAGCCAAAGAAAGCGGTCTGCCCTACCGTCATCCCCTTCTTAAAATAGGCCGTAAGAATTTCTCGTACGAAATGAAGTCACAAGCGGTATCCCTTATAAACTCCTATAAGGCGGCGCTTGAAAGTTTTCTCGACTCACAGGACGAAATTTGTGAGTTGATGTACATTGACATTGAACTTCTCAGAGAAGACCAGACAGACTCGCTGTGCAAAATTGCAGAACTTCTCAAAAATAACAGTTCGGACATTCCTGCATCGGTTTTCCGTGACAGTAATTGCAAAGAACTGCTCAAAAGGATTCATTCGGTTATTGACAATGCCGAAAAGCGCCTTGTAAGTTCAAAACAGATATTGGAATTGTTTTCTCCCAAAATTTTTGAACTCAACGCATCGGAACTTCTGGAAGAATATAAAAATGCACTTTCCGCTTTCTTCATAAAACGCAACGGTATTTTCAGCAAACTGGTAAATATTCTTAAAAAATATTTGCTTGACGGAAAAACCATCTCCCACGACTCACTTTCCGATGTTTTATATTCGCTTGTACATTATGCAAAGTATAACACCGCTATATCCGCCCAAGCGGCAGATTTTAAAGAGTTGTTCGGAATTGATATGTTTGCTCAGACCATATCCGAAGAGACGGCAAATCTTAAAAAACTGCGCCAAATATATTCCGCATGTGACGGATATATCATGCATATCGAAAATATATGCCGTCGTGAATGTGAACCATCAGCCTTGCTCTCCGGACAGGCAGATTTGGTTTCCTCTTATAATCAATCGCCTGATATGTTTATCAGAAAATTCAGCGAATTTAAAAACCATCTGCACAATTTCTGCGAAGCGGAAAGCACTTTTGTAAAGTTCCTCAATGTAGATATTTATTCACTTAAAGATAAAATGTCTCTCAAATGGTACGAATATCTGTATTCATGGCTGACTGAACTGGAGCAATCCATTGACGGCCTTAAGAGTTGGTGTAACTATCTTAATGTCCGTGAAACCGCTCTTAATATGGGACTGGAAAGTGCAATAAATCTTTTTGAAAACAATCAAATTGATTTTGACGAATTCAAACAGGCTTTCCTCAAAGGATTCTTCAAAGCATCCTGCGAATATATTCTTTCAACAGAAAAAGTTTTTGCCGACTTTTCACAGGCTTCCTGCGTTTCTTCGTGCGAAGAAATAGGAGAACTTATTTCTGAACTCGACAACATTTTAATTAAAGATTTGCAAATCAAACTTCAATCCGATTACCGCGATTACCACAACAATTATATAAATGATACAGAAGAGAAATCCTATCTGGACTCCAAGGAACTTGACGAACTTTTTGCATCAAACCAAAAACTTATGCAAAAACGCTTTCCGGTTACAGTTTCCTACGGTTCTTCCATCGCCAAGTATATCAGCGATGACAAGTTTGATTGCATTATAATTGATGACGCCCACGCTGTACCGTACTATTCATTGCTGCCCTTATTGTCACACAGTACCAAGACAATTTTCCTCGGTATGAATACTTACTGTGACAAGGTACTTTTCAGTGCACCGTCACTTCACTCTCTTACATCCAGGAAAGTTTCCCATGCTTCAATATCTTTGTATTCACGGCTTATACAGTGCGGTATTCCTTGTTTTGAACTTTCATACAAATACGGAACAAGAAGGGACCACGCCGCTTTTACGGGGGAAGTTTTTGCATCTCACAGTGAGCATTCCGTTCCCTATGCTTTACCGGAAGAACATAAGATAAATATAATTCCTGTAAACGGTGTATTTGACAGACGGGGAACACCCATAAACTTTGCAGAGGCATCATGCGTTACAGAAAACCTCAAAAAATTATCGCCGGAACAGACCACCGCGGTATGCGCATTTACACGAGCCCAAGCAAATCTCATAAAGGATATGTGGAATGCTCTGGGAATATATAATCCTAATTTGAGAATATATTCCATAAACGATTATCCGTCGGGATGCTTTGATAATGTTATTGTTTCAACCACATTTTCAAACAGCAACAACACCGAGGCCATTCCTTTCTGTCCTACGGAAGTATCATCTGAAAATTACCGTCTGCGTCTTAACTATCTGCTTTCTTCGGTTTGCGGCAACTTTACGGTAATAACAGGACTTTTGGAAAATTCACTCGACAGTATAGAACCGTATACCGACAGTTTATATGCTTTGAAGCGGTTTATAAAATTTATTTACAACAGGGTAACCTATACTGCACCCACAAAAATCCGTGAACTTGACCGTAATTTCATAAAAAATGAAATATGCGAATTTCTTCAGAAACTGGGTTATGAAACTGTTCGTAATCTGGGAAGTTCCGAGATTAAAATTGATGTTGCGGTGAGAAATACAAGCGGTAACGGTTTCTCGCTGGGTATTCTTCTGGACAATTACTGCGGTGAGTCAAGTGACATATATACTACCGAAATTCTTATGCCGGACATTCTTAAAGAAAACGGCTGGAATGTCATTCGCATATTCACAAACGAATGGTACGAAAACTATAACAAGCAACTGGAAAAAATATCGGATAAATTGTCCCAACTGAAGTAATAAAAACACCTTCCGCGTAATAGTATTTTAATAACTATTAAAACGGAAGGTGATTTTTTGAGCAAGTCTGCAACTTCTTTATCCACGCCTGTAAAATTCATTCTGAATTGTGTTTATGCTTCACTTATTGGTGTTATCCTGGCATTTCTGTTCTCAATATGCTCGGCGTTAATGCTGAATTTTTCAGACAATCCTGAAAAATACTATTCAATCGGTGCAATCGTTATTAAATTTATCTGTTCCATTATCTGCGGAGCAGTCGCCCTGCGTAAAAACAAATCTTCCGCACTTATTTCAGGTATTGTAAGCGGTCTGGTTTTGGAAGGATTTCTTTTACTCGCTTCTCTTATTCTCCCTGGTTCCAATGTTTTTTCCCCATGGAATTTTGCGATATTACCGCTATGTTCCGTTGTTGGTGCCTTATTCTCAAACTCCAAATAGCACATAATTTCTGAATAACAAATATTCTCATTTTACATTAAATTAATGATATATACTTTTATTTTTTTAACAAAAGTTGTATAATATCAATATAATTGCCGGACAATATCTGTCTTACGAAAGGAATAATATGAAAAAAATCCTTGTAGTGCTTACCGGAGGTACTATCTGTTCTTCGGTTAACCCGGTGGGTAAAAGGTATTCGGATGCAAACAATGTAAAAATAATAAATCATTTTAAGAACGGAAATTCAAACTTTTGCAATGCTGAATTTGACAGTTTTATTTCCACAGACATTTTAAGTGAAAATATGACAGCAAGCAGTTGGAATAAAATACTTTCGGATTTTAAAAAGATAAACTTTGATTTATATTGCGGAATTATTGTTCTTCATGGTACTGATACACTTGCATATACTTCATCTCTTTTTTCGTTGCTGCTGGCAGGTTGCAAAATACCCGTATGCATGGTTTCATCACAACTTCCCCTGGAATATAAAAACACTAACGGACATGATAATTTCAGGGCTTCCGTAGAACTTATCATGAACGGAATAAATCCGAATGTATATGTTGTGTATAAAAACAGCGACGGTGAAATATATGTTCACTACGGCTGCCATCTTTTACAGTGTGCCAATTACTCCAACGATTTTTTCAGCCGTGATATGAAAAAATTGACGAATTTCCATAACTGTTTTTTTGAAGGAAAAACTTTTGAGACAAACAGTTGTCTTATTAATAAAATCGACAAAATCTCATGCGATGTACTTTCGATTGTTCCTTATGTTGGCATTAACTACTCCGTATATAACCTGGACAGTATATCTGCAGTGCTTCATGGCACATATCATTCTGAAACAGTTTGTGCAGAACAAAAAAACAACTCTTACGAACAGACAGATTCTTCTGTTATCAGTCTTATCGACAAGTGCAAGAAAACAGACATTGATTTCTTTTTATCCCCCTGTTCGCCCGATTCCTACAATTATGAATCCACAGGTCATGTGCTTGAACACGGTGCAAAATGTATAAATAATGTCACTTTCGAGACAGCCTACGCAAAATTGGTTATAGGTTGCTCTATGGGATTAAAAGGTGATGAACTTTACCGTTTCGTACAAAAAAGTATAAATTACGAGGCTTCATCCCTATAAAAAAAGGAGTATTAATTATGTTGTTATCCGGTGCAGATATTGTTGTCAACACCCTGATTGAACAGGATTGTAATATTGTTTTCGGTTATCCCGGCGGACAGATTCTGGATGTTTATGAGTCGCTTTATAAACACAGAAAGAAAATCCGTCATATACTCACCGCCCATGAACAAGGTGCGGTTCATGCTGCTGACGGATATGCCAGAGCAAGTGGTAAAGTGGGAGTTGTTATTTCCACTTCAGGACCCGGTGCGACAAATTTGATAACAGGAATTGCAACTGCCTATCTTGATTCGGTACCAATGGTAGCCATTTGCGGAAATGTCCCCACCTCACAGATAGGTACAGACAGTTTTCAGGAAATAGATATAACCGGCATATCAATGCCCATAACCAAGCACAACTATTTTGTAACAGATATTTCCGAACTTGCCGAAACCATACGGGAAGCATTCGCTCTTGCATCTTCCGACAGACCGGGACCTGTTCTTATAGATATTCCAAAAGACATACAAACAGCAAAATTTAAGTATGTACCAAAGGGCAAAGTATTTCCTAAACCAAAAATAAGTGCACAGGACAATTACATAAAAGAAGTGGCCGAATGCATAAACAAATGCCAAAGGCCCTACATATATTTCGGCGGAGGTCTTATAAGCAGCGGTGCACAGGAAGAACTCCTGACTCTCGCCCAAAAAACAGATGCATATATGGGTTGCTCAATGATGGGAATTTCCGCAATACCCACCAATTATGAAAAATTTTTGGGTATGCAGGGTATGCACGGACATTATGCGGCATCAATGGCAATGAGCATTTCAGACTGTATAATAGCCTTAGGTGTACGATTTAACGACCGCGTTACCGGAAATAAAGAAAACCTTGCCGATAAAGCAAGGGTAATACATATTGATATTGATGCCTCGGAACTCTCAAAAAACATAATGGAAGACTACAGCCTGAAAGGCGATATAAAAGAAACACTAAAAAATCTTATTCCGCTTATTAAAGAGAAAAAAAGACCGGAATGGCAGAAAAAAGTCGAATTACTGCGTAAGGAACAAATGCAGAAATCCGATTCCCGCCACGGTATGACACCAAAAAACATACTTTCTCTTATGAATACATATCTAAGTGACAATACACCTGTTGTAACTGATGTAGGTCAGCATCAGATGTGGGCTGCCCAGACACTTTGTTTTGAAAAAAAACGCAAATTTATTTCCAATGGCGGTCTGGGTACAATGGGATTTGGTATTGGGGCTGCAATAGGGGCATATTTTGCGACAGGTGAAAAAACGGTGCTTATAACCGGTGACGGAAGTTTCGACATGTCGCTACAGGAAATGTCAACTGCCGTTTCGGTAAAAGCACCGCTTGTTATTCTTATTATGAACAACGGAGTTCTCGGAATGGTCAGACAGTGGCAGACAATCTTTTTTAACAAACACTATTCCAACTCAATTCTTGACAGAAAAACAGACTATCCGTCTTTGGCAAAAGCCTTTGGTGCAAACGGTCAGACCGTTACAACTACCGAAGAGTTAAAAACCGCATTTGAGATTGCTTTTTCCTCCGATTTGCCGTATATCATTGACTGCAGAATCGATAAGGATGAACCTGTTCTTCCCATGCTTATGCCCGGGAAACCCGTAAAAGATTTACTAACCGAATTAAACTGAAATACTTTCTCTATTTTTTTCGGTTCCAACTTGACGGAAACATAAAAATTACAATTGGGAAAATTTCAAGTCTTCCCATAAGCATTGCTAAAGACAAAACTATCTTTGAAAGGTTGGAAAACTCCGAGTAGGATGCCATCGGACCCGCAAACGAAAACCCAGGACCCACATTGTTAAAGCAGGTTACCGTAACGCTTACTGCAGTTTCAAAATCAAAAGGTTCCAGGGATACAATAAAAAGCAAACCAACCAAAAACATCATGTATACTGCAAAATAGTTTGCTATGTTTCTTTGTGTATGTTCTTCAACCTCTTTTCCTTCAAAACGAACTGTTGAAATTGAGCGGGGATGGATGAGATGCCTTACTTCCCGTGCAATCATTTTGAACAGTATTACCACTCTCGACACTTTCAGACCGCCTGCAGTAGAACCGGCACATCCGCCGATAAACATTAAAACAAAAATAATACCCTTTGAGAATGTGGGCCACAAATTAAAATCGGCAGTTGAATATCCTGTAGTGGTAGTAATTGAAGTCACATTAAAAAAAGACGTTCTTATTGTTTCGGATAATGATGAGTACATAGGTGAAATATTTATTGCAATTGCTGAAGTTGCAATTATTATCATACAAATATACACCCAAAGTTCCGTACTTTTAAGTGCAAATTTTCCGTGCTTTGTGCAAATGAGATAATACAGATTAAAGTTGACTCCGAATAACAGCATAAATACACCTATTACCCACTGAATATACGGAGAATATCCTGCTATACTGTCGGATTTTGTTCCAAATCCGCCCGTACCCGCCGTGCCAAGGGAATGAACAACACTCTCAAAAAAATTCATTCCGCCTGCCCAGAGCATTATAATCTGAACGACAGTCATAACAATGTAGATTATATATAAAATTTTGGTCGTATCTTTTGCTCTTGGCATAAGTTTTCCCACAACAGGACCGGCCATTTCCGCACGCAGAATGTGTATGGAACGCTCAGTGAAGTTTGTCGCAAACGCAATGATAAACACCAACACACCCATACCGCCTATCCAGTGAGTAAAACTGCGCCAGAAAAGGATACCGTGGCTTAGTGCTTCCACATCGGGAATAACAGATGCACCCGTTGTAGTAAATCCGCTTACCGATTCAAAAAGTGCGTCAATATATGACGGTACTTCCCCGCTTAAAAAAAAGGGCAAAGAACCAATGAAAGAAGAAACCAGCCAGGAGAGAGCGACAATCAAAAAACCTTCCTTGGCATATATGGTACGGTCATGCTTACGGCATAAGATGTGCAACACAATGCCCGTCACCAGTGAAATCAGAGCAGTTACAAGAAATGAGATAAATGTATTTTCACGATATATAACAGAAACCAGCATAGGCAGCAACAATATCGCAGCAAGAATTTCGAGCAACCGTCCGATAACGCCAAAAACCAATTTGCTATTCATCATTTTAGTCCTTTCAATGTTTAATGATATCGCCAAGGTCGTCTAACTGCTGCCCCGCAGCAATGACAACAACCCGGTCTCCCGGCAATATAACATCAGCACCGGTAGGTATAATTGGTTTTTTACCGCGTACAATTCCCGCTACGAGAATATTGGGCTTTAAATTAAGGGTTGTAAGTGAAACTCCGGCATAAGCGAAATCTTCACGCACTTTGAATTCTGAAACTTCCGACTTTCCGTCCATAAGTTTGTAGAGGGTTTCCATTTTGCTTCCGATAGAGTTTTTCAGTGCCCTGACATATCTTGAAACAACATTTGTCACTGTTTTCTGAGGGGAAACAATGCACTCGATTCCCAAGCCCTCAGCAGTTACGGCAAGGTCAGAACGATTAATTTTAGCTACAACCACCGGTACTTTTTGCTCCTTTGCAAAAAGACAGCAGAGAATATTTTCCTCATCGGTACCGGTCAGTGCAATAAATGCGTCAGACGATGCTATCCCCTCTTCCTTGAGTATTTCATACTGCATACCGTCGCCGTGTATAAGTACGGCACTGGGCAGGGCGTTTGAAAGTTCAACACATCTTTGAGCATCTCTTTCTATTATTTTTACATTGACACCGATATTTATAAGTTTCTGTGCAAGATAAAATGTGGACCGTCCGGCACCCATTATAATTACACTGCGGGGATTTTTCTGAAATGTTCCTATATTTTTGAGTAATTTGAGAATTTCGTTATGAGATGCGGTAATTCCGATTTTATCCCCTGTTTTCAATTCAAAATCTCCGCTTGGGATATATGCTTCATCCCCACGGACAACATAGCATATCAGAAATTTTTCACTGTATTTTTTTCTGAGTTCGGACAGTTTTATACCAACAAAAGGAGACTCTTCTTTAATGATTATCTCCACTATTTCAAGATTTCTGCCCGAAAATGTTTCTACCTTTACGGCAGACGGAAACTTAAGTATATTATATATCTCATGTGCAACCAGCATTTCCGGGTTCAATGTCACGGATATATTCATATTCTGTTTAAAAAACACAAGGCTGTCATCATTGTATTCAGGGTTGCGTATTCTCGCAACAGTATGTCTTGCGCCAAGTTTTCGTGCAAGATAACAAGCAAGCATATTCAACTCATCCGAATCGGTTACCGCCACAAAAAGTCTTGCCTCGGAAACACCTGCTTCCAGCATGGTGTCGGAATCAATGCCATTTCCGCAAAGGCCTATTACATCATGAAGGTTAAAAATTTCCTCTACAACTTCGGGATTTTTATCAATTGCCACGATATCGTGTCCCTCACCCGCAAGTGCACCGATAAGGGTATTTCCCACTTTACCGCAGCCTAAAATTACTATTTTCATATATTTTTCTCCTGTCCCAATCATAAACCAAAACTGTAATGCACAACAAAGTATACCATATTTTTTGAAAATAATCAAGTAATTACTTTTCGTATTATAAAATATATTATCATCGGAGGGTTCAATGAAAGTATTAATAATCAACGGAAGTCCGAAAAAAAACGGAAACACTGCTTATGCCATAAATGAAATGGTAAAAGTCTTTGAGAAAAACGGAGTGGAAACCGAAATTGTTCATATAGGAAACAAGTCTGTTTCCGGCTGTATCGGTTGCCGTAAATGTGCCGAAACAGGAAAATGTTCATTTGACGATATTGTAAATACCACATCGGAAAAACTTATCTCCTGTGACGGACTTGTATTGGCAAGTCCCGTGTATTATGCTTCGGCAAACGGAACACTGATATCATTTCTTGACAGGCTTTTTTACAGTTCACACTTTGACAAAACAATGAAAGTGGGGGCCTCTGTTGCCGTTGCACGAAGAGGAGGGCTTTCCTCAACATTTGACCAGTTGAACAAATATTTTACCATAAGCGGTATGCCGGTTGCCTCAAGTTCATACTGGAACAGTGTTCACGGCCGTGTTCCCGGAGATGCAGAGCAAGACCTTGAGGGTTTGCAAACTATGCGGATACTGGCGGAAAATATGACATTTCTAATGAAAAGTATTGCTCTCGGCAAGGAAAAATACGGTCTTCCTCAAAAGGAAGAAAAAATATTTACAGGTTTTATAAGGTAAACTATGAGAGTTTTTGATTTTGACAACACGATTTATAAAGGCGAAAGTGTTCTTGATTTTTATTTGTTCAGTATAAAATACAATCCCGCCGTTCTTAAATATTTCTTCATTGTAATCTATCATACACTCAGATACAAATCAGGCAAAACAACCCTTGAAAGTCTCGAAAATATTATAAAAAAACATGCAAAAGGCTATCTTTCGTCTTTTGACGATATTGATAAAATTGTTTGCGGTTTCTGGGACAAAAATTTTTCAAAAATCAAGAAATGGTACACTCCGCGCAGTGACGACATTATTATTACCGCTTCTTTTGACCTTATAATGACCGAACTTTTCAGGCGTCTTGACCTTACAGATTCTTTATGTTCCATATTTAACCGAAATACAATGGAAATTGAGTATATAAATTTCAGTACCAACAAGAAAATTAAATTTATTGAAAAATTCGGAAATGTGTCTGTTGATGAATTTTACACTGACAGCATGTTTGATACACCTATGATACAATTAGCAAAAAAAGCATACTTGGTCAAGGGAAACAGAATAACACAAATAAGATAAAAAACATTCGGCTGATAATCAGCCGAATGTTTTTTTCAGTCTTTTATTTTTATAAGTAAATCCGCGTACGGTAAACTGTCAATGACATCACAGAAAACATGCCACTCATCAAGTTTGTGGTGCCGTCTTGAGTAATAAATATTAATCAGATTTTCGTAATTCATTGTGCAGGTACGCATCTGATTATAACTTGACGGTAAAAGTTGAATAAGGTCATACCAATCCGATTTTTCCTTGGTTTCAACATATTTCAGGCGTACATTTTCCATATCCGAAACATATTTTTTAAAGATTTCAAGAGACGACGGAGTCAATTTGTCGCACGAAAAATCACTCATTTCAAACGGCTTTGAGTGTATTTTGTGCATGGTACTTGTAGAGTTTGCAACTGTTGCAACCTTATATGTATCATATTCTTTCCACCAATAAAGGGGTGCTGTAATATCCATGCTTACAAATATCTGTCTTAAAAATTTACGATGGTCGGCTGTACCTGCACGGCACAACTTATTGGCAAGAGAAATATCGTTTTCACCCAGAACATAGTTGCCGTTTTCATCATAAAAACTGTCGCTCTTTGCCCAACTGTTCATCGGATTTCTTGCTCCTCTGACAGCGTTCTCCAGATTCATTACTGATATTCTTTCAATTTTCAGCATATTATCCCACCTCTTTATCAATCTTTATTTTTATTTATAATATAATCCGCAATATATTTTCCCTGCTGATTTTCATATTTTTCATGGTAGTGTATGTGGTCTCTCACTGCACTTATTCCCATTGCTTTTGTAAAGGAATATAAATCAATAACCGGTATACCGTTTTTTAACACAACTCTTTGTGCAATTTTATTGTATTCTTCCAAATCGTGGGGGCGGCGTACTATCTCACCGTTTTTTATTATGTTACCCATAGAATTGTGCACTTCATCATATATCGGCGTTGAATTTACAAAATAAACCGATGCACCTGTATTTTTCAGTATATCACATATCTGTATGAGGTTATCTTCATACTGTTGTTTTTCAATTTGTATTTTTTCTTCCATCCAGTTGTATTTTATATCCTGCAAACCGCAGTTGAAAATTATTATATCACAATCCGGGCATTTATCTTTATATTCACTCTCAACACAGGAAAGCAACTCTCCGCTGTCTACACAAATTTCGCCTTCAAGACAGTCATTGTGCTTTGAATGTATGGGAATTTCCTTAAAAATCACACTGTAGCCATCGCCAAGATGCTCTGCAAATGATTTTTTGTATCCGTATGCTATGTCATCACCAAGTATCAGAAGTTTTTTCATGTTTATTTCTTTCTTCGGATTAATATGAGTTTTTCAAAATGTCCTTTATAACCTCGCCCGCACAAATAAAACCTGCAACCGGAGGAACAAAAGACATACTTCCCGGTGTTTGCTTTTTATAAAATTCAACCGGTTTTGTGTCATCTGTTTCTATAGGTTTCGACGCCTGTTCTGTGGAATATACGACTTTAAGACTGTCTATTCCTCGTTTTTTCAGTTCCCGACGCATAACCCTCGCCAAAGGACAGTAAGAGGTGTTTTTTATATCGGTAACAACAAACATTTCGGGGCAGAATTTATTTGCAGTTCCCATGCAACTTATAAGAGGGATTCCATACTCACGGCATTTCCCGGCAATGAGCAGTTTAGACGATACCATATCTATTGCGTCAACCACATAGTCAATGCATGAAAAATTAAATTCTGTTTCCTCAACATAGAAGAAATTATACAGCACTACTTCTATATCAGGATTTATTTCAATCAACCGAAGTTTCGCAGCCTCTACCTTCGGCATATCGACAGTTTTATGGGTTGCAATAAGTTGTCTGTTAATATTGGTAACACTCACTTTGTCGCCATCAATTATGCTTATTTTCCCAACACCGCCGCGGGCAAGTGCCTCCACAACCGCCGAGCCGACTCCGCCGACACCAAACACCGCCACATGTGAATTTTGCAATTTTTTAAGTGAGTTATCCCCCACCAGCATTTTTATACGGGAAAACTGCCCGTTATTTTCATTACTGTTCTGCATAATTTTTTCCGTTAACACGGTCATAAGTAAGTATTTTCAATATATCTGTGCCTTCTGAAGCAATTACGGGGGAATAAATGGGGCACAACTCTTTCTGAGAAATAACTGCTCTTACAAAACTGTCTCCCACTCCTGAATATTCCGCCAATATACACGGGAGATAGAAAGAGGAAATTTTAGGCTGATTTGATACCTCAAAATCGTAATTATTCCATATCAGATAATGTTGTTCGTACAACAGGTCACAATTAAGTTCATTTATTCCCAGACGGCCGTAAACACTTCCGGGGTCCGAGAAAAACGGGTAATGGTCACCCACAAACAAAACTATGGTCGGCTCATCAAAACTCTTCAATTGGTCAGTCAGCCATCTGAGGTCTTCGCCGCTTATTTTTATTCCTTCAAAATAATTAAATTCTTCCTGTCTGCCCTCTCCGTAAGGCATGTGATTCTGCATAGTTGTAACATGGATATAGTCCCGGGTATCTGTTTCTTTCATTCTCCAGATAACCTCTTCCATTGCTGAGCGGTCACTGATAAAATTGTGATAATATCCGTATGTCTGTGTACCTTCAGCACGGTCCAGATTCAGAAGTTCATCAGAAAGATACACCGACATATCCTCATCAAACATCAGTTGGTCAAATCCGAAATTTCTGTAATAATCATTTCTTTCGTAAAAACTTTTACTGAACGGATGAATAAAGGAGGTTGAATATCCGTTTTCCGAATAGAGAGACGGTATGCTTTTATATTCTTCACCCTTTTTGAAAAGTGATAACGGAGAAGCAGGATTGCCCTGTGATTCCATTGGCAGACCAAACATTAACTCAAACTCAGTTCTTACGGTGCCTCCGCCAAATGTAGGTACGACACAAATTCCCGAAGTACTTTCAGAAAGTACTTCATCAAATGCATCATATGTTCCGTCAGGTATAGTTTCACCGGAATCCGGATATTTATCAAGAAGATGCCTGAAATCGGCAAAAGATTCACTCATTATAACAACAACATTCGGCTTATCAGATGTTTCAGGACCCAGTACTCCCTGCATCTGCTGAATTATGGCATCAATTGCATTTTCACTGTAATCATCAGGTCGTACCGGACCGGAATTAAAGACCTGGTTTATATTTACGGCGAGATTTGCAATAAGATAGTTGTTAGAAAAGCGTCTGTTTTCCTGGAATGTATTTTTTGTATATTCAGAATTAATTTCCGCTGCCCGTGCCACAACATGAAAGTAGGAGGAAACAAGACCCGCAAAAACCATAAGAAAAATACCCATAGACGCTGCGTATCGTATGCTTCTTTTTACGCAAATTCCGGAATCTGAAATAAAAAGAACTGCAAGATATACTATTGAAACAACCGCTATAACAAACAGAGTAACATTGAATGACAAATTTGCAAACGCAGCCACATCTGTAACATTTTTTGTAAGTGCCAGGTCAGTAATTACAAAATGCGAACCGCTTACACTGTATTTATAATATTCAATACATGAAAAAAGATAGAAAACCGCAAAACATATTGTACCGCTTATCCACACTTTTTTTACTACCAAAGTCAGAACCGAGAACAGTCCCCCGAGCAAAAGTACATCAAAAATAAATATTCCCGTATTTTGGCGTATAAGTGCAGAAAGACTTCCGAAATTCTGGAGATGTCCGAACTCACACGCCATAACAAGATATATGGGGAACAATATGTATAACAATGTCTGAATCCACACTGGAAATTTAATATATCTGAACTTAATTACTACCACCTCTTCTACTAAAATATTATACAACATTTTTTGTTGTGTGTCAATATATCTGAAAATTATTCTATGGGCAAAGACGGAGTAAGTGCATATATGGGTATTATTTACTTATAAATAAAAGTATTACAGTGTAAGAAACAAAAAACCACGGAGAGATTCAGAAATGAATCTCTCCGTGGTTTATGACCCGTACGGGAATCGAACCCATGTTTTCGCCGTGAGAGGGCGATGTCTTAGCCGCTTGACCAACGGGCCGTATTATTGCCTGATTATTATATCACTTTTAAGGGGAAATGTCAATAGTTTTTTCTTTTTTATTTTCCGGTTTTGTTTTTTCTTTACTCGTTGCATAATATACTCCGCAAAAATCTCCGAATTATGATATGTGCCCCCTTTGCCGTTTTTTCGGCAAAGGGGGCATATTATTATGGCTATGAAATGTATTTTATTTCATTACCTCTTGCTTGAATTTTTTGTCTACCACATGGCGGGATGCAAGTTCCGTTTTGATTTCGTCAACCGATATTCCCATTTCTACCATTAAGACAAGAATATGATATGCAAGGTCAGAGATTTCAAAAATGGTTTCTTCTTTGCTGTCCTTCATTGCACCGATAACCACCTCAGTGCATTCTTCCCCAACCTTTTTCAGTATTTTCTCTTTTCCTTTTTCAAAAAGGTATGTAGTGTAGGAGCCTTCTTTTTTCTCGGTTTTTCTGACCTGAATAAGACCATACAGTGCATCGATTGAAAATTCGGATTGTTCGCTGTTGTAGATTATATTATTAAAGCAACTGTCCGTACCGAGATGACAAGCCGGACCGTCTTTTATTACTTCGCACACCAATGCATCATTATCGCAGTCAGAAACAATTCTTACCACATGCTGAACATTGCCCGATGTCTCCCCTTTCCGCCATAGTTTCTGACGGCTTCTGCTCCAGAAACAAGTTGTCTTTTCCTTCAATGTAATTTCAAGGCTTTCCTTGTTCATATATGCTACCGTAAGCACTTTTTTTGTTATAAAATCCTGTACTACACAGGGAATAAGACCGTCTTTATCAAATTTAACCTGTACCATAATCAAATCCTCACTTCAATGTTATTATTTTTCAGATATGTCTTCAAATCTTTTATTGCTATCTGACGGTAATGGAATATTGATGCGGCAAGTCCCGCGTCAACTTTGGGAACAGTTTTAAAAAGGGTATCGAAATGTTCCATACTTCCCGCACCGCCACTTGCAATTATGGGAATATTAACTTTTTCTCCGATTGCACTCAGCATTTCGATGTCAAATCCGCCCTTGACTCCGTCGGTATCTATACTGTTTACAACCAACTCTCCCGCTCCGTTTTTTTCACCGAACACTGCCCATTCCAAAGCATCCATTCCTGTATTTTCTCTGCCGCCTTTTGCAAACACCGTAAATTTTCCGTCAATCCTCTTTACATCCATAGAAAGAACAACACACTGGTTTCCGTACTTTTTTGCCGCCTCTGAAATAAGTGACGGATTTTTTATTGCTCCCGAATTTACGCTCACTTTATCGGCACCGCATTTGAGCACTCTGTCAAAATCATCTACCGTATTTATACTTCCGCCGACGGTGAGAGGAATGAAAATCTCAGCAGCAACTTTTTTCAACACATCCACAAAAAGTCCTCTGCCCTCTGCACTTGCTGTTATGTCATAAAAGACTAACTCGTCCGCACCGCTTATATTATAAAATTTTGCAAGTTCTACGGGGTCTTCTACATCTTTTATTCCTTCAAAATTTGTACCTTTAACCACTCTGCCATCCCGTACATCCAGGCATGGAATAATTCTTTTAGTAATCATTGTTTTATCCTTAAATTATTTATTTTGCAAGTTGTATTACTTTTTCCAGATTAAGTTTATTTTCGTATATAGCCTTTCCCACAATTGCTCCATAAATACCCATTTCTTTCAAGGCTATAATTTCGCTTTCGAACGATATTCCGCCGGAAGCAACAATGTCAAGTCCCGCAATTTCACTTAATGTTGAATATATTTCAAGATTAGTTCCGCTTAACATACCGTCTTTGGAAATGTCTGTGTAAATTACTGTTTTAACACCGGCATCTCTCAATCTTTTGCAAAAATCAACCGAGTTCTCGGAAGAGGTTTCCAGCCATCCGCCCACGGCAACCTTTCCGTCTCGTGCATCAACACCTACTGCAATTTTCTCGCCGTATTTTTTTACCATACGACAGGTAAAATCAAAATCCCGTATTGCGACAGTACCTAAAATAACCCTTGAAACACCCATTGAAAGATAGTCCGAGATACGCTCCTCGTCGCGTATTCCGCCACCCACCTCTGTAAAGAGACCTCCTTGTGCCACAATAGATTGTATGGCATCAAAGTTTGTAGGTTTGCCGTCTTTTGCACCGTCCAAATCAACTATGTGAAGATTTTGTGCACCTTTTTCTTTAAAAAAATTCACCATATCACAGGGATTTTCGCTATATGTATTCATTCTGTTGTAGTCGCCTTCGCACAGACGGACTACATTACCGAATCTTAAATCTATTGCCGGGAATATTTTCATGTTTTTCTCCTATATTTCTCCGAATGCCCTAAGAATGTTCAATCCCACTTCACCGCTTTTTTCGGGATGGAACTGGGTTCCGCATACATTTTTGTTTCGTACAATTCCTGCGACCTTTGTACCATAATCAGAAACGGCAACCAAAGCATCATCACACTCAACCGCACAATACGAATGAACATAATAAACAAAGTCTCCGTCTTTTATATATTTTGTAAGTAAATCGTCTTTAACAAAACTCAACGAATTCCAGCCAATATGAGGAATTTTAAATTGTGTCTGTATGGGTTGTATTTCGCCTTTTATAAGGCCTAATCCTTTGTGTTCTCCGTACTCAAAACTTTTATCAAAGAGCAACTGCATTCCAAGACATATTCCCAAAAAGGGTTTTCCCTGCCCTGCCTGTTCAATCAGATACTCATCCAATCCGTCTTTTGCCAATAATTTTCTGGCATCAGAAAAAGCACCTACTCCGGGAAGGATTATTTTATCTGCTTTATTTATTATTTCACGCCGGTTGGTTACAACACACTCAAGACCTATATTATGAAGAGAAGAGGAAAGAGAAAAAAGATTTCCCACTCCATAGTCAATGATTGCTATCATAGAAACGCCTTTCGTTAAAACAAATTTCCCTTTGTTGAGGGGATTTCAGACGGACTCTTTTGGTCTATTACCAGAGCCTGATTCAGCACACGGGCAAATGCCTTAAAAGTGCCCTCAATTATGTGGTGTGCATTTTTTCCCTCAAGTTGCTTTATGTGCAGTGAGATTGGAAAATTGCCCACAAACGCCGCAAAAAACTCGTTTACAAGTTCTGTATCAAAAGTGCCTACTTTATGTGATTTCATATCCAACTTGCAATTGAGGAAGGAGCGTCCGCATACATCAACAGCACAAAGTATAAGTGCCTCATCCATGGGAAGTATGATATGAGCATATCGTGTAATTCCCGCACCATCCGATACGCATTGTCTGAATGCCTGGCCAAGTGCAATACCTATATCCTCGGTTGTGTGGTGATAATCCACATCAATATCGCCTTTACAGGAAATATTAAGGTCAAATTTACCATGCTTGGCTAAAAGTGTAAGCATATGATTAAGAAACCCGCATCCTGTTGAAACAGTGCTTTTACCTGTTCCGTCAAGATTGAGTTCTATTGATATGTCGGTTTCCGATGTTTTTCGTTTTATTGAGGCCGTTCTCATCATTTTATATCCTCTCCGTGTTTTGCTTTAATTATATCCCGTGTTGCATCAATCAGCAACGACATCTGTTCTTTTGTACCTATTGTTATGCGGACAAAATTCCGTATTCTGTCCTTATTAAACCACCTTACAAGTATTCCTCTGTCCTTAAGTGAAAGGTAATATTCTTCTCCGTCAATATCTCCGCTTTGGGCAAAAACAAAATTTGTTTTTGAGTCGAGTACCTCAAAATTCAGTTTTTTTAATTCCGATACTGTATATTCCCGCGCTTCTTTTATAAGAGAAGTGCATTTTTCAAAATATTCCTTATCCTTTATCCCGTAGGTACCGGCTATTATTGAAAGTCGGTTGAGATTGTACGGATTAAATGAAAACTTCATTTTATTCAGGTCGCAGATTATTTCCGGATTTGATATTGCATAACCTATACGGGCACCCGCCAGATTTCGTGACTTTGAAAATGTACCGATAACCAGCAGATTATTATATTTATTCACCAGGGGAACCGAACTTTCTCCGCCGAAGTCAACATAAGCCTCGTCAATCACGACAAGATTGCCGGGATTTGAAACAAGTATCTCTTCTATTTCAGAAACAGGCAGACAATGACCTGTAGGAGCATTGGGATTTGCGATAAATATGGTACACCCGATATTTTTGTAATCATCGGGGTTAATTTCGTATTTTTCGGTAAGGGGTATTATTTTGGTTTTCAGTCCGTAAAGGTCGGCATACACCCGGTAAAATCCATATGTCACATCGGCAAATGCAACACCCTTTTCACAGAAAGCCATAAATGAAAATGCCAGAATCTCATCCGAACCGTTGCCCACAGCAACCATATCGGCAGATACTCCGAAATTCTCGGCAACAGCATCAATAAGCATTGATGCTGAAGGGTCCGAATACAAATTAAGTCTGGATGCCTCTTCGGAATTTATATGTGCTACAACCTCCGGTGACGGAGGAAACGGACTTTCATTGGTATTGAGTTTTATATATTCCCTGTTCTGCGGCTGTTCCCCGGGAGTATACGGAGAAATTTTTGAAAACGCCGAAGATAAAAATCTGCTCATTTATTTATCCTGTCCTTCAAATCGTATTGAAATACTCTTGGCATGTGCATCAAGTCCTTCGCGTTTTGCAAAGTCAACAATTCCTTCCTGAACCTTTTCAAGAGCATCTTTTGTGTAGTATATAAACTGAGATTTTTTTATAAAGTCATCTACCGAAAGCGGAGAGGAAAAGTGTGCTGTTCCGCCGGTAGGCAATGTATGATTGGGCCCTGCAAAATAATCGCCTAACGCCTCCGGAACATTTCTGCCGAGAAAAACACTTCCTGCATTCTTCACGCTGTTGAGAAGTGCAAACGGGTCATCTGTGCTTATTTCAAGATGTTCCGGTGCAATAATATTGCTTATTTCAACCGCTTCTTTAAGGTCACCAACAACTATTATTTTGCCGTTGTTATCTATAGATGTCCGGCATATATCCTGTCTTGGAAGAAGGGGAATCTGTATTTCAAGTTCTTTCTGAACAGCCAGTGCAAAATCCCTGCTGTCTGTAATAAGTATTGCGGCGGAAAGGCGGTCATGCTCAGCCTGGGAAAGCAAATCGGCAGCAATGTGTGAAGGATTGCTTTTGCCGTCTGCAATTACAAGAATTTCGCTGGGACCTGCCACCATATCTATATTTACGGTTCCGTAAACCATTCTTTTGGCAGTGGCAACAAATATGTTTCCCGGGCCTACAATGGTATCCACCTTGGGTATGGTCTGTGTTCCGTATGCAAGTGCTGCAATAGCCTGGGCACCACCTACTTTAAAAATACGGTCAACCCCCGCTACTTTGGCAGCAGTCAGAATTACAGGTGAAATCTTTCCGTTTCTATCTGGCGGGGTTGTAATTACGAGTTCCTCAACACCCGCAATTTTTGCCGGTATGGAATTCATAAGCACACTGCTGGGATAACTTGCCGTTCCCCCGGGTACATAAAGACCTGCCCTGGAAACCGGAATTATCCTTTGTCCGAGAATAACACCATCTTTCTGATTAACGGTAAAATTTTCTCTTTTCTGCCGACGGTGAAAATCGTAAATATTTTCTTTTGCACTTTCCAGAGTTTTTATAAAATCCTTATCCGCGTTATTGTATGCCTCATCTATTTCTTCTTTTGAAACCTCAAGAGAAGAAAGTGTTGCTTTATCAAATTTCTCGCAGTATTCAAAAAGTGCCTTATCTCCGTTTTTTCTGACATTATTTATTATTTCTTCAACTGCACTCTCAACACTGCGGTCAAATTCGATATTCCGTGAGACAATTGTATTTACATCCGTATCTTTGATGTCAAATATTTTTATCATTTATTTTACCTACCATAAGATTAATCTTTTGCTCATTGAATTTGAATGAACTTTTATTTGCTATAAAACGGGCACTGCTGTATGCAACTTTTTCAATGACTTTAAGATTGTTTTCAACAAGAGTTGTACCTGTTTCCACAATATCAACAATAACATCCGACAGTCCCAATATAGGTGCAAGTTCTATAGAGCCGTTCAGTTTTATAATCTCTATTTCACGATTTTTAGAACGGTAATATGCCTTTGCAACATTAGGATATTTTGTTGCAACCCGCAAAACCGTACCTGTATTTTCAACATAGTCATTTGGTGCTGCAACACAAAGATGGCACTTGCCCAGATTTAAATCACACAATTCATATACATCCGGGTTGGTCTCAAGCAACACATCTTTTCCAACAACCCCTATATCCGCCGCACCGTATTCTACATAAATAGCAACATCCGACGGTTTTATAAGCAGATACCGTACACCGTTATCCTTATTTTCAAAAACGAGTTTACGGTTGTCTTCGTATATGCTTTTACAATCGTATCCTATAGAGGAAAAAAGTTCATATACTTTATCTCCCAATCTGCCTTTCGGCAAAGCGATATTTATCATTTTCTCAAATCCTCCATTGTGGAATAGCACTGATTTCCGGGAATCGTCTCACTGACGGAAATTCTGTATTTTCCCGACAGGGCATTTACTCTGCTCCATAAAAGTTCGGTATCGGTGTTTTCATTGTAAAGAATAAGAATGTCTGTTTTCAAATCGGATGACGATTTGAAATATCTGTCAAATTCGTCAAAATACACTGCAAAACCGAGAGCATTAAGATTTTTTCTTCCCATTTTTTCCATAAGATTATCATACCGTCCGCCTGACAGCACCGCTTTCGGAACAGGGGCTACATATCCGCGGAATATGACACCGTTATAATAATTCATATCATTTATGATGGAAAAATCAAGTCTGAACGAGCCGTCATCGGCACGGGAGATGTTTTCAAGTTCTGATATGGCATTTCTCATTGTATCGTTAAGTATAAGTGCTTTTGACTTTTCCAGTGTCTCGGAAAAAGTACCGCTGAGGGTTATCAGCATTTTTATTTTTTCGGTGTCTTCGGAGGGAATTTCAGATTCGTTGCATAATTTTTCCAGTTCGTGAAGATTTTTCTGACGAATACATTCAATAAGTTTTACTTTCAATCCATCATCTGGAATAAGGCTGTCAAGCATTCCCATAACATACCCCATATGAGAGATGTCGAGAATATACTCCGGATGAATTACTTTCAGACTTTCAAGTGCAAGTTTTATTACTTCCAAAGTTGTATATTGCGTAATACTGCCGATAAATTCAAGTCCGGTCTGATTTATTTCCCGATATTCTCTGCCCTGCATATTCATTCTGTAAACATTTTCATTATAATACAGTTTTTCGCATTTTTCACTGGTAGCGTTGGTGTTTTTTACAATACTGAGGGTTACATCGGGTTTAAGTGCCATAAGACGACCGTCGGCATCATTAAAAGCAATAACACGATTACTTTGAAGAAAGTTTTTATTATCCATATAAAAACTGTATTCTTCAAACTTTGCCATTTTATATTTTCTGTATCCGAAGCCTTCATAAAGACTGCGGAGACGAAGAGAAACTTCTTCTTCTTTTCTGAGCGTATCAAGTGTTATATTCATACTTTTACCTCGCGGAATATTTATGTTGTAACCTATTATACAACATTTCTTCACTTTAGTCAAGTAATGCGTTAACAAATTAAATTAATAAAGTGTTAATTTTACCGGATTTTTGTTTTCAATTTAATATATATTATATAACATATCGGGAGTTAAATCAAGAAAAAAAGAACAAAAAGACACTGTAAGTATTAAAAAACAAAAAAGTAAAATAATGTAAATTTTATTACCATAAAAAAGGCGTCAGATTTCAAGTGTGTTACAGAAAAAATGAAACTTGGTCATTTTGGGCATTATACATTACAGTTGTACTACAAATGGTCTAAACTAATTGACAAAACTCAAATCGTATGGTATCATATTTACGCGGTCAGGAAGAGAACTGACAGCAAACAAATTTTATAATCAAAAATCAGGAGGACAAATCCACATGACAAACTCAAAACGCATTATGGCAATGCTTTTTGCCGTAATTATCAGTGCTTTCGCTATCGTATCAGCGGTCGCTTTTACTGATGTAAAAGTTGATGATGACGCGTTCGAAGCAATCAGCACTCTTAATGCGCTGGGAGTAATACACGGAAAAACTGAAACCGAATACGCTCCCGACGACCTTGTAACCCGTGAGGAAATGGCAGCACTTGTTTACAGACTTTATACCACGCAATCCCATGAGCACGGGCAAAACTACACTCCGTTTATCGACCTTACAGACCCTTTTTACAACACTATGATTTCATGGTGTTTTGACCAGGGCGTTGTAAACGGAACAACACCCACCACATTTGAACCGAAAGAGAATATCTCCTACCAGGATGCACTCACCATGGCAACAAGACTTTTAGGCTACAAAGATCTTTCCTATCCGCTGGGCTACATAAGCAAGGCCCGCATTATAGGACTCACCAAAGGTCTTGAATCCATCTCCTTTGACAAACTCCTCACAAGAGCAGAAATTGCACAAATTTTGTACAACGCTCTCGAGGCACCTTCCGCACAGGAAGTAAAAGAAACCACTATATATGAAGGTTTCCCCATAACAACCACCCGTCCTTTCACTATAGCAGAAGATATTTACAGTTTCAAGAAAACAACCTATCAGATTGTCGGCACAGAAAACTTTAATCTCGAGGGCTACAGAAAGTCCGGTTACGAAAACGGCTACTATCTTGCAGCAGTTGACGCAAAAGGAAATGTTTCCTCTTCTGCAGTTTACTATGACTTTGATGACTTGGGAATAAGCGAAGAAGTTAATTCAGATGACAACATTTTAGGTTACCTCAGAGTTATGTCCAGAGGTGAAATCGGCGAGAAAGGCTCTATAGTTCTTGGTTCAGTTATTATTTCGGACCTTGACAGCAAAGCCGAAATCGAAATAGTATACGACCAGCCGGACAAATCCAGCACAAAACTCGTTAAAAATCCCGACTTCATTTCAGTTGACGGCAAGGATACCGATATTCACCAGATTCTCTACACTGTATCAGCAGGCGGTGTAATCTCTCCCCTTTCCGAAGAACTTGACCTTTCCGAAGCACACCCTGTTTTCTACAGTGAAAACGGAAAATATGTTCATAAGAGCATAGACTTTGACAACGACAAGAAGCACGATGCCATTATGATATTCGAAATGGCATTCAAGCAAATCAAAGATATTTCTTCCAAGGACAAATACACCTTTATAAACCCCGTAACATCTTCTTCCGACCCTGCAGTAGACATTGACGACATCATCTTTAACACCGAAGTAGAGAAAAAAGATTATGTGCTTGTTTACGACTACGGTAAATTCACCGTTATCGAAGAAACCGTTGAACCTGAAATCACCAGCATTATCGGTAAAAAAGGCAGCGGCAGCAGCATAAAATACACTTTAGGCAACGGAAGTGTTGTAGGTTACGCAACCAAGAACAACCCTGTCACCAACATTGACAACACCGGCAAATCTCTCTCCATTGAAAACGAAGAAAAAGCAGTTTACATTGTAAACGATATGATTCTCTATGTTTCCGGCGCCGATTCTATCGGTTATACTCCTTACACCTACGCCTTTATCATAAGCGAAGCAGATGAAGAAACATCCGTAGACCCTGAAACAGGTGCTATAGAAACAGTAAAGAACTTCATCGGACTTATCAACGGTAAGGCAGTTACACTCCCCATTTACGAGGATTACAATATATCAAATTACGAAAAGAAACTCGTAACTGTAACCGGAGTTAAAAACGGCAAATACCTTCTCTCCCCTGAAATTCTCGTAAAAGATGCCGAATACGAACAGAAAGTCAGCGGTACACTCACCTATGACCAGTACACAGGCCTTTACAAGATTAACGGCAAATACTTCAACTTAGACTCCAACTCTGAAATTTATGTAACAAAGTACAGCGAAGAGGGCGAGTACGAAAGTGTTAAGCGTTACACATCAAGCAACATGCCCGCAAATGCATCAGGAACTGTTCAGACAGCAATTATCCGTAAAAATGACAACAGTTCTGTATACACCATGGTAGTTGCATACCTGAAAGACAGCAAAGACTTTGCAGGTACAACAGAATACACAGGCAACCGACTTGTGCTTTCTCACGGCTCAAAACTTGAAGACGGAAAGAACCACAATGTATACGAAGTTCTCAACATGTTTACCGGCAAAATAGAAACTATTGTAGATGCACTTGATTCCGAGTCTGCAGGCGATTATTTCGAAGTTGGCTCCATCATCCGTCAGGCACCCAACGGAACTATATCTCTTGTTTCCGGTGCAGACGACAAGTTCTCCAGCCTTAACGACAACACAGTAACCGGTATTGCTACTATAGGCGAAAACGGTGTATACAACGACAATGTTGTATTTATCGACGGCGCTGAAAGAAGCGTAGTTATAGGCGGTATATCCATTTACAAACTCACAATAGACGAAAACAAAGAGTTTATTGTTGAAGAAGTTGATGCTCAGGAATTGCAGGGCCAGACTATCAGAACCCACACATCCGCATCCAACAACTATAAAATGTCTTATGCAATTATTCTCCCTGAAGAATGGGTTGAAACAGAAGCATAAACAATATATCAACCGAAAAACGGACAACAGATGTTGTCCGTTTTTTCTTTTCAAAAGCAATAATATTATTTCATAAAGTCAAACAGTACCGTATCAAATACCTCGGGATTATACATAACCATAACACAGTCAAAATCAAACTTTTCTGCATATTCGGTAGGCGCAGGCGAAGCACTGTCACGCAAATCAATCATGTGTATTTCGCTGACACAGGTTGACAAAAACGCAGCAAAAGGCAAAGAGAACGAATCTTTTATCAGCAGTATTTTTATACCGTTATTTACTTTGTTATTCTTAATTATCAGATTTCCATAGTCGTACTCAAAGTATGATGCATGTTTATTTGCACTTTTGTCCGTACTGTCGAGTATAGACTGTTTTACGATTGCCTCGCGGAAATCACCCTGACGCATCGGATTATCAAGCGAAACAATACCGTCATAAACAGTATAATCTGTTTCAAAATCGGGTGAAATGAAATCATAATCGTCATACCCGGCAATTGCTGAGCCTACCCGTCTGCCCAGTGAGCCGAGATAACTTTCAGGATAGGAAGTTACTTTATAATTTTCCAAATCGCGATAAAATCCGTCAGGGTCAATATCTAATCCGAAAATCCGGTTGAGATAGTCCGTCACTTCGCCATAAGCCCAAAAAGCAGTCTTGGTTGTCCAGTGATGGTCTGTGTTGTAAAACAAACTGTCTCTGTCAAGATTATCCTCAATTATAGACCTGCGTAAATCCAATGTGTTAATATTATTTTCTTTAAGTATTTCCAGCAGTTTATCACAGTCTTCGTTTGCATAATTCTCCCCGCCGTCAGGAAACACTGTATATCCTTCAAGTTTTTTGTTGGGCGCCTGTATATATACAAACGGAATATCCCTCTCGTTCAGGAATGCTGAAAATTCAAGTACCTGTCCTGTTTCATAAGAAATGTCCAAATGTGCCGCGGGAAAATGAAGTTTGCCGTGTGTGTCACGGATTATGTTTCCATATTCCGCGTCTTCTATAATGGTGGCTTTATTGCCTGTCGAAAGTCGTCTTGAGAGAGACCATACCTCAACAAAAAATTCTTTATTATAAAGTTTTTCAGTATAAACAGTTTCTATTTTTTTGGGTGAGAACGGCAAATTACTGAGTGTGGTACTTACAAAAAAGAATATTACTACTGCCAGAAAAAGAACAGATGCCACTACTTCCTTTGTAAAAAACTTTTTCATTAATACTCCGTCTAAAACATTTTCTTTCTTCCCAGTATAAATGCTACTATCCCTATTATAAGTGCCGAAACACCTACAGGGAACCAGAAACTCTGTGCTAAAGGAATACCCTCAACATTCATTCCGAAAAATCCCGAAACAATAGTAGGTACAGACATTATTATTGTAATGGAAGCAAGAAGTTTCATAACAAGATTAAGATTATTTGACACAACAGATGCAAATGCGTCTATCATAACCGCAATAATTGAAGCATATATGTCCGCCATTTCTCTTGCTTGTCTGAACTCAATCATTACATCATCAAAAAGTTCTTCATCATCCTCGTAAAGTTTTATAAGTCTTCCTCTTTCCACTTTATGTAAAGTGGTTTCTATTGATTTCAGCGAGGTTTTAAAATATACAAGAGATTTTGACAGTTCCATCAACTGAATTATTTCCTGGTTTTTTGTCGGCTTGTTCAGTTGGTTTTCGATATATACCGTTATTTTATCAATTTGCTTAAGATATTGAACATAGCGTGCCGCCAGAGCCAACATCATTTTCAGAAAGAAACGGCTTTTCAACGATGGGTTTATACTCTTGATTCTGCCCTCCGAAATATCTTTCAATACACTGTTTTCTTTCAGACTGACAGTGATAATATAATCGGTTGTAAAAACAACACCGATAGGAAAAGTAGAATAAGTTACCGAGCCGTTGTCGTCTTTTAACGCCACAGGAGCGTCAACAACCACGAGTGTCTTATCTTCGTCATTTTCAACGCGTCCCATTTCTTCTTCATCAAGTGCCGCACGGATATATTCCGCTTCAATCCCCGCAAGAGTGCATACAGAGTCAATCTCTTCATTGTCGGGATTCACCATATATATCCAGCAACCTTTTTTTGCTTCTTCAACCGTGTAAAGTTTTCCTTGTGTACATGTAAAAAAAGAAAGCATTTTTCTCCATCCTTTCATAGGCACAAAGGCATAGAGTCAAATGCTTTCACAAGTAGTGTTACGCACCTGTCACCCTAAACCGATTGCCTTTTATTATCATAAAATCAAAACTCATAGAGCATAATCGCCCGGGTACCAAGTATAACACCTCAATTCTTTTTTATAAAATATCAGTTACACCAATCAGCTGAAAAGATTTCCGTTTTTCTTTCCTGACTTAAGACTGTCAACAATAATATCTATATCGTCCCAGTCGCCCTCGCCTGAAAAGGGTTTAACTTCTGATTTTTCGTTTACTTCCTCGGAAACAGACTGTTCGGAAGAATCTGCAACCTCTTTCTTGTCAAAACCGGTTGCAACAACGGTTATCTTAATTTCATCTTCAAAGTTATTGTCAATAGCAACACCCCAGATGATAGTTGCATCACGCATAGCCTCTTTAGCAACAATATTGGACGCAATTTCGGTTTCTTCAAGACCGATGTCGGGTCCTGCTGTAATGTTAATGATAATAGCACGGGCACCGCTGATGGAAGTTTCAAGAAGCGGACTGGAAATAGCCATTTTTGCGGCAATTTCCGCTTTTTCTTTTCCTTTGCCGTATCCAACACCCATGTGTGCCAAGCCGGCGTCTTTCATTGCTGTTGTAACATCGGCGAAGTCAAGGTTAATAAACGCAGTATCGGTTACAAGTTCTGTAATGGATTTTACACCGTGAGAAAGTACACTGTCTGCTTCTTCAAAAGCATTGAGAAGTGTAATTCTTGTTTCAGAAATAAGTTTAAGTCTTTCGTTAGGTATAACGATAAGAGAGTCAACATTTTCACGGAGACGGGCAATACCCATTTCAGCCTGTTCCATACGCTTTTTACCTTCAAAGGCAAAAGGCTTTGTAACAACACCTACAGTAAGTATACCCATATCTCTTGCTGCTTTTGCAATTACGGGTGCTGCACCTGTTCCGGTACCGCCGCCCATACCGCATGTAATAAACAGCATATGTGCATCTTTGATGGAATTGATTACTTCTTCAAGAGTTTCTTCTGCTGCACGCTGACCGATTTCGGGGTTAGCGCCGGCGCCATGTCCTTTTGTTATTTTTTCGCCGATAACAATCTTATTTTCTGCAGCATTTTTTATAAGTGCAGCCTTATCGGTATTCACCGCCAGGAATTCAACACCCTGCATATTCTGGGCAATCATTCTGTTTATAGCGTTGTTTCCGCCGCCGCCTACACCAACTACCTTAATTTTTACTACCTCTGTAGTTATGGTATCGTTTGTATCGTATGCCATATACAAAACCTCCTGTTTATTAAACCTCTTTATATTTAAAATCATAAAGAAAATATATCACGCCATATTATATATGTTAATATTTTTTTATGAAAATTTCAAGCAATTGCAAAAAAATTTTAAAAAAGTTAACATTTTCTCTGAATATTTCTGCGTCTTATGTTGCTTATTCTTCCAGTGTTATTATTGCGCGGTTGTTATTATTTATAGTAATTTTTCCTTTTTCCGACGGAAAATCTACCACAACCTTTTCGAGAATTTTTATTTTATGTTCGATGCTCTCGTCGTCTCCTATATAAACATCAAACCTGCCGTCATAGTTCAAAATTATATTGAACCTGTCTCTGACATCAAGGAATTTGGTTTTTTTACTCAATCCGCAATCATCAAGAGTAGCATATATTGTGCTCGAAAGGTAGCCCTCCCTGGACTGTGAAAATTTCACCGGTTCTCCCACCATACATCTCTTGACGCCGCTTGTCCGGATTTCAATTTTATTCTCCGAATCTTTTATTCTACCCAGAACTTTCATATCGGAATTTATTGCATATCCGTCATTAAGCAACGGAATATACATTGCCCCGTCTTGTTCCTCGACAGTTATCTCTATTGTTGAAGGAAATTTCTTTCTCACATCAACACGGCTTATATACGGATGCCTTGAATACAATATTTTCTCCACCTCGGAATTGTTGCAGGTAAAAATACTTTCTCCCTTTTTCAGACCGGAGGTTTTTATCAACTCATTTTCGGTATAATATACGCTGGAACTAATCACAATATCATTTATTACAAGGTATCTTGTTCCCAAAAAGTATGCTCCTACAAGCAGCAAAACAAGTGCAAGAAAAAAAATCATTACTTTCATTCTTGCACGCTGTTTTCGTGTGTATTGCTTCATCTGTTCCAGTGATTTGCCTTTTTTCATTTTTGTTCCGTCAGTTTTTTTATTATTTCATATATACGCTCCGAGGAATCTCTTATTGCCAGAGCATACATATTGTTTTCCATTGTTTTAAGTTTTTCATTGTCTGACAAAAGTCTGTCCACCATGTCAGATAAGGTTTCACAGGTCAAATCTTTTTCTTCTATAAGTTCACAGGCACCGTGATTTTTAAGCACCAGAGCATTCTTATACTGATGGTTATTTGTAACATTGGGAGAAGGGATAAGTATAGCCGGTTTTCCAAGCACCTGCAACTCTGCAAGAGTAATCGCACCTGCACGGCATATAACTATATCACTTGCCGCCATACGCTGAGGCATATCGTATATATAATCCAGTATTTCTGCGTTTGATATATCGGAAAGTGCCTTTATCTCCTGAGTCCGTCTTTCCCACTCATATCCGCCTATTGCGTGTGTATGGAAGACATTGTGTGATGCTGTATATTTTCTTATAAACTCAAGCACATTATTATTTATTTCTCTTGCACCGAGACTTCCTCCAAAGGAAAGTATGTACGGTCTTGCGTCCGGAACAAACTTTTCTCTGGCACTTTTTTTATCAACCGTAAGGACATCCGGAGAAACCGGATTTCCCACAAGAACTGTTTTGTCCTGATTTTCAATATACTGTGCCGATTCCCGAAAACTAATCATTACCTTGTCTACATACCGGGACAACATTTTTGTTGTAACTCCGGGAACAGCATTTTGCTCATGAATGGCAGTAGGTATTCCTGCTTTAGCCGCCGCTTTTACTATGGGCCAACTTGCATATCCGCCTGTGCCTATAACTATGTCGGGTTTAAACTCGTTCAGTATCTTTTTTGCTTTGATTGGCGAGGTGATTGCCTTGTATAATATGGGAATATTCTTTAATGTCGGCTTTCTTATAATCCCCTTTACATCAACATGATAAAGTTTAAATCCTTCGCGGGGAACAAGGCGGTTCTCCATTCCGTAGGGAGTCCCTACAAATGCAATTTGTGCATCAGGCTCAGATTTCAATATTTTCTTTGCAATTGACAGAGCAGGATTTATATGTCCTCCGGTTCCGCCACCACTTAAAAGTACACGCATATTTTCTCCAAAATATTATTTCTCTATATAAGAGTATTTCGAAATATTCAGAACAAGTCCCATCTCAGCCATCAACACAATCAGGGCAGTACCTCCGTAGCTGAAGAAAGGCAACGGCACGCCTGTACTGGGGATAGAATTTGTCACAACCGCAATATTCAGAATTGTTTGTATTGCTATCTTACTTATAATTCCTATAACAACTATTTTGCTCCAGTTATCAGGGGCATTCATGGCTATTCTGTATCCTCTCCAGATGAAAACACAGAAAAGCAAGATTACAACTGTTGCAAAAATAAATCCCATTTCCTCACAAAGAATTGAAAAAATATAGTCATTCTGAGGTTCAGGCAGAAAAAGATGTTTTTGTCTGCTGTTTCCCAGACCAACGCCCCAGAGTCCTCCCGAACCTATGGCAAGTGTGGACTGATACGGCTGCCACGCATTATTTCTCAATTCTGTCTCGGTCATTTGCTCAAAAGGTGTAAGCCAGGTTTGTATACGGCTCATGGCATGGGGCTTTATCAGAAAAAGAGCACCCATTCCAAGACCGCCCGCAAGGATTCCGGAACCAATCCATTTCCATGAACACTGTCCGAGAATCATCATAATAAGCGTTTCGAAAGCAATTATAATAAGTCCCGACATATGAGGCTGCATTGCAAGTAATATCGCCGTAAATATCAGAAAAGCAAGATAAGGAAATATTCCTGTCCAGAATGTTTTCATTCTGTTCTGCGGACTTTTTATTCTGCGAAAAAAAGCGAACCGGCTTGTTTTACAATACGGATAAAACCGCGCATATATTCTTTTTGCCAACCAGTTGTCCTTGTTTTTATGTTTAACATTATAATCGGCAAAATACATAACCAGGGTTACTTTTACAAACTCCGACGGCTGTACCTGTATGGGACCTAAATTTATCCATCTTGTAGCACCATTATAATTTTCTCCTATAAACGGTACAAGGAGCAAAGTCAACAGAGAAAAATAGAAGATAAATTTCTGGATTTTCCTTACAAGGAAATAGTCGCCCCACAATGCAATTGCCGCCATTATTGCCATTCCGATTACTACAAATTTCAACTGTTTATTTACAAACAGGAAACTGTCACCGGCATATTTATTCTGCGCATAGGCATAACTTGCCGAGCAAACCATTACCGTTCCTATACACAGCAAAAGGACAATAAACACCAGGAATATTCCATCCACATTGCTGCGAAGACGGGTTCTTTCTATTCTTACAATCTTTGTTTTCAGATTCCTGCGTTTCGGCGGTCTTACCTCCGCCTGTTTCTGAGTCTGTCGCCTGTTTTCCATGGCATCCCCTTATCTTATTCCGAACATAAAATATGATAATATCGAGAAAACAACTGTAAAGACGGTAAACACCGCCACAATCTTTATTTCGCCCCATCCACACATTTCAAAGTGGTGATGTATGGGACTCATTTTGAAAACGCGCTTGCCGGTCAGTTTAAAAGAGATTACCTGAATGACAACCGACAATGATTCGATTACATAAACAAGACCTGCTGTCATAGCAATAAGAGGAGCATCAAACACATACGCCGTACCCGCCACGAAAGCACCCAGGAACAGCGAACCTGTATCTCCCATAAAAATTCTTGCGGGATGGAAATTGTATACCAGAAATCCGAACATTCCGCCTATGACTGCACCGAAAAGAACAAGTTTGGAAACATCGCACATACCCACAGAAGAAGAAAGTGCAACAGCCATACCGCTGAACATAACCGCAACAATCAATGTAACACTTGCACAAAGTCCATCTATACCATCGGTCAGATTCACACTGTTTATCATAAACACAATGTAGAAAAGCGACAGTATGTAGTAGAACATTCCAAGTTCAATTCTGATGTCCGTAAAGGGAACTGCCAGAGATGTGCTAATGCAACCTGACAATTCGAGGCTCAGAAGGAACACCGATGAAGAGGCAAACTGAAACACCATCTTCTGCATAGGTGTAAGGCCTTTGTTTCTTTTTTTGATAAACTTCACATAATCGTCGGCAAAGCCGATAAGTCCGTTGATAAACATAAACAAGAGGAGTATCAGCAACGATATATCATTTGTCACAACGGCAAAATACGACGACAATGCCAGAACAGTCAAATAGACAGCACAAATAAAGAATATTCCGCCCATAGTGGGTGTTCCTTCCTTACTTTTGTGCCAGCGGGGACCTATTTCGAGTATTGTCTGACCCAATTTAATACGCATCAGCAAAGGAATAAATTTTTTCTGCAAAACCACCGTAATCACAAAACTTAAAATTGCCGCCGCAATAATCCAGACAATTGACTTTCCTGTTACATTCATTGTGTTTCAAACCCCAGTTTACTTATTATTTCTTTAAAATTAACAAGAAGACTTGCTTTAAACAAAACTATATCTCCGCTTCTGACAGTGTTTTTCAAGGCACTTACAAACTCTTCCCTGTCATCGTAATTGAAGCAGTTATCACTGCTGAATCCGTTTTCCACTGCGGATTTTTCTATTTCTTTTGCTACATTCCCCAGTGTGAACAACATATCGGGCTTACACCGGGCAACACATTTTCCCACTTCCTTATGCAATTCCATAGTCTTCTCACCCAGTTCTCTCATCTCACCCAGCACCGCAATTTTTCGCATTTTTCCGTACATATCGGAGCAAAGTACATTGAGTGATGCACACATGGATTCGCAACTTGCATTATAACAATCTGCATACACCATCACACCGTTCTGATTGGTAATGCTTTGTCGTACTCCGTGTGATGAGTATTTTTTCAGGGAATCTGCAGCGGTCTGCGGACTCATACCGCATTCAACACCCACCGAAAAAGCAATAACTGCATTGGAAACATTATGTTTTCCGGGGACACCAAGTTTTGCAGAATATACGCCACCACCATAATGTATATCAAATTCGGTCACATCACCGATTTTAATGTTATCGGCATATACATCATTATTACTGTCGAGTCCTGCAAAAATAATATTATATCTTTTTCTCAACTCTTCAGCCGCATCTCTCAAAAGCGGCTCATCTCCGTTGAGTATAAGTGTACTTCCCTCTTTCATACCATCGGTTATTTCCAGTTTTGCCTTACAGATATTCTCACGGCTTCCCAGAATTCCTATATGGGCTGTACCTATATTTGTTATAACCGATATATCGGGATAAACTATATTTGTAAGACGGGAAATTTCACCGAAATTATTCATTCCAAGTTCGCAAACAAGAAGTTCGTGAATATTTTCAATACCGAAAACCGTCATTGGTACGCCAATGTCATTATTGTAGTTACCAAGGGTTTTATATACTGAAAACGATTCCGACAAAACGCAGGAAATCATATCCTTTGTTGTGGTCTTTCCAACACTGCCTGTCAGAGCAACCGTCTTTTTCAGGTTACATTTTTTCTCCTTATACCACCGTGCGAGGCTGCACAATGCCTCCCTGACATCAGATACAAGTATAAAATCTATATCACATTCCGGTTTTTGAGAACAAAGTGCCGCCGCACCGGTTGTGCAAAGCGACGGAATAAACTCATGCCCATCCCTTTTTTCGCCCTTTAATGCAGCAAAAAGCACTCCTTCGCCACAACTGCGGCTGTCAAAACTTACTGCTTTTATAACCTTATCCGATGTTCCGTACAACTTACCCGAAACGGCTTGTGAAATTTCACAAAGAGTTATATTCACAGTTTTCCGACCTTTCTCATAACTATTTCTGTTTCTGAATAAGGATGTTTGCCTGTTTTGTCTATTTCATATTCCTCATGGCCTTTTCCAGCCAGAAGTATTATATCATCGGGTTTTGCCATATCAATTGCATACTCGATAGCCTCTGTGCGATTTTCTATGACTTTATATGGCGTTTTAATGCCTTTTACACCCTCAAGAATATCATTTATAATATCTGCCTTTTCTTCGGTTCTTGAATTGTCAGAGGTTATTATGCAATAATCCGAATTCTGCATGGCAACTTTACCCATAATCGGGCGTTTTGTTTTATCACGGTCTCCGCCACATCCAAAAAGTGTTATAAGTCTTCCGGTTTTAAAACCTCTTACCGCATCAAGTATATTTTTTAATCCGTCGGGGGTATGGGCAAAATCAATTATGACGCTGAACGGTGTACCTGTGTCCAGCCTGCATATTCTTCCGGGAACTCCCGGCATGGTTTCGACAGAAGATTTTATGGTTTCCTTATCAACTCCCATTATATATGCACAGGACACCGCCGCAAGAGAATTATAAACTGAAAATTCACCCGGTATGGGAAGTTTTATCCGGAACAAATCCGTATCGCTCAAAAGTTCATATTCAGTTCCGTCAACGCCTTTCGGACGGATATTCTTTGCCATAAAATCAGAGTGTATGTTATTAATTGCATAGGTATATTTTCTGCCCTTGCATTTTGCAATTATATCTTCCGTGTGTATGTCATCGTTGTTGAATACACCCACATCGCAATGTTCAAAAAGTCTTGCTTTTACCGCTGCATAATCATCCATTGTTCCGTGAAAATCAAGATGGTCCCGGGACAAATTGGTAAATACGGCGATATTAAAATGCAGTCCGCATATTTTGTCCAGTGCTATGGCATGTGAGGACACTTCCATAACAAGACAGTCTACATTTTCCTTACGCATTTCATACATAAGTTCAAAAAGCAGTTCGGAGTCCGGTGTTGTAAGAACATTTCCGCTTTTATCCGTGTTGTATTCCCTGTCACCTATCATGTATTTGACAGTTCCGATAAGTCCTACTTTATAACCTGATTTTTCAAGAATATGCTTGAGCATAAATGTAGTTGAACTTTTTCCGTTTGTTCCCGTAACACCTATGACATACTTAAATGATTTTTGCGGATTTCCGTAAAAATTTGCCAACATAAGTGCAAACGCTTTGCGGGTACTCTTGACAGTTACATGCTTTATCGTGTCAAGTCCATCTATTTCCGCACCCTCCTGCACAACACAAAATACCGCACCGTCTTCTGTTGCTTTACGGGCAAATTTATGGGCGTCAACTCTTTCACCCTTTATGCACACAAACACAGAGCCTGAGGTCACCTTACGGCTGTCGGCAACAATATTATCAATTTGCGGATTGCCCTCTACATTGCTTTCCAGAACTTCAATATTCTCAAATAAATCGTTGTATAACATACTTCTCCTAATCTATATCTTCATAATGTCTAAAATTCACACTTACAATACTTCCCGGATGTGTATATGTGTCAGGTTCCGGGTCCTGTGAAACAACCACGGCACCCTCAAGTTTATCCAAACTTATTCCCATAAGACTTATATTAAGTCCCTTGTTAGTAAGAACTTCATTTGCCCTGGTTGCAGTCATACCAATAACATTGGGAATTTTAATATCGTCCTCGGGAGTGATTTTATCGGTATAAAGAACAATCGTTCCGCCCTTTGCAAGTGAGTTTCCTCTCTTGGGAATCTGCTCTGTAACAACAGTTCCGGAGCCGATAACCTTATATTCAAATCCCGCCTGGCTTATTTTGATTTTTGCATCTTCGACACTCATGTTTTTGTAATCATCAAGTGTCAATTCCATAGAGTCTGCTTCTTCCTTGCTGTATTGGGTTTCTATATTCAGATACGGAAGCGCTTCAGCCAAAACATTTGAAACAACCGGTGCTGCGATAACACCGCCGTAAACCGAGCCGGTTGAGGGTTCATCTATCATTACAAGAACAGCGATTTGCGGGTCATTTGCAGGTGCAAATCCAACGCACGAACCAATTCGGTAAGATGCTTCTCCGTACTTGTCATATTTATCTCTTTTTTCGGATGTTCCTGTTTTTGCAGCAACACGATATCCCGAAACATAGGCGTTTCTTGCAGAACCGCCGGTATTGACACCCCGTTCAAGATAGGAACAGATAAGACTTGCCGTTTCTTTGGATATTACCTGTCTTTTGGTTTCAGGCTGGTAATTTTCGATTACTGTACCGTTGTCATCAACAGTCGCCTTAAGAACATGAGGAGTTACAAGATTGCCTCCGTTTGCCACTGCCGCAATTGCACAGATTTGCTGGATAGGGGTAACTTTAAATGTCTGTCCGAAGGAGGAAACCGCAAGTTCAACCGGTCCGAAATTTTTATGCCAGATTCCGTTTGTTTCTCCCGGAAGGTCTATGCCTGTTTTTTCCGTGTATCCGAATGCCTGATAATATTTATAGAAATTATCGGTACCTACCCGCTGTCCGACCATCATAAATACGGGATTGCAGGAATTTTTTATGCCGTCGGCAAAAATCTGACTTCCGTGTCCCTCGTGCTTATGACAGGCAATTGGTCTTGGATATCCTTCAACTTTGTAACTTCCAGAGCAATAAAATCTTTCGGTTTCGGTTACGAGTTTTTCCTCTACCGCCATTGACGCAGTAATTACTTTAAAGGTCGAGCCGGGTTCATATAGTTCGGTTATTGCCTTGTTTTTCCACAAACCGTATAATAACTCGGTTGCATATTTGGCTTTTTCTTCCTCTGTACCATTGTAAAGTTCTACAAGCTGCTGGGATATTTCATCAAGTATATACGGATTGTTTAAATCAAAATCGGGTTTTGTTGCCATCCCAAGTATTGCGCCTGTTTTAACATCCATAACAATACCGCATACTCGGTTTGTAGCCTTTGTTTCCACAAGTGCTTTTTCAAGTTCACTTTCCAGGATGTGCTGAATGGTCCAATCCAATGTAAGCATTATATTGGTGCCGTTCTGCGCCGATATGTAGCTTTCATATTTGAAAGGCATTTCACCGCCCAAACCGTTCTTTGCGGTAACAACCTTTCCCGGAATACCTTTCAGATAACTGTCGTAATATTTTTCTACTCCCGAAATTCCCTCTCCCTCATATCCGGTTATACCTATAACATGTGATGCAAGATTGTTAAAGGGATAGAATCTTCTGGTGCTTTCGGACAGATGAATCATTTGCTCGTAATGTTTATCCAGTATCATCCGCCTTACCGCATTTGCCTCATCTATTTCGGTCTGACGCTTGATTGTTTCGTCAGCACGGTGAAGAAGTTTTGCCCGCTCCAGAACTTTTTCTTTTTCAACACCTTCAAGAAGTGCCGAAAGTTCATTTGCAATATCTTCAGCAACAGTAATATTCAGATTATTAAAATGTGATGAAAATTCTGCCTTTTCAACTCGTTCCTCTTCCGTATCAATCTTATCGGAAGGATATTCCTGCTCGATATATTCCCGTACCGTCATCTGAGGAATACGGTTAGGCGCAATAAAAATTCTTTCAACCGTAACACTTGTGGCAAGAACTTTCATATTGGTATCATATATTGTTCCGCGTTTGGCACTTATAGATACCTCACGGGTATATTGGTCTATTGTCTTATTCTGATACTTTTCATATTGAAGTACCTGAATAAAAAAGAGACGGCAAATCAGACATAAAAACAATCCGAAAAAAACTGCCAGCAGTACTTTTGAAGTTGTGTGTATTTTCTTTATCTCGCGTGCTGTTTTATCGTTCAATGCCCTTCTCCCCATTGTTTAAAATCGGACTGTGGGCACATTATGCGTCACACAGTCCTCGGATTTTTTCTTTTCGCCGCATAATGAAGTCCTCTATAAACTTATTTTATGCTGCTTTTGGTAAATTATTACTCCAACCGGCCGGTTAAAATATTATTTGTCAGAATCATATCGTTCTATCACATCATCTGGTGGTGTTACAGAAATATATTTATCAGGTGTTTTTCTTATCATTCCATCCTGAACAGCAAATTCTTCTATCTTATCAAGAGACGGGTTTTTCTCGTCAAGTTTTGCTTCCCAGGTAGACAAAAGAGATTCGCTCTCCGATATGTTGCTTTTTAACTCTGAAATATCACTCTTCAATTCAAAAGACTGAATACAGAGAACTATAAAGTAAATCAGGAATATTGCAACAACAATAATTGACGAAAGCATTCCCAACGGAAACGGCTTTCTGTTTTTGTCCCGCTCGGTTTTTACAGTGTCTATATATATTTTTCTTTCGTATCTCTGATTGGAAGAACGGTTGGTATTGTTTTGTCTGTCATTTTGTTCCGAGCGACGCACATTATGACCGGCTGACAGATTTGGCGACACATCGGTTCTTTGTGTGGCAGCCAGATTAACTGCACTTTCTTTTTGATTGTCAAACACTAATGTAGAACTTTTTGTTTTACGGATATCTGCACCACTCTCCCGAGAAATCGGCATTTTTCTTGCCGAAACAGGGGCTTGGGGTACAGGTCTGCTCCGTTTCTTTACTTCTGCGGGGACATCGCTGAATGTTTCCTCTATACTTTTTACGGTTACCGCTTTAAGATTATCATTGGTATTCATTCCGCCGTTGATAACACGAGGTTTTGGCATAGCATATTTATCGCTGTTCACCTGTGATTTTCTTTCGGCTGCTTCTTGTGCTCTGCGTTTTGTGCCAACATCTATAATTGCTTTTGCGAACACATTTATATCTCCGGTTTTCGCAGAGTAAGACATCTTATACCTCCATAATCTTTCTTGCTGCACGAAGTTTGGCACTTTGAGAACGGGAATTTTCTTCAAGTTCACAAACACTCGGCAACATAGGTTTTCTTGTCAGAATTTCAAGTTGCTTTTTAAATCCGCATACACACACAGGAAAACCTGAGGGACAAGTACAACCATCCTCATATTTCTTTAAGGTTTCCTTAACAATGCGGTCTTCAAGAGAGTGAAAACTGATTATTGCAATTACTCCTCCGGAAGAAAGTTTTTCCACAAGGCTGTCAATTGCTTTGGGAATGGCACCCAGTTCGTCATTAACCTCAATTCGTATGGCTTGAAATGTCCTTTTGGCAGGGTGTTTATCGTCATAAGAATTGCCCACGGCATTCTTTATAATTTCTGCAAGTTCTGTTGTAGTTTCAATGGGTTTATCTTCTCTGGCGCGTACTATTCTGTCCGCTATTCGCTTTGCCTGTTTTTCCTCGCCATACCGTTTCAGGATACTGCACAATTCCCCATGGGTATAACCGTTGACAACATCATAGGCACTTTTTGAGGCGGTTTGGTTCATACGCATATCGAGCGGTGCAGTTTTCATATACGAGAATCCCCGTTCTGCGGTATCGAGCTGAAAGGATGAAACGCCCAAATCCATAACCGCACCGTCGATTTTTGAAATATCTTTTATATATTCTCCGATATTTTCGTAATTATCATGTATATATGTTATATTTTTATAATTTTTTAATCTTTCTGACGCCGCCCTTATGGCATCTTCATCTCTGTCAACGGCAATAAGCCGGCCACTGTCGCCCATTCTTTTGAGTATTTCAAGAGAATGTCCCCCGCCGCCAAGTGTACAATCTACATAAATGCCGTTTTTGCGGGGTGCTATAAAATCAACCGATTCCTTCAGCATTACAGAATAATGATTGAATTCTAACATCAGAAATTATCTTCTCCCAGTAAATTCAAAAGGTTTCCGTCATCGTTTTCGCGTATATATTCTTCAAAAACATCCGTTGCCCATATTTCGGCGTGGTCTGACATACCGATTATGGTAACTTCTTTTTCAAGTTTTGCAAAACTGCGGAGTTTAGCCCCTACAAGTATTCTTCCCTGTTGGTCGGGCTCTACCTCCTGTGCTGATGAGAAAATTATTCGTTTTGTACTAAGAGATTTAATATCAGGATATGAAAGAAGTTTTTCGACAAATTTCTCCCACACAGAACGAGAATACACTGCTATGCATCCATTTGCATATTTTGCTATTATAAAACTTTCGCCAAGTTCTTCGCGGTAACGGGCAGGTACGAACAATCGCCCTTTTGCATCTATTGTATGTGAATATTCGCCGAGAAGCATACAATGTTTCTCCTTTCTGTTTATTTGGTATAAAGCCAAGCGGATTTCTAAACACAATCATCCACTTATCACCACTTTTAACACCTTTACATATATTATAATAGGTTATTTGTAAAAATTCAATAGTTTTGAGAAAATATTTTGCGTGTTCATATTTTTTTTACAACTTTTTGCTCCGTTTTATTCAAAAAGAAAAAGTCTGATTTAAAAATCCGTGTTCCCCACTCTCTTTACAGTGAGAGTGCCAACAGATTTTTAAACCAGACCTTATTTTATTTTTCTGATTTATGCTCTTCTTATAACATGAACATATGTTTTTCCGTATTTGTACATTTTTACAAGTTGTGCCTTGCCGAAAACGCTGTCATTAATAACCGACAGGTCGAACTCTTCATTATCGCTTTCACAGAAAATCAGAGTATGGTCATATATACAATCCGACTTGAATATTTTCTTTACAATTTCCGGGCAAAGTTTCATTTCATAGGGAGGGTCAACAAAAATATAATCAAACTTTGTATCCTTCCCGGTAATCGATTTCAAATACTCTGTAACATCAATACAGGAAACCCGGCAGGAAGAAAACATTTTTGTTTTCTGAGCGTTTTTCTTGATTATTTCAGCTGCAGAAGGAGAATTATCTATAAACACACAATGCTCGGCACCTCTGCTCAACGCCTCAAGTCCCATCTGTCCGCTTCCGGCAAACAAATCAAGCACCCGCCTGCCCTCAAGTTCAAACTGTATCGAACTGAACATGCCCTCTTTTGCCATTTCGGTTGTAGGGCGTGTAGCGTCTCCACTTAGTGTATCAAGTTTTGTACCTCTTGCAATACCTGTTATTATTCTCATAAATTACACTTCCATCAATATTTTTCAGGCAGTGCCACATCAAGTATACCTCAATGTGGCACTTTTTCATTATTATTTTCAGATAAATGCGTCAATCGGGAAATAGTCTATCAAAAATGCCAATGCATCAGGGTCAACGCTGTTTACAAGTTTATCTCTGAATGCACTCTGTGCAGTATCGCTTAACGCATTGTACTTGTCAACCGCCGTCTGAACTTTGGATTCATACTTTTCACTTACATGGTCGGGAGTTATATAAATTCCGGAAGAAGCATCGCTCAGCACACCGTCAAAAACCTCAAAGAGTATATTTCGTATTGCTCTTTCTTTTGAATTCATTATGGTGTTTTGTATATCACTCTTTGCCTTACTTAAGTGAGAGATTACGGTATCATTTTGTTCTTTTATCTCTTCAGGGGTCATTGTATCGCTGCCGGTATTACCCCCACCGTTTTCTTCGGAACTTCCCTGATTATTACCACTATTATCTCCGGTGTCATCGTCGTTGTTATCACCGGTATTGTCGTTGTTGCTATCGCCGTTGTTATCTCCGGTGTTGTCGTCAGTGTTATCACCGTTGTTGTCTCCGGTGTTATCGCCGTTGTTGTCATTGTTGTCTCCGGTGTTACCGCCATTGTTGTCGTTATTATTGCCGGTGTTGTCACCGGTATTGTCGTCAGTGTTATCGCCGTTGTTATTACCGCTGTTATCGTCGTTATTATTTCCGTTATTGTTGCCGTTATTGTTGCCGGTGTTATTGCCGGTGTTGTTGCCGGTGTTACTGCCGCCTGTTCCTGTTCCGCCGTTATTTTTGTCGTCTTTTTCGTTTTCCTGCTGTGCAGTATAAAGATTTGCAAGAACAACTATTACTTCCGAGCGGGTAATAACTTCTGTTGCACGGAACTTATTGCCTTCTTCGAGAGGCATAAGACGGTTTGTCACAACCGCATTCACAGCGTCGAGTGCCCAACTGTCAACTGCATCTGTTATTTCCATACCATCCACGGGCAAAGTATAAAGTCCGAGAAGACGATTTAAAATTACACAGGTTTCCTGGCGGGTGAGGTTGTTATTTCCGCGGAAATCGCCGTTTTCGTATCCTTTGATATATCCTGCTTTTTGTGCTATCAATGCAACATCATAAAACCAACAGTGTATATCATCTTTTTTTACATCCGGAAATCCTGTTGTGGATGCTTCCTTAAATCCAAAAATAAGATTTACCATCTTACAAAACTCTGCTCTTGTAAGTCCGTTATGAGGGCGGAAAGTTCCATCGGGAAATCCCTCTACTATTTTTGCTTTTGCAAGAACAGAAACAGATTTTGCATATGTATCACTTTCGTAATTAACATCTGAAAACAGAGGTGTTCCGTCTGCGGCATACCTAAGTCCTGTTTCCTGAGAATTTGGGTTCTTGGAAATGAGCAAAGTATCATTCTCAGCAAATGCCGGCACAACAAGTACACACACTGTCAGCATCAACAAAAAGAGAAAAATTATTTTTTTCATAAAACGCACCTCATAATATAGATTTTAACTTTTTAGACGAAATTACTGCATCTTTGTTCCGCTTTTTCAGTCTAAAATGGGCAGAAAAAATTTTCTGCCCATTTTATATCAGTATACGGTTTTAGTCAATAATTTCTTCGCCTCTTAATACTCTGATTGTCTTTCCTCTTGCTGTAACTGATATGGAATTTTCTGTTGTAACTATATCAGTACGGTTGTCAACTGCATCATAAGAGTTTGCCTTATCAGCAGCCTCGATAGCAAGTTCAAAAATTTCATCTGTTGTATCGTTATATCCGTTTACAACTTTCTTTGCATAAGTTTTAATCTTATCAATATGTTCCTGAGTAAGGCGCTTATCCTTGTATTTTTCAACAAAGGAGATAGAATCTCTTCCGAGTTGTTCATAGCCTGCTTCCACAACCCTATCAACATACTTATCAAGGTAACTGTTTATTGATGTAAGATAGTCTGAAACAAATGAAGCAAATTCATCTGCGATATCATCAAGTTCTGCCTGGTCAGCAACTCTGGACTTAAGTCCTACACCTATTGAATCACCGAGGACTGCAAGTTCTTTAATGATATCGTAATAATCTTCATTGGTTCTGAGTTGCCATCCGCAGTATACTTCGTCATCGTATGTTCCGGCTGTCAGTTTTTTAAGAAGGCTTTCGGGAGAAATAAGTTCAATTACACGCTCCATTTCGGCATCCATTGCTCCGAAACGGGATTCGTATTTGTTTACAAATTTATCCTTTGCTGCATTAAACTTAGGAACAAGCAATTCGTTTATCAGGTCAATCTTAACCACAAAGTCGGTATAAACCACAGTACTTGATGTCATTCTGCGAGATATAGGTCCATAAATTGCCTCGTATGCAGCCAACGCATTCTGGATGTTATCCAATACCAGAGACTGAGCGTTCTCAAAGGTTTCCTTAATTGATTCTTCGCTCATAATCTCTTTGAATGCATCGGGGATTTTATCCTTGACTTCATCATAGGTAAGGTTTGCCAACTTATCCTTGAACTGTTCCATAACCTTAAAGTCATCTTCGGAATCAATATTGATTTCACCTGTTGTTGCAAGTTGTTCAACAACCTCTACGATGGCAGGGTTGCTTACCTGCTGAGATGTAAGTGCCTGTTCAATTACTTCAACAACTTCTTCTTCACCGCCGAGTGCTTCTACACTGTCAACATGAATTTCAAAGTACTTGATGTATCTGTTGTTTTCGTCAATAATAAAATCAATTCTGTCGAATAACCGGTCATCAAACTGGTCAACTGCAAGAAGAACCGACTGCTGCTTGAGCATCATAAAGTCCTTGATGGTGTTAATGGCTCTTTCGTTCTTATTATAGTATACGGAAAGTCCCTGGTCGGTAATACCCGAAACATTTATTCCCTCAACTTTAACAGTGATTGTCTTCCATTTCGGGAAGAGGAAAATATCTCTCTGAACAGTTAATGTATCTGCCACATCTGCGGAGTAAACAGGGTCATTATCGGTACCGTTCATATATGCATCATAGTTGGTCATTTCAACCCATGAATTGTTTGCAACATTTCTCCAGATGTTCTTGGAGATATCGTTGTATCCCAAAGGATTGATAATATTTCCGCTATCATCCTTACGGGCATAGGAATTGCCGAGATACTGTGCGTAGTAGCCGTCCTGATATGTTACATAGTCGGTTGTATCTATTGTTCCATCGTAGCGAACTTCAACTACAGTATCGTCAATGCTGTCGGGCATTCTGAAGGTTACTTCAAACACCTGTCTGTTATAGTAAAGGTTGAATTCTATCATTTCGCCCTCAACAACAGTTTGTGTGTATGCATCTGCTGTCTGGTTTTTATCTGTGCATTTTACAAATACAAATCCGGTGTCAAGATAATCGGCGGGATCTACAGTAACCGATGTATCGCCAACCTTTTCATCTGTATAGGTACCGTCAGGAGTGTAATTGTCATCATCTGTGTTCTGCTTGTAAACTGTTATTTTGTAAGCACCGTTACCTTTAAGAACCCAGTATGCATAATAAGTCACAGAGTTTTCTGTAGCATTTTCATATACAAATGTATCAACATCAACTCTGGTACCATTACCTTCAGGCTGTGTATACCAACCCATAAAGTGATAATTGGTTCTGGTTACTGTGGGATATGTAATACCACTATAGGTTGTTCCGTACTTCACATCATCAAGTGTTAAAGATGTATTTTCGTTTGCATCCTTACCGCCCTGATAGTCAAACACGATATCTGACTTAAAGCGATTGAAATAGAGGTGGAATTCAGTGTCTTTGTCAAGGCTCATTGTCTGAGTCAGACTGTCTGCATTTCCTTCCTTGTCTTCGCATTTTTCAAACACAAAACCTGTGCCGGTGTATGTTGTGGCATCAACAGTTATCTGTTCGCCTACAATTGCATCAAATTCCTGAGGAGTACCTGCAGTGTAGTCGTTGTTTTCTACATTCTGGTTGTGAACAACCACTTTGTATTTGCCCTGCCATTTAGCATAAAGAACAATATTTGAGTAATCGGAAACTACAAGTTCGGTACCTATTGTTATTTTACCGTCGTTGTCTGTGTCCTTAACCTGATTTGCAAAGGCAGCATCCAGGAACCATCCCTTAAATTCGTAACCCTGCTTTGCAGGTACAGGCAAGTCAACTTTATCGCCGTAGCATTTATCGGTTATAGCAGCGATAGTTCCGGCACCGCTAAATGAAATTTCTGCAGAAAGGGTGTAATATATTTTCAGAACAAGGGTAGTATCCGATGCAATAACACCTTCAAGTACATTATTGGGGTTGTTTGCATCAAACTTATAATTTGTATACAATTTCTCTGAATACTGTTTCTTAATATCTGCTGTGCTGTATCTTGAAGAAGCAATGTCGGCAACCAGATATCCTACTGTTGCTCTGTAGGTTTCTGTTTCAATGTATGCAGTGTCAGCCAGATTGCCCTTAACAGGATATGTTCCGTCGGGTTTCTGTCTGTACCATTCAACCTTGTAATCGGCAAGATTGAGAGAAGGACCTGCAGAAACATAGCCACTGGTTGTTTGCTTGAATGTGGCCTGTGTCTTGAGAATAATGCCGTCAAACACTTTATCGCTCTTGTAGTTATCAAAGGAAACAGTTGCATTGTTGTTGCGTACAACTACTCCGCCGTCTACGGTTACATTGGTAAGTGAATATTTCTTACCGCCGCGGATAACAAGGCGTCCTTTAACGGTAACATCTTTAAGTGTAACTTTATCAAGACCTACACCATCGGCAATCACAAGGTCACCGTCTACGGTTATTCCGCTTATAACAACATCACCGCTGTTATAATTTACAAGAATATTTCCGTCATATTTAGTACCTTTTATAGGTGTATAATCGATTATTTCAACAAAAATGTTGTGGAGAAGTTGTGCAAACTCCGCTCTTGTTATATTATTTCTGGGATAAAGATTGTTCTTCTCCTGACCACTGACGGGAGAACCGTTTATGTATTTGTTTCTTGCGAGTTCGGCAACAAGTTTTTCAGCCCAAGCGGATACATCCTCGTAATCTCCGAATGCGTCAAGACCGTCAGCATTCTTTCCTTCAAGCACAAGTGCTCTGGCGATTACTGCAAAAGCCTCTTCACGACGGATAAAATCGTTGGGAAGGAATCTGCCTTCATCGTCTCCTTCAAATGTGCCCATATTAACTGCCTTGCCTACCTCCTGGTAGAACCAGTCATTAATATCAACATCTGAGAAATCTGCGTTGGCAGCAAGTATCTCCGCACCAAACGCACGATTTATAACGGTAGCCATTTCGGCTCTTGTAAGATAGTCGTCAGGTCTTATTGTACCATCCTCATATCCTTTTATAATTCCGTACTTGACTGACCATGCAAGGGCATCCGATGCCCAATGTTCCTCCGAGTAATCGGTCATATCTGTTACATCAAGTGCAAAAGACTGTGTCGATACCAGAGAAATGAACATTATCAAGGTAAGAATAAACGAGAAAATTCTTCTGGAAAATATTTTCATATCTGCCACCCTTTCATTTTGTGTGTTTTCTATCATTTTATCTAGTCCATATACCTGTTAATCAGATACGCTTTCTTAACCGCTTTTTCTTCCTGGTATGCGGTTCTGATGGTTTCTACCAACTCATTACCTTTTCCCATTTTCTTAAGAACTGCTTCCAATTCGGAAAAAATAGCATTCACTTCTGCATCGCATTCTTTTTCCCACTTGGCAACAACCTTTATTGCACGGGCGGCAAACTGTGATTTCGTTGCGTGTCTCTCTTCTTTTGTGAGAGTTTTATCTGCAACATACTCGGCTCTCAGTTCTTCAATGTAAGCATCAAGTTTTGTATTGACCTGAGCCTTTGTAACATAAAGTTTTGCCACGAGTTCCGCAATCTTTTTCTCATCTTCGCCCACATTATCCGGGGCCTTGGTTTCCTGTGTTTTATCCGGTTCGGAAGGAGGGGTTTTGGTCGTCTCCCCAGACGGTTGTCCGTCCGAGACAGCGGGTTGGTTTACATCAGGAACAACAATGTCCTTTTCCGCATTCTCTTCCGTGTTATTTCCCGGAATGTTTTCCGGCTCTCCGCCGGGAGCATCTTCTGCCGACTGTTCATCTGACGGTGTATGTACGGGGGTATCCGTCACTACTGATTCATTATGTGAAGAATCTGCAGAACCGGAGTTGCCCAACGAACCCAAAATCAACGCCACCGCGTCTTCTTCCGTAATTTCGGAACTTGCCAGTTTCTGCTTTTCATCCTCTGTCAACTCACGAAGAGGTATATCCACATACTGGGATAACAGTTCACTGTCAATTGAAGAAGTAGCCTCAAGTTTTCCCTGAAGACTTTCCTGAGAAGACGAATATGCCATAAGAAAAGCCTTTATATTGTCTCTGTTCAGATATGCCACGACTCCCAAAACAATCAGAATAGTCAGAAGCACAATCAAAACAATTTTAATTGCCTTCTTTATAATAATACCTCCATTTCCAATTATGACAAGGGTATAAAAAGTCACATTAACAAATTTATGATTATTATATCACTTTTTATTCATCTTGTCAATACGGAAACACCAACAACGACCAGTTGATAATTGTTAATCTTTTGTGAATTTTTTGGTTTCTACTGTTTGGTATGCCGTTTTTCAGAACTTCAATTGTATTTTGCACGCTCGCCGCCAATGTATTTTGCACGGGTTCTTGCCATAACAAGATTTGCCTTGCCGACTTGTCTTACAGTTGAACGCACCGGTACGGCAACTGCTTTAAGATGCATTCCTATAAGGGTGTCACCGATGTCTATTCCTGCATCTGCCTTTATGCATTCAACAGCAACAGGATTTTTAAAAGTACTGTATACCGTTGTCGCAAATGAACCTCCCGCGTGTGCATGAGGTACTGCGTTGACAATTTCAAGTCCGTACATACGGGCGGTTTCTTTTTCCACGATAAGTGCTCTGTTAAGATGTTCACAGCACTGTGCGGCAAGTCTTATTCCCTTTGCAGTAAGGGTTTCCGACAAAACTTCGCAAAGAACTTTTGCGACATCCATACTTCCGTATGAACCTATTTTTTCACCGAGAACCTCGCTGGTACTGCATCCGACAACGAGTATATCGTCCTTTTCAAGATTTGCGACCTCCAGAAGTTCTCTGACTGCTGTTTCAAATTGCTTTTTTACAGTTTCCATTTTTACACTTCCTCTATCCATTCAAGTGACTGCTTTATTTTTTCAAATTTTTCCTTGGCATCATCATAATTATCCGCAGAAACAAATGAATATACTTTGAATTTAGGTTCAGTACCCGACGGGCGTATTATAATTTCTGTCGAATCACCCAGTTCATACGCCACAACATTATCCGGTTGAAAGGGCAATTTTTCCTGACTTGAGTCTTTAATATTCTTTACAACTCCAAGTTTATAATCTTTAACCCGTTCTATACTGATACCGCCTATGCTGTCGGTGTTTTCAGCAAGTGCATAAGCCTTGTCCATTACTTCTGATATTTTTGATTTAACATCAACGGCATCAATCATTATGTCGTAAGAAAATTCTGCAGAGAAACCATATTCGGCGTATATTTCCTCCAACGCCTCTCTTATGGTTTTGCCATTGGATTTATTGTATGCTGCCATTTCACAGATAAGCTGGGATGTGCCCACAGCATCCTTGTCTCTTGCATAAGTTCCGCTGAGATAGCCGTAACTCTCCTCAAATCCGAAAATAAAGGTCTGGCTGTTGTCCTTTTCAAACTCCTTGATTTTCTCGCCGATATACTTGAAACCCGTATAAACATTAAACATACGGACACCATTCTTACGGCAGATTGTTTCGGCAAGTTTGGTTGATACAATTGATTTTACAACGGCAGAGTTTTCGGGAAGGTTTCCGTTTTGACGGCGGTTTTTGATAATATAATCAAGCATTAAGAGACCCGCCTGATTTCCGCTGGGCAAAAACCATCCGCCATTTCTGTCGGGAGCACACATACCCACACGGTCGGCATCGGGGTCGGTGGCAAGTATTATATCGCATCCTCCCATTTCCTGTGCCAGTTTGCATCCAAGTTCAAAACTTTCGGGATACTGTGGATTTGGTTTTTCCACTGTGGGGAAATTGCCGTCAAGAATCATTTGTTCGGGAACGGTACGGACATTTTCAAAACCCGCCCGGAGAAGTGCTTTCGGCACAAGGTCATAGCCTGCTCCGTGAAGCGGGGTATATACTATTTTAAGTCCTTTTTGCGAGTTTATTGCTTCCTGTGAAATTATATGGTCATGGATTGTTTCAAGATATTCCTTATCAATTTCCTCGCCTATTTCCAGAATTATCCCCTGATTTACGGCAGTTTGATAGTCCATTCTCCTGATATCCTCAAAGAATCTGTATTCATGACACTGCTGTGAAACTGCATCTGCTTCATTCGGAGGAAGTTGTGCGCCGTCCTCCCAATAAACTTTATATCCGTTATATTCTTTGGGATTGTGTGATGCAGTAACATTTATTCCTGCCTTACATCCCAGTTTTCTTATGGCAAAAGAAAGTTCGGGAGTGGGTCGTAATGACTTGAAAATATATGTCTTTATTCCGTTGGCTGCAAGAACACACGCTGCCGCACGGGAGAACTTTTCCGAATTGTTTCGGCTGTCGTATGCTATAACAACTCCATTCTGCTGACCGCCGTTTGCAATTACACGGGCAGAAAGTGCCTGGGTTGCCAGTTCAACAGTGGGGATATTCATATTGGCGGATCCAGCCTTCATTTTCCCCCTCAAACCCGCAGTACCGAAATCAATAAGTGTCAGAAATCCGCCAACAAGCGCATTTCTGTCATTCTGTATTTTCAAGAGTTCTTCTTTCAGTTCCGGTTCAATGTCATTGTTTTTGCACCACTCAAGGTAATTGCCTCTTGCAATTTCCTCTGCTTTTTCAGGTGCGACATCAGATATTTTCTTAAATAATTTCATGTTGCTGTCATTACCTTTCAAAGATTTTCCTGTATTGCGCGTGAAAGTTGGTCGGGGCAGGATGTGGATTTAAAACCGCACTTTATACCTGAAAGTCGTTTTACCGCCTCTTGTGCATCCATACCCTCGACAAGTTTTGCAATCCCCTGGGTATTCCCGGAGCACCCACCTACAAATTTAACTCCGGAAAGTTTTCCGTCTACAATATCAAACTGTATTTCCTGTGAGCAAGTGCCCTTGGTTTTATACCTGAACATAAATAATACCTTTCTTAGTATACATTATTCAAGGAAGTCCAACATTGACAGACATTGCCGGAGCAATCGCACATAAAAAACGATTTAATCATTTTTCAGTTAAACTTACCCAGTTTATTTTTTGCATACCAAAATATTATATCAAAAATATTTTTCATTGTCAATCTTAATAATATAATAAATTGTAACCATTTTGTTTATTCTATATATTTTTCTGTTTCGCTTGAATTATACGAAATTCTGTGATATAATTTTTCAAAAGCCAGACAGGAGATTTTAACAGATGAAAAAAATTCTTTTATTGTTATTGCTTTTGCCGATTTTATTTTCATGTAATCCACACCAAAATAATACAGAGAGCACGGAAACACTTTCTCAGGAAGAAAATTTACAGGACATTCAGATTAGTGCCGATAAAGAGAGCCAGGATATAATTTCACCTCTTGCAACAGAAAACTTTCTGTCCCCTTTTGATAATTTTTCCTGGGCAAGAGAGTCTGACATCGAGTATATTCTAATCCACTTCACCAGCGATGTAATGCAAAACCCCGACTCACCATACAATGTAGACAAAAATAAACAGATTTTTATTGATGCAGAAGTAAGTGTTCATTATTTGATAGACCGCGACGGAAATATACATTGTCTTATCCCCGAAAATTATACCGCATGGCATGCCGGTAAAGGCACTTTTAAAAATGACGAAAAATACACCAATGCAATGAATAAATACTCCATCGGCATTGAACTCCTTGCAATCGGAAGCGAAAACGACATGAGTATATATCTTACCCCGGAGCAATACCGTAAAATTGACGAAAACCTGAAGGGATATACCGACTCACAGTATATTTCACTCAAAAAATTGCTGCAGGACATCTGTCAGCGGAACAGCATTCCTTACAGCCGTGAAAATATAATCGGACATCAGGAATACAATCCATTAAAAAACGACCCGGGAGAATTGTTTGATTGGAATATGCTGTTTGAACAGCCGTTTAATTAAAAATCGTAATTTTTTCTTTACTGTTGCAAAACAGAAAAAAGTGTGATATAATGATAAAAGTAAAGACAGTTCGTGACCATCCTGTCTTAAAACAAAACTATGGGACGGATGGGGCTGATTGCGTTTGCATCATGCCTCATTTTTGTGTCACTTCTGTCGCCCGAAGATTAAAATTTCAAAAGGTACAGAGATGAATATTATCAATAAAAACAACACAAAAATAATAACCGGCACATTACATGAAATCAACCTGCTCATAAAATCAGTACCTCCCATACTTCTTATTTTATTTGTAGCCTCGGTTTTTTCAATGAACCTTTTGGCAAACAAAAGTATATGCATTCCTTTGGATTGGTTTGCACTTGACTGCGGACTGATAGTTTCATGGTTTGTTTTTTTGGTTCTGGATGTTCTCACAAAGCATTTTGGGCCAAAAGCCGCAACACAGATATCACTCCTGGCAACTCTTCTTAATTTTCTTTTTTGCATTGTTTTCTCGATTGTCAGCATTATTCCGGGAAATTGGGGAGAGTCCTTCGTGGAAGGCAGTCAGTCAATTATCAATACCGCCCTGGACAACACTTTCGGAGGAACATGGTACATTATATTCATCAGTGCTGTGTCATTTACCGTTTCTGCAGTAATAAATAATTTTACCAATTATTCTGTGGGGAAACTTTTCATAAAAAATCCAAAAGGCAAACTTGCCTTTATGTGCCGCTCATACATTTCAACCGCAGTAGGACAATTCACCGACAATTTCATCTTTTCCCTTCTGGTAAGCCGGTTGTTTTTCGGCTGGAGCATTGTTCAATGTATTACCTGTTCGTTGTTCGGAATGACGGCAGAACTTATATGTGAAGGGGTATTTACACCGCTTGGATATAAAATCTGCAAAAACTGGGATAAAAATAAGGTGGGAGAGGAGTATTTGCGTTGCATCGGTGCAACACAAGAACAATAAAATGAGAGTTCTGGTAACAGGTTCAAGCAATGGTATAGGCAAAGCAATTGCAGAGGAATTTTTAGCCTGCGGGCATGATGTTTTCGGTATAGACATTTGCCGTGAAACAATAAATCACAATAATTACACACATACGGTCACCGATATTTTCAAAGGCGACCTGCCGGATATAGAAAATGTTGAAGTACTTATAAATAATGCAGGTGTGCAAAACAGCGGCAATGACATTGATGTGAATTTAAAAGGCACTATCCGTGTAACCGAAAAATATGCATTTCAGAAAAATATAAAAAGTGTTGTGTTCATTTCGTCTGCCAGTGCGCAAACAGGGGCGGAATTTCCCGAATACACAGCCAGTAAAGGTGGTATGACCGCTTATATGAAAAATGTTGCTTTGCGGATTGCGGAATACGGTGCAACCGCTAACAGTCTGTCTCCCGGAGGAGTTCTGACAAGCCTTAATTCTCACATTATTGAATCTCCCAAGTTATGGACACAGGTTATGAATGAAACACTGCTGTCAAAATGGGCAGATGCTGCGGAAATTGCCAAATGGACATATTTTGTGGCAGTAATCAATAAATCAATGACCGCGCAGGATATTCTGATTGACAACGGCGAAGCGGCAAAATCCAATTTCATCTGGTAGAAGCAACTTACTCTCTGCTGTATTAATCTATATGGTTAATACAGCATTTTTGTTTATTTTTGTTATATTTTGCATTTACTTGTTTTATATACAGTTTTTACATTTTCAGTATTGACAAAAGCAGTGATTAATGGTAGAATATACTGATAATAATTAATATAAATAGTAACTAATAATCACATAAACAAAGAGGAATTTATCTATGACACAACAGCAAAGAAATGAATTAGCCGAACTTTTATACCCCAAAGCAACCCTTACAATTCAGGATGTGGAAAAAATGTTTCCCAAAAGAACTCTTCCCGAGGGTGCTAAAGTAACCCGTATGGCACCAAGTCCCACAGGATTTGTGCATTTCGGAAATCTTTTCCCCGCCCTTACAAGTGAGCGCCTTGCTCACCAAAGCGGCGGTGTAATGATGCTCAGAATAGAGGACACCGACGCAAAACGCGCAGTTGACGGTGCTGTTGAGATAATTATAAATTCTCTGAAACACTACAACATCATCTTTGACGAAGGTGCAACTTTAGGAGACGATGTAGGAAATTACGGCCCCTACTATCAGAGCAGGCGTGCAGATATATATCAGGCATTTGCAAAAGAACTCATACGCAAAGGTCAGGCTTATCCTTGCTTCTGCACAGAAGAAGATTTGGAAAAGATACACTCCGAACAGGAAGCAAAGAAGGACAATTTCGGTTACTACGGAAAATATGCAAAACATCGTGATATGAGTTTTGAAGATATAAAAAAGGAACTGGATGCGGGAAAGCCCTTTGCTTTGCGTTTCAGAAGCGAAGGCAATCTGAATAACAAAATTCCTTTTGACGATGTAGTAAAAGGTCATCTTGAGGTTACCGAAAATGACATTGACCATGTTCTTTTAAAATCAGACGGTATACCCACATATCACTTTGCCCATGCCATTGATGACCATTTCATGGGTACAACCCATGTTATCAGAGGCGACGAATGGCTTTCCACACTGCCGTTGCATTTACAACTGTTTGACGCATTAGGCTTTGAAAGACTGAAATATATGCATATTTCCCCTCTCATGAAAATCGATGGGGAATCAAAACGCAAACTGTCCAAGAGAAAAGACCCTGAGGCCGCATTGACATTTTATACCGAGATGGGTTATCCCGTTCTTGCAGTTATCGACTATGTTATGATGCTTCTTAATTCCAATTACGAGGAATGGAGAATCCAAAACCCTGCCGCACCTTATACAGATTTTGAATTCAAGGCAGAAAACATGAGTGTTTCGGGTTCGTTGTTCGACATAGTAAAACTCAACGATGTAAGCAAAAACATTGTAAGCACAATGACCGCCGAACAAGTATATGACTATGTTTGTGAGTGGTCGGAGCAGTACGATAAAGATTTTTATAAACTCCTTATTTCCGATAAAGACTACGCAGTAAGAATTTTCAACATCGGCAGAGGAGGAGAAAAGCCCCGTAAGGACCTTGCAGTATGGAGCGAAGCAAAAGCATATATGGGATTTTTCTATGACGATTTATATAAAATCACCTCTTCCCTCCCCGAAAACATTTCAAAAGAGGATGCCGTTACAATACTCGAGTCATACAAAAACATATACACACCCGGAAAAACACAGGAAGACTGGTTTGGTGACATCACAAAACTCGCAACCGACAACGGATTTGCCGCAAAACCAAAGGAATATAAGAAAAACCCCGAAATGTATAAAGGCCATGTAGGAGATGTAAGTATGATACTCCGCATTGCAGTTTCGGGAAGACAAAACTCTCCGGATATGTATGAAATAATGGAAATTCTCGGCAAAGAACGAGTAATACAGCGAATTGACAACGCTTTGAAAACACTTTAGTCAAAAGCACAGAAAGGAAACATTATGGAAGAAACAAGTAATTTTATACATGACATAATTGATGAAGAACTTTCAACGGGAAAAGTAACAAAAGTGCATACCCGTTTTCCGCCCGAACCCAACGGATATTTGCATATCGGACACTGCAAAGCACTGGTTATAGACTTCGGAACTGCACAAAAATACGGCGGTTTATGTAACCTCAGAATGGACGATACAAATCCTGCAAAAGAAGATACAGAATATGTTGATGCCATAAAAGAAGATATTCATTGGCTTGGATTTGATTGGGGCGACCGTTTTTATTACGGCTCTGATTATTTTGACAAAGACTACGAATTTGCCGTTGAACTTATCAAAAAGGGACTTGCTTATGTTTGCGAATTGACTCCCGACCAGATGGATGAATACCGCGGCGACCTTCAGAACCCCGCCCGTTCACCCTGGCGCGACAGACCGGTTGAAGAAAGTCTTGACCTTTTTGAAAGAATGAAAAACGGTGAATTCCCGGAGGGGAAATATACACTCCGGGCAAAAATCGACCTTTCCTCAGGCAACTTCTGGATGCGTGACCCTGTACTTTACAGAATAAAATATGTGGAACATCACCGTCAGGGAACAAAATGGTGTATTTTCCCCATGTACGATTTTGCGCATCCCATTCAGGACGCACTGGAGGGAATAACCCATTCGCTTTGCTCTCTGGAATACGAAATTCACCGTCCTCTTTACAACTGGGTTGTGGAAAATGTATCTGTCCCCCACACCCCCCGTCAGATAGAATTTGCCAGACTTAACATAACAAACACTGTTTTATCCAAACGCTTTTTGCGTTCTATGGTGGAAAGTGGAAGAGTTGACGGCTGGGATGACCCCCGTATGCCTACCTTGTGCGGTCTGAGACGGCGAGGATATACCGGAAGTTCCATCCTTGACTTCTGTTCACGCATAGGAGTTGCAAAATCAGACAGTCTTGTTGATATCCGCCTTTTGGAATCCTGCATCCGCGATGAACTTAATGAAACTGCACCCAGAAGAGTTGCGGTATTTAATCCTATAAAAGTTATAATTGACAACTATCCCCAGGACAAGACCGAAGAATTTGAGCTTCCAAACCATCCTCAGCACCCCGAAATGGGCAGCAGAAAGGTTAAATTCACACGGGAAATCTATATTGATGCGGAAGACTTTTCGGAAGTTCCGCCGCCAAAATTTTTCCGGCTTAAACCGGAGGGTGAAGTTCGCCTTATGGGTGCGTATATCATAAAATGCGGCGAAGTGGTAAAAAATGATGACGGAAGTATAAAAGAAATTCACGCAACTGCAGACCTTGAAACCTCAAACGGAAATCCTTGCGACGGACGCAAGATAAAGGGTACTATTCACTGGCTGTCCGCAAGTAACAGCGTACCTTTCGACCTTGCTTTATATGATAATCTTCTCACACTGGAAAACCCTTCAAAACTTCCCGAGGGCAAAGAATTTACCGACTATCTCAACCCCGAGTCAAAGAAGATTATCAAAAATGCCATGCTGGAGGCTTGTCTTTCCGATGCAAAACCCGGTGAGAAATTCCAGTTTGTAAGAACAGGATATTTTTGTAGGGATACCAAAAATCCCAACACATTCAACAGCATAGTTTCTCTTAAAGAAAGCAAGAACAAGTAATCTGTTGTTTTGGCAAAAATATATGCAAAATGATTTCCTGTATATCCCCGCTTTTTCAAAGGAATTGATTTCAAATGAGTAATAAAAGAAAAAAAGTCACTTCACCCCAGTGGACGCTGAGTATTATTGTTTCTATTGTAATGGTAGCCAGATTTTTGAGAGGCGACTATTATTCAGTTTTCCTTTGTATTCTGACTCTTGTTTTGTTCAATGTGCCGCATATTGCCAGTAAAATCTTTAATGTATTTATTCCGAGGGAATTGGAAGTAGTAATACTATTATTTATATTTTCTGCTGAGATTCTCGGCGAAATCGGTAATTTTTATAACCGTATCCCCTGGTGGGACAGTATGCTTCATACAATCAACGGTTTTCTGATGGCTGCAATTGGCTTTGCCATGATAAATATCCTCAACAATACACCTAAATTTCATTTTAACCTTTCACCTGTCTTTGTGACGGTTGTTGCTTTCTGTTTTTCTATGACAATAGGTATTGCGTGGGAATTTTTTGAATATAGCATGGATGTTTTTGCCGAAACAGATATGCAAAAAGATGATATAATAAAAATTGTATCTTCGGTTGAGTTGAACCCTCAGGGAGAAAATGACCCTGTCATACTTGAAGATATTGAAAAAACAGTAATATTTTATAACAACGGACAAAATCAGTATGTTATAGAAAACGGATATCTGGATGTAGGGTTGAGAGACACCATGAAAGACCTGATAGTAAACTACATTGGTGCAATTGTTTTTTCCGTTATCGGTTACTTTTATCTTGTAGGCAGAAATAAAGGCATTTTTGCCTCAAAATTTATTCCACAATATATAAAATCGTCAAAACACAGCACAACCAAAGATAAATAATTTTTAATTTTGAAAAAACAATGTAGATGTCGTCAAAAAACTTTCACTACCGTACAATCCTGCGCCCGCGGGCTTCGGGTTGTCCGTTCTGAAAAATTTTTTCTGTATATTTAAGTCAGGGGGAACAAAAACTCTATTTGAGTTTTTGCTCCCCCATATTTTTATGTTTATTTAAATGAATCAAGGAAATTATAAATTAGTATAACACTTTCTGCCCTGGTAACGCTCCGCTCACCGTCGAATCTGCCGTGAGAACCACTTATTATCCCCAGTCCTCTGGCAAGTGCAGCATATCCCAGATAATCCTTATCAATAAGAGAGTTGTCTGTAAAATCAGTTGTATAAATTCCGGGAATTGTTGCTATTTTTTCATATCCCAATGCTCTCATAATATACTTTGCAGCCTCTTTTCGCATAAGAGGACTGTCCGGTCTGATATCCTCATCTTTTTCGGGAATATAAAGGTTACGGTTTTTCATTGACTCCACAAGTTCAGATATATGAAGGTCAATTTCTTCTACGGTACAATATTCCGCATATCTGCCTGTTACTGCCATAAGCATGGCAATAAATTCTTTTTGTGTAATGTCGCTGTCGGGCATAAATGAGTCTGATTGCACAACAATGCCTACATCCGAAAGAAGTTTTATTTTTTCCTCTGCCCAGTGTCCGGAAATATCATCAAAGCCATCAAATACTTCATATACGGGTTTTACATATTCATTTCCGCTATAGTCAAGAGGTCTTCCGCTTACTGCCGAAATCACATAAAATGGTACATCAAATGTATACACAAGCCGTATCTCGTTTCGTGTCTGTATTTCCGATTTGGCGTATACTTCTTTGGGAGAGGCGGTTTTTTGAGCAGAATTTTCCCCATCATTATCGTAAAGATAAACAGTATGTAATTTATACAGAATTTGGGTGTTTCCGTTATCAAGATAATTTTCTATTGCTTTGGTATCTGAAATTTCCGCCCTGACATCCGCAAAATCAACATGGTCTGTCCACCTGGAAGAGTAACTTGTTATCTTCCCTGTCACACAATCAACAGTAATATTTGCTCCGTTATTTATAACCTGTATGCCATTTTCGGTGCGGTCATACACAACATTGAGAGCAGTGTAATATTTTCCGTCTTTTGAGTTATCGTCTTTACCGTATTCCGCTGCGGTATAGTCCATTATATTGTATTTATCGGTACGGGAATGCGCAAGACTCTCATATTTTTGAGGCTGAACCGATTTAAGAAAATTATCCGCAATTTTTCCTGCCTCTTTTTCATCAATTTTAAGTTCCGGAGGAGTAAAATTGCCCTCATTGTCAAAATACGGATAGTAAATATATGTATAGAAATAAATAAGTTCACCTGTAACTGCGTTTACCGATGCGTTGGCGGTAATGGTGTTAAAATTCCCTTTTTCCACAGGTGCTATGTATCGTAAATTCCATACTACAGGATGCTTGTCATAAGATGTATACGGCATATAACTGTAGTCTATTGAGTATGACGCCAGAGTGTATGTATCATCTATGGCAAGAGTGGAATAGGAACGAACGATTTTATCCGCTTCAGGGGCAGTTTTATAACCTTGAAGTTCCTCTATGCGTTTAATTTCGTTAGGGCTGAAATTTACAGAACCGTTTGAAACAGACTCCTTAATGACCGAATCCTCTGTCTCGGCAGGCGCTTCTGAGGCATAATTCCTGTCAGTCCAGGAATAATCTTCCTGCAGATATTCACCTGAAAAAGCATCAATCTGTATCTGCTGATTATTATTTACATACACAAGTTTTGCAGTGGCTCCGTTTTGTTCACCTGTTTGCTCATCATAAGTTTGAAAAATGCGGTATTGTAAACTGACATCAAAATCTTTTTTCCATATTTCTTTTGCGTCATCAGAAGAAATTATATTTTCAGGTGCACCAAACTGTGCATCGGGTTCCCATTCAATCTGCATATTTACAATTCTTCCGTCGGTGTAATCAACAGAAATATAAACATAATTCTGCAAATATTTTATCCCGTTTTCAACTCTGACAAAATAAAAATCATAACAGTTTGAGCCAAGATATCTTACGGTATTGGCTGTTTGGTTACTTTCAACTATTTTTCCGAGAACACCCGGATAAACTCTGTCAATAAACTCAAGTGCAATATCCAGGGCATCTTTTTTAAGTATTAACGGTGCTTTTTGAGTATTATTATAAATATTATTATTGTATGTGTATATTTTTCCGTTGTTGTCGCATGTGACATTTATTGACTTGCTGTTTTGTTCATCACGCCATGTTAAATTCCATCTTTCGCTTTCGTATCGGGTATACATATTATAGTCAAACTCTGTATATTCCCCGGGGATATCAATGGTACTCTTTATGACAGTAAGAACTTTCTTAAGGCTGTTTTCCTGACTGCCGTCACTTCCGCCGTTGTCAGAAGCATCATTTACCAAAACCGATTTTTCCGGTTCTGTACTGTTTGCTCCTGCAAATGCGGTTGACATCATTGACGCAATAAGTACAATTACAATAAAAAACCAAAGTGTTTTTTTCATAATATCACCTGTCCTTTAAATTGAATTACTGTTTTGACTAAAAAATACCACAAAAGTTCCGGTTTTTGTATTTTTTAAGTTATTTTTTCCATGAATACAGATATATTCCGTATAAAGTAAACATACACAAGAAAACAGCGGAGCGTCATTAATGACGCTCCGCCAAATCTTTACTTATTCGTCTTTATGTCCGGTTTATGACAACCATTCAGGCATAGCAGATGCTACACCCTCGCCACTATTGCCGAACAGGCTCATCATACCTGTGCGAACACCGCTTGCGAGAAGAGTGTCCTCAACAGAGTATTCAAACACTTCAACGGTAGGTGCAACATAGTTCTTTTTCATAGTGTTATATCCTCCTTCTACACTCTTTATTAAAGTTCGTTGCCCACAGTCTCGCACCAGTCAATGCTACGAGTGATGGGGTCGGAATATACGGTAACTTCGTCTTCACCAACCATATAGGTTACGAAAGAACGAGCAGTGATGTACATATCCTCGGGAAGTCCGGTGATAACACCTGTGTAGATGTAATCATTTCCGTCTATAGCATAGTAGCCTGCAGCAGAGATTACAAGTCTATTGGTAGTATTCAAAGTAAGCTCATTGCTGCCGGGCATATTTGCGGGCAGACAAACGATACCTGCATCTACAATTGTTGTTGTCTCGTCATGGTTTGCATTAAGGCCGGAGAAATAAACTGAACCGAAACGAAGTTCGCCGTCTGCTCTCTTAGCCGCACCAACAATATCAAAGGTAGGACCTTCGTAGTTAGTGTTATAATAGTATACAGGAGCAGATAAAGTGGGGTACAACTCAACAGTTGCATAATCGGCGTCAAGACCACCTACACCTTTATAGTCAAGGCTGATTTTTGTTCTGTACCAGTTGCTGCCGTCATTTACAAGTTCAAAGGGTACATGGATGAGCTCATTATTATAATATATATCGTCATCCTCACTATAATAATCATACTCAATCGAAGCCTTTTCAAGAGCGTTTTCGGCAGATGCATAACCAAACAAAATCTCACCATCATCGTCAGAAATATTGGTAAATGCATTTTCGGGGCTCGCGAATGTTATAGCCTTAATAATAACATCGTCACCATTTTCAACTTCGATTTCCTCAAACATACGATAAACAAGTTTAGTTTTTAAATAGTTAGAATTTGTTCCCAAATTGAAGAAATCTACACCATTCAGATTTACAGGCTTTACAACTGCAGGATTAAAATACAAATATGCCTGAACCATTCCTATAGGCAGGTCAGGAACATTGTTATATCCAACTGCAATGTCAAATACATTGGCTGAAAAATCTACCTCAACACCTTTACTGGAGTACAAAGAACCTCCAAGTAAATCAGAGTAGAAATTGTAGAAAGTATTTTCGCCTTCAAACATAATTGCAGCCAATTCACCGTCGGTACCCGACTTTGTCTTTGCATATTCGAGGGCACTCTCAGCGGCATACAGTGAAACATTGCCGTCGAATGTAGCAGCGAATGTCGAAACAGTAAGAACTGAAACGAGCATTACGACAGCCAATAAAATGCTTGTGATTTTTTTCATGTTCTTCATCCTTTCAGATATTTTTTTAAAAATAATTTATATTGGTTATTTTACCAATCAACCCAAAATGACGGTATCACGGTTTGCAAGGTATTGCATCATTGTGATAACATCTTTCAAAGAAATGTTGCTGTCCCGTTGTACATCGGACACAACATTCTGTGCATAATCCATAGCCAGTACATCAGGGACAAGAATATGCTTCATAATGTAGTATATGTCGCTTAAACCTACATTATAGTCTCCGTCAGCATCGCCCATCAGACGATAATCAGCGGAGTTTTTAACAACACTGAGAGCAGGTGTTTCTTGTTGTATGTAAACTGTAAGGTTGTCGCAATTCCAGAAAGAATTGTCGCCTACAGTTGACAGCGATTTATAAACTATCATATCTTCAAGGGCAGTACATCCGCCGAAAACCATTTCTCCGATGGAGGTGGAATTTTTGGGCAATGTAACAGCCGTAAGGGAAGTGCATCCGTTAAATGCACCGTCTTCCAGAACGGTAACCGTTGAGGGAAGAGAAACCCTGGAAAGATTCTGGTTCAACGCAAAGGTTCTGTTGCCGATTTTTGCAACACCCTCGGGAATTACAATTTCGGTAAGTGCCTTACAATTATAGAAAGCGGAATATCCGATTTCATTAACTGTGGCAGGGATAGTAACATTGTTCAAAACAACGCAGCCCGCAAAAGCGGATGCTCCGATTTTCTTAAGACCGCTGCCGAAAGTAACAGTGGCAAGTTTCTGGCAGTCAAAGAAAGCACAGTTTTCTATATTTACCACAGAATCAGGCAGAACAACCGACACAAGAGTGTCGCTGTGGCTGAACGCATTGTAGGAAACGGCATTAACAGTATATGTTACTCCGCCTTTGGTAACCGAGGCGGGTATGCTAACACTTGAAGCGGTAAAACCGGAATTACAATATTCGGTGCTTCCCGTGCCTACAGAGGCAGTACGATTTGTTTCATTTAATGTATATGTAATACCGAGTGCATCTTCATATTGAGAATATGTGTCGGCACCGCATACAGACATAACTGAAAAAGCAGCAACGGCAAACAAAGCCACTGCAAAAAGTATTCTTCTGTTGTGCATTAAAAACCTCCAATTATGTATATGACAGGCACCCATAAACGGGCACAAATAGTCAAGGTATTATACGATACAAATATTATAGCACACAATACTTAAAAAAGTCAATAGACTATTTCAAAAAAAATTAAAATTGAGGAATTTTTGTTTAGTATTAACATATTATATGCCGTAATATTAGTAATAGTGTACAAAATTGCTTTATTCCGGCAATTTATGTATATAAATTTTAAATTCTGATTTTTTTCTTCTTTTTCTGTTGATTTTTTTATTTTATTGTGACAAATTTCTCACACAGGTTTATGTAGAATAATATCGGGTTATAAACAAAGTACAAATGAAAGGAACAAAAAAATGGATAATCCCAAAAAAATTTCTCTTCAAAATTTCCGTACACTCTCCCAACTGAGAAAACTTCTGTACGGCATTCTGTTTTTCACATTCGGTTTTGTAATTTCCTATGCACCATTCCCCCTTTCCGTTCATCCCACAGGTCTTTCCCTTATGGTTTTTGCACCCAAGAAATGTCCTAACTTTCCCGTATACAGCAGTTTTTCGTTTTATTCCTTGTGTGCGGGCTGTTTATCTGCCACACTGGCGTATAAACAAGACGGAATTATATACTTCACCATGTACTGTGCGGTTTTCCTCATACGACTTGCGCTTACAGGAGGCAAATTTAACGAAAGTGTTGTTATAAAGGTGTCGTTATCTCTGATTTGTGCTCTGTGTATCGGTCTTGTAGGGGCATCACTCAGCGGATTCAATATATGGAAAATTTTCGGCATTCTCACTTTATCGCTGTGCACACCCGCTTTTACATATTTTTTTGAAGGTATTTCGGACAGAAGTGCCTCCGGTATTCTTTTTGATACCGCTTGTTACGCCTTTGTATTTTCTTTTCTGTACGGGATACGGAGCGTGAAATTCTTTTCATTTTCACTTCCTATTATTATATGCGGTATACTGACGCTTTATACGGCAAAGAAAAAAGGGGCTATGCATGGTGCTCTTATGGGCCTTGCATGCGGGCTGGCACAGGATAATTTCTTTCTGCCGCCTGTTATAAGTATAATGGGGTTTGTAGGCGGTCTTTTTTTCAGACATTCCGACACAGTTTCCATTCTCACCTCTTATGTTGCATCAATATGTTACGGCATATACTGTGCAGGGTTTGATGCAGTGGGTATTATGGCACCGGAACTTCTGGCTTCATGCGCCGCTTTCTTCGGAATCAAAAATTTTATTACTCCCGACCCTTATGTTTCGGGCAAATCTGACGACACCACCCGGGACAGTGAGGAAACAACCGAAAAACTGACGAAAATTTCCGATGCTTTTTCGGCGTTATCGGAAATATCAATGCAATCGGAAAAGTCCGATGTTCCCGACAGGTCCGAATGCGATTATTTTGTAAAACGCGCATTTGAGCAAACCTGCAGTGAATGTGTTATGAAGCATGTTTGTGAGGTCTCGGGGGAGCGCAATTCCCGCAGTCTGAGAAGAAAAATAAGCAACGCCCTGTACGACCGCCGTCTTGCGTCGGGGGAATATCGGGATATTGAAAGCGGAAAATGCTGTCACAGTGACAAAATCATATCTTCTGCAATGGAAAAATACAATTCCGCACTGTCAACACATACCAAAAACTCAAAAGGGCAACTCATTTCAGGCGAGTACAACACGGTAGCAAAACTCCTTAAAATAACCGCCAATACACCAACAGAAAAAACTTCTCCTCCCCTGCCCGAAGCATTCCGCATAAAAAGAGCATTGGAAAACATGAATATTTCATACCGCCGTCTTGAAGTCAGGGGGAACAGAAATGTAATTATACGGGTATGCGGAATTTCAGCAGCCGAAATACACATGAGCAGTCAGCGAATAAAAGGGGAAATAGAAAAGGAATGCGGATTTTCAGTTGAACTCCCCGAATTTTTCACCGAAAATGCCGAGGAAATAATGCAGATAACCCGATGCGGTATGTTTTCTCCTGAATATTCCCGCTGTACTCTTCCAAAACAAGGGGAACAGATTAACGGGGATTATCTGACAGTATTTGAAAATGAGGACAACAAATTTTACTCTCTGATATGCGACGGAATGGGAAGCGGACGGGAGGCCGCAAACGCATCGAAAACTGCTGCCGGGTTTATTGAAAAACTTTTATTTTCAGGCTCGCCCGAGGACATTACCATCGAAATGCTCAACAACTACCTTATATCAAAAGAAAACGAGTGTTTTTCCACCATTGACCTTTTGGAAATTGACAAACTTGACGGAACTGCATCTTTTGTCAAAGCGGGTGCTGCACCCTCGTTCATTGTAAGGGGAAGCAAACTGCACAAAATATCTTCATATACCCCTCCCGCCGGAATACTCCATTGCATGAATGCCGAAAAAACTACAATGAAACTGCAGAAAAATGACATAATAGTAATGCTTTCCGACGGAATACTGGAAAACGGAGATATCGGCACATGGCTTATGGAATTTTTAACCTACAAACTTGAGGGAACATCCTCCGAAATGGCGGAAAAGATTGTTTCCTCCGCCTGTGAAGCAAAAGGCAGATCGGATGATATGAGTGTTGCTGTGATAAAAATATCTTAAAATATACAAAAACATAATTTGCGGTTTTACACCGCAAATTTGTTTTTTCATTTTTTGAAAATTTTTATTATATTTTACCAAAAACTATTGACTTTTTCTAAAATAGTGTTATAATGTAACACGGATGTTAGAGTGAGGTATGGTGTGTTATGCATGATTTTATCAGCGACAAGGATTTGCCGGAACTTATAGACAAAACCCGTCATACCGATAAGGAATCATTCAAGCACATTCTTTCTTTGTTTTCAGGTATGCTTCACGGTATTCTCCGTTCCTGCGGTGCGACGGCAGACGAGTACGACGATTTGTACCAGGAGGCACAGGTGGGGCTTTACAAAGCGGTAATGACCTACAACCGGGAACACTCCTCTTTTTCCACCTATGCGTATATTTGTGTCCAGAGTTCCGTGTTGTCTTTTATGCGAAAGACAAGGAGCAGGGGTAATATCCCCACCGGTCTGATTTCTTCAATGTCAGCCGATTTAAAAGGGTCCGTGATGTCTTTTATCACACCCGAAACAAAATTGCTGGACAAGGAAAGCATAAGTCTTATTGTTAAAAAAATCGGAAATTCCCTTTCCCCATTTGAAAGGAAAGTTCTTTTCCTTTATTTAGCGGACAAATCCTATCTTGAGATTGCAAAAGAGTTGGGAAAGAATAAAAAATCTGTTGATAATGCCATTCAGCGTATACGAAAAAAGTTAAGATATATGCCTGAATAAATAAATTTCTTTGACTGTATAATATTTTATATACATTAATATTTATGCCCGTGTAGCTTAATTTAAGAGCATTGTACGGTTGTACTTAGGTGTCGGTGTAACTCCGGTCAGGGGCAAATAAAAAATTTTTTCAAACCAAAGCGAGGTAAATCATGTACGAAGACAAGACTCTAGTATGCAAAGACTGCGGAAACGAATTTGTATTCACCGCAGGCGAACAGGAATTCTACGCAGAAAAAGGTTTCCAGAATGAACCCCAGAGATGCAAGGCTTGCAGAGATGCAAGAAAAGCGGCTGGCAGAGCTCAGAAGGAACTGTTCACAACCACTTGCGCAAATTGCGGAAAAGAAGCAAAAGTTCCTTTCCAACCCAGCGATGACCGTCCGGTTTATTGCAGCGAGTGCTTTGCTGCTATGAAGCAACAGTAATATTGAAAGATAATTACTAAAAAAATGCCGTTCTCTTTGTGAGTACGGCATTTTTTGCTGTTTTATTATGATTCCCTCCCCTGAAAAGTGCGGGTAAAAATTTTTAATATACCTTTGGGACTAAACGGAACAAAAGGATACAGGTACCCTTTTCCTGCGGCCGTCTTGTTGGTGCAGAGTATTATCAGCCACAAAAGCAATGCTCCCGCAAAACCGTACCATCCCAAAAGAAATGTTCCCACCACCATTGATATTCTTGCGAACTTGAAGCAATAACCCATTTCATAATTCATGGGAGAAAATGTGGCTATAGCGGAAAATGCGGTATATAATATTACCTGAGAAACAAACCAACCGCTTGAAACGGCAAAATCCCCAAGTATAAGTCCGCCTACAATACTCAAGGAATTCTGGAGTTGTGACGGGGAATTCATGGATGCAAGTTTCAAACCGTCTATGGCGGCTTCAATTATAAGGATTTGTAGAATAATGGGTACAGAATACTCATCAGCCACTCTCACAAAAGATAAATGCTCGGGCAAGACATGGGAATATGTCAGTGCAAGATACCACACAGGCAGAAGAAATATTCCTGCAAAGTAAGTGAGTATCCGTACTATTTTCAGGTAACTTGCCGTTACGGGCGGAAAGTAATATTCCTCAATATCATCAAAAAAATCAAGAAGGTTTGTAGGAAAAAGCATTACGGAAGGCGAATTATCCACGATTATTATAATTTTACCCTCCATAAGTTCCGCACAGGCACTGTCGGGGCGTTCGATATATTTTACTTTGGGAAACGGATTGAGAATCAGTCCTTTTTTATTTTCAAGAAGTTTTTCCGCGAGTGTTTCCTGTGACATACATAGTGATTTGACATTGATTTTTTTCAGTTTCTGCCTCAGTTTCTCAATAAGTTTTTCGTCTGCCCGCCCTGAAATATACGACATTGCAACATCCGTTTTTGAAAGTTCACCTATAGTAAACTTTTCAAAAATCAATTGAGGTGTACGGATGTATCGCCGTATAAGAATGGTGTTTTTTGTCAGATTTTCATTAAATCCTATATGAGGTCCGCGAAGAGTACGGCTTTTTTCCGGCTCACTTACTCCCCTGTCGGGATAGGTACGGACATCTATAACAAGTGCCTGAGGATATCCGTCAATAAAAAGTGCCACATTTCCGCACAAGACGGCGTCGGTTATTTTATTTTCATCGTTTGAGGTAAAACTTTCTATTCTGGGAACAACCGTGTGTGCGAACTCGTCGATATTTTTGAAGTCGGTTTTTTGAGCCGAGCATAGTTTTTCGTGAAAACGCAAAGCATCTGCACTGTTTATAAAACCCTCTATATAGAAATAGCAGGCTTCTCTTTTTCCTGTTTTCAGATAAGTTTTCAGGACATCAAATGTCCTGTCGGTATTAAGCAATCTGTCAAAAATCTTAATATTCTGGTTTAAATTTTCTGTCATGATAAAAATTCCTCTATTTTTTATATTTTGGTGCTGTTTAATATAGACAAACCGAAAAAAATATGATATAATTAAGAGTAAATTTCTTTATTTTCAATATAGTCTTTTTAAATTTTTTCTTTTTACTGACTTTATTTTTAACTTGATGTAAAAGAATTATGTCACTTTGCACATATTATTGACAATATATATGATTTTATGGTATAATATGCACAATAGTGTACTAAATTTTTTGTATAGGTGATTTCTTGAGAAATGTTATTATGGTCACCTCCTGTAAAGGCGGTGTAGGAAAAACAACACTGACAGCCGGAATATCGACTGCTCTGGCTAAAATGGGAAAAACTGTTCTGACTGTTGATATGGATTTCGGTGTCAGAAGTCTTGATTTGGCATTAGGTTTTGAAAACAATATATGTGCAGACGCTTATGATGCCATAACAGAGAGATGTGAACTTGACAAAACTTACATATCTTCCCCCGACTGTCCGAATTTATTTTTTACACCGGCACCTGCCGGATTTGACAACAGGACAATGGACAGTATTCTGAAAGAACAGATAAACAAGTATCTTTCAGCACTGAAGGAAAAGTTTGATTATATTTTTCTCGATATGCCCGCAGGGTTCGGAAAAATGTTTGAACTTGTTGCTTCGTCACCTGTAACGGACAAAGCAGTGATAATATGTTCGCACAGTCCTTCTTCTGTCCGTGCTGCCGAGAAAACGGCTTTTGAACTGTATAAATTCGGCAAAACTCCTTTGGGTCTTGTGATAAATATGTTTAATATACCGTTTGTAAAAAAAGGGTATTACCCCGGCATATTGGACATAATTGAAAGAAGTTCGGTAAAACTCATGGGTGTTGTTCCGGATGACACGGTTATAGACAGCATTCAGCAACGGGGTGGTCTTATCAACTGTGAAGAACTGCACTCCCGTGGAAATACCGCGATAAAAAACATTGCCCGCCGTATCAACGGAGAAAATGTCAGTCTTATGCAAAGTATTGTAAAAACTTCAAAACGCAGTCAACTGCTTTGAATTATTAAATAAACCGTAGACTTATCCATGCTGAAAGGAGATTATATATGGAAATTGCTTTGATTGCTCATGATAACAAGAAAGAACTTATAACACAATTCTGTATTGCTTATTGCGGTGTTCTTTCCAAACACCACCTTTGTGCAACAGGTATTACGGGTAAAAATATCTCCGATGCTACAGGATTGAAAATCGAACGCCTTCTCAGCGGTCCCCACGGCGGCGACCAGCAGATTGCCGCAAGAATATCCTACAACGAAATAGATGTACTTTTATATTTCCGCGACACCTCACCAAACAAACCCTTTGACGAAAATGAAATGAATATTATGCGCTTATGCGATATATATAATGTTCCGATTGCAACCAACATTGCAACTGCCGAGGCTATAATTATGGCTCTTGACCGCGGAGACCTCGGTTGGAGAGAACTTGTTAATCCAAACAACAACCACTAATTCAGAAAGGATTGTTCAATTTGATACAGAAACCAAGAGGCACTATTGATATTCTGCCCGACAAGTCTGCTTTATGGCTTGATATAGAAAACCGAATAAGAAAAGTTGCAAAAAAATACGGATTTGGCGAAATACGACTCCCCACTTTTGAGGTGACCGAACTTTACAACAGAGGTGTAGGAGATACATCAGATGTTGTGCAAAAGGAAATGTACACCTTTACCGACAATGACAACCGCTCTATAAGTCTTCGTCCCGAGGGAACGGCGGGTGTAGTCAGAAGTATAATCGAAAACGGTCTTTGTTCCGAGGCTATGCCGCTTTCTCTTTACTATCTCATTTCCTGTTTCAGATACGAAAAACCTCAGGCAGGACGCTCGAGAGAATTTTATCAGTTCGGTGTTGAGATGTTCGGTGCGAACTCTCCTACCGCAGATGCGGAAGTGATTATGCTTGCATCAGATATTTTCTCTGAACTGGGACTTAATATACGCCTTGAAATAAACTCTATCGGTTGTCCCGATTGCCGTCCGAAATATCATGCGGCTCTCAAGGAGTATTTTGCATCAAACATTGACGATTTATGCGACACTTGCAAAGGTCGTCTTGAAAAGAATCCTTTGCGTATACTGGACTGTAAGAGTCCGGTGTGTTCGGCGATTGCCAAAAACGCTCCTCATACAATAGATTATCTTTGCGACGATTGTAAAAGTCATTTTGACGGTCTTCAGAATCTCCTGTCCAAATCCGGCAGGGACTTTACCGTAAACTCCAGAATAGTACGAGGTCTGGACTATTACCGTAAGACAGTGTTTGAATTTATAAGCGACGATATCGGTTCACAAAGTACAGTTTGCGGCGGCGGACGGTACGATGGTCTTGTTCAGTCATTGGGAGGTCCTGCCCTCAGCGGTATAGGCTTTGCAATGGGACTCACCCGTCTTATGATGGTGCTGGAGGCACAAAACAAACTACCTGAACTTAGTGACAGTATGGATTTATATATTGCTTCTTTGGGCGAAAAAGCGGTTTCCGAGGCATTTAAACTTTCTGTTGCTTTGAGAAACGAAGGTTTCAAGGCACAATGCGACCTTGTGGGCCGTTCGCTTAAAGCACAGATGAAATATGCAGATAAAAAATCGGCTCGCTTTGTTCTTATTCTGGGTGACAGCGAAATTGAAACCCGCAGATGTGTTCTCAAGAATATGTCGGACAGTTCGCAGGTTGAGGTTTCTCTTGACGAAATTCAGTCAATAATCAATCATATAAAATAAACAGGAGATTTTTATCATGTTAAGAACAATATATTGCGGAGAACTCCGTGAGGAGCATATCGGACAAGAAGTTAAAGTGTGCGGTTGGGTTCAGCGTCAGCGTGACTTAGGCGGTCTTATTTTTATTGACCTGCGTGACCGCAGCGGAATTGTGCAACTTGCTTTTGACCAGGATTCAGACAAAGAGGATTTTGAAAAGGCATTTGCTACCCGTTCCGAGTATGTTCTTTGTGCGACGGGAACTGTCCGTTCCAGAGGCGAGAGTGCAAGAAATGCAAATATTCCCACCGGTTTTATTGAAATTGCGGTTACACACCTTGATATTATTTCTGCAGCACAGACTCCTCCCTTTGAAATAGTTGACAATTCAAACGCCCGTGAGGAACTTCGCCTGAAACACCGCTATCTTGATTTACGCCGTCCCGAACTTCAGTCAAAACTTATTGCAAGAAGTAAAATCACAACTATTGCAAGAAACTTCTTTGCTGACAACGGGTTTATAGATGTTGAGACACCTATTCTCGTAAAGTCCACACCCGAGGGTGCCCGTGACTATCTTGTTCCCAGCCGTGTTCATCCCGGTTCGTTCTATGCTCTCCCCCAATCGCCTCAACTTTACAAACAACTTCTGATGGTTTCGGGATTTGACCGCTATTTCCAGATTGCCCGTTGTTTCCGTGACGAAGACCTGCGTGCAGACCGTCAGCCCGAATTTACACAAATAGACCTTGAAATGTCTTTTGTTGACCAGGAAGATATAATAGATGTTAACGAGCGTTTCCTGAAACATTTGTTTAAGGAATTCAAAGGGATTGATTTGGAAATTCCTCTCCAGCGTATGCCTTATGACCAGGCAATGCTCCGATACGGATGCGATAAACCCGACCTTCGTTTCGGATTTGAAATTGTGGAACTTACCGAACTCCTCAAGGACTGCGAATTCAAAGTATTTGCAGATACCATTGCCAACGGCGGAAAAGTACGCGCTATCAATGTCAAGGGCGGCGGTAAGTTTACCAGAAAAGAAATTGACAGTCTGACCGATTATGTCAAGACACAGCAAAAAGCCAAAGGTCTTGCCTGGACAAAAAATAACGGAGGCGAAATTTCATCCTCCTATGCCAAATTCCTTACAGAAGACGAAAACAAGGCAATATACGATGCAATGGGCTTTGAAAATGATGATATTATCTTTATCGTTGCGGATAAAACCAAGGTTGTATGTGCTGCATTGGGTGCTCTCCGCTGTGAGGTTGCAAGGCGTCTTAATATTATTGACCCGGATTGTTACAAATTACTGTGGATTACAGACTTCCCCATGTTTGAATATGACGAAGAAGAAAATCGCTATGTAGCAACTCATCATCCCTTTACTGCTCCCCGTGACGAAGACCTTGAATTTCTTCTTACCGACCCGGGAAAAGTTTACTCAAAAGCCTATGATATTATAATTAACGGCAGTGAAGCAGGCGGTGGTTCTGTCCGTATCCATACACCCGAAGTACAGAACAAGGTGTTTGATGCTATCGGTCTTACAAAGGAAGAAAGTCAGTTGAAATTCGGATATCTCCTTGAAGCGTTCAAGTACGGTGTTCCGCCACATGCGGGACTGGCGTACGGTCTTGACCGTCTGGTCGGCCTTCTTCTTGGCACAGATGCAATCCGTGATGTTATTGCTTTCCCGAAAGTTCAGAACGCTTCCGAACTTATGACCGAGTGTCCTTCCGAAGTTCCGCAAAAATCCCTTGACGAATTATTTATCAGTGTTAATCCACCCGCTAAAGAAGAATAACCTGTAATATATCTGACATTCATAAAGGAGAGTGTGCTTTGAAAACACACTCTCCTTTCTTGTTTATCAGAAATATAAAAAAGGTGCTTTATTGGGGTACCTACCGTAAAGCAGTTTTATATTCAACTCAAAAAGGACGAGAATTTTCTCGTCCTTTTTGCACACTTCCTTGCCTGAAAGGTGTAGTGTGTTATACCGTATTATCTGTTCCGGGCGGTAAAAGAATGATGTTTGCCCACTACGCCGTCAGGCGTAACATCATTTACGCAGTAAACATCATTGCCGAAGGCAACATCACTTGCCCGTGAGGGCAAACATCGTTCGGCTGACCTGCTTTATCGCAGGTCGCCGTTCAAGCACCTTTTTTATGGTTTAATCAACAGTTACAAACACACCGTCGCCCTGTGTAAGAGTGAAATCGTACCAACCGTCATCAGATGTGAGAACGGTGGGTTCGCCATCGTAGTACATAGTAACTTTTCCGTCGATTTTGACTTTAATGTTTGCTGTTTCGGGAGTTGCAAAATCCTGGCAGTTAACAAGTGTAAATGCGTGTCCCTCACCCTCAATTTTGTCAAAGCATCCAACCAGCAAAGGAGTGTTACATTTAACTTCGGAAATAGGTTTGAAGTCCTTATACGGATTGTAAAGTTCAAGATATGGGGTCTTTTCGGGAGAGGAATTTACATTGAATGCACCTACACTGCGGTAACTTACATACAGGTCGGATATTTTCTTCATACCCAGTGCCATACGCTTAACTGCAAAGTATGCTTTTGTCGGACATCCGCGTACATCAATAGGAGCACCGGTCTTAGGTCCGCCTCCTGCATTGGCAAATGTGTAATATTCCAGAGTTCTTACACCAAAGGATATCATACAATATGCCTGCCATCTTATTTCTTCTTCGTTAGGGTCGCGGATATTGCAGTGCCATGAGCAAGTCTGGATGTATGCCCAGAGGTCTCTGCCATTTTCACGGCATGCATCTGCTACAAGTTCAATATTCTTCATATAATCCTTGTAGTACAGAAGGTCATAATACGCGGGATACTTGTCTTCCATTCCTGCCATGGGTTTGCGGCGGAAAGGATAAATATCAACGCCGATATAATGTGTTTTAACCTTATCAACATACTCCTGGAGATACTGTTTGTAGCAACTCTGACCGTCAAAATATTCTATGGGTGCTTTCCATGCACCGCCTTTGAGCTGGTCAGTGTTGGCATACATGGGAAGAAGGTTTACATAAGGGGTTTTATCCGGGAAAACCTCAAGAAAATCTTCTATTGACTTCTGAACATGTTCAAATTCGCACATGCCCGGTTCGTCATTCATAAGATATTCTGTAAACATAGGGGAATCCTTGTACCACATATTGCACACTTTATCTTTGTCAAAAACTGTAGTACCGTCATTAATGGATTTTCTCGTATTATTGGAAATTCCCGTAACTTCTACGCCATACTTTTCCAACCAGCCGAGAAGATTGATATCAGCCTCGTTCGGTTCATTTCCGAAACGATGTGTAAAAAAGTCTATACCTGCCTCTTTAAGAAGTTTTACCTGTTCTTCTGTGTTCTGAGACATTGCACACATTGTACCGGTACGAAAGGCATTGTATTTTTTGGGTTTAACATAGTGTTTTGCGCACATTTTGTTTATCCTCCTGTTTAGTCAACAGTTACAAACACACCATCGCCCTGTACAAGTGTAAAGTCATACCAACCGTCATCAGATGTGAGAACGGTGGGTTCGCCATCGTAGTACATAGTAACTTTTCCGTCAATTTTAACTTTGATGTTTGCTGTTTCGGGAGTTTTGAAGTCCTGACAGTTAACAAGTGTAAACGCGTGTCCTTCGCCTTCGATTTTATCAAAGCATCCAACCAGCAAAGGAGTGTTACATTTAATTTCGGAAATGGGTTTAAAGTTCTTGTACGGCTCGTACATTTCAAGATAAGGTGTCTTTTCGGGAGAAGAATTTACATTGAATGCACCCACATTCTGATAACTTACATACAAGTCGGATATTTTCTTCATACCCATAGCCATACGCTGAATTTCATAGTAAATCTTGGTAGGATAGCCGCGTACATCAAGTGCAGCACCGGTATGGCAGGTAATATCTGCAAAGGTGTAGTACTGAATTGTCTTTACACCGAAAGAAATCATACAGTATGCCTGCCATCTTACTTCTGCCTGGTTGGGTTCGCGGATATCGCGGTGCCATGAACAAGTCTGGATGTATGTCCAGAAATCACGGCCTGCATCACGACATGCCTTTGCAACAAGTTCAATATTCTTTATATAATCCTTGTAGCACAAAATGTCATAATATGCCGGGTACAACTCTTCTTTTCCGGGGATGGGCTCGCGACGGAAAGGATAAATATCAACAGAGATATAGTCGGTATTTACATTTTTAACATATTCATCAAGGTACTGCTTATAGCAACTTGAACCGTCAAAATATTCTATAGGTGCCTTCCATGCACCGCCCTTGAGCTGGTCGGTGTTTGCATACATGGGAAGAAGGTTAACATACGGTCTTTTGTCAGGGAAAACTTCTGCCAAATCATTGATTGATTCCTGAATATCCTTATAGTCGCACATACCGGGCTCGTCCATAATAAGATATTCGGTAAATGCAGGAGCATCCTTAAACCACATAAGGTCAACCTTGGTCTTATCAAACACTGCGGAACCTCCGCTGACATATTTGATAGTTCCGTTTGTAATAATGGTTGCCTCTACGCCGTGTTTGTGCATCCATTCCAAAAGGTTTTTCTGGTCTTCATTTTCCTCATCACTCAAACGGAGTGTGAAAAAGTCCATACCCGCTTCGGCAAGTTGTTTAACCTGCTCTTCGGTATTCTTGTTCATTGCGCACATCGCACCTGTACGGAAACGATTGTACTTGGGATTCTTTGACATAACAGTATTCTCCTTTTAAATTATACTTTAAAAATTAATTTTAATACTAATGTGCCGATTATTACAAGAATGACGCACAATTCCAATAAATCAACCTGGCTTATTCTACCATAAAAAAAGGATTTGTGCAATACTTTTTACCGTTTTTTTCGAGGGTATTATATTTTTATTAAACTGCACAAATCACATCTTGTGATTTTGTGCATATTGTCTTTGGCAATGTATACAAAAAAGGGGCTGCTGCATCTACAGCAGTCCCCTTTGGGTGATATATTAAACCATATCCAGATATTTCTCAATTACGGAATTATATTGTTTAATTGCAGCACTTTCGTTCTTATCGTACTCGGATGCAAAGTTGGAATTACCGTTAGAAATCATTTCCATGAGAAGTTGTCCGATACCACCGTAAACAAATCCAAAGTCAAAGCTAAGTCCGCTACTTATAAGTTCAATCATCTCTGCAGCACGCTCGTCGCCTCTGGCACCTTTGAGTTTAAGTTCGTTTTCGTAGTATGCGGGGATAACTTTCTTATAACTTCCTGCATTCAACGCCTCAATAATAATACTTGCAAATTCAGCATCTGCAGTTATCGGCACCGCCATAATGGAATGGTTTCCGTCTGCCATAGTATAATATCTTTCCTGCATCTCATCATATTTGGGATAAGGTATCATACCAAATTCAAAGTCGTCGCTACGATGTCCTTCGGTGGACTCGAATCTTCCGTTCCAGAGGAATGCTCTGTTGTCGTGTATAGAACCGCCTGTTACACCCCATGTTCCTGCGAATGTACCTTTGTTTTCACGGAACAGTTCGTACAGTTTTTCAACAATGGCAACTGTTTTGGGTGTATTATATGCAACCTGAGGTATACCGTCTTCGTCAAGTCTCATAATCGGATTGTCGAAGGAGTAGTTGTATGTATGAATGGAACTGTGCCAGTCAGACGCAAGACCGAACTGGTCTTCAGGGTCTTTTTCACCGTTACCGTTGATGTCATAATAGAACTTCTTAACAAGTTCGCTCATATAGTCTATTGTCCATCTTCCCTCTTCAACAACGGTATAAAGGTCTTCAACTTCGGGATACTTCTTTCCGATATCCGCATTGAAGAATACGCAATAGGTAAATCTGTATATTGTAAGGAGCATATCTCCCGCAATAAAGAAGGACTTACCTGCAACACTGATAGCATCGGTTGCGGATTTTATGTACCAGGGTTTATCGAGATTTACATATTCCAGTTCATCAACTGCGTAGAATGTACCGTCGGTTGCGGTTGTACAGGTTTTTATAACCTGGTCAATACACAAATCGTAGGTAGGAAGACCTGCTCTTACTGTTTTCTTAACATCATCACAGGGTGATGTGGAGTAGGTTGCTGTAATGTTAACATTGAACCGTTCTTCAACTTCTTTGTTACGCGCATAAATTGTGTTGGAAAGAACATCTTCAATTTGTTCAAGGCCTACACCGGTTTCCTGTTGTGAACCCAAACCGGAATCACGGGCAATAATATGAAACTCGCGTCCGCCGAATTTCATCTCAGGCAACTCGTCGTCCACAAGTTCACGCTCAGAGTAAACGGTATCATCTTTGGGACGCTCTACACGATTGCCGTTGTTTCCCAGTGAAGAGCCGACACCATTGGTATTACATGCTGTCATCAATACAGACATCAATGCAATTATTGCAATTAATGCAAAAGACAAAAACTTTTTCATATTTCCCTCCAAGATATTTTTTATCTGTACTATTTTATCACAAAAAACAACTTTTTGCAATGTTATTTTTTGAATTTTTAATTTTTAATGCAGCAAAATGCTCATTTTTAGCATTATGTACAAATTGTCGGTCGCCAAATTATGCACTATGCCATTAACATTACACGAAAAAAGTAAAAATATTCCAAAGTATACTGCTACAACAACTGCTTGTATATTGTACTTTTTCCCACGCCTCTGTCGGAAGCCACTTTTTTTATTGCATCCATTCGCTCCATACCCTGAGAAAAATAATGTTCAAAATGCTGTTCCACACTCATATTGTCCCAGAAATTTGTTTTTTTCTCCGGCGATGCACCTTCTATAACAAGTACAAATTCTCCCTTGGGCTGATTGTCCGTGTAATACTCCAGTGCTTGGGAAATGGTTGTACGGCGGACCTCTTCGTTTATTTTTGTTATTTCTCTGCACAGAGATATTTTTCTGTCACCGAGAACTTCAAGCATAACCTGCAGAGTTTTGACAAGATGGTGAGGTGCTTCATAGAAAATAAGTGTTCTCTCATCCTCTTTTACACTTTGCAGTCTTTCAAGCCTTTCTGCCTTTCCTGTAGACAGAAAACCTTCAAAAGAGAAACGCCCCGTAAACAATCCGGAAAGTGTCAGTGCACATATTGCAGCACAGGGACCGGGTATTGAAAATACCTCTATTCCCGCCTCTGCACACAGTTTTACAAGGTCTTCTCCGGGGTCGGAAATTGCAGGTGTTCCGGCATCGCTTACCAGTGCGGCAGACTGACCTTGGAAAAGTCTTTTTACTATTTCCTGTCCCCGTTCCCTTTTATTGTGTTCATAGTAACTCACCATTGGTTTCTTTATGCCCAGATGGATAAGGAGTTTTGCGGTATTGCGGGTATCCTCCGCCGCAATAAAATCCACCTCTGCAAGAACTTTGGCGGCTCTGGGTGAAATGTCACTCAGATTACCTATGGGAGTGGAAACAAGGTAAAGGGAATTCTTTTTTATTTCATTTGCTATTTTCTTTCCCTCCAATCCGTCCGTTTTCGTATATGTATTCAAGTTGTTCCGTCATAACGGCGTCACGGGTATACAATACAAGGGGTTTATGTATTTTAAGTCCTCCGTCAAGACAGTCTTTTTTCGCTTTAATCAAAAACAGGTTGGGTGCTTTATCGCTATGCGACTGAACAAAAAGGATTTCTTTGGGTTCAAGCCTGTTTTTCTTAAGTGCAAATATCAAATCAGTCATTCTGTCGGGGCGGAATACCGCAAAAAAATTACCGCCGTTTTTCAGCATATAATTTGCCGCACGGCATATATCGTCAATGCCGCAAAACATTTCATGACGGCTTACAAGTTTTTTGATTTCTCCGTTTAACTTTCCGCTGTCATTTTTCATATAGGGCGGATTTGAAAAAACAAAGTCAAGCCCCTGAATATTATATTTTTCATGATTTGTGATATTATCACAGATTACTTCTATTTTTTCGCCGTATCCGCACATATCGGCATTTTTTCTTGCCAGGTCGGCGTAATCCTTTTGTATTTCAAAGGCATAAATTTTTCCGGGTTCTTTATGGTAATTCAGAAGTATCGGAATAATACCGCACCCTGTACCTATTTCAGCACCCGAATCACCCTTTTTAAAGTCGGTAAATGCCGAAAGAAGCACTGCATCGGTACCGTAACAAAACCCGTCTTTATACTGGTATACAGATAAATCCTTATTAATTTTATCAAGTCTCATATTCCTGCTAACAATAAGAGATGTGACGCGTCACATCTCTTATCAACTCTGAATAAATTTAAATAACAACAGAATAATTATTCTGCTTTGGGTGCATCAACAGGGCAAACATCTGCGCAAGAACCACAATCAGCACATGTATCTGCATTGATTACTATTTTACCGTCTTTTTCCTCGATGCAACCAACGGGGCATTCATCGATGCAAGCGCCGCAAGCGATGCACTCGTCAGTAATTTTATATGCCATTAAAAACACCTCCTATTCATCTAATAGCATAATACCGCATACATGTTAACAAGGAATGTACGCAAAATTAATTTTTTTGTTATTTTCAATTTTTTAAAATATTATATTCTCGAACACTGCATTTATGGCTTCCGAAAGTTTTACCGGATTGAGTTTTAACTGCAGGCCTATTTTGCCTCCGCTTATATAAAATGTGTCCAGTTCTCCGGCAGAATCGTGTATGACGGTTTTAAACTGTTTTTTCATTCCTATGGGAGTACACCCTCCGCGGACATATCCGGTTACGGCGGTTATCTGCTTTACGGGAATAAGTTCGACAGACTTTTCCCCGACTGTTTTTGCTGCTTTTTTCAAATCAAGTTCCTGTGCAACGGGTATGACAAAAACATAATAGTTTTCACTTTTTCCCTGTGCCACAAGTGTTTTAAAAGTGCGTTCCGGCTCAATATTAAGTTTTGAAGCCATATCCACACCGTCTGTAAATTCATCGCATTCGTAACTTAACGCCTCGTATACTATCTTTTTTGTTTCCAGAAAACGCATAGCATTTGTTTTTATTTCTTTTGCCAACTGATTCACCTCACGCACAAGATTATAATATATTTTTCCCGAAAATGCAATACCTGTTTTACAAATACTATTGACAAGCCATGATAAAACAGTATAATATAAGTGTAATTTCAATTGAAATCCATACATCTGAAAGATTAAGGAGAAAACTATGAAACTATTTAAACAAGTCGGTCTTGGTTTTTTGATTTTACTTACTTGCATCACTGTATTTGCATGTAAAAAAGAAGGTGCAAAATCTGCAGTAATTGCTTTCCCTAAAGATGTTTCCGGCGGATATAACTGGGATACGCCCCAATTTGATGAGGAATATTTTTCTTTCTCATCCCAGCGTTCCTACAGCGAAAAGGTTCCCGGTCTCCCTGACACAACATATCACGAATGGACATTTATTCCAAAGAAACAGGGAATCACCGACATTGTTTTTGTTCAGTATGATTCCAGACAGGCACTTGAAGAAAAGACCGATCCCTTCAAGAAGATTACAGTAACCTATGAAATATACGACGACCTTACTGTCGCCGAAAAAAACAGAGTTGAAATCAATTACAAGGAATTCATGGAATAGAAATGCAGAAAGCGGCATTGACTCATAAAGTTGATGCCGCTTTTGTTTTGCCCGGACTCTTGTCATCTGCAGGGGAAATTGCTTAATTTCTATTGACTAAAAACGGTTTTTACTGTATAATAAATATGATATAATAATACTATAGTGTAAAGGAGTACTAAAAATGTCCGATGCTTATATAACACTGGGTGCTTCCGCAACAAAAAGCGAAGTACACAAAGCAATAAAAAATCAGGATAAAGGTGTCTTTCCGGGTGCATTCTGCAAACTTTGCGAAGATGCTGCAGGAGATAAAAATTACTGTTCTGTAATGCATGCAGACGGTGCAGGTACAAAATCATCTCTTGCTTACATTTACTACCGTGAAACAGGTGATATGTCGGTATTCGGCGGTATTGCACAGGACTCTACCGTTATGAATCTTGACGACCTCTTATGTGTGGGAATAACCGACGGATTTATCATGAGTAACACCATCGGCAGAAATGCCCACAGAATCAGCGGGGAAATAATAAGTACAGTAATTGAAGGCTATTCATCCTTCGTCGAGAAAATGCGTTCTTTCGGTGTGAATATTACCATGTCGGGCGGAGAAACCGCCGATGTAGGCGACCTTGTTTCGACACTTATTGTAGATTCTACATTTTTTGCCCGCATTCCCAAAGCAAAGGTTATTGACTGTGCAAATATAAAACCCGGCAATGTTATTCTGGCTCTTGCCTCCTACGGCAAAGCAACCTATGAAAACGAATACAATTCAGGAATTTCCTCAAACGGACTTACAGGTGCAAGACATCTTGTTTTATCGGGTGTTTACCGCGATAAATATCCCGAAAGTTTTTCCTCCACCATCGAGCAGGGAAAAGCATACAGCGGAAAATATCTGCTTACGGACAAACTCGAAGGTACAGATATAACAGTGGGAAAAGCACTTCTTTCCCCCACAAGAACCTATGCTCCAATTCTCAAGGAACTTCTTGACAATCCCCAAAGCAATATATCTGGACTCATCCACTGTACCGGCGGTGCACAGGCAAAATGCAAAAACTTCGGTAACGGTCTGCGTTATGTCAAGGACAATCTTTTTGACACTCCCCCTCTTTTCCGTCTTATTGCGGAAAACAGCAATATAGGTGAGAAAGAAATGTATAATGTTTTCAATATGGGACACCGTATGGAAATTTACTGCGATGAAAAAACCGCAAAACTCGCCTCGGAAATCGCATCAAAGTACAATGTGGATTCCAGAGTTATAGGATATGTCGAAAAATCAGCCGACCAGAACAACTCGGTAATAATAAAAAAAGACGGTAAAGAATTTATTTATTAAGAAGAGAGTGTGGTAGTATGTCAGCACCCCGTATTTTATGTATAGGCAGCGCCAATATGGACCTTGTTATGAAAATGGAAAGAGTCCCCGAAAGAGGCGAAACTCTCATAACAGGGCGTAACTATGAATTTATTCCCGGCGGAAAGGGTGCAAACACCGCTGTTGCCGCCGCAAGATTAGGTGCAGATACCTTTTTCTGTACCAGACTCGGCAATGATTCCAATGGAACCGTTCTTAAAAATGTATACATGGAAGAAGGAATTTCACAGCGATTTATAAAAACCGACCGTGATAATCCCACCGGTATGGCAGGAATATTTCTGGAAAGCGACGGTTCAAACCGCATAGTTGTATATCCGGGTGCCAACAACACTCTTACAACCGATGACCTTGAAGATGCCTTTTTATCCTATCCGGATGCACTTCTTATGCAATTTGAAATACCCGAAAGCACTATAATAAAGGCATGCCGTATGGCACAGAAAAACGGTGTAAAGGTTTTTATAGATGCAGGTCCTGCAAGGTCGGATTTTCCTCTTAAGGATTTGGGTAAACTTGAAATTTTCTCTCCCAATGAAACCGAAACACTTGCATATACGGGTATTTATCCCGACACTATGTCAAATGTAGTAAGTGCAACAGTAAAACTTTCGGTTCTTGCCAATGCGAAGTATTTTGTACTGAAGTTGGGAAACCGCGGAGCATATATTTATGACGGCGTTAATGCAGACATTATTCCGTCATACGAAGTTGATGCCGTTGACACCACCGCCGCGGGCGACGCTTTTACTGCCGCTCTGACTTACGAGTACACCAAAACATCCGATATAATACACTCTATTAAATTTGCCAACGCCGTAGGTGCACTGACAGTTACAAAGATGGGTGCGTCTTCCTCTTTACCCACCTATGATGAAGTAATGAGTTTTGTTCATCACAGGCAAATAAAACTATAATTATGAAAAATTTTTATCCCGATTATTATTTTGATGATATTTATTCAGCCACCCCGGAAATGTTCCTTGAAAGAGGAATCAAAGGTATAATTTTTGATATCGACAACACCCTTGCCCCTTACGAAGAGGAATTACCTAACGACAAGATATGCAAATATCTTTCTGCACTTGATAAAGCAGGTTTCAGAATTGCCTTTGTATCAAACAATCACAAGGAACGGGTTGAGAAATTCAACATTTTCGGATACTATGCCGACTACGATGCCGGAAAGCCCTCAAGACGCGCGATATCACGGGCAATGCTTCATCTCGGGACAACTCCCGAAAATACTGCTTTTTGCGGCGACCAGATATTTACGGATATATATGCAGGTAAAAGACTGGGACTTTTCTGCGTTCTTGTAAAGCCGATAAAAGATAAAAAAACCTTGTTTTTCAAAGCAAAAAGAATGCTTGAAAAACCTATTCTCAACAGTTATTTAAAGAAACGGAGGGGTTAGTATCAGCGTAAAATTCGGACCGGGCGGTAACTCTGTTGAGTTCAGTGCCGCAAAACATAAAAAAACTTCCGAAATACCCAAATGGGTTTCCGAATACGGACTTGACGCCTACGAATACGAGGCAGGTCGCGGTGTCAACGCCTCTATGGAAAGTTTTATTGCTCTTGGAAACGAGGCAAAAAAATATAACATAAGCCTTTCTTTTCATGCCCCTTATTTTATATCACTTTCGGGTATGGAATACGAAACACGCATGAAAAGTGTTGGATATATTCTTCAAAGTCTTGCGGCTTCCTATGCCATGGGCGCAAATATAATTGTGGTGCATAGCGGAAGTGCAGGAAAATTGCCCAGGGAAAATGCTATGGCTCTTGCCCGCGACACACTTGAACATGTTGTCGCTGCAGTAAGTGATACGCCCTACGGAAACATTTCCATAGGTCTTGAAACTATGGGTAAAAAAAATCAACTGGGAACACTTGAAGAAGTAACAGAACTTTGCAAAGTAAATAAAATATTCCGTCCCGTTGTTGATTTCGGACATATAAACGCCTTTAATCTCGGTGAAGCATTCAAAACCACAGACGATTATATACGGGTTTTTGATACAATCGGTTCAGCACTCGGCGATGAATATGCCGACTCGTTGCACTGCCATTTTTCAAAAATAATGTATACCGCCGGCGGTGAAAAAAAGCATCTGGACTTTGACGACAGTGAGTACGGTCCTCCCTATGAGCCGCTTATGGAAGCGATACACAAACTGGGTGTATCCCCCACCATAATCTGTGAGTCCTGCGACTATATGGACAGAGATGCGTTGAGAATGAAAAAATACTACGATAATATAAAATAATTATGAAAAATATTGAAAAACTTTCAAATTCATTTCAAAAATGCATACTGATACAAAACCCGAAAAACCGCCGTTATCTCAGCGGTTTTTCCTCGTCTGACGGTATGCTTCTGATTGCGGATAAGCCTTATCTGATTTTAGATTTCAGATATGTGGGTGCCGCCCGTATTAAAAAATCCCAGGGTATTATTCCCGATAATATTGAAATAATAATGCCGCAAAAAAGTTTTATTGACCAGGTTCGTGACATACTTGAATCAAAAGGGATTGACACACTCTTTTTTGAAGACGACTATCTTTCCTTTCGTGAATACAGCCGTTTAAAAGAGAAACTTGCTCCAATACAACTTTTACCGCTGGGAAACGCGGTAAATGAACTGCGGAAAATAAAGTCACCTGCAGAACTTGAAAAAATAAAATCCGCACAGAAAATAACCGACCTTGCCTTTGAACATATCCTGAATTTCATAAATCCGGACAGTACCGAAACGGAAATTGCCGCGGAACTTGAACATTTCATGGCTCTCCGCGGAGCATGTCCCGCTTTTGATACCATCTGTGTCAGCGGTATAAAAAGTTCCCTTCCCCACGGCGTACCCGAAAATATCAGGCTGACAAACAACTCATTTCTCACCATGGATTTCGGTGCGTGTGTTGACGGATACTGTTCGGATATGACCAGAACAGTAGTAATCGGAAAAGCGGACAGCAAGATGAAAGAAATTTACAATATTGTTTTAAAGGCTCAGAGTGCTGCTTTCAGTATAATAAAAGGAGGAATTGACGGAAAAGTATGTGACAGCGCCGCACGGGATGTCATATATAACGCGGGATATCAGGGATGCTTCGGGCATTCATTGGGGCATTCACTGGGGCTTGATATACACGAATCACCAAACTTCTCACCATCAAATCCGTCTCCCGTACCGTCGGGATGTGTTTTAAGTGTAGAACCCGGAATTTACATTGACGGTCTTTACGGTGTACGAATTGAGGATATAGTTTATCTTACCGACGACGGATTTATAAATCTCACAAAAAGTACAAAAGAACTTATCGAAATATAAAACAAGGCTATCGCAATTTATAATCTGCGATAGCCTTTTTTAACGGATAATTATATTTTATTGAGTGCCTGTTCAATGTCGCTTATAATGTCATCAACATTTTCAAGACCTACAGAAAATCTCACCATACCGCCGTTGATACCCGCAGCAACAAGTTGTTCGTCTGTAAGCTGACGGTGAGTCTCACTTGCCGGGTGAAGTACACAAGTACGGATATCAGCAACATGCACTTCATTGGAAGCAAGTTGGAGAGAATTCATAAACTCCATTGCTTTTTCTCTTCCGCCTTTTATTACAAGGGATATAACTCCACTTGCACCTTTGAGATACTTCTTTGTCAAAGGATAGTCCTCGTCGCTTTCAAGTCCGGGATACTTAATACTCTCTATTTTTTCGTGTCCTTTGAGATAATTTGCGACTTTCATTGCATTTTCGCAATATTTTTCCATTCTGATTGCCATTGTTTCAAGTCCGAGATTGAGCAAGAACGCAGAATGTGCCGCAGGATAAACACCAAAATCTCTCATAAGTTGCATTCTGGCCTTTATTATGTATGCAGCCTTTCCGTAGGTTTCAACATAAGATATGCCATGATATGACTCGTCAGGCTCCACAAGTTCAGGGAACTTTCCGTTTGTCCAGTCGAAGTTTCCGCTGTCCACAATGACTCCGCCCACCTGAACTGCGTGACCGTCCATATATTTTGAAGTGGAGTGAATTACGATATCTGCACCAAATTCAATAGGTCTGCAAAGTATTGGAGTTGCAAAAGTGTTATCCACAATCAGCGGAACATTATTTGCATGTGCAATTTTTGCAAATCTTTCAATATCCAGAACAGAAAGTGCCGGATTTGCAATAGTTTCGCCAAACACTGCTTTGGTGTTGGGTTTAAATGCCTTCATAATTTCCTCATCGGAAGAATTTCTGTCGACGAAAATGCACTCTATACCCATTTTTTTCAGTGTAAAGGAAAATAAATTTACAGTTCCGCCGTAAACCTCTCCTGTGCTTATAAAACTATCGCCTGCACGGCAGATATTCAGAATTGAAAGGAGGGTTGCCGCCTGGCCTGAGGATGTGCACATTGCACCTACACCGCCCTCAAGTTCTGCAATTTTGTTTTCAACTGCCATAACCGTAGGGTTAGCAAATCTGGAATAAATAAGAGATTTTGTAGGCTCGTCAAATACAGAGGCAACCTCCTCTGTAGAGTCGTACACATAAGTTGTGCTTTGTACTATAGGCACAACTCTGGGCTCGGTATTTTTGGGTGTATAGCCTGAATGCAGGCATTTTGTTTCAATTTTCATAATGTCTCACTTTCCTGTCGTTAAATTAATTTTATCAATACAGTTCTTCATTGCCAGAACCGTTTCATCACTTATAACATGTTCTATTTTACATGCGTCCGCTTCTGCCACCCCGGCAGGAACTCCGATACGAATGAAAAAATCCGTAAGAAGTCTGTGCCGTTGATATGTTTTTTCAGCAAGTGCAAGACCGCTTTCGGTAAGAGAAATATATCCGTCATTGTCAATGACAATCAGTCCGTCTTGCTTTAAAATACCCATTGCGCGACTGACACTGGGCTTTTTATAGCCTGTATATTCGGCTACATTAACCGACCTTACACGGTTATGCTCTTTAAGCAGGAGAAATATACTTTCAAGATACATTTCACCTGATTCCCGTATGCTCATAACCCCTCCTGATTTATTTTTTCAAAAGCCCGCTGTACCTCATATCCTCTCCTCTGAAAGGATATACCAGAAATTCTCCCATAAAGCGACTGGACATACGGCGTTCGTACCGTTTTTCCAGTTCTGTATAGTCAAGATTTGTACTGACTATCATCGGGAGTCCGTTGAGAATACGGGTGTTTACTATATTATACAGAAAACCGATATTTATCTTTGTTATGTATTCGGCACCCAAATCGTCAATTATCAAAAGGTCGCAGGTAAGATATCTATCGGTTATGTCATTGTCTGATGCTCCGCGTCCGAAATGTTCTCTCTCAAGTTGAATCATCATTCCCGGGGCAGATTCATATACGACACTATACCCTTTGTCAATAACTTCTTTTGCTATTGCAGAAGAAATATGCGTCTTTCCCAGTCCTGTATCACCTGCAAAAAACAGCGACGGTGACGAGTCGGGATTAAATTCCCGGGCATATTTTTTTGCGTTATTGAATATTGTGCTCATATGTTTTTTATGTTCGGCGGATTTATAGACATCAAGGGAAAAATTATCAAAAGACTGGGTTGTAATGAGTCTATACATTCCCGATGATTTATAACTTTCCAGAGTGAGAAGTTTCTTGGCACAAGAACAGAGATTTATTCCGTCGTATCCGGTATCACGGCATTTTTTACATTCATACACAATATCGGTATAATCTTCAGGGTAACCGCCGGTGCGGAGAAGTTCTGCACGGGCACTCAATAAATCATCATATTCTTTTTTCAGTTTTGCAAGCCTCTCCTGCAACCCGTCACTTCCCAGGCCTGACTCACGCAAAATATTAAGCGGAAGACGGGATATTTCGTCGTCCATTTTTTTCAGAAGCGGGAATTTATTATGAAGTTCCGCTTTTTTAAGTTCCGCATCATTAAATGCCTTTTGTGCCTTTTCGGAATATGTTGACATTACCCGGCGGAAAGTTTCGCGGTCGTAAGGCATGGTCTCACTCCCTTTCAAGTATCATTGTGTTAAGGGTTTCAAATGCAGAATCAAGAAGTTTCTGCCGGTCAAGACGGCTTTCCTGCTCCCGGATTTTTTCCATTTCCGGTCTTGTCTTGGGGTGTCTGGGGGTAAACACGGTACAGCAATCTTCATAGGGTTGCACAGAGGTTTCAAATGTGTCTATTTTGCGTGATATTTTTACAATATCTTCTTTGTCAAATGCTATGAGAGGTCGAAGTATGGGAAGTCTTATTCCCTCTCCCGTAACTCCCAGAGCGTGCATTGTCTGACTTGCCACCTGTCCGAGACTCTCACCCGTGATAATAGACGCACATTTATTTCTGAAAGCAACCCGCTGTGCAAGTTCCATCATAAAACGGCGTAAAATCAGAGTAAAATATTCCTCGTCACAGTTATCCCGTATGGCCTCCTGAATTTCTGTAAGTGAAATAATATTGAATTTCATTGTATCGGTATATACACACAGTTTGCGTGCAAGTTCTATAACCTTATTCCTTGCCCGTTCGGATGTATACGGGTAACTTTCAAAATGAAGTGCCTGGACATCAACACCTCTTTTTGCCATCATAAACCCTGCAACAGGGCTGTCAATACCGCCAGACAAAAGAAGGAGTCCTTTTCCGGATGAACTTTTCGGCATTCCTCCCGCACCCTCGCACGAACCTGCATGAATATATGCATATCTGTCTCTTATTTCCACCATAACGGTAATTTCGGGATTTACCACATCCACCTTCACCTCGGGACAGAGTTCGTTGAGTTCTCCGCCTACAGTTTTCATAATATCAACAGAGGTATACGGGAATTTTTTATCGCATCTTTTTGCGTCTGCTTTAAAACTTTTATATTTACGGATTTCCTGAGGCATATACTGTTTTGCCACCGCAATAATACTGTCCATATCCTTTGGTGCACAATATGCAATACAAAGAGACACTATACCAAAAATGTTTCCTACTGCCTTGAAAGCAGGTTCAATAAGCATATCATCGTCACAGTCATTCCCCACGGGAGTTACATATACGGTAGACTGCATTGATACAACCTCAAATTTACCTATGGGTTTAAGTCGGTTTCTTATCTGATTGAGAAGGAGTTTTTCAAAATAGTTTCGGTTAAGCCCCTTTAAAATAAGCTCTCCGTATTTAAGTAAAATGCATCTCATATAAATTATCCTCTGATTTTTTGTAGTCTGTCGCAACCCTCTTTTACTGCTGAAAACAGTTTGTCCGCCTGACTTTCGGTATTATATTCCGAAAGACTTATTCTCAAAGTAAAGTCTGCTTTGTCCTGTGCACCGAATGAAGTCAGCACTCCGCTTTTTCCTTTTCTGGATGAACACGCCGAACCGCTGGAAACAAATATTCCGTAGTCCGACAGAAAATGAAGCATTACCTCGCTTTTGATGCCTTCAAAATAAACGCTGATAATGTTACAGGCAGATTTTTCAGGAATATTGAATCCCACTCCGTCAATTTGCGACAATCCGTTTTTTATATAATCCCTGAGTTTTGTGATACGGGATATATTGTTTACAAGATTTTTATTTATACATTCAGCCGAATCTGCAAATGCGGCAACAGAAACAAGGTTTTCCGTTCCGCTTCTTAATCCCGACTCCTGTCCCCCTCCGAGGAGTTGGGGAATTATCCTGACACCCTTTCTTTTATACAACGCTCCCACACCTTTAGGTGCGTGAACCTTATGAGCCGACACTGAAATCAGGTCTGCTTCAGGTATTTCGGTGCTTTTTAAATAACCCTGAACAAAATCGCAGTGAACAAGTGCCTCCGGAGAGAGTGTCCGTATAATCGGGATAAGGTTATTTATACCGTATACCGCACCTGTCTCGTTGTTTGTATGCATTATTGAAACAAGTATGGTTTTCGGATTAAGTGCTTCTTTAAGTTCTTCTGTATCTATATGTCCGCCGACAGTAGTAAGCCGTATTACCTCAAATCCCTGTTCCTCAAGTTTTTTTATCGGTTCCGATACAGACGGATGTTCGGAATTTGTAGTAATAATTCTGTTTCCTCTGCGGATTTTGGCATTTGCAGCACCTATTATTGCAAGATTGTTTGCCTCGCTGCCGCAGGAAGTAAAAAATATTTCCTCCTTTGTGCAATTTAAGGTTGCGGCTATTTTTTTCCGTGATGCCGTCAGAAGTTGCTCTGCCTGAAATCCTTTTACATGAAGTGACGACGGATTTCCGTAAATATCAAGGTTTGAAATTATACTTTTTCTTGCCGCCTCGCTCAATGGAGTTGTGGCGCTGTTATCAAAATATATATCCATTTGTGTGGTTCTTTCATCTGATTATAATAATCTACATTATACATTATATATAAATTTTTTTCAAGTGCAATTTGTTAAAAATATTCACGCACAAAAAGGAAATGCAAAAAGGGAGTAAAAAAACTTTGTTCAAGTTTTCTTACCCCCGTAAATATTCTTCGGATAAAAGGAAATTACCGTATGCCGTAATGCTCGATAACATAGTCCATATCCTTGTCACCTCTGCCTGAGAGATTGATAAGAACAGAACCGTGTTCCATCGTTTTTGCAAGTTTCATGCCATACGCAATTGCGTGGGAACTTTCAATAGCAGGAATGATTCCTTCAAGACGGGAAAGTTTATAAAATGCATCTATTGTTTCCTCATCGTCAATAACATCATACTTAACTCTTCCTACCGATTGCAAATATGCGTGTTCGGGACCTGAAGACGGATAGTCAAGACCGCTGGCAACCGAATAAACAGGTGCGGGATTTCCCTGTTCATCTTTGAGCATAATACTGTTAAATCCATGCATAATTCCTTCAGTACCGTACTTAAGACTTGCCGCATGGTCGCCAAGTTTCGGTCCTCTTCCCAAAGGTTCCACACCGTAAATATCAACAGGGTCGCTGAGAAATCCCGAAAAAAGTCCTGCTGCATTGGAACCGCCGCCCACACAGGCAACTATTGCATTTGGAAGGTGTCCGGTCATTTCAACAAACTGTTCTCTTGCCTCTGTACCAACAATGCTCTGAAAATCACGCACCATCATAGGGAACGGATGAGGACCGAGAACCGAGCCTATACAATACAGACAATCCTTGTACTCCTTGCTGTATGCATCAAAAGCCGCGTCTACCGCTTCTTTGAGAGTTTTGAGTCCATGGGTAACCTCAATAACCTCTGCACCGAGTATTTTCATTCTTGCAACATTAGGTGCCTGCTTTTTAATATCAACAGAACCCATGTAAATCTGACATTCCAGTCCGAAATATGCCGCCGCAGTAGCAAGAGCAACACCGTGCTGACCCGCACCTGTTTCGGCGATTATCTTTTTCTTCCCCATGTATTTTGCAAGAAGAGCCTCTCCCATACAGTGATTGAGTTTATGCGCACCCGAATGGTTAAGGTCTTCCCGCTTTGCGTAAAGTTGCACTTTTCCGCCAAGATAATCGGAAAGTCTCTCAAGATGAGTAATGGGGGTAGGTCTTCCCTGAAATTCTTTTCTTATTCTGCGAAGTTCGCTGATAAACTTTCTTGACTGGCAGATTGAGTAATATGCCTCGGTAATCTCTGCCATGGCATCTTTGAGTTTTTCGTCTATATACACTCCGCCGTATCTTCCGAAATATCCGTTTTTATCCGGGAATTCATTAAAATAGTTATCAAAATCCTTATAAGTTTTCATCATTATACCCTTTCGTATATGTATTCTGTATGCGATTTATCTTGTGCAGGTTTCCTGCCATCGTTTTGAAATAATAAACATTTTTTTCTCTCCCTGAAAAACAAAAACTTCTGTCCAGAAATTAGGACAGAAGTAAATCTGCGGTACCACCTAAATTTGTTCCAAAGGAACACACTCTATGCGTACTGTCATACGCTGTCCGCTGTAACGCGCGGCTCGCGTCTTTCCTACGGCAATGCTTTCGGTCAGCCCTCATGGGTCCATTCGGAAATCCTGCGTATACCGCACTTGCACCATCGGCGGCTCTCTGTGAAACGCACAAAAATCGTACTATTCCCAATCTTCGGTTTATCTATACACCCATATTATATGATTTTTTAATAAATTGTCAATAGAGCAAATTCATAATTTACATTTTGTTAAAATTAGAATTTTGTTTTACATTCGGGCAGAAACAACATCAACCTGCCCGAACACAAGCCGTAATAATCTTTATGGTTTATCTCTTGAGCACCTTATTTATCTGCATGTTTCTGCCTTTAAGAAGGATATACTCATCCGAGTTGTTTTCCAGTTGCTTTTTAATCTCAAGGCGTTTGATTTTACCACTACTCGAGACAGGCAAGTCCATATTTGTTGCCACAACCGTATTTATTTTTTTATTAAACGGAAGTTTATCACAACGGTTTGCAACCTGGTCAAGAATATAACTTTTAAACTCCTCGGTAATTTCTCTTTCGGTCCTGATAACAAGAGTAATTGACTCGTATTTATCCTCAGGTTTATTCTTTACGCCCATAACGGTAAACTGACTGACACCGTCAATATCGCCAAAATAATCTTCCAGTTCGTCAGGATACACATTTTCGCCAGACTCATTTATAATGACATCTTTCACTCTGCCCTCTATATACAGGGCATCATCTTCAAGTCTTCCGATATCTCCAGTTGTAAACCAGCCGTCGCTGTCAGTATCGGGAGGTAAAACCTCACCGTCTTTTACCCTTCCGCTGTGAATAAATTTACCACGGATAAAAAGTTCACCCACATTTGGGTTGGACTCATCGGCAGGTACAATTTTATACTCAATTGCCGTAACAGGTATACCCACACATCCTGCAATTCGCTTATCTACACTTTTTCTGTATTCAAGAGAAGATATTCCGACCTCGGTCATTCCGAATCCACACAGTGTATAGTATCCCATAGCATTTATGGTACGCATACAGTCAGGCAAAACGTGGCCGCCGCCGCATATTATTACCTCAACAGATGTACCTGCAAGTTTATCAAGTACAAGATTTTTAAAAATCTTCTTTGCAACTTTAATTCCCCATTCGGGATTTATTCTCTGGAGAAAAATGCTTACATCGCAAAGGATTTTAAACATTTTTCTCTTGTATTCCGGTTGCTCGGAGAGTTGACGGTTTACTCCTTTGACAATGCTGTTTACCAAAAGAGGAACTGCAAGAATATGAGTAACCTTGTGCTCCTTACAGGCAGCAAACAGTACGGAAGGTGCAATTTTTTCAACAAAAACAAGACTTCCCGCGAAAAAAGAATACCATAAATAACACGCCATAAATCCGAATATATGGTGAAGGGGCAAAAAAGCCAGATTTTTCATTGTTCTGTCGGAAGAAATACGCTCATTTGCCATAATTACCGGGCGAGCCGACATTAACTGATATGAAATTGCCGTTCCGTCGTATGTATAGATTTTGGCATCACCCGTTGTACCGGATGTGCACAGAGCCATTTCGTCTGCCCACTCATATTCTGAAATCCGTTGGGGCAGAGTTCCCTCTTTTACGGTTTCTGTTGCGACCTTATACAGTTCCTTATGGTCTCTTGACAGTAAAACATACGCATCTATAGTATCAGTGCCTTCGTAAAAGACATCGCCGGTGTGATTACCCGTAATAACTGCCGCCGCTCTGGTCTGCTCCAGATAGTACCGTGTCTTTTCGGGCATTAAACGATAGTCAATAAAAAACGGTCTGTAACCCGCCATGAGAATTGCCCAGTAGATTACTATCCATTCGGGGCAGTTTTCAAGATGTATTCCGACAAAAGAATTTGCAGGAAAATTATAATTTGCCTTGATTTTATCCGCAACATACTCCACTACAAATTCCATCTGTCTGAAAGTAACAATTTTTATTTCTTTATCTATTTTAAATTCAAGTGCCGGACGGTCTCCATGAGAACATAAAATATCAAAAATATTTTTAAAGGAATGTTCTCTGTTTATTTTATCAAGGCATTCAAGTGAATACTTAATCATTTCAAAATACCTTCCTGCTGTTAATCCTGAAGTTTTTTGAGTTCCTCGTCAAACTCACCGTCGTTATTGTGTATTTTACCTATAATCTTCACTTGTTCGCAGGAAAACAGCCTGGGTGCGGTCTCCCTCTTACCGTCAAGACATACCTTGACAAGTCCTGCCAGAACATTACTCTCTACAACCACACCTTTTCCGTCGGGTGTTTCAACCACGGAATCAACAGTGGGTGTCTTTTTGATTTTTTCTTCGTAGGTTTCGCTCTCATATCTCAGGCAACACATAAGTCTTCCGCAAGTACCCGAGATTTTCACGGAATTAAGTGAAAGTCCCTGTTCCTTTGCCATTTTTATGGACACCTGCTGGAACTCATCAAGAAAGGTACGGCAACAGAACTCTCTACCGCAAACACCGAATCCTCCCACCTGTTTTGCCTCATCGCGAACACCTATCTGGCGAAGTTCTATCCTGGTTTTGAATACTGCCGCAACATCTTTTACAAAATTACGGAAATCTATTCTTCCCTCTGCAGTGAAGTAAAACAAAAGTTTTGCATTATCAAAGGTATATTCCACATCTACAAGTGTCATTTCAAGTCCGTGCTTTTCCACCTGGGCAGCCCATACCTGCCGTGCCCGTTTTTCAACCTCGCGGTTTTTCTCAAGGGTTTTCATATCCTGCTCGGTTGCAGCACGGATAATCTTTTTCAGAGGGGATACTATTTCAGAAACCGGAATCATACGGTTTGGAATAACCACCGTTCCGTATTCCACACCCCTTGCAGTTTCAAGAATAACTCCGTCATCGCAGGACAATGTTATGCCGTCCGGGTCAAAATAATATATCTTTCCCACCGGTTTGAAACGAATTCCCACTATTTCGACTTTCTGACCGTCATCTGAAACCGCAGGCAACTTATCAGCAATTTCACTGTCGTCGGATTTTGTCTGATTTTGAAGGTTGACATTCTCCGTGCCGACTTTCTCATTTTTGAAAGAAACAGGAGGATTATCACTCTTTTGTGACAGTCCTTTTTCCGACGGCTCTTTGTCTTTTTCAGGCAGGTTTTGCTCCTGTCCGCCACGGCGGATGGTGTATCTGCTTTCCGTACCTGTGGATTCCTTTCCGGAGGTTGCATTATTTAAGTATTTGTTTTCCATTTTACTTTCCTTTAACCTAATCTTGAATATTCGGATACATACGAATTGAACACCGATATTGCAGTATGTGGATTAACATTTGAATAAAGAGACAGACAGAGTTCATCTGTTTTCTGATATAACTTAACAAGATTTGAGGAAGATATTTTTTCTGATATACACTCCATAAGTTCCGTATCGGTAAAGAACATGGGAACAAATTCCGCGCCAGATTTACAAAGGGCTATATCCCTGAATCCGTATTTGAAAAACGGAAATACAGCAAAAAGTTCTTCTCTTTTGTAACTGTGAGGAGAAAACACCTCACAGAGTGAGAACACCGACGGAGTGGATTTGAGAACCGAAAAATATGCCTCAACCAATTCACGGAGTTTTAAAATCTTTGTACCCTTTAAAAGTTCCTGTGCCTGTCCCAATGAACCACCCGAAACTGCTATGACTGCTTCTATATCCGAGTCAGGCTTTGAGGAATGCTTTTTCAGTTCTTCTTTAATTATTTCGCGGGGCAAAAGTTGCATTTTCAGCAATATACCCCGGGAAACTATTGTAGGCAACAACAATCTTTTATCGGTTGTAAGCAGCAGAAACACAACATCTTTCGGCGGTTCTTCAAATATTTTCAACAACGCGTTTTGTGCCTGGGGTGTAAGTGCCTGTCCGTTGCGTATTATGAATACCCTTTTTTTCGCCTCAGATGGTATGAGTGACGCATCCGATATAATTTCCCTGACCTTTTCTACGGGAATTGTCTTTTTTCCGTCCTCCACATCAATCACAGATATATCCGCGTGGACATTTTGTTCTATTTTTATACAGGAGGAACAACTTCCGCAGGGTTTTTCATTTTCAGAGTCACAATTTATCATAGATGCAAAATGTAACGCCAGTGTATATTTTCCGCTTCCTGCGGCTCCTTCTATTATGATTGCATGAGGAATTGCGGCGGATGCAGTTATCCGCCGCATATAGTCGAGATTTTCGTTATTTAAAATTATCTCTGTCACTAGGCTCTCTCAAACCTTTCAACATCTACCACAAATATAGTTGCACCGCCTACAGTAACCTGCATGGGGAAACTTCCCACTGCAGCAGGGCTGTATACAAAGTCAACCGGTACAGCCTGAGTACGACGCTTACTGTATTTTTTTATAATTTCGATTACTTCGTCAACCTTCTCATCCTCAACACCGGAAATAAAGGTTGTATTACCGCTGAGAAGAAAGCCTCCGGTACTTGCCATTTTGGTTACATTAAAACCTGCTTTGGTAATTTTGGCTGATACGGTGGGGGCATCATCATTATTAACAATGGCAAAAATAAGTTTCATAGTTTTCTTCCTTTCGTGTATGTATTTTATTCGGGTTAACTTTCCTTAATTATCTTTACAGTATCATATACTCCGGAAAGTTTTGCAATTATATTTTCATCAAACACCTCACCCGGAACAATAATCGGTATTCCCGGCGGATAGAGCGAATACTCCCTCGCACTTACTTTTCCTCCGCTTTCCAAAAGAGGAACATCAATACTTTCCGAAAAAACTGCACTGCGGATTGAAAGTTTCTTTTCAGGTATATTGTACGATGGTATTGAAAGAGAATGATACTCTCCCGGATTATATTTTTTCAAAACATTTTTCAAAGGTTCAAAATAACCGACATCTGCACCGTACGGAACTATCAGAACAACCCCGTTGTCATCGTAAAACTCGCACTTTACGGAATTGTCATACAGCACATCGTACAATTCTTCCGGGTTTGCACATTTTAAAACCATTCTGAAAGGGTCGCGGTATTTCTGATGGTTATTATCAAAAAACTGAGGAAGTTCGCTTTTAAATTTCTCAATTGCATCCCGCGTTTTCAATAAAACACTCTCACTCACCTGCGAAATTGCCCTGTCAACAGAAGCCATTATAAGATAATTCGGGCTGGTTGAACCAAAAAGTGTCATTCCCTCCCGACACAAGCGGGAATATAATTTATCCTTCAGATTCAGACAGGCTCCGCCCGTCAGAACAGGTAATGTTTTGTGCAGGGAATCTACCGAGAAATCAACACCATGTCTTGTGGGATGCAGTTTTCCGTCTTCAAAAAAGGCAAGATGAGAACCGTGAGAATTATCCGCAATAATAATAATATCGTTGTTCTGCTTTATCTTCTTTATAAGTTCAAGGTCCGCTATATTACCGTAATAATCGGTATGTGTATATATAAGAATTCCGCCGTCTGAAAAGTCTCTGTCCGAAAGTTCACTCAGCCACTCCGGTTCAACATCCATAAGACTAAAGGCGTTTATAACAGATTTATGTACCTGCCGACAGCAATATACCTTGCTGTTCGGCTTGATTTTCATCGCCGCATACAATGCGCCCTGGATACAAAGTGTTGCACCCATACAGGAAAAAAGTACGGCATCTGAGGAGAACTTGCGGGCAGCAAGTTCCTGTGCTTCGGAAATCACCCCGCGGGCATCTGCAAGATTATCTGTCTCTTTAAGTTCCGTAAGGTCATATTTTGACACACCGGACAAAAATCCCATATCACCTCTGCCGCCGTGTCCCGGCATATGAAAACGGCTTATGGTATTTTCGGCATAATCCTTTACAGCATTATACAGAGGCGGCTGATATGTCATACTCTTCCTTGCCGAGATACACCTGATTTTTGCAAATTACACAAATTTTCTGTATCACGGCTACTCTCCTGTATATATTGTAACATAAAAACGCAAGTTTGTCAACTCATGATTTTTTGCTTTCTTTACTTTTCCTACTGTTTTGTGCCCGATGATTTTCTGTTTTTTTGCAACTTGCAACTTTTCCTTTTTTTCTGAATTCATCATTCATCCGCCGCAGTTCCGAGAGTGCATCGGACAATCCTCCGACTGAATCTATAAGCCCTATTTTCACCGCAGTTTTGCAATCAATGATACTGCCCACATCCGTGGTCATTTCGTCAGTACTCATCATAAGACGGGAAATGGTTTCGCTGTCCGCGTTGGAATTGTCGGTAATAAACTCAACAATCCTCTCCTGCATTTTCTTAAAATAAGAAAACTGCTGAGGTACTCCTATAACAAGACCGTTAAATCTGACAGGGTGAAGTGTCATTGTGGCTGATTTTACCATAAACGATTTTTTTGCCGATACGGCAAGAGGAATGCCTATGGAATGACCTCCGCCCAACACCAGCGAAACGGTAGGTTTTGTCATTCCTGCAATCATTTCCGCCATTGCAAGTCCCGCCTCCACATCTCCGCCCACAGTATTCAGTACTATCAGCAGACCGTCTATATCAGGACTTTCTTCCACCTCCACAAGTTGCGGAATGATGTGCTCGTATTTTGTTGCTTTTGACTGAGGAGGACAGGCGGTATGTCCTTCTATCTGACCTGCCACAGTCATACAGTGTATTCTTATGTCACTTCCGAAAGTCACAACTCCTCCGCTTTCATTAATGTTTACAAGTTGCTCTGACCTTGCTTTTTCCTCTTGTTTTTTCCCTTCTTCAAAATCATGAAGTTCATTTATATTATTCTTCTTTCCCATATATTTTCCTTTCAGTTTCAAAAGATATTTCCTGTGCCATTTCAGCATTCAATCCCTCGGAAATTATCCGGAATCCTCCTCTTCCGCCGGGAATTACAAGTGCATTTCCGTGTTCAAACATTATTCTTGCACCCTCGCTGTCAGGTTTCGGATTACTGCTTAGCCGTTCCATAACCTGTGCTCTGTCGTCGGAATTATACTTGATGTCACGCACAAGACAGAAAAACATGGGAAGTTTTGCAAAAGCAGACCGTATTTTTCCCTTTTCAAACTTCATACTGCTGAAAATCTCACAAAGCCGTACCGCCGCAAAACATCCGTCGCGGAGTATCAACTGTTCCTTATGGGATGCAATACTCCGTGCTTTTCGGTCAACACGGCTGACAGGTGCAGAAAGATATCTGAAGGACTCTATTTCATGCACCCTTGCAATTCTTTCAAACACCAAGGGAGCAGAATACGGCAATGCTATCCGCTTCATTTCTCCGTCGCAGAAATCTATGAGCAAGGCTCTTATATGGTCAAAATCCGCCTGCAGTTCCTCTATATAAAAATTCAGAGTTTCTCCTGTTACCTCAAAGCATATTTTTCCCAGACGGGTTTCCCTTTTTATCTGTTCACGAGTGCAGAGAGTCACATCAGCACCCATCATTTTAAGTGCCGTACCAAGAATTTCTCCCTCGTTGGTATCACACACGGCACAATTCAATCCCTCAAGACTCACATTTTTCTTGACAAGTGAGTTTAAATAATGCTGTTTTATTCCTGTAATTACAGTCGGCTCTTCACAAAAATCTCCGCACTGTGCTTCTCCGCCGTTAAATGCAAAACGGATTTTACGGCGTACTTCGCCCCCAAGTGAAAGCGAGTCGCCCCCTACAGGAAATATGCAAATCCCGTCATCATCGGAAAGATGAATATAAAGGGTTATATCTGTTCCGTACTCCGACGAAGCATAGGCACTCATCAGTCGGTTTCCTGTACCGAAATCAACGGCTTTACCTCCGCCGTACACCACTCCGTTTATAACACAGTTTCTCAGCATTTCGCCCATAGTCCCGTCGCCTTCTTTGCTCATAACACCCACCGAGGCACCATTTTTTATGACACAGGAAGAGCCCAGAACAAAACATTTTTCAGGGGACATATTTCCTTTTAAATTCCCGCATACACCGCTTTCGCAGAAAACATCTTCAACTCCGTTTCCTTTTACAACGTCTCTTGTAATATTACTGTTCGGAGGCAATATTATATCCGAAAAAATTCTAACCCCCGTTCCTATAACCGAGTTTTTGCCTATTATGCAGTTTTCTCCTATTACTGCCCCTCTGCCGATAACAGTCCTTTCCCCTATTTTGCTGTCTGCACATATAATTGCTTTGTCCGCCGACACTCCGCTCTCTACCAATACTCCTTTATGAACAATACATTCGTTAAGGCGGGCGTCCTGCGATACGGTACTGCTTTTATTGACAATACTTGCCCCCGGCACAAAACCGGTACTTTCTGTTCCGTAAACCCTGCCCTGTGCCACATCAAAATTACACCTGTAATACTCACCTATATTTCCTATATCACACCAATATCCCCCGACGGTACAGGTATAAATTCCCTGTTCCAGTATCAGGGGGAAAAGGTCTTTTGAGAAATCGAAAAATGTGTTTTCGGGAACAAGTTCCATTATATCGGGAGAAATTATATATACTCCTGTATTCACCTTGCCCGAAAAAACCTGACTCCAGTCAGGTTTTTCCACAAACCGCACAATTTTCCCCCGGCTGTCACACAATATCGTACCGTATTCCGAAGGGTCTTTTTTATGTGTGCTTATTATTGTGCATTTTGACTCTCTGTCCTTATGGAATTCCATGGCTTTTTCCAAATCAAAATCACATATACAGTCACCGCTTATAACAATAAAATCCTGTTCAAAGTTTTTACATGCCCTTTTTACACTTCCCGCTGTACCAAGAGGTTTTTCTTCTCTGAAATAAGTCAGTTTCACCCCTTCTGCCATATTTCCCAGTGCTTCTGTCTTTTCGGGAAGATACATAGTGGTAACCGCCGCCTCGGTTACTCCGTGTTTTTTCAAAAGTCTTATTATATGAAGCATTGCAGGCTCGCCTGCAATTTCGGTCATGGGCATTGGTGTATTGCAGGTAAGCGGGCGAAGCCTTGTACCGTGTCCCCCTGCCATAATAACCGCTTTCACTTCACCATCTCCTTTTCTGCCGTCTGATAAAACTATTTTATTCTGTAACTGCCGTTTTATACACCTGAAAGAATATTTTACGCTTTGGCAGAATATTATACAATAAAATAAATTAAAACCGGGAGGAGAATAAATGTTAAAAAAATTAATATGCTTCGGTTTGGCTGTTATACTTATGTGTTCTCTTGTTTCGGCAGAACTTCTGCCGGGTGACTATGTTTTTGAAGATGATGAGTCTTTGCAGACCATAGCCGAAAACGGTATGACGCTTAATTGCCGTTCAGCACTTCTTATGGAAACATCAAGCGGGAAGATTCTGGTTGAAAAGGACATTGACCAAAAACTTCCCATTGCATCGGTAACCAAAATAATGACATTACTCCTTGTAATGGAGGCTATTGACAACGGCAGTCTTAAGACCGATGATATAGTTACAGTCAGTGAAAATGCGGCAAGTATGGGCGGAAGTCAGGCTTTTATGGAACCCGGAGAACAGATGACGGTACACGATATGCTCAAGGCGGTGGTGGTTTCAAGTGCAAACGACGGTGCAGTAGCACTCGGCGAACATCTTGCCGGAAGTGAACAGGCTTTTGTGCAAAAAATGAACCTGCGGGCAAAAGAACTTGGAATGAACAATACCGAATTTATCAATATAACAGGTCTTGACAACACCGAAACACATCTTTCCACTGCCCGAGATGTAGCAATTATGTCCCGCGAACTTCTGAAACACTCTCTCATCTTTGACTATACTACCATCTGGATTGACTCCATAAGAGACGGAAAATTCGGTCTTTCAAACACCAACAAACTTATTCGTTTTTATCCCGGTGCAAACGGACTTAAAACCGGATCAACCTCAAAGGCAAAGTTCTGTATATCCGCCTCGGCAAAAAGAGACAATATGCAACTTATAGCGGTGGTACTTGCTGCCCCCTCCGGCAACGAGCGTACCGCCGTTGCAAAGCAACTTCTCGACTACGGATTTGCAAATTATGCTGTATATATTCCGCCTGAAGAAGACTTGCCCAATGTTCCGGTAAAAGGCGGGAAAATGCCTTTTTGCCGGGTTTCCTTTGACCCGAATGACAAAATTCTTGTCCTGAAAGGTCAGGAAAATAAAATAAGCCGCAGCATCTCTGTTGCCGAAAGCATTTCTGCTCCTGTAGATAAAGGGCAGACAATAGGAAAAATCACCTATACACTTGATGATAAGGTGATTTGTGAGAAAGATATTACTGCCCTGGAGGATATTCAGAAAGTAGGTTTTGCCGATATATTTAAGGAAATACTCTCACGACTCATGTAATAATTCTATCTGCCGTTAAAAAAATCCCGCCAATCAAAAATTGACGGGATTTTTTGCTAAATTCAGATATCGTATCAAAGAGTTCCTTCTGAACCGAGAACATCTTTAATTTTATGTGCAACCATTGCCTTTACTTCTGAACGGGCAACAGTAAGATATGCTCTGGGGTCAAATACATCCGGCTGGTCGTGGAGTACACGGCGGATACCTGCAGTCATTGCAAGACGGATGTCGGAGTCAATATTGATTTTACATACTGCAAGACTTGCTGCTTTACGAAGTTGGTCTTCGGGAATGCCTACCGCATCGGGAAGTGCACCGCCGATTGAATTGATTTCATTAACATGAACCTGAGATACGGAAGAAGCACCGTGGAGAACTATCGGGAATCCGGGGATTCTCTTCATGATTTCTTCAAGTATATCGAAACGGAGTGGGGGCGGAACAAGAATGCCTTCCGCATTTCTTGTGCACTGTTCGGGTTTGAACTTGTATGCACCGTGAGATGTACCGATAGCAATAGCCAGAGAGTCAACGCCTGTCTTTTCAACAAACTCTTCAACTTCTTCGGGACGGGTATAGGAAGAATCCTCTGCAGAAACATTTACATCATCTTCAACACCTGCAAGGCGTCCCAACTCACCTTCTACAACAACACCGCGCGCATGAGCATACTCAACTACCTTTTTGGTAACTGCAATATTATCTTCAAATGTGTGGTGAGATCCGTCAATCATAACGGATGTAAAACCGCCATCAATACATGCTTTGCATATTTCAAAGTCTGCACCGTGGTCAAGGTGAAGTGCAAGGTCTATGCCGGAATCAGCAATTGCAGCCTTTGCAAGAGCCATAAGATATTCCTGCTTTGCATACTTTCTTGCACCTGCGGATACCTGGAGAATAACCGGGCTTTTCAGTTCTCCGGCAGCCTCGGTGATAGCCTGAATAATCTCCATATTATTAATGTTAAATGCACCGATAGCATACTTACCCGCATATGCTTTTTTGAACATTTCAGTGGTATTAACCAATGCCATATTAAACACCTGTCTTTCATTAATATTAATATCGGGTATATTTTACATTTTTTTTGAGCAAAAATCAATACAAATTTGTAAATTAACAAATTTTTTTCATTTTTATCTTCATATATATCTGCACGACACAATATAATGGAAACAGAAACACAGGTACAGGGGGATTAAACAACGAACAACATTGAAAACATTTCTTCACTTCTTTCTCCTGCGCTGAAACCGGCACTCCATACGGCGTATTCCGTATCCGGCGGTATTATATGCGAAATAAGACTGAGGAAAAATATGCCGGTTGTTTTTTCGACTTACACAAAAAATCTTTTTGTCAGTCAAAACGGAAAAATATGCAAAATGGAAGACGGTATTATATGCTCCGGGAAAGATATTGATTATACCGTAAACCGCCTGTGCGACGGTTCATTTTACAGATATACCGATAATATAAAAAACGGATATATTGTTACAAATGACGGTATACGGGCCGGTATATACGGAGAGGCAATATACCAAAACCGCAAACTGTCGGTTGTAAACTCTTTCTGCGGTGTAAACCTGAGAATACCCTACCGCTTCAAATCATGTGCGGATGTTATTATTAACAAATTCTACAGTGACGGCATTCATTCAACCCTTATATACTCCCCTCCGGGTGTGGGAAAAACAACACTCATACGGGAATTGGCATTAAAGTTGTCAAAGAAATTCTGTGTCTGTGTAGTAGACGAAAAATGCGAAATACTGCCCTGTGGATTTGAATACGGCGGAGGTATGTGTGATATTCTCAGGGGATACTCCAAGCCCGACGGAATGGAAATTGCCGTGCGTACTCTCTCTCCGCAACTGATAATATGTGATGAAATCGGCATGACCGACGATATACCTGCAATACTTTCGGTTCAGAACAGCGGAGTTCCTCTTATAGCCACCGCACACGGAGACAGTATCAAGGCGATAATGAGAAAACCAAATCTGAAAACACTGTGCGACAACGGTATATTTGAAAGATTTGTCAGGTTGTCAAAAGGCAGTTCCGGAATGGAAATGTGCGAGGAAATTGTGTGATGAATTATTATTTTGCCGTTTTAGGCTATACCCTTGTTTTTTTGTGTCCTTCCGCATTGGGATATATTGCCGCCTTCCGTACAAAAGAACAAGTTTTAAAGTTAGACGGTATAATTTCAATGATTGAACATATAAGATACGAAATCGGTGAGAGAATGACTCCCCAGAATATGATTTTTGAGAGATTTGAAAACCGTGCTCTTTCCAGATGCGGTTTTCTTGATATACTTAAAAAAAGCCGTTCCGACGGCGAAAACTCATCTTTAAAATGTGCTTTGGTGTCATACGGGAAACTGTTTCCAGAGGATGCAAAATGTGAAATGCTCATAAATGATTTTTCTCTGACACTGGGTACTCTGTCCCGCCAGGAGCAACAAAACAGGTGTACGGAATACATTGAAAGACTGCGTCATATATATACTGAAAAAAGCGGAAAAATATCCGCCGATACGAAGTTGTACCGTTCATTGGGACTGCTTTTGGGCACTGTGTCGGTTCTTCTTTTATTATAAAATGTGAAAGGAATAAAATTGGATATCTCTTTAATACTGAAAATTGCAGGAATGGGCATAACAGTTGCGGTTGCTCATCAGATGTTGCAACGAATGGGGCGTGACGAGCAGGCGACCCTTTTATCACTTGCCGGAGTTGTTGCAGTGTTGCTTATGGTAGTGGGTGAAATTGACCGACTGTTTACATCGGTACGAAATATTTTCGGCTTATGAATATAATTACTGTCTGCGGAAGCGTGGTTGCCATTGCCGTTATAAGTGCGGTAATCCGTAAAACCGCGCCTGACTGGTCACCGCTTTTAAGTATGTGTCTGGGTCTTTTGATTTTGGGAAAGGCTATGGATTTTATATATCCCATAGTCGTATATGTAAAGGAAATTTTCTTTTCATCTCAATACAGCATATATCTCATGCCTGCCGTAAAGGCACTTGGCATAGCAACAGTTACACATATTACCTGTGAAACCTGCCGTGACCTTAACGAAAATTCAGCAGCGGCAAAAGTAGAACTCTGCGGAAAGGCGGCAATACTTCTTTGCGGAATACCAATAATAAAGGAAATTTTTGCTACGGTAAATACCTTATTGTCTTAGTTCTTATACTTATTACGGCTCTTCCCTGCCATGCAGCAGATATTTCCGACGATATTATACGGTATTCCGGGGCAGACATGTTGGAAAATCATTTGCCCCGGACTCTTAAAGACAGCGGAGTTGCACCAACACTGAAAGAACCCATACAGGATAATATTTTTTCAAAACTTGCTGAACTTATGGTAAGCGGAATTAAGAAAGAGTTAAAAGGTTTTATCGGTTTGTGTGCCTTTCTGTGCATATGCTCCGTAATCCGTCTTTACGGGAATTACTTTTCTGCCGCCGGGGCAGCGACTGATTATATCTGTACCCTATGCACTTCTTTTTACTGCTATAGTTTTACCCAGGGTGCACTGGATTCTGTCAAAACAGCATTAAGCGAAACCGACACATTTATGAGTACAATGCTCCCGGTTATGAGTTCCCTGTATGCAGTAAGCGGAAATGCTTCGGCGTCAATATCGCAGAATATCGGGATATATGCAGCCATTACATTATTTGAAAAAATAAACACCTCTGTTTTACTGCCTTTTTTCAACTTTGCTTTTTCTCTTGCCATTGTCTGTCAGACAAGCAGTATTGACCTTTCAGGAGTCTTAAAAATCATAAAAAATGTGGTCGTACGATGCTGCGTGACCATAATTACACTGCTTACCGCATTATTGTTTTTCAAAAGCACATTCTCCTCTGCAGCAGATACTCTTGCAATAAGAGGTGTAAAATACGCCGTAAGTCTTATACCCATAGTCGGTGCTATGGCAGGAGAAGCAGTTCGTACCGTGGCAGCAAGTATATCCGTTATAAAAACATCGGCAGGTATTTTTGCGGTCACTGCCGTATTTTATACGGTGGCTGTTCCCTGTATAATTCTTATATGTAAAAAAACTCTTTTAAGCATATGTTCGGTTGTGGGCAATGTACTGGGAGTAAAAAAAGAGGCGTTATTCATTGAAGAAATAAACGGTATATTAAGTATTCTTCTCGCCATAACCGTTTCGGTGGGAATATTTTTTATTCTGGCTGTTACCATATTTATTAAAACGGCGGTGATTATATAATTAACACGATGTCAAATTGGCTCATCTCAATATCCTGTGCTGCGATATGCGGTACTCTTATTGAAATAATTACCCCTGTGTTTAAAAACGGAGCCGAAAAATATGTAAAATTTATTGTGGCACTGGGGGTCCTGTTGATAATTTTATCGCCGCTTTCGGGTATTTTTTCTCATATTGAAAATAATCTTGACCAAATGGGAATAAATCACACAGAAAATAATATAAATGTTATTGAGGAAAACAAAACACAGACCTGGATTCTTACCGAAACTCTGACAAATCTTGAAAACGGCATAAAAAAACTGGTGTATCATCATTTTGCCGTTGAAGTTTCGGTTAAGGTGGCGGCAGAAATCACTCAGAACGGAATACAGGTAAATTCAATTGAATTTACTGTACCTGCAGGCACACCGAAATTACTGACAGCGGAGATAGAGAAATTTACAGGTGATTATCTTGGTGTTAAGGTATATGGAAAAAACGGAGAAAAGTAAATGCTGAACGAAATGCTCCACAAACTCGGCGGAATAAAGAAAGTATCAATTCTTACAGCGGTGTTTCTTATCGGAATAGGTATGGTTTTTTCTCAAAAAAACAGTTCTTTGGAAGAAGAGTTCAGTTATGAATTTGATTACGCCCAATATGTTGCGCAAACTGAAGAAAGACTGTGCGAAATAATATCGCAGACTGCGGGGGTGGGTAAAGTAAAAGTAATGATAACCCTTGAAAGCACTCCCCGTCTGTATTATGAAAGAAATACCCGTCTGCGTCGTACCGACGGGGATGTTTCCAACGGAATTGAAAGTGAGGAAACTCTTGTTTTTCAGGAACAAAAGCCTATACTTGTAACCGAAATATTTCCCAAAGTAAATGGTGTTGCAGTCGTATGCGACGGTGCAAAAAACAAGTCAATATGCGAGAAAATCATAGGTATTGTTTCCTGTGCACTTAATGTATCGTCAAACAGAATATATGTGACCTATTAAAAATTAAAACTACATACAAGGAGATTTCAACTATGAATAATCTTTCAAAAATCACTCTCAGCGATGATGTTCTTGCTTCCCGTCTTTACGACGGGCTTTGCGAGTCAAAGGAAAAGGACTCCGTACCCCGAAATTTCACAGAAACAAAAATCCCGAAAAAAGAAAAAAAGAAATACTCCTTTTCCTTTAAGAAACACCTGAAAAAACCTGTTGCAAAAAAGACCGGAAAAATAAATTCCGCCATTCTCAGACGCAACACTCTTGCCGCCTGTTGTGTTTTGCTTATAGCGGCTGCGGTGTGGCTGAATTTTACTTTCTCAGATGCTTCCACTCAAAATCTCCAATATATGCCGGACAACTCAGAGCAACTTGAAACACAGGGAAAAATACTGGGAGAATCAACTTTTGTAAGTAACGAAAACGACACAGAACAGGAAGACTACTTTTCGGTTGCGGTTATCAACCGTCAGCGTGTACGAGATGAAGCAATAGATATGCTCCGTGAGGTTGTGGACAATGTGGAAACAAATTCCGCCATAAGAGAAAATGCCTTTAACGAAATGACCCGCATGGCTGAGGAAACAAATACCGAAATAAACATCGAAAATCTTGTAACTGCCAAAGGATTTGAAGACTGTGTTGCGGTAATAAACGGAGATACCGCCAACATTATAGTAAAAACCTCCGGTCTTGCACCCGAAGAAATTGCACAAATCCAGGAAATAGTCTATACCCAGTCAGGTACACTCATAGAAAACATCAAAATCATCGAAAAAGCGTAGTAAAAACACAGACTGCCGAAAAAATTCGGCAGTCTGTGGCTTTTATGTGCACTGAAATTCCACCGGCATTGCCTGTGGTTATGGCTTGATTGAAAAAATTCTCTTCTAAATCAGTGCCTGTTTCTGTATTCTGTAGGTGACACTTTTTCTCTTGTAGAAAAAAGTCTTGAAAATGTAAGTATATCTGCATAACCTACTGAATTTGCTATTTCGGTTATCGTCATATCTGTGTTTACCAGCATGTTTTTAGCGGTGTCAAGTTTTAATCTTATAATACACTGTTTCGGAGACATATTAAATTCCTGCATAAACAACCTGTATAAATATGGCTGGCTTATACCTATAAGATGCGTTAATTCATCAACCGTTACATTTCTGTATATATTATCTTTAATATACTTCAGTGCATAATCAATATAAATTTCAGTCGTGGTAGGTTGTTTTTTATTGTTGTTTTGTTTTGTGCATGCACAATGCAACTGAAGAAATATTTCAAGAAGTTTTAGTGAGTCTGCACTTATTTCGTTGAATGTGCAAATTTTTTTGGCTGTTTCTCGTGCAGTCATAAGTGAACTGAAATCAAAAATATTTGTTTCAGGATTTGCTTTATATTGCTGTAAAATATCAGGCACACATGCTCCCGTAATCGTGAACCACATAAGCTCCCATGGGTTATCTTTATCTGCATAATGATGGGCATGCATTCCGTCGTATACGATAAATCCCTGCCCTTCATTTACGATGTTGCCATTAAAAAAACCAATACCTTTTATATTAAAATGTATAGTAAAACCTTTTCTTCTTCCGGGACCAAAAGATGAATTTTTAATATTTTTTGTAAACCCCATTCCCTCTATGAACGGGGAAGTTATTATGCCTTGTGACATTACATAAGAAAACGACATTATTTATGTTTAGTACAATGTAAATAGATTATTTGACTGTCATTTACAAATATACTTTTCCCTTCTGCAAAGACTTGCTTTATAGTTGATTACGACTTGTCAGATTTGTATTATATAGTATGTGATATAGATTTTTCTGTTTGTTATTATTTTACCATATTGGGTAATGTTTTGTCAATAGAAAAAAATATATTTGTATGATATTATTACATGTGTGGGAAAGTTTATTATTTTAAATTTTATTTTAAAGGAGAAAAACAAATGGCAATTAAACACACTGCAGTAAGTTATTACGGTTTCAACTACGTAGAACATGCAATTAAAGATTTCCAGGAAATAAAAGAACATGGATGTGACACTGTAATTTTAGCAATTACAGAGTTTGATATGGACTTTTGGTTCCCCAATATTAACAACATTGTAAAAGCAGCTCATGAAATTGGGTTGAAAGTTTTGGCAGACCCGTGGGGAATAGGAAAGTTTTTTGGTGGTGAACAGGTAAGTTTGTTTTTACAAAATAATATTCATAACCGCCAGGTTTCTGCACTTACAGACGAACCTCTGGTTGCGGCTTGCTTTAATACCCGTTCATTCCGTGAATATTTTGAGGGTATTTGCCTGAAACTTGCAAAAGAAACAGAGGTAGACGGATTTTTCTGGGACGAACCGCATTATGCTAAGCCAAGCCATGTTGCCTCTTTTGGAGCTGACGGTAAAGATGACTGGACTTGCAGATGCCCTGTTTGTATGAAAAAATTTGAGGAAGAATACGGTTATGAAATGCCCAGAGTTATGAACGACGATGTTTTGCGTTTCAGACGCAGAGAGGCACTTTTTACACTGAGTGAAGCTTCAAGAAAAATAAAAGAAGTGAATCCGAAACTTGAGATCACCTGTTGTGTATTGGCAACACTTGATGATTATTATAACAGAGAAGCAAGGGGATATGACGATTGGGATGCTGTTTGTGCTTGCCCGTATTTTGATGTTTTCTCGACTACTATAATCAATTATGATATGCCAAATAGTTTCATCAGTGATATTACAAGAAGAACTGTTGAAGTTGCTAAAAAGTACGGAAAAGAATCAGAAAGATGGATTAGCGGTTATTTCTCTCGTCCTGCTGATTTCAAGCGTATTGATGAAATTATAGATATTTATGATGACCTTGGTGTAGACAGAGTTGCTACCTGGACATACCGTGGCGGATACGGAACATCACTTGCTTCAAAAGATCCAATTGAACTTTGGGATAATATAGGCAGAAACTTTGCTCGTATGCAAGCAAAAAATAAATAATTAATTAACGGAGGAATAATTATGTTTAACGATTACGGTTATTTTAACTCAATTACAGAAAATATTAAAAAGGTTATGGAAGAACAATCTGAACAGATTGAACTTGCAGCACAGGCTATGGCTGATGCTATCGAGCAGGATAAATTGATTCATGTTTACGGTGGCGGCGGACATACTACCCTTTGTGTTGGCGAAATGTTTTTCAGAGCAGGCGGACTTTGTAACATCAACCCTGTTATGGAAACAGCATTATCTGTATTCAATCAGGCACTTAAATATTTGGAATTAGAAAGAACTGTAAATTTCGGAAGTTCTGTTGTGAAATATTATGATATAAAAGAAGGAGATTTGTTGATTATTTATCATAATATCGGAATCAATGCTGCAACTATCGATGCCGCTATTGAAGCAAAGAAAAACGGAGCTAAAATAATTGCCGTATCAAGTTCATACTGGCAGAATGAAATGCCGAAAGACCACTTTATAAGACATCCTTCGGGAAAAAATTTGTTTGATTTTGCCGACATCTGTATTGATGATTATAACCCTGTAGGTGATGCTGTTGTTACAGTTGAGGGTTGTGATACACCTATTGCACCAATTTCCAACATTGTAGATTTCTATATTATTCATGCTCTTGAAATTGCAACAATTCGTGAGTGTGTAAAACGCGGTGTAACACCTCCCGTATGGAAAAGTGCAAATACGCCCGGCGGAGACGAATTTAATAAGGCTAATATGGATAAATACAAGCCTCGTATTAAGATGCTTTAATATAAGGGGGAACGGCTATGCGAATCGATATGATTAGAGAAGGTGTGTCCAAAATCAGCGATTATTCTTCTGAAAAATGGCAGTTTCAAGATGATATGACAATTAATGTTGATGGTACGACTTTACCTCTCTTACCATGGCGTTTTGACCGAAGATTGTGTTCAGTGCGAAAATTAGTTATAGATGACAATGTACTTAGAAAAGCATGTAGCTACAAGTCACGCTTTGTTGGAAACTGCTCGGATGAAATCAGGACAATATTGTATCAAGAACTAGATATCTGTGAATGGTTGCTTGATGACAAAATTATATCTGTTTATACTCAGGCCGCTGGAGACAAAATATTATCAATGATTTTAAAAACAGAAAAGGGAATATTGTGTAATATTGAAATTGCTTTGACACTTTCCGAAAATACGCCGCCAGTAACAAAGCATGAAATAACAGGCAAGGAAGGCCTTGTTTGTGACCGTTCAATTAACGAACAGATTCCTGTAGAAGCCATTTATGTATTTGGTCAGGAAGGAAAAAAAGAAGCCTATACCGATATGGATGGAGCAATGCTCGGACTTACTCCGGATGAAGTAAGAATTGCTGATAATATAATCGAATGGCTCGAAAAATCACCCGATGGTGACACATTGCAAAAAACAACTAATAGAATTAATTATTTGGTTGATTGTGTTTTTCAGTCTGTAAAAACAGGTGATATTGTCAGGATGGAGGAGAAGTAAAATGAAAAAAATTAAAATAGCAATGTTTTCTGTGTTAAGCGTACATGCAGAACCGTATATTAGTTCTCTTCCACTTCGTGAGGATTATGAGTGGGTTGCAATTTCTATCGAAAAGGAAAACAGACGTTTTGTTGATTTAAAAACAATTCCTTCTTATGTAAAAATTTATGAAACACCTGAGGAATTGCTGGATGCACATCCCGATTTGGATGCAGTTGTTTTAACAGACTCAAACGATATGACATATAGTCAGTTTAAACTGTGCGCAGAAAGAGGAATAAAAAACCTTTTACTTATGAAAATCCCTTCTATGAATATAGAAGAGTATGAAGAGATGCAACGTATAGCTAAAGAAAAAGAAATAATTATTCAGATTGAACTTGAATTGCTCAAAGACCAGACTGTAAGACATATGAAACAATTGTACGATTCGGGTGCTATCGGCAAGTTGCTCTCAATTAATATTTCCAATACGACTGTTTGTCTTCCCCCGGAGTTAAAACCATGGGTGACTGACCCAAAACGAAGTTATGGCAGAGTATGTGAGCTTAGAAAAGGAGACGGACGATACAGAGGGGGATGTCTTACCGACCATCCTCACCCGTTTTATTTGTCGAGATTTTTGGCTGATTCGGAGTTTGAAAGTATATATGCTGATGTATCTGAAAATTTCCGTGATGGCAGAATTGTCGAAGAAGGTGTATTTGTTATCGGAAAGATGAAAAACGGTGTCAGCGTTAGTATTGACCCGTCATATTCCCGCCATGAAAACAAATTGCCACCTATTTCACCCCCCGGACCGGGTTGGGAAGGGTATCCAAAACGAGTTGAGACAGAAATTGTGCTGAACGGCGAAAAAGGAAGTATTTTTGGTGATTGCTTCCATTCCGGTGTATATCACACAGGACTTCCGTATAATACTTTTGCGGTAGAATATCTTGGTGGAAGAAACCATTATACAACTATTTTGAATGCCTTTTATGATTCTGTTTTAAACAGAACTGTACCGTATACAACATTAGATACGCATAAAAACAATATCATAGCATTGACAGCTTGCTATGAAAGTATTTACACAGGCAAAAAAATCATACTGTAAAGGGAAGTGGATTATATGGATCATACATATGCAGTTCAGGTATGGACAGCCCCATCGACAAGAGGTTGTTTTAAAAATTCGGTTATGCAAGCGGGTGATACAAAATCCTATGTTCTTGATGCGGCAAGAAATGAGCTTGTATCATTTCAGATTCTGTTGAGAAATGTTGCACAGTTGAAAGATGATGAGGACGGAAGAAATAATGCAGTAACCGTGTCTGGTGCAAAGGTCACTAAGACATCCGGAGAAGATTTTGATATTTCTTCTATAAGATTGCAGGCCCAGGAGTATATTTCATCATTTGCAGACGGCATTAGTTATCCTGATGCAATAGCAAACGGTTGTGCTTGTGAAATTGCAATGAATACTACTCAAGGATTTTGGGTGACATTTCCGATACCTGAAAATCAAAAACCCGGTGAATACCAATTTCATATAGAATTTGATACGAGTTTTGAAGTAGGTGTTTTTGCAGATGTAACACTTAATGTGCATAATGTTACTATTCCGCCATCAATTTGTGGTGAGTATTCGGTAGAACATTTTACAACACCTGAAGCACAAATAATCATGGACCATTCGGGATATAACTGCAAAGCATTTGATGAAAAATGGTGGCAGTTTATGGAGGAATATGCCAAGAGTTTGAAAGAATGCAGAAGTAATATATACAGATTGAATATTCTTCCGCTTCTCGGTGCTGCAGGAAGTAAGAGAGTAGCAAAAGATAAATGGGAATTTAATTTCACATATTTAAATAAAATGATTGCACTTTTGAAAAAAAATGGTGTTGCAAAAAAATTTGCTACAGATGATTTTCTTACACCCGTGGCTAAAGGTAATATATTTGCACTTTCAGAAACCGGAGAAATAATTGAAATTGATATAAATGAACCGGATGCAGAAATATGGGCTAAAGAATTTTTCACTGCGTTATATAATTATATAACAGAGAACAGTAGTGTTGATGATTGGATAATACACATTCAGGATGAACCCGTGAATGAAAAGTTTTGGCTTTGGGCAAGAGAACTGATAAGAAAGTGTATGCCCGGAGTTAAATGTGGTAATCCGTTTACTACCGAAATTATTGGAAAGCTTGGAGATAATGTAGAACTTTATGTTCCTGTTTTTTGGGCAGTAGAGGATAATCCAGAATTTTTCCAAAATCTTTTGGAAAAACCAAACAGGGAAGTTTGGGCTTACTGTTGCTGTTCACCTTCCCAGTCATGGTATCTGAATCGTTTTATTGACCGTCCTCCGATACACAGCAGACTTATCGCATGGGCGACATATTCTCAGGGATTCACCGGATTTTTACATTATGGATATAGCTATTGGCAGAAAACATCTCAATTTTATCCGTTTGGAATAGAAAAATATTCAGAGTATAAAGGTGACTGTATGCTTATTTATCCCTCACCTGAGGATAATTCATATAAAATCTCGGTGCGATATATTAATATTCGCGATGGCGCACAGGATTACGAATTATTTAAAATAGCGGAACGGGCAGACAGTCAAAAAGCAAAAGAACTTTCAAAATCTATTGCGGAAAGATATACTGTTTTTGATATGGATGAAAAACATTTCATTAATGCTCGTCGTCAATTATTGTTACTTGCAGAAAGTTCAGTAATAGAAAAATAATGAAAAACATCCATATATGTTGACAATGTGTGTTAAGAGAAACTAACATCTGGAAATAAAAACATTTTTTACCATTAAAAACTGAATATAACACAAAGAAGTCATAACCACCGGTCTTGCCGGTGGTTATGACTTTTCTTTCTCTAAAAGTATTTTTATTGTCTGAAAATGTTTTTCTTTTCAAAAATTTTTATAATTATTATACCCAGAATTAAACCTGCAACGCCCTGAATGATATTCGGACCAATATTGACCGCAGAGGGAATAAATCCGTATAGGAAACCTTCAAATATAAAGTAACCCAGAACCATAATTATTTCCGAAATGACACCGCTTACAATTCTTGACATGAGAGGAGCAAGTTTCCCGGTTAAAAGTTTAAAAATGTAATATGCCGCAACCGCCATAATACCTTTTATAAAAAATGTTGCAGGCACATATATAAAATATCCCGACAATGCATCTGCCAGAGCAGAACCTACCCCCGCCGCAATAAATGCATACAAAGGTGACATAACCCATCCGCAGAGAAGCACAATACAGTCGCCAAGATTTATGTACCCGTTAAGAAGTGACGGTATTTTTATAATCATTGTTGCAACACACGCAATGGCTGCAAACATTGCTGATATAATTACTTTACGGATACGGTTTTTCATGTTTTAATTCCTCCTCAATTGCTTTTATCCTGAATACTTTATACAATGTCAACAAAATATGGTTTTCCGCTTTCAAACGCGGTGATATTCTTTACACCCATTTTGTAAAGTATGCCGTATTGTTTATCTATGTCGTCTCCCACATTATCCAATGTGTGACTGTCGGATCCTACTGTCAGAAGTTTTCCACCCATATCGATATAATACTGTACCATCCCGTCAAATGCCATGGAATTATTCATTCCCTGACGCCATCCGGAAGTATTAACTTCAAGTGCAATATCATTTTTTATGAGCAAATTAAAAATTTCCTTTGTAATTTTCATATATTTAGGGTCATACGGATTCAAAATACCGCCCAGACCGTTTCTTATGTAATATCTTATGGGGTAACCCAGATGTCCCAGTGTTGAAATACGGCCTATCCCCCACTTGATATGGTCAATTGTCTGGCAGAGATAATCCTCATAGTACTGAACAAGCAGCTGCCTGTCAATATTGGGATAGTCCAGAATATAAAAATCAGGCACATCTACATTATTATGATAAGATGCTATGACATAGTCAAACTTGTTTTCTTTCAGTATCTGCTTTGCCTTTTCGGGCACCTGATGTGGCTGTCCGAGTTCAATTCCGCAAAGGACTTTAAGTTTTCCTTCATACGCCTTTTTCGCACGGATAATATCTCTACGACGGCTTTCAAAGTCAAGTCCCATTATAAAGCCTTGCTCAACGGTATTTATATCGTAATGGTCGGTAATGGCAATCTGAGTAAGGCCTTTTTTCAGTGCAGTCTCGCAAATGTCAAATATTCTGACCTGTTTATCAACACCGTAAACATCAAATGAATATTCGGAATGAATATGGTAATCAATCTTATTCTTAAAATCCATACCCTACTCCTATATTCTTTCTGTATATGTGAATTCATCCCAGGGAATATTTACAGGATTTTTCTGAGTTATTATCTCATCAATATGCAAAAGCAACGGGAAATCCTTTTTACATAGAATGCCCTTTTGTATATTTATCTTTATCGCCCTTGCAACTCTTTCGGCAACCACAAGCGATTCCAGTGTTACACCGTTGAGTTTTTGTTTTGCCTGGTCAATATCAAAACCCTCTCCAAGCAGTATTCCCACAAGTCTTGTCCTTCCGCCGTAAACCGTAACATAAAGGTCGCCCGCACCCACACAGAGATTGTTGAGGGAAAGTGCCTTCTGAAAATCCAGGAGTTTATACATTTCACCCACAGCCTGACCGAAAATGGCCGCCTGGGAATTAAAGTGAAGTTGTTCGGAATTGAACTGCTTTTTGTTCAAACCAATAGTCAGAGCAATACCCAGAGCATATCCGTTTTTCAGTGCCACGGCACTTTCGATGCCTGTTACATCATTGGTAATGCTTATATGATAATAGTCGGTTTGCATAACATTTCTGAGAAATTCAAGTGTTTCAAGATTTTCTCCGCAAAAAGAGACATGTGTCTGGTCGCAGGATACAAGTTCGTAACTTGTGCAGGGGCCGCCTATGGCATTAAGCGAAAGTTTTTTGCCGGACTTTTCAAGCATTTCGCTCCAGACCTGAGGATAAGTCAGAAGTCTGCCGTCAGGGGTATCCATAAGACCTTTTGTCACAGTCAGAACAGGTATATTTTCAGGTACCACTTTCAAAACATTTTCATAAAACCATTCAACACCGAAACTGCTTACACCGCCGATAAGTATATCGGCACCCGAAAGAGCCTCGCTCAACTCTTCTATCTGATAATATTTAACCGTTTCGGGAAAATCTTTTTCAAACTTCGGATGTCTTGATGTCTTGCGGCAGGTATCTATTATTTCACGGTCAAGATGAGTACCTACCAATCTGACTTCATGTCCGTTGTCACTTGCAGGAAAAGCAAGTGCGGAACCCATCATGCCCGAACCAACTATTGTTACTACCAAAAATAAATACTCCTGTTCCTGTAAATATTATTTGGGGCTGTAACATTTTAATGGCACAACCCCTAACACATTTTTAAAGTGTACCGAAAAGTCTGTCTCCGGCATCGCCCAAGCCAGGAAGAATATATCCGTGTTCATTAAGTTTTTCATCCAGTGCCGCAACATAAATATCCACATCAGGATGTGCTTCCTGAACAGCGCGGACACCCTCGGGTGCAGCAATTATACACACAAGTTTGATTTTTCTCGCACCGCGTCTTTTTATAAATTCGATAGCCGCTACCGAACTGCCGCCTGTTGCAAGCATCGGGTCAAGCACTAATACCTGTCTTTTTTCAATATCGGTAGGAAGTTTGCAGTAATATTCAACCGGCTGGAGAGTTTCGTGGTCACGGTAAAGACCTATATGACCAACCTTCGCAGCGGGAATAAGACTCATAAGAGCATCTACCATTCCAAGTCCTGCACGGAGAATGGGAACAAGGGCAACCTGTTTTTCAACAACAAACCCTTTGGTTTTCATAAGGGGAGTTTCAACCTCGGTCTCGGTAAGTTGCAAATCCTTTGTTGCTTCATAACCCATAAGAAGTGCTATTTCATTTACAAGTTCACGAAAATCCTTTACGGAAGTGTCCTTGCTTCTCATAATAGCAACCTTATGCATAATAAGCGGATGGTCCATTACAATTAGTTTACCCATAAAATTCACCTTCATTTATATATATTTTACTTTGTGCTCCGAGTAAAAAATTCATCTCCATAATTATACAACAAAAAAATTAATTTGTCTATATTTTAGAAAAATTTTTTACTTTTTTATTCGGCATTTATGTTCATAAAAATCGTGTTACCTCGTTTTTTACCATTTTTTGTTAATTTTGCGAAATTTGTTATGGTATTTTTTGTCAATTTATACAAAATTGGTAATTTATGGAAATTTTTATCGAAAATCTATTGACAGTAATTGGTAAAATATGGTATTATATTGGTGCGATAAATAATTTTTGCGATTTGCAAGAAAGGAATACACTATGAATATCAGAAACAAAATCAAAATTTTCATCTACGACACCTCCAGCGAATTTCGTCTTAACACTGCTCTTGACTTGAAGCACAGAGGCTATGATGTTGCAGGTGACTCAGGGGACCCTGCGGAAACAATCACAAGAATTTTGCACAACCCGCCTGACCTTTTACTTCTTAATGTGTGGTTCAATTCCACAGACGAACTTAATATTATCAAGGAACTTGCGCGTAAACTCGGCGACAAAGCACCCAAAACCATTCTTATTACAGGTGTTGACAACCGCCGTCTTATCGACCGTGCTTATGACGACGGAATTTCAACCTGCATTTTACGCCCATACAGCATTGACTCTCTGTGCGAACGAATCAACCGTACCGTAAATATTGAAAAAGGCGAAGATTTCAATCTCGAATCCCATGTGACAAAAATAATACATCAAATCGGTGTACCTGCTCACATAAAAGGTTATCAGTATCTCAGAACCGCCATTATTATGGTGGCAAACAACAATCAGATTATTAACGAAGTGACAAAAACGCTCTATCCGTCAATTGCCCGTGAGTATGAAACCACCTCCTCAAGAGTTGAAAGAGCAATACGCCACGCAATTGAAGTTGCCTGGGACAGAGGCGATGTGGAAATTCTGGACTCATTCTTTGGTTATACGATTCATAAAAACAAGGGAAAACCTACAAATTCCGAATTTATTGCCATGATAGCAGACAGTCTGCGTCTTAAAATGCAATACAAAACTCTTGCATAACTCACCGTCTTGTGTTATAATGATACACACAAGTAATTTTTCAGGAGTATAAATTGCGAAAAATTGAATTTACCATTCCCTGCGAATATGACGGAAAATCTGTGGGCAGTATACTTTCCGGAAAACTTGAGATTTCTTCTTCACTTCGCACAGTTCTCAGGCAGTCAGACGGTATTATGATTGACGGCATTCCGGTCACCACCAGACAACAGGTAAAAACAGGAGAGACACTTACAATATTAATCGGCGATTCTGTTTCCTCGCAAAACATAGTTCCCGTTGATATGCCCATAAAGATACTGTACGACGATTTAGATATTCTGGCTGTTTCAAAGCCAAAAAACATACCCATACATCCAAGTGCCGGTCACCATACAAACACTCTGGCAAACGGTGTGATGTATAAATTCCGGGATTCTCCTTTTGTCTTCCGCCCCATCACCCGCCTGGACCGCGATACTACCGGGGTTGTCCTGATTGCAAAAAACAAACTCTCCGCCGCTATTCTGACACAACAGATGGCGGACAAAAAAATAAAAAAGACCTATACCGCACTTCTCAGTGCAACACCTCCGCACACAAACGGTACTGTTTGCAAACCTATAGGAAGGTGCAGTGACAGTATTATAAAGAGAAAAATTTCAAAAGACGGGAAACCGGCTGTTACCCACTACCATGTAATAGCCAAAAACTCCGACGGTACCTGCGTGGTACAACTTAACCCTGTTACCGGAAGAACACATCAGATACGGGTACATATGGCACACATCGGCTGTCCTCTGATGTACGATTTTCTGTACGGTACCGAGGTTGAAGGAAAAACCTTTGATTTGCACTGTGAATCGGTGGAATTTATCCATCCCTTCACAAAAAAGGAAATTAAAATATCCGATACAACACACCGGAAAGGAACACCATGTCAAACATTCATACATCAGCAGAACAACTTATAGGAAACACACCGCTTCTTGAACTTACAGCCATTGAAAAGAAACTGGCTCTGAAAGCAAAAATATTTGCCAAACTGGAATTTTTTAATCCTGCAGGTTCTGTCAAGGACAGAGTAGCCAAGGCAATGATAGACGACGCAGAAAAATCAGGAGTACTCAAACCCGGGGCGGTTATAATAGAACCCACCTCCGGCAATACGGGAATAGGTCTTGCCTCGGTTGCGGCTTCGCGCGGCTATCGTGTTATAATAGTTATGCCAGACAGTATGTCGGTAGAACGCAGACAACTTATGACCGCATACGGTGCGGAACTTGTACTTACAGACGGAAAAAAAGGTATGTCAGGTGCTATCGAAAAGGCAGAAGAACTTGCAAAAGAAATTTCCGGAAGTTTTATACCCGGTCAATTCTCCAATCCTGCAAACGCAAAAGTACATTTTGAAACAACCGGTCCCGAAATATATGATGACACCGACGGCAAAACAGATATTTTTGTGGCAGGCGTCGGCACGGGAGGCACTCTCACCGGAGTCGGTGAATACTTAAAAAGCAAAAATCCGTACATAAAAGTTGTGGCAGTCGAACCTGCTTCCTCACCTCTTCTTTCAAAAGGAACGGCAAACTCACATAAAATTCAGGGCATAGGTGCAAACTTCATACCCGATATTCTCAACACTGCCATTTATGACGAAATTTTTCCCGTTCAGGACAGCAATGCTTTTGAAATGTGTAAACTTATAGGAAAAAGCGAGGGTATTCTTGTGGGAATCTCCTCGGGTGCTGCCGCATACGCGGCAATTGAAATTGCAAAGAGAGATGAAAACACCGGAAAAAATATTGTTGTGATTTTCCCGGATACCGGCGACAGATACCTTTCAACCCCGGGTTTTTCTGATTAACATTATATAAACATAAAAAACAGAAACAATAATATATGCCGCCCCAAGTATTTATCTTGCGGGCGGCATATTTCACATTTCTGCCTTTTATTAGGTTATTAACAGATAAAAAAACGGTACAGATACATTAAAAAGAGTACCTCTGCCATTGTATTGACATTATGTGCGGTTTGTTGTATAATATCACCGTACAAAATGCCGAAGATAAAAATGAATATACAGCGAGGATTAAAATCAATATAGGGAAAGTGCGGTGAAAATCCGTCACAACAGTCATTACGGTGAAAGTCCGAATGCCTATCCGCTGTGAAAAGTCACTTTTCTCGGACATACGGAGAAAAAACAGTACAGTCAATGACTGTTTTTTTTGCGTACATTTTTGTACGCATTTTAATTTTTTTTGGAGGCTAAAATGAAAAACAAATCACAACACATCATCAGAAAAACTCTTCCGTTCCTTCTCATTTTTTCAGTAATTTTCAGTGCAATTTTTCTGTTTTCATGTGAAAAGGAACAACCTGTTGTCATTAAGGATTCCGACACCTGCATTGTCATAATCCCCGACAGCAGTTACCTTGAGGGGAAAACAAAAGTACCGCTTATTGACTATATGGAATATCTGAAAGGCAAGGGAGAACTTGACTACACTGCCGAAAACGGAATGATTACCTCCCTGAACGGTACGGAAAATCCGTCTGATTTCAGCAGTTGCTGGATGCTGTACACAAATGACCCGGACAACTCAAGCACTGCCTGGGGAACAATTGAATACAACGGCACTGTATGCGGTTCGGCTCTTACCGGAGCAGACACTGCAATAATAAAACCCGACGCCCTTTATATCTGGGTTTTCAAAGCCTTCAGTTAATGGAAAAGACCCGTAAAATTGTCAGAACGGCAATGTTCACCGCCATGCTCATAGGTGCACAGTTTATACTCAGCAGTGTGTCGGGAATAGAAATTGTCACAGTTCTTTTTGTCTGCTTTTCGTATTCATACGGCATCCGTGAAGGAATCGCTGTTGCAGCATTATTTTCTCTGGTAAGGTGTCTTGTCTTTGGATTTTTTATCAATGTTTTTATCCTGTACATCATTTACTACAGTTTGCTGTCTCTTTTTTTCGGATGGCTGGGACACAGGCTTTCCCGCAACAACTCATTTAAAGAGGTTATGATTACAGTACCTTGTGCCGTTATATTCACCCTGCTTTTCACTTTACTCGATGACATTCTGACTCCCCTTATTTTCGGATTTACAAAAAATGCGGCAACAACCTATTTCTTTGCTTCTCTTTATACCGTTATACCCCAGATGGTTTGTACTGCGGTTACGGTTACGGTTTTTTTCAATCCCCTGACAAAAATATTTCTGAAAACATCAAACTAAAAAGGTGCAGCAAAACGGCTGCACCTTTTGTTTTGATTACAATGTGTAATTATTTCAGGTACCCAACAATACCTGTTCCGACAAAGCGGTAAATATCACTTTTTTCTTTTTGAGAATGTTTTGTACCGGTCGCTTAAAGTCTGTCTATGGGCAATACATAGAATAAAACGGCAAAGTAATGGAGCAAACTGCCTGCAATAACAAAAACATGCCATACAACATGCATATACCTTTGTTTCAAAGAAAAGAAAATAACTCCCAAAGTATATGCTATTCCGCCTCCCACTACCATCCAGAAGCCTACATGGTCCATAAGTCTGTATAGCGGTACTATGCCGATTAAAGCAGCCCAGCCGGATGCTATATATGCTATCATGGAAAAGGTTTTGAACCTTTCAAGTCCCACCGCATTCAGCACAATTCCAACCACTGCCGCACCCCAGACAATACCGAAAAGTACCCACCCTAAAGGGCCTCTCAGTACCACCAGCGTCATGGGTGTATATGTTCCCGCTATCAACAGAAAAATATTCGTATGGTCAAGAACACGGAAAACCTTTTTTGCCGTCACATGTGTCAGGGCATGATAGAGTGTGGAAGTGATGTAGGCAATTATAAGGGTTGCTCCGTAAATACAAGCCGACACAACACACCAGGCATCTCCGTAAAGGGCAGCAAAAATTATTGCCATAACGCAACCGGCTATTGAAAGTGCCGCACCTATTCCGTGGGTAATTGAATTTCCTATTTCTTCGCCCAGTGTATATTTCGGAAGTTGTATCGGGATTTTTTTTGAAGACATTTTATTTCTCGGCTTTCTCTTAATATTATCACAGATATTATACAGTATCGGAGCAGGAAAATCAATACAATTTTTTGAACTATTATGCGCTATTATGTAACAGCCGCAAATTAATACATATATAAACTTTTTAAACTTTTTTATTTTTATTGAAATAATATTGAATTTTTTCGCAAATTATGATATACTATAATATCTATCATAACGATAATGGTTTTTTATTATCAAAAGGAGTTACGGATATGCCCTATGTGCCCAAAAAAACTACGGACAGCACAATAGTTTTACCGCAGGATATACTCAAGCATCTTGCCGGTGCAGGCGAAAACGACCTGAAAGTTTTAATCCGTATATACTCCGATTTTTCTGAAACAGAATTTGACGAATCGGACACTGCTTCACTTGCGGAGAGTCTTTCTCTGGAACCCGGGCAGGTAAGTTCCGCCATCGCCTTCTGGCGTGGCGCGGGAATTATTAAAATTGCCGGAAAAGATACAAAAAAGAAAAAACAGCCTATTCCCGAAAAAATTCCCGTTTCACCCGCATCTTCCCCTGTTTATCCCGCCTCACAGGTAGCACAGGCAATCGAGTGCGTTCCCGGTATGAAAAACCTTGTGGAATTTTGTCAGAGACGAACGGGGAAACTTTTCAATCCCTCTCAACTCTCCACATTGTATTCTTTTTATGACAATCTGGGATTTGAACCCGAAATTATAATGCTGGCGGTGGAATACTGTTGCGTTATTGAAAAAAAATCCCTGGGTTACATAGAAAAAGTGCTAATTTCTCTCAGTGACAGCGGTATATCGGGTTATGAAAATGCAGAAGAATATTTTAAAAATCAACTTGAGTACCGTACAAAAGAAGGAAAACTACGCAAATTATGCGGTTTTACATCCAGAGAACTGTCACCGTCGGAAAAGAAGATAATCGGCGTGTGGTTTAAAGAATGGAATATAGATTTTTCACTTATAGAAAAGGCATACGAAATTACGGTTGACCGTATTTCAAAGCCATCTCTCAAATATATGAACAGCATTCTGAACGACTGGCATCAGAAAGATATAAAGCAACTTTCAGATTTGGAACAGCAAAAGCCGCCGCAGTCAGACGGGCTTATTGAAAAAAGCCATTGTGCCGAAGATTTTTTCAAAGCGGCAATTGCAAAAAGTATGGGTGAGTAATTTATCGGATAAAAATAACATCTGATATATGAAATATATTTTGAAAGGATTTCAACCAGCAAAATGAATATTGTACTTGCGTCAAAATCCAAAAGGCGTCAGAAAATACTGCAGAACCTCGGTATTAATTTTAAAAGTTTTTCGGTTGACACTGATGAAAAAAATGTTCCCAGTCTGCCTCCCGACGAACTGGTGACAGGACTTGCAGTAAGAAAACTCAACGCTGTGTCGGAACAAAAAAACTATGACGACCAAACCCTTGTTATATGTGCCGATACAATCGTTTATTATGACGGTCTGATTATGGGTAAGCCCGAAAGTGCGGCTGATGCGTTTAATACTCTTACAATGCTTTCGGGAAACTGGCATGAGGTATATACCGGTGTTGCTTTACGCATTGGCGATAAGTTATCGGTAGATTACGAGGTCACACGGGTTAAATTTCGTGAACTCTCAATTGACGAAATAGAAAAATATGTAGATTCCGGTGAGCCTATGGACAAGGCAGGTGCTTACGGCATACAGGATACCGCAGGTATTTTTGTCGAGGCAATTGAAGGCGACTTCTTCAATGTAGTGGGACTTCCCGTATGTAAAATGGGACAAATGATTAAAAACGACTTCGGTCTGAATATAATTGATTTAATAAAATAAAAGGACGGTGTTAATATGGTAAACGACAATTACAGTCAAAAATTTCTTAATGAGGGTTTAACCTTTGATGATGTTTTGCTTATTCCGGCAAAAAGCGATGTTCTCCCCGCAGACATCAATCTTTCAACAAGACTTACAAACAAGATTAGTCTTAACATCCCCCTTATGACAGCAGCAATGGATACCGTTACCGAAAGCCGTATGGCAATTGCCATTGCCCGTGAAGGCGGTATCGGTATAATTCATAAGAACATGTCCATACAGGCACAGGTTGAGGAAGTGGACAGAGTAAAAAGAAGCGAAAACGGAGTAATTGTAAATCCCTTCTTCCTTTCTCCCGAAAACTATGTTTACGAGGCTGACCAGTTAATGGGTAAATACCGCATTTCCGGTGTACCGATTTGCCGTGACGGCAAACTTGTTGGTATCCTTACCAATCGTGACCTTCGTTTTCTTACTGACCACAACATAAAAATTGACGATGTAATGACAAAGGAAAATCTTGTTACTGCCAGTGTGGGTACTACTCTCAACCAGGCTAAAGACATTCTTTCAAGACATCGTATAGAAAAACTTCCCCTTATTGACGAACAGGGATATCTCAAAGGTCTTATTACCATAAAAGATATTGAAAAAGCAGTAAAATACCCCCATGCAGCAAAAGATGAGTCAGGCAGACTTTTGTGCGGTGCGGCAATAGGTGTTACAAGCAATGTTCTGGAGCGTGCAGAGGCTCTTGTTGATGCGGGTGCCGATGTACTGGTGCTTGACTCTGCTCACGGACACTCACAGAATATTATCAACTGTCTGAAGAAAGTCAAAGCAAAATTCCCCTCTGTTCAGGTAATTGCAGGTAATATTGCAACAGCCGCTGCAGCAGAGGAACTGATAAATGCGGGATGTGATGCCGTAAAAGTTGGTATCGGTCCCGGTTCAATCTGCACGACACGAGTTGTTTCGGGTATTGGTGTGCCTCAGATTTCAGCGGTTTACGATGTTGCATGTGTTGCACAGAAATATAATGTTCCCGTTATCGCAGACGGAGGCGTTAAATACAGCGGTGACATTACCAAGGCTATTGCCGCAGGTGCAGATGTTGTTATGGTAGGTTCTCTTGTTGCAGGTTGTGAAGAAAGCCCCGGCGACAGCGAAATTTACCAGGGCAGAAGATTCAAGGTTTACAGAGGCATGGGCTCTATAAGCGCAATGCAGTGCGGTTCAAAAGACAGATATTTCCAGGAAAACAACAAGAAACTTGTTCCCGAAGGTGTCGAGGGCCGTGTTCCTTATAAGGGAGATCTCGCCGACACTGTTTATCAGCTTATGGGCGGTCTCAGAAGCGGTATGGGTTACTGCGGCACTGCCGATATCACCTCACTTCAGAAGAATGCTCAGTTTGTACGCATTACAGGGGCAGGTCTCAAAGAATCGCATCCTCACGACATTTACATTACCAAAGAAGCACCCAACTACAGCATGACTCCGCAATAAAATTCACATGAAAATACAGGGAGAACTTTAAAAAGTTCTCCCTGTATTTTTTATGCCGTACACAACAGTCTTCTGACCGTTATGTTTTAATGTGCATCAAACCAGTTTTCTCCTATACCCACATCGCATTCCAGTGTAACATTTTGCAGATGTACCGCGTTTTCCATTTCTTCACGCAAAAGTTTTGCGGCATATTCCACCTCTTCCCTGGGGGATTCCAGAATCAGTTCATCGTGAACCTGCATAATAAGCCGTGATTTCAACCCTTCTTTTTCAAGCCGTTTATCCGTATTTACCATGGCAAGTTTTATAATATCTGCAGAACTTCCCTGAATGGGAGTGTTCATTGCAACCCGTTCGCCAAACGCCTGTACCATTTTTTTGGAAGAGGCAAGTTCGGGAATTTGTCTTCTGCGGTTGAATATTGTAGTGACAAATCCGTCTTCATGAGCCTTTTTCTTAATATTATCCAGATATTCTTTAACCTTCGGATAAGTCTTGAAATATCCTTTTATATAATCCGATGCCTCGTATTTGGGTATTCCCAAATCTATGGAAAGAGAGTAGTCACTTATTCCGTATACAATTCCGAAATTTACCGCTTTTGCACTTTTTCTCATTTCGGGTGTTACATTTTCTATATCAACACCGAACACCTGAGAAGCAGTAATTATATGCACATCCTCACCGTCACGGAAAGCATTTATAAGACGCGTATCATCTGAAATGTGTGCCAACAACCGCAGTTCAATCTGCGAATAGTCGGCATCTATGAGAAGATAGTCGCTGTTTTCGGCAATAAAATATTTGCGGAGTTCCCTGCCGAGTTCAGTCCGTATTGGTATATTCTGCAAATTCGGTTCTGAGGAAGAAAGCCGTCCCGTAGCAGTAAGTGTCTGATTGAATTTTGTGTGTATTCTGCCATCGGTATCTACAACTTTCAGAAGTCCCTCTACATAAGTTCCGTGAAGTTTTGTAAGTTGGCGGTACCACAATATCTGATTTATTATGGGGTGTCTGTTTGAAAGCCGGTCAAGTGTTTCCGCGTCTGTGGAGTAACCGGTTTTATTTTTCTTCAATACAGGCAACTGCAACTTTTCAAACAACACAACTCCCAGTTGCTTGGGGGAATTTATATTAAATGGACCGGCATAGGAATATATCTGCTGTTCCGCCATGTATATCTCATTTTTTAACTTTTCGCCGTACTGCTTTATTCCGTTCTGCTCAACTTTAAAACCATATATTTCAGCCTTTGCCAGAACTTTTGCAAGGGGCAGTTCTATATTTTTATATAATTCCACGCAGTCACACTGTTCTATTCTCTCATAAAGCACATTATACAGTTGCGGAAGATACCCACAGTTATACGCGGCACTTTCCGACTCCCTACTGCCTATTGTTTTGCCTGTATATTGAATTATAAGTTTTGAAATATCTGTGGCAGACTGTGCAGAATTAATTATATATGCCGCAAGATGTGCGTCAAAAACAACATTTTTTACTTTTTTGAGAATGTCGTTCCCGAACACAGATGCACAAAAATGACAATAGTCCTTATAGTCGTACAATACTATTTTTATTTTTTGGTCGGTTATAATTTTTTCTGTGTTTTCTTTCACACGATAAACCTTACCGTCTATATAAAAATAGAGGAAGTTTTCACCATTATTATAGGAAAGAAAGACTGTATCACCGCATATTTCAAAAAATTCTTCGCAGGATATATCAACAATCTCCACGGTTTCCTGAATGTTTTCCTGAGAAAAGTCCATACTCATCTGTCCGTTGTCGGAAGGTGCGGAGGCAGAGGAATCAAGTTGAAACATTTTAAGGAATTTTGTAAATTCAAGTTCTATCAGCAGTTCCCTGAGGGTTTCAGAGTCTGCATCTTTTGCATCAATCTGTGAAAGCACGGGTAGGTTGGGAGTCTCAAGGCATATAGTGGCGAGAGTTTTGCTGAGTTTCGCCGTTTCCTTGTTTATTTCAAGTTTTTCCTTCAGTTTGGCTTTGATTTCTCCGTTTTCAAGAGAGGCATATACATTTTCTATAGTACCGTACCTGCCTATCAGGTCCTTGGCGGTTTTCTCCCCTACTCCCGCAACCCCCGGGATATTATCCGAACTGTCTCCCATAAGTGCCTTGAAATCTATAAGATTTACAGGCTCGAAACCATAAGTTTCACGGAAAAAGTCAACATCAAAAACAATATCTTTTCCTGTTGAAACAAGAATTACATTACAGTTTTGACTTATCAGTTGCAACGCGTCCCTGTCACCTGTCACAATTGTGCAAAACACATTATTTCCCGCACATATACGGGAATATGTGCCCAGAATATCATCTGCCTCATAACCTTCCTGAGTAATGCACTGTATACCCATTGCCTCGGTTACACGGCGGATGTACGGAATCTGCATGGCAAGCTCCTCGGGCATTGGTTTTCTTTTGCCTTTATATTCCCCGTACATTTTGTGTCGGAAAGTGGGAGCCTTAAGGTCAAACGCCACACCGACATAATCGGGATTAATGGCATCAATATGTTTTTTCAGAATACTGATGTATCCGTAAACTGCATTGGTAAAAAGTCCGTTTTTGGTTTTCAACGGTCTGACACCGTAGAATGCACGATTCATTATGCTGTTTCCGTCTACAAATAATGCCTGTTTTGTCATATTAATTCTTTCCTTTCGGGGAATTCTGATTACTGATTATTTTGATTTACAAGCGGGCAACTGTCGCATTTTGCTCCTCTTGCAGAGCAGTATTCTCTGCCGAAGTCCACTACTCTGTGGCAGAAATCGCTTTGTTTCTCCGGGGGAATGAGGCGGGACAATTCTCTTTCTGTGGTCAGAGGGTCGGGCTTGGTTGTAAGTCCCCAGCGGTGAGAAATTCTTATACAATGGGTATCGGCAACTATGCCGCCTATTCCGAACACATCTCCTCGTATGAGGTTTGCAATTTTTCGTCCTACACCCGGAAGTTCAAGCAAAAGTTCCATATCACATGGCACGGCGGAATTATACTTTTCATATATTATTTTAGACATATCTTTTATATTTTTTGCTTTCATACGGTACACTCCGCATGACCTGACAAGGTTTTCTATTTCTTCAACAGGCGCCTCGCTCATGGATTTTGCATCTGGGAACTTTGAAAAAAGTTCTGCGGAAACAGTGTTTACACGCTTATCCGTACACTGTGCGGAAAGCCTTGCCATAACAAGCAGTCTGAAAGGGTCATTCTCAAAATGAAGACCGCAGGCAGTATCCGGGTATATTTTTTCAAGACTGTCAATTATATATTCCGCTCTCTTTTTCTTTTGCGGGTATATCTTTTTTAAGGGGCAGGTAAATTTATCCATTTATACAGCACTTTCATTTAAATTAAATTTCAGATTAATTATACAAAAAAAATAAAAAAAAATCAACCTTAAATAATCAGTATTTAAAGTTATTTTAAACACTATTGACTTTTTGACACGACAGATGTTATAATTTGTGTATAAAACATTTGGGGTGATTTGTTGAATAAAATAAAGGATTTTTTCAAATCGGAACATATAGAATTTTATGCGTTTCTTCCCATAGAGGCAGTAAAAATAATAAATCCGAAAAAAACAGAAGAAATAAAGAATATGAAAAGTCTTGCTGTTTTTCTTATTCCGTATAAAACACAACTTCCCGAAAGAAGAAATGTGGCAAGATTTTGTGTGCCTTATGACTATCATCTTTACGCACAAGAACTTTTTGTGCGGTTTGAATCTGTATACAGCGGATGTAAGGGATATTGCGACAACTCTCCAATATCCGAAAAAGTTCTTGCCGCATCGGCAGGATTGGGAATTATAGGCGACAACAGCCTTCTGATTAATTCAAAATACGGCTCTTATATTTTTATAGCAGAAATATTTTTTCCTTTTGAGTTATCCGAATATTCCCCCGTCGGCGAAATTCTTCACTGCAATTCCTGCGGTAAATGCAAAAACAACTGTCCCTGCGGATTTGAATTTTCAAAATGTATATCTTTTGTAAATCAGACAAAAAAACTGACCGACGGAATGGAGAATATAATAAAATCGTCCCCTTATGTCTGGGGATGTGATTTATGCCAGGATGTCTGTCCGTTAAATAAAACTGCCTCTGATACACCTGTTGAATTTTTTAAATCTAATCTCCTGCCTGATGTTACACTTACGGAAATTGACCGTATGATAAACGACGGAAGTTTCAAGAACCGTGCTTATGCCTGGCGGGGAGAAAAAATTATAAAAAGAAATCTGATGCTTAAAGAAGGTAAATAAAAACAAAAATTGACAGATATTTAATAAATTGTTAGAATACTTTTTATTGTTTTTGTACAATCTTTTATTAACTAAAACATTTAAATAAAGATAAAAAATTCATTATAAAATCGGCACGATTTGTTAAAAAATAAAATGTATCATATAGTTACCCGATATACATAGGAGGTTCTTATATGAATAACAATTCTTTTGAAAAATATGAAAACAAATGGAACTATAATGATACATTGACCGTTCCCTCTCCCGAAACAAAGACCAAAAATAAAAAGAGCCATAAAATTTGGGGAAGGATAGTTACCGTCATGTTGGTTGCAGCACTGTCGGTTACCTCTACCATACTTGTTATGGAAAGACTTGATAAATCCGAGTCATCTCCGCCGATTCTTGAAATTCCCGTTAACGACTATTCCGTGCTTTCAAGCATCGCCACCGACAAAATAGCCATTGATCCGTCACAGACATCGTCAAACGCACTCACAAATCAGCAGATAATTGAAAAAGGCAAACCCAGTGTTGTCGGAATCATTGTAGAAAGTGAAATTTATACATTCGGAAGAACCTTCACACAGCAAAGTGTCGGTTCGGGATTTATCGTAACCGCTGACGGCTATATAATAACAAATGCTCATGTTGTAGAAGATGCAACAAATATTACCGTTATAATGTATGACGAAAAAGAATACAAGGCAGAACTTATAGGCGAAGACACTTTAAGCGATGTTGCCGTTCTGAAAATAGAAGGAACCGATTTCCCCGCTGTTGAACTTGGAAACTCTGACCAACTGGTTCAGGGCGACCCTGTTATTGCTATAGGAACTCCCGCAGGTATAGAATTTGCAGGTACTGCAACACACGGAATGATTTCGGCTATCAACCGTGATGTAAAAATCACCGACTATTACGGAAATACAACCAAAACCATGACCGTAATACAGATAGATGCCCCCATCAATTCAGGAAACTCCGGCGGTCCTTTGTTTGACCGTTTCGGAAGAGTTATCGGCATGAACTCTCTTAAACTTGGTAACGGATTTGAGGGTATGGGATTCTCCCTTCCTATTAACGGAGTTATATCAATCGCAAACGAACTTATGGAAAACGGTGAAATAATTGAGCGTCCCAAGGACGATTTCGTAACCGGTAAGGCATATCTGGGAATTGAGTTTTACGAGGTAACCGAAGCACAGGCAAAATATTACGGCATACCCGAAGGTGTTCTTGTATATCAACTTACTCCCGGAGGAGCAGCACTTAAAGCAGGCATAAAACGAGGAGACATTATTATAAACTTCAACAACAACGAAATTAAGGATTCCACCGACCTCACACAGGCGATTTCCGATGTCAAACCCGGAGATAAAGTCATTGTAAAAGTTGACAGAAGCGGTGAGAAGATTGATATTGAAGTAACCATGGGATATCAGTCATAATTACTGCACTGTAATTACTTTAAATTGAATACTGATTTATTCTGGCGCTGCTTCCTTTTAACTCCGGAAGCAGCGCCGTTTTTTCAGGCGGATTATGATAAGTTATAATTAAAATTTTTGCATAAAAAAATATCAAGTCTTTCGACTTGATATTTTATGACCCGTAGGAGAATCGAACTCCTGATACCGCCGTGAAAGGGCGGTGTCTTAACCGCTTGACCAACGGGCCGGATAAGTAGCGGAAGTGGGATTTGAACCTACGACCTATCGGGTATGAACCGAGTGCTCTAGCCAGCTGAGCTATTCCGCCATTTAATATTGAAGCGGTTCCCGGTAAGTTGCAACCACTGCCTGAACCGTTGCTGATGACAACTGCAACCTAATGCTCAAGTATTATATCACAAAAATCGCAAATTGTCAAGAGTTTTATGAAAAAATAATTTTCAAAAGGGTGGATAATCGGATTCGAACCGACGGCCTTCAGGGCCACAACCTGACGCTCTAACCAACTGAGCTATATCCACCATATCCGTGCCAGGAGAGACTCGAACTCCCGACCTACTGCTTAGAAGGCAGTTGCTCTATCCGGCTGAGCTACTGGCACATAGGGTTATCAAAAAAATTAAAGCGGGTGATGGGAATCGAACCCACGCATTCAGCTTGGAAGGCTGACATTCTACCATTGAATAACACCCGCATAATGTTGTTCTTTTTTAACCGCCTAAATATAATACCATAAAATTCTTAAAAAGTCAACTGGTTTTTATAAAAATTCTTATTTTGTTAATATATTTCCGAAATATTATCGCTCGGGGTTTGTAAGTCTGATAAGCAGACTGCTGTTGTCCGGGGTATCTGTTTTTCCCAATGCCGCAACATTCCGTACGGTTTGTCCGCATTTTTTGCATTTAAAAACTATTATAAATCCCTTTTTGGCATCCGGCAAACTCTGGACAGGCACCAGTAAACCGCCACAGTCATTCATTCTGTCGCCGGGGTTTATATCTACATGTTTTGAGTGAAGGCAGTATGGGCAGTGGTTGCGTGATGTATAACCTAAAGGTGTTACTTGCTTACCGCAATTTTCACATACAAATCCGCTGTCAAGTTTTGAAAATCGTTTTGTTTCCATTTTGTCTCCGTTTTTCTTTTTCTATGTTGATATTGTATCATATCAGCATAAAAAAATCAAGATACGGACTATGACGGATACAAAATTTTAACAGTTTGAATTTTCTTTTTTTAATTAAAAGGCGACACAGAGAGAGACGCTTCGTAAAGAAGTTGTCTCTCTTGTTTTTTATCTTCATAAAACAAATGACACTTTGAACAAAGATTATGAAAGTGTCATAGTGGGACATACTTTGAGAAAGGTAAATACTTGCCGAAAATAATATTTCTTTTTCGGTGTGTAAAAGTGATATTGCAAACTAAGAGTTTGCAGTGATATTTTTGCCAAAAGGCAAAAGTGATATGAAAACCTATCGGTTTTCGTGATATTATATTCCCCTTAAAACTGTCCGAAGGACAATATCACTCGCTGTTAGGCTAATATAACTGAGGCGCACTTCCTTACGGAGTACGCCTCGAGTGCCGCCCTTTAATGTTTTATCCCTCGTAAACCAGATTCTTTGCTATCATATCATCCACATTTTCGCTGTTCCACCAGGTTCCCGAAATTGCTACATCCGGAGAAACCTGCTTTTTTTCAAGTGCAAACACACATTGTTCTACTGCCTGATATCCTATCTGATATGAGTCCTGGGCAACTGCACCCACAAGTTTGGGACCTGTTGTCTTTCTCATCCATTCAATCTGCTTGGTACCTGCATCATATCCGCAAAATTTAATGCTGTCATACTTGGTGCCGGATGCTCCGATAGCGTCATACACCTGTTTTACAACACCTTCGTTTGTCATGAAAATTGCCGCCGCACCTTTCTCAAAAAGTGCTTCAAGTGCAGTTTTATATGCGTTTTCCGCATCTCCGGGCTTAACCTCTTTTTCTATTACGCACTTTCCTTTTGTGGATTCATTTGATTCGCACAATTGGGTAAACTTATCTACAAAGCCTTTTGCCCTGTCAATTCCCGTCTGTGTTTCATCATGCTGAATTACGCCCACAATATACTTTTGCGAAGCCTCAATATCGCCTTTGATTGCGGCATAAAAGTTCTCTGCCGCAAGCGCTGCCGCTTTTTCGTTACTGGTGGCAACAGATGCCACAATGGGATTTTTTGAAACCTTGTCCAAAGACGCAATATCGTTTGCCCATACACCGCTGTCAAACTGCACTACAGGTATTTTTGCATCATATGCCTGCTTTAACATGTCCGAAAAGCCCTCTCCGATTGTGGCGATTACAAGACCTGCAGCGTTGTTTGATAGTGCAGTTTGCACCATTTCCATCTGTGACGGAATATCCTTGGGTGATTCACTTACAGGTCCGCGGTATGTTATTTTGTAGCCGTATTTTTTTCCGGCATCTTCTGCTCCCGCTTTAACCGATTGCCAAAAGGCGTGGGATTCGCCTTTGGCAATAACTGCAATACTTTTGTTGACAGTACCTACAGAAGTATTACCTGAGTTTTTGTCGGTATCAAGTATTCCCGTACCGGTATTATTATTTCCCGTTCCGTTGTTTGTACCTGTATCTGATTCGGGATTATTGTTCCACATATCGCATGAAACAAGGCTCAGGGTTAAAATCGCAATAGTCACAACAAGAGTCAATATAAGTGTTTTTTTCATTTTCTGTTCCTTTCTCAGTTTGATTTAATTTTTTTATTTTTAATGACATCCATCAATACTGCTACAATAACAATTACACCTGTCAGCACATAGGTCACATAGGTTGCGTTAAGATTAAGATTGAATTTTGCAAGTACAAAATTAAGTCCGCTTCGTATTACCACAAGAAGCACAGAGCCTATAATCGAGCCTCCCACCGATGCAACACCGCCCGTAGCACTTGTTCCTCCGATGTATACACCTGCTATTGCATCAAGTTCCATTCCGTTACCTGTTGCGGAGGCAACGGTTGTAAAAGATGCAGACCAGAATATTGCCGCAATACCTGCTCCCAGTCCGCTGAAAAGATATGCGAGTATTTTATATTTCACAATATTTATACCCGAGAGGCGTGTTGCCTCTTCGTTACTGCCTATGGATAGTATATACCGTCCTACTTTACTTTTATACATCAGATACATACAAATGAGCATAAAACCTATAACCCAGAATATTCCCGTAGGTATTCCAGAATAGTTTGAAAACACTCCGTTAAACCAGGTACCCGTAGGATAAAATATATTCGGAACGGATACCGCCAGAGCCGAAACTCCTCTTGCAAACATCATTGTTCCGAGGGTGGCAATAAACGGAGGAAGTCCCAACACCGCCACCATAAATCCGTTTGCAATTCCGAATATGATACCTATTATCAGCATTACCGGAATTGTCATCCACAACGGCATTCCCGACATATACAGTTTACCCGCTATAACAGCAGCGGCTATACACACAGTACCGATGGAAAGGTCGATGCCCCCTGTTGCAATGACAAATGTTACACCCAGTGCAAGAAAAGCATAAGGAGAAAGAGACTGTGCCATACTGAGAATGTTATAACGGTTGATAAAATTGGGGTTAAGTGCCGTAAAAATCACAATAAGTGCCACCAGAGCAAGAAAAATTATTATATTCTGTTTTCCTTTGGTATTCATAAATTTAATAATATTCATTGTTAATTCCTCATTGTTGCGTATTTCATTATTTCCTCTTGCGTCGCATTTTCAATATCCAGTACAGCGGTTATTTTTCCTTCGCACATGACTGCCACACGGTCACTCAACCGCTGAATTTCGCTCAGTTCCGAGGAAATCATAATAATTGATTTGCCTTGTGCAACAAGTTTTTCCATAAGTTCGTACATTTCACTTTTCGCACCTATATCTATTCCGCGGGTTGGCTCGTCAAAAATAAATATATCACAATTTTTCAAAAGCCATCTTGCCACTATTACTTTCTGCTGATTTCCGCCGGAAAGTTTTCTGAGTTCCTGATAGACAGAAGATGCCTTGGTTTTAAGAACTTTATTTATTTCTTCTGCAGAACGCTCCGCAGATTTATCGTCAATCCAGCCGAATTTTATATAGTCATCAATACTTGCAAGTACAGAATTTTCCGCAATTGATTTTGACAGCAGAAGTCCGTATCTCTTTCTGTCCTCGGAAAGATAGCATACTCCCCTTTTGACTGCATCCGAGGGTTGTTTTATCTTTACTCTCTCTCCTTTTATATAAATCTCTCCGCTATCGTAACCGTCTGCACCGTATATTGCCCGTGCTATCTCGGTACGGCCTGCACCCATAAGTCCCGAAAATCCCAGTATCTCGCCTTTTCTCAGTTTAAAACTTACATCCCGTATAACATTTGCCCTGTTTAAATTCCTGACCTCCAGTACTGTTTCCGCATCAGGTTTTACATTGCTTTTTTGCTTTTTTTCTCCATAAATAACACGCCCCACCATCATATTGACAATTTCATCTTTTGTGGTATTCTGCGTAATGAGGGTTCCTATATATTCGCCGTCACGCATAACAGTTATACGGTCTGATATTCTTCCTATTTCATCCATACGGTGAGATATATATATCATGCCTATTCCCTTGCCGCGGAGGTCGTTCATTATCTTGAACAATTCCTCCACCTCGGGTTGCGTCAGTGCCGCTGTGGGTTCATCAAGAATAAGCAGTTTTGAATCATGGGATACCGCCTTGGCTATCTCCACCATTTGCTGTTTTCCTACAGAAAGACTTCCCAGAGTCTGAGACGGGTCAATTTTTACACCTATACGGTCAAAAAGTTCTTTTGCTTTTTTCTCCATTTTACTGTCATTTATAATAACACCGCCTGTCATCTCTTCTCTGCCGATATATATATTCTGTGCAACAGTAAGGTGGTTTATCATATTAAGTTCCTGATGGATAATTGCAATTCCCGCTTTCTGAGAGTCATTGATGCTTTTAAAATTCACTTTCTGACCGAAAAGTTCAACTTCTCCCGCATCTTTCTGATAAATACCGCAAAGTACTTTCATCAAAGTTGACTTTCCTGCTCCGTTTTCCCCCATTAAAGCATGGACTTCCCCCGAACACAGTTCGAAATTTGCGTTTTTCAGCGCATATACTCCGGAAAAGCGTTTTTCAATGCCGGTCATTTTAAGAATTTGCTCTCCCACTTATTGCACCTGCCTTTTGTTAACATTCGCAAACATTATTCCCATGAAAAAAGAAAAATATACTCTGATTTGAATTTTTTCAAACCAGAGTATAGCCGTAACCTGTAAATTATTGAATATTAAAAAGTTTTTTTGCATTGGATTGGGTTATTTCCAGAATATATTCCACATCCTTGTGTTTCAAATCGGCAATTTTTTGTGCCGTAGCATAAGCGTGTTTTGATGTATTGAGTTGTCCGCGGTAGGGGACCGGTGCAAGATAAGGTGCATCGGTTTCTATAAGCAATTTGTCATCAGGCACATATTGCACGGTTTCGGCAAGATTAACCGCATTTTTAAATGTAACCGACCCGCTGTAAGAAACATACCAGCCTTTTTTTATAAGCTCTTTTGCCATTTCGCAACTGCCTGAAAAACTGTGCATAACACCCACAGTTTTATATTGGGACACAACCTCCATCGTCTGCCCGTGTGCTTCTCTGTCGTGAACAATAATGGGGTAGCCTGTTTTTTGTGACATAAGCATCTGCCGTTCAAAAACCTTCTTCTGAATTTCCCGGGGTGAAAAATCATAATGAAAATCAAGTCCTGCCTCACCTATCGCACACACTTTTGGGTGAGAAAGCATACTTTCAATTTCCTCAAACCACTTTTCGTCTGCGTTTTGTGCTTCGTGGGGATGAATTCCCACTGCCGCATACATAAAACCGTATTTTTCCGAAAGTGCAACGGAAAACCTGGAAGACTGAATATCGCATCCCGCATTTACAATGTAACCGACTCCGCAGGGGCAGATATTATCACCGGATGTTATACCGGACAAAATTTCTTCCCGTATATTATCAAATTTTTCGTCGTCATAATGTGCATGTGAATCAAAAAGCATTGTCATGTGTATATTTTCCTATCATTAAGTTTTTGTATAATATATCTTACTACAAAAATCAACAAAAATCAACAGCAAAAAATTAACCTCACAATACCGCCCCTACATATAATATTATGGGACTGTACGAAACAGTCACTTCAGGAGGTATTTATGGAAAAATTGATTAATTTGCTGTGCGGTATCCGTATGACTCTGATAAGCGGATTATTCCTTGCTTCAAATCTTTTTCTGTGGATTGCAGATATTGATACCGATTTTTCACCCGCATGGCTTACGATAATAATTTCGGGTATTCCCATTGCATATCTGGCAATAAAAAGGATTATACACGGTAAAGGCATAGAAAAAATTTCATCTGCACTTCTTATCACCATCGCAATAATTGCTTCTGTTTGTATAGGAGAATTTTTTGCAGCGGGAGAAGTGGCGTTTATAATGGCAGTGGGTGAAATACTTGAGATAAAGACATCTGAAAGAGCAAAAAGAGGACTGGGAAAACTGATTTCACTCACACCGTCAAACGCAAGAATTATATGCAACGGAACTGAGAGCATAATCCCTGCAGATAAAATAAAAGCAGGTGACATACTCCGGGTTTTTCCGGGTGAGGTTATTCCTACAGACGGAACTGTTATAAGCGGGGAAACTTCGGTTGACCAGTCTGTTATGACAGGAGAATCTCTTCCGTCGGACAAAACTGTGGGGGATTGTCTTTTCTGCGGTACATTAAACCGTTTCGGTACGGTTGATATGCAGGCAACAGCCACTTCAAAAAACAATTCTCTTTCAAATCTCATTCAACTGGTAAAGGATGCACAGGACAAAAAAGCACCTGTGCAGAGAACTGCTGACAAATGGGCAAGTTTTCTTGTGCCCGCATCCCTTTTGGTTGCTGTTATTACCTATCTGATAACAAAAAATCCCATTAACGCCGTCACTATTCTTGTGGTTTTCTGTCCCTGTGCTCTCGTTCTGGCTACCCCTACTGCCATAATGGCGGCAATAGGCCAGGCTTCAAAATACGGAGTTATTATAAAATCGGGCGAGGCTCTTGAAAATATGGGAAAAACCGACATTGTGGCGTTTGACAAAACCGGCACTCTGACACTGGGCTCTCCATCGGTAAGCGATATTATTCCCTGTGAAAATGTTGATGCAGTTAAACTTCTCAGCATTACGGCTACAGCAGAAGCGAGAAGCGAACATCCCCTTGGAAAAGCAATTATGAACCATGCAAAAGAGCGTAATATTGAATTCTCCCCTCCCTTAAGTTTTCTGATGAAGGCGGGAAAAGGAGTTATTGTAACATCCGAAAACGGAATAATTCATTGCGGAAACGAAAAATTCATTACAGAAAACGATATTGAACTTCCGGATAAAATACATACTGCTGTCAGACAATTCTCCTTGCAGGGAAAAGCGGCGGTTATAACTTCGCTGAACGGTGAATGCCTTGGAGTTACGGTACTTTCCGATGTGCTTAAACCGGAAAGCAGACTTATCGGCCAACAACTTTCCGCATTAGGTGTATCCTTGGTATTACTGACAGGAGACAATAAGGGTGCTGCGGAATTTATGGCACTTAACACCGGAATAACCCATATATTTCCCGAATTATTACCCCAGGACAAAGTGAAAGTTATTGAAGAATTAAAATCAGAAGGAAAATTTGTCTGTATGACCGGCGATGGCGTTAACGATGCTCCTGCTTTAAAGGCCGCGGATGTAGGTATTGCAATGGGAGCAATGGGCAGCGATATTGCAGTAGATGCAGCGGATATTGCCATTATGAATGACGACATTTCAAAAATCCCTTATATTAAAAGACTTTCTCTGGAAACCATGAAAACAATAAAGTACGGTATTTTCTTTTCGCTGTCTGTTAATTTTATTGCTATCATACTGTCGCTTATGGGAATTATCGGTCCTACGGCAGGTGCTCTGATACATAACGCCGGCTCTGTTTTTGTGGTGCTTATTTCTGCCATGCTGTATGACAAAAATATCACATAATTGTTTATTTATTACAAATTATACTCATTATTTTTTACATACTTTTCCATATTATTTCACTAAAACTACTGGAATAAAATACACTTTTAGTGTATAATAAAGTTAAAGAAAATGGACAGTATAATTTAAAAACTGAAAGGAATAATATGGATTTACAAAGTTTTATAAGCCTTATGATGAGCAATGTTCCCATGTTTATTGCTGTAATACTTACTCTCGGCGTCATACTTGTAAACGGATGGACCGATGCTCCCAATGCAATTGCCACCTGTGTCACCACAAGATGTATGTCTGAACGCTCGGCGGTTCTTATGGCGGCAGTATTCAATTTCTTTGGTGTTTTGATTATGACTTTAATAAGTCCCAAAGTTTCTGAAACCATAACAAAAATGGTAACTTTTGAGGGCAGTAAACAGGCAATGACGGCACTGAGTGCCGCTATGTTTGCAATTGTTCTCTGGGCAACCATTGCATGGGTGTTCGGTATTCCCACAAGTGAAAGCCACGCTCTCATAGCAGGTCTTACAGGCAGTGCCATTGCGGCACAGGGCGGTATCGGCGGTGTGAACGGTTCCGAATGGTTTAAAGTAATAATCGGTATAGCAGTTTCCATAACTCTGGGTTTTGCTTTCGGATGGCTTATCTGCAAAGGCGTTACAATTCTGTTTCGCAATGTTGAAAGGAAATTTGCACAAAAGTTTTTTAACAATGCACAGATATTAGGTGCTGCATCAATGGCATTTATGCACGGTGCACAGGATGGTCAGAAATTTATGGGTGTCATTATTCTTTGCTCGGTACTTGCAAAATCCATGAATTCAACAGGTGCTCTGTCAACCGACACATCCTTTGAACCTCAACTCTGGATGATGGTTTTATGCTCCGTAGTTATGGGACTGGGAACTGCAATCGGAGGCAGAAAAATTATAAAATCTGTGGGAATGGATATGGTAAAACTGGAAAAATACCAGGGGTTCTCGGCAGATATTGCGGCAGCCGCTGCTTTGCTTTTCTGTTCGCTTACCGGACTTCCCGTTTCCACTACCCATGTAAAAACAACTTCCATAATGGGTGTTGGTGCGGTGAAAAGACTCTCCGCAATTAACCTTGGGGTTGTCAAAGACATGGCAATGACCTGGATTTTAACTTTCCCGGGTTGCGGTCTTGTAGGGTACTTTATGACTAAATTATTTATGCGTATCTTTTGAAGGAGGTTTTTATAAATATGTCTAAAAAATCGGATATGTTTTATTTCGAAAATTTTCTGTCTGTATCACAACTTTGCTGTAATGCTGCCGATTATCTGGTGGAATGTCTTAAAAATTACAATGTAAGCAATCTTGAAGATGAAATTTCCCACATGCATAAATACGAACATGAGGCGGATATTAAAAAGCACGAAATGAGCCGTTCTCTTTCAAAGGCTTTTATTACTCCCCTTGAAAGAGAAGATTTGGCGGAACTCAGCCACACTCTTGATGATGTTACAGACAACATAGAAGAAGTTTTGCAGTTAATTTACATGGAAGAACCTCAGGAAGTAACAAACGAAAGTGTTGTAATGGCAGTAAAAATTGCAAGTTGCTGCCGAGCCATGGAAAGAATGTTCAAGGAACTTCATAACTTCAATAAGCCCGAAAAACTTCTCGGTGCAATTGTTGAATTGAACGATTTGGAAGAAGAATGCGACCTGCTTTATCTTCAGGCATACAAGAAAATCAGAAAAGAAAAAACAGATGCACTTGAAATTATTTTCTGGAGAAAGGTTTATGACTATCTTGAGCGTTGTGCAGACTCCTGCGAGCATGTTGCTGATATTGTGGATATGATAGTAATGAAAAATTCATAACATTTCGCGTTTAATAATATTTCATATATATATTTTAAAATATTACGATAAAGTATTGCTTTTTTGGTGAAATAATGCTAAAATATGTAAAAGAATTTATTATTTATATAAGTGAGGTAATCAGCTATGGATTTTCTTTCAACAATCAAAGGCTCCTTGCTTGAAGGATTTTTCCCTGCAGGTTGGGATTTTGCAAAGATTGACAAAATTCTCGACAACTCTGCTAACCCCGACAGCATTATGGAGCGTCAGGCTTTCTGGAACAAGGATTTTGATATTGTTCCCTGTGAAAATGTGTACGACTTTGATATGATTCTTGGACACGAAATTGCACTTGAAATCAAGTCCTGCCGTGACCAGGGCAGAAAACTCGCCATGATTCTCCCCGTAGGTCCTATGGGTATGTATAAATGGTGCGTTTACTTCCTCAAGGCATGGAATGTAAAGTGCGACCATATTTACGGTTTCAACATGGATGAGTGGAGTGATGCAGAAGGCAACACTCTTGACAGTTCAAACCCCGGTGCATTCCAGTGGGCTATGGAAAATGCTTTCTACGGACCTCTCGGCGAACTTACCGTTCCCAAGGACCAGAGAAACTTTGCAACCAAGACAAACCTTCCCACCTATCCCGAGAAGATTGCCAAACTCAAGGCTGAAGGTGCAAAACTCGTTACCGTTTTCGGTATCGGCCGTATGATGCACATTGCTTTCTGGGAACCCCATTTTGCAGCGGAATTCTCCTCTGTTGAAGAATGGAAGAAACAGCCTTACCGCATCGGTGCTAAAATCCATCCTCTTACTGTTGAGCAGAACGCTCTTACAAGTTTCAAATCCCGTACAACTCTTGTTCCCTGCCGTGCAAACACTATCGGTCCCGGCCTGTTCTTACAGTCTGACCGCGTAATCGGCGGATGCGACGGTACTCTTGGCAGAGGAATGCAGTGGCAGGGTCTCTCACTCTGGACAACTCTCCGCTATGGTCCGGATATGTGGATTCCGTCAAGTTTCATGCCTACTCTTCCCGGCAAAATTGTATTTATCAAAGAGTTGGCAGGTCCGTTGGTTGCCGAATGTAACTAAGCATTCCAGAAAATATAAGAACTTTACCCAGGAGGCCGGATTTCAGTTAATTATATGTTCGCTGCTCCCGGTTTGTAATTCCTGATATTATATTCTTCATATTTTCCTGTGCTCCAATTTTAATTCGGTGCTGATTATTGTAATCTATAAACAATGTTTTACCGACCATAAGGCATATGTCCTGTGAGTCGGAGCATGGGGAAGGTGCTTTTACACAAAAGTATCTTCCCCTACAAATTATTAAATAAATTTTAGGAGTTTTTATGCTTAAGAAATTACAAAATGCAAAACAGCGTCCCGTTGCGGTTATTGTAATGGACGGTGTAGGAATTGCAAAGCAAAATAAAGCCAATGCCATTTACTATGCAAACACACCCACACTGGATATGCTTATGGAAAAATATCCTATGACAACACTCAAAGCGCACGGTACTGCGGTCGGTTTACCCAGTGACGATGACATGGGCAATTCCGAGGTAGGACACAATGCACTTGGTGCGGGTCAGGTTTTTGCACAAGGTGCAAAACTTGTTTCAACCTCAATTGAAAACGGTACAATGTTTGAGTCAGATTCCTGGAAAGAAGTCGTAGGCAATGTTAAAAATAACAGTTCAGTACTTCATTTTCTCGGTCTTTTTTCCGACGGCAATGTGCACTCCAACATTTCACACCTTATGCCCATGATAGAAAAAGCAAAAAATCAAGGAGTATCCAAAGTCAGAATTCACATTCTTTTTGACGGCCGTGATGTCGGTGAGCGTTCCGCATTGGAATATCTCAATCCCTTTGAAGACTTTCTTTCTTCACTGCGTTGTGATACTTTTGATGTTAAAATTGCCAGTGGCGGCGGAAGAATGAACATTACAATGGACCGTTACGGTGCTAACTGGGAAATGGTTCACAAGGGATGGAAGATTCATGTCCTTGGCGAAGGCAGACAGTTTGAAAGTGCCAAAGACGCGGTAGAGACATACAGAAATGAACTCAACTGTATCGACCAGGATTTGCCCGGCTTTGTAATTTGCGAAAACGGTGCTCCCGTAGGTACAATCAACGACGGCGACAGTGTTGTATTCTATAACTTCCGCGGTGACCGTTCCATTGAAATTTCAATTGCCTTTGAGGATGAAAACTTTGACAAATTTGACCGTGTCCGCTTCCCCAAAGTGGTTTATGCAGGTATGCTTGAATATGACGGCGACCTTCATATTCCCTCAAGATACCTTGTATCTCCTCCTGTTATCACCGGCACTCTGGGAGAATATCTTGCTCAGGAAAAAATCCCCCAACTTGCAATTTCCGAAACACAGAAATACGGTCATGTGACTTATTTCTGGAACGGAAACAAGTCGGGTAAATACGACGAAGAAACAGAAGAATACATTGAAATCAAATCCGATGTAGTTCCTTTCGAGCAACGCCCCTGGATGAAATGTGCTGAAATTACCGACAGATTTATTGAGGAACTTGAAAGCGGAAAATACAGATTTTTGCGTGTAAACTTCCCCAATGGCGACATGGTCGGACATACAGGTAATTTTGACGCAACCGTTGTTTCAATGGAGGCACTGGACCTTTGCCTCAAGCGCCTCATTGATGCTCTGGACAAGGCAGGAGCAGCAGTAATTATTACCGCTGACCACGGAAATGCAGACGAAATGTACGAGGTTGACAAGAAAACAGGAGAATGTAAAGTTAAAAACGGTGTTGCTGTTGCAAAAACAAGTCATACACTTAACCCCGTTCCCTGTATTTTCTATGATAACAATCCCGATTACAAAGTGGTTCAGGGACAATACGGTCTTGCAAATGTTGCGGCTACCGTTGTAAATCTCCTGGGTTACGAAGCACCTGAAATCTGGGAAAAATCAATGATTGAATTTAACTGAAATTTATTTTAGAAAAATAAGACTATGGAAAAAATATACACCATACCTGTCAATGAAGCCTTTGAGCAAAATGACAACTGTCCCTTTTGTCTGCTCCGCAAAAAACTGGAAGACAATGAGTTAGACCTTATTTTAGGTGCATCCATGATGGAACCCGATATAAGAATTCAGACCAATAAAATGGGTTTTTGCGATGTCCATTACAAAAAAATGTATAATCTCAAAAACCGGCTGGGACTTGCTCTGATGCTGGAAAGCCATCTTGACAGTGTACTCAATGCAACCAAAACCGACGGAATATCCCTTTTAAAAGACAAACTTTCAAAAACAGGCGAAAATGCCTGTGAAATAAGCACTTCCTGCTATGTCTGCACACGGATTAAAACAAACTTTGACAAAATGATGGAAACTGCTTGTCTTTTATGGGAAAACGACCCGGAATCCAGAAAAAAACTTCTTAATCAAAACCATTTTTGCCTTAAGCATTACGGTATGTTTTTAAAGTTTGCAAAACTTTATATATCCAAAAAAAAGCAGTCTGATTTTCTTTCCGCTGTTTCCTCCGTGCAGACACCCTATGCCGAGAAAGTAAAAGAAAATATCTCTGCTTTCTGCAAATCCTTTGACTATCGTTTTGCTGATATTCCTCTGGAAGAGGCTAAATACGCCGTTGAAAAAGCAATTTGCTTTTTGGAAGGCGACTTTACCGAAATGTAAAATAAAAAGGAAGGTTCAAATCATGAAAAACCCCATTGTAACCATTGAAATGGAAAATTCCGATATAATAAAAGCGGAACTTTATCCCGAAATTGCTCCCAATACTGTCAACAATTTTATAAGCCTTGTTCAGAAAGGCTATTATGACGGCCTTACTTTCCACCGCGTTATAAGCGGATTTATGATTCAGGGCGGTTGCCCTAACGGCACCGGAACCGGCGGACCCGGTTACTCCATAAAAGGCGAATTTTCCGCTAACGGCTTTAAAAACGACCTTAAGCATACCGAAGGTGTGCTTTCTATGGCCCGTTCCATGATGCCCGATTCCGCAGGAAGCCAGTTCTTTATAATGCACAGCACATCCCCTCATCTTGACGGTCAGTATGCTGCTTTCGGAAAGGTATGCGAAGGTATGGAGATTGTAAATAAAATTGCTGAGGTTAAAACTGATTTCCGTGATGCCCCCATTGAAAAACAGACAATAAAGAAAATGACAGTTGATACTTTCGGTCAGGGTTATCCGCAGCCTGAAACCCTTTAAAATCCGAATTTAATATTTTTTCCCACACGGTGCAGGTTATTTAGCCTGACACCTGTGGGCAAATGTTTCTATTTTATGATATATTACACAAGGACGGAGTTCAGATGAGTATAATCAATATCCTCTGCGTAGGAGATGTAATAGGAGAGAACGGCGGAAATTTCGTAAAGAATAATCTGTGGAAAATCCGTTCGGAAAACAAAGCGGATTATGCCATAATTAACTGTGAAAACTGCGGCAGAAAAAACAGCATAGACCCTAACGGAGCAAAACTTCTCCTCTCAAGCGGTGCCGATTTGCTCACCAGCGGAAACCACATCTGGCGTGTAAATGACATGAGGAATTTCACCGAAAATTCCCGGGACATAATACGGCCTGCAAACTATCCTGCCGGGACTCCCGGAATGGGTTATGTAATAAAAAACATAAACGGATATAAATTTCTCATTATGAACATCATGGGACAAACCTATATGGACCCATTGAGATGTCCTTTTGACACTGCAGACAAAATACTTGAACATGAAAAAGGAAAATACGACTTTGCAATATGCGACTTTCACGGTGAGGCTACCAGTGAGAAAATGGCATTTGCACATTATTTTGACGGAAGGATAAATATTGTGTTCGGCACTCACACCCATGTCCCCACAGCAGATTTACAGGTTCTGCCGGGAGGTACGGGGTATATAAGCGACCTTGGTATGACCGGGCCAAATGACTCAATTCTCGGTATTAAAAAGGAAATTATTGTTGCCCGTTTTATTACCAGAATGCCCCAGCGATTTGAAGTTTCCGACAATCCCTGCAGTTTGAACGGTGCTTTGTTTTCAATAGATACCGACAAACGAAAAGTTGTCTCTGTCAGGGCAATAAGGAAATAATGATATGAGGTTTTATATGAAAAAATTTTTATTTATTTTATTGGCTTCCGTGATTTTTCTTAATAGTTGTTCCCTCATTTATACAAAATACGATTTTGTGGATTCCACAACAAAGGAAATGTCCGAAAAACAAGACATTTCATCAAATCAGAATATATTTATGACCGTAAAGGATGTTACACCTGACGGGCTGACTCTTATTTGTGATAATCTGAGCGACATTTCCCTGAGCTGCGGAAGTGCCTTCTGGGTGGATGTGCAAACCGAATACGGATGGCAGGAAGCACAGCACATAACAGACCAGGAAATTTTCTGGACTCAGATAGCCTACGAAATTGATAAAACATACGAATGGACAATCGGTTGGGAAAATATATACGGCACTCTTTCCCCGGGGACTTACCGCATAGGCAAAACCTTCACTCAGGAGGAAAACAATATACATTATTACGCTGAATTTACAATATAAAAGGAAAATGCACTACTTTGTTGAAGTAGTGCATTTTATATTACCTGTTTTTATTTTGCGTATTCGATAGAACGGTTCTCGCGGATAACATGTACTTTTATCTGACCCGGATATTCAAGTTCCTTTTCTATCTGTTTTGCAATATCCCGTGCAATAACGACCATCTTTTCGTCATTTACAATTTCGGGTTTAACCATCAGGCGAAGTTCCCTTCCTGCCTGGATAGCATAGGATTTATCAACGCCCTCATAACTGTTGGCAATTTCTTCAAGTTTCTGAAGCCGTTTAATGTAACTTTCAAGATTTTCTCTTCGTGCACCGGGACGCGCTGCCGAAATGGCGTCTGCTGCCTGAACGATAACAGCCACAAGTGTTTTAGGCTCAATATCGCCGTGATGTGCTTCAATAGCATGGAGAACGTCTTCTGATTCGCGATATTTCTTGGCAAGTTCAACACCCAGTTGAGTATGCGAACCTTCAACCTCATGGTTAACTGCTTTACCGATATCATGAAGAAGACCTGCACGCTTTGCAAGTGCACTGTCTATACCCAATTCGTTGGCTATAATACCGGATATGTAGGCAACTTCCACCGAGTGCATAAGCACATTCTGACCGTAACTTGTACGGTATTTAAGTCTGCCAAGCAATTTGATAAGTTCGCTGTTCATGCCGTGAATACCGGTCTGGAGAACCGCCTGTTCACCCTCGCGTTTAATAATTGCCTCAACCTCGCTCTTGGATTTTTCAACCGCTTCTTCAATACGGGCGGGATGAATTCTTCCGTCGGTAACGAGTTTTTCAATTGTAAGACGGGCAACCTCACGACGCATGGGGTCAAAACTTGAAAGGGTAATAGCCTCCGGTGTGTCGTCAATAATAAGGTCAACTCCGGTAAGAGTTTCGATGGTTCTGATGTTTCTTCCCTCTCGTCCGATAATTCTTCCTTTCATATCGTCGCTGGGAAGTTCAACTGCAGAAACAGTGGACTCAGAAACATGGTTTGCCGCGCATCTCTGAATGGCAAGAGTAATAATATCTCTCGCCTTTTCCTCTGCAGTGTCTTTGAGTTCCTGTTCAATTTCGGTAATTTTAACCGCTGCCTCATGGCGTACTTCTGACTCTACCTTTTCCAAAAGGTACGCTTTTGCCTGTTCGGCGGTCATTTGTGAAATTGTTTCCAGTGCTTTCTGCTGTTCTTGTTTGATTTTTTCTGCCTGTGCTATCTTTTCCTGATATTCTTTTTCTTTTGCCTGAAGAAGTTCTTCTTTCTTTTCTACATTTTCCAGTTTCTTTTCCAGATTTTCTTCTCTTTGCAACGCCTTTCTTTCAAGACGAAGCACTTCATTACGGCGTTCTTTTATTTCATGATCAGCCTCGGATTTAACTTTTAATACTTCTTCTTTGGCTTCAATCAACATTGCCTTTTTCCGTTGTTCGGCTTCCTGTTTTGCTTCGTCAACAATATTTTTTGCATAGTTTTCAGCACCGCCGATAAGTTTTTCACCGACTTTTTTACGCCAGATTATACCCACTGCAATGCCTATTGCCAGAAACACAACTGCCGCCGCAACAGAGACAATTATTCCGTAATCTCCCATAAAAACAAACACCTCCTTAATTTTTTTTGCAGGATTTGCCGTAAAAACAGACAAATCCACCTCGGGCACATCGTAAAATCCAAAATCCGAAAAGCATAACTTTCCGTAATATATGAATATAGCCCTGCAAAAAAGCAAAGGAGATATTATTTATATATATAAATTTCAAATTAATTCGATTTATGCCCTGTAAATGTGTATTCAGCATATATTTCCGTGCATACCGGAACATTAAACCTATACATACATAGTGTTTTTTCAAACACTACCTTACCCTATATTTTAATAGATATTTCCCATTATGTCAAGTGTTTTTTTATCCATTTACAAATAATTCATGATTTTTTTAACAATACCCTAATTTTTTCGTTGATTATCTGATAAAAATATGGTAAAATATCTGTACTGAAAAGCATAAAAATCGTAAAGGAACGAAAATGAACAAAAAAAACGACGGAAAAAAACTTATTTCTTCCAACAAAAAAGCATATCACGATTACTTTGTTGAAGAAAAATTCGAAGCAGGAATTGTTTTACAGGGAACTGAGGTTAAAAGTGTCAGAAACGGCAATGTAAATCTGAAAGACTCATACTGCCGTATTGAAAAAGGCGAAATCTTTGTTTTGGGGATGCATATAAGTCCCTACGAACAGGGAAATATTTTCAACTGTGACCCTCTCAGACCTAAAAAACTGTTAATGCACAAAAAGGAAATTCTGAAACTTTTCGGAAAAGTGGGAAAAGATGGCTTAAGCATTATTCCCCTGTCCGTTTACATTTCCGGTTCTCACATAAAAGTGGAACTGGGACTTTGCAAAGGAAAAAAATTATACGACAAGCGTGAGGCTCTCGCCCAAAAGCAACTGAAAAGGGAGACTGACCGCTTTATGAAAAATAACCGTGAATGACAGAGGATAAATTTATGACCAAAAACCCCCGGAACATAAGAAATTTCAGTATAATTGCACATATTGACCATGGTAAATCCACACTTGCGGACAGACTTCTGGAATTTACCGATACTGTCACCTCCAGAGAAATGGAGGAACAACTTCTTGACAACATGGACCTTGAGAGAGAAAGAGGAATTACAATCAAGGCCCGTGCCGTAAAACTCGACTACACCGCCCCTGACGGAGAAGTATATGAACTCAATCTCATAGACACCCCGGGGCATGTCGACTTCAACTACGAGGTATCCCGTTCCCTTTCCGCCTGTGAGGGTGCTCTTCTGGTAGTGGATGCCTCACAGGGAATTGAGGCACAGACTCTTGCAAATGCCTATCTGGCGGTAGACAATAATCTTGAAATAGTTCCCGTTATAAATAAAATCGACCTTGCCTCTGCCGACCCGGACAGAGTAAAAGGAGAGATAGAGGATATTATAGGCATACCCGCACAGGACGCTCCCTGTATTTCGGCAAAAACCGGTCTTAATATCCAGGATGTACTTAAAGCAATTGTTGAACAGGTCCCTCCGCCAAAAGTAGACTACGACCTGCCTGCGAAAGCATTGGTTTTTGACTCTGTGTATGACTCATACCGCGGTGTAATTGTCTACATCCGTATGTTTGAGGGAAAACTTTCAAAAGGCGATGTCATTAAAATGATGGCAAGCGGCGAAGAATTTGAAATTGTGGAAACAGGATATATGCGTCCTTTCGGATTTGAGCCGTGCAACACTATTTATGCAGGTGAAGTAGGTTATATTACCGCAAGTATAAAAACTGTCTCCCAGACTCAGGTTGGTGATACCGTCACACTGGCATCCAACCCTACAAAAGAGGCTTTTGCCGGATTTAAACAGGCTCAGCCCATGGTTTATTCTGGTGTGTATCCAGCCGATGGTTCCCGCTACGGTGATTTGCGTGATGCTCTTTCAAAACTGCAGTTGAATGATGCGGCACTTACCTTTGAACCCGAGACATCTATTGCTTTAGGCTTTGGATTCAGATGCGGTTTTCTGGGTCTTTTGCACATGGAAGTTATTCAGGAAAGAATAGAGAGGGAATTTGACCTTGACATCATAACAACCGCACCCAGCGTTATATATAAGATTGCTTTGAGGGGTGGCAAGGAAATATGGATAGACAACCCCACAAACTATCCCTCTCCCGACGAAATAGAGTCCTCCTACGAGCCTGTGGTTAAGGCAAATATAATCTGCCCCACCGAGTTTGTAGGCGGTATTATGGACTTATGTCAGGACAGACGCGGTACTTTTGTTGATATGAAGTACCTGGATTCCGTTCGCGTGGAACTCCACTACCGTCTGCCTCTCAACGAAATAATTTATGATTTCTTTGATGCACTCAAATCCCGCAGCAAAGGCTATGCTTCCCTGGACTATGAGATAGCCGACTACGAAAAATCATCTCTCGTGAAACTTGACATACTTCTCAACGGCGACATTGTGGATGCTCTTTCGTTTATAGTACACAGCGAAAAAGCCTACACACGAGCAAGAAAAATTGCAGAAAAACTTAAAGAAAATATTCCGCGTCAGATGTTTGAAGTGCCTGTTCAGGCAGCAATAGGCGGAAAAATAATAGCCAGAGAAACCGTCAAAGCAATGCGGAAAGATGTACTTGCAAAATGTTACGGCGGTGACATTACCCGTAAGAAAAAACTGCTTGAAAAACAAAAAGAAGGTAAGAAAAAAATGCGTCGCCTGGGAACTGTTGAAGTCCCGCAGGAAGCATTTATGGCAGTACTTAAATTCGATGAATAGAGGAATATACATTCATGTGCCGTTCTGTGTGAAAAAATGCGCTTATTGCGACTTTTATTCCATAGCCGGCACTTGTTCCGGGAAGCGTCTTGAGTACACCGCGGCGGTTGTAAATCATATAAATATGTACCATGACAAGTCGCTTGTTTTTGACAGTATATATTTTGGCGGAGGTACTCCGTCGCTTATGAGTCCGCAGGATTTGGAAAATATCCTCTGTGCACTTAAGGAGAATTTTACCATTACCCCCGACTGCGAGATAACACTTGAACTTAATCCTGAAACGGCAGACAAAAACTATCTTTCAGAATTAAAGTGGTTGGGTGTAAACCGCTTGAGTTTCGGTGTGCAGTCCCTCAATGATGACGAACTTAAACTTATGGGGCGGATACATACGGCAGAAAAGGCTGTATCCTCCATACAGGATGCCTTTAATGCAGGATTTGACAATGTAAGTTGCGATATAATTTTCGGTGTGCCTTTTCAGGAGCCGAAAAGTATCCGGAACACTCTTACAGAACTTTGCCGTCTGCCTGTTGCACATATTTCGGCATACGGTCTGAAAGTTGAGCCGAATACACCTTTTGCCCGGATGGAACTGATTTTTCCCGACGAAGATACCGAGGAAAGAATGTATTTCGACATAATTGATTTTCTCGGGCTCAATGGTTTTGAGCAGTATGAAATATCAAATTTTGCAAAAAAAGGAAAACATTCCCGCCACAATCTTAAATACTGGCAGGGAACCGAGTATCTTTCTTTCGGTCCTTCTGCATCCGGTTATTTTAAAAACCGGAGATACACCTACAAAAAGGACATTGACGCTTATATAAGTGCAATACAAAATAAAAAAGAGCCCCCTGTTTCAGAAAGTCTGACAGTATCCGAAAATGAAAAAAGACAGGAAAAAATTATTTTCGGTCTCCGGCTTTCAAAAGGAATATTACTTTCGGAGATTGATTTATCCTGCTACTCTCTTACAAAAAGCCCCATAATATCCCGCCTGCTGAACGAAGATTACATAAGGTGTGAAAACGGCTTTTTACGGCTTACCCCAAAAGGATTTTATATCTCCAACGGAATTATAAACGAAATACTTGAACTGCAAAAAGGTTGATTATGGAACTTCTTGTAAAAAACATCAGACTTGCGTTTAATGCGGATTTTGAAGACAATATTGACGGAATACTGCGAAAAAAAGGAATTTCGGGTGTGTCGTACCGCCGTATTTTCAAACGCTCTGTTGATGCACGAAAAAAAAATAATATTATTTTTGTGTATACCGTTTTGTGCAATGCCTCGGGTTATCCCCAAAATGACGGTGATATTGAAATATACACAAATCAAAACTTTGCCGACTCTGTTTTCCCGCGGCATAAAAAGGGTGTTCCGCCGGTTATTGTGGGATTCGGTCCATGCGGTATGTTCTGTGGACTCATACTTGCAAAATTCGGTTACGAACCCATAATCATTGAACGGGGAAGTGACATTGATACACGAAAAGCAAAAGTTGATGACTTCTTTTCAGGCGGTAAACTTGATACACGGACAAATGTTCAGTTCGGTGAAGGCGGAGCAGGTACTTTTTCCGACGGGAAACTTATGACAAGAGTCAAAGACAGCCGTTGCAGTTATATTCTGAGTGAAATGGTACGGCATGGTGCCCCGGAAGAGATACTTTATAACGCAAAACCCCATATCGGAACAGACCGTCTTTATGACATTGTAAAAAGTATCAGAAAAGAGATAATTTTGCTCGGCGGAAAGGTACTTTTCGATACGGCACTGACCGACATCAAAAAAACTTCCGGCGGATATGAAATCACCCTGAATGATACCGGAAAACTTTTTTCCGACTCTGTGTTTCTCGCTTCGGGACACAGCGCTCATGACATATACTACATGCTGATGAAAAACGGTATACTTGTAGAGCCGAAGGACTACTCTGTGGGATTCCGTATTGAACATCTGCAAAGCGATGTTGACCGTTCTCTTTACGGAAATGCAGTTGACTCCTCCCACGCTCACCTTTTACCAAAAGGCGAATATTCCCTTTCCTACCGCAAAGGCGACAGAGGAGTATACAGTTTTTGCATGTGTCCGGGCGGACTTGTAGTTCCCTCCGCATCCGAAGAAAACACCATTGTAACAAACGGTATGAGCCGATTTGCACGGGACGGAATAAATGCTAATTCTGCAATTTGCGTTTCGGTTTTAAAATCTGACTACGGCAACACTCCCGACGGTTCAATTAAATTCAGGCAACATCTTGAACAGTCTGCGTTTAATATATCAGGTGATTACCGTGCTCCCTTCCAGACAGCAGGTGATTTTCTTGAGGGGAAACCAACCTTCTCTGATGCGTCACACAAAATATATCCCTCCTACCCTATGGGGGTTACAGGATGTGATATCGGCAGTCTGTTTCCCGGAAAAATGACTTCGCTTTTCCGTGAGGGACTGGGAAATTTTGCCCGCAAGTTTGATTTTTTCTCGGAAAAGAATGCACCTATGACGGCGGTTGAAACACGGACTTCCTCACCTTGCCGAATACCCAGAGAGGATAATCTTCAGATTAAGGGAATGCCAGGTTTTTATCCCTGCGGTGAAGGTGCCGGATATGCCGGCGGTATTACCAGTGCGGCACTTGACGGAATACGGTGTGCTGTAAATTATATTGAAAACGAATGACTATCCTTTGTTTTTAAGGAGAGAATTTTCACAAATTCTCTCCTTTTTCTTTTTGTATGTTTTTTTAAAAACAGGCAAAAATAGGATATATAACATCAGCACAAGGGAGAAAGATTATGGAGCGAAGCCAGATAAAAGAATATATAATTAAAATTCAGAACAGTCCGCAGGAACAGTCGCCATGTCCGGATATAAAAAAGGATTTAAGGATAATAAAAAGTTTCTGTAAAAAGGCCATGTCCGACAAATTGCCCTATTCTTCATCAGGCTCAAAGTGGATATGCGACAATTATTATGTAATAGAGAGAGAAGGAAAAAATCTTTTAAAAATTGCCTCAAAGGCTCTTCCTGCCCATTCCAGACTTTATGTTTATGTAGAAAAGACACTGTTTTTCACCGATTATGTACTGGACAACGATATAACAGATTGTTTTTTTAATGTTTTCTCCCGCAATGACTTTTTAACCGATAAAGAGATAAACAATGTTCAGAATGTAATGAAAGCAGTTATAATAAACCGTATTGCAATACTGTGCGGGGAACTGAAAAAATCGGTGGGATTTAAACTCCGTGATGCAGAAAAGACCTTATCAGATACCGCTCTTGCCAAAAATCTTATTGTATCTTTACGAAAAATACCGGGTATAGACTTTTCCTCTTATGTAATGGGATATTCTCCTATTGAGCGTATGTTCCGCTGTGACCCCGCGGGAATTTACCACAAAATGGACAAGCAAACTCAACTTTTGTACCGCGAAATGCTGGAAAAGAAAGCAAAAAAGCAACATAAAACACCTCAGAAACTGCTGGAAGAACTTTTAAAAAAATGTGCCGCGGAAAAAGATATTAAGCGCCATGTGGGATATTACCTTTTTGACAATCCCCGCGGTGCAGGATATTTATCAACTCTTTCAGTGGTGTATATACTGATGATTGGTATTACTGCACTTTTTTCAGGGCGATATACATTACCTGTCCTTATTTTGTCCGCAATTCCTGTTTTTGAGGCGTCATCTGCTCTTGCAAACCGATTGTGCGCCCTTATGAAGAAACCCCGCATTATACCAAAACTGAAATTTGACTCACCTTTCGGCGTACCCGACGACTGTAAAACCCTCACCGTCATAACAACCATCCTTTTCGGCGGAGAGCATGACCGGGCACTTTTTGAACGGTTGGAAAAATTTTACCTGTGCAATAAGGACAAAAATCTTTTATTCGGTATACTTTGCGACCTTAAAGAAAGTGACACCGAACACGATAAAAATGACAATAAGATAATATCCGATGCACAAAAAGCCATTGACGGTTTAAATAAAAAATACGGCTCCTCCTTTTTTCTTTTTGTCCGTGAAAGAGTATACAGCCAAACACAAAACTGTTATATGGGTTACGAGAGAAAGAGGGGCGCAGTAATAGAGTTATGCCGTTTTATAAAGGGCATAAATACTTCTGTAAAATATTTTTCGGGTAGCAGAAATGCTCTTGAAGGTATAAAATATATTGTCACGCTTGACTCGGATACAGACATGGGAATAGGTCAACTCTCACAACTCTGCGGTGCTATGGCTCACCCTTTAAATTCTCCTGTCATTGACTGTAAAGGTGGCAGATTCTATGTCAAAAGCGGTTACGGAATTCTTCAGCCCCGTATGAGTTACGGACTTGTTCCCGCGGGTAAAACCTCATTTTGCGTTCTCAAAAGCGGTGCAGGCGGAAAAGATGTATATTCCGGCGCTTCATTTGATATATATCAGAGTTTTTTCGGAAACGGTATGTTCTGCGGAAAAGGTATTTTTGATATAGACGCATTTTTAAAGGTAATAGACGGAGCATTTCCTGACGGAAGAATTCTGAGCCATGACATACTTGAAGGATGTCTTCTGCGGTGCGGACTTATAGGCGAAGTTGTACTGACCGACAGTCTTCCCCAGAATCCCATTTCGTATTTTAAACGGGAACACAGGTGGATGCGTGGAGATATTCAGGCAATGGCATTTGCAAAAAATCCTCTGGGTTCTCTTTCAAAATTTAAGTTGTGGTGTAATATCACACGGCTCACCGCACCGATTTTTGCGGTACTGTCGATTATTTTTTCTCTTGTTTTGCAAACCGATGCCTGTTTCGGTGTTGCCTTATATCTTGCAGTTCCTTTCCTGTGGGACTGCACGGGTATTATTTTTTCAGGTAACCTTCAGCAGATATTCCGTAAATTTACCTCCGATGTTATCAGCGGAATATGGAGTGCTTTTCTTAACTTATTTTATGACGCCTCCACTCTTTTTCACCGTGGCTTTTTAAGTATTGACGCCGTAATACGAAGTTTATGGCGTATGGCGGTAAGTAAAAAAAATCTTCTGGAATGGACAACCGCTTCGGAAGCGGACAGTATTAAAAGCGGAAATATTTTCGGATACATTTTCTATATGAAATACAGCATTGTTTTCGGTGTGATATCGCTTTTGATTTCCAACTCCCCGTTTGTCCGTTTTTTGGGACTTCTTTTTATTATCTGTCCTTTTGCCTCGTATTTACTTTCAAAACCTATTGAATTTTCCGCCGCAATAAGTCAGGAACGGCTTGAAACCATAAAAAACTACTGCCGTGATATGTGGAAGTTTTTCGAGGATAATGTCAATGTCACACAAAACCATCTTCCGCCGGACAACATTCAGTTTTCTCCTGTGTATGCAGCAGCCCAGCGATGTTCACCTACAAATATAGGACTGTATCTCCTGTCGGTTCTTACCGCCCGGGACTTTGGTTTTATTGACAACGATACCTTGTACCGCCGTATTTCAGACACGCTGGGAACTGTTGAAAAACTGGAAAAATGGCATGGTCATTTATACAACTGGTATGACAACCGTACACTTGAAATAATAGGTACAAAATATGTTTCTACCGTTGACAGCGGAAATTTTATAACCTGTCTTACAGCACTTGCAAAAGGGCTGGAGGAGTATGCATCTCTTGACGGACGGCTTAATCTCCTGATTGAACGAATCAACAAAATAAGCGACAACACAGATTTACGCCAACTGTATAATTCCCAGAGAGACCTTTTTTATCTCGGCAGAAACACCGAAGATAACAATATAAACGAAGGTTGTTACGACCTTTATATGAGTGAATTCCGCACAACAGGATACTTTGCTGTAGCAAGAGGCGATGTACCTAAAAAGCACTGGACCTCCCTCGGTCGTATCCTTATAAGCAGAGGGTTTTATTTGGGTGCAGCCTCCTGGACAGGCACAACATTTGAATACTTTATGCCCGCTTTGCTTTTACCGGTATACAAAAACAGTTTTGCACAGGAAACTCTGGAATTTGCCCGGCATGAACAAAAAAGATATTCTGCGGCGGCAAACGGAATAAAGGTGTGGGGCAGTTCGGAATGCGGTTTTTATGCCTTTGACCAGCAGATGAATTATCAATACAAGGCTATCGGTGTACCGTTTTTAAGTCTGAAACATGAAGAGAGCGAGGAAAAAGTCATTTCTCCTTATTCTTCATTTCTGATGCTCAGGAAAAGAAGTAATGATGCAGAGATAAATCTTCAGAACCTGAAAAAACTGGGAATGTACGGCAAATACGGTTTTTACGAAGCCATAGATTTTACCCCCTCCCGTACCGAAACAGACTTTGCTGTAGTAGAAAGTTATATGGCTCATCATGTAGGTATGAGTATTGTTGCCTGTGCAAATTTCTCATTTGACAATATCTTCAGGAAAAGATTTATGGCGGATATGCGTATGGCAAGTGCCTGCGAACTTCTTGAAGAGAAAATACCTACAGATGCAAATATTTTCCGTGATATAAATACAGACGATATGCCCGAACGCCGTACACCCTCTGCTCCGGGTATAAAAAGCGAATCTATAGACGAGGCATTGCCGAGAATTGCCCTGTTCAGCGGATACAGAACAACTCTCCGACTGTCCGACTGCGGTCATGTCTGGTTTGAGCGAAAAGGCGAACGGCGTACAAGATGCATAACGCTTCTCCCCTCAACCGTTTCATCCCGTAAACCATGTTTTGCAGTGGGGGTGAAAATTAATGATAAAATCTATTCAAATATAAAAAGACTGTGTCCTGACAACGCAAAAGTAACCTTTGAATATGACCGTGACAATGCAAGTTATAACATTACCCAAAACACACGGCTTGTAAATATCAACTGGCGTCTTTCCGCTTTCACAGGGGCAGTGTATATTGATATCACTGCATCTCTGAAGGAGTCGGAAACATCAGAATATATGCTGTTTCTCGAACCGGTGCTTAACGCCCTTGAAGATTATAAATCACATCCCGCTTTCAGTCAGTTATCATTTGAATCGGAATACGACAAAGAAAACCGGATACTTCTCATACACAAGCGTTCCCGTAAAGCCGGCGATGAATTATTCCTTGCTGTAGGGGTTTGTGACCCTGATATCAACATTTCCTTTGAAACAATGGCAGACAATCTCTATACACACGGCGAAGAGATTGAGGAAATATTTGCAGATAAGTCCGAACTTTCCTGTACCGTCGGTGCCTGTATAAGTCCCGGAATATTTCTGAAAACCGAAAAATCCCCTGTTAAAAAGGGACGACGGAGCGAAAAGATGTGCTTTATTGTATTGTGTGCCTCAACCCGCGACGGTGCTGTTAAATCATTTTTAAAGGCCCGGGAAAACTACAATTCCCGCCATGAATCTGAAGCACTGGCAGTGGCAAACACAAAAAAGAACGCACTTGCGTCTGCAGAAAATATGGACAATAATGACTATATGTTACTGGAGAGAATACTTCGTGCCGTTTCCTTTGAAAAAAATATACAGATAAGGGAAAGTTTTGATAAAGACTTGTTCCGTCGTGAAGATATATGGCAATATTCGGTATCCGGAGACCTGCCTGTGATAGCAGTAAAAGCGGACGAAAAAAGCCTTGAATTCTGCGGAAAAATGATAATGCTTCACAGGCTCTGCACATTAAAGGGGCTAAGTTTTGACCTTGTTTTCCTTTTTGAGGATGTTCAGATTTATTCACGCCCCATCCACAATGGACTTTCCGCCCTTGTTTCCCGATACGGCAGTGACTATCTTATAAACAAAAAAGGCGGTATATTCTTTATAGGCGACAAAAATGCACACAAAATATTTTATTGCTGTGCCTGTGATATTTTTGAAGACAGCCGGTCTGAAATTATACCGGATTTACCTGCTTCTTTTCCAAAAACAGTCACCTCTCCCGTACCGCATAAAACCTCGCTTCCGGATGTCATTTACAGTACCTTCGGAGGAGATTTTATACAAAATGGTTTTGTTGTGGACAAGATAGACAAAAAACCGCCTCTTGCATACAGTCATGTTCTTTCAAATCGTATTTTCGGAAGTGTCGTTACTCATAAGTCGCTGGGGTACACCTGGTTTTCAAACTCCCATGAAAGACGCCTTTCCCACTTTGAAAATACACCTTATACACCCTATTCAAGCGAAACCATATATTTGTGTGACGGCGACACTCTTTACGATTTATGCCGTATCAGTGCCACGGTAGTGTTCTCTGCCGGAGGTGCAAAGTACACCGGAACGGCTGCCGGATGCAATTTCACGATTTCTGTTTCTCTTCACCCGAAATTACCTGTAAAATGTGTCGATATTTCTCTTTCCCGACCAAAAAAAATATTCTACTCTCTCAAGCCTGTTCTGGGTTCGTCTGAGGGAAGCACAAAGGGAATATATACACTGAAAACATCGGGGGGACTTGCTTTTTGTTCTCCGTTTGCAAAAGACAGCGGATTTCTGACTGTTGACAATAAAAATACCCCACTATATGCAACTTCCGTTTTTGAAATGACCGGACAGAACTCTCCCGTACATGATACTGTATGCGTGGGATGCGAAAGTGAAAAAGCAACATTTTTCCTCTGTTCTTTCTTTTCAGAAAAGACATTGAAGTATACTGTCTCATCAATACACGCTTTGTCATTTGATGATATTCAACGCATACAACTGGATTTCGTTATGGATACAATGAAAAATCTTACAGCAGTGCAATGCGGTGAAAATCCCGTAAAGATGCTTAATTCCTTCTGGATACCATATCAGGCTGTTTTCTGCCGTTTCTTTGCAAGAAGTGCATTGTATCAGTCGGGAGGTGCCTTCGGTTTCCGTGACCAACTTCAGGATATCCGAATATTTTTCAACACCAATCCCCGCATTGCCCGGCAACACATTATCCGCTGTTGCGCACATCAGTTTGAAGAGGGAGATGTGCAGCACTGGTGGCACAATGTAAAAGCCCCTGACAAATTTAATCCCGGTATCCGTTCAAGATGCTCCGACGACTATTTATGGTTGGTTTTGTGTGCCTGTGAATATGCGGAAACAACAGATGATTATTCCGTTTTTGATGTGGAAATAAAATATCTTTCGGACAAACCTCTTTCGGATAAAGAGCATGAAAGATACTCCACGCCCTCAGTATCGGAGATAAAAGAAAGTGTATACCTTCACTGCAAGAGAGCCTGTGACCTGTTCATACAGAGAGGATTGGGGGCTCACGGTATGCCCTTCATCGGAAGTTGTGACTGGAATGACGGTTTCAGTGCGGTAGGCGAAAAAGGCAAAGGAGAAAGCGTTTGGCTTGGTTTCTTCGGCAGAATTGTACTGGAAAAATTTGCGCTTGTTGTTAAACTGAAAGGCGACGACCCCCTGCCGTATACACAATTTTCTGACCTTATCGGAAAAAACACCGACCTTTACGCCTACAAAAACAACCGTTATCTGCGTGGTTTTTATGATGACGGCTCTCCTTTGGGAGATGAAAGTTGTGATGAGTGCAAAATTGACATTTTGCCTCAGGCGTTTGCTGCCCTATGCGACAAAATGTTGGGAAAAATACGCCCGCATGCCTACCGAAATCCCCCGGAACACATTGCCGCGGCGCTTGAATCGGCATACAGCAGTCTGTATGATAAAAACAACCGCATTCTCAAACTGTTTTTCCCCGCTTTTGATAAAAGTGAAAAAAATCCGGGATATATAAAAAGTTATGCTCCCGGTCTTCGCGAAAACGGAGGACAGTATACTCACGGTGCAATATGGGGTGCAATGGGATTTTTGCACGGAAATCAAAAAGACCGGGCAATCGAAATTACAAATGCACTCTGTCCGCCTTTAAGGGCAAAAAACAAAGAACTTTTTGAAAAGTATAAAACTGAGCCGTATGTACTTTGCGGAGATGTTTATTCCAACATCTCCCATTCCGGCCGTGGCGGCTGGAGTTGGTATACGGGTTCAGCCTCATGGTACAGGGAATTATATGAAGAAATAGAAAAAGATGTATAAGATATACACAGTTTGTTCATTTTTACCCCTCATGATTTAAAACTTTTTTTTAACAATCAAAATCACTCCTTTCCTACGGCACTATCTATGATATAATATAATTAAGTATATTTATGAAGGGAGTGATTTTGACTGTGAAAACAACCGAACTTTTTGACCTTTCTCATACACTTGCGTCAGAACTTTTCGGTAAATATGAATATCCATGGCAGGTTCTGGGAGAATTGGGAAATTTTATTTTGACTCTCGGGAACAGTCTTGACCCCGAACGGTTTGACAATATTAAACCTAATGTCTGGGTTGCTAAAACTGCAAAGATATATCCATCTGCCCTGATTGAAGCGCCGTGCATTATCGGCGAAAACACAGAGGTAAGACACTGTGCTTTTATCCGCGGTAAAGCAATTATCGGCGATAACTGTGTTGTTGGAAACTCCACAGAAATAAAAAACAGCATTATTTTTGATAATGTTCAGATTCCCCATTACAATTATGTAGGCGACTCGGTTCTGGGATACAAATCCCATATGGGTGCGGGAAGTATTACCTCAAATGTAAAAAGCGACAAAACAAACATCTCTGTCTTTCTAAGCGGAGGTTCAACTCCCACAGGTCTTCGCAAGATGGGAGCAATGATAGGTGACTTTACAGAGATAGGATGCAACACTGTTCTTTGTCCGGGAAGTATTGTCGGACAGAACTGTATCATTTACCCCCTGTCGCGGGTCAGAGGTACAATACCTCAGAACAGTATCTTTAAATCAGAAAACAATATTACAGAAAAACTTTAAAACATTTCGGGACAACCAGAAAAAGCAAAAATACATATTGCTTAGCGCCAGACTGTGTTTATATAAAACACAGTGACGAGGAAAAGAAATTATCGAAATTTTCGGCGGGTATTTCTTCGGCAGGCTTTTGTCGTTAAAAAATCAACAAAAACGCTTGAGATTTATCTCTGAAGCGGACAAAAAGATTTTTACAAGTAATAAATTAAATACAACAGACTCGGTCCTGTCCCACCGACACAGGAGATTTTATGTGCGGAATTATCGGATATACCGGTAGTGAAAATGCCGTTCCAAGACTTTTGGAGGGACTCCGTACCCTTGAATACAGAGGATACGATTCGGCAGGAATAGCAATATTTTCAGAAAAAAATTCTCTTACGGGGATAAAATCAAAGGGCAGAATAGAAAATCTTGAAGCAAAACTTTCATATTTCCCCGATGCATCTGTATCCCATTGCGGAATAGGACATACCCGTTGGGCAACTCATGGTGAGCCCAGCGATATTAACAGCCATCCCCATGGCACTCCCCGCGTATATATTGTGCACAACGGTATAATTGAAAATTATGCCGAGTTAAAAGACTTCCTTATTTCTCAGGGATACACTTTTTCTTCTCAGACAGACACAGAAGCCGCAGCACTTATGATAGACTATTGCTACAACCTTACTCAAAACCCGGCAGATGCAATACTTTCTGCCGTAAAACGCTTTAAAGGCTCTTACGCCATAGGTGCAGTTTTTTCCAGTGAACCCGGAAAAATATATGCCATAAGAAAAGACAATCCGCTGATTGCGGCAATCTCTTCCGACGGATGTTTCATTGCATCCGACCTGCCTGCCGTTCTCAAATATACCGACAATTATATGCGTATAGATGAGGGCGAGTTGGCTGTTGTGGAGCAAAGCGGAATAAAGATTTATTCTCCCGACAAAACCGAAGTTAAACGGGATTTCAAAAAAGCCGAGTGGGATGTAAGTTGTGCGACAAAAGGCGAATACCCTCACTTTATGCTTAAAGAAATACATGAAGAGCCTACGGCTTTGTTCCAGACTCTTTATCCAATTATATCCGACGGTATGCCTAATTTTGATTCGGCAGGACTTAACGATACCCGTCTTAAGAAGTTCAAGAAAATATATGTTGTTGCCTGCGGAACGGCTATGCACGCAGGGCTTGTGGGTAAATTTATTGCAGAAAAAATGGCAAGAGTGCCTCTGGAAGTGGAAATTGCCTCAGAATTCCGTTATAAAAACCCGATTTTAGATAAAACCGACATGGTGATAATCATATCACAGTCAGGCGAGACCGCTGACAGTCTGGCGGCATTGAGACTTGCAAAACAGTGCGGCGCATATACTCTCGGTGTGGTTAATGTTCCCGGCTCATCTGTTGCCCGTGAGGCTGACGGAGTTATATACACCCATGCAGGTCCCGAGATTGCAGTTGCAAGTACAAAAGCATATACGGTACAACTTGGTATCATGTACCTTTTTGCTTTCCGTCTTGCCTATGCACACGAAAAAATGGACAGTTCCCAACTCCGCAAATATACCCAGGAACTTATAACATCTGTTCCTGAACTTATACATAAAATTCTTGATACGCAGTCGGAATGTGCTGCCATATCAAAAAAATACAAAAATGCTCACAGTGCTTTCTTCATAGGAAGAGGTCTTGATTATGCACTCAGCAGTGAAGCGGCACTCAAACTCAAAGAAATATCTTATATTCACAGCGAAGCCTATGCAGCAGGCGAACTCAAACACGGAACTTTATCCCTGGTATGTGAGGATACTCCCGTATTCGCCTTTGCAGGATGTGCTGACCTTCTGGACAAAACTATAAGTAATCTTCGCGAAGTCCGTGCACGCGGAGGAAAAGTTGTGCTGATTTGCCAACAGGGATTCCAGGTACCCTCGGATTCCTATGACGATATTCTGTACCTGCCCTCCTGTGACCAGATGTTCACAATTTTCCCTGCAGCAACAATCGCGCAACTTATCGCTTACTATACTTCACTGGAGTTAGGTCGTGATATTGACCGCCCGAGAAATCTTGCAAAATCAGTTACTGTTGAATAGGAGGTAACAATGGGAAAATACTTTGGAACAGACGGCTTCCGCGGTGAAGCAAATAAAGTACTTAATGTTGAACACGCATATAAGGTTGGAAGATATTTAGGCTGGTATTACGGAAAAGAACACAAGTGCCGTGTAGTTATCGGAAAAGATACACGCCGTTCGGGATATATGTTTGAATATGCACTGGTTGCAGGTCTTACCGCCAGCGGTGCGGAGGCATATCTTTTGCATGTTACCACCACGCCTTCCGTGGCATATGTTGTAAGAAGTGAAAACTTTGACTGCGGTATAATGATTTCGGCAAGTCATAATCCATATTACGACAACGGAATTAAACTTATAAACAGTCGCGGTGAAAAAATGAGCGAAGCAATCATAGAAGAGGTAGAAAAATACCTCGACGGCGAATTTGGTGAAATTCCCTTTGCAACAGGTGAAAATATCGGTTTTACAATAGACTATGCCATAGGCAGAAACCAGTATATCGGATATATAATTTCCCTTGCCCGCCATTCATATAAAAATATGAAAATCGGTCTGGACTGTTCAAACGGAAGTACCTGGATGATTGCAAAAAGTGTTTTTGACGCATTGGGTGCAAAAACTTATGTTATCAACAATTCCCCCAACGGTTTAAATATTAATATGGGTTGCGGTTCAACTCATATTGAAGGTTTGTGTGAACTTGTAAAGCGTGAAAAACTTGATATCGGATTTGCATTTGACGGTGACGCAGACAGATGTCTTGCAGTTGACGAAAACGGTCAAGTTCTTACAGGCGACCACATTATTTACCTTTGCGCCAAGTATATGAAACCTGCAAATATGCTGAATAAAAACACCGTCGTTGTCACAGTTATGTCAAACCTCGGCTTATTTAAAGCACTTTCGGAACTGGGTATCGACTACATACAGACCGATGTAGGCGACAAGTATGTTTACGAGGCAATGCAAAACGGAAACTACAGTCTGGGCGGCGAAGAATCGGGGCATATAATATTCTCAAAATATGCAACCACCGGTGACGGACTCATCACTGCCATTAAAGTAATGGAAGTTCTTATGGAAAGTTCACTGCCCGCCTCAAAACTGTGCGAGGGATTTACCCGCTACCCTCAGATTACAGTGAATACCCGTGTTACAGATAAAGATGCGGTAATAAATAATCCTGAAGTTCTGGCTGCTGTTAAAAAAGCAGAACAAACTCTTGAAAACAACGGAAGGATTCTGCTTCGCAAAAGCGGAACCGAGCCTGTTGTAAGAGTAATGATAGAGGCTGAGTCACAAGAACTTTGCAAAAATCTGTCTCAGAGTATAACCGATGTAATAAAGCAGACTCCCTATGCGGAATAAATTTTTTTAATGCCATCTCTCTAAAAAACTTCATAAAAACCAAACCGAAATCACCTGCCGGCTTTATGCCGACAGGTGATTTCGGTTTTATACATAATTACTCTTCTGTTTCCAAGAGATTTTTATTTATTTCTTATGGCAGACATCAGACATACCGCAGTTTGAACAACCGCAACTGCAACCGCCTTTTCCTTTTCTACGGTTTGTGACCTGCACTGCAACAATCCATATAAATATTGCTGCAATTATCAATACCGCTATAAGTGTCGGAACATTCATAGAAAAACCCTTTCTTAATTTGTTTTTTTAGGTCTGAAAATCATGTAAAGCATTGCAATAAACACTATAACCGCAACAACTGACCATACGCTGAATACTCCGTTTGCCAAAAGTCCGAACTGATAAATAATAAGTGATGCGGCATAAGCAAACGCTGTCATATATAAAAGTGCGAACGCTGTCCATTTCCCGCTGTTCATCTCTCTCCTGATGGCACCCATTGCCGCAAAGCACGGAGCACACAAAAGATTGAAAACCATAAAGGAATATGCCGAAAGTTTACTTCCTCCGAAGAATGCTTTACCTATAAGTATTGCGTTATCATATACATCGCTTTCAAGTTCCATAATAACATCTGCATTTTCGGGAAGCATTTCGCAAAGAGTGCCAAATACACTTACAACCCCTTCTTTTGCGACAAGGCCCAGTATGGTTGCAACCACCGACTGCCAGTTGCCAAAACCCAGAGGAATGAACAAAAATGCTATTGCACCGCCGATAACTTCAAGTATGGAGGCACCTCCTGCACTTTCCGTTATATAGTGAAGTCCGCCTGTGAAAGATATACTGTTAAGCACCCATATAATAATACTTGCTGCAAGAATTACCGTTCCTGCTCTTTTTATAAAATCCCAGCCTCTTTCCCAGGTGGTACGAAGTACATTGGAAGCAACCGGAAGATGATATGAGGGAAGTTCCATTACAAAAGGTTCGGAGTCACCTGCAAACATACTGGTTTTCTTTAAAATAATACCCGAGACAAGTACCGCACCTATCCCGATAAAGTATGCTGAGGTAGCAATAAGTGCACTGCCTCCGAAAAGAGCACCTGCAACAAGACCGACTATAGGCATTTTCGCACCGCAGGGAATAAAACAGGTGGTAATAATAGTCATTCGTCTGTCTTTTTCACTGTCTATTGTACGACTTGCCATTATTCCCGGCACACCGCAACCGGAGGCGACCAGAAGAGGTATAAACGATTTGCCGGATAGTCCGAATTTTCTGAAAATTTTATCCATTATAAAGGCAATTCGGGACATATATCCGCAATCCTCAAGAACAGAAAGGAGCAAAAACAGTATCAGCATCTGAGGTACAAATCCCAATACGGAACCCACACCGCCCACAATGCCGTCGGCAACAAGACTGACAAGCCATTGGGCGCATCCTGCACTCTCCAGAAAACCTGTAACACCGGGAACAATCCATTTTCCGAACAGTGTGTCATTCATGAAACCTACCGTCCAGTCGCCTATTGTTCCGATTGAAATTGTATAAACAAGAGCCATAATCGCCACAAAAATGGGAAGTGCAAGAAATCTGTTTGTCAAAACAGTGTCTATTTTGTCCGTCACAGATATTCTGTCAGGATATTTTTTCTTAAAACACTCACGGCTGATTTTTGTTATGTACTCATATCTTTCGTTGGTGATTATGCTTTCGGCATCGTCATCAAAATGATTTTCAACATATTTTATATCGTCTTCGATATGTTGTATGATGCTTTGTTCAAGTTTTAATTGTTCTACGACTTTTTTGTCCCGTTCAAAAAGTTTTATGGCGTACCAGCGTTGGCGTTCAAGGGGAAGATGATGAACCGCCGCCTCTTCAATATGTGCGATAACATGTTCAACCTCGCCGCTGAAAATATGCCTTGATATGACACTTCCCTCTTCCGCAGCATTAATGGCCTTTTCTACTGCCTCCTCAATTCCCTCTCCCTTAAGTGCGGAGATTTCCACTATAGGACATCTCAGCCTTTTGGAAAGAACTTCTATATTTATTTTATCTCCGTGTCTGCGAACCGAGTCCATCATATTTATGGCTATTACAACAGGGATACCAAGTTCCATAAGTTGCGTGGTAAGATACAGATTTCTTTCAAGATTGGTCCCGTCTACAATATTCAGAATAACCTCGGGATGCTCATGAACAAGGTAATTTCTTGCAACAATCTCTTCGGGTGTATAAGGAGAAAGGGAGTAAATTCCGGGAAGGTCGGTTACGGTTACACCGTCATACTTTTTCAGTTTACCTTCTTTTTTTTCAACTGTTACACCGGGCCAGTTTCCTACATATTGATTTGAACCTGTAAGAAAATTAAAAAGCGTTGTTTTTCCGCTGTTGGGGTTTCCTGCAAGTGCTATTCTTATGCTCATATTGAATCCTTTCACCAATTATACCATTTCAATTATTTCCGCATCCGCTTTTCTAAGGGAAAGTTCGTACCCGCGAAGATTAAGTTCCATTGGGTCTCCGAACGGGGCGACTTTGCGTACATAAATCTCGGTTCCTTTGGTAATACCCATATCCATAATGCGACGCTTTACTGCACCCTCTCCGTGCAATTTTGCTACTGTTCCACGCTGACCGACTTTTAAATCCTTGAGTGTCTTCATTTATGCCTCCCGTTTATTGTCAGTTAGTCTATGCTAACTCATTGCCAATAATTAATCAGCACTGATTTACCATGCGCTGTTCCGCATAGTTAGTCTATGCTAACTGATGATATTTTATCACAATATTTTCCCATTGTCAATAGAATTATTAAAAAAAATATTTTTTTGTAATATTTTGCAAACAAAGGCATAAATTATTATTCATTTTTGTGATTTGCCACAATATTGCTTGACAAAAAATCTGTAAAAGATTATAATATTAAAAATAAAAAACAAGAGGAATTCATGGAAAAAGAACAACTTATTGTAAAACCCATAGCATATATACACACCGATTTTAAAGAAAAATTCGGTATTCCCCGTCAAAGCGGCAGAGCCTCCTCACTGAAAGGAAGAATAGTTTTTGAGCCCCGGTTCAGAAACTCCTGTGCTCTTAAGGAACTTGACGGATTTTCTCACATCTGGCTGATTTTTGATTTTTCAAAGTCTCACCGCGAAGAATGGTCTCCCACTGTCCGTCCCCCAAGACTGGGAGGTAACAGAAGAGTTGGCGTTTTTGCAAGTCGCTCCCCTTTTCGCCCCAATCCCTTAGGACTTTCGGTTGTAAAACTTGAAAGTATCGAGAAAACAGAAAATGAAGGAGATGTCCTTATTGTGTCGGGGGTAGATATTTTAGATATGACTCCCATATACGACATAAAACCGTATCTTCCCCTTGCGGACTGCATAACAGATGCAACCGGCGGATATTCAGAGCAAACAAAAAATTTCTGTCTTCAGGTTTCATTTCCGTCAGCCCTGCTCAATATTATACCGGCAGACAAACAGGATGCCGTTATTCAGTGCCTTGCCGAAGACCCGCGCCCTGCATATCAGGACACGCCCGACAGAGTATACAGTATGCTTTTTTCGGATTTTGACATACGGTTTACTGTTGAAAGCGATTTACTGACTGTTATTGAAGTTGAAAAAAAAATCTGTGAGTGACCTCACAGATTTTTTTATTCACTAATGGCTTTTGTTTTCCACTTACCGCGACAGTAGAATACAGTGGTAAGCACTGCACCCATTACCCAACTGATTAAAAGCGAAATTTGTATACACTGCTTTATACCGTAAGGAAGTTCAGGTGTTCGGGTCATGTATGAAATTCCGTAAGCAACTGGCACACGAATAATAACAGTTGTAATGAGAGAAATCCACATAGGTGTCATAGTGTCACCTGCACCGCGCATGATACCCGACAAGCTTTGTGTTATTGCCATTGCTATGTACCCTACTGCAAGTATCTGCATAAGGCTGTAACTCAAATCAACAAGTTCTGCGGTATCGGTAAAAAGTCCCATAAGCGGTTTTCCGAAAAACAGAATTATTGCCGTTATAACTGTCGAACACACTACCGACATGAGTGCTCCCTGCTTAGCACCCTGGGTAACACGATCATACTTTCCGGCACCCACATTCTGACCTGCATAGGTTGTAAGTGCCGTACCAAAAGAAAAGTTTGGCATCATGGCAAATCCGTCAACACGCATAACAACTACATTGGCCGCTATAAACTGATCTCCGAATTTGTTGGTAAGCGATTGAACTATCAGCATTGCAGACGAAAATATTGCCTGAGTAAGGCCCGACGGAAGTCCAAGTCGGATGACAGTTTTTACGGTGCTTCCCTTGGGAATAAGATATTTTAAACCAAAATCAAAATATTCGCTCATTCTTGCGAGTTTTAAAAGGCACAGTACTGAAGAAACAACCTGTGCTATAACAGTAGCAAGAGCAACACCGCCAACTCCCATACCGCACTCCGCAACAAAATAAATATCAAGAAAAATATTTATGACAGTCGCAACCAAAAGATATATAAGTGCTGACATCGAGTCGCCCAGACCCCTTATAATACTGCTGAGAATATTATAAAACGCAAGTCCCGCAATACCCAGTACAGAAATGATAAGATAATCTGTGCAGCCGTCAATAATGGTATCCGGTGTATCCAACAACACAAGAGCAGGCCGTATAAGAGGTGTTGCAACTATCATGAGCATAATACATGCTATGACGGTTACGGTAATACTGTTTCCGATTGAATATGAAAGTTCTTCACGGTTTTTTGAGCCATAATACTGCGAAACCATGACATTTGAACCAACCGAAATACCGATAAACAAAACAAGCAAAAGATTTACAATAGGTCCTGCACTGCCCACCGCTGCAAGAGCACCGTCACCTATGTATTTTCCAACTACAATACTGTCTACTGTATTGTAAAGTTGTTGTGCAATATTTCCCAACAACATAGGGAGAGTAAACATTACAATGCTTTTCCATGGAGTACCCACCGTCATATCTGTGGGTGCAAAAAGTTTTTTGAACACTTTTGTATCCTCGTAAATAATTAAATATGTAAATTTTCAAAAAATCAAATCCCATTCAATCGTATAAAAAGAATGGGATTTTCTTTTTTGGTCTGAAATTTCAAACTATAAATCAGTCTTGTGTTTTATCACTGAATTCTGCGTGGCAAGAGGGACAAATAACGCGGGAGGGGTCAATACTGTCGTCAAGATATACGGGTTCTCCGCAAGACGGACAGGTCACCTCATAGAATTCTCCGATGTCATCATCGTCACAGCAGCAATCGCAGTCACAATCACAATCGTCATCGTAGCAATCGCAGTCGTCATAATCTTCGTAGAAATCGTCTTCAAGAGAACCTAAATCCTCGTCAATTTCTTCGATGTATTGGTTGAGAGTATCGGTTTCGTCTTCAAGGTCACATACCGAAAGTGCCATATCCTCAAGAATATCGGCAATGTATTTAAGAACCTTGCCTTCTTTTGTGGCTTCATCAATGCCAAGACCTTCCATAAGACCTTTGAGATGTGCAACTTTTTCTGTAAGTGTCATAACAATCTCTCCTTTGCAATTTTTTTGGAAAATAGATTTATTAAACTCTTTCGAGGTATTCTCCTGTACGGGTATCAACCTTAACAACATCACCCTCATTTACAAACAGAGGAACTTTAATCTGTACGCCTGTTTCAAGAGTTACGGGCTTTGTAGCACCTGTGGCGGTATCACCCTTAACACCGGGTTCTGCCTCTGTTACTGTAAGTTCCATAAACATGGGAGGTTCAACACCAAATACATTGCCCTGATAAGAAAGAATCTTACAGGTGGTGTTTTCTTTTACAAATTTGAAACTATCGCCCAGAGTATCTGCATTGAGAGGAGTCTGCTCGTAAGTTTCGTTATCCATAAAATAGTAAAGTTCGCCGTCTGAATAGAGATATTCCATCTCACGACGCTCAATGTGTGCGGGGGGATATTTATCGGTAGGGCTGAATGTTTTTTCAATTACCGCACCTGTAATTACATTTCTGAGTTTTGTACGAACAAAAGCCGCACCTTTTCCGGGTTTTACATGCTGGAATTCAATTACCTGCATTACGCTTCCGTCCATATCAAAAGTTACACCGTTTCTGAAATCGCCTGCTGTTACCATAATGGTACCTCCAAATAATGTACATAATATTCATTATGAATATATTACACCATTTTTTGTAATAATTCTATACGATTTTTTGAACAAATTAAGAATTAGTATAAAACTATTGAAATACTATCCACTTTCGGCGACATCCGATGATATTTTATCCAAACTGATTGACAAAATACATTCACTGTGATATAATAGCGCTTGAAAACGATATGAAAGGGAGAACTCCGTTGAAAAAAGAGTTCGAAAAGCAAAAAGACTCCTCATATATCGAGGGAATACTTTCGCTGGAAGCGGTATTTGAAACCGGCTCAAGAACGGTTGAAAAAATTTTTATATCCCGTGAAAAAGATTTTGAAAACGACAGAAAATTCAGACGGCTGAGGAACTATATAACAAAAAACAGCACCCCGCTGGAATTTTGTGACAGTGATTTTTTCAACACCAACGCCATTGGTTCTACCCACGGCGGTGTAATGGCACAGGTGGGCAACCGCAAAACGACACAATTAAAGGAACTGCTTGAAAATTCAAAGGGATTTGCCGTTCTGCTTGAAGGAATAGAAGACCCGTATAATTTCGGGTACTCGGTGCGTTCTCTGTATGCCGCGGGTGCCGACAGTCTTATTCTCACCCCGCGAAACTGGATGAGTGCCGCAGGAGTGTGCATACGGGCATCTGCAGGTACATCCGAGAAAATTTCCTGTGCAGTATGTGACAATTATAAAGAACTCGGAAATCTTGCAAAGCAACTTGGATATACAATATACTGTGCCGTTGAACCCTGTGAGGACAGTATTTCGATTTATAAGGCAGAATTTAAAAAGCCTATGATTTTGGTTATAGGCGGTGAAAAAAGAGGAATTTCCGCTTCCCTTATGGAATGTTGTGACCGCAGAATCACAATTGAGTACGGTACGGATAATTTTTCAAACGCCCTTACCACAGCCGCAAGTTCTGCGGTTATCGGATTTGAAATTTTGAGAAGAGAAAAATAAAACTAATGTTACTTTCGGAGGGTAAATGGTAACATGAAGAAAAATCTTGCTATTTCAGGATTGCATGTTGGAGAGCACAGTTTTGTGCCCGAAAATCTCATTAATGAATTTGAAAGCCGCAATGTCAAAGACACAAGTTATCTGGTAATCCGTCCTTCAAGCGAACAGGTTGAACCCAAATATTTCTATGAATGGGCAAAATGGTGTGCGGACCATAAGGTTTATTTTATGACACTGTATACCATGCAGTATGCCCCCGAAGGTAAGGAAAGCCAGTTTACACCCGATGTCGTGGCGGAAATCAAAAAAATTGCCGGTGAATATTTTATGGGTGATATTATCGGTGAAATCGGAACTCTGTACGGTGCCCGTCCCAAAGGCTACGGTGCATATATGAAACAGGGATTAGACGACCTTAAAGACTGCCGTGACTATTTTCTTGACGCGACAAAGCACTATATGGATATTGCCGACAAACTGGGTATTCCCGCCGTTATGTCAGTTGAAGCAACCGCACTGGTAAAATATGTGTGTGATGCCGGATGCGATATCCCCGGACTTGAAGTTATGCCGGGAGACCCTGAGTTTCTTATATCCCTTCTAAGAGGCTGTGCTTACTCTTACGGAAAGAATATCTGGGGAACATATATCGCTCACGAATGGTACGGCGGAATCCGCCAGGACGATTATCTCAAAGCACAAAGACTGAAAATTGCATACCGCTATACATACCTTTCGGGTTCACACATTGTATGTCTTGAATCGGGAGATGAAAAAATAGAAAGCCTTGGCTACAATTTTGATGCAGACCACCCCATCTGTGCACAATACCGCCAAGAAATGGCAGACTGCGAAAAGCGTTTCAGGGAAATACCGAGAATTGCAGAAGAACCCTTGACAAAAGTTGCCCTTGTATACGGATATCTGGATGCATATACCGGATGGGAAGGAAACTGCATCTGGGAGCAGTACGACCGCGACGAATGGAGCATGGGCCCCAGCGAATGGTCATGGCGTATAACCGCAGATTTAAGACATGCCCGTTCCTGGCAGGATATTGAAAACTTCGGCGACGATGACCTTTCAGGCTCGCCCGCCTACGGATTGTACGATGTTGTACCTGCCGAAACCTCTGCCGAAAAACTTGCAAAATATGACACTGTCATATTTGTAGGCTGGAACAGTATGACACAGGAAATATACAACAATCTGAAAGAGTATGTAAAAAACGGAGGTCACATTTTCATAACCGCCGCACATCTTAACACAAATACAAAGCGTGACGGAAAATATGTACCCATAAACGACGGAAAAACATCAGATTTTCTGGGTTGTGACATAGCAGGTACCCAAAAACTCAATGCTGCCACAAAATTTCTCCGCGAATCTCTGGCAGATAACGTAATTTATCCTGTTGTATACAACGGTTCCAATGACCCCATTTTGCCGGGCGGTACATTTACTGCCGCAAAACTTGAAAACATTACGGGCAGTATTGCAGCCGTTTGGACAGACAATTACACCTCACCAAAAACCGAAGCTCTCTCCCTGACTCCCGACGGAACAGGACATTTTCTTAACGGAGAGGAAGATCTGGTTGAGCCGTCCATAATTGAAAACAAGTACGGCAAAGGCGTTGTTACTTTCCTATCCACAGTGGATTATCCCGGATACGGTGCCGTTTATCCCATTTACCGTATGCTTACCCGTGAGTTCTTCACCGCTTCTCACCGCCGTTGCGACATCCATGTTAAATCAAGCGACAAACTCCGCTATTCTGTTTATCGTGACGGCAGCAAAGATATGTTATGCCTTTTGAATACCGACTTTGTCAACCCGATTGTTGTTACGGTTGAAGCCTTCGGCAAAACATACCGTTACACCGTTGAACCCTGTGATTTGAAGATTGAGTATATAGAACACTGATTAACCGCAAAAATCCCATTTAAAGTCTCTCGGCTTTAAATGGGATTTTTTGTGCTTTTTTATTTTTCGTACGGAGGACAGATGTCGCAGAAGTTTCCGTTTATCATGACTTTATCCACCGTATGATATGAAATGTCTCCTCTGAAGAAAACAAGGTCTGCATCCTTGCCTTTTTCCACCGAACCTACAATTGAATCAATACCCAGCATCTGGGCAGGATTTATAGTTACAGCACGAAGCGATTCCATATAGTCCATTCCGCAGTGGTGACATATTTCAGCACTCAGAAGAAGATACTGGCTGACAAGTTCCGGGTGGTCGGTTACAATGGCAACTTTAACTCCGCTTTTTGAAAGTATTGCCGCCGTTTTGGGTGAAAAATTTTTAAGTTCCGGTTTGGAACGGTCTCCTATAACTGGGCCTATAAACGCCTCGCACTTTTCCTCGCCCAAAATGTCGGATATAAGATGTCCCTCGGTGCAGTGCACAATTTTATACTTAAATCCAAAAGTCTTTGCAAGTCTTATTGCGGTGAATATATCGTCTGCCCTGTGGGCGTGTATATGTGCGGGAATCTGCCCCCTGAGCAACGGAACAAGTGCCTCACACTTTGCGTCATATTCCGGCTTTTCCGCTTCATCCTTATCCGGAGCATTATTATATTCATCCATCGCCTCAAGATACCTGGATGCTTTTGTAAGTTGCTCCCGTATAAGCGACGCGGTAGACATCCGTGTTTCAGGGGCATCGCCCTTGGGATGATAACAGCATTTCGGGTTTTCTCCAAGAGCCATTTTTATTGCTACGGGCGATTTTATTACCATATCGTCTATCCGTCTGCCGAAGGTTTTCATTGCAATTGCCGTACCGCCTATCGCATTGGCACTTCCCGGACCTGCCGCCACTGTTGTGACGCCTGCGGAATACGCTTCTTTGAAATATCTGTCCATTGGGTTTACCGCATCAATTGCGTTAAGTTGAGGTAGTACAGGGTCGGTTATTTCGTTAAGGTCGTCAGATTCAAAGCCCAGAGAATCGCCTATAATACCCAGATGAGAATGGGCATCAATAAGACCGGGCATAACCACAAGTCCCTCTGCATCCACAACCTCATCAATCTTTTCCGCACTGTCAAAGGGCATTTTACCCACATCAGATATTTTTCCGTTCTTTACGGCAATATATCCGTAGGATATAATTTCATCGGAAGAATTCATGGTATATATTTTTGCGTTTTTTATAAGTATCATAGCAAACCTCAGACAGTAATGTCTACCTCTTTTCCGCTTTCGTAAAGTTCAAGAAGCGGATTCACATATTCACATAAAAACTCATCCACCTGTTCGGTACTTCTTCCTGTATAAAGTTCGGGTTTCATGAGTTTTTCCGCCTCGTCTTTTGTAATATTAAAATCCTTATCCCCGCATATACGGTCAATAAGGTCATTTTCCAGTCCTTCTTTTTTCATACGGGTTGTTGCCGCAATGCAATATTCCCGCAATTTTTCCCGTATTTCGCTTCCTGCCCCGTTTTTTACGGCTTTAAGCATTATACTCTCCCCTACCATAAAAGGAAGTTCGCACATAACCCTTGAATTTATTACTTTGGGATAAACCACAAGTCCGCTTGTGATATTCATATAAAGGTTGAGTATTGCATCGGTAGCAAGAAATGCCTCGGGTACGCTGATACGGCGATTTGCCGAATCGTCCACTGTTCTTTCAAAAAGTTGCGTTGCAGAAGTAAACACGGGGTTCAATGAATCACACATCACATATCTTGCAAGAGCACAAATTCTCTCGCTTCTTGTAGGATTGACTTTATAAGGCATATCGGTGGAACTTACCTGACTTTTTTCGTAAGGCTCTTCCATTTCCTTAAATGACTGCAAAATACGCAAATCACCCGCAAATTTATACGCGCTCTGGGCAATACCCGAAAGTGTGGAAAGTATGGCACTGTCTACCTTTCTGGAATAAGTCTGTCCCGAAACGGGAACATATCTGAAAAAGCCCATTTCCCTGGTAATAATCTCATCAAGTTGTTTTACCTTTTCGGAATCATTGTCAAACAGTTCCAGAAAATTCCCCTGTGTACCCGTTGCTCCCTTTGAGCCGAGAAGAGAGAGGTTGCTGAGCCTGTAATTCAACTCGTAAAAATCATGAATAAGTTCATTAATCCAGAGAGTCGCACGTTTTCCCACCGTAGTGAGTTGTGCCGGCTGAAGATGTGTATAACTGAGACAGGGCATATTTTTATATACCTTGGCAAAAGCGGAAAGATTTTTAATGACACTTACCACTTTTTTGCGTATTATACCCAGTGTTTCCTTCATGATGATTATATCTGTATTATCGGTAACATAACTTGATGTTGCGCCAAGATGTATTATGGGCTGTGCATCGGGACACTGCTGTCCGTAAGCATAAAGATGTGCCATAACATCATGTTTCATTTCCTTTTCACACTGCTTTGCCACATCATAGTTTATGTCATCTTTGAATTTTTCCATGGAGGCAATTTGCTCATCCGTAATATTCAGTCCAAGTTGTTTTTCGGCTTTTGCCAATGCTATCCACAACTTTCGCCAGGTACGGAATTTAAAATCCTGGGAAAAAAAGTACTGCATATCCTCGCCCGAATATCTTGTGGAAAACGGACTTTCGTATAGATTTATCATGTTGTTCTCCGTTTATGCGAATAAAATTTAAAAGTTCAGTTTAAAGTATATCATAAAATCCATTATTTGTAAAGATGATTTTTTATTTTGCCCTGTTGCACTATTTTGGTAAAATATTTAATTGTTTCTTTACAATTAGACATTTTTTTATATGTTAAATTATAGTATAATAAATTGATTAAGTATACACATAAGAAAGGATATAATTAAAATGGGTTTGTTTACAAAGATTTTTGGAACTCACTCACAGCGTGAAATAAAGAGAATTATTCCGCTTGTGGATAAAATAGAAGCCCTGGGCGACGAATATAAGTCACTTTCCGATGCTCAGTTAAAAGGCAAAACCGCAGAATTTAAAGAAAGACTTGCAAAAGGTGAAACTCTTGACGATATTCTGTGCGAAGCGTTTGCTGCCGTAAGAGAGGCATCTGACCGTGTTTTAGGCAAAAGGCACTACCGTGTTCAGCTTATAGGCGGTATAGTAATCCATCAGGGCAGAATTGCCGAAATGCGTACCGGAGAAGGTAAAACTCTCATGGCGACTCTCCCCGCATATCTTAACGCACTGACCGGCAAAGGTGTTCACATTGTGACGGTAAACGACTATCTTGCAAAGCGTGACAGCGAATGGATGGGCAAGATATACAACTTTCTCGGTCTTTCGGTAGGGCTTATTATCCACGAGAAAAACCCTGCTCAGCGAAAGGCTGAATATGATGCGGATATAACTTACGGAACAAATAACGAGTTCGGATTTGACTATCTCCGCGACAATATGGTGATTTACAAAAATCAGATGGTGCAAAGAGGACATAACTTTGCCATTGTTGACGAAGTTGACTCAATTCTTATAGATGAGGCAAGAACACCTCTTATCATTTCCGGTCAGAGCAATGAGTCTAACGAACTCTACCAGAAAGCCGACAAATTTGCTCATACTCTCAAGGCGTACAAGGTTAAAGAAATTGACTCCAAAAAAGATATTGAAGAAATAAAAGAAAACGACCAGAAAACCGATGCCGACTATATTGTTGACGAGAAAGCACACACTGCGGTTCTTACACGGTCCGGCATAGAAAAAGCAGAGGCATTTTTCGGAATTGAAAACCTTTCCGACCCCGAAAACTCCGAAATTGCCCACCATGTGAACATTGCTATCCGTGCCCGCGGAGTTATGAAGCGTGACCTTGACTATGTTGTAAAAGACGGTCAGGTTATAATTGTTGACACATTCACAGGCCGTCTTATGTACGGAAGAAGATATTCCGACGGACTTCATCAGGCAATTGAAGCAAAGGAAAATGTCAAGGTGGAAAAAGAGTCAAAGACTCTTGCCACAATAACCTTCCAGAACTTTTTCCGTCTTTACTCCAAACTTTCGGGTATGACAGGTACGGCACTCACCGAAGAAGACGAGTTCAGGGAAATCTATGCACTTGATGTTGTGGAAATTCCCACAAACAAGCCTATGATACGCAATGACAATGTGGATTTGGTGTATAAGAATGCCGGGGCAAAACTCAATGCTATTGTAGCAAGAATAAAAGAATGCCACCAAAAAGGACAGCCTGTTCTTGCAGGTACGGTTTCCATTGAAAAATCGGAGTTGCTTTCAAAACTTCTGAAACTTGAAAATATCCCCCACAATGTACTCAACGCAAAACTTCACGAAAAAGAAGCGGAAATCATTGCCCAGGCAGGTAAATTCGGTGCAGTAACCATTGCCACCAATATGGCGGGCAGAGGTACCGATATTATGCTGGGAGGAAACGCGGAATATCTTGCCAAAAAGGAACTTGAAAAGGAAGTAACTGACGATTCACTTCTTGCACTGTGCGACAGTGTATTTGATACAGACGACCGGAACATTCTTGAAATACGCGAAAAATACACCGCACTTGTCAAAAAATATGAAGACGAAATCAAACCCGAAGCACAAAAAGTCCGTGAGGCAGGCGGTCTTTGTATTATCGGTACGGAACGCCATGAATCCCGCCGTATTGACAACCAGTTAAGAGGCCGTGCAGGCCGTCAGGGCGACCCGGGTGAGTCGGTGTTCTATCTGTCTTTTGACGACGACCTTTTACGACTTTTCGGCGGTGACAGAGTTGTGGCACTGGCAAACTTTGCAATTGACGACAATACACCTATTGACTTGAAAATATTTGCAAATACAATTGAAACCGCCCAGAAAAACTGGGAAGGCAGGCATTTTGACGCCCGTAAGAATGTATTGAAGTTCGACGATGTTATGAACCAGCAGCGTACAATAATCTACGACCAGCGCCGCGAGGTACTTGACGGGGAAAATCTTAGGTCAAAAATACAGGATATGATGACAGACTGGATAGAAAGTTCGGTAGATTTATTCTGTAACGACGAAATCCCCGATAACTGGAATTTTGACGGGCTGAGATTGTATTTTGCGCAACTTCTTCTGGCTTCAAAAGATGATTTTGTATATACCCCCGAACAACTTTCATCAATTACTCCGGAGGCAATTAAAAAACAGATTATCGAAAGAGCACAGGAGACCTACAGACTCAAGGAACAGAATTTCGGAGAAGAGTATATGCGTGAAGCAGAGCGTGTAATACTTCTGAAAAATGTTGACGAAAAATGGATGACACACATTGACGCAATGGACGATTTGCGTGACAGTGTATATCTCCAGGCGTACAGTCAGCGCGACCCTGTGACAATGTATAAAATCGAAGGGTCAATAATGTTTGACAAAATGGTCAGTGCAATCCGCGAGGACACCGTCAAATCTCTTATCATGCTTAACAAACGGGAACAGGAGCCTCAGAGAAAGCAGGTTGCAGTTATCACAAACGCATCCCACGGTGAATCTGACGGTTCCCTTAAGAAAAAACCTGTCCGTTCTTCCGAAAAAGTAGGAAGAAATGACCTTTGCCCCTGCGGAAGCAGAAAAAAATATAAAAAGTGCTGCGGTGCAAACAGTAACGAATAACACCCTCCCCCGTCACTGAATATCACAAGAATTTCTTCACGGCAGTTTCGGGGGAACCACAGTATTTACCGTCCCCACTATTTGATATCTGAAAGGAGCCTGTATGGGTATTTCCCTTATCATTGCCGGAACAGTTTTTCTGTTGAATCCGAACATAAACATTGTGGACTTTCTGCCCGATATAATCGGATATTTTCTGATTTACAAAGGACTTTTCCGTCTCTCCGACATTGACAACAGAATGTATATAGCCCGTGAAAAAGCCAAATGGCTGATTCTCGTGTCGGCTGCGAAACTCGGATTTATCTTCTTGTTGCCCTCCTCGACCGACAGTGATGTGCTACTTTTCACATTCTGCTTTGCAGTTGTGGAAACAATTTTGTGCGTTCCGCTTTTCTCGGATTTTTTCAAAGGAACAAACTACCTTTGCTCCCGCTATGACAACGAAGAAACACTGACAAAGGAAAGCGAAACAAAGTTTTTTGTCATTCTTTTTGTAATCTTAAAAAATGTGCTGGTGATAGTTCCCGAACTGTTTTCACTAAACAGCATAACTTATGGTTATGAGTTTACCCACGACTATTACAGCCGCATAACAAACATAGAATTTATGCGGAAAATTTCCATTGCAGGTGCTTTTATCATAATACTTGTTCTGGGTGTTGTTACAGGAATAAAATTTATTTCTTACCTCAACTCCATGAAAAGAAACAGTGATTTTATCGGGAAACTTACCCTCTTTTACACCGAGAACATTCTCAGCGATACTGCTCTGTGGGCAAAGAGGAACCAGAACACTGCACTTTTGCTTACGGGCACAGGGTTCTTGTTCTTCAACATTTTATATCTGGACACCGTTCCGGTTATTCCATCATTTGTCGGATATATCCTGTTTATTGTCGGGGGAATATACTTTTCACGGCTTGGTGTGCCGTCGTTTGGTATATTCTGTATGTCAATTCTGGGAATAGGTACCGACATGCTTTATACATTTTTCAGACTTTACAATTCAAATTACGGTGCTTTTTCGGGATTTTACCTGGATTTCTACAAAAATCCCGTAACCCTGCCCCTTGACCTTGCAGGTGCGGTCTTGTTTACGGTGACTTCCTTTTTGGTATTCAACGCGGTAAATACCGCAACATCGGATAACATTAACCAAAAGAAATTTCCGTTGCTTACTTTCAGAATACTTATGCCCTTTGCCGCATTGGGTACAACCGCTCTTGACATGCTTCCGTCACTGAGCGATTTCACGGGTATTGAAAGAGTTCTGCCCGACTATTATGCTTTAGGCTCGTTTCTTATTCCCCTGTGCGTTATTATAATCACCGTGACCTGTGCGACAAGTATATTTGCACAGCGGGTAAACAGTTAAACATAAAATAAAACAAATACTTACAAAAGGACGGTACAAAATTTTGTGCGGATTTGCCGGAATATATAAAAAAATTGCATTAAGTGAACTTGACAAAACCAATATAAAATATATGTCAAAATCAATCGACTACCGCGGTCCCGACCAGGACTGTATAGTTCTCCACCAAAATCTTGCTTTGGCATTCAGACGCCTCAGTATTATAGACCTGGAAAAAGGCTCCCAGCCTTTCAGCGGATTTGACGGCAGATATACTGCTGTATTCAACGGTGAAATATACAACTACCGCGAACTTCGGGAAGAACTCATACAAAAAGGTTATGAATTTTCTACAAACTCGGAAATAGAAGTTCTGGTTACTCTTTGCCACGAATACAAGGGCGATTTTGTTACTCTCCTGCGGGGTATGTTTGCCTATGTGATTTTCGATACGGCAGAAAACCGTCTTTATGCCGCACGAGACCCCTTTGGCATAAAACCGTTCTATTATCGTGAAAATGACGAGGGGATAATTTTCTCTTCCGAAACAAAACCGTTTTTCTTTGATGAAACAATGGGCGGTTTTTCAGTTGACAACCAACTTTTGCAGCATTATCTTTCTTTCCAATATGTACCCGAACCCGACACCATGAACGGAAAAATAATTTCCCTGCCTGCAGGACACAGCATGGTATGTGATTTCAATACCGTCCCCTTTGTAAAAACAACCAGGTATTTTGACCCGATGTTCTGCCCTAAAAAAGAGATTGGTTTTGAAGAAAAGGCAAATATGGTTCGTGAAGCGGTTCTTTCTTCCGTCAAATATCACATGATAAGCGATGTACCTGTGGGTACTTTTCTCTCAAGCGGTATTGACTCGGCAGTTATAACTGCAGCCGCAAGTAAAATAAACCCGGGAATAAAAGCCTTTACCGTTGCTTTCGGTGAAAAGGAATATTCCGAAATAGATGCTGCAAGTGAGATTTCAAAGCATCTTGATGTTGAACATATAAAACTTGTCGCAAATGTTGAAGATTTTAAAAATGCTTTTGAAGATGTTGTTTATCATCTTGATAACCCTACTGCAGACCCGTCAACCATGGCAATTTACCTTATATGCAAAGAGGCCTCCCGCCATCTTAAAGTTGTGCTTTCCGGCGAAGGTTCTGACGAACTTTTCGGAGGCTACAAAGTTTACGGCTCGGCGGCTCCTGCGGCAAGATTTTATGCACTGCCCTCTTTCATTAAAAATTTCATATATGCTTTTTCAAAACTTCTGCCCGACTCGGTGAAAGGCAAAGCGTTTATAGAACGGGGATACACTCCCATCCAGCAAAGATATATAGGAAATGCCTTTATTTTCTCAGAAAAAGAGAAACCGTCAATACTTAAAGTATACAATCCCGATGTAAAGTTCTACTCACGGGTTGAAGATATTTACAAAAATTGCCAACACCTGACTCCTCCCTGCAAAATGCAGTATGTTGATATGAACACCTGGATAAGAGGCGATATTCTCGTAAAAGGCGACCGTCTGAGTATGGCTCATTCCCTCGAGGTGCGTGTACCGTTCCTTGACAAAGAAGTATTCAAAGTCGCTTCAATGCTGTGTGACAGCGATAAACTCTCCCACGGTACTACAAAATATGTTTTGCGATATGCTTTCCGTGATATGATAAACGAGGAAACTTTTATGCGTCCCAAACTGGGATATCCCGTTCCTGTCTGCAAATGGCTCAAAAACGAACTTTACGCATGGGCAAAAGATATTATAGAGAATTCCACTGCAGATGATTACATTATCAAGGAAGAGGCTTTGCGTATGCTGGAAGCCCATCGCAACGGAAGTGAAAACAACTACAGAAAACTCTGGACTATTTTGGTTTTCATCACCTGGTACAGACTGTATGTTACAGATGCTGACAAAACCAAAAAGAAAATTATTGATGCAACACAGATATAAACATGCATAAAACGAAACGGCGGTGATATAATGGGAATAAAGTTTAACCCCGACCGGCAGGTTGTAGATATTGTTAAAGAAGGCCTCAAAAGAACAGGCGGTTACTGCCCCTGTATCAGAGAAAAAAGCGAAGATACCAAATGTATGTGCAAACAATTCCGCGAACAAATCAAAGACCCTGATTTTGAAGGTTTTTGTCACTGCATGCTTTATTACAAATCGAAAGATTAATTTGAAAAAGGAGAACTCAAATGGCTGAAATAATTATTACAAAAGAAAATTTTGAAAAAGAAGTTATCAATTCGGACAAGCCGGTCCTGATTGATTTCTGGGCGACCTGGTGCGGTCCCTGCCGTATGCTCGCTCCCGTTATTGAGGAAATTGCAAAAGAGAGAGAAGACATCAAAGTCGGAAAAGTAAATGTTGACGAACAGAATGAGTTGGCATTACAGTTTAACATAGCAAGTATTCCCACTTTAATTCTTGTAAAAGACGGTCAGGTAGTAAATAAATCTATAGGATTCCGCCCGAAAGAACAGATTATTGAAATGCTCGGCTGAATATATCACTTGATTTTAAAAACCATACAGTAAAAATATGTCAGCGTACCGAAAACGGTACGCTGATTTCTTTGCTTGGGCAAATATTAAAAAACACATATTTTTTGTCGCAATTATGGCATAAAAGTATTGACTTTTTTTTCTTTAAAGTATATAATACATTTGTAAAAATGTGCGTAAAAGAGGTGTCGTAATGAGGATAATCGAAAAAATTCGTGCAAAGCAAAAAGACCTTAACGGTGAACCCTCTATCGGAATTGCTTTTCTTGGAGACAGTGTTACTCAGGGTTGTTTTGAAGACTATGAAGTAAGTCCTACGGAAATACAAACTGTTTTTGACTCCGAAAAGGGTTATCATGCTCAAATCAAAAGAATTTTCAACATTTTATGCCCTTCCGTACCCATCAATATTATAAACGGCGGTATCTCCGGAAACGGTGCAGTCAACGGACTTTCCCGTCTGGAACGGGATATCCTGAGATTTTCACCCGACCTGTGCGTTGTTTGCTTTGGTCTTAATGACTGCAACCTTGAAAAACTGAATGACTACCGCAATGCCATGGGCGAAATTTTTGACCGTCTGCTGATAGAAGACATCGAGGTTATTTTCCTCACTCCCAACATGATGTCTACCGAAGTCAGTTGCCATATACAGTCCGAACTGTGCAGAAAATCGGCTCAACACTGTGTTTCATTGCAAAATGCCGGTGTTCTTGATACCGTTCTTGATGTCGCAAAAGAAGAGGCACGAAAAAGAAATATTCCCATTTGCGATTGCTATGCAATCTGGAAGAAATTGTATGAAAGCGGAATAAAGACCACTGACCTACTTTATGTAAATCATCCCATTCCGCCAATGCACAATATTTTTGCCTGGGAACTTGTAAAAACAATGTTTGAAATGTAAATAGTGTATCTTTACAGAAAGGGCTTTAAAAATGGTATTATCAACGGGCACTATAATCAAAATCACTGCCTTAACCGTAGAAGAAGGTTTTAAGGTTCAAATCAACAGTCTCTCCGAAATTCAGAACTGTACCTGGAACATTACCGACACAAATGGAAACGTATGTATAAAAGGAGAAACCCGGCCTCATTCCTCTGTTGCCGAGATATGCGGCGTTTTTGACGCAACAGAATGGGCACCGGAACATCCCGTTCTCTACACCTTCAATGCAGATATACAAACTGCCGACTCAAAGGAGCAGATAAGCGACAGATTCGGTTTCAGAAGATTTTCCTGTGACGAAAAACACATATATTTAAACGGATATCCGTTCTACATGAGAGCCTACATAAGAGGTGCGGCAGCCCATGAGCATCAGAACAACTGTGGGCTTTCGGAACACGAATTTTACAAGAAAAACATTCTTGCGGCAAAATCATACGGATTTAACACCATAAGATTTCACTCGGTAGTTCCTCCCCGCGAGTGTTTTGAGATGGCAGACGAGTTGGGTATGCTTATACATATTGAAACCCGTCCCGAAAAGTCAAAGAATTACAACAACCTTGAAGAAATGCTGTACGGACTTGACAATCTTATAACCAACGAGGGTATTGAAAAAATAATTGACAGACTGTATAACCATCCCTCCCTTATGGTATATTGCATAGGAAACGAACTCCGTCACCCCGGTGTAAACCCGAGAATAAGAGAAATCGGCGAGTTTATCCGTAAGAAAGATCCCACAAGACTGTTTATTGACACCTGTGCACACGGCGAATACGACCGTGACACCGTTGACTTTGATGTTCAGCACATGGGATACTTCTTCCCCTACGGAAAACACAACGATATGTTTGACAGCACCGAAAATCTCCTGTGTTTCGGTAATGTAGGCGACTGCGAAATGATATCCCAGGAGGGCGAAAATAAAATCCGCCGTACAATTTCATTTAACAGACCTCTGGTTGCTCACGAAGTTTGCCACTACACAGCATGGCGTGATTTCTATGCACTCAAAGAAAAATTTGAAAAGTACGGTAAACCTGCTCCCTGGTGGGTTGACCAGGAAATAGAAATGATTGAAGCAAAAGGATATAAGGACAACTTCCCCCAAATTCTTCAAGTCACAAAGAACTTCCAGTTCAGATGCTGGAAAACCGCACTTGAGGGTATCAGACGCAGTAATATATTGTCCGGTTTCCATATGCTCCAATTTGCAGATACCGACAAATATGAAAACTCCAACGGAGTTGTAGACTGTTTTGACGACCGTCAGGGAATATCGGCAGAAGAATTCAGAAAGTTCAATGCCGACACTGTTATTCTTTCCAAACTCGACGGTAACATCTATAAATCCGGCGAAAAAGTAAAAATCCCGGTTATTCTGTCCCAATACATGATTTCTCCTCCCAAAAAGGCTGAATTCACTTATACTTTGACTGCAGATTCAAAAGTACTTTCAAAGGGCACTCTGACCTCGGTTGACACAGCAAAATCGGGTACATACGAAATATGTACTATAGAACTTGTTCTTCCCAAAACCGAAACATCCCAAAAACTCACACTCGGTTTCAGACTTGATTTCTGCGATGGTACTGCTTGTGACAACACATGGGATATATGGGTATTTGCCGACATAACAGAAAAATTGGTTGTTGATGCTATGTGCCGTATGGACAAGGATTATCTCAACGACGCCGTTTCCTTCAGCTCAAATGAAAACTATGTTGTAACCGACTGCCTTGATGACCAAATGATGAATGACCTTGAAAACGGCAAAAATGTAATGCTTATTTACCGCACTGCATGGACCCGTCACCTGCTTGACAAAACCATGAAAGCACCTCAGTATTCTTTCCGTCACACATGGGAAAGATTCAAAGGCGTTATCTGGGACAGAGGTACTATAAACGGCGGTATTGACAACAAACAACTCCTCAACAAATACGGATTTGCAACAGACGGCGAAATAGACTTCCAGTATTATCCCCTCATTGACGACTGTGACAAGATAAATCTGGATGACTTCCCCGTAAAAGTCAACTCCATAATAAGCGGTATTGACAAAAGCAACCGTGACCGTTTTGACCCCAAATCCTTCAATCTTCCCGACCTTATGCATGACAGAACAATGCGTAACTTCACCTACGCTTTCGAAGTAAAGGTTGGAAAGGGTAAACTTCTTGTTACAGGTCTCAACTTCACACTCATAAAGCAGAACAATCCTGCTTCCCTGGCTATGTTCAAAGCACTCACATCCTACTTCACAAGTGAGGAATTCAATCCTGAAGCCGAAATATCGGTTAGCGACTTCAGAAAATACCTGTCCGATGTTGCTCTGTCAGGTCCTCAGAAGGAGCGTATGATGACTCAATACTGGCAGTTGGACAGCGAACCGGTTGAGTCTATGGAATATTGGACTGAGTCAAGACGATATCTGGAAGAAGACATGTAAGGAAAGCATATAATGAGAATAAGAAAAAGAAAAAATACAGATATAAGAATTGAACGATGTGGAGAGTTGCTTTGCGACTCTCCGCAGAAAAATAAAGGAAAATGGCAGGAGTTCTTTTCAAACAACAACCCTGTTCATCTTGAGATAGGTTGCGGTAAAGGTGACTTTATGGCAGAACTTGCCGCCCGAAACCCCCACATAAACTATATAGCACTGGAAAAAGAAAAAGATGTAATTGTTATTGCACTGGAAAAAGCAAAAAAAGCAGAACTGACCAATGTTGTTTACTGCAACAATTACGCCGAAAATCTCACCGACTTTTTTGACAAAGGTGAAATTGAAAGGATTTATCTTAATTTTTCTGACCCGTGGAGGAAATCAAGACACGCAAAACGCCGTCTTACGAGCGAGAAATTTCTGTTTTCCTATAAAGAAATACTGCCTGAAAACGGAAGCATTTTCTTTAAGACCGACAACCGTCCTTTATTTGATTTTTCCCTTGAGCAATTTCCCCTTTGCGGATTCAGGCTTGAAAACATAACCTTTGACCTGCATAACAGTGAATTTGCAAAAGACAATATAATGACCGAGTACGAACGGAACTTCTCAGAAAAAGGTTTCCCTATAAACCGACTGGAGGCATATATTATTCCGGATTGGACTCCACCCGAAAAGGAAGAAACAGATGAAAAAACTGATAATATCACCTGATAAATTTAAAGGAACACTGACCTCTCCCGAAATATGCGATATAACAGAAGAACAGTTCAAAGCACAATTTCCCGGGTTACAGGTCATAAAACTTCCCATTGCTGACGGCGGTGACGGTACAGCCGAATGTTTTCTCTGTCATGACGGAGCAATGAAAATGCCCTGTAAGGTTTCCAATCCTTTTTTTGAACTTATCGACTCTTATTATGTTACGGTTGGGAAAACTGCGGTTATCGAAACTGCAATGTACGCAGGTCTTGCTCTTGCAGGCGACCGCAAAAACCCTCTTACTACCACTACCTACGGTGTAGGTCAGGCGGCACTTGAAGCAATAAAAAACGGTGCCGAAAAAATAATTTTTGCCCTGGGCGGTAGTGTCACCAATGATATGGGTTGCGGTCTTCTCTGTGCAATGGGTGCAAAGTTCTATGACAAAAACAAAAATGCATTTATCCCCACAGGAAAGACACTTTGCGATATTTGCAATTTTGATACAACCGAACTCCAATACAATACCCGTAATGTTGAATTTGAGGTAATGTGCGATATTGACAATGTACTTTTCGGCAAAGACGGTGCGGCGTATGTTTTTGCACCGCAGAAAGGTGCCGACAGTCAGGAGGTAATTCTGCTGGACCGGGGTCTTCGTCATTTATCAGAATTATTCACAAAGGTAACAGGCAGGGATATTTCCTCTGTCGCCGGAGCAGGTGCTGCAGGCGGTATGGGTGCAGGTCTGTTCGGATTTTTGAATGCAACCTTAAGAAGCGGTATTGAAGTTGTACTGGACGCGGTAGATTTTGACAATCTTTTAAAAGACTGTGATATGGTTATAACCGGCGAAGGAAAACTTGACTCTCAAACAATGGGAGGCAAGGTTATTTACGGCATTGCAAAGCGTTGCAAAAAACAAAATGTCAGACTTGTTGCGATTTGCGGTGACACATTCTCCTGCCCGGAAGAAATATATGATATCGGGGTTACAAGTGTTTTCTCTATAAACACCTCACCTATGCCCTTTGAACAGGCAAAGGATTTTTCCCGACGAAATCTGACCGCCACTGTAAAAAACATTGCAAAACTTCTCAACTAATTTACAGTGTGTTTTTCTTTAATATACTTGAACATTTGCATAAATTATGATATAATGATTTCAGGCAGGGCTTGAAATCGTCGATTATAAATCTCTTGCGAGATTTTCGATATGTGCTGACGCACCCGATATGTTGCCTTGCACCAACGAGGATTTATGTTTACAACATCCCGGACGAATCAAAAGCAACGATTATATTTTGCTTTTGCCCTATTCTCCGGCATAATTTTTGATATCTGTGTAATATGTGAAAAATTTTAACTGACAGGATAAAACAATGAACCAACCGAATTCATACGACAATAAAAATATTTTTATACAGTCACTTTCATATCTTAAAAACCCCCGTTCAATGGTTATTGCCGCAATGCTTACCGCGATATATATCGTTCTGGACCAGCCGGGATTATCTCTGCATCTGGGAGATGTTATAAAAATAAACTTTATATTTGTTCCGGTTATGCTGAGTGCCATGTTTTACGGTCCTGTTCCCTGTACGGCGGTTTGCGTTATCGGAGATATACTGGGCGTTCTTATTACAGGAAAAGGCGTTGTGCCCCAACTTGTTCTGGTGGAAATTGTAAGGGGTATTCTTATGGGAATTATAATGTTCCGCCGCAAACCTACTCTGCCCCGTATTGTGTTGGGTCAGTCGGTAGCAACCCTGTTTGTCAATATGTGTCTTAACACTGCCGTTCTTATATGGGTAGGATACCTTTCGGCACAAAATGTTTTTGCAAGTATCCTTTGGAGAGTCATTAAAAATTTACTCGCACTTCCCATTGAAATTGCAGTATTGTACAAACTGTTGGATTCACTTACAAAAGCAATGGAAAAATACAAAATCAAACCGTAAAAAATATTTTTGTTCCGCCTTATCCGTGTTGTGAAAAAGAAAGGATTGTATATGGCTAAAAAATTAATCTGTCTGCTTACTGCCGTTATAATGATTGCAAGTGTTATTTTCATCCCCTGTGCCCACGCAGATAATGAAGAGACGCAGATAAAAAAACTGGAAAGCGAACTTGCAGTTATCAAAAACAACCGCAAACAAACCCAGACAGAACTCAACAATCTTAAAAATGCAAAAAGCAACGAGAATGTTATTCTTGCAAAGCAGAACAAGGAAATAAAAATTATACAGGACGACATAGCCACCACCCAGACACTGCTTGATATATACACTCAGAAAATAGCAGATAATGAGGCAGAAATCGTAAGACTTGAGGGTGAACTTGAAAAAGGCATTGAAATTTTCAAAAACCGGCTTGTATATAACCATGAGAACACCGGTAACATAAGTTTTCTGGAATTTCTTTTTGAGTCGGATAATTTCTTAGACTTTATTTCCCGTCTGGAAATTTCCAAAGAACTTATGGACTACGACAAAAAGTTGTTGAACGATATAAACGAAAATCTCCGCACACAAAAATTGCAAAAGGATGAAATGCAACTGGCTTCCGACAATTACACCTCACACTTTTTGAGTCTGCAGGACAGTGAAAAAGAACTTGCAGATAAAATTCATCAGTCCGAGTTGACAGTTGCCGCATTCCAGAAAGACATAGACGAATACGAAAGAAAACTTGCACAGGAAAATGCCGAAATGGCAGCAGCCGAAAAGGAAATGCGTGAACTTATGGCAATAGTTGCTGCCCGCAATCCCACTTACAATTACAGTGCACACGGATTTATATGGCCGCTTCCTCAGAAATACTACATATCTTCCGAATGGGGATGGAGAAAAGACCCTTTTACAGGAAAGCAGGCTTACCACAACGGACTTGACATTGCCACCAGCGGTACTTCTCCCGAAATATACGCAATAGCGGGCGGAGAAGTTATAAAAGCAGGCGGAAACGCATATTCGGGATACGGATATTATGTAATAATCGACCACGGCGGCGGATATCAGTCCCTTTACGGTCATATGAATAAATGGCCCTCTGTAAAAGAAGGCGAAACAGTAAAACAAGGTCAGGTAATCGGATATGTAGGTACTACAGGCCGTTCTACCGGAAAACACCTGCACTTTACACTTTATAAAGATGAAAAAGATGTAAATCCCCGAAAATATATTCCCGTGCCCTGATTACCGAAATAATTAATAAAAAAAGGATTAAAAGTATGAACTTCCCGTGGCTCAACAAAGAAAACACAAATCTTAAAGACAAAGACATACAGGTTTCCCCTCACTACAACACCATTCAACGAATAATCATCACTGTGGTTTCTGTTGTGGTTTTTCCGTTTATGCTGATACTCTACCCCCTTACAAAACTCTTATGGGGTGCATTTGTAATGGCTTGTCAGGTCGGATTTTTAAGTTCTGACTTGATATTCAATAAAAATCATCATCCCGCATATCGCTGTCAGTGGATACGCTCTCTTTTTTCAAGAGAGGCAGCAAAAATACCCCACATTAACAACGGTGTCAGAAAAATGCTGTACCGTCTGAGCGGAATTAAAATCGGCAAAGGCGGATTTATCGGTATGGGCAATATTTTTGACGATGTTCATCCCGAAAATGTTGTAATCGAAGACAATGCTGTTATTTCTTTCGGTGTAACCATTGTTGCCCACGGCCCGAAACGCACAATGAAACCCGATGAAAAAATGATTATTCTCCGCCACGATTCGTATGTCGGCACAGGTGTTCTTATTCTGCCCGGTGTGGAAATAGGTCACCATGCATCTGTTGGTGCAGGCTCTGTTGTTACAAAAAGTGTTCCTCCCGGAGCAGTTGTTGCAGGATGCCCGGCAAAAATTCTTTACTACAAAGAAGGTTTTGAACCCACTGAAACTCAAAGTGTATAGTCCGCTTTTTATAAATCACGCTGTTGCACCTATTGATTTTTTTTGCAAAATATGGTATAATTTGTGTGAGTGGATCATGCAAAGGCAAAAGGATTGTTTCTCGTTGAATTTCAGTCATTTTTTTTGCCTGTATACATAATTTACATATTACCTGTTAATAATTTTAAAAAGGAGATAAATTCCATGTCAAGAGAAATTATTGTCGAAACATCTGCCCGCCATGTCCATCTTAAGCAAGAGGACATCGAAATCCTTTTCGGAAAAGGACACACTCTCACCCCCAAAAAAGACCTTTCTCAGCCCGGTCAGTATGCCTGCGAAGAAAGAGTTGAAGTTGTAGGACCTAAAAAGTCCATTGCCAATGTTATAATTCTCGGCCCTGCCCGTCCCGACAGTCAGGTTGAAGTATCTCTTACCGATGCGAGAACTCTGGGTGTTAATGCCGCTATTCGTGAATCCGGCGACATTGAAGGAACAGAAGGCTGCAAACTTGTTGGTCCCTGCGGTGAAGTAGTTCTTGAAAAAGGTGTTATTGCCGCAAAACGCCATCTTCATCTTACCCCTGCCGATGCAGAAGAAATCGGTGTTGAAAACAAACAAATTGTAAAAGTTAGAATTAACGGCTCTCGTCCCCTCATCTTTGACGATGTTGTTGTTCGTGTAAGTGACAAGTTTGCACGCTTCATGCACATTGACACCGACGAGGCAAATGCTGCCGGTGCAACTCCCAACATTGTAGGAGAAGTAATTCTTTAAAGATATATAAAACTAATCGAAAGGAAATTCTGTAATATGAGCAATTTGTCACATGAAGTTGAAAGAATGTGTAAGGTCGCTAAAGGACCGAATCACGGACCCGCACCCATTCCCGAAGAAGGCAAATGGGTTAAATCCTATGAAATAAAAGATATTTCCGGTCTCTCACACGGTGTGGGCTGGTGTGCTCCTCAGCAGGGTATGTGCAAACTCACCCTCAATGTTAAACAAGGTATTATCGAAGAGGCTCTTGTTGAAACTTCCGGTTGCAGCGGTATGACTCATTCCGCGGCTATGGCAGCAGAAATTCTTCAGGGTAAAACCCTTCTCGAAGCACTCAACACCGACCTTGTTTGCGATGCTATAAATGTTGCTATGAGAGAAATCTTCAAGCAGTTGGCTTACGGTCGTACACAGACTGCTTTTTCCGAAGACGGTCTTCCCATCGGTGCTTCTCTTGAGGACCTGGGAAAAGGTCTTCGTTCCCAGATAGGTACTATTTTTGCTACCAAAGAAAAGGGCGTTCGTTATCTTGAAATGGCTGAAGGATATATCCTCTCTCTCGGTCTTGACAAGAACAACGAAGTTATCGGATACAAGTTTGTTCATCTTGGCAAAATGATGGAAATGATTCGTCACGGCAAACCTGCACAGGAAGCCTACGAAGCAAATATCAAATCCTACGGCAGATATGACGAGGCAGTCAAGTACATTGACCCTCGTGAAGAATAATTAAGGAGGCATGAGTAAAATGGTTAAATTTGAAGGTTACGAAAGAAGAATAGATAAAATTAACGAATGCCTCAAAGAATACGGCTTTGAAAGTTTAGAGGCAGTTCAGGAACTTTGCCTTTCCAAAGGCATTAATGTTGACAAAATTGTAAAGGACATTCAGCCCATCGCTTTTGAAAACGCTGCCTGGGCATACACTCTCGGTTGTGCTATCGCAATCAAAAAAGGTATTACCAATGCTGCTGACGCTGCTGAAGCAATCGGTATCGGTCTTCAGGCATTCTGTATCCCTGGCTCTGTTGCTGAAACAAGAAAAGTTGGTCTTGGACACGGTAATCTTGCCGCAATGCTTCTGCGTGAAGAAACCCAGTGTTTCTGCTTCCTTGCAGGTCACGAATCTTTTGCCGCTGCAGAAGGTGCTATCGGTATTGCCCGTACTGCAAACAAAGTAAGAAAGCAGCCTCTCCGCGTTATTCTTAACGGTCTGGGAAAAGATGCGGCATTTATCATCTCCAGAATTAACGGATTCACCTATGTTGAAACCGAGTACGATTTCTACACAGGCGACCTTAAAATTGTTCGCGAAATCCCCTACTCCGACGGTGAAAAAGCAAAAGTCCGCTGCTACGGTGCCAACGATGTTCTCGAAGGTGTTGCAATTATGAAACACGAAAATGTTGATGTTTCCATTACAGGAAACTCCACCAACCCCACCCGTTTCCAACACCCTGTTGCAGGCACATACAAGAAGTGGTCCTACGAAACCGGCAAAAAATACTTCTCTGTTGCATCCGGTGGCGGTACAGGCCGTACACTCCACCCCGACAACATGGCTGCAGGCCCCGCTTCCTACGGTCTTACAGACACAATGGGAAGAATGCACGGCGATGCACAGTTTGCTGGTTCTTCTTCTGTTCCCGCACATGTTGAAATGATGGGACTTATCGGCGCAGGTAACAACCCCATGGTTGGTATGACCGTTGCTGTTGCCGTTGCAGTTCAGGAAGCAATGACAAAATAATTATATTTTGATTTTGAATACAGGAGAATATTATCCTCCACTGTATTATGTGACTTATTTTCATTTAAAGTCAAAAAAATTATGGAAACCCGATTGATAAGCACCCCAAAAGTGAGACACTTTTGGGGTGCTTATCATAACCGCTCTGTATTTATTTGTATTAGTTAAAGATACATAATTAAATTGTGTTCAAAATCGGAGTGTTGTCAAAGTGTTGTCAGTTATTTTCCTTCCTTTTTAAGTTTTAAAAAAGGTAAATTAATTTTATTTTTAACACTTTTGATATGACAGTATGCAATACACAAGTGAGAAAAATCCAAATTAATATCTTTTAGTTTATCTTTTGAGATTAAATCAAGGTAATCTTTTTCTAATGAATTATTAAACAGTAAAAAATTATTAGCTTGCAATGCCATTAACTTATTTAATTCGGTAACGCTTTCGTCATCGTGTAAGATAATTCTATTTGGATTCAATGAATTTATTTTATAAGTATTTTTATCAATCAAGGCAAGCATACACTTACTTGAAACAGAAACAAATGCCAACAAACCTTTTTGCTCCCACCCATACCCACAAAAGCTATCTAAAAGAAGATAATTATATTTTGCCACAGGACAATCTGAAGTTATAAACGGAATACTAGTCCTGTTTATTATTAATGCAAGAACAGTTGTTGTGTATATGCTATCAACAATATCTAACGCATACTTTATTGGAATCAAATTGGGTCTATTGAGTTTAATTTTTACACGATTCTCGTCAATGCTTTTAAATTCTTCTATTTTTGCTAAATGTGCGTAACGAACATCATTTTTGATAATTTCGTTAAAGCTTTTTTCCTGTTGCGTTGCCATATCATATGTTCTGGCATCAGAAACAGTAATAAAACTATAAATCAACTTCTTTTCTTCTTTATTTAACAGAAGTTTTTCTTTTATGCATATTTTCTTAATAGATTTTGCCCATAATCTTTCTAAATCACACAATATATCTTCAAGTTCGCTTGTTTTTCCATATAAGTAATTGGCTCCACATATTTTCTTAATTGAGGCGTCTTTTATGTAACTTCTAGAGTTTTTAATATATTGTCCTATGCTATTTCCATTGTCAGAAAAATTTCTCATCAAAAATTGTGGAACATAGTGATTATAAACTTTTTCTTTCATATCTAACCATTTGAAATATAATATGTATCACTCTGTAATATTATAAAATTCCATTAACTCTTTAATTAGTGAATCTAGTTTGCCATTAATAATATTTAATAATTGTTTTGAAGTGTTTTTATCCATTCATTATTGCCTGTCTTCTTAATGTTATTACGTTTTTTGTTAACCAACGAATTATATTTTGGTGATTTTTGTAACAATCAAACTTATTGTGATATTTATATTGCATAAAGAGATATTTTGTTGTTTATTTAATCCGTAATATTAAAGTATTCCATTGAGGTTTTTATCAAACCATCAATTAATTCTTTGTGCTTTTTATATTCCTCAAAATCTGAAATTCTCAAGCTGTATTCTTTCCATCTTGGCGTATAGGAAAGCTCCAAGCCTACATCATCACATTTTTGAATCATTTCGGAGTCTTCATTTCCTTTGTATACTATATACAAATAGCTTTTTTTAGGACGGAACATTAAAAAATTCTTAGATATTCCTTCTTTCATCATACCTATGTAAAATTTATTGTATTTAAGCTCATAACCAACGGTAAGTTCTTTCATACTATCAAAAATCAAGTCGACATTCTTCATCATTTTTGATGTGCTTCGGTTTTCCCAGTAATTTCGGTCGGTTACTTCGTAAGATTCTTCTTCGTCAGTTGCAAGGGTAACTCTATCCAACACCTTAGTAAACGCAAGGGAAATATCATCGCCTTGCCTATACGCAGTCATTTGCAAAGCAATTAACGGAATGGCTCCATTAAACAAAGATATTACATTCATAAACCTTCCCGTAATTTCTTCTGCAACTATAACTGCACAGTGGTCATATTGAGGATATCGTTTTTTCTCACTATCCCAATATTCAATAGTTCTAATAATATGGCTTGGGTCTGTTGCTCCTAATTGTATCTCGACTTCATATCGAGTTCCGTCGTCATTAGCGAGCAACATATCCAATCTACCTCCAGCTGGCTGAACTTTTTCTCTTTGAATTGGAAAAAGTTCACCCAATCCGAGTACAGATGGGTTTTCAAAAATAAAACTTTGTATTAAATCCTCTTTTATAGCAGGATTATTCTTTAGTGATATCTTTTCCATTTTTATTATTTTTGCCATTTATAAACTCTCCTCGTAAATTCAAACTGTTGTCAAAAGTGTTGTCAGTTTCTATATATTTCTTCTTTTATACTCTTTTATCTCAAGCTCTTCTTGTTTGCACAAATCGTTCCAAGCTTTCTCCAACATAGCGTCTGGAACTCCATGTTCATCAAGAAACACTTTATGCCGTAAATTCCAGTATTTTAATCGAATTGAACGAAGCTCAAGGTCTTCAATTTGTTCTATTTCCTTTAAATTCATATTTTTACCTCTAAATCATATTATGTTTTCGCATATATTCTTTTAACACTTCACAATATGCAACAGTAGCCATTTCTTGATAAGCGGGCTGGATATTGTCGACACCTTCTAGAAAATCTTTCAACGCATTAGCACTTTTGTTTATTTCAATCACTTGGTTTATGTGATTTTGCTGTTGCATTGCTTGTTGTTGAATATATTGCCGATTAAGTATATTATATAATGGGTTCATTAAATCATCTCTTTCTTAATTGTTATTTTTTAATAAAACTCTAGAAAATGTATTGTCTGTTTTATTTTCCAGATTTCCTCCTATTACATTCTTTACATAACATCTGGCAATTATCAGCGTTTGTCTTTCCCCCAGAATGCCAAGGTGTTATATGGTCTGCTTCCATTTCGTTTAACTCAAAATGCTTTTTACAAGCTGAACATATACCCTGTTGGCGTTCATAGGCTTCTCGTTTCTGGTTATCAGTAAAAGCCCTTATATTAAGATATTTTTCTTCTCTGGTTAAAACATAAGGGTAAATACCTTTTTTGTTAGAAACATCATCATCTATCATAAGGCGTGTAATTTCTTTTTCCAAATCGTCTGTATTATACATAGTATCTTTGTATGTATCGTATAAACCGCCCCAATTAACGCCTTTCATTTCCTTTCGGTATTTAGGAAATGTAAGCTGAACCCACTCAATAACATTACGGAAATAAGTCCATAGCTCGTTGGCGTTTGGATCGTTTTGATGAACAGACATATATGTTTCAATTTCACCCTTACTTATCCATAACAAAGCCTTTTCCAGCAATTCCTGTCTTATCGGAGAGCCACCAACATAATCTTTTGACAGCAGATAACCAGCACAATTAGACTTACTGAAAATTGATTTAGCGTGAGTAAGCCAAGTTCCTGTATAAGTGGCGTTTCTTAACTCTTGCTCGGTCAATTTTTCACCAGCAATATTTATAATTCTAAACCAAGCTAATTTCTCTGTATCTGTTCCCTCACAAAAATATACCATTACTTTATAATCAAGTATTTTTTTCTTTTCGTCTGATGTAAGGTTTTCAAAAGATTTTGGAAAACCATCAATGCTGACAGAAAAATTATTTTTCACATACTGACAAAAGCTAATTGTTCTCTGCTGTCCGTCTAACACCTCGTATGTCCCATCATCATTTTTTACCCAATACATAACATTGAGTGGAAAACCTTTTCTAATGGTATCTATTACAGCATTTCTCTTTGTTTCGTCATATACAAATTCTCTTTGATATTTAGGACGAATATTTAATAAGCCATTATAACCAACAACACCTTCTTCGGCGTTATCAACATAATTTTCAGAAATTTCTCTTATAGACAATTCGTGTAATTCTATCTTCATTATTATTCTTCCTCCCCAAGTGTAAGATTTCTAATTAAAATTCTACCAAAAGGACATTTGTTTTTTCCGTCTATCGTATAAGCAAGATCAGTTCTACCACGATAATTTTTCTGGATACCAAGTTCTTTGGCAAAATCCCCAGATCCAACACCCAACAACTCAAACTGTTCTGGGTTTAATTTGTCTAAAAATGTTATCGGAACACCCATTATTCCTTTGTAATCGCAAGGAATGTCAGTATATGTAGATATGTCAATAGCGTCATAGTTATCATATTTTATATAATTTTCAGGAACATACTTTTTATATAGGGTTATAAACTCTTTATGCTTCTTTACTGGTAATGTAGTTATCCAGCACGAAGAAGCAACACGAGCAATTTTTTTACCATTTTCTATGTGGTGGTATGTTTCATAGTCGTCTGGTATTTCAAAGAACATACCAGTATTGAAATTAGTGTAGCCCGTTCTTGCTTTATTTGCTCTTATCAACGGAAAAAGTTCTCTGTATGTCAATGAATTTGTATTTCCAATAATAATGAAATCTTTTTTATACTCTGTCAAAGTCGCAATAAATGACCTAAACAAGCTGAATGGTGGGTTTGTTACTACTATATCAGCTTCCTTTAATAATTCCAAGCACTCTGGGGAACGGAAATCTCCATTTCCATCAAGGATAGTCAAAACATTGTTGTTGCTTTTTATCAAATGTTCAACATCACTTAAATCTGTTGCTCCATCACCATTTTCATCTATTACCTCTGTAATTTCAATTTTATATGCTTTTTTCTCTCCGTTATTTTTTGAAACAACTTCTTCTTCTCCGAATAAAGTTAATTGAGTATAAACAATAGGCGAACTCCCATAACAAGTAGCAATAAGTTTTTTTAAGCCAAGAAAATTGAAATTCATAGCAAAATATTTGAAAAAATTACTCTCATAGGGATCATCACAATTACAAAGAATGGTTTTATCCTTAAAATATTCTCTGTAATGAGCCATTTCTATTTCTATATCGGCTAAACGAGTGTAAAACTCATCTTTTTTATTGGCTTTTGCCTTATTTAAATCTTTGAAACTGTTAGCCATAATATCAAATTCCTCTCTATATAAACACTAAATCGTTTTTTATTACAATAAGCCCAATATAACTATATACATAGATAATTATATCATATAATTACAATTTTTTCAAGATATAAAACTTTTTACAAAAACTGTTGTCAAAGTGTTGTCAAAATCAATTTTAAAAGAACTTTAAAAATGTGAAAAGTGGCTTGAACACAAGGGTTCAAGCCACTTTGTATTTTTTATGAAACTATTCCCACTCGACTTCGGGAAAGTTAATCATTGTTTTTTCCTTTGTTTTATCGTGATTATATTCTTCAATTTTCACGATTTCTTGTATCGTGATTTGATTTCACGAAATTTTTGTACTCAAAATGTACTCACGAATACATCAGCAAGTTCGAGTTTTTATCAATAACCATATTATTATTTTATCATAAAAATGCTGACATTTCAATAGTTTTGCCAAATTAGTTTATAAGTGGAACAATATAGATTAAAATTTGCTTGTTTTATGCGTTATTTCAAGCCGAAAACATCAAGGGTAAGGAATTTATATTCCCTACCCTCAAAATAGACTTCTATCGTTCCACAACATTATAATTCATCAATTATTCCAGCATCGCATAAATCGCTATAATTAAAAAGCATTCCACCGTCAAATCCACCATCGTATTGAACTTTTATCGTATGTCCTTTGTACTTGCACTTATAGGTGGTGTTCTTTTCAAATTTGCTTTTAGGCGAACCCGTTAAGACATATTTTACATCTTCTTCATCGCTACCAAATAAAGCCGTTCGATATATCCATATTTCTTCGCCTGCCCAATATGATGAAAAATCATATATGCTTTTCAACTCACTTGAAGAAATCCATTCATTCTTAAATTCTTTCTCGACTCTGTTCGGATTATATCCGTATTCATAATCATCGTTGCTATAGTCATCGGACTCATAATAACTCTCGCTATAGTCATAATAATCATCTTCTTCAAGTATTTCTTCGTTAAGTGTTCCGTCTTCATTCAACAAGCCTGCTTCTATCAAATCATCGGGATTAAAAAACCACTTTCCGTTTTCTCGTTTGAACCTTATTCCACTATATGTTCCCTCTGCATTCTCCATATCAGTAAAGGACTTGGGCATATCATAAACACACAATAAGTATTCGACAGAAAAGCCTTGTAAATAAAAGCCGTAAACTAAATCTCCTATCCCAGCATAATAATCTGGCATAGAATCTGCTATTACTCCGAAACATAAATCAGGTTCATCTGCTAATTGAGAAAGTTCATATTCTCCTATCCAATCTGCATTTAACTCTTGTTCTGTCCATGCTTCTTCAAAATTAAATAATCCAAAATACTCTTCTGGGAATAGACCGCCACGAGGTTCTTCGTAATATATTCCTTCTTTAATGTTCAGATATTTAGTAACAAGTTGCTGTGCTTCACTTGTTCCAGTATAATAATAAAATGCCCAATCCGAGTAAACATCACCAAAAATATTATATAACCAAGTTGATGTATCACTATTTAGTTTATTTATAAATACTCCATCAAAAAACAATTCGTGCAATTCACCACGAGTTTTTTTGTAGCTAACTCCGTCAATGCTATATGTTATATACTCATTTTCGTTTACATTATATTTTAACTGAACATTATTTCTATCGGTAAAATAAACCTGAAACAACTCATCTTCGGGATATCCTCGTAGTCTTTGATATCCTGAATATTCAGCTTGTCCCTGAGTAGTGTATAATGTACGAACATCAAAAAAGTCGCTATTAAAATCTGTTTCACAATAATCACTTGATAAATCGGCAACCGCCATTACATACAAACCATTATTGTATTGTTCAGAAGTGATTGCACCTTGTTTTTTTAGTTCCTTAATAAGAGGTGTTCCCGTTTTCATATTTTGAAGTAACGCACCACTCGACAACCACGCCATATCTCTTCTTAAAAAGACATCACTTAAAGCATAAACACCATTTGTAAGACCTATACTATCAGAAAACGAAAGTGCATTTTCGTACGAAAAATCACCCGTAGAATCGCTATAACCTAAAGCTCTCAACAAAAATGTTATATATTGTTGAGCATTAACACTTTGATTAGAGCCGAACAAAGTGGAACTAACGCCTTTAGCAATATTCTGAGAATAAGCATACGAAACATATTTATCCGCCCAAACATCTACATCTGTGAATGGATGTTTTGTTGTGCATTGATTAGCTTCATTTTCTTTTCCTAATAATCGTACAAGCATTACCACTGCTTCTTGACGAGTTGAACTTTTATCTAAACTATATATAGGAGAGCCATCATCTGCAACTCCCGTACCATTAAACAATCCAAATTCGTGCAAAGCATTTGCCAATCCATTTGCATCTTCACAAGGTGGTGCAGCATAAACACCTAAATTAAATATAAAAGACAGACAGATTATTAATCCGATGCTTTTGTAAAATTTTTTCATTTGAACAAACCTCCTATTATTTGTATTGAGAAATCAATTCCTTGTAATAGTTTTCTATCGTTGCATCAGAGGATTCATCATATTCTTCTACAATGGTTGCCCAATCGGATTCTCTTGCAATTTCAAAATGAAACCAATCTATATTGGAATCATTATATTTCCTAAAAGCTCTTGCTTCTCCTGTGCATTTTTGTCCATTTACCTTACAAGTAAAATAGTATGTATAATGGCAATCATACCAACCATCTTCTTCGCCAAAACGGAACTTACTCTCCGTTACATTCATATTTGAAATGCCCTTAACACTATTTGAGTATTCAATAAGACTTTGACTTACCGCAGGCATTTCGTTTTTATACCATTTTTCAATATCTGTGAGAGAAACTTTTTCCTGTTTCTTTTCTTCTGCCGGAACATCACCTTTTTCATCTGCAACATCACCCTGATTTTGAGTTGATACAGTAGTTGTGTTTGTTTCGGTAGGAGTATCCATCGTACTCATAATAGCACCAAATGATACAAATGCAACAATAATACAAATCAAAACAAATATATTTTTTTTGATGCCGTTTTCTTTACCAAACATATACATACTGCCTTTTGGAGTTTTCGCCAAACACAAAAACATAATCCCTAATATAACACAGAATAAAGTCATACCTAATATTGCAGGTTCAGCCAAACTGATTAAAGCGTATATTCCTCCAAAAACAAAGCAAATTATCATCCAAACTTTCATGCTTGTTCTTACATTGCTCTTTTGGGAAGCTGATACATATGGAGAAGTGTTGATTTTAGATATTGGCTCGTTAATAGTCCTTTTTTCTACCACTTCATCTTTTGTTGCGCTTTCATTTACAACTGACTTTGTTCCACATTTCTGACAGAATAACATATCATCTGCCATTTGATTTCCGCATTTTGAACAGAATTTCATAACAAACCCTCTTTTCTTTATTTCTTAAATTTATAACCACATTTCATACAGGTAACAATAACTTTTTTTGAACCCAAATTTCCTGCCATCAAACCAAGTGGCCCGAACATTGCTGCACCAATAACACCTTTTCCTACGCCGTAGCCTTTTTTATTTCCTGCTAATGAAGTAGAACCACAACGAGGACACTTCATCATATCATCATACTGTTTTTGTTGTAACCGTAACTGTTTCTGTTGTTGCTCTGTCTGCCGTCTTGCTTCTTCCAATTCCTGCTCACGCATCAGCAGGTCTTGTTGTTGCATCTGCAAACTCGCCTTATAATACGCTAAATCCATATCTTCCTTTGTCATTTTACTATTTTCGTCTTTTTCTGCAACAAAAGAAGTAAATGGATTACCGCAGTATCCGCAAAATTTACTATCAGCACTATTTTCTTTTCCGCATTTAGTACAAAACATTACCTCTAACGGAACGATAGACGAAGACTCTGTTTCTATTATTTCAATCTCTTTTAATCCATCAATCTCCAAATCGTCCTTTAATAGTTGGTCAATAGAAACATCAAATATATTACTTATTGAAATAATTTTACTTGCTTCTGGCAAAGCTTGTTGCGACTCCCATTTTGAGATAGACTGTCTTGACACCTCAAGTATTTCTGCAAGTTGTTCTTGCGATAAACCTTTTTGTTTTCTTAATAGAAGAAGTTTATCTGCAAAAATCATATGTACACCTTCTTTCAAAATAATTCTACAAAATTCAGCGGTTGCATACCACCAATTACGCTTGACAATTATGTACACTTTGGTTGCTTTATCAAAAAATCGCGTAAACAAAAAGTGCATAGCCCATATTTCAGAGCTATGCACCGAAAAACGCACGGCTCTGACGATAAGGTTGCTACACTCTTATATAAACTTACATCTGCATAGAGAAGTTCGTCAGAGAGTACGCTTTTACCAAATAGCGTACCTCCTCTATGCGCAAGATATACAAGTTTACACACTTAACCTATTATAATTAAGAGTGTAGCATGTATATTATAGCACAAAACTACGAATTTTACAATATATTTTGTCAAATTTCAGCACTTTAACATAATAAAAATCGAATAAATATTAAAATGCCCTGCAACATTTCCGTCGCAGGGCATCAACTACTATTGCAAAATCAGTTTTCTTGCAAGTATAAACAAGCTATTATCTACCGATGGAATATCTCTATATATCGGGTCTTTCATATATTCCACATCGGGATTGAAGTTAGGATTTACAGATTGATAGATTTTCACACGGGCATTGAACTCTGCCTCCGTATATGTGATTTTGCCGGATTTATAATCTTCAATTACGGAAGCAATAATAACTCTGACTTTTTCAAGATTATTTGCATAAAAATCAGGTCGCAGATACATATCCCGATATTGCCATATTGCGTTATTGGCTATATCCACAAGCTCGCCATAACTAAAACCGCTTGTCTGACCGTTGAGCCAAGCATTGAAAAATATGCGGTTTGATTTCGCTCTTGCATCGGCATATCCTAAGCCATTCTGCACTTCGGTTAAAATATCACCGATAAAACTTTCTACCACGATAATTGCTTCGTTTGTGGCATTACAGGGTGCCGACTCTCTCGGTACCTCTGCAGCTTTCACTCCTGTACTTGTAAACATTGCGATTAAGATTATAAATACAACAGATTTTTTCATTTTGTTTCTCCTCTCACATATACGATTTCAGCATATATTATTTCTTCAACTTGTGCTTTGATATTGTTCATCAAGCCCACCCATTTGAGTTGATTTTCAGCCTTTAATTGCTCTGTAACGCCTTGTTGCTCGGCAAGTAAAGGAATAAGCCTATCAAGCTCATTTTTAGCTCTTAAATCGATTTTTTCAAGATAATCGAACAGTTTCCCCAACATAAGCAAAGTGGTGTAATATCCCGGATAATTTTCCTTGATAAATTTCTTGTGAAGTCTGCCATATTTACCGATATTGTATTCCTTTGTATCAGGAACAGATATGTTCGGTATCAAGTAATCTCCCTCTCGTCTGTAAGTTCCGCCCATTTGTTCAAAAATTGATTTGTTCATTGTAAAATCCTCCTGTTAAATTATTTTTATATCCCTAACCACCCACACGGGAATGTGGCACATTCCCGTACAGGTTATTAAGGGAAATATTTTATCGTTCAATGTGGTTGTTGCTTCTGCTTCTGTTTTTACCAAGATGCACAATTTCTTTAAGCCATCGGTTTATCTGTTCGACACCAACATAACTTTTAATTCTTTCATAATCTCTGACCTTAACTTCTGCTTTTGAAAGTGCCATATTTTTATTCCACAGTTGACCTTTGAGCCTTTCATTTTCTGCTTCCAAAGGCTTGACTTTTGCTTCTGCCTGTTCAGCAATTTTCTCTGCCCGGTAACACCGTCTTGCAAGATTTTCGATAATCTTCATAATACGCTTTATAAACGGCTCTATAAATTTTGTTTTATATGTTTTTGCCGACATTAAGGGCGGTGGCTCCGGTACATCAAAATCATCATTATCTTTGATTTTCTGTACCGTAAGATGTGCATATTCTTCTGCCTTTGTATATGCAGACATTGTATGTAGCAAAACATCTTTTTTCTCGGTAAGCTCGTCAATCTCTTTGGAAAGCATATCACGCTTAAATTCGCTGACGGTTTTATGCTTTTCGTGAGTGCCTTTTTGCTCCCACTCTATTCCATGTGAAAGCATAATTTTTGATAACGCTTCCTTTTCTGATTCCGCCCATTGAGCACGCTCTGTATCACTCCGTCCCGTTCCGATGAAACCTTGCTGCTTTAACGCACCTTTCATTGAAACTCTTGTATCAAGACCTCGTTTACTTCCTGTGGTAAAAGGTACAAAATCAATGTGCAAATGCGGTGTTGCTTCGTCCATATGTAAGTGAGCAGAGAACACATATAAATTTGGATTTCTGTCTTGAAACCCTTTCATATATTCATCAAGAATTTTCTTTGCAAGCTGACCGTTTTCTGTCATAGCACCCATATTGTCCTTGTCACCAATCTGCACTATAATTTCTTGGAATGGTTTTTCCTGCTTGCTCTCTTGGCTGATTTTTTTATAATAATTTGCAATCTGCCTATCGGAGCGTGTCTGCCTTTCATTATGTCTTTTGACAGCATCATCGAACAGTTTATGATATACAGTTCTGATGTTTTCATTGCAGTAAGTTATGTTATTTTGGGTTCGTTCCTTATCAACATTTTCTGCCGTAAATTTTCTGTCGTTATGGTTTACCGAGCCTTTACCCGTCATTATAGATATTGTTCTTTGCATAGTATTTTTCACCTCGTTCCTTATAAAAAGTGAGCGATAGCGAACATATTTGGTTTTGTTACTTTTGTCAAAAGTAACGCAAATGCACTTTTGTCAGCGAGCCAACAAAAATGCGGCTACCTATGGTAGTTTGC
>JAFSGN010000017.1 GCA_017440805.1 Clostridia bacterium
ACTTTATGATAGTGATTTTTATTTTGCAGACCGTAATTCCCGCAAGCGCCGATAGAATGTTGCGATACTCATATTGCAGTCCTCTGCAACCTTATGCGCTGATATCTTTCCGTTTTCCCAATCTCGAACCAGATGCGGAAAATTCTCCGGCGGAACGATAACAGGTCGTCCGAACTCAACACCGTTTAGTTTTGCTGCCTTTATTCCCTCTTCTTGTCTTTTCTTAATATTCTCTCGTTCGTTCTGTGCCACAAACGATAATACCTGCAGAACAAGATCAGCTATGAATGTCCCCATTAAATCTTTACCGACTCGCGTATCGAGCAGTGGCATATCTATAACCACAACATCTACCTCCATCTCCTTAGTTAATAATCGCCATTGGTCTATAATCTCTTTATAATTTCTTCCTAAACGGTCAATAGACTTGATATACAGCAAGTCCCCCTTTTTCAAGACTTTCAATAAATCTTTATAGCGAGGGCGATTAAAATCTTTGCCTGATTGCTTATCAACATAAATTCTCTTTTTATGAATATTTAAGCTCTTCATTTCAAGCATCTGTCTGGCTATATTCTGGTCAATAGCGGACACTCTGACATATCCATATTCCATAAAGCTCACCTCCCGGATATGCAGATTTTACCCCCGTAATATTATAACACCTGACATGTACTATTATTGTATCTGCGAAATGTGTTTTTTACTACGGAAGTCTATACTTTTAAAGTTTTACTTATTATTTTTGTTGCTTTTTAACGGCACAAAGCAATTACATTTTCCGTCTTTCAAGCAAGATATATGAGAGCAAAAGGTACTGCTGCTATCGAGCAAGTAATCCTTTCTGCCTGTTTCACACATAGGACAAAGTTGCACTTTCAAATTCTCCCGCATAATTACACCTCCATAAAATGAATTTAGGGCGGCCATTTCTGACCGCCCATTTTTTAATTGCCTATCTTCCTTAAAATCTTTCCGTAAACCTGTTTTGTATCATAGTTGTACTTATTTATGATTACCTCTACAATATCGCCTTCATGGAAATCTCCGTCATACTGCATTGAGAGATACGAACAAAGAATTGTTGTTACGCCATCATACAGTCTGCAGAACACTCCGCCTGCATATTTGCCGACAAGTTTAGCAAGTCTTGTAGAACCCAAAGGATGCCTGATTTCAATACCGTCAAACGGATGAGCTGTCGCACCCTTTAATGTGAGCCTTAAAACCTTTTCATCAACATTGTACTCTGTTATCAATGCCTTTCTTACATCACCTGGGAGCATTTCTGCACGAAGGTCTTCAATTCTGCCGTAACTTACATCACGCTGCGGAACTGTGATATCGTAGCCATTGTATGTAACGGTACATAAATTTTGTCCTACAGCCAGAACATCAACATCAACTACATCCCCTGCTTTGCCCATTCGTCTGATACTTGCCCTTTTAATTTTTTCAAGGGAAAGTTTTCTTGATGCGATTGCAAAGCCTTCTTCTCTGTCAATGTGTGTTATAACATAACTCACTCGGGCACCACACATTGAATGCAGCATATGATATTCTGTACTTCTGTCGCCGATAAACACCTCATGCTCGGGGATAATGATTTTTACACGGTACGGAATAACAATAAGACATCTCATTGTCCTTTTTTCAAACTCTTCTTCCTCACTTGTCGGACGGAGTTTGAACTCGTGCATATCAACACCGACAACATTTCCATACATTACCGAGCCGCTTCGATACGAAGCATAAATTGATTGCCATTCGGCACGTTCCGGTTCTGTTAAGTTCTTATCAAGTTCCTTTAAATTCAAATCTTTGAAATCCATAAGTCGTAGCCTCCTTTATAAAAATAATTCTATATCTGTTGACAATCACACTCGTTTTCGGACATAAAAAACCACCGCCTTTCTCCGAAGATTAAACGGTGTCATTGTCTGTTTTTATTTCAGGGTATAAAGTGATACCCCTTTTTTGTTAATCAAAGCATAATTAGCATTACAATCAACATCAAGCGCTTTAATCTGCTTCTTATCCTCCAAAAGAAAAATGACTATTTCGCATTTTCCCTCTCCAACCTTGTCATTTACAAACAGGGATACTGTTTGTTCTTCACCAGGTTTAACAGGAATTATGGAAATGTCCTTCTCATGTTCACCCATACCGGCACAGAATCGAATTGAAACAGGTGTTTTACTTCGTCTATGCATCCTGACATTCGGTAAAAAGGTGTTCATAACATCAATCGAACGAATCAAATCAATGTTTGGCTCGGCATCTTTATGCCCGAGGTATTCTTCATCGCCTATCCAACCAGTTGCATAATCTCCAAACTGACACATTTGAGCTGAAAACCCGTCAACATTTTTCAGCTGATACCGAAACTTTGAATTAAGCATCACAAGAAGCTGACGCTTTAACAAAGGTCCATATTCATCAACCAATTCTTTCATGTACCTTTGAAGTTCGTTTAAATACATACATCATCCCTCCCTATTTAGTTCTACGCATCATATTCAGATATGGATCGACATGGAGCAAACTATATTCTTCGGTGATACAGTTAAAAATCGTACTCATGACATAGCCTGTTATGTTACTTATCTCCGTTTCGTTCTTATGGAGATTGTGCATTGCAGATTGCAGAATGGAGCCATCTATTTCATACATTCGGCTTCTGACTTTATCCTGCGGTAGTCTTGCATTGCCAATTTTTAGACCGTCAGAATAAAACATTCGTTCCAGTGCATCATACAGAATTTTTCTTTCTTCGTCGTTAAAAAGGTGCAGTTCACAATTTTCTATGATTTCATCGAAGTTATATTGATTGTCCGTCTGTCTGTCAAAAACAATTTCTTCTGCGCTGCCCGTATAAAATCTATAAGGTTTCCGCTGACTGACAGACTGACTATTATCAGTATGAATATTATAAGTCTTTTTTATATTAGTATTATTAGGGTGCGAATCCGGCATATCTAAAAATTCCATTTCGTCAGTTCTTGATGTGCCGTTTTGGAAGTTCTTGATGTGCTCTTTTGGCATATCTTGAAAACCGCTATTTTCCTCAGATGTTCCATTTTGGCATGTCTTAATTTCATCCATTTTTTCTTCAAGACATACCGAATCGGCAGTTCTTAAATTTTCGCGCTTTACATACTTTTTCGCCTGCTTTTCTGTAAGTTCAAGCTTCACTATAAAAATCTTATTTGGCATACCTCTGCCACAACGTTGTTCTGAAATAAGTCCCGCTCCCAGCAGTTCTTTAAAAGCCGAGATTGCTTTTTTATATGTGATTCCTAAATCTTCGGCAATTTCCTCCCGGGTATATATGAGATACACCTCATCATTTTCATTTATCCATCCGTTAAG
>JAFSGN010000018.1 GCA_017440805.1 Clostridia bacterium
CATCCTGAGCCAGGATCAAACTCTCTAAAAAATTGTATCTTAACTACCCTTCCTTTCGGTCGGGCACTTAAAACCTTTTTCAGAGTGCTTAATTGCTCTCTTTTACTTGTTTCTGGTTTGTATTTCTTAGGAATCGATTAAGACCGTTCAAGAAGTGTTTCTTTCGAAATCTTCTCTTACTCTTTGTACATTTTCCTGTATTTCTACAGGTTTGTGCTGTCTTTATCGTTGTTCAATTTTCAAGGTCCGAAGCCCCGCCTTTTCGTGCGGCGACTTTATTATTATATCACACCTTTTTCTTTTTGTCAAGAGGTTTTCCAAAACTTTTTTATTTTTTCTTCCCTCTCCGGTGTGTCCGCTCTCTTGAGCGCCTGATTATTATATCACATCTTCTCCCCTTTGTCAAGGGGTTTTTGGCATTTTTTTCAAAAATTTTTTAAAAATATGTGCAACATCTACATATATTGACATAATTCCCCAGCCCTACAATATGTGGGCACAATTATTTATTTTTTTAGTATACTATTCATAGTTATTCTTTACTTTTTTGTTTTTTTGTGATATAATTATAATGAAAGAAAATCGGAAAGGACAATTTTATGAATTTTTCTGTTCCATCCTGTGACGGTTTTTCGGTCACAGTCAAAAAAGGCGTTCCGTTTATCACGGACAACCGCATTCCTGTTCCTCACGGTTTTTCAACACGGCACGGCGGTGTAAGCAGAGATGATTTTGAAAGTTTTAATCTTGCCTACTCCGACCTGCGCTATGACTCACTTTCAAATGTACAAAAAAATTACGATATATTGCTGGACGCCTTTGATGTCACAAGAGCAAACGCAGTCCGTACCAACCAACTTCATACCCACACAACCCTGGCGGCAGACAATTCCCACGGAGGTACGGGGTTTACAAAGCCCGACTTTGAGCAGGGTGTTGACGGACTTATAACCAACACTCCCGGACTGCTTCTTTCCATTCGTATGGCAGATTGTCTTCCTATATTATTATACGACACAAAAAACCGCGCCGTAGGTGCCGTTCATTCCGGCTGGAAAGGTACAATAGATTGTATTGCACCCCGGGCAACAGACAAAATGTGTGCCCTCTATGGTACACAAAAGAAAGACCTTCTGGTTTCCTTCGGCCCATCGGTAGCACCCTGTTGCTATCAGGTGGGAGAAGAATTCAGAGAAAACTTTATTCTTCGCCACGGCAAAGAACTGTCCTGTGCCTTTGAGGAAAAGAAAGACGGCATTTATGCCGATATGAGATTTATCAACCGATACCTGCTTGTAAAAAGCGGTGTTCCGGAAGAAAATATAGCAATTTATACCCCCTGTACCTGTTGCAATCCCTCCTCTTTTTTCTCCTACAGACGACAAAAAGAGCAGAGAGGAACCATGAGCGCGGTTATCAAACTCATCTGAGGAACAAAATCAACCACATTCCAAAAAAAGAGGTTGCCAAAATGATAAAACTGATACATTTTTCAGACACCCATTTCTGTCGCCCCTTCGATCTTATTTCGCAGGAGGATTTTTCGGTGCGTTGCGCCGAATTGAAAAACTCCTTCTCCCATATGATGTCATATATAAACGAAAACGAAATAAATATTGCGCTGGTTGCAGGAGATTTGTTTGATGCAAAAACCATTTCATCCGACACGCTTTCATTTATAAAAAACAGTCTGGCTTCCTGTCCCCACTGCCGGTTCTTTATTTCTCCCGGCGATGCCGACCCATACGGTGAAACATCACCGTATGCCTGTGTGTCCTGGCCCCCAAATGTGCATATATTCAAGAGTGCCGTTCCCGAGCAGGTGCATATAGACGAGTTAAATTGCGACATATACGGCGTGGCAGTCACCTCTTCCACCTCTTTTTCGGAGCCCACAGATACTCCCGAACCCTTTTCGGTTAACCGTACCAACATTCTTGTAATACACGGAGAAACGGAAAAGAAGAGAGACCCTGTTTACTGTTTTTCCGAAAAAGACCTGAGAGAAAGCGATTTTGACTATATTGCCATGGGACATCACCACAATATTTCAAGTTCGGACTTCGGGCATAAATACAACTACTGCGGTTGTTTTTCAGGCCACGGATTTGAGGAATGCGGTGAAAAGGGCGCGTTGCTGGTCCTTATTGATAACGGAAATGTGTCGGTTAAGAAACTCAAGTTTTCCTCACATTCCTACCTGAATATTTCGGTGGATATAAGCGAAGTTTCCACCTATGGAAATACGGACACGGCAATTGCCCGTCTGATTGACGAAAAACTGGGAGAAGCACTGGAAAAACGCAGCAAAATAGAAAGTGTTTCGGTTTGTGCCTCTCTTACGGGGAATATATCCGAACGACTCTGCTATGACATACACGCAATTAACAAACTGGTGGAAAACTCCGATAAAATAATTATAAAAGACAATACCGTCATAACTCCCGTCTCACCGCTTCTGTCCGCCATGAAAGCAGGAATAACCGAAGAAGCACGGGTAAGAGGCTGCGAAGACCTTGCAGAGAGAGCAATGAGAATTATAACCTCCCAACTCCACGCCATCAGAAAGGAACGGTGATTATGGACAAAGAATTTTCTGTAACAAAAGTACATATTATCCGTTTCGGCGGTCTTTCTCAGAAAATATACACTTTTAAAGACGGAATAAATATAATTCAGGGCGACAACCGCAGCGGAAAAACCACTCTCTGCGAATTTATCCGTTTTATGCTTTACGGATTTGAAGGCAGAGAGACGGATTTTTACTATCCCTACAACAGTGAAAACCGTTCGGTCTGCGGAAGTATGAATATTAAATGCGGTGTTAAACAGTACGAAATTTCTCGGGAATACAGCGCTTCGCAAAACACTCTTACCATAACCGATACCGACCGTGCCCAGCCCTTTGTCTTACCCGAAGGTGTCTGTCCGGGAGAGTATTTTCTGGGTATTTCCTCTTTCCTGTTTGACCGTTCCCTGTACTGTCCCCAGGACTTGTCGGGTATTGTTTCCGACGGAACACTTGCCCGGTGTGAAAACGAAATTTTATCGGCATATTCGGGAGAAGAAAATCTTCTTGAAGTTTCCAAGCGTCTTGAGCAGATAAAGGAAAGTCTTACAAATCCCGAAAGAAGCGGGGAAATAGACCTTGCTCTTTCAAAGCGGGAGGAACTGGAAGAGTCTCTTGCCAATGCCATTATAAAACAAAACGACAGAATTGAACTTGAAGTGCGTATAGACAAGGCTGCCCGCAGACTTCTTGACATTGAAAAGCAGATTGTCCTGGCAAAAGCCGACATTGAAGGATTCCACAATATGCAGGTGGAGGAAAACAGCCGGAAGATTGAATCCGCCCGCAAAGAACTTGAAAAATCAAAAGCCGAATATGAGTATCTTCTTAACGCCGATGTTTCCGAAGCGGAATCACCGGATTCGGAAAGCATTTCCTCAAAATACAATGCTCTGACTCAGTTAAAAGAGGAACTTGCGGAAATCGAATCCAGAATGGAGGTTGCCAAATCCAATCTGGATACCCACGATGAAATGATTGCCTCGGAACTGTTCACCGAACAGGATTTTGAAGAAGTAACCGAAAAAATTGAGCATCGCGAAAAACTTTACAATTCTCTTCTTATTTGCGCCATAACTCTTTTTTCGTTGAGTGCCATTTTCTTTGCCGCAGTTTTTATGTTCCGCGAAAAAGTGTCAACCCTTAATCTTTTCTTCTGGATTTGCGGAGGTTTTTCGGGTGTTTCCGTTTTGATTTTCGCAATTGCACTCATACTTATTTTTACAAAAAATATTATATACCGCAAAGTAAATGCATCAAACGAAGAAGAATTTACAGTTTCTTACGACCTGTGCCGTTCTCACTCCCAGGCTCGTGCAATATACCGCTCTGCGTACCATCAGGAAAAAAACCTTTATGAGCAAAAAGAAAGCCATTACCTGAAAACCATGAAAAGTCTGTCCGAGGAACTGGAACTTGACCAGAATAATCCCGACCCGGAAAAACTCCGGACTGCCGTAGCCGAAAAGTGCATTGCGGAAGCAAAAATCGAATCTGCACGCAACCGCTATGAACAGGCTGTACGGAATTTTGAAAATCTGGGGACTCCCGACTTTATTTCCGCAACCGAAAAGGACATGGAACAACTCAGAATCCGGGAAAAAGAACTCAACTGGCTCAACGCTCAGCACGAGGAACTTTTCGACACAAAACGCTCACTGGAGGCTGCTTTTTCAACTGCAGTTGCCCATACCGAGCGTCCCTCTTACATCAAAACCCGTCTTAATAGCATTTCAGACCGTATCACAGAGGGCTACAAGGACCTTACCGCGCTCTCCATGGCTCAGCACATAACCGAAGACACCCTGAAAGTTATGCGGTTCCGCATACAGCAACACCTTGCCGACGGTGTAAAAAACACTGTAAAATTTGCTCTTGAAGAAAACGAAACTTTTCTTATTGACGACAACTATTCTCTGCATTACAAAAACGCATCTCACATATTCCCTATTTACTCTGACAGTCTGTCAAGGAGTTCAAAAACTGCAAAGGGAATAAGCAGAAGCCTTGCACAATCCGCCACACTTGCTTTGCGGTTTTCTCTTACGGAAATGCTGGAAACCGACTGTGCCTGTGCCGTTCTTGACGAGCCGTTTGCCTTTATTGACAACAAAGGGGAACAGACGCTCATTTCAAAACTTTCGGATTTAAAGGCAATGCAAGTTCTCATTTTCACCTCAAAAACCATACCCGACCCTGAACACAATTATAACCTGATAAATATTTAAATTATGGATTTAACTCTATCTTCCCCTGTTAAGTATGTAAAAGGTATAGGCGAAAAACGGGCCCTGCTTCTCAGCCGCATGAATGTGGAAACTGTGTCGGGGCTTTTGTCACTTTACCCCCGCACATACGAAAACAGGGGAATAATAACAAATATAAGAGATATTAATATGTCGGGAGGAACTTATAACCTTATCCTGACTGTAGGCGAGTCCCCTCGTTCCGCACGGATAAGCGGAGGACGGCAGATGATAAGTTTCCGTGCTTTTGACAGTACGGGAGTTATAAAAGTAGTGTTTTTCAATCAGGTACATCTTAAAGATACCTTTTCCACAGGAGAGGTTTTTCGTTTCTGCGGAAAAGTAACCGTATCCGGCAGAAACCTCACTCTCACCTCTCCGTCTTACGAAAAAGCGGACTGTTCCCTGCCGGATATAGTTCCTGTCTATCCCCTTACCGCAGGTCTTAACAACAAAGTTCTTGTCAGTGCCGTAAAAAACGCTCTTGACAAGGTAGACTTCAAAGAATATCTGCCCCGCAAAATAATCGAAAAAAACAATTTATGCTCCCTTGATTTTGCAATGCGTAAAATTCACTCTCCCGAAAACGGGGAGCAACTTGATAAAGCAATAAAAAGGCTGTGTTTCGACGAGTTTTTTCTGTTCAGTCTGTCACTTATGACCATACGCAACAAAAACACTCACCACACAACCCCCAAAATGAACCCTGTCAATCTGACATCTCTCCTGTCAAAACTGCCCTATACCCTTACCGATGCACAAAAAGAGGCGGTAAATGACATAACGGGCGACCTTACAGGTCAGAAATATCCCCACTCCGCCCTTATTCCCAATATGCGTCGTCTTTTGCAGGGAGATGTGGGAAGCGGAAAAACAATTGTAGCGGCTTGTGCCGTCTTTATTACGGTCAGAAACGGATACAGGGCGGCAATGATGGTACCCACGGAAATTCTTGCCCGACAGCATTATAACGATATGCAGCCTCTTTTTGAGTCGCTGGGCATTCCGGTTGCACTTATTACAGGTTCTACTTCCCCCTCCGAAAAAAAGCGGATTGCCTCACTTGTCAAAACCGAGTCCCGTCACAGTCCCATGTTTATTATCGGGACACACGCGCTTTTAGAGGATTATCTTGAAATTCCCCGTCTCGGTCTTGTAATAACCGACGAACAACACCGTTTCGGCGTAAACCAGCGTGAAAAACTGGCAGGGAAGAATGATTATGCCCACACACTCATAATGTCGGCAACCCCCATTCCCAGAACACTTGCCATTTTTCTTTTCGGAGACCTTGACATTTCGGTCATAAATCAACTGCCTCCCTCACGGCAGAAAGTCGATACATTTCTTGTGGACAACTCATATCGCCAGAGAGTCAATGCCTTTATCAGAAAGCAGACAGACCTGGGACATCAGGTTTATATAATCTGTCCGCTGATACAAGACGAAAACGGTGACAGCAATCTGAAAAGTGCGGTGGATTACCACAAAACCCTGAGCGAAAAAGTTTTCCCCTCGCTTAACATTGCCCTGTTGCACGGAAAAATGAAACCCGCCGAGAAAGACGCGGTTATGGCAGACTTTGCGTCGGGGAAGACTCATGTTCTTGTCTCTACAACCGTAATCGAAGTAGGTGTAAATGTACCCAATGCCACTCTTATGATTGTGGAAAACGCCGAGAGATTCGGACTTTCCCAACTCCACCAACTACGAGGCCGTGTAGGCAGAGGACAGGACAAGTCATACTGTATTCTTATTTCGGAACACAAGGCAGACCGCCTTAAAATGATGACCAGAACATCCGACGGTTTTGAAATTGCAAAATTTGACCTGGAAAACAGAGGTCCGGGTGACTTTTTCGGTCAGAGACAGCACGGAGATTTAAAATTCCGTTTTGCCTCCTCAAGCGACCTTGAAACCCTGACTTTGATAAAAAATCAGGCAGAAAGGCTTCTTTCGGAAGACCCCGCCCTTGAACTTGAAGAAAATTTACCTTTAAAAGAAAAACTGGGGCAAATAAACAAAAACGCACAAAAATTTGCGGGCAGTTAGGGTTTTCAGGCAAAAACATTTATCCCGATTGTCTTTGGCGTGTTCAAAACCTTGTAATAATATTATTGTATAATGTGAGCCATGAATATATTTAAAGATTTTACAAATCCCCCTCTCATTCTTGCACCAATGGCAGGTATGGCGGACAACGCTTTTCGTATTTTGTGCAAAAATCACGGTGCAGACATAGTTTACAGCGAGATGATTTCCGCAAAAGCGGTTTACTACAACGACGCCAAGACTTTTCAACTTGCAAGTTTTGACAGTAAGGAAACACCCCTTATTTTACAGATTTTCGGCAGTGAGCCTGAAATTCTTGCCTATGCCGCAAAAAAACTCTTTTCTCTTTCACATCCTTGCGGTATAGATATAAATATGGGTTGCCCGGTGCATAAAATCGTATCCAACGGCGAGGGCTGTGCCCTTATGAAAAATCCTGCACTTGTGTATGAGATTGTCTCCCGTGTAAGGGAGGTTTTGCCCCCGGACATTCCCGTAAGCGTTAAAATAAGAAAAGGAATAGACAGCCGGACCGAGAACTTTGTTCAGGTGGCACTCTCCGCCCAGAAAGGCGGTGCGGATTTTATTGCTCTCCACGGAAGAACCAGGGAACAGATGTATTCGGGGAAAGCAGACTATGATGCCATAAAACAACTTAAAGACACCCTTAAAATAAAAGTTATCGGCAACGGAGATGTAGTATGTACCGAAAGTTACGACAACCTTGTAAAAACAGGCTGTGACGGTGTTATGATAGGCAGAGGAAGTTTCGGTAACCCCTTTATTTTTGAAAACATAAAGCGTCACCGTCAAAACCTGCCCCCTCTCACCCCGTCGGTACAGGAGATTAAGGAAACAATTTTCAACCATATCGAACTTGCCCTGAAGTATAAAAGCGAAACAGTGGCTCTCCGTGAGACAAGAAAGCATATTTCCTGTTATCTGAAAGGATTTCACGGCAGTGCCTCACTGCGTAACCTGGTAAACCGCGCAGAAACAAAAAAGGAACTTTACGAAATTATCAACTCCGTAAAAGATTAACCGGAAAGGAGAGAATATGACCGACACCGGATTGAATGAACAGAAACTTATAAAAGAAGCCGCCGAAAACAGCCAGGCCTTCGGTGAACTGGTTATGTTATACCAGAAAAAGATATATTCTTTTGCCCTGGGTATGCTCTCCAATCCCGAAGATGCCTTTGATGTCTCCCAGGAAACCTTTCTCAAGGCATACCGTTCGTTTTCAACTTTTAAAGGACAGAGTTCCTTTTACACCTGGTTGTATGCTATTTGCAGAAATTGCTGTTATGACTTTTTAAAATCAAAAAACATACATAACAAAAAAACAGTCTCTCTTTCGGAATATGAGAGTCAGGAAGACGGAAGTGTTATTGAATTGCCCGACAATTCCTCCCGCCCGGATGTTCTGTATCAAAAAAAGTATGAGCATGAAATGATTCTTGACGCCATAAATTCACTGCCGCTGAAATACCGGGAAATAATTATTATGCGTGATATAAACGACCTTTCCTATGAGGAAATTGCCGCTTTGGAGGGTACTCCGGTGGGAACGGTCAAAAGCCGTCTTAACCGTGCAAGAGCAAAGCTTCAGCAGTTGATTGCGGATAAAATTTATTAATTATGTTTAATTTTGGAACAATTTTAAATTTTATCAGTCAAACAACCCGGATGAACCTGTGTCCGAAAAACTTTTACATGGGATATTTATTTGAAAATTATTTTATTATTATAAAAAGGAGGTGTTCTGATGTCAGGTCATAAAATTTACGGTCATTTGATTCACGAATATGTTTTGGGCAATTTAGATGAAAAAACTGCCACACAATTGGAAATAGAAATACAGCAGAATGATGAATTGAAAAAACTGCTGGATGCCGAAAAATTGTACTGTGACAATATAAAATCGGTAGCAGAACACCTTGAAAACTGTCCCGGAGATTTAAAAAATTCCGTTCTTTCCCGGATTGAAGCGGAGAAAAGACAGCCTGTTATTCATATCCCCGAAAAAAGACCTTTCCGTTTTCCCGTTGCAACCGCCGCATCCCTTGTGCTTGTATTTGCCCTTTTATTTGTGTCGAAAAATATAAAACCCGAAACTGCAGATGATATGGCAGTGCAGGAGTTTTATACCGCCGATTCCGTACTTTTCTACAGTAAAAGTTCCTCTTCCCCCGCAGAAAAAGAAATGATGCTGACTTCAGGCACTGCACCGGATGCAGCCACACAAGACGAAGAACAACCTGTAAATTATTATATGGACATGGTAACCGATGACTGTGAAGCGGTTGCGGAAAAGAATTTGTCAGCCGAAAATCCCGGTAATATGCTGTTTTCGGTACAACCTGATGCTTTACCGGAAAATTCTCTGACTTACGAGTTTCTCATTTTTCTTGTTGAAGAAAAGGGAGAGTCAATAAACCGTAACGACTTTTCGGGATTTGAAGGTGAAATTGTGGGAAATAACCCCCTTGAATACCGTTACCATATCACCAAAAACTGTTATCTTGTTCTTTGGGGCGGTACTTCTGACACACCGCCTGAAACCATAAAACTTGTTTCTTCCGCAGATGAGGGCGATTTTATTACTTTTCCCTATGGCGATATAAAAGAATTTATTTCCCGTATTGACAGTGATTACAATATATAATTCTTTTCATTGCTCTTCTCCTTAAAACAGAGAGATGCTTTATATTAAAGTGTCTTTCTGTTTTTATTTTTGCAGGCTTTACTTATTTTAGTAAAACTATTGACAAAATCACTTAATAGTGTTATAATATGCCATAGATTACTAAATATAGTAATTATTGGTACATTATTACATTCGTTCAAACTTGTTTTATATTTCTGCAAAGGAGGAGCAATTGAAACAAAAACAATACCTTGCCGAGCAAATCTCCGAAAAATACGGAAAATACTGCACCGAATACAGCATGATAAAAGCGGATTTAAAAAAATCCGCCATGCAGGGAAATATGTGGAGTGCAAGAGAAATTATACTTGAAAAAAGGCTGATTGACTGTGAGAATATGATGAGAAAAACAGAGTCGGAAATACACTCTGTACTTGAGCATATCTCCGACTATAAACTTTATAATCTGCTTGAGTCTCGCATATTTATGAGACTCACCTGGGAGGAAATCGCCGTTCTTCTGGAACGGGAACCCCGCACGGTCTACCGCCTTAAGAAAAAGGCATTTGAGGAATTTGAAAAGATAGCAACCGAGAAAAATCTGACCGCCTTTTTATTCCCCGGTTAATTTTTATTACTCAAACTCCACTCCCACAGTAAGACTGTACTTTCCCGAAGCAAATATTTTGGGGTTATTTGTACTTACCGTAACATCTCTCTTATATTCTCCCGGCTCACCCACGGTAGACAGGTCTATGCTGAGAGAAATATCCTGTGCGGAAATCTGCTCCAGTTCCTGTTTTTCGGCTGAACGCAGTTCGATATACAAAATTCCCTTGCTCTTTATATCGTAGGTTGCACCCTCTTTTCCGCCTACAATCTTGACATCGGTCTCGGAAAGATACACAGGTATTGTCTTCTTTATTCCCCGTATTTCAGGGTCCAGGGTAACCTCCACTCTGATGGTGTCATAATCTGCAAACTCAACATCGTCATTAACGCTTGAAAGAAGAATTTCAAAAGTTGACACATCGGTTATTTCCCTGGGGTCTACCGTGCCTACCACAAGTTTATCGCTCATTGCATCAATATATGATGCCTCGCCGTATACCGACAGTATATCAGGTTCAAAGTTTACCGTAAAATACTCTGCGGGAATACTCTGGTCGCTGAAGCGGACACTGGGTGTAAGAAATTTCTGCTTATACACAGGAAGAGAAACCTTAACCGAATTTGTATTGGTTTTAAGGTATGGGTTTGTAATTTCGTTCCCCGCCTCGTCTACCAGTTTTATACTGCCCACCGCTTCCATGGATTTGGAAACCTTGCCGAAATCCACCTCGGTAACCGCACGGTGTACTTTTTCAACAATTGTGGCAGGGCCTGAAATCTTTACTGTTCCGGGGCTTACAACCGCTTCACCCAGAACAAAATTTTCTTCCTTGCTGTAACTTATCTGGGGAATACACTCCACATTTCTCTGCAGAGTGGTGTCCACATATACCTCAAGAGTTGTAGGCTCGTATGCAAGAACCTTGTATCCGCCCTTGGTGGTAATGCTTACAGGCAGAATGTGTTCTCCCGGAATGGACACTGCCGAAACATCCACAGTTGCTATAACATCGGAATTTTTCATACGGTTTATATCGCTTTGCTTACCTGCAAGAGTGACACTCACCACTCCGTCATATCCCGAGATTACCGAAAATCCGTTGACGGTAAGCATTTCTTCAACCCCCGAAATATTTATGGGGATGTAATCAAACACTCTCTCAAATGTGGGATTTTCAACTCTTATAACATAAAACCAGAGAATTATTGCCAGAAGAAGAGCGCACAGACGGGCAACAAAGTTTCCCGGTTGTTTTTTATTTTCGTTTTTTTCGCCCGCCGGCGTTTTATTTTCTGTGTAAGCCATGTTTTTCCTCACAAATCACTTCTTAATGAATCCCTTGATTTTATTTATAATTTCAGCAATCTTTTCATTTTCCGTGCCTGTTGCTTCCTTGTCCTTGTGCCCGTTTTTCTTTAAAAGCGACGCGTCAACCATCCGCTTCACAAGTTCTGCACGAAGAGAATAACGGTTAAATCCCCTCTCGAGTTTTCCGTTCTGTGCAACAGATATATTTCCTGTTTCCTCCGAAACCACAATTACCAGAGCATCACTGTTTTCGCTTATACCGATGGCTGCTCTGTGTCTTGTTCCCAAATCCTTTACTATTCCGCTGTTGGTTGACAGAGGAAGAAAGCATCCGCAGGCAAGAATACGGTTGTCTCTTACTATCATTGCGCCGTCGTGAAGAGGCGCTTTATTGAAAAAGATGTTTTTAATAAGAAATGTTGAAATTTCGCCGTCTACAACAACACCGCTTTTTACCTCGTCGCCAAGGCGGGTACTGCGTTCCAGTACCATCAAAGCACCTGTTTTTTCGTTGGAAAGTTCCTGGGCTGCCTTTGCAATTTCGTCAAGAACCTCAAGTGTATTCTGAAGTTCCTTCTGCTCACCCAGACGGTTGAGGCGGTTGAGGGAATCTCCCCCCATTTTTTCCAGCATACTTCTGAGTTCAGGCTGGAAAACAATAAAAATGGCAAGCATACCCACCTGAACAACATTCTGCACAAGAAAACTCAGGGTTTTCATGTTGAGAAAACTGCTTACAACCAGAATAAGAAGTATAAATACAACTCCCGACGCAAGTTTTCCTGCCCTGCGGTCACGGATAAATATGTAGATGTAGTAGAAAATTACCGCCACAATCAATATATCAATCACATCGTTAATTCCCATTCCCGAGAACTGATTAACGATATACATAAAAGCGTCTTTTAAATACCCCATATTTCTCCGCCACCTTTCCGTTTTTCCGTTATATATATATTATACACATAACTTTCGCAAAAATCAAGAGTAAACAGGGGTAAAATATACAAATTTTCCTCCCTTGTTTTAAACTTTTACAATCTTTTTTTCTTTACAAATAATTTCTGATGCATTTCCACAGATATTCGCTGTCTGACGGAGTATTGAACCATCCGAAAGAGGCCCTTACACCGCCGTCTTTTCCGGTACCCAGAGCCTTATGGCAAAGAGGGGCACAGTGCAGACCGCTTCTCACCGAAATTCCGCATCTGTCAAGCATTTCCGCCGTTTTAAAACTCTCTTTCCCCTCAATATTGAACAGTACAATATTTCCGTGGCAACTATACAGAGTTACCCCCTTTGTGTTGCCTAAAAGTTCCCTTAATCTCTGTGCCGCGCGGGTGCTGCGGAAATTTAACTCCTCTATCCCCGCTTTTTTCAGAAAATCTATACCCGCACCCATGGAGAGTATGGGGGCAAAAGGCAAAGTTCCCGCCTCCAGTCTTTCGGGAAGACTGTCGGGCATCTGTTTTTTTACGGAATATATTCCGCTTCCTCCCATCAGGACAGGATTGATTTTCTCCGTGAAGTTGTCACCTACAATCAATGCACCTCCGCCACAGATACCCAGAAGCCCCTTATGAGAGGGAACACATAGCATATCTATGCAGTTTTCCGTCATATTTATTCCGTAATGCCCCGCTGCCTGTGCTCCGTCGACTATAAAGATAATCCCTTTTTCACGGCAAACCCTGCCTATTTTCTTAAGTGGCAAAAGCGAACCCGTCACATTTGAACAGGCGGTCAGAACAACTGCTCCGCAATCCCGGTCTATTTTCCTTATAACCTCTTCTCCGAACTTGTCGGTATTGTTAAAATCGGGAGTCAGAAAAACCGTTTTTACCCCGTATTTTTCTTCAAGAGCATACAGCGGTCTTAAAACCGAATTATGCTCCATAACCGAGGAAATAACCGTCTTTTTTCTTTGCCCGGCAGTGTTTACGGCAATATTGAGAGCATGGGTGGTGTTTTGGGTAAAAATAACATTTTCCGCTTTGGAAATACCAAACATTCCGGCTGTTTTTTCCCTTACCTCATACACCGCTTTCTGTGCAGAAACCGACAGAAAATGTCCGCTTCTGCCGGGGTTTGCACAATAGTTTTCCATTGTTTTCATAACCGCCTTTTTTACATTATCGGGCTTTTTTCCGCTGGTTGCCGCGTTGTCCAGATAAACAATTTTTTTCATTGTTTCAAAAGGTTTATTTTTATTCCCGAATTTGCAAGAATATCCATAACTCTCGTTTTGTCGCTCTCATTTATCTCAACGCCCCATCCGCACCCCATATCTTCCGATACGGTTCGGCGGACTATTCTGTTTTTTATGCCCATACTGTCTAAAATTTTGCCCGACTTTGACGCGTATGTTGCAGAGCCGGTACCAATAAATAAACTCAAAAAATCACCTCTTGGTACAGTATATTCCCCACACCTGTCAAGTGAAACAAAAAAATTTACAACTCCATCCATATTTATTATTGAATTTTAATATATTTTCTGATATAATATATTTAACTATATTTATATATATAATAATTAATAAAGAATTTTCGGATTTTCCGTTTAATTTTGTCTTTTCAAAGAAAGGAATTGCAATAAAATTTATGAACTCGCTGAAAGATTTATGGAACAGAATACTGGACTGTATTATAAGCAAAAATAAATACACCGAGGCAACCTATAACCTTTGGTTCAAGGAACTCATTCTTTACAAACTCAACAGTACCACTGCCTATATCGCGGTAGAACATAAGTTCCGTTCGGACATCATAAAAGGCAGATACATTGGTGATATAAAAGAGGGTATGGAAGAAATTCTGGGCTTCCCGGTTGAAATTGAACTTTTTATTGCCGAGGATATGTTCAAGCCGGATATCGACCTTGACAAAATGCTGGAAGAGGCATTTTCAAATTACATAACCCAGAAAGTAAACGGAGCAACCGACCTTTCTCCCGAAATCCACACCGAATCTTCTGCGGCAAAACAGGAAGAGCCGGCATATGACGAGTTTGCGGAGCAGGAAGAAGAAACAACCACGCACTCCATCGAAAGCCTGGGAGTAAGAATAAATCCCGAATATACATTTGACAAATTCGTTGTGGGTTCAACAAACAAATTTGCCTACAATGCTTGTCTGAATGTTGCAGATTTTCCGTCACAGAACTACAACCCCCTTTACATATACGGTGCATCGGGACTGGGAAAAACCCACCTTCTGTACGCCATAGCAAACCATGTGGCAAAAAAACATCCAGGTTTCAACGCCCTTTATGTACGGGGAGAAGATTTTGCAAACGAACTTATAGACAACATCTCCACAAAACGCCCCATGAGTTATTTCCGTGACAAATACCGCACGGTAGATATGATTCTTATTGACGATATCCACTTTATTGCGGGTAAAGTCAGCAGTCAGGAAGAATTTTTTCACACCTTCAATGCTCTTCACGAACAGCAGAAACAGATAGTACTTTCCAGCGACCTTCCCCCAAAAGAACTGAAAACCCTTGAAGAACGCCTGAAAACCAGGTTTGAATGGGGACTTATGGTAGACATTCAGCCGCCGGATATGGAACTGCGAATGGCAATACTCAAAAACAAAGCCCGTTCCTACGGCACGGAACTTTCGGATGACATACTTATGTTCCTTGCGGAAAATGTAAAAAATAATATCCGTCAACTTGAAGGTGCCGTAAGAAAGATAAATGCCTACTGTCTGTTAAGCGGTTCAAAAATAACTCTTGACAAGGTAAAAGAACTGGTTGACGACCTGTTTGTAAACGAACTTCCCCCAAACTATGCCTTTGACAAGGTTATGGAAATGGTATGTTCAAGATACGGCGTTACAACCGACGATATATTGAGTTCAAAAAGAAACCAGGAAATTGTTCATGCCCGCCATGTCTGCATATACTATATGCGTACAACCCTTGATATGACCTTCCCGGCCATAGGAAAGAAACTCAATATGCATCATTCCACCGTAATGACAGGAAACCAGAAAATCGAAGGCAGAATTAAATCCAACTCCGCTTTTGAGGCTGAAATAAAGGAACTTGAAAAGGAAATTCAGAGAGCAATTTCAAATTAATCCGCAAACTTTTCCGAAAATTTTCCTCATCTGTCCGAAAAAAATCCGAATAAATTCCATATTTTAAACATTTTTTCCTCCCGGATTTTCAAAAATTTTCCGAACAATTATCAAAATTTTATCCACACAGCCAGAAGGAAAACAATCCGAAAAGTACACTACACTTTCTCATATATATTTCCAACACACATAACACCGCATTTATACGCAAAAAATCTCTGTTTTTCGACTTTTCCGCACATTCAGCACACACTACTACTATTACTGCTACTATATTTTATTATTATTTTATTATATAAGGGATAAAACACTCTCTTAGACTGAAAGAAAGGATTTGCCATGAAAATAACTGCACAAAAGTCCACACTGATTTCTGCAATAATGCCGGCTCTCAGAGCAGTCGCAAAAACAACCACCAATCCCGTACTTGAAACCTTTATGCTCAAAGCAGTCCGCGAAGAAGCGGAAAGTTCTCTTATAATCACGGGATACGACCTTGAAAAAGGTATCAAATGCGTAATTCCCGCAATTGTAAAAGAAGAAGGCAGTATCCTTATAAGTTCTTCAAAACTCAGTGCAATTATAAATAACCTTCCCGAAGGTGATGTAAACATTTCCTGTGACCAGAAACTCAAAGTTAAAATTACTGCGGGAGAAAGTATTTTTGAAATAGCAGGTATCGGTACCGAGGTTTTCCCTTCTCTTCCCGAACTTTCAGGTGACAGAGGATTCGGAATTTCCCAGGGACTTCTTAAAAGAATGACAAAACAGACTGCATTCGCCGCATCCCAGATTGAAAATGCGGGAAAACCATTTATGAAGGGCTGTTATTTTTCAATCCGCAACGGAAAGATAAAAATTGTGGGTTGTGACGGTTACCGTCTTGCTTTAAGAGAAGAACACCTTGATTTTGAAAAGGCGGATAAAGAACTTGACTTTATTGTTCCCGCAAAAACAATGATAAATCTTGCGGACATTCTTTCAGACAGTGAAAGTCCGGTAAATATACAACTTTCCCACAAACACATCATATTCGCCACAGAGGACTTTATTTTCTTTTCAAGACTTATCGAGGGTGAATATATGGACTATGAGCGAGCAATGCCAAAATCGCCCTCTATATTCGTTAAATTGGCACTTGATGATGTAATTGAAAGTATCAACCGCGTTGCGCTGATTGTTGACCAGAGAGCAAAGAGTCCTGTTTGCTGCTATATTGAAGAAAATGTTCTCAAACTCACCTGCACAAGTGTCAACGGTACAATAGATGAAAAAATCAAAGCCGAAACAAGCGGCGGTGACCTTGAAATAGGCTTTAACCATGTATTTCTTAAAGAAGCATTTGAAAGAGCAAGAGACTGCGGAGAAGAATATGTAAATATTGAGTTTACCTCTGCACAGACCGGAATTCTTATAAAACCTGTGGGTGACAGCGGATTTTTGTACTTTATTCTTCCTGTCAGACTTCACTGACAAATATGCAGATAAAAAGTATCCGGCTTGAGAACTTCCGGAATATTAAAAGTCAGTCGGCAGAGTTCTGCGACGGTATAAATATACTTTACGGAAATAACGCCCAGGGAAAGACAAATCTTGTTGAGGCGGTGTATTATCTTGCCTGCGGAAAAAGTTTCCGCGGTGCAAGGGATAAAGAACTTATAATGTTCTCTGAAAAAGAAGGAAGTATTTCTTCCTGTATTTCTTCGCAAAAAGGAGAAAATGACCTTCAGGTAAAAATAAGTACGCAAAATCCCAAAGAAATATATATAAATCGTGTCAAAATAAGCAAAATGCGTGAATTTATGGGAACTTTCAGAGCAGTTCTGTTTACTCCCGAGCATCTGAGTCTTATTAAAGGTTCGCCGTTTGAAAGAAGAAGTTTTACCGACAGTGCAATCTGTCAGTTAAAACCTAAATTTATAAGTCTGCTTTTTGAATACTCAAAAATTCTCGAACAAAGAAACGCACTTCTCAGGGCATACAGGCAAAATGACAGCCAAAACGGAGACCAGATGATAGAATACTGGAATTATATGCTTTCAAAAGACGCAGCGCTTATTATTAATCAACGCAGAGAGTATATAAAAAGGCTTGACAGTAAGGCAAAAGAATTTTACAACTCATTTTGCAACGGAAAAGAAACACTGAAAATAAGTTATTCGGGAATCCCAGATGAAATAGAAGGTCCCGGAAAAATAGAAAAATATATAACGCAGAAACTTGAAGAAAATCTTCAGTCTGATATAAAAAACGGCTCAACTTCAACCGGTCCACACAGAGATGATTTGACGGTGGAGATAGGCGGAAAACTTTCAAAACTGTACTCCTCCCAGGGACAGCAGAGATCCTGCATTCTGTCAATGAAACTTGCCGAGGGAGAGATTTCCCACGAGGAAAGCGGAGAATATCCGGTTTTTCTGTTTGATGATATACTAAGCGAACTTGACCTTGAGAGACAGGATTATATTTTACATCAGATACACTCAAAACAGGTGTTTATCACAGGATGTATAGATTACCTTTTTGACAGTGTGAAGGGTGCAAAGAAAATTTATGTTGAAAAAGGGGTGTATGAAGATAGAGATATTTCTCCACGGGGGCAATAATGTAAATATAAGAAAAAACGAAATTGTCGCCATTTTCGATATTGATAAAACCAGTACCCATAAAGTAACCAGAGATTTTCTTGAAAAAGCACAGAAACAGGGAATTGTAAAAAATATTACGGATGATATTCCCCGTTCATTTATAGTAACCGAAAAGAACGGGAAAAAAACAGTGTATATATCCCAACTGTCTCCTGCAACCTTAAAAGAAAGAATATAAAAAAATAAGAATAAATAAAAGCGAGGTAAAAATTTTGGCATACGAAGTAACACAAAAGTATGATGAGAATCAGATTCAGGTTCTTGAAGGACTTGAAGCGGTAAGAAAAAGACCGGGTATGTATATCGGCTCAACCTCACAGAGAGGTCTGCATCACCTGCTTTATGAAATTGTGGATAACTCAATTGACGAAGCACTTGCGGGAAAATGCGATAAAATAACAGTAACTCTTCATAATGACGGCAGTATCTCGGTTCAGGATAACGGCCGTGGTGTTCCTGCGCAAATTCATCATAAAATGGGTATTCCCACACTTGAAGTTGTCTTTACCGTGCTTCATGCCGGAGGAAAATTCGGCGGTGAGGGATATAAAATATCGGGCGGTCTGCACGGTGTTGGTGCTTCGGTAGTTAACGCACTCAGCGAATGGCTTGAGGTTGTAAACTGTTACGACGGAAAAGAGTACACCGAGCGATTTGAAAGAGGAAAGGTTTCAAGACCTTTCAAAGAAGAGGGAAGTACCGATAAACATGGTCTGTATGTCAGATTTATGCCGGATAAAACCATTTTTGAAGAGACGGTTTATGACTACACAACTGTTCTTAACCGCCTTCGTGAGCAGGCATTTCTCAATGCAGGTATTACCATTGAACTTATAGATGACCGCGACCTTGAAATGATTCAGGAAAACACCCGGAATACAGAGGGTGAACAGGAAAATGATGCACAACTCGCTTTGGAACAACCCGAAAACGAGGAAGAAGTAACATATACCGAAGAAGAAAACGCATCAGAGGAAAGAGAAGACGGCGGATATTACCGCAAAGAAAAGGAAAAGAAATACAACAATCTTTGCTTTGAGGGCGGTATAAAGAGTTTTGTTGAGTATCTTAACGGGAAAAAACACGCAACTCCTCTTCACAATGATGTAATTTATGTGTCAAGCCACGGTGAAAATACCATAGCAGAGGTTGCACTTCAATATACCGACAGTTATAATGAAATGCTTCTCACCTTTGCAAACAATATAAATACCATAGAGGGCGGAACCCACGAAACAGGCTTTAAAACAGGTCTTTCAAAGGTATTCAACAACTATGCAAGACAGTACGGATATCTCAAGCAGGACGATAAAAACTTTACAGGCGAAGATGTCCGAGAGGGAATTACCGCAATTGTAAGCGTAAAACTCAGCGAAGCAGAGTTTGAAGGACAGACAAAATCCAAACTCGGAAACGCCGAGATGAAGAGCATTGTAGAAAATATGGTAACCGAAAAACTGGGTGCATTTTTCGAGGAAAATCCCCAGGTTGCAAAAGTTCTTGTAGAAAAATCAATTCTCTCCGCAAAAGCAAGAGAGGCGGCAAAAAAAGCAAGAGATGCCTCAAGAAGAAAAAGTCCTCTTGAAAGCGGAACACTTCCCGGAAAACTTGCAGACTGTCAGGAAAGAGACCCCAGTCTTACAGAATTGTTTCTTGTGGAGGGAGATTCTGCGGGAGGTACCGCAAAAGACGGAAGAAACAGTAAATTCCAGGCGGTTTTACCTATGAGAGGTAAGATCCTCAATGTAGAAAAATCAAGACTCGACAAAATATATTCCAGTGTCCAGATTCTTCCCATTATACAGGCAATCGGAACAGGTGTTGGAAGCGAATTTGATATAGAAAAACTCCGTTACGGAAAAATTATTATAATGGCGGATGCCGATGTAGACGGTGCACATATAAAAACACTTCTTCTTACATTCTTTTTCCGCCATGCAAGACCCCTTATAGAAAACGGACACATTTTCTGTGCAAGACCGCCGCTTTTCAAAGTATTTAAGGGCAAACAGTCACGATATGCTTTCAGCGACGAGGAAAGAGACGCATTTATCGAGGAACTGGGCGGAAATAATGTCCAGGTACAGAGATATAAAGGTCTCGGAGAAATGGATGCCGAACAGTTGAGAGATACAACAATGGACCCCGAACAGAGAACACTTTTGCGTGTCAATATAGAAGATGCTGTGGTTGCCGACGAAACATTCAGTATTCTCATGGGCGAAAAAGTAGAACCCAGACGGGCATTTATCGAAGCAAACGCAAAGTATGTAACCAATCTTGATATATAGAGAGAAAAAATGAGAATTTGTACTTTAACACTCAATCCCGCCCTTGACAGAAGTATGATTTTTGACACATTTACTGCAGGGGAACTTAACAGGGCAATATCAAGTGTAACAACGGTAGGCGGAAAAGGAATAAATGTCTCCAGAGCGTTAAAAGTGTTGGGAACAGATGCCACAGCATACGGATTTTCAGGCGGAGATAACGGCGAGGCCATGAAAAGAATGCTGAAACAGGAGGGAGTAAGTTTTAATTTTACACAAACCGACGCTCCCACAAGAATGAATATAAAAATAACTGACCGTGACGGAAACGCAACCGAGGCAAGTGAAAGCGGAGGCCCGGTAACAAAAGAAGAAACCGAAAAACTGTTTGAAAACCTTGATACACTGTTTTGCTCAGACAAAAAACCCGACTACTTCGTAATAAGCGGAAGTATTCCCAAAGGACAGGACAGGGACATATACAAAAAAATAATAGAAAAAGCGGCAGAAAAAGACATAAAATGTGTGCTTGACTGTGACGGCGATGCCCTGAAATACGGTGTGGAGGCAATGCCTTTTCTGATAAAACCCAATAAAAAGGAACTGGAACAGTATTCGGGACACTATTTTGCAAACGATAACGAAATGATTTCCTTTGCCTGTAACCTGAGTGAAAAGTTCCGTATGAAAATAATCATTACTCTGGGAGCAGACGGAGCATATTTTGTGGATAAAGACACGGTTTACAAGACCGATGCACCAAAAGTAACTATGAAAGGTTTTACAGGGGCAGGAGATTCTTTTCTGGCATCGTTTCTTGATACATATCTTAAAACCGGAGATACAGAAACAGCACTCCGTACCGCCACAAGTTTTTCTGCAGCAAAGGTTGAACTTGAGGGAACACTTCTTCCCGATTACCAAATGGGAATAAAATATAAAGACAGCATAAACTGCGTGAAAATCAGAGGATAAAACATAGAACAAAGTAAAAACAGAGTCACAAAACAATAATAAAAATCCCCCAAAACCGAAAGTTTTTGAGGAGGGGTATGGGAGGAAACTTTTTTCAAAAAGTTCCGCCCAAAGAAAGAAAAACATAGAACAAAGTAAAAACAGAGTCACAAAACAAAAATAAAATCCCCCAAAACCGAAAGTTTTTGAGGAGGTGTACGGGAGGAAACCTTTTTTCAAAAAGTTCCGCCCAAAGAAAGAAAAACACAGAACAAAGTAAAAACAGAGTCACAAAACAAAAATAAAATCCCCCAAGACTGAAAGTTTTTGAGGAGGGGTACGGGGAGGAAACTTTTTTCCAAAAAGTTCCGCCCAAAGAAAGAAAAACACAGAGCAAAGTAAAAACAGAGTCACAAAACAATAATAAAAATTCCCCAAGACTGAAAGTTTTTGAGGAGGGGTACGGGGAGGAAACTTTTTTCCAAAAAGTTCCGCCCCGAAAAGAAAGGGAAGGCAAAGAAATGATAGTAAATACAGAAGGGCAAACAATACAGGATATAGAAATTGATAAAGAGGTCAGAACTTCGTTTATTGATTATTCAATGTCGGTAATTGTAGACAGAGCATTGCCGGATGTACGCGACGGACTTAAACCGGTACACCGCAGAATTCTGTATGCAATGTATGACGACAACCTTACCTATGAAAAACCGTTCCGTAAATCAGCAACAACGGTAGGTAATGTGCTGGGTAAATACCATCCTCACGGAGACGCTGCGGTATATGACACAATGGTGCGTATGGCACAGCCGTTCTCGCTCAGATACCCTCTTGTAGAAGGCCACGGAAACTTTGGTAATGTAGACGGCGACGGTGCGGCAGCATACCGTTACACCGAGGCAAGAATGGCAAAAATATCCAACGAAATGCTGGTGGATATAGAAAAAGATGTAGTTGACTTTATGCCCAACTTCGACTCCAGCCAGACCGAGCCTACCGTATTGCCTGCAAGATTCCCGAATTTGCTTGTAAACGGTTCTGTAGGTATTGCCGTAGGTATGGCAACCAATATTCCATCACATAATATGAGAGAGGTAATAGACGGAACAATCTACCTTATGGAGAACCCCGACGCCGAAGTAGCCGACATAATGCAGTATATAAAAGGACCGGATTTCCCCACCGCGGGTACAATTTACGGCACTGCAGGTATCGCCCAGGCGTATATGACAGGAAAAGGACATATAATTATAAGGGCAAAAACCCACTTTGAAGAAAATAAAAATAAAACCTCCATTATTGTAACCGAAATTCCTTACCAGGTTAATAAGTCAATGCTGGTATCCTCTATCGCAGACCTTGTAAAAGAAAAAAGAATAGAGGGCATTTCAGACCTTCGCGACGAATCCTCCCTTAAAACAGGAATGCGTATAGTAATCGACCTCAAACGAGACGCAAACCCGCAGATTACCCTCAATCTTCTGTATAAATATACAAGAATGCAGGATACTTTTGCAATAAATATGCTTGCTCTTGTTGATAACGAGCCTAAAACTCTCAATCTTAAACAGATATTGTCACATTATATAAATCATCAGATTTCGGTAGTCCGCAGAAGAACCGAATACGAACTGAAAAAGACCAAGGCAAGAAAGCATATTTATGAAGGCTATAAAATTGCCGTTGATAACATAGAGGAAGTAATAAAGACAATCCGTTCATCACGGGATATACCTGAGTCAAAGCAAAACCTGACAGAAAAATTCGGATTCAGCGAAGCACAGTCCCAGGCGATTGTGGAAATGCCTTTGGGAAGACTTTCCGGCATGGAAATCGAGAATATAATAGCAGAACTGGAACGCCTTATGGCACTTATTGAAAAACTCGAAGGAATTCTGGCAGATGAATATAAAATCCACGAAATAATCAAGCAGGACCTTCTGGAGATAGCAAGAAAGTACGGAGACGACCGCCGAACAGACATAGAAGTCAACGCAGATGATATATTGATAGAAGACCTTATAGAAAAGCATAAATGCGTTGTAACAGTTTCCAATACAGGATATATCAAGCGTCAGCCGGTAGATACCTACCAGAGCCAGAACAGAGGCGGAAAAGGAATAACGGCAATGGGAACAAAGGAAGAGGACTATGTTACAAATCTTATTGTATCCCATAGCCATAATTATCTGTTTATGTTCTCAAACTACGGAAAACTGTATGTCAAGAAATGTTATGAAATTCCCGAAGCCTCCCGCACGGCAAAGGGAACAAACCTTGTCAATATATTGCAGATAGAAAGCGGAGAGAAGATTACTGCATTTGTATCGGGCGATAAATTGCATAACCAGGAAGCATATCTTACAATGGTAACCAAAAAAGGTGTAATCAAGAGAACTTCACTTTCCCGTTTCCGTAATATACGCCGCGGAGGAATTATAGCCATAACTCTTGACGAGGGTGATGAACTGCTGTATGTATCCAAGACAGACGGAAATAATGATATTATGATAGCAACCTCGGGCGGAAACTGTGTAAGATTTAAAGAAAGTGCAATAAGGGAAACAGGCAGAAGTTCACGAGGAGTAAGGGCAATTAACCTTCCCGAAGACGGAGAGGTAGTGGGAACTGCAGTATTTAACCGCGAAGAAATAGAAAACGGTACAAAGAAACTTCTCACCATTACCGAAAACGGATTTGGAAAGCAAACCGACATTGAGGAATATGCAGTTCATAACCGTGGCGGAAAGGGAATGATATGCCACAAAATCACTGAAAAGACAGGAAAACTGGCGGGAATAGCAGGAGTAGAACAAACTGACGACATAATGCTTATTACCGACAGCGGAATAATAATAAGAACATCTGTGGAACAGATTTCCACAATAGGAAGAAACGCGTCGGGTGTTATAGTTATGAGAACCGGAAGCGATGCAAAAATAGTAAGTTTCTCCAGAATAGTAAATGACGGAGAGATTGAAAAAGAAGCGGAAAACTCCGACGAAGTGCCGGAAGATGCTAATAATATTGCACAAGACGAAGAATTGGCAGAAACCGGAAGCGAAGCAGAGGAACTGCAAGAGCAGACACAACAGGAACAAGAACAAGAGTAAAATGTTTCACGTGAAACATTGAGGTAAAGAATGTTTACAATGTATTTATCGGTGTTCAACGACAAAAAGTCGTTGAACACCAACAAAAACAATATACGAAGTGTGGCACTGTCCCATTACAGAGCAAAACTTGAAAACAGTATAAATAACTCACAATACAGTGATATGAGCGACATTTCGGTTATAAATATTTCTCCTTACGCGGGGATTGACATCTCTTCTGACGGCAGAAGACTTGCAAATGACATTAATAACCGTATACAAAATGGAAAATACGGCAAACCCTTTCTTGCAGACGGAAGGTTCTGCTTTTCTGTTTCTCATTCCGAAAATGTACTTGCGGTTGTGACAAGCAGTGTTAATATAGGTGTTGATTTGCAGATTGTTGAACAAAACCGTGATTTTGAAAAAATTGCGTCACGGTGGTTTAATAAGCAGGAACAGGAATTTCTTTTAAGTTCTCAGGACAAAAAGGACACATTCTATGAAATATGGACAAGGAAAGAGGCGTATGCAAAGTTTACCGGCAAAGGTCTTTCCAGTATAACGGCAATTCCTACCGTGAAAAACGGAGAATTGTGCGACAGATTTCCGTCAGGCGTGTTTGTGTCAATGGAAAAGATTATTTCCCCCATACTTAAAGATAAAAGTTTTAAAGCAAAAGTGTTTGTTGAAGCATAAATGTTTCATGTGAAACATCACCGTACATAATTTATTGCCGGGGTGATAGTTTTGCTTAAAATCTGTATTTCTTCACATAATAATCCTCTTTTTGCTGCGGTTTGCTCTAAACTCGCAGGAAAAGCACTCATAATTGATAACTTTTCAGCCGATTGTAATATTCTTGTGCCGTCTTTGGTTACAATATTTGACGGATATGGAGATGTTTGTGTTTTGGATAGTTCCCGTCTTCAGGAACTTTCCGGAAAGGGAAAAATAGGATACGCAGTTTCCTGCGGAATGGGTGAACGGGATACCGTGAACTTTTCAAGTATAGACTTGGATAAAGCGGTTTTGTGTGTTCAGCGGGATATTAATTTCAGAAACTTTACTTTGGAACGGGGAGAGTTTCCTACATTTTACGACCAAAATCTGACTATATGGCAAAATCTTGCGGTGTCTTTTTGCTGTATTTGTGCAGAAATTAATAAAAAGGAATGAAAAATATGATTAATATTGCAATAGACGGCCCCTCCGGTGCCGGAAAAAGTTCTCTGGCAAAGGCACTTGCAAAAAAACTTGACTATATTTATGTAGATACCGGGGCGTTATACCGTGCAGTAGGTCTTTTTGTGCGTTCCAAAGAAGTGGAACCTACAAATATGGCGGAGGTTGAGAAACTTCTTCCTCTTATCAGTCTGGAGTTGGATTATGAAAACGGTGTTCAGACGGTGTACCTTAACGGCGAAAATGTAAATGAAAAAATCCGTACTCCCGAAATGTCCATGTACGCTTCGGCAGTGTCGGCACACCCTCCCGTACGGACATTTTTGCTGGATTTACAAAAAAACATTGCAAAAAAACATAATGTAATAATGGACGGAAGAGACATCGGAACGGTTATTCTGCCCGACGCACAGGTGAAAATATACCTTTTTGCAGACAATGAGAGCCGTGCAAAACGAAGATATGAGGAACTTCTGCAAAAGGGCGAAAAGGTCACTCTTGAGTCGGTTCTTGAGGAAATGAATCTCCGCGACCATAATGACTCAACCAGAAAAACCGCCCCTGCAGTACAGGCACCCGATGCCATACCTCTTAATAACAGCCAACTTGATTTTGAGGGAACTGTTGACGCGGCACTTGAAATTATTGGGAAAGTGCTGGGAAAATAAATTTTTAAGGAGTTTTTATGAGTCTTCTTGTGACTTTGTCATACATAGTCAAACCGCTTGTGCAGGTTATGCTCAGACCAAAAATAAAGGGAAAAGAGAATTTTCCGGAAATTGACGGAAAACCGATAATCCTCTGTGCAAATCATATTTCAAACTGGGACCCATTTATAGTTAGCACTACATTTCCTTTGGACTGGCGATATATTTCTAAAAGTTCACTGTTCAAAGTGCCTGTTGTAGGTTGGTTTATGCGAAAAATCAAGGCAATCCCCGTGGACAGAAATTCGGCGGATGTTGTACCACTACGCACCGCTATAAGTGCCGCAAAACAGGGACAGCCGGTTATGATTTTCCCCCAGGGAAAAAGAATAACAGAAATACCCCCTTCTCCGGAGCAGGCCATAAAGGGAGTGGCACTTATTATTGCCTCCACCAATGCTACGGTTGTTCCCATGGGTATATACACAAAGGGTTATAAAGCAGGATTGTTCAAGCGGTTTTATGTGAATATCGGTCAGCCTGTTACCCCCGAAATGTATCGTAAAATTCTTGATGAAGGTGAAAAAGAAACCCGTTTTGAACGGCTTACCGACTATGTGTTCGGAAAGGTTTGCGAACTTGCAAAAAAAGATGCGGAAAATTAGACTTTTTTGAAATTTTCCATACAGACCGGGAGAGAACAAAATGAAAATAATACAGTCCGAACTTGCGGGATTTTGCTTCGGAGTCCGTCGTGCTGTCGAGATGATATACAACGAAATCGAAAAAAAACCGGGCAAAATTTACACATTGGGCAAGATTATACATAACGACGACTTTAATCAGGAATTGTGCCGGAAAGGCGTCGAAATTATAAGCGAGGATATGCTGGACACCATTGACCCTTCGGATTCGGTGGTTATACTCAGAGCACACGGCTCTCTTGCCGAAATATACGAAAAACTGAAAAAAAGGGGCATAAGGTATGTGGATACCACCTGTCCCTATGTAGAAAAAATACAGAAAATTGCCAATTCCGAGAAGGATGAAAAAACCAATATTTTTATTATCGGAGACAAAGACCACCCCGAAATAAAAAGCATCTGCAGTTTCGCCCGCAAAGGCGTAAAATATGACAATGTAAAAGTTTTTAAGGATTCCAAAGAACTGGAAAGTTATTCACAGTTACATAACGATTTATACAACATTCGGACAATTTTGTTCGCTCAGACGACACAAAAGATTGACGAATGGAAAAATTGTTTGAAAATTGCAAAAAAACTATATACAAATCTCACGATTTTTGATACAATATGTAAAGTGACTGAAAAAAGGCAACTTGATGCGGAAACCATCTCGAAAGAGGTGGACCTTATGCTGGTAATCGGCGGAAAGGACAGTTCCAATACCTGTAAACTTGCCCAGGTCACTTCAAAAAACTGCCTGACGCGGCATATAAAAAATGCGTCGGAAATACCATACGATATTATACAGCCGGAAATGGTTGTTGGTATAACTGCCGGTGCTTCAACACCGGACAGAATTATTCAGGAGGTTATTCAAAATGTCAGAAGCAAAAAACTTTGATGAAAACATGAGTTTTCAGGAAATGCTTGACCAGTCTTTCAAAACTTTACATACAGGAGAAAAGGTAACAGGTACAATCACATCGGTATTGCCCAATGAAGTGCAAGTTGACTTGGGTATCAAACACACCGGCATACTGCCCGTTTATGAAATTACCGAAGATTCAACTTTTGATGTGGCTGCAAACTTTAAAGTTGGCGATGAAATCACTGTTGTGGTTACAAAGTTCAATGACTCCGAAGGTATAGTTCATCTTTCCAAGAAAAAGGCAGATTCTGAAAAATCATGGGCACTTATTACCGAGGCACACGAAAATCAGACTGTTCTCTCCGGAAAAGTTGTTGATACACTTGAAAGAGGTATTATCGTTTATATAGGAGCAAGCCGTGTATTTGTTCCCGGTAAACTTGCAGGTCTTTCCAGAGATGCAGACCTGAAATCTCTCCAGGGCAAAACAGTTGATTTGAGAATTATCGAAATTGACGAACTCCGCCATCGTGCAAAAGGCTCTATCAGAAGTGTTATTGATGAAGCAAAGAAGAAAGTTGCCGACGAATTCTGGGCAAAAGCAGAAGTTGGCACATTCTACGACGGTGTTGTAAAATCCACCACCGACTACGGTGCATTTGTTGATATCGGCGGTGTTGAGGGAATGGTACACATTTCCGAACTTGCGTGGAAGAGAGTTAAACATCCTACAGATGTTGTTAAGGAAGGTCAGCAGATTAAAGTGTTTATCAAGGCACTTGACCCCGAAACACGCAGAATTTCTTTAGGATATAAGACAGAGGACACAAATCCCTGGAAGATATTCAACGAAAAATTCAAAATCGGCGATACCGCAAGCGTTAAGGTTGTAGGTCTTACTGCATTTGGTGCTTTTGCTGAAATCGTTCCCGATGTTGACGGTCTTATCCACATTTCTCAACTTTCCGACCACCGTGTTGCAAAGGTTGACGAAGTTGTTAAGGTAGGGGATGTTGTTGATGCAAAGATTATAGACATTGACGACGAAAAGAAAAATATCAGCCTTTCCATCCGCGCTCTTATCGAGCCTGCAGAGGTTGAAGAGGCAAGTCCCGTAGACGAAGTTGAAGTTTACAACTCGGATAATGCGGAAAATGCCGAAACAGACGCTGAATAAGTAAAACAAAAGAACATGACCTTGCCGTTGTTTGTCAAAAGAACACGGTAAGGTCATATTTGTGTTCATAGAGGGTGTGGGAAAACATGACGGAAGAAAATTTTTATACGGTATATTGCGGGGGATATTTACACTAATCCGTTGACTTATAAAAAATTTTGTTATATAATATAGTAGGAAAATTGTTTGTATTTGTGAAAAAATATTGTTTTCCCTGAATTTTTCTGTAAGAAAGGCAAGTATATGAAAAAATACATAAAAAATTTGTGGGATGACCCCGTAAAGCGTGACTGGTGTCTTTTTGCGGTTATGACTTTTGTGTTTACATTCGCTCTTTATGCAGGGAGTACCTCCCGCGGATTTATCTCAACATTCCCCATATTCTTTTTTGCGGCGACAGGTGTTTTTCTGTTCTACAGAAATCTTAAAAATTCCCTTCTGATGACTGCCCTTTTGTCCCTTTGCGTGAGTCTTGGCGACTCAAGCGGATACAATTCGGTTGCGGAATATACACCATCCATGAGTCAATCGGTTGTCAAGGTTGTTTTCTTTGTTTTTTCGGCAGTTCTTGCTTATTACTGTGCAGGACTTATCAAAAGAAAAAAATTATGGTGCATTATAGGGGCGGTTGTTGTTTTTGCAGTATATCTTGCGGTATTCAACAGTGTTTTCGGAAATATATTTGACGCGGTAAAAAATCAGAACAATGTCCGGGCATACCTTTCTGAAAACTATCCTCTGCAGGAAACAGAAACCATGAGGACAAACTATAACTTTAAAACCCGCACATATGAAACCACAATAACTTTTAAGGAAAAAGACAGAAATTATTACGGCGAGGAACGGATTGTCCTTGAAAAAAATTATGACGGATATTTTCTGTATGCAAAACAGGCGGTATTTGAAATGGGTTCAAGTGTTATAACCGCCGCCGTGCGTGAGGGCGGACTTGATTGTGCCTTCGATATAGCCTATCTGCCTTTTGAAGAGATGCCGGAGAAAAAAATGTTTGACTTGGGCGGGGAATATCAGAAATTGTTTCCGTACTTAAGTTATGAAATAATAATAACCGACGATGTTAAAGATATTGAGGAATTTGAAGAAGTATGCCGTAGTTTTGTGCTTTCTCTTGAGGACAGGGCAGAGTACAGGTCAATCAGATTTTACGGCGGAGAAAAATACGGGTTGTTGTATCAACTGGATGCATCGGAAAACGGCATCACAGGCGTAAAGCCCTTTGATAAAGACCAATATATTGACAGTCACCGATAAATAATACAGCATTGAGAGGAAAAGGAAAAAGCATGAAAAAACCATTTGTAACTCTGGAAAAAGTAAAGGAAATAGCACAGAAATACCCCACCCCGTTCCATCTTTACCACGAGGAAGGAATTGTGGAAAACGCAAGACGGCTCAATAAGGCGTTTGCCTGGAATAAAGGTTTCCGCGAGTATTTTGCTGTAAAGGCAACCCCCAACCCCCACCTTCTGAAAATATTGCAGAAAGAGGGATGCGGTGTGGACTGCTCTTCTCTGACCGAACTTATGATGGCGGAAAAGTGCGGTTTTCACGGAGAGGACATTATGTTTTCTTCAAATGTCACTCCCGCCGAGGACTTTATTTACGCAAGAAAACTTGACGCGTTTATTAATTTTGACGATATAACACACATTGATTTTCTCCGGGAAATTTCAACAATACCGCAGACGGTGTGTTGCCGGTACAATCCGGGCGGAGATTTTGTGTGCGGAAATCAGATTATGGGAAATCCGGCTGACGCAAAATACGGACTTACAAGAGAGCAACTCACTCTTGCTTTCAGAAAATTAAAAGAACTGGGTGCACAGAAGTTCGGACTTCATGCTTTTCTTGCAAGTAACACCACCACAAACGAGTATTATCCCACTCTTGCGGCGACTCTCTTCAGAACAGCGGTGGAACTTGCCGGGGAAACAGGGGTAAAGATAGATTTTATAAACCTCTCGGGCGGTGTGGGTGTTCCGTATAAACCGGAAGATAAACCTGCTGACATCGAAGCAATCGGCGAGAGTGTAAGAAAGGTGTTTGAAGAAATTCTTGTTCCTGCAGGTCTTGGTGATGTGAAAATATTTACCGAACTGGGCAGATTTATGATGGCACCGTACGGAGCGCTTGTGTCACAGGTTATTCACTTTAAGGACACCCATAAATTTTATGTGGGACTTGATGCCTGTGCTGCAAACCTTATGAGACCGGCAATGTACGGCTCATATCACCATATAACCGTTCTGGGCAAAGAAAATATGCCCCTTACGGTAAAATGCGATGTTACGGGAGGACTTTGCGAAAACAACGATAAGTTTGCCATTGACAGAATGCTTCCCGAAACACAAAGGGGAGACTATGTGTTTATTCATGATGCAGGTGCTCACGGACACGCAATGGGATATAACTACAACGGAAAACTGCGGTCTGCCGAGATCCTTCTCTGCAAAGACGGCTCGTTTAAACTTATCCGCCGTGCCGAAACCCCCCAGGACTATTTTGCAACCCTGGATTTTGACCGGTTATAATAAATAAGACTTTGTTCAAAAGGCAGATATAACAAGAAAAATATTAAAAACCCCTGTATTAAACAGGTTTGAGGGGAGTATACTATGAATATTTTAACAACTGTTATTCTGATATTTTCTGTTCTGGGTATTATTGATAAACTCCTGGGAAATAAGTTCGGTCTGGGAGAAGAACTGGAAAAAGGTTTTTCCATTTTTATTCCCATGATATTCTCTACACTGGGAATACTTGTTGTTGCTCCGGCAATAGGAGTATGGATTACACCGGTTTTTGACTGGTTCTATTCGGTTTTTAAAATTGACCCGTCTATTATTCCCGCATCCCTTTTTGCCAACGATATGGGAGGCATGACACTTGCAAATGCAATCTGCCGTACCGAAAGTATCGGAAAATTCAATGCCTTTGTTGTTTCCTCAATGATGGGTTGCGTTGTTTCCTTTACAATTCCCTTTGCTTTGAGCGTTGTAAAAAAAGAACAGCACAGAGAACTTTTGTTCGGTTTGCTCTGCGGAATAATTACTATTCCCGTAGGTTGTTTTGTGGCGGGACTTGTTTGCGGAATAGGTGTAGGTGAATTGTTTATGTGCCTTTTGCCGTTGATGTTGTTCTCGGTTATTTTAGGTGTTTTGCTTATCCTGTTCAGAGATATCTGTATCAAGGCATTTGCCGTATTCGGACACTTTTTCAGATGGATTTCCGCTTTTGGTCTTGCTGCGTCAATATTTACTTTTGTAACCAAAATTCAGATATGCGAACATTTTGCAACTTTTGAAGATGCGGCATTTATCTGCGTAAATGCCTGTGTTACCTTGTCGGGAGCGTTGCCTCTTATATATGTGGTTTCAAAATTGTTGAATAAACCTCTCAGCAAGGTAGGAGACAAGTTCGGAATTGACTCTTTGTCGGCATTTTCCTTCCTTTCAACCCTTGTTACCAATACAACCACCTTCAGTTCCATGGATAAAATGAACAAAAAGGGAATTGTGCTTAATTCAGCCTTTGCTGCTGCGGCATCCTTTGTGTTCGGCACACACCTGGCGTTTACAATGGCATTTGACTCCACTTACATATTCCCTCTGATTGTGGGAAAAATTGTTTCGGGTATTGTAGCGGTAGTTCTGGCACTGGTGATTTACAAAGAAAAAGAATAAACCTTAAAAATAAATTTAAAATTACAGGAGGGAGAACAAGGTGGACAAGTTTATTTTGCACTCTGACTATAAACCTACAGGCGACCAGCCGCAAGCCATAGAAAAACTTGCCCGCGGTGTTCTTGAAGGGAAAAAAGAACAGATTTTACTGGGTGTTACCGGTTCTGGAAAAACTTTTACCATGGCAAATGTCATTGAAAAGGTAAATCGCCCCACACTTGTTCTTGCCCACAACAAAACTCTTGCCGCACAACTTTGTACCGAGTTCCGCGAGTTTTTTCCCGAAAACGCGGTGGAGTTTTTTGTGTCCTACTATGACTATTATCAGCCGGAAGCATATATTCCCGGCAAAGATTTGTATATTGAAAAAGACTCTTCCGTAAATGACGAGATAGATAAACTCCGTCACAGTGCAACCTCTGCACTTTTTGAACGCAGGGATGTTATTGTTGTTTCCAGTGTTTCCTGTATATACACCCTGGGCGACCCGAACGAATATAAAAATATGGTACTGTCGGTGCGTCCGGGGATGGAAATAGGCAGAGATAATTTTATATCAAGCCTTGTTTGTCTGCAGTACGAAAGAAATGACATAGATTTTTCCCGCAATAAGTTCCGTGTAAGAGGAGATGTTGTTGAACTTTTCCCCTCAAATGCCACCGACATAATACTCAGGGTGGAATTTTTCGGTGACGAGGTTGACCGTATATCCGAGGTTCATCATATTACCGGCGAGGTTAAGAAAAATCTTATTCACGCGGCGATATATCCTGCATCTCATTATGTTACCACCGAGGAAAAAAGAGAAATGGCGATAGGCGAAATATACCGGGAAATGCAGGACAGAGTTGCCTTTTTCAAGTCGGAGGGCAAACTTATTGAGGCACAAAGAATAGAAGAACGGGTAAAATACGATATGGAAATGCTCCGGGAGATAGGTTACTGTTCCGGAGTAGAAAATTATTCCCGCATTTTTTCGGGAAATCCTCCCGGAGCCACACCCTATACTCTTCTGGACTATTTCCCCAAGGATTTTCTCCTGCTCATAGACGAATCCCACGCCTCCGTACCTCAGATAAGGGGTATGAGCGGAGGGGACCATGCCCGTAAGAAAAACCTTATAGACTACGGATTCCGTCTGCCAAGTGCTTTTGATAACAGACCTTTGCGGTTTGAGGAATTTAATTCAAAACTCAATCAGATAATATATGTCAGCGCAACTCCCGCGGAATATGAAAAAAGCCGTGCAACAGAGATTGCGGAACAGATAATACGCCCTACGGGACTCTGCGACCCCGTTGTAGAGGTACGCCCTACCGACGGGCAGATAGAGGACCTTATTGGAGAGATAAATGCCCGTACCGAAAAAGGACAGCGGACACTTGTTGTAACTCTCACAAAGAAAATGGCAGAAGACCTTACCGATTTTCTTCAGGAGAGGGAAATTAAAGTACGGTATATGCATCACAGTATCGATACAATGGAGCGAATGGAGATTATACGGGATTTAAGACTTGGTGAATTTGATGTTCTTGTGGGAATAAATCTTCTCCGTGAAGGTCTTGATTTGCCCGAAGTCTCTCTTGTTGCTGTACTTGATGCCGACAAAGAGGGATTTTTGAGAAGCGAAACCTCTCTCATACAGACAATAGGCCGTGCCGCGCGAAACGCCGAGGGTACTGTAATAATGTATGCCGACAAAATAACCGAATCAATGGAAAAGGCTATAAGCGAAACGGCAAGAAGACGGAAAATACAGACCGAATACAACAAAAAGCATAATATTACGCCTGTAACAATCACAAAATCGGTTAAAGATATAATAGATATTTCCGCCGACAACCTTATATCTGCCTCAAAGGCGGAAAAGGGCGAAAAGAAACTGAGCAAAAAGGAAAAGGAACTTCTCATACAGCGTCTTTCCGAGGATATGAAAAATGCGGCAGCAATGCTGGAATTTGAAAAGGCCGCAATGATAAGAGATAAAATAATAAAGTTGAAAAAACAGGAGAAATAAAGTGGCTCGAGAGTTGATAACCGTAAAGGGTGCAAGAGAGAACAATTTAAAAAACATAGATGTGGAAATCCCCCGTGACAAACTGGTTGTTTTTACGGGACTTTCGGGTTCGGGTAAAAGTTCACTGGCGTTTGATACCCTTTTTGCAGAGGGAAACCGCCGTTTTGTCGAGTCACTTTCCAGTTATGCAAGAATGTTTCTGGGGCAGATAGATAAGCCGGATGTGGACAGCATAGACGGACTTTCTCCCGCCATATCAATCGACCAGAAAACCACCTCCAAAAATCCCCGCTCCACAGTGGGTACAGTTACCGAAATATACGACTATTTAAGACTTTTGTATGCCCGCTGCGGTGTTCCCCACTGTCCTGTGTGCAACAAGGAGATTAAACAGCAGACCATAGACCAGATAGTTGATAAAATTCTGGAGTTGCCCGAAAGAACAAAAATTCAGGTGCTTTCCCCTATTGCGAGAGGAAAAAAGGGACAGTTTGAAAAGCAACTTGACGAGGCAATGAAAAACGGATTTGTCAGGGCACGCATTGACGGATATGTGTATGACATTGCCGACCGCCCCCAACTTGATAAAAATATACGGCATAATATTGAAATAGTGGTTGACCGTCTTATAATAAAAAGCGATATATCCCGCCGTCTTTCCGATTCCCTTGAAACTGCGGCAAAACTTTCCGACGGATATATTGTAATTGACCTTACCGAAAAACCGGGTGAGGAAATAACCTTTTCCTTGAATTATGCCTGTGAGGAACACGGAATAAGCATAGGGGAACTTATGCCCAGAATGTTCTCCTTTAACAACCCTTTCGGTGCCTGCAGCGAATGCGGAGGACTGGGAGTTAAAAATTCGGTTTCTTTTGAAAAGATAATTCCCGACACTTCTCTTTCTCTCTCCGACGGTGCGGTGGTGTGCAACGGATTTAAGTCTGCCGACGAGGGCGGATGGCTTGAGGCTATTATAAATGCGGTAGGCAGAGATTACGGATTTGATATAAACACCCCTGTCTGTGAATATTCCCCCAAAGCACGGGAGGTTCTTTTGTATGGAACGGGGGATAAAAAACACGCCATTTCCCATTTTTCAATGTTCAGCGGGGGCGTGAAGGACAGAACGGTTACTTTTGACGGACTTCTGAATATTATTTCAAAAAGATATTCCGAAAGTCGTAATGAATATTACGAGCAGTTTATGAACGAAACACCTTGTCATGCCTGCCGGGGAATGAGATTGAAAAAGGAATCTCTTGCGGTGACGGTGGGAGACCTTAATATAAGCAGACTCTGCGACCTTTCGGTCAAGGATATGAGCAGTTTTTTTGACAGTCTTGTATTGCCCGAAAAGGAAAAAATAATTTCCAAAGAAATAGTAAAGGAAATAAATTCAAGACTTGATTTTCTGAAAAATGTCGGACTTGATTATCTTACACTCTCACGCCGTGCAGGAACTCTTTCGGGAGGCGAGAGCCAGAGAATACGGCTGGCAACCCAAATCGGTTCTGCACTTATGGGGGTTATGTATATACTTGACGAGCCCAGCATCGGACTTCATCAGAGAGATAATACAAAACTGATAGAAACCCTGAAAAAATTAAGAGATGTGGGGAATACGGTCATTGTGGTTGAACACGACGAAGAAACTATAGAAAATGCTGACTATGTGGTGGATATAGGTCCGGGTGCAGGTATTCACGGCGGTCAGGTGGTGTTCAGCGGAACTCCCGAAAAACTCAAAGAGTACGACGGTTCGGTTACCGGCAGATTTCTTTCGGGAAAGGAAAACATTCCCGTACCGAAAAAACGAAGAAACGGAAACGGTAATTTTATAAAGATTGTGGGTGCAAGAGAAAACAATCTTAAAAACATAGATGTGGAAATTCCTTTAGGTTGTTTTGTGGCGGTAACAGGCGTTTCAGGCTCGGGTAAAAGTTCGCTCATCAATGGCATTTTGCATAAACAACTGTCAAAAACCCTTAACCGTGCCGTGACTTTTCCGGGGGCACATAAGGAGATTCTGGGTACTGAGCATCTTGACAAGGTTATTGCCATTGACCAGGCGCCCATAGGGCGTACACCCCGTTCAAATCCTGCAACCTATACCGGACTTTTCACCGACATCCGCACACTTTTTGCCAAAACTCCCGATGCAAAGGCAAGAGGCTACGGTTCAAACCGTTTTTCCTTTAATCTTAAAGGGGGCAGATGCGAAGCCTGTGAGGGTGACGGTACGCTGAAAATAGAAATGCATTTTCTTCCCGATGTATATGTAAACTGTGATGTGTGCAAGGGAAAAAGATATAACAGAGAAACCCTGGAAATAAAGTACAAGGGAAAAAACATTTTTGATGTACTTGACATGACGGTTGAAGAGGGAGTCGGTTTCTTTGACAGTATTCCGTCAATAAAACGCCGTCTTATGACTTTATACGAGGTGGGGCTGGGGTATATTAAAATAGGTCAGTCCTCCCTGACACTTTCGGGAGGCGAGGCACAGAGAGTAAAACTTGCCACCGAACTTTCAAAGCGAAGTACCGGCAGAACAGTGTATATACTTGACGAGCCTACCACAGGACTTCATTCTGCAGATGTGAAAAAACTCATAGAGGTGCTTCAGAAACTGGTTGATTCGGGAAACACCGTAATTGTTATAGAACATAATCTTGATGTTATCAAAACTGCGGATTATGTAATTGACCTGGGACCCGAGGGCGGTGACGGCGGAGGAAAACTGGTAGCCTGCGGAACGCCCGAGGAGATTGCAAAATGTAAAAAATCCTACACGGGACAATATCTTGAAAGGCTTTTGTAGAAATGGATAACCGTATTTGCAGATATACCACTGTTTTCTGGGACTGGAACGGCACTTTGTTTGATGATGTGTCCTCTTCTCTTGAGGCAGTAAATATCATGCTGAAAAAAAGGGGACTTGACGCAATTTCCCTTGTCACATTCAGGTCGGCGGTAGATACACCTATAATTAAGTTTTACCGTGAGTTTTTCGATATGGAAAAGGAAGAATTTTCGGCTCTGTCGGCGGAATATCACTCACTTTACGAGCAACTTGCCCTTTCAAGCCCTCTTGCAGAGGGAACACAAACCGTTCTTGAAACCCTGAAAAAACAGGGTGTCCGCCAGGTGATTGCATCTTCAAGCCATACACAGCAGATTGAAAAACTTATAAAACGGTTTGGTATAAGAAATTATTTTGACGGTATTCTGGGTGCAGACGATTATTTTGCTTCAGATAAAATTTCGAGAATACGGGAGTATATGGAGAAAAATTCCCTTTGCCCCGAAAAGACGGTTTTTGTGGGAGATACGCCTCATGATGCACAGGTTGCAGACAGTGTGGGGTCACAGTGCGTTATGGCATTGTGGGGAAGCAAAAACCCCCATGAACTTGAAGGACTGGGAGACACTGCCGAAAATATGGCACAAGTTCTTGAGAAAATGTTTGAATAGGAGAGAGTATGTCAATTATCGAACAAAACAACAGAACCCGCTCACACTCTTTTGAAAAAATACCTCTGCCGTCTGTTCTGTCAGTTCCGCTGACACTTGACGGATACACCGCAACTCCCGTTGTAAAGGCGGGGGACAAGGTTAAAAAGTATGAAAAAATTGCCGTGGGAGATTATATCGTTCACTCTCCCGTATCGGGTACCGTTCAGGCGCTAAGCGATGAATATGCGGTTATAAAAAACGATTTTCGGGAAACAACGGCTGAATTGATTCCCGAAACAAAAACCATTCAGGAACTTTCGTCGGAAGAGTTGTGTCAGAGGGCATACCAAAGCGGAATCTGGTGTAAAACCCGCAAAGCCCCCCTTGACAAAGCCATATCCGAGTGTGCCGGAAAAGTGTCCCGGGTTATTATAAATCTTTGCGAGGGACAGCCTTTTGTAAGTTCCGCGTACCGCTTGTGCCTTGACAACATTGACGCCGTTCTGGGCGGAGCAAAAATTCTTATGAAAGCCTGCGGAGTACGGCGGGCGGTTATAGCGGTTGATTTGAAGAATTTCCGGCTTATAAAACTGTTGCGTGAAAAATGCGGAAAATCGCCGCTTTTCAGTATTAAAGTAATAACACGGGGATATCCGTCGGAAAACCCCAGACGGCTTGTATATATTGTTGACGGAGTGGAAAGCGAAAACGGAAAAAATCTTGCCCTGCAGGGCTACGGAGTTTTCGGAGCACGGGAATGTTATGATTTTTACACTGCCCAGGTCAACCGTACTCCCTCTGTAAACTGTTTTGTTACGGCAGAGGGCGACTGTATTTCAACCCCCAAAAATATAATAGTGCCCATAGGTACTTCCGCCTCGTATATCGCGGAATGTTGCGGAGGGTACATAAAAGAACCTCACAAAATTATAAGCGGAGGGGCATTTGACGGAGAGGCACTCTGGGATTCTGACCAGCCTGTAAACAAGGATTCAACAGCGGTTGTATTCCTTTCCGATGCCTATGTGAAAAAAACCGGGACCGCCTGTATAAAATGCTCACGGTGTGTAAAATATTGCCCCATGTTCCTTATGCCCTTGAAGATTGCAGAGGCACATTCAAAGGGAAAGACCGAAAAATGCAAAGAACTGGGTGCAGAAAGTTGTATTCAGTGCGGTATTTGTTCCTATGTCTGCCCTGCCAATATTACCGTGACACAAAAAATGGCACAGGCAAAAGACGCGGTAAAGAACAAAGAAAACCCAACGGTTTTTTAAGGAGATGCTTATGGAAAGAAAACTTTTGAATGTGTCCCATTTTCCTCATATACGGCATCAGGACACCACAAGAAGTATTATGGGTGATGTAATAATTGCCCTTGTTCCGTCGCTTATATGGGGCGCGTATATTTTCGGTGTCCGTGTTCTTTCGGTTGTGGCGGTATCGGTGTTGAGTTGCGTTATAAGCGAGGCGGTATTTTGCCTTGTTTTGCGGAAAAATCAGACTGTCGGCGACCTTTCGGCAGTTGTTACGGGAATTATACTGGCGTGTACTTTCCCTGCGGCAGTTCCCTTGTGGATACCTGCAGTTTCGGGAGTTTTTGCAATTGTATTTGTAAAACAACTTTTCGGCGGGATAGGAAAAAACATTTTAAATCCTGCGGCAGCGGCAAGAGTTCTTGCTTGCTTGTTTCCTCAGACCGAAAGATATTCACTGCCGTTTGAAAAACTTCCCGTTTTGGCGGAGGTTTCACCCGAGGGACTCGTTTCAGAGGCGATTTACGACCTGAAAGACGGAATTATCCCCCCGATTTCACTGTTTGATATGTTTATCGGAAATTCTGTGGGCGGAATAGGCACGGTTTCCTGTCTGCTTCTTGTTGCGGGTGGACTTTACCTTGTTGTCAGAAAGATTATTTCTGTGCGTATACCTCTTGCTTTTTTACTGTCTGCAGCGGCAATGTTCTATTTGTTCCCCAAAAACATAATGACCGAAGAATATATGATTTATCATCTTTTGTCGGGCGGACTTGTTTTCTGTTCGATTTTTATGGCAACCGACTTTTCCACCTCACCCATGACCGGCACATCAAGAATAATTTTCGGTGCGGGATGCGGTGTGATAACGGTGTTTTTGCGGTATATGGGTTTTGAGGGAGTGTATACGGCACTTATAATAATGAATTTGTCTGCAGGACTTCTTGACCGTATAACACTGCCCCGACCTTTCGGAAAAGTTTTGTCGAGGAACAAAAAAACCAAACAACCCGAGGAGTAGGCCATGAAACAAACAGCAATAATACTCATATTTGCCGTTGTGGGAATAAGGATTTATTTCATAATTAAAGAGTATTTACAAAAGAAAAACGATACTCAAAAGAAAAGCGACTTATGTGCCCAGGTTATGTGCGGAGGAAATAACAGCGTTTCCAGAATAAAATATAATTATGATTCAACCCCCGACTGCCGTGAGGCGTCAAAACTTCACGGCGGACCGAAACTGTGCAGTTTCGGGTGTGTCGGAATGGGTACCTGTGCTTCGGTATGCCCTATGCACGCAATACATATCATAGACGGAATTGCAGCAGTTGACAGGTCAAAATGTGTCGGATGCGGAGCCTGTTTAAATGTCTGTCCGAAAGGAATTATCCGCCTTGTTCCCCGCAGTAATACCTGCTGGGTCGGATGCAGTAATACTGCATCCCGGGAATATACCGAGGCGGTATGTAAAATAGGCTGTACGGGATGCGGTGAGTGTGTTTCGGCTTGTCCGTCGGGTGCGATATCAATAAAAGACGGGGTTGCAGTTACCGACAATAAACTGTGTGAGGGATGTTGTAAGTGCATTGAAGTCTGTCCCAGGAAAACCATCTGGAAAGCGTAACATTTTTAAAAATAAGTTAATTTGAAAACAAGACGGAAAAAGTCCGCAACTCATAAGATGGTGAGTTGCGGACTTTGTGCCTTTTTTAGTATTAATGAGTAACTCTGTCGCTTATAACGGTAGCAGATGAATTGTAGAATTTCATAATATCAAGTGTCTTTTTTGTAGCGGAAAAGAAAAGCAGGGTTTTTCCGTTTTTTTCGTCGTTATAAATACAGAAATATGTATCGGGGGATTTAATGTCCGACGCGGCAAAGATGGTTTTACTGATGTCGGGAGAAGAAAGAGTGGATTCGTATTTTGCATCGTACGGAGCAATAATTGACATTTCCCTGATTTTCGCCGAGGCGAGTTTTTTGCGTTTACGCTGACCGTAAATAATATCCATTTCAATCTCGCCCATAGTTATTGAATATTCAAATTCAATATTTACAAACCGCCACAGATACCAGGTGAGTATTCCTACAAGGACAAGGTAAAGTATCATTACGGGAACAAAAGGAGAAGAAAGAATAAAAATTGCACCTATAACTGCTAAGGCAAGTGAGAGAAAGATTATCCCCAGTTTTTTCAAGATAAGAGATGGGGTATTTTTCATGGGAACAAGGTATTCCACATAATTGTTGCTGTACTGTGAATCAAAGTTGCTCATTTTTGTTCTCCTTATTTTATTTGAATTTAATTGTGTCGCTTAATCCGTCAAAGCCGATTTCGGCATGAGGAAACAGACTTTTTGCAAAATCCTCAAATTCTTCGGGATGGGAAAGAGAGGGACTGAAATGTGTCAGCCACAGTCTTTTCGCGTCGGCAAAAGAGGCGGTTTCACATGCCTCTCTGAAAGTCATGTGCATTGATTTTTGTGCCTTGTCAAGTTTGTCGTCATCGCCGTACATTCCCTCACAGATTAACAGGTCGCAGAAAGTCGCCTGCTGGGTAAGGTTGGTACAGGGGCGGGTGTCGGTACAGTAGGTAACCGAAATTCCTTCCCGTTCGCTGTCAAGCACCATGTCGGCGGTATATATTCTGCCGTCAATCACGGCAGAGGGATTTTTCTGAAGAGTGCTCCATGCCTCAAGGGGAACACCGTTTTGTTTTGCCTTTTGTGTGTTGAACTTGCCGGGTCGTCTTATGTCAAGACGGTAGCCGTAGCAATTGACATTGTGTTTTACACGGAATGCGGTTATATGGTATCCGTCAATGTCTATATACTCCACAGACTGCAAAACCGGGATAAACTTAACCTCAAAGGGAAGTTCGGGGGCTATTATGAGCAGGGAATTTACAATTTCCTCAACTCCTGCAGGACCTATTACGGTAACCGGCTCTGTTCTGCCCTCGTTACCCATAGAAAGCAGAAATCCGGGAAGTCCGCTTATGTGGTCGGCGTGAAAATGAGTAAAGCAAATCACACCGCAGGGCTTGAAATTATATCCGCATTCTCTTAATGCTACCTGAGTACCCTCACCGCAGTCCATAAGAAGACCTTTTCCGTTAAGACGGAAATATGCGGAGGAAAGACGGCGGTGTTTGAGGGGCATTGTACCTGCCGTACCCAGTAAAGATACATCTAACAAGAAATCACTCCATTAAAGTTTTATACCGAAATCAAAATAACGGTTGGTATTGTTGAAAGAAATGTCTTTTATAATGGTTTCAAGAGTTTTGTAATCGGCGGGATATTCGCCGTTTTCAACCCATGTTCCCACCAAATCGCAGAGAATCCGTCTGAAATATTCGTGACGGGTGTAGGAAAGAAAACTGCGTGAATCGGTAAGCATACCTACAAAATTGCCCAGAATACCCAGATTTGCAAGAGAGGTCATCTGCTCACGCATACCTGTGTTGTTGTCGTTAAACCACCATGCACTGCCCTGCTGAATATATCCCGGAGTTTTGTCGCACTGGAAACAGCCTATAAGTGCACCGATTGCGGCATTTTCTATGGGGTTGATTGAGTATATGATAGTTTTGGGCAGACAATCCGAAAGAGCAAAATGATTGAGAAGTCCCGAAAGTTCTTTTATGGAAACAGAGGCATTTATGGCGTCAAACCCGGTGTCCGGTCCTATTTTTTCAAACATTCCGGTGTTGTTGTTCCGGGACACTCCGTAGTGGAACTGCATTACCCAGTTTCTGCGGGTATATTCACCTGCAAAGAAAACAAGCAGTGCGGTTTTGTATTTTTCAACCTCTGCGGGAGAGGGGGAGATACCTTCAAGTGCCTTTTTGAGTGTTTCGTTAAGGGAGTCGGCAGTGTAATCTGTGTCAAAAACTATTCGTTCAAGACCGTGGTCTGCCGATTTGCAACCGAATTTGTCAAAATGGTCAAGTCTTTTTGTGACTGCACAAAGCAAATCGTCAAATGTGTTTATCGCTACACCGCTTACAGCCGAAAGAGTCTGAATATATCCGGCAAAAGTCGTCTTTTCTATATTAAGCAGATTGTCGGGGCGGAAAGCAGGTAATACCTTGGTTGAAAAACTGCTGTCGCCTGCAAGAATTTCGTGGTATTCAAGTGAATCCACAGGGTCGTCGGTAGTACAGATAAGTTTTACATTTGAGCGGGTGATAATCTCACGGGCACTCATTGAAGGCTGGGAAAGTTTACTGTTACAGAGTTCCCACACCTTGTCGCAGGTGTCCTCATTTAAAATGCCGTCATAGCCGAAGTATCTTTTAAGTTCCAGATGACTCCAGTGATACATGGGATTTCCGATAAGTTTGGGCATTGTTTTTGCAAATGCTCTGAATTTGTCGTAGGGACTGCCGTTTCCGGTAATAACCTCTTCGGGTATGCCGTTGGAACGGATGGCACGCCATTTGTAATGGTCGCCTCCCAGCCATATTTCAGTAATGTCCCGGTATTTTTTGTTTTGTGCAATTTCTTTTGGACTGATGTGGCAGTGGTAATCTATAATCGGCATATTTTCCGCAAAATCATGATAAAGTTTTCTTGCGGATTTGTTAGAGAGTAAAAAGTTTTCAGTCATAAATTTTTCCATGATAAGTCAAAGTCCTTTTAGAATTAAAAGCATATATTCCACACTACAGCGGTAACGGGTATGGCGGCAACGGCAGCACCCAACGCACCGAAGAAACACCATTTACGCACAAGACGCCTGGGGGGTATGTAGTATAAAAGAGCAAGTATAAGCGCCAGAAGAGCCTGATACATAAAAAGAGCAAGAGCAAAGTTGCAAAGAGCCGATGCCCCGAATGCAAAGCCGATGAACATAAGTATGAAAACAAGAACACCGAAAGCACTCCACACCAGATTATAAAGATAGAGCCAACGGGGGAAAAGATGCTCAAAGCCCGTAAACAGATATTTTTCAAGGGTGTTTTTACGGCAGTTGTTGAAATAATAATCTTTTCCTTTAAGTCTGAAAATACGGCCTCTCAAAAAACGGCTGAGGGTAAGAGCGCGTAAAAGGATAAGACAAACCGCCAAAGCAAAAAGTTGCAGAATTGAAATAAGAAAATCCAGCATATATACCTCCTTGAATACAGTTATATTATAATACAACAAAAAATTTTTTACAATACAAAATGTAAAAAAACCAAAGTTTATTTCAATATATTGTCAATATTCCGTTCTGCAATGATGTATATAACATAGTCGGGATTTGCTTCCGAGATATATTTTTTGTCAAAGTTATATCCCCAGGTGTAGTAATACCGTGTGTTGTTGAATCGTTCGGGAAGTATTTCGTAAAGGGCAATGCCGTAAGAGTCGCGGAACACAACACAATCCGGCAAAGACGGATTTCCGGTGGAGATTTTTCGCCGTGAACTAGTCGCATTGAAGTCCATTCGCATGGAATCGGGAAGGTATTTTTCCGCAGAAACCGGAAGCGAAAAAGACGGATTGAAAAAGGGAGCACTTTCCCATTGCAGGTTTTCGTTCATGTTCAGATAATAAATCACATCTCCGCCTTTTACCGTGCGGTTTTCAAATCCGTACTGCTCTTCGGGATGGATTTTTGCTTCGGGGAATTTTTCGGAAATATAGTCGCACAGAACACCAAGTCCCAGATATGCACCGTATTCCGACCAGTGAGAGTCGGTATGAAGATAGGGCGAAAACACATTGTCGCGGTTTTCTTTAAGAACACCACGCAGGTCCAGTGCAACCGCGTCGGTAGAGTTTATTGTCTGAATAACCTGGTCAAGACGGGTTACGCCCTCTGCCTTTTTAAGTGTGTCGGGTGCTCTGTCGTCGTAAATTGTCAGAGGGTTGGGGACTATCATGTATATAAGTTGGCAGTCCTCAAAGTTCTGGCTGAGAAAATCTGTCTTTTCGGTTATATTTTCCCTGAACGCCTCAAGTTGTGCTTCTGTGAGCAGATTTGTGCCCTCATAGTCGGCAAAGGTTGACTTTGCAAAACCCTGGGAAAAGTTATTTACAAGAATATGCCATTCGCCGTCGTTTACATACACACCCTCCCGGTAGGAAGCAGTTTTCACAACAGGCACGGCTGACGCCTTGTTCTGCACTTTTGAGGTGATTGTAACCTGTGTTTCGGAAGGGGTTTGAGGAATATATACCGAGCCTAAAAAATATTCTCCATAGGCGTTGACAACCACGGTTTCAATGTCGCTTTCAATTGTTATAACCGCATCTTTTTCGCACTTTCCCCCTATGGAAATAAGGTCGGGTTCGGTGTTGTGAAAATGATTTATCACCGGCGGGGCGGTAATTTCCGAATCTGCCAGGATAATGGGAAAGGAGGGGGTACCACAAGCGGACATCTCCATGACAACAGGGTTTTCCGCCGGTTTATAAGCCGGTACGGAATCTATGGTTTGCATACGGCAGGCGGAAAACATAAAACAAACGGCAGAAATAAATATCAATAATAATTTTTTCATATAAAACTCCTGATTTACAGATATATTTTACCACTCCAAAAAACCGAAATAAAGTTAATAATGTAAAATGATTGTGTCCGCCTCTTGAAATATTAACACTTTTGTATTATAATTACGGTATAATTGCAACAGTAATTAAAAGAGAGGATTACTCTATGTCAAAAATACAAAAGATTATATTATTGGTTCTGGCGGTTGTTGTGGCAGTGCTTACAACAGTGTTTGCCGTAGTTTTTACAAAGGTCAATTCCGTAAAATATAATATTACCGCCGTACTTGACGGTCAGTACCGTTACAGTAACGGCGTACTTATAAACGGCAGTACGGTAAAACGGTTTAATCAGTCAATGGGAACTTTCAGTGATTTGGAAGTGGGAGTTTTTGACATTTCGGATTATGAGGGAGCGGAAAACCTTGAAACAAAGACTGTCACCGCATACATTGACTCGGATAATCTTATCCCGGTGACAAAAGACGCAATGCCCTATTATAACCTTGACTCCTGTTTTATTTACGGCGGAGAGGGAGAAGAAAAATACATTGCAGACACTGACAAAAGAATAGTTTATCCCCTTATGGAGAAAAGCAGTGCCAATGTAAAGGGTGTAAGTATAAGCGGGGAATTTCTGCTGGAGATAAACGGCAAGGATATTATAATCCACCAGAGAAAAGACCGCACAACAAATCAGATTATAAGCGAAAAAAAGGTGAATGTAACACAGTCATACGCATCCTGTGAGTTTGTGAACTGGTATAATCAGAGATTTGCCCTTGTGAAACTCTCAAGCGGACTTTCAACAAGTTATATCGTAATTGACGGACAGACGGCGGAATATATTGTTGTCGCCACAACAAATGACGCACCCCTTCTTACCTATTCGCCTGAAGAAGACGGCGACAGCGGTCTGCCCGAAGGTATGGTGAATTGCTACTTTGAACTCATAAGCGACAGATATCTGCAGTTTTATGAAATTGAAAACGAGTCTGTAAACAATACAAATCAGGTTAAATATTCGGGAAATTATATGGATATTTTCAGTTCCGCTGTTTATAATGTGCGGATAGATTCCGAAATTTTTGACGGAGAAAACAAACTTCTCTCGGTATCACGGGATGCAGGCTACGCACTTTACAAAACCCGTTTTGCCGATAACTCAAACCACGACATTCAATATGCGGTGTTCAACAGCAAAAACGGAAAGCATTATACCGTAAATGAAATGCTGGGGGATTTTGCATTTATAGACGACGCATATTTTATTTACGATAACATTCTCCTGGTAAATTATGCCGATATAAGAACAGGAAATGAAAAATCCTGTGCCATAAAACTGAATTTCTGACAGACACATAAAGGCATAAAAATCCTTACGGAAAAATATAGTGGTATGGAAAAAGAAAAATTTATAAGTTGGAGAAGAGTATGAAAAAAACAGGTGTTTTATTTGCTTTGTTTATGGCAGGACTTATGTTGTGCTCCTGTATGTCGCAAGGTATAACCCAAAAGGTGCAGAGTTGGTTTTCTGTACCTACCAAAAGCAGTATTTCCTACAATCTTGACGGAGTAACAGGTGAGGCAGAGTTTACATACCATACCGAAAATAACAACACAATACAATTCACATCGGGCGAAAGCCTTGAGGGCGTGACAATCGCCTTTCACGACGGAAAGGTTACTGCATCCCGCCCGCAAGACGGTCTTTCCTGGGAAATCGACCCGGACACAACAGAGATTTTATCCATGTTCGGAAAACTTTACAATCTGTCGGCATCTCTTTCCTACACCTTTTCACCCCCCGGTGAAAAAGGAGAAGATATTATGAAAAACACTTTTGAGTACCTTGACGGAAAATATGATGTTTATTTTTCAAAAAAAGACGGCAGACCCGCACTTTTGAGTTACACTCAGGGCGGACAGACGATTGAAATTGAAATAAAGGAAATAGAAATAATTGAGGAATAAAAAATGGAAAAGTTAAAAATAAGGACGGCGGCATATATCAATCTGTCAAATCTTCGCCACAACTACAATACAATAAAATCAACTGTCGGCGAAAATGTAAAAATATTTCCTGTTATTAAGGCAGATGCCTACGGACACGGAGCATTGAACTTTGCAGCGGAATATGAAAAACTGGGTGCGTCTATGTTCGCGGTTGCCTGTCTTGACGAGGCGGTTTCCCTCAGAAAAGGCGGAACAAAACTGCCCATTCTCGTACTTGGAGTAACTTTGCCCGGGTATGCCGACACACTTTGCGAATATGACATTGTCCAGACGGTACATTCCCTTGAGTATGCACGGCAGTTGTCGGCAAATCTTTCTCTCTCAAACCGTCTGAAGGTACATATAAAGGTTGACAGCGGAATGCACAGACTGGGATTTTCCCCCTGTCAGCATGAACAGGCGCTTGAGGTTGGAAAACTTAAAGGCCTTGAGGTCTGCGGAATATTTACACATTACGCCGAAAGCGACAATCTTAAAACGGAGTTCACAAAGGAACAAACCGAAAAATTTAATTATATGGCGTCTTTTTTCGGAAAGGATATAATAAAACATTCCTCAAACTCCGCTGCCACTCTCTGTCACGGCGACAAGCATTTCGACGGAGTGAGGCCGGGTCTGATACTGTACGGCGAGTATCCGTCGGAACAGATTAAATGTGAGTTTGAGAAGACGGGAAAGAGTCTTAAACCCGTAATGACTTTCTGTGCCGGCATTGTGAATATTTTTGGTGTTAAAAAGGGTGAATCCGTAGGTTATTCCAGAACTTTCTATGCACCGTATGATATGAAAATTGCCACAGTCAGCGCAGGTTACTGTGACGGAGTGCCAAGATTTCTGTCAAACAAAGGCAAGGTGGGAATAAACGGCAGACTTTATAATATTGCGGGCAGAGTGTGTATGGATCAGTTTATGGTGGATATAACCGGCAGTGACGGAATAAATCTTTACGACACCGCCGTAATTTTCGGAGAGGGAGGACAAACTTGCACACAGGTTGCAGATATGGGAGACACCATTTCATACGAGGTATTCTGCTCGGTGAACAAGCGTGTGCCAAGAATATATACGGAATAAAGGAAAAAACATGAATTACACAAAGGCTCAACCCGTTTTTCGCCGGGGTGACGAGATTTTTATGAAAGAGGCACTCAGATATGCGGATTTTGCATTCCGCAGAGGAGAAGTGCCGGTAGGTGCGGTGATTGTGCGGGGAAACGAGATAATTTCCCGTGGCTACAACCGGCGGGAATTTGGAAAAAACGCCCTGTTTCATGCAGAAATATCTGCCATTGACAAGGCGTGTAAAAAACTCGGCGGATGGCGTCTTGTAGGGTGCGATATGTATGTGACTCTTGAGCCCTGCCCCATGTGTGCGGGAGCAATTATAAACTCCAGAATCGAAAATTTATATTTCGGGGCATACGATTTGAAAAACGGATGTTTTGGAAGTCTTATGAATATGGCAGAATATCCTTTCACCTCAAAACCCTTTGTTCACGGTGGAATAATGGAAAAAGAATGTTCTCAGAAACTCAGCGAATTTTTTGCCATACTCCGAAAAAAACACTGACAAAAAATACTATACCGTCAAATCGGTATAGTATTTTTGTTTTTTCTAAAGCATATTCTGTAACTTTTCCACCTGTTCGGGAGTTGCTTCGGGAAGATGCCCGAACGGAAAAGGAATTTTAAGTGCTTCGTATTTTGTACTGCACATTTTTTTAAAGGGCAGAAGTTCAATTTTTTCCACGCACTTATATGCAGAGGCAATCTCCTTTAACTTTTGTATGTTTTGTGTATTATCGTTCAAAGTGGGAATTATCACCTGACGCAGAACTGTTTTAATCTGTTTTTCTTCAAGCAGTTCCAGAAAATCAAGAACTTTGTAAAGGGAACATCCTGCATTTTCAAGATACAGACTGTCATCTGTGTACTTTATGTCAAGCAAAACAAAGTCGGAAACGGTAAGAAGTTTTTTTACACAAGGGTTTATTATACTGCCCGAAGTGTCAAGGCAGGTGTGTATATTATGTGTTTTGCAGAGGGAAAACAACTCGTATACAAATTCCGCCTGTAAAAGAGGTTCTCCGCCCGAAAGGGTTATTCCGCCTTTTTTACCGAAGTATTCGCGGTAATTAAGAGCCTTTTTCAGAACTTCTTCCGGGGAATACTCATATCCGCCGTCAAAGTTGTGGGTGTCGGGATTGTGACAGCATTTGCACCTGAGATTACACCCCTGTAAGAACACTGTAAAACGAACGCCCGGTCCGTCAACTGCCCCTAAACTCTGAAAAGAATGTATTCTGCCGTTCATATTCTCTCGTGGAAGGTACGGCTGATAACTTCACGCTGCATCTCGCGGGAGAGTTTGTTGAAATTAACTGCGTAACCCGAAACTCTTATGGTAAGGTTGGGGTAGTCTTCGGGAGATTCAAAGGCCTTTATGAGAGTTTCCCTGTTAAGTACATTGACATTTATGTGATGTGCTTTTTTGGCAAAATATCCGTCAAGAATGGAAACAAGGTTTTCTGTGCGGTCCTCTCTGTCATTGCCTAAAGCCTGGGGAGTAATGGAGAAAGTGTTTGAAATACCGTCACGGCAGTCGTCGTAACTGATTTTTGCAACCGAGTTGAGCGAGGCAAGAGCGCCGTTTTCCTCTCTGCCGTGCATGGGGTTTGCTCCGGGGGCAAAAGGCTCGGACGCTTTTCTTCCGTCGGGAGTGGAGCCGGTATTTTTTCCGTACATGACATTGGATGTGATGGTAAGTACCGAAAGGGTGTGAACGGCATTACGGTAAGTGGGGGTTTTACGGAGTTCTGTTATAAACAGGTGGGTCATCTCTTTTGCAATAAGGTCTACCCTGTCATCATCGTTGCCGAATTTGGGGAACTCGCCCTGTGTGGTAAAATCTACTATAAATCCGTTAGAGTCTTTTACGGGATACACTTCTGCAAATTTTATTGCGCTCAGAGAATCTGCAACAACAGACAGACCTGCTATGCCAAACGCCATAAATCGCTCTACATCAGAGTCGTGCAACGCCATCTGAAGTTTTTCATAGGCGTATTTGTCGTGCATAAAGTGAATGATGTTCATGGTGTTTACATAGAGATGTGCTATCCATGAAAGGTATATCTTATATCTCTCCATAACGGCGTTGTAGTCTAATTTCTTGCCCTCAAGGACAGACATCTGCGGTCCTATATGAATGTCGGAAGTGGTGTCGTAACCGCCGTTTAACGCAATAAGCAACAGTTTTGCAAGGTTGCATCTCGCTCCGAAAAACTGCATCTGTTTTCCGATTGTCATTGCGGAAACGCAGCAGGCAATGGCATAGTCGTCGCCGTGTAAATCACGCATCAGGTCGTCGTTTTCGTACTGTATGGAGTCGGTATCCTGAGAAACTTCGGCACAGAATTTCTTGAATCCGTCGGGAAGGTTGACTGACCATAAAACAGTAAGGTTGGGTTCGGGGGCAGGGCCGAGAGTGTAAAGGGTGTTGAGTATACGGAAACTTGTTTTTGAAACCAGTGTTCTGCCGTCGCATCCCATACCTCCTATTGCCTCGGTTATCCACATGGGGTCACCGCCGAAAAGTTGGTTGTATTCGGGGGTACGCAGATGACGGGCAAGACGGAGTTTTATAACAAAATCGTCTATAATTTCCTGAGCATCCTGCTCGGTAAGAATACCGTTTTTAATATCTCGTTCAATGTAAATGTCAAAGAATGTGGAAACTCTTCCCAGAGACATTGCAGCGCCGTTTTGCTCCTTGATTGCACCCAGATATGCAAAATATGTCCACTGAACAGCCTCTTTTGTGTCTTTTGCGGGTTGTGAAATGTCATACCCATACATTTGAGCCATTTCTTTAAGGTAGCCGAGGAACAAAATCTGTCGGTAAAGTTCCTCGCTCAACTGTATTTTTTCGGCGGTAAAATCCTTTTTGTCAAGTTGAGCCTTGTCTTTTTTCTTCTGCTCGATAAGGGCGTCTACACCGTAAAGGGCAACCCGGCGGTAGTCTCCGATAATTCGTCCTCTGCCGTATGCGTCGGGCAGACCTGTAATAACATGGCATCTGCGTGCAAGACGCATTTCGTCGGTGTATGCGCGGAAAACGCCGTCATTGTGGGTGGTACGGTAGCGGAATTCTTCTTCGATTTTTTCGCCCAGTGTATATCCGTATGACGAACACGCCTGACGCGCCATTCTTATTCCGCCGAAAGGATTTACTCCTCTTTTGAGGGGGGCATCGGTTTGCAGACCTACTATAAGTTCGTTGTCTTTGTCTATATATCCGGGCATGTAACTTGTAAGCGAAGTAACGGTTTTAGTGTCAATATCAAGAACTCCGTCACGCTGGCGTTCAAGTTTAAAAAGAGCCTGTACCTTTTCCATAAGGTCGGAGGTTCTTTTTGTGGCAGAGGCAAGAAAAGAACTGTCGCCCGTATATTCGGTATAGTTTGTCTGTATAAAATCTCTTACATTAATTTGGTCCTGCCATATACCCGGCTTAAAATCTATCCAGTTCTGATGTGTCATAATATACCTCACAAAAAAATAAATGTCAGAAAACGGTTTGAAAAATCAAACAAAAAAGGGCAAACAGTCTTTACAGGAACTGTTTTGCCCAGACGGTCGGCACCAGGACTTTGCATTCCCTTGCGGTGCTCCGCAATTTCCGTCAGTCATGCAAAGACATCTTTATTGTATACACATTATACTACATTTTTCCCATTTTGTCAAGAGAAAAAACAGTGAGTTCTTACTTACATATTTTTTGACTGATATTATAAGTTTCTTTTCAGCCACTTTTATTACCTCTTTTTTCACAATAAGGAAATTTTAATACTTTTTTATATTATACTACAAATGTTTACAAAAGTCAACAACTTGTGCCGATTTGCACACTTATGACAAGCAGTTACAAAGGCAAAGAAAAAAGGCATCCCCCGTTTATCAGAACGGAGGATGCCGCAATGTTTTTTATCAGTGTAATTTTTTGGAGAGTGCAGTGACAATGGTGTTTACTGCGGGGGCAAGAATAAGATTGAGAATAAGTTCTGCAATAAAGTTTATTCCTGCACAGCCTATAACAAGGAAATAAGTAACACTTACGCCCTCTGCACCAAAGGTTGCCAGGTTTGCCTCAAGAGTTCCGCTTACAAGAGTAAGTCCTCCCAGAATGAAAAGACCTGTGTTGATAACGGGTGCTGCTGCAGCGGCGGCAAAAGAGGCAAGAAGATTGTTTTTATTGCGGAAAAGTTTGTAGACATACCCTGCCCCCACACCTGCCAGAACGGCTTTTGCAAGGCAGATGAGCGCTGTCGCAAAGGGTTGACTTACAAACAGAACATTGGTAAAAAAGTCGCTTCCCGAAACTCCTGCCCAGAGGGTTATCACACCGAAAACCAGACCCAGAAATCCGCCGCAGGCGGGGCCCAGCAGAATACCACCCAGGACTATGGGGACAAGAACAAGGCTTACGCTGGTAGGTCCGATGTGTATGAATGAGCCCATCATCTGAAAAAGAATAACAACAGCGGTAAGAAGGGCAAGTTGGACAAGTTTTATTACTCTGTTATCTCTCATAATAAACCTCGGAAATATTAAAGATTATAATACTTTTCAAATTCACAGGGATGAGGAATAGCGGCGAGTTTACGGCATTCCTCACGCTTTGTCGCAATGAATTTGTCAATAAGTTCCTTGGGGAATACTCCGCCTTGTGTGAGGTATTCGTAGTCCTGTTCAAGTGCATCAAGAGCAGCCTCAAGAGAGGTGGGAAGACCTTTGAGTTTTGCTTTTTCCTCGTCGGAAAGGTTGAAAAGATTGAAGTCGTAGGGACCCCAGCCGTTTTCGTGGGGGTCGATTTTATTTTTAATACCGTCTATACCTGCCATGAGGAGAGCCGCGTAGCAGAAATAGGGGTTGCAGGTAGCATCTGGGTTGCGTATTTCAAAACGGCGTTCCTCGGGGCGTTTTGCGTAAGCGGGGATACGGATAACGGCACTGCGGTTTGAGGTAGCATAACCTACGGTAACAGGTGCTTCAAATCCGGGAACAAGACGCTTGAAAGAGTTTGTACTGGGGTTTGTTATAGCGCAGAGTGAACCGATATGCTTGAGAAGACCGCCGATAAACCAGAGGGCTTCTTTGCTGAGATGGGAATATCCGTTGTCATCTGCAAACACGGGTTTGCCGTCTTTCATAAGAAGCATGTGAACATGCATTCCGTTTCCTGCTTCGCCGTAAACGGGTTTGGGCATAAGAGTTGCGCTTTTGCCGTATTTTGCGGCGGTGTTGTGAATGATGTATTTTATCATCATTGTGCCGTCAGCCATCTTGGACATAACGCCCAGTTTGGGTTCAATTTCAAACTGACCTGCCGCACCTACCTCGGGGTGATGGTATTTTACGGGTATACCCGCTTGTTCAATCAGCATACACATTTCACTGCGGCATTCATAAGAGTTGTCATAGGGTTTTGCAATGTGGTAGTTTTTCTGTTTGGGAACAACATTTCCCATACCCTCAACATCGCTGTTCCAGTATGCCTGGTTTGCGTCAAGAGACATGGCGATATTGTTGGGCTGAACCTGCCAGGTTACATTGTCGAAAAGATAAAACTCAAATTCGGGCAGGATATACATTGTATCTGCAATACCGCTGTCTTTAAGGTATTTTTCAGCGGCAATGGTAATGTTTCTGGGGTACTGTGCAAGAGGACGGTTTTCGGGGTAGTCTATAATCATGGCATTACCGCTCATTGAAAGAGTGGGTACATCACAGAAAGGGTCAATCATTGCAGTATCGGGGTCGGGGATAAATACCATGTCACTCTTTTCAACAACGGCGTAACCGTAGTTGGAGGCGTCAAAGCCTATACCGTCTTTCATCATTTCTTCGGAAAAACTCTGTGCCGGAACTGTTACATGGCGGAACTGACCGTTGATGTCAACCATTTTGAAGTCAACCATTTTGATGTCGTTTTCTTTGATAAAGTCCATCACTTTTTTAATTTTATTTTCCATAACTGCTCCTTATATGTAAAAAATAATTTATATATGACCATTATATCACGGATATATTACATAAATCAACAAAAATTAAAAAAATTAAAAATTTGTTATTTTTTTAAAACATTAATTGTAAACATTTTTACACAGCCGAGTCGTTGAGGTATATTTCTTTCCGGCTGAACACATTCAGAAGAGAGTCAATGTTTCCGCAAACCTCTGCCGAGGGGCAATAGGACAGAAGGTTTTTTGTGAAGGTGTCGCTTCCCAGGAAAATACGGGTTGCAAGGGGAATGTCGCACATAAGGTCGTATTTTCCGCTGTCCCTTGTTGTGACAAGGCACTTTTTGTCACCGTACTCAACATCGAATATTTTGTTGTTGTGAGCAAGAAAGTCGTTTATCCTGATTGAAAAATGTCCGCTTTGCACGGGATACTGTGCGTTTTCCAGTGCGGATTTTACATCGGTAACCCGCGCCATAAACCAGGAACTCAATTTGCCCGAGGAGGCGGAATATTCCTTGAGTATGTACCGCAGAGGGCAGTCCCTGGAGATGTTTTTGAAGGTCACTTTGTCAACTCTGCCTGCAAATCCCTTTATAAAGCCGATAATACCGCAAAGTCCCTCGCAGTCTGTGTATGCCATATCGTAAACCGTCATAATTCTGTTTTCCAGAATAAAGGTGAAATATCCTTTTGCCTCTCCCTGTGAGTTATACCACAAATATGTATGGAGGTTTGTGTTGTACGGCTCAAGGGTGAGTTTCTTTTCCCACATGGCATCGGTTCTGTCAAAGGCACACTGCACCGAAAGGGCATATTTTGTGTAAACCGATTTCAGAACTTCAAAATCTGCCCTGTTGTCAAGGAGTTTTCCCCCTGTGTTTGAAGGGAGCGGGTCAAAGGCGGAGATGGGAAAAGTAAGTATGTATTTTTCTGCAATCTGCTCATAACCGAACTTTCGGTAATAACTGTACGAAAACGGGTAGATAAAACTGAAAATCTCGCCGTTTTTCTGCATTTTCTCGTATACCGTATCAAAAATTGACTTTACACATCCCTGCCGGCGGTACATGGGCAAGGTTGCCACCATACCTGCCCCTGCGCTTTTAACAAATTTTCCGTAATAGGAGGATTTGAGGGACACCGAATACAACACCGACATAAGTGTTGAGTTGTCGTCGCAAAAAGCACCGTAACAGTATTCGGGAACAAAAATTTTCTTTTCATCCTGTTCGGTCCATTTAAAAGAATATGCAGAGGAAATAACCTTTGAACTTTTGGTGTATTCATCTGGTAAGAGGTTTCTGATAATCATATTTTTCTCCGGATAAGTATTTGGTAATATTTTAATATAAAAAAGCGGTATTGTCAATATCCCGCCTGACAATACCATATAATATAAATTTTCCTATTGTTAAAAGTGCGTTTATAATTAAGTGCTAAACTGTAGAGTGGATAATTGAAAGGAGGCCGTATCAATAATGGTTGAACTCAGTAATGTAACCAAAACGTATGGCACAAAGGCCGCCGTAAAGGATGTGTCCTTCCGCATAAAGAAAGGGGAAATAGTAGGTTTTCTGGGGCCAAACGGAGCAGGAAAAACCACTACCATGAATATTCTGACCGGATATCTTTCCGCCACAAGCGGTACTGCTAAAATAGACGGTGAGGATATACTTGAAAGCCCTATTGCAGCAAAAAAGAAAATAGGATTTCTGCCCGAAACTCCCCCGCTTTATCTTGATATGACGGTGAGGGAATATCTGAATTTTGTATACGAACTCAAAGAATGCACTCTGCCCAGAGAAAAACACCTTGAAGATATATGCAGTGTTGTAGGCATAAAAGATGTGTATAACCGTGTTATAAAAAACTTGTCAAAGGGCTATAAACAGCGTGTGGGAATTGCTCAGGCACTGGTTGGAAACCCTCCCGTACTCATTTTTGACGAGCCTACGGTGGGACTTGACCCAAAACAGATAATCGACATACGCAATCTTATAAAAAGCCTGGGAAAAGAGCATACGGTTATTTTGTCAACCCATATTCTCCCCGAAGTTCAGGCGGTATGCGACCATATTATAATCATCAATAAAGGACAGATTGTTGCAGACCAGAGGGCAGAGAATATTGCCGATATAATATCGGGAAGTTCAAAAATTCTGGCAAAAATCTGCGGACCTGCCGAGGCGGTACTTCGGACATTGCGGAATATGCCGGAGGTTACTTTTGCGGACTTTGCCCCTCAGACTTTGTCCGACGACAGTGTGGCATACATTATTCAGTCCTCTCCCAATGTGGACATAAGAAAACCCCTTTTCCATCTTCTGTGCGAAAAGAACTGGCCTCTTGTGGGACTTGAAAGTGCAGGCGTGGGACTTGAGGATATATTTATAAATCTTGTTGACGGTCGTTATCAGTCAAAGAAAGAGGTGAATGCAAATGAAAGCAATATATAAAAGAGAACTTGCGGCATACTTCACTTCTCCCATAGGATACATTTTTATGGCGGTTTACCTTGCACTTTCGGGTGCGGTGTTTGTGTTTACCACTCTCTATTCCGCCTCAAGCAATACGGGAATGTATTTCATGTTAATGATTTTTCTCTATATCATTCTGATACCGTTGCTTACAATGAAACTCTTGAGTGAGGAAAGAAAACTCAAAACAGAGCAGATTCTTCTGACTTCCCCCATAAGCCTTTTTGAAATGGTTTTTGCCAAATTTCTTGCGGCATTTACTCTTTTCTCGGGAACTTTTGTTATAGGCTGTCTCGAATTCGGGGTACTTTACCTTTACAGCGATTCCGTGAATACCGCAAGTATGGTTTCAGGGGCACTGGGTGTTCTGTTTCTGGGCGGTGCGTTTATTGCAATCGGACTTTTTGTTTCGTCTCTTACCGAAAACCAACTTGTATCCGCCATCCTTTCCATTTTCAGCATTTTTGTAATGCTTGCAATGGGACTGGTGTCACAGAGTATAGAGTTTGCCCCCCTGAGAATACTGGTAAAATGGTTATCGGTTTTTGACCGATACAGTGATTTTTCCTACGGATTGTTCAGTCTGGGTGCTATTTTTTACTATGTTTCCATTATTGTTGCGTTTCTTTTCCTGACTGTAAGAATTTACGAAAAGAGAAGATGGGAATAACCTTTTTCAAACAGCAGACCAAACGAGAAAAAATAAACAAAACCGTAAGGTTTGACTTATTGTTTACAAGTGGTGATTGAAATGAAAATAAAACAGTTATTAAATTCCCGTAAATTCAAATACGGAAGTGTGGCGGTAGTTTTTTCGGCACTGTTCATTCTTGTGGTAATTGTGGCGAATCTTATTTTTACTGCCCTTGACGAAAAATTCAACCTCAAATACGATATGACCGACCAGGGCGTTTTTACATTGACAGATGCTACCAGAGATGCCCTTGAAGGAACAGAGGGAGAGGTAATCATAAAGTTTCTTCAGCCCATTGACAAGGTGGGCTCTGACGACCTGGGAAAATATATCAAAGAATGTGCCGAAAGTTATGCAAGGGAATTTGACAATGTCCGCATAGAGTACATTGATATGGGGCGTTACCCGGCACAGATAAACAAATACCGTGAAAGCGGAGCAATTCTGTCAACATCGGTAATTGTTGAAAGTTCGCTCAGATACAAGGTCATTCCCATTGAAAACTTTTTTGTGGCAAGTCAGAACATGATAGTAGGATTTAACGGTGAAATGCGGTTTACATCTGCCATACTTCAGGTGACAAATCCTGTTCAGCCGGTGGTTACCTTTACAAAGAACCACGGTGAAACCGTTGCTCCCACAATGGTGGAGGTGTTCACCAATGCGGGATATATAGTAGAGCAAAAGGATATTTCCAGAGAGCCTCTGAATCCCGAAACAAAAATTATAGTCATAAGCAATCCTACCACCGACTTTTTCGGTCTTAACGCCGCAAAAGAGGGAAATGTATCGGAAATAGAGATTTTAAACGAGTTCATGAACAATTTCGGTCATGTAATGGTGTTTATGTCCCCCGACAATATTTCTTCTCTTACCGAACTTGACGAATTTCTTGCCTTATACGGCATAAAAGTAAACAGAGGCAGTAAAATCAAAGATATGGGTGCTGCGGTAAGCAGTGACGGATATGCGGCTGTTTCGGAATATACAGGTCAGATGTTCGGAAAATCGTTGCATAAAGACATAAAGGGCAGAACGGTTATGTATAACGCCGCCCCCATTGATATTCTGTTTACCGACAGGGAAACCGACGAGGAAACAGGTGCTTTTGTGTATAAGTATGACAATATCTATGTCGACCCTGTACTTGCCACAACAGGTCAGGCGGTTTCGGCAGACCAGAACGGAAATGAAATAAAAGGGCCTTTTTACACAATGGCAATATCGTCAAAATTCCGTTATGAAGACAATATAAAGAAATATTCTCATCTCCTGGTTGCCTCTACCGACTATTTTTCCAATTTTATCGGCTCCAACAGTTACGGAAATGAGAAATTGCTTTATAATGCAATGAATATCATGGGACAGGAAAAAACACCTGACGGTATTGAGTATAAACTTTTTGACAATACAACTCTTGAAAAAATAAGTCAGAGTGCCGTTAGCGCATGGTCGTGGGTACTTATCTGCATAATTCCCCTTCTGGTGTCTTTTGCGGGTGTTGCGGTATGGCTTGTACGGAGGCACAGATAAATGAAAAAGAAACTTTTACCTGTTGTAATACTTCTGGCGGTTGCCGTTGTTCTTATTCCCTTATATATGATTTTTCTTGCCCCCGGAGAAACCAACGGACAAAATGTCAACTATGAGGGGCAAAAGGGAACTCACGGCGAAAAACTCACCTCCAACGGCAGACCGTATATAATAGACATTGACCAGTCCGGTATAAACTCGCTCAAGGTTACAAATCAGAACGGCAGTTTTGAATTTTACAGAGGGTCCGACGGGGAAATGTATCTGCGGGGTGCGGAAAAGTATCTGTATGATATGAATAAGCAAAAACAACTTTTCATCAATGCCGCAACCCAACTTATTGCAATAGAGAAGTACGAGGAATACGACAGTCTTGAAACATACGGACTGACTGCCGACACCTGTCTTGCAACGGCGGAGATAACCGCGCAGGACGGCGGATATTATAAAATTATTTTTGGCGACAAACTGGCGACAAACGGTGCGTATTACGCAATGCTTGAAGGCAGAGAGGCAGTGTATGCACTTGACACAATGCTGGAGAGCACTCTGTTTTGCACGGCGGGTGATTTTATTATGCCTCTTTTGGCTCCTACCGTTGAGAACGGGGATTATTCTCTTATTTCTGCTTTGTCAATCAAGAAAAACGGAGAGCCTTTTGTGGAGGTTGTGAAAATGACCCCCGAGGAAGAGGAGGAAAGTCTGATTTTCGGTCAGTATAAAATGACTTATCCCGCAGATTTTTCACCTTCAGCCGATAACCTTTCGGGTGTGCTTTACGCTGTTGCGGAGTTCTCGGCGGACCGCATTGCAGATTATAATATTGACGGTGAGAAACTGGATTTTTACGGCTTTAAAACAGGCACAAAGTACGAAATAACCTATACCTGTAAAGATGTTGACTATTCTCTCTATTTCAGCGGTAAAACACCACGGAATACCTATTATGTCTACTCTCCCGCCTATGACCTTATAGGCGAGATTTCCGCCGACAGAGTTGATTTTCTCGAGTGGGATATCATAAGATATGTCGAGCGTAATATATTCATGGTGAATATTGACAGTATAGCGTCGGTAGAGATTACCCATTCGGGAACCACAGACACTTTTACTCTGACCTCGGAGGGAGACAGCCTGGAGGTAAAACATAATAAAAGGATTACAGACACCACAAACTTCCGTTATTTCTATAAATCACTTCTGTCTATCTGCATTGACGGTTACGATACAATGCCGGAGGGGGCGGAAAGTGACATTACACTTACAATTACAAGCCGCAGCGGAAAAGTGCTTGAATACAAATTCTACTACACAAGCAGTCTCAGGGCATTTTTCACCCTTAACGGAAAAGGTGAATTCTATGTGAACAGGGATTACCTCAGAACAGTAATTTCAAATCTTACAAAACTCAAAAACGGAGAAAAAATAGAAGAATAAAACCGACTTTTCAGAAGTCGGCTTTATTGGGCAGGTTATTTTGCAGAGCAGAATATTTCGGATATAAGATTTTGTGCTGCAATATCATTTGCGGAATAATCGGTACTGCCCGAATATATTTTCTCAAGTGCACTGTGGCAGTCATAGGCATTTTTAAGACTTTGCACCGCACCGTCGGTCAGTCCCGAAAAGCACTTTTTCATAAATCTTATTTTCTGTATCGATTCCCTGATACTGTTTTTGTCCTCAAACCGTGCCATATTGAATATGCGGAACGGTGTGCGGGATGTGTCTTTGGGGTCACACACAGTAAAGGACATTGATATTTCGGGAAGATATATTTCGGTTATTGTCTTAAAGTCCAGGGGGGAGAGAGACACTGTTACGGGTTGTGACTTTCTGACAGCCTCCTGTACCATTGCTTCCATAAAGATTCGCGATGTACCGTATTTGTCGGTTACAATGCAGTTTTTCTCTGCATTCTTTATGAAAGCCCGGCTTTCATAAAGACCGTCTTTGCAATAAACACGGGTAAGACGGCGTTTTGTTATACAGCCGTGTCCTGCGGGAATGGTTGCTTTTGAAAACCGTCGGATTGCAGACATCATTTTACCGTGGTTGAAGTGTTCCGAGGATAATTCGCATATTCCCTTGTCCATTTCGTAAGCGGCACGGAGAAAAGAGTATGCCCTGGAGAAACCGGCACTGCTTTTTTTGCAAAGGTCTATAATTGTGTCACGGTGGTCTTTTATGCTTTTTTCGTCAAGCCCGGTGCTTGTGTCTATAACCACCTCTGCCGCACCGGGATACAGCGGGTCGGTGATATGTGGAGAGGTTCCGTCAACTATGTATATTTTTTTGTCGGGGATTATTATTCCGTCGTATGAAGACGGGTCAGAAGAACAGGCAAAAAGTTCACAGGGCAGATTTTCCGAACAGCATATTTGTGCGACTTTGCTTATCAGGGATGACTTCCCGCTTCCGCAGGAGCCTTTGAGAATATATGCTCTGTTGTACTGCTCGGGTCTGAATATTTCTGAAAAAAGACTTTTAAACCCGAACGCCGTGGCGGCACACGCAAAAACGGGATTTTGATTTTCAGGAGAAATTATATTCATATTACCAACTCCCATAAAAAGTTTTAGTGGTTTTACACTTTGATTATATATTATGCTTTTTTTGAAAAAATGTTATTTGAAAGGAATTAAGGTATGAAAGCGATTATTCTTGCGGCAGGAAAAGGAAAAAGACTTCTTTCGGAGGAATGCCATATCCCCAAGGGCATGCGTCTTGTCTGTGGAAAACCTCTTTTGGGATATGTAACCGAAGCACTGAACTTTATTGAGAAAAAGGACATACATATTGTTGTCGGTTTTGAAAAAGAAAAAATTATAGAGGCATTCAGCAACGGATATAATTTTTCCGTTCAGGAAAAAATGCTGGGAACGGGACACGCCGTGGAATCGGCATATCCTGCTCTTAAGGACTATGACGGCGACCTTATAGTTATTTGTGGAGATACTCCCCTTATTCAGCAGTCAACAATACTCAATATGATAGAACAGCACAAAAAGAATAAAAACTCCTGTACTGTTCTTTCCTGTATGGGCGAAAAAGGACTGGCTTTAGGCAGAATGATACACGATAAAGACGGAAAACTTACAGGCATTGTGGAGGACAAGGACTGTACTCCCGAACAGAAAGAAATATGCGAATACAACGCGGCAACTTATGTGTTTGATGCAAAGGCTATGTTCAAAGCACTTGAAAAAGTGGGATATAACAATAAACAGGGCGAAAAATATCTTACAGATGTGCCAATGATTATGATTAGCGAAGGACTTAATGTAGAATCCTATGCGTCTCAGAACAGTTACGAAATTCTGGGCGTAAACACTCCCGAAGACCTTGCGGAAGCGGAAAGACTTGTTAAGCAGTTGGGCAAATAAATCAGAACAATATCATCATTGGGAGGAATCATCATGTGGTCAAAGACTCAGGACCTGACAAAAGGACCGGTTCTTCCGGGGATAATAAAATATACAATCCCCATAATAATTACATCGGTTCTGCAACTTTTATTCAACGCCTGCGACCTTGTTGTAGTTGGAAACTACTGCGGAGAGGTGTCTGTTGCGGCAGTAGGCGCAACCGGATCTCTTACCAATCTTTTTGTAAATTTTTTTATTGGATTTTCCGTAGGTGCGGGTGTTACGGTTGCACACGGACTGGGCAGTCAGGACGACGAAGAGGTTCATCAGGCGGTTCATACCTCGGTACTGCTTTCCGTTGTATTCGGTACACTGCTTACGGTTGCGGGATTTCTGTGTTGTGAAACCTTTTTAAGATGGATGGGCACTCCCGAAAATGTACTTCCTCTTTCAGCGGTGTATATGAAAATATATTTCAGCGGAAGTATTTTTGTTATGCTTTATAACTTCGTTGCTTCCATTATCAGAGCGGACGGAGACACGAAAAGCCCTCTCTTTTTCCTTATGATTTCGGGGTGCGTGAATGTTGTTCTGAATGTGATTTTTGTGACGGTATTCCACATGGATGTGGCGGGTGTTGCCCTTGCTACACTCATATCTCAGGTTTTGTCGGCGGTGCTGGTTGTAATAGCCCTTATCAAACGAAAAGACAGTTGCAGACTGTATATTTCAAATTTGAAAATATATAAGGAACAGTTATTTGAAATTATCAGGGTAGGTCTTCCTGCTGGAATACAGAGTACCGTTTTTGCAATGTCAAATGTTATTATTCAGTCATCCGTAAATTCATTCGGAGATATGTTCATGTCAGGTGCGGCAGCCGCAGGAAGTATAGACGGTTTTGTGTACGGTGCAATGAACGCCTTTCAGCAGACATCTGTAAACTATGTGGCTCAGAATACAGGCGCAAGGAATCCTATAAGAGTCAAGAAGGTTTTCTGGCTTTGCCTTGCTTGTGTCAGTGCAGTGGGAATTCTTCTCGGCCTTTCTGTTTACTCGGGCGGCCCGTGGTTATTATCCATTTATATAAAGGATTCTCCACAGGCGATTTCCTCCGGCGTGATAAGGATGACATATGTGGCACTGCCGTATTTTCTGTGCGGAATTATGGAGGTTATAACCGGAGCAATACGGGGAATGGGTTCATCTCTTCCGCCGATGATAATTTCTGTTATAGGTGTATGCGGCATAAGAATGGTGTGGCTGTTCACCGTGTTTAAAATGTTCCATAATCCGCACGTTCTGTATGCCTCCTATCCTGTTTCGTGGATTATTACCGGTGTACTTTTGCTTGTGGTGTTTTTTAAAATATATAAACTTAACTTTTCAAACGAACTTAACGCTTGAAAACTGAATTTAAGGGGAGTGACTTTTTCATAAAGTTACTCCCCTTTGTGTCCGCAAATATACCGGCGTTTTGCCTTGTGAATTTGCGGAAAACTTCACTATATATTTTTTCTTATTCTGGAAATTGCGCCTTTTTCAAGACGGCTGACCTGAGCCTGAGAAATGCCAACTTCCTCCGCCACTTCGGTCTGGGTTTTGCCACGGTAAAATCTCATGTCAAGTATTGCTTTTTCTCTGGAGTCCAGTTTTTTTATAGCCTCGTTGAGAGCAATGTTTTCTGTCCACAGGTCGTCATTATTGCGGTTGTCGCAAAGTTGGTCCATTATGAAAATCGAGTCGCCGTTGTCGGAATACACCGGGTCAAACAGAGAAACAGGGTCCATAATGGCGTCAAGGGCGTCGGAGATGTCCTTTTTTGTGCAGGGAGGAAGCGGATTTTCCGCTTCTGCAAGAATTTTGTTGACTCCCTGTGTTATTTCGTCTATTGTAGGCTGTCTGCCCAGTTTTACCGAAAGTCTCTCTCTTTCCCCCAGAGCCTTGTATGCCAGGTCACGCACCGAACGGCTGACTCTTATCATATTGTCGTCGCGAAGATACCGCCGTATTTCCCCGGTAATCATGGGAACGGCGTAGGTACTGAGCAGAACGCCCTGGGAAAGGTCGAAATTATCTATTGCTTTTATAAGCCCGATACACCCCACCTGAAAAAGGTCGTCGGGATTTTCGCCTCTTGAGCCGAATTTCTGTACCACACTTAAAACCAGTTTCAGATTTCCGTTTATCAGTTCTTCACGGGCAGCCATATCCCCGTTTTTTGCTTTTATAAGAAGAGTGTTTTTTTGTTCTGTTGTCAGGGTTTTGAGTTTTGATGTGTTTACACCGCAGATTTCCACTTTATTATACATAAAAAACTCCTTTTGCCTTTTTATACAAAAAGAGTATTGCCATAAACACCCGTTGCAATACAAGGGAAATTATTACCAGTTGTTGTTGACAAAGGGTGTGTTTCGTGGTATAATGAGTTTGCGGGGCAAACTGATTGAATTGCACTTGGTGCATTATAAAGCCAATTCGTTAAAAACAAGGTGAATCATTTCTGTCACCTGATTATATAATTAAAAAAAGCGAAGGGAATCCGGAAATATGAATATACTGGAAGAATATAAAATATCCGTAGGGGAACAGGGTACTACGGCTTTTTGCGGACAGAACAACAATTATCAGGACGGAACAACCCCCATGTACCGCGACACAGATGGAAAACTGTGGGCAATAAGCGGACATTCACATATGGGTGATATAAATGTATTTTGCGGAACCTGTATAGAGGATATGAAGAAAATGTATCCCATAACCACCAATTTCGGTGTAGGCCATGCGGAGTACGCGTTTGACCATATAAGATATCCCGAGGGAATCAAGGCAAGAGGAAGTATATGGCCTTTCGGTCTTTACATCTGCCCCAATACCCACAGATTTTTCTGCTTCTTCCATAATGAAACCGGCTGGAACGGCAGAGGAACCGCTTATGACTCGCTGGGACTTTGCAACACCCCCCACTTTGACTCGGATTTCCGTCATATAGGACTTATGCACTCTGATGACGAGGGCAAAAGCTGGACTTTTGACCGCTGGGTAATTACGGGAAACAATGTCTGCTTTACCGAAAACTATAACCCCAACGGCGACTGCGCAATAGGACAGAAAAGCGGAGTTGTAAATCTGGGAAGCGGAGATTTTTCACTTTTTGTAGAGCCTGACGGCGAATTTATGTATATAGTATACAATATGGTAATTGTTGATGTGCCTACAGGCGTGTGGCTGAGTTGCGACACATATATTGCCAGAACAAGAAAACGCACCGACGGCGTAATGGGTGACTTTGTAAAGTATTACGAAGGTTCTTTCTGTGAGGCGGGAAACCTTGGCAGAGAAACCAAAATTGCTTCAAATACATGGCATTCCAGAATTGCCTACTTTGAAAAACACAAAAAATATCTTATGTGTTCTTCCCCCATTGAGCCGGGCAAAGTTACTTCGGCACTTGTTAAAGACATAATGGAAGTCAGGGAAAGCGACGATATGATTCATTGGAGCGAGCCGGTAGCGGTTTACAAAAACGACGCTCCTTTCGGCAATCACTATATGGCTATGCTTTCCGCGTCTGACACCAATCAGCCTCATATTATAAAAGGCGATGACTTCTTAATCCTTACAAATCACAACGGAACAGATGTTATGAAACATAATGCCCGTTTGGAAAAGAAATGATTTATGCAGATTGCACAAAATTTTTGAAATAATTGCAAAGGTTTTTGTGCTATTGTTGCTATTGACATACTTTGCGGGTTGTAGTATAATAACCTTAAATCAGGAAAGGCAAAATTGGTAAAATGAAAAATCTTATGTTTGCTGCATTTGAATACTTTTATTTTTACTTTTACTTTTATTTTACATCCAAAAATAGAGTAAAGCAATTTGTGCTGCAAACATTTTGAAAACACTGTTACAGGCGTATATTGAAGTTGTCTTAATTGTGGGTTCGCAGTAGAATTGCTGCGGACCTTTTTTAATTGTATTTTATTATTACAGGGAGAAGTTGTCATGATAGTAGTACTTAAAAACGAAACACCCAAGGAACAGGAAGAAAATCTTATAAATTGGTTTGAAAATCAGGGTATAACGGTCCATATTTCCAAAGGTGAATATAACACCGTTCTGGGACTTATAGGAGATGCCAGCCGTATTGATACCGACCTTATTGAAGGTCTTGAGATAGTACAGAATGTCACTCATATTACAGAGCCTTTTAAAAAGGCAAACAGAAAATTTCATCCCGATGACACTGTAATTGACTGCGGAGGCGGAGTTCTTATAGGCGGAGGACATTTTCAGTTTATTGCCGGTCCCTGTTCTGTGGAATCCCCCTCGCAGATAACCGAAATAGCCCGTGCGGTGCATAACTCGGGAGCAAAACTGCTCAGAGGCGGTGCTTTCAAACCCCGTACATCTCCCTACGATTTCCAGGGACTCAAGGCAGAGGGAATTGAACTTCTTTCAGAAGCAAAAAAAGAAACCGGTATGCCCATTGTAACCGAGATAATGAACGCAAACCATCTGCCCCTTTTTGAAAATGTAGATGTTATTCAGGTGGGGGCAAGAAATATGCAGAATTTTGAACTCCTCAAGGAACTGGGCAAAATTGACAAACCCATTCTTCTCAAGAGAGGACTTGCAAACACTCTCAAGGAACTTCTCATGAGTGCGGAATACATTATGGCAGGAGGTAACGAAAAAATAATCCTGTGCGAAAGAGGAATACGCACTTTTGAAACCTACACAAGAAATACCCTTGATTTGTCTGCCGTTCCCATGCTTAAAAGCCTTACCCATCTTCCCATTGTAATCGACCCCAGCCATGCCTGCGGTGTTTCCAAACTGGTTGAACCCATGGCAATGGCGGCAGCAGCCTGCGGAGCAGACGGACTTATGATAGAGGTACACAACGACCCTGTCCATGCCCTTTGCGACGGTCCTCAGGCACTTACTCCCGAACAGTTTGACAAGGTTGCCCGTAAGGTTATGGCAATACGGGAAATTATATAGAGGTGACGGAATGATAATCGGTATTACGGGGCTTGGTCTTATAGGCGGTTCAATGGCTAAGGCGTTTATAAGGGCAGGTCACACGGTTTACGGAAACGATATAAACAAGGCGGTGGAGGATGCCGCTGTTATGAATGGTGCCTGTCACGGAAAACTGGAAAACCATTTTGAAGAATGCGACTTTGTGTTTGTTGCCCTTTACCCTCTTGATACCATTGAGTTTGTAAAGGCAAACGCACATCGCTTCAAAAAAGACAGTATTGTTGTGGATTTGTGCGGAGTTAAAGGTGCTGTCTGCCCTGTACTGTTTGAAACGGCAGAAAAGAGTGGATTTCATTTTATAGGTGCACACCCTATGGCAGGAAAGCAGTTTTCGGGTTTTAAGTATTCCTCTGCAGACCTTTTTGACGGTGCAACAATGCTTATTGTACCAAAGCACTATGAAGACATAGAAACACTGGGACGGTTGAACTGTCTTCTCAAAGGTATAGGATTCGGCTCGGTAACCACAACAAATGCCGAGGAACACGACAGAATGATAGCCTTTACCTCTCAACTTGCACATATTGTCTCAAATGCCTATGTAAAAAGTCCCACCGCCGAAAAACACCATGCATATTCGGCAGGCAGTTACAGGGACCTTACCCGTGTTGCAAAACTTAACGAGAATATGTGGAGCGAGTTATTCAGTCTTAACAGGGAAAATCTCATTTTTGAACTTGACGGTATAATAAACTCCCTTGAGCAATATAAAACCGCCCTTGAAGAAAATGACACCGGAAAATTGTGCGGACTTCTGCGTGAAGGACGAATGAAAAAGGAGGCGATTGACACAGAATGGAAAGAGCAGAAATAAGGGTACTTGACTCCTACACCGTGCATATCGGACAGGGAATGCTCAAAGAGGCAGGTAAAATTGTGTCTGAGGTAGTTCCGCCCTGCAGAGCGGTTGTAGTAACCGACAGCAATATTCCCCCGGAATATGTGCAGACACTGGAAAAGTCTCTTGAAGAAAAAGGTTTTGAGATTAATATATTTACAATTCCCGCGGGGGAAACATCAAAGTGTATAGAAAAATTTATTGAGATACAGAACTTTGCCGCAGAAAACCATCTTTGCAGAAGCGATATAATGATTGCCCTGGGAGGCGGTGTTGTAGGCGACCTTACAGGTTTTTGTGCCGCAACATATATGCGGGGAATAAAATATATCCAGGTTCCCACAACGCTTCTTGCGGCGGTGGATTCATCGGTAGGCGGAAAATGTGCCATAGACCTTGAAAAAGGAAAAAATCTTATAGGTGCATTCTGTCAGCCATCTGCGGTGATTTGCGATGTTGACACGCTTAAAACCTTAAAAGAAGAGTTTATTACCGACGGAATGGCAGAGGTTATAAAATATGCCCATATAAATCAGCCGGAACTTTTTGAAATACTTGAAAAAACACAGGACCTTACACAAAAAATAAAGAACGGCACAGACGGTAAAACAGCAATTGATGTGATTTCAAAATGTGTAAAATTAAAGGCGGATATAGTGCAGAAGGACAGGTTCGACCTGGGAGAGAGACAACTTCTCAACTTCGGTCATACCGTGGGACATGCAATTGAGGCGGCGAGCAATTTTAAAATTTCTCACGGCCACAGTGTTGCTGCCGGAATGTGCATAATGGCAAGAACTGCTCAAAAAGCAGGTTTGTGCTCACGACAGACGGCACAGAAAATAGAACATCTGAATAAAAAATACCAACTCCCCACCGCAACCGACATACCTCTTGAAACCCTTTGGGAATTGATAAAAAACGACAAAAAGAACGCAACCGACGGACTTACTGTGGTATTTCCCACAGAGCATTCGTTGTGCGGACTTCATAAGTTAACCCACCAAAAATTCAAGGAACTTTTATCCGCGGGACTGGAGAAATAACTATGACAATTACATTAAATTCCCACGCCCCCGAAGGCAGAATAGACAATATGCCCGCATCAAAATCCATTGCCCACCGTGCGTTTATCTGTGCTTGTTTTGCTCAGGGCGAAACAGAAATAGAGTGTGACTCTTTTTCGGAGGATATACAGGCGACGGTAGGCGTTATAAAAAGCCTGGGGGCAGAGGTTACAAAACAGGGAAACAGATATACCGTTATTCCCGTAAAGTCAGTTCCGAAAGAGCAAGTACAACTGGATTTTTTTGAAAGCGGTTCTACAATGCGGTTTATTCTCCCCATTCTGGGTGCATTGGGAATAAAGGCGGAAATGCTCACACGGGGAAGGCTTACAACACGGCCTCTTTCACCCCTTTACGAGATACTTTCATCAAGCGGAATGATACTTTCCCCTCAGGGTATATGTCCGCTTTACTGCGAGGGAAAACTCAATAAAAATAACTTTTCACTTGACGCAGGAGTAAGTTCCCAGTTTATATCAGGTCTGCTTTTCGCCCTTTCACTGTCCGGGGGAGGAACAGTTGAAATAACAGGGAGTTTTGAATCCAGAGATTATGTATATCTCACCTGTGATATTCTGAAGAAATTCGGAATACAGGTAACACATAAAGATAATAAATTTACGGTATCCCGGGGAAAAATCACATCTCCCGGTAAAATAATCATCGAAAGCGACTGGTCCAATGCGGCGTTCTGGTTATCGCTGGGGGCGTTAAGCCGTAAAGGTATTTCGGTAAGTCCCCTTAACTTAAATTCGGTTCAGGGAGATATAAGAATACTTGATATACTTAAAAAATTCGGTGCGGAAATAATCACGGAAAAAGACAGTATAACCGTAAGAAAAGGACAACTTTCCGCCATACATTTTGATGCTCGGGACATCCCCGACCTTGTTCCTGTCATCTCGGTGGTGGCAGCGGCATCGGAAGGGGTTACCGTAATAGACGGAATTTCCCGGTTGAGAATAAAAGAAAGCGACAGAGTACATTCGGTGTGCGAAATGCTTGGAAATTTAGGCATAAAAACTCAGTCGGATGCCAACAGTATGAAAATTTACGGCGGAAAACTTACCGGAGGTACGGTGGATTCTTTCGGAGACCACAGAATTGTTATGTCAGCGTCAATAGCCTCCTTTGTTGCAGAGGGAGAGGTTACCATAAATAACGCCCGGGCGGTAAACAAAAGTTACCCCACTTTCTTCGGAGAGATTGGGAAATTGGGTGCTCAGGTAAAGGAGAAATAGTATGAATACATTCGGAACAGCATTAAAGGTTTCAATTTTCGGGCAGTCCCATTCCGACGCCATAGGAGTTACAATAGAAGGAATACCTCCGGGTTTTGAGATAGATACTCAGAAAATTCTTGATTTCTGTCAGCGTCGGGCACCCGGCAACAGTTCAGTTTCCACCAAGAGAAAAGAGGCGGACATTCCCCGGTTTATTTCGGGTATTGTTGACGGAAAAACCTGCGGAGCGCCAATCTGTGCCATAATAGAAAACGGAGATTTCCGTTCCCGCGATTATGATAAACTTAAAACCGTACCCCGCCCCTCTCATGCCGATTATCCCGCTTTTGTGAAGTTTGAGGGATATAACGATATCCGCGGCGGCGGTCAGTTTTCGGGAAGACTTACGGCTCCCCTTTGTATTGCAGGGGGAATTGCCCTGCAGGTCCTTTCTTCCATGGGTATAAAAATCGGTGCCCATATATATGAGATTGACGGCATAAAAGACGCGTCATATCATCCTGTTGATGTGACGGAGAAAGATTTTAAACTGCAGGACGGATTCCCGACGCTTACAAAAGAAAGCGGAGAAAAAATGGAAAAAGCCATTCTTTCGGCAAGGAACAACGGAGATTCCGTCGGGGGAATTATAGAATGTGCGGTTGTAGGTATGGATGCAGGATACGGCTCACCCATGTTTGAGGGTGTCGAGAATGTAATTTCTCAGGCAGTGTTTGCAATACCTGCGGTAAAGGGAATTGAGTTCGGTGCGGGATTTGACACCGCAAGAAAAAAAGGCTCGGAAAACAATGATTCCTATGTTATAAAAGACGAAAAAGTGACAACACTCACCAATAACTGCGGAGGAATTTCGGGAGGAATAACCAACGGTATGCCCATAATTTTCCGCGCCGCCTTTAAACCCACACCCTCTGTTGCAAAAACACAGAACAGTGTAAATCTTGAAACTCTTGAAAACTGTGAAGTTCTGATAGAGGGCAGACACGACCCTTGTGTTGTGCCACGCGCCGTACCTGTGGTTGAAGCGGCAGCGGCAATAGCAGTCTGCGATATAATATTTAAAAATAAATACATTTAAATTTGGGGGATATTATGGATATAAAAAAATTACGCTCAGAAATTGATGAGATAAATTCAGGTCTTGTGGAACTTTATAAAAAAAGAATGGAAGTTTCCGCAAAAATTGCAGAATACAAAAGACAAAACAAAATGCCGGTTTTTGATGCGGCAAGAGAAAGAGAACTGCTCAACAAGGTTTCCGAGCAGGCAGGAGAAGAATACGAACAGGGTGTGCGGGTTCTTTTTTCAATGCTTATGGAACTTTCCCGTTCCCATCAGAACCGTATTCTTTCAGAAACATCTCCTTTGTCACAGGAGGTAAAAAGAGCACTTGAGGAAACTCCCTGTCTCTTCCCCGAAAAAGCGGTGGTTGCGTGTCAGGGAATTGAGGGTGCAAATTCCCAGACCGCCTGCGAAAAACTGTTCGGTTTCCCCAATATTATGTATTTCAACAGTTTTGAAAGCGTTTTTTCGGCAGTGGAAAAAGGACTTTGCAAATACGGCATTCTTCCTCTTGAAAACAGTACCGCAGGCTCTGTAAGACAGGTGTATGACCTTATGGTGGAGAAGAATTTCAGCATTGTACGCAGTGTAAGAGTGCAGATTAACCATGTTCTTCTCACAAAACCGGGTGTAAAACTCAGCGATATTACCGAGGTTATTTCTCACGAACAGGCAATATCCCAGTGCAGTGACTACATAAAAGCAAAAGGTTTTAAGGTTACAACCTGTGAAAATACGGCACTTGCGTCAAAGATGGTAGCCGAAAGCGACAGAACCGATGTGGCAGCCATTGCCTCACGCTCCTGTGCCGAATGTTACGGTCTGAATATTGCAGACAGTAAAATACAGAACAATACCAGCAATTATACCCGCTTTATCTGCATTTCAAAGAAACTTGAAATATACCCCGGTGCAGACAGAACATCAATAATGATGGTTACCTCTCATAAGCCGGGTTCTCTGTACCGTGTTCTTTCAAGATTTTTTGCACTTGGCGTAAATCTTACAAAACTGGAGAGCCGTCCTATTCCGGGCAGAGATTTTGAATTCCGTTTCTATTTTGATATTGCCGAATCGGTTTATTCCCCCGCCCTTGCTCAGCTTATCTGCGAACTTGAGGGCGAGGTTGAGGAATTTTCATATTTAGGTACCTATTCCGAGGTGATTTAGTATGGGAGAAAAAAAGTGCGGTCTTCTGGGGGAGAAACTTTCTCACAGTTTTTCACCGCAAATCCATCGTCTTCTTGCAGACTATGAATATTCCCTTTTTCCCACACCGTCCGAAAAAGTAGAGGAATTTATTACAAAAGGCGACTGGTACGGAATAAATGTTACTGTGCCGTACAAGGAAAAAGTCATACCGTATCTCGACTGTATAAGCCCTGAGGCAAAAAAAATCGGCGCGGTCAATACCGTTGTTCGTGACAAAGACAACCGTCTTTGCGGATATAATACCGATTTTTACGGATTTTCTTATCTTGTTGACTTCTGCGGATTTGATGTGAAAGGCAAAAAGTGCATTATTTTAGGCAGCGGAGGTTCAAGCAAAACCGTATTTAATGTATTGCAGGCAAAGGAAGCGGGAGAGATTGTCGTAATTTCAAGACGGGGCGAAAATAATTATGACAATATAAATATCCATTCCGATGCCGGCATTATAGTAAACACCACTCCCGTGGGAATGTACCCCGAAAATTACCAAAAACTTATAGAACTCAGGGATTTTCCGCAGTGCCGGGGGGTTATCGACCTTATATACAACCCCGAAAAAACCCCGTTGCTTCTTGATGCGGAAAAGTTGGGTATCAAGCACTCAAACGGACTTTTGATGCTGGTTGCCCAGGCAAAAGCCGCAAGTGAAATTTTTACGGGAGAAAAGATATCCGACACAGCAATACACACCATACTTTCCGGTCTCCGTCGAGAAATGCTGAATGTGGTGCTTGTGGGAATGGCGGGATGCGGAAAAAGCACGGTGGGGAAAATTCTGGCTGAAAAAACCAACCGTGAGTTTCTGGATACCGATGATATAATTTCCCAAAATGGCAAAACTCCCGCCGAAATAATCACGACAAAAGGCGAAGCCGAGTTCAGAAAAATCGAAACCGAGGTTGTCAGACAAACAGGCAAACAAAGAGGAAAAATTATTGCAACCGGCGGAGGAGTCGTAACCGTAAAGGAAAATTATCCGCCTCTCCATCAGAACGGAATAATAATATTCATAAACCGTTCCCCAAAACTTATGACCTCCGAGAACAGACCTTTGTCGGAAAAATACGGGGTTGAAAACCTGTATAACAGCCGTCTCCCGATGTACCGTGAGTTCTGCGACCGGGAAACAGATGGTGACAAAACACCTCAAGAGGTGGCACAGGATATACTGGATATTCTGAAAACAATTATGTAGAGGGAAAAATATGAAAAAAATACTTGTAATAAACGGACCTAATTTAAATATGCTGGGGATACGGGAACCTGATTTGTACGGAAAAAAGGACTACCCTGCACTGTGCGAATATATAAGCGAGTGTGCGGTAAAAATGGGTGTTCAGGTTGAAATATATCAGTCAAACAGCGAGGGGGATATTGTGAACGCCATACAGACGGCGTACAACACAAAAGACGGCATAGTCATAAATCCTGCCGCCTACACTCATACAAGTGTCGCCATTCTTGACGCAGTCAAGGCGGTGGGTATTCCCACCGTAGAGGTTCACCTTACCGATGTTTCCCAAAGAGAAGAGTTCAGAAAAATTTCTTATGTGGGAACTGCCTGTGTTGCCACCTTCAAAGGACTGGGTTTTGAGGGGTACAAAAAGGCAATGGAAACACTTGTAAAAGAGGATATGTAAAAAGTTCAGACAGTCAAAAACAAATCCGGAACATTAAGGTTGTGCCATAAAGGACAGTTTTGCAAGAATACGGTATATCTCGAAAGAGGTATGCCGTATTTTGTATTTGTGGGCACAAATACATTGCTTGTCGGAAAGATTGAAAAATAACAGATAAACAAAAAAGTTCCCGTGTATAAAGTCTTTTTTTGACCTCTCGGAAGGTAACCAGATAAATTTTACTAAATATGTTTACAAACCGCAAAAATTATGATATAATAACTGTGCCAAACAAACTAAATATACAGCACATATGGGTGTATTTTTCATTTTAGGGATATTTATATCCTTTTTGACAATACTCTTTTGTGATGAGTTTGATAAAATGCAAATTCCGTACACGAGAGAGTATCATATACCCAATCTGTATACAGTTTGTTTGGCGACAACCGGAATTTGTGTTTTTGTGCGCTGATTACGGTCGGCGCACTTTTTATTTGAGAAAACTTATCGAATCAGGAGAAAATGAGTAATTACGACAAAATAACAAAACAAGATATTGAAGATATAAATAAAGATGATTTTTGGGATGATACGATAAACAATAACCGTGAGCTTTTCAAGCGTGCACTATCAGACGCGGTGGATTTACAAATTCGCAAGATTGAGGAGGAAATCAAAGATATTGAAGTACCGCCACTAATCAAACGGCACAAGATACAAATGAACCGTTTGTTTCGTGAGCGAGCAGGTGGCTCTTTTCTTCCGTTTCCCGAAGAAGATACTCTCTATGAGAGATTGCGAAGCAAACTCATAATAAAACTCAAAATCCACGAATTTTTCGATCGTCGTAAAAAACGGAAAAGAGAGATAAAAAAATAGATTTATCTCCTAAAACAGAAAAAATACGAGAAACTTTACGGTGTTTCTCGTATTTTTTCTTGTTATGAAAAATTTACAGTTGATTAAGTGCTCTTTCGGGGAAAAGAGGAAAGACATAAGACGCCGAAACAAAGCCTGAAATTCCTCCGAAATTTATTCTGTACCACAGACCGCATTTGCATAATATCCGGACAGTAGTTCCGTTGGGAACCCTTGAGACCACCGCTGAAGACGATGAAGGTTCACTGCGTATATTAAGACCGGAGCCGTCAGTAATCACAAGACCGGGGATATAATCGGGTTTTGGCACAAAAGGAGTAGAAGTAAACGCGGCGGTCGCCTGAGACAGAACACGGGCGATGTTTTGCGTATTTGACTTGATAAATGCCTCATCTTCGGGATTGTCGTGATAGCCGATTTCCACAAGTATGGCAGGTGCCCGTGTTTTGTTTAGTTCAATAAATGTAAGATTAGGTATAATATTCACAAGAGAGGGAATGGGATAAATAGTTTTATAGTACTCTGCCGTAATCTGGGCATATCGTCTGGAGAGGGCACTGTCGCGGAAGTAATATATATCGCAACCCCGCAAAAGCCCCGAGAGATTTTCTGCGGCAGAGTTGGAATGAATGGCAAGATATGCGTTATAGTTGAATACATTTGCGTTGTCTGCCGCCTGTTGTGCAGTCATCCAGGGCATATTTCTGCCAAAACATATTCCGCTTGACGAAAGATATGGCTCCATTGCATCTGCAATTAAATTGGTAAAATATTCCTCTGTTCCGCCGTTTAAGTAAAAATTGAATTCCTGTCCTGAAGGACTTAAATAAATACAAGCCACCTTAAATCACCTCTTTATCATTATATTCCCCGAATTTTTTAAGGTTACTTTTCTTTCTGCCGGTGAATAATAAGAGTGTACCGGAAAGAAAGGAGAATAAAATGAAAAAGATTTTAAAAATACTTGTTCCGTTTGTTGTTTTTACGGTCTTTACCACTACGGCATACGGACTTGAATGGTATACAAAAATAGAAAAAAACCACCAAAGACCTCAAGTTCCCAACGCAGAGATGCTGTCGGAAAACGGCGGAATTGCAATAGGAAACGACGAGAAAAAGATATATCTGACTTTTGATGCAGGTTATGAAAACGGAAATGTAAAGAAAACAGCCGACATTTTAAAGAAAAATAATGTAAAAGGCGCGTTTTTCATTCTTTCAAATATTGTCCGCACAAATCCCGAACTTATAAAGGAACTTTCCGACAACGGAAACCTCATTTGCAACCATACCCGGAAGCATCCCGATATGTCGGCAAAGAGCGAGAAAGAATTTAAAGACGAACTTCTGTCAATGGAGCAGTACTATAAAGAGGCTACGGGAAAAGAAATTTCCAGGTTTTACCGCCCGCCCGAGGGAAAATATACCGAAAACAATCTTAAGTGGGCAAAAGAGTTGGGGTACAAAACAGTTTTCTGGACCGTCGCTTATCAGGACTGGGACAACAATAACCAACTTCCAAAGGAAAAGGCACTCAATATTTTGCTCAGCCGTGTGCACAACGGCGCGGTAATACTTCTTCATCCCACCTCAAAAACCAACGCGGAAATACTTGACGAATTTATAAAAAAAGTCAGACAAGAAGGCTATGAATTTTGCCTTATAAGTGATATACAGGCGGTGGTTTAATGAAAAAGGCACTGTTTGTATTATGTCTTGCTGTTTTAACTGTCCAGGTGGTTTTCGCACGGGAAATTATAGCAAATAACTCGTCGGCAACCAAAAAAATTGCCCTTACTTTTGATGACGGCCCTCACCCGAAACACACCGAGGAAATACTGGATATACTCAAGGAATACGGAGTTAAGGCAACATTTTTTATAATCGGCTCAAACGCACAGAAACACCCGGATATTGTCAAAAGAACTTTTGACGAGGGGCATGAATTGGGAAACCACACTTATAACCATGTTTTTATCAACAGAATATCCGACGATAAACTGCGGGAGGAAATTTCAAAAACCGATGAAATTATAAAACAGATAACCGGAACGGCACCCATAGTTTTCCGTCCTCCCGGCGGTGCCTACAATGACCTTAAGGTTGATGTTGTTTCTGCTACGGGGCATAAATGTATTCTGTGGTCCTGGTGGCAGGATACGCGGGACTGGTCCTGTCCTCCTGTTGATAAGGTGGTCAACACCGTACTTTCCAATCTTCACGACGGGGATATAATCCTGTTTCACGATTTTAACAACGGCAACACACCTACCGCAAAGGCACTGAGAATTATTATCCCCAGACTCATTGAAATGGATTATGAATTTGTAAGTGTTTCGGAACTTATCCAAAGCGAAGTATAAAAAGGAGATGAAAAAATGTTCAGACCGTCAGAAACAAATCTGAATCATTTTTTCCTGTCTCCCTGAGAAAGGTGGTGTAAAAAACTCTGTTGGAGTTTTTTACACCACCCTTTTCAATTTCACCATACAAAATGGGTTATAAATTTTCCTGCAGTCAGAGCAGTTTGTTGATACGGAGCAGGTTTCTCAATTTTACAAGATACAAAAGAATAAGTTTTGAAAGACATATATCGTAAAGAACAAAAGTCACATTTGCAAGTCCGAACAACAGATAACTAAAGTCAAAGTCGCTTTCCGGAATCAAAAAAACATATCTGGATACCAGTATGGAAAGGGCAAGAAACACATTGGCGGCACTGATTTTCACAGGCCATGCCAACAGGGGAACCAGCCGTTCAAAATGGCGTTTTGCAATGGGATACCAGCCCAGAAACCCGAGAAAAAACAGACTTGTAAGTTTTGACGGAATAAGAAGAAGTCCCAACAGGGAAACCGCCAGAAAAATCCCTGCCGCATATTTGTCGTCAAGTTCTATTACCGCAAGAACAATAAGGAGCCCCGCTATAGCCGAAAGGGACAAGTCAATTGTGGAAAAAAGACTTCCGATAAAAAGAAGTACAAAGCAAAGTGCGGTCAGAATACCCGAAAAGGCAAGTTTTTTTGTTTTTTTCATACCCAAAACGCCCCTTTAAAGTGGTTTGATAAAATTATCAGCAACAGCGGATAAGGTCTCCGCCGAGACATTCGCAAAGGCAGTCGGCACAGATAAGTCCCGAACACATATCGCACCCCGAACAGTCTCCCGACACGGAGTTTCCGCGGGGAGAGGAGGAGAATGCACCTCCGGCGGACATTCTGTTGAGTGCCTGACGGTAAAGGGGATTATAGGGGTCACGGCGTACCGCCTCCTCAAATTTCACACGGGCATCAAAATATGCACCGCTGTTTGCCAGAAGAACGCCGTAGATATAGTACCACTCCGCATCTCTTGACGCCTGGTTTACCGAGTCCAGAACAATCCTCGCCTCTGTGTATCTTCCCTGTGCGATAAGTGTCTGTGCACGGTAAAGATTAAAGGCGTCGGAGGAATAGTTGCGTGAGGAAGAGGTGTTTGTATCCTGGTAATATCGTCCTTTGTTGCCCGCTTCACGCATTTTCATTATCAGGTCGTAAGCCTGGTTTATTTCTTTCATTTTGTCACTTGTATCAACACCCGGATTTACATCAGGGTGATACTTTTTTGCAAGTTCGCGGTATGCTTTTTTTATTTGTTCATCGGTGTTTTCGGGAGAAACACCCAGAATGGAATAAGGGTCAGTCATTTGTTTTTTTCACCTTTCCGTTTGTTTTGAACAGTACTTTTTGTGCTGTTATATCCAGTCCCTCGGTAATTATATTCTTTATAATTCCGTTGTAGCAGGTGGACGGGAGATTGTCTGTAAGTTGTGACGCCGCATAGACATAATTGGAGATTACCGCATCAATTGCCTCTGCGTTCTGTTTTACCTTTTCCACACTTCCGAAACGCACTGTCAAGGGATTGAATGCCCCTGATTTACTGTCTTTTTCCATATCGTCAAAGGCGTCAATTATATACAGCCATTTGCCGATATTTTTTCCCAGTTGTGAGGCGGTTTCATAATTTTCGCCCTCAAGTCCCGTACTTGCCGCATCTGCCAGAAGTTGACCCGAAATGTCCGCAAGAGTGTCAATATCACTGCTTCCGGTTTTTTCCAGAGCAGACAGTTTTGAAAGATTATCACGGGTTTTTTGCGAAAGACCGCGGATATGGGAGTTTTCACGGCATATTTTTTTAAAGGCGGGAGTTATCAGAATAAGAATTATTTTTTTTAGTGCACGCTTGAAAAAGGGTTTGTCTCGGTCAAGAATATCGTCTTTTAACTGATAGTAGGATAATACCGTACTTGCCTGTGCGGTGTAAATGAGAGGAGCACATTCCGAAACACACAAACGGCATTTCTTTTTAAAAGGCGAGGCGGTGCATCTTTTTCTTTCGGTTCTGGGCGGTGTTCTTTCCAGGGCAAGTCGTAAAGATGCAAGAAGAACAAAATCATAATTAAGTGTCAGCGGCATGAAAGGCGACACATATTTATGAAGTGCGTTGCAAAGTCCGCAGTATACGGCTTTGTAAAGTTCCAGTTCCTTTACCAGCAGGTTTTTCTGGTCGGGGCGAATATATCCGAACATTTTTTATCCTTTTTTGAGGTTATATTATGTTATAAAACTTTTCGATTTCAAAAGTGTTGGAAAAGTCATGGGCAGAAAGTTCGGCGGTATACTTTTCACACACCGAGGGGTTCTCAATCATTTCTTTAAGACCTTTGTAAACACCCTCACCGTTCATATCGCAGACCATTCCGTACTTACCGCCGCAAAGTTGCTCGTTCGCGGAAAGATAATTGCAGACCAGTATGGGTTTGCGGAGTATTTTAACCTCTTCCACTGCAATGGGTTTTCCTTCAAACCGCGAGGGCTGTGCATAAATATCGCAGGCTTTCATATATGAATACGGGTTTGGAGTAGTGCCTAAGAAGACAAATCTGTCGGCAACATCCTTTTCCTGTATGAGAGATGTGATATAGTCCTTGTAATCCTTGTCTCCGTCACCCAGTATGTACCATTTTGCGTCAATTCCGTCTTTTTTCAGAAGACGCATTGCCTCTGCTGCAAAATCATATCCTTTCTGTTCGGCAATTCTGCCTACCGTGAGTATTCGTTTTCCCTTGTAGTCTTTGTCGGGGAAACCTTCTCCCGCATCGGCAAGTTGATTGATGAACAGAGGGTTGTTTATATTTTCTATCACAAGGCATTTGTCAGAAAGTTGAGGAAGTTCGCCTTTGAGTGCAGAGTCAACCGTTGTGGAAACATTGATAATGCTGTCGCACTGTGAAAAATATTTCAGATACAGTTGGTTGTCCCGTTTCGGATGGGCATAGTCAAAGTGAAGCCAGGTAATTTTTTTATCGGCCAAAACTTTGTCTATCATGTAGAACATTGTTCTGTCGCCCCAGTAGGAAACCGCGATGTCATAATGTTTTTGGAGGGCGGGTATTTTCTGCATCATGTGTACCCACATTCTGCCTCCTATATCGCTCCAGTTTTTGCGGAACAGAACCGCTTTGAGAAAATACGGCAGTATTTCAAAAGCATAAAGAGGATTTTTCTTTATAAAAGTATTAAAAAGGCAACTTACGGCGTTTTTGTTTGACAAAAGAAAATGTTCCCCGAACTTTTCCATCTCAATTACATTAATCTGCTTGGGAATCTGTGACATAAACAATCCGTCTTTTTTTGCAAGAACCAAATCCACTTCAAAGCGGTCGAAATCAAGACAGTTCACAAAGGAAAGGAAGGATTTTTCGCTTCCTCCGCACCGCATTGTTATTCCGATGAAAAGAATTTTTATTTTTTCCATAATCATTATAATCCTTTTAAGAATATATTCATCACACTATTTTAATATTTTATCTATTATACTCTTTATTTGTAAATAATTCAAGCCGGAAACGGTTAAATCCGTTTTGTAACCGCAGAATTCGTATTTTTAGCAAAAAACAGCAGTGATTTATAATAATTTATTCAAAATCAGATTGAAAAAAAGAAAAAAATATGATATAATTGAACCGATGAAGTTGAATCCGCCGATATGAATATCCTGCGGAAAAGATGATGTGTTCCGTTTGTACGGGATATATACTGCAAAAAAAGACTTAAGAAAACGGAAAAAATTAATTACAATCAGATACAGGAGAAAAACATGAAAAACATTATTGCAAAAGACCTTCTTTCCATCGGTGCAGTATTTCTGCGTCCCGAACAGCCGTTTACCTGGGCAAGCGGCATAAAAAGTCCGATTTACTGTGACAACCGCCTGACACTCAGCGATGTGAATGTAAGACGGGACATTGAAAACGGACTTGCAGGACTTATTAAAGAGCATTATCCCGATGCCGAAATTCTTATGGGTACTGCTACGGCAGGTATCGCTCATGCGGCACTTTGCGCTGATATTCTTTCTCTCCCCATGGGTTATGTCCGTTCGGGAGCAAAGGACCACGGCAGAACAAACCAGATTGAAGGTAAACTTGAAAAAGGTCAGAAAGTAGTTGTGGTTGAGGACCTTATATCCACCGGCGGAAGCGTTATTGAATGTGTTGATGTACTTCGCCAGGCAGGTGCAGAAGTGCTGGGTGTTGTGAGTATATTCACATACGGCATGAAAAAAGGTCTGGTCAGACTGGAAGAAGCAAATGTGAAAAATGTATCCCTTTGCAATCTTGACGCATTGCTTGAGGTTGCTGCCGAAACGGGATATATCAAAACAGAGGACATTTCCAGAATAAAGGCGTTCCGCGATAACCCCTCTGACGAAAGTTGGATAAAGTAAGAAAAAGTCGGAAAGTGTCGGTTTTTTGCCGGCACTTTCTGTTTTTTACTGTAAAACAGTTTTAAGGGCGGATATTGACTTTTGGGTTAAAAAGTAGTATTATTTAAAAAGATAATTTACAAAAAAAGGGGGAGTTTAATGGCACTTTTTGGTCTGCTCTCAGGTAAAAACACCGAGGCTGACATGACAACGGGAAGCACTGTACGGCATCTTGTGTCCTTTGCGGTTCCCCTTTTGGTGGGAAATATATTTCAGCAACTTTACAACACCGTTGACACATGGGTTGTGGGAAATTATGCTTCCAACCAGGCTTTTTCGGCGGTGGGAAGCGTTACCCCGATTATTAATCTTCTCATCGGTTTCTTTATGGGGCTTTCAAGCGGTGCGGGGGTTGTGATATCCCAGTATTACGGGGCAAAAAGAAACGAAAAGGTAAGTCAGGCAGTACATACCTCTGTTGCCGTAACTCTTTTGATGGGTGTAGTATTCACTTTTCTGGGAATTGCCATGATTCCGTTTATGTTGAAGCTCAACAAGACACCCGACAGTGTACTTCCGCAGTCAACCACCTATCTTACCATTTATTTTGCAGGCGTTATCGGACTTATGGTGTACAATATGGGGGCGGGAATTTTAAGGGCAGTGGGAGATTCTACCCGCCCGTTTTATTTTCTTGTTGTTTCGGCGGTTATAAATATTGTGCTTGACCTTGTTTTTGTTATTGTGTTTGAGATGGGTGTTGCGGGCGTTGCATACGCTACCATTATTGCACAGGGTGTGTCGGCGGTACTGGTGGTTATAACTCTTATGAGAACCTCCGGTGTTGTTAACCTTGAACTTAAAAAACTCAGAATCCACACCGATGTAATGAAAAAGATTCTGGCAGTAGGGTTACCTGCAGGACTTCAGATGGCAATAACCGCATTTTCCAATGTGTTTGTGCAGTCCTATGTAAATGCTTTCGGCGAAAACTATATGTCCGGATGGACGGCGTACCATAAAATAGACCAGTTTTTGTTCCTGCCAATGCAGTCCCTGAGTCTTGCCTCCACCACCTTTGTGGGACAGAATCTTGGCGTCAATAAGGTTGAACGGGCCAGAAAGGGTGCTGATACAGCACTGGGAATAGCAGCCGTGTTTACTGCCGTTATGATTGTTCCCATTGTGATTTACGCTCCCTGGTTTGTCAGATTTTTCAATTCGCGGCAGGAAGTTGTTGAAATAGGCGCACTCCTTTTAAGATATATAACTCCGTTTTATATACTCTGCAGTGTAAACCAGATTTACAGCGGTGCTTTGCGCGGCGCAGGAAACAGCCGGGTACCTATGGTTACCATGCTTTTGTCCTTTGTTGTTTTCCGTCAGGTATACCTTTTTGCAGTGTCCCGCATTACCGACAGTTTTGTTGCCATAGCAATGGGATACCCTGCAGGATGGCTTTTAAACAGTCTGCTTGTATTTATATGCTACAAGAAAGCCGATTTTTCAAAAACGAGACTTATCGAAGACGGCAAATAAATTTTGATTTTTACACATGTTGAGGGAAAATGATATGAATAATAAGACAGAAAAAATAAAAATTCTCATTCTGCCCAAATTTGAAGTAGGCAAAATGAGCGGAGATGCGCCCGGCGAGGCACAGCATTATTATGAGGAGTTTCTTGAAAATTCCGCAAAGTATGAAATACGAGGTGCATACGAAAACAATCCTCTTTATGTTAAAGACGGAGTGGCACTTTATGTTGCGGGACTGGGAAAAGTGAGTTCTGCCGTAAGTCTTATGGCGGTTCTTTGCGACCCCAGATTTGACTTTTCCTCTGCCTATGTACTCAGTACGGGATGCTGCGGAGGAGCATACGGTAACAGTGTTATGGGAGATGTATATCTTATGTCCTGCTGTATTGATTACGATATTGGTCATAAGATTGACAGTACCGAACTTGACGGCAGTGCATTTACCACCTGGATTCATGACGAATCCTATGACGGCTCGGCGTTCAAACTGCTCAATTTGTCTCTTGTTGATAAATTGTATAATCTTGTAAAGGACATTCCCCTTAAAACCACACCCAAAACAAAAACCTGTATGGCATCTGCCTTTGACAACGCTCCCTGGGCAATCCGCAACCCGCAGGTATTAAAGGCGGCGGGAGTTTCGGGCGATAACTACTGGAAAGGTATGAGAGGACACAGAAATGCCGAACTTATGGCAAAAACCTATAATGCCCCCGACCCGTTCCGATGCTCCGAAATGGAAGATGTTGCATTGGCGGTTGTAATGGACAGAATGGGTATGCTTGACAGATTTATTGCCATAAGAGGAGCAGTAAATATGGATGTGTTCATGAACGGTGCAAAACCCGAAGAACTCTGGAAAATAAAAACTCAGGATATGCTGACGGCAGAGGACAGCCAGGAGGCAAGTGATATTTTTAATGTGGAAATGGAAAACATTTTTTCGGTGGGCAGAGTGATAGTAAGAGCAGTGCTTGACGGTATAATATAATAGTAAAAAACTGTTGACGAAAACTTTTTGATGTGATACAATACAGAAAAATAGTAATTAACAGGGAGGATTTATTATGGCAGGTACTTTTTGTATCTCAGGAAATTCAATTGAAAATTACCGCATTATTTACTCCGCGTCGGCTTCCCCCGAAGAAATTGCATCGGCAAAAGCGCTTTGCGATATGATTGCCCGTTGCACAGACAAAAGGCTTGAAGTTAAAGACGACACAACAAATCCGACTGACCACGAGATTGTTATAGGTACTACAAACCGTGATACAACCGAGGTTTGTGAGGCAAGAGCAAAGATAAAAAATGACGGATACGCCATTCTTGCCCGGGATAACAGACTGTTTATTACAGGTACAGTGGCAAGAGGAGCAATTTACGGTGTGTATGAGATTATGGAAAAGTTTCTGGGGGCAAGATTTGTTGCCAACGATTTTACCGTAACCGAACAAGATAAAATGGCGGATATACCGTGTGACTATGAAGAAATTTACTCCCCCTGGTTTTTATACAGAAGTGATTACTGGTACGGTCTGGCAGACCCCTGTAAACAGGAAAACATAAACTTTAACTACGCAATGAGGGTTAACTGCGGAAACATTGACATTAAGGGTGTTCCCGACGGAATAAATTATGCAAAAAAGTTTGTGCATACCCTCAGTGACCTTGCAGAAATCCCTCACGAAGTGGGATTGCAGCCTTGTCTTACCGATGAAAAAACCTTCCTCACAGTGCGGAAAAATGTGCGTAACTGGCTGGACGAAAATCCCGACGCTACCATTATATCGGTGTCACAGAACGACTCTTATGCCGAACAGTTGGGTTGCCAGTGTGAAAAGTGTAAGGCGATTGACGACCGCGAGGGCACTCCTATGGGTTCGCTTCTTACTTTTGTCAACCGTATTGCAGACGATATAAAAGAAGATTATCCCGGTGTATATGTAGACACTCTTGCATATCGCTACACCCGCAAAAGACCTAAAACCATAGTTCCCCGTGACAATGTTATTATCCGTCTTTGCTCCATTGAGTGCTGTTTCTGCCATCCTCTTGACGACGGCAGTTGCGAGAAAAATGTTCATTTTTCACAGGATATACGGGAATGGTCGGAAATATGCAAAACTCTGTTTGTATGGGACTATACCACCGACTTTTTAAGTTATATGTCCCTTTTCCCAAATCTTAAGGTCCTCCGCGAAAATGTTCAGTTCTTTAAAAATCATAATGTAATCGGACTTTTTGAACAGGGAAATTACGAGTCGCTTTCCGGTGAATTTGGCGAACTCCGCGCATATCTCCTTTCCAAATTGCTGTGGAATCCCGATATGACCGAAAAAGAGTATTATTACCACATGGACGAATTTTTACGGTTGTACTACGGAAACGGCTGGAAATATATCCGCACATACATAGATAAAACGGTTGACAAAGCAAGGGAGCGTCATTTGTTTATTTATGATAAGGCAAATGTTATATTTCCTTTTGAAAATCCGGAGGACGCAAAGAAGTTTGACCTTGAAATGCTTGATTTGTGGAACAAGGCGGTAGAGTCGGCACAAAGCGATGTGCTCCGCAACCATTGCCGTTATTCACGGATACAGGCGTTGTATCATGCCCAGTATGTTCTTGAAGACAGATGGGAAGAACTGAACAAAGAAATGGTAGATGCTATGCGGGAATTCGGAATAACAAAGGTAATCGAAGGCAGAAAAATGCCCGACCTTGAAACTTACCCGGATTTGAGATAACAAACAAGGGGTGTAAAAAACTCTGTTGGAGTTTTTTACACCCCTTTTCTTAAGGTGACAGGGAAAATGTTTCAGACTTGTTTTTGACGGTCTGAACTTTTTTAATTCCTGACTCAAGGAGACAGGAAAAAATGATTCATAATCGAAAACATACTTTTATCTTATATTCCTATACATCGGACCGTAAGCGGCACAGGCACGGAAGTCCTGCCCCTCCTTGTCCATACCGAATGCGTTCCAGGAGGCAGGACGGAGTATTTTTTCCTCGGGAACATTGTGCATACAAACAGGAATACGAAGAATTGAACAGAGGGAAATAAGGTCGGCTCCTATATGGCCGTAACTTATTGCGCCGTGGTTTGCGCCCCAGTTGTTCATTACATCGTAAGCAGTTTTAAACGCACCTTCGCCGGTACATCTGGGTGCAAACCAGGTACATGGCCAGGTGTAGTCGGTTCTCTTCCACAAAATATCCGAAACCTCGTCGGGAAGACAGATTGTCCAGCCCTCCGCAATCTGAAGTACAGGACCTAAACCCTTTACAAGATTGAGTCTTATCATGGTTGCGGGCATTTCGCTTTTGGTAATAAATCTTGAGGAAAATCCCCCGCCTCTGAAATAGCCAAGGTCTGCCATATTCCAGGTGGTTGAATTCATAACGGTGTCAATATCCTTGTCGGTCATTTCATACCAGCGTTTCATAATGCCGTTGCCGTTTTGGTCTTTTATTTCACCGCAGGCGTCAAGACAGCAGGCACCGGAGTTTATAAGGTGAATAAATCCGTTTGCCTCTTTTGCCTTTCCCTGAATATCATATCCTGTGGTACGCTTAACTCCGTCGGCACTCCAGTAAGTTCTTACATCGGCAAACATCTGGGCACGGTTGGTGAGAAGTTTGCCGAAAAGCATACCTATTCCGTTGAGAACATCATTCTCGGTGGCAAGAATATAAGGCTCTCTTGCACCGTTCCAGTCAAAAGAAGAGTTGAGAAGTGCTTCGGGAAAATCGCAGTTGGGATAGAAATCGGTCCACTGCCGTTGCCCCTGGAAACCTGCGGCAATGGCATTGTGTCCTACCGCCTCTTCCTCACAGCCTTCGGGCAGATTTTTGTTTCCGTTCATAAGGTCCTTGATAATGCACATCATTTTGACTACAAACTCAAACTGCTCTTTTTTTTCAGAGTCGCTTATCTGCATGTTTTCGGGGTTCTTGTCAAATCCCATAATGCATTTTTCTTTTGCCCATTTAAGTGCTTTTTCAAATTCAGCCTTGTCATAAATTTCTTCGGTCATCCGTCTGATGATTTCCACCTCGTCAACCGACTCGACTCTCATACCAAGATATTCTTCAATAAATGAGGTGTCAATTATGGAACCGCCTATACCCATACATACCGAGCCAATCTGCAGATAAGACTTTCCTCTCATAGTCGCCGCCGCAAGAGCCGCCCTGCCGAATCTCAGGAGTTTTTCCTGAACATCTTCGGGAATAGAGGTGTCGGTCATATCCTGAACCTCGTGCCCGTAAATGCCGAAAGCGGGCAGTCCCTTCTGGGCGTGACTTGCAAGAACTGCCGCCAGATAAACCGCACCCGGCCGTTCTGTTCCGTTAAATCCCCATACGCCCTTTATGGTCATAGGGTCCATATCCATTGTTTCCGAGCCGTAGCACCAGCACGGAGTGACGGTAAGGGTTATGTCAACCCCCTCCTTTTTGAACTTTTCCGCACAGGCAACCGCTTCGGGAACACGGCCGATGGTGGTATCGGCAATAACTACTTTGCAATGCTCGCCGTTTGAATATCTGAGATTTTTTTCAAAAAGTTCTGCGGCGGCTTTTGCCATATTCATTGTCTGGTTTTCCAGAGATTCCCTCACTTTTAAAGGACCCCGCCGTCCGTCAATGGTGGGGCGGATGCCTATAACGGGATAACTTCCTGTAAGTCTGCTTTCTGCCATGGTATTACCTCCTGAAATATATTTTCTTCAAATATTGTTTGCCGTTTGTATTCATTATATACCTGTATTTGGTAAAATACTTGTGTTATAATAATAAAAAGTATAATTATATTCAGGTTTTTATAAAATGAAAGAAGTTGAACGGCAATGAGTTATAATGAAATATTACAAAGAGGAACACATGACTTTCCCATTGAACTTTACAAAATAAATAAAAATGATTTCCGCTACGAAATGACATCCCACTGGCACGGGGAACTTGAAATAGTCAGAGTGCTTAAAGGCACACTTAATATCAGACTCAACAATAATGAGTATCTTGCCTGTCCGGGAGATACTGTTTTTGCAAATTCCGAGACGGTGCATTACGGATACCCCGAAGGAGACTGTGAATACGAGTGCATTGTTTTTGACGGCAGACTTTTGAATGCCCACGGAGATGCTTTACGCAAATTTACAGACGGAATTCTGAAGAGAGAATTGTATATCCGTGAATTTATTCCATCCGCCGATAAAGAGGTTTATCAGGCGGTATCAAGGCTTTTTGACGCCATGGCGATTGCGGGATGCCCCGAATATCAGTTTATGGTGATGGGAGCATTGTATAATCTTTTCGGGGTGATTATAAGCAGAAAGTTATATTTTTCTGCCTCAACATATCCCATGGCACAGGAAAAAAACATACCCAAAATCAGAAAAGCGCTGGAGTTTATGCGGGAGAATTTCGACAAGCAGATTACACTTGAAAATATAGCAGGTTCGGTGGGTATGTCGCCTAAATATTTTTGTCTTTTTTTCCGCGATATGACACGGAAAACCCCTTTTGAGTATCTTACCGCATACCGTATAGAAAACGCATCCTGCCAACTTATCAACACAGATAAGACAGTTACCGAAATAGCCTTTTCCTGTGGGTTCAATGACCTTAGTTATTTTATAAAAACCTTTAAGTCCCTGAAAAACATCACACCCGCACAGTACAGAAAAATGTAACAAAAGTTTTATTTTTAAAAACTTGTCCTTTTCTTATAAATCCAAAAAATTTAAAATGTTTAAATTTTTTCTCAAAACTATTGCAATTTTTTATGTTTTATGCTATACTTACAGGGTAGACTTTGCCGGAATGATGGAATTGGCAGACGTGCTGGACTCAAAATCCAGTGGTAGCGATACCGTGCGGGTTCGACCCCCGCTTCCGGCAGCAGAAAAAAGACTTGTCAGTTGACAAGTCTTTTTTCAATGATGTTTGCCTGCGGCAAATGATGACGCTGATGCATCATTGAAACACTTCAATTTTTGTGATACAATTAGTTAAAAGAAGGTGGTTAAATGAAAGAAAATAAACTTTCTGAACTTTCGATGGACTTTTCTATAGATATTATAAACCTCGTAAAATATTTGAAATCCAACC
>JAFSGN010000019.1 GCA_017440805.1 Clostridia bacterium
CGGCTCACTACAGAAAGGGAAAAATACCTTTTTCACATCTACAAAATCGCTTGTAAAAATTTCGACCGTAGAAACGGCGAAACCCCCGATAAAATCGGGGGTTTCTTGGGCAATATCTTTTTCATTGCCCTTTGATGGTCGGAGTGACAGGATTCGAACCTGCGGCATCTTGCTCCCAAAGCAAGCGCGCTACCAACTGCGCTACACCCCGAAATAAATCGGATATTACTGAATTGCATCATACACCCAACGCGATATTTTCGCGTTGGGTGTATAAATAAATGAATTACATGAATTTCTGTGCGTTAAGTTTTATGCCGGGGCCCATTGTAGATGCAATAACACAACTCTTAATGTACTGACCTTTGGAGGAAGCCGGTTTAGCCTTAACAATTGCACCCATAAGAGCAGCCAGGTTTTCAGCGAGTTTTTCAGGGCCGAAAGAAGCCTTGCCGATAGGGCAGTGGATAATGTTTGTTTTGTCAAGACGGTACTCGATTTTACCTGCTTTTGCTTCTTTAACTGCTTTGGCAACATCGGGAGTAACTGTACCTGCTTTGGGGTTAGGCATCAAGCCTTTGGGACCGAGAACTTTACCCAGACGACCAATTAAGCCCATCATGTCGGGAGTAGCAATGATTACATCATAATCAAACCACTGTTCGTTCTGGATTTTTGCAACCATATCTTCTGCACCTACGAAATCGGAACCTGCCTCTTCTGCTGCTTTGGCATTGTCGCCTTTAGCAAATACGAGAGTACGAACGGTTTTACCGGTACCGTGAGGGAGAACGATAGCGCCTCTTACCTGTTGGTCGGCGTGTCTTGAGTCAACGCCCAATCTTATATGAACTTCAATAGTTTCATCAAATTTTGCTTTAGCGGTCTGGCATACAGTCTGTACCGCTTCTTCACTGTCGTAAAGTTTTGTTTTATCAACAAGTTTTACGCTTTCGGTATATTTCTTACCTTGCTTCATCTGTATTCCCCTCCTTATTCTTCTACAGTAACGCCCATACTGCGAGCAGTACCTGCAATCATACTCATAGCGGTTTCAAGATTTGCAGCGTTAAGGTCGGGCATTTTCTGTTCAGCAATTTTAGCAATCTGGTCTTTGGTGATTTTAGCAACCTTAGTCTTGTTAGGTACGCCAGAACCGCTTTCGATACCACATGCTTTTTTAATAAGAACGGCTGCGGGCGGGGTTTTTGTGATGAAAGAGAATGTGCGGTCGGAATAGATAGTAATAACAACAGGAATGATAAGTCCTATGTCATTCTTTGTACGCTCATTGAATTCCTTTGTAAAGTTAGGAATTGCAACACCATACTGACCCAGAGCAGGACCAACAGGGGGAGCGGGAGTAGCTTTTCCGGCTGCAAGTTGAAGTTTTACATAACCAATAATTTTCTTTGCCATAAATATACACCTCCGTAATGTGGTAAATAAATTTTTCGGGAATTAATTCCCTCCCACGCTACCGTTATGCTCAAACAATCTGGCAAAATTGCCCAAGGAATAACGGCCGAGCAGAAACACTGCTATTTTTCTTGCATTTTCTTAACACTTGATGAAGAAAGTTCAACAGGTGTTTCACGGTTAGACATCGGAACAACAACCTTTATGGTCTTGAAATCTTCCGAAATTTCTCTGACAACCGCTGTGTGACCCGAAAGGAAGCCATCAGTAATAGTTACCAAATCTCCAACCTTGTAACTCAGAGATACAACGGTTGTATCAACGCCCAGGCGTTTCACTTCCTCGTCGGAAAGAGCGACTGGCTTGGACTCCGGACCAACAAAGCCCGTAGCACCGCGTGTATTCCGAACCACGTGCCAGGTCTCATAATTCATAATCATTTTAACCAGAATATAACTGGGGAAGAGCATAGACTCCTTGGGAGCGGATTGTTCGCCGTTTTCTCCGGCGGGGTCAACCACTGTCTCTGTGGGAATTTTAACCTCAAAAATAAGGTGTCCCATGTTGCGGTTTTCAACAATCTTTTCTATGTTTGCTGCAACCCGGTTTTCATATCCGGCATAGGTGTGTACAACATACCACCGGGGATTAGGATCGTAATCTTCTAACATGGCTGTTTCCTTTTAGAATAAAATTTAGATAAGTTTGCCAAGAGAGGTAATGCCCATATTAAATGCAAAATCAAGCACTACCAGGATAACCATGGATACAACTACCAAAGAAACAACCACAGAAGTGTGTTTTACAACTATTTCTTTGGATGCCCAGGTTACCTTTTTAAGTTCGCTCTTATAATCCTTAAAGAATTTAGCGACCTTTTTACCAAACGAAACCTTATCTTTTGAAGGTTTCACAGCAGGTTTGCTGTTTTCGTTCTGAATCTTTTTTTCTTCTGCCAAAATAATACCTCCTCGAAAAAATGTTGAATTGCGGAATTACTTGGTTTCCTTGTGAAGAGTTTCCTTGCGGCAGAAACGACAATACTTGTTAAGTTCAAGTCTGTCCGGGTCATTCTTCTTGTTCTTCATTGTGTCATAATTTCTCTGCTTGCATTCACTGCATGCCAAAGTAATTTTAACTCTCATACGGCACCTCCTGATAATTTTCCGAATTTTTGTACCTCCCTCTAAAGGTCATAAAAAAAGACCCACAAGAGGTAGTAACATTATAACATAACACATAAATTTTGTCAATAGGATAGGAAAAACAAAAGTTAATATTTTGTAAATCTTTGCCTTTTGCCATAAAAAACATATTACGGGTAATGTTTTTAAGCATTACCCGCAATAAATTACCGCTTTGGTTTGATTAAATTCATTACAAAGTCAAGTTGAGTATCTTCACTTGCGCGTATAGAACCGGTCATATCTTCCAGATGTTTATCTATATACTGAAGAAATCCTTCTGTAAGTTCTGTTTCATCAGAGCCACGCATAACCTGTGTTATCTTTATACAAGAATCGAGATTCTGGTCATATATTCCGTCAACATTTTCTTCGGGAAGATGTGTAAGCAGCATATATCTTTGTTCAAGTGCAAGAATTGCCTCACGGTCTCCGTCAGGGCATATAAGAGGCAGTTGCTCTGCGGTCAGCGGGAGAAAATCCGCGGGCGGTTCAACCGTGTAGGTCTTGTTTTCAACTGTATGGTCAGGCACAATTCCCACATTGTTGTAATCCTCATTTTCAGGTCCGTAACCTTTGATGGTTGTTATGGCAAAAATCGAATTGTCTTCCAGGGGATAAACAATCTGTCCCACTTGTTTTCCATAGGTTTTCTGTCCGACAACAACCGCTCCGGCAAGGTCTTTGAGGGCAATGGTAAGCGCTTCGGCAGAACTTGCTGTCTGGGCATTTACGAGAACATATACTTTTCTGAATTTATATCCGTCTCTGTCGGATTCGTAATTCATATATAACTGGTCATCTTTTGTATAAAATGAGAAAAGCTGATGCTTTTTGGTTATGAGAAAGTCAGCAATTTTCATGGTATAATCAACAACACCGCCCGAATTGTTTCTCAGGTCGATAATAAGATTTTTGTATCCCATCTTATAAGCGTTGGAAACTGCCTCTTTGAATTGCGTCTCAAGTGCAGATGAGTTAAATGCCGTTATATCTAATTTTACAGTTGAGTATTCCGGATAGTAAGTCTCCATAAGTTCTTTTGAAAGAATAAATTCTTTCTTCATTGTTGCCTCATACAACTCTCCGTTACGCTCTACGGTAAGTGTGCATTCCTGGTTGTCGTCATAAGATGAAAGAAGCGAACTTATAGCATTCAATGGAAGGTTTTCGACTTTTATGTCGTTTACATATATAACTTTGTCATCCGGCAGAAAGCCTGCCTTTTCTGCAGGTGAATCCTCATAAATTTCTTCCAGGAACAGACCGGGTTCTTTATTTACATATTTATTTCGGTTGGTATCGTAAATAACAAATCCGTACCCTGTATAATGAGGTTCTTCAACCATCGAATTGAACATTGGTGGGATGTAATAACTGAATTTGTCGAGACAATCAAACATTGAAGAATATATAAAATCGGTATCATGATTGTAAAGCCGTAAAAACTGTCCGTTCACTACAGAGGATAACAGTTCGTCTTGGGTTATACCGTAGTAATATGTATTTGCAACTGTATTGATTATATGATGAAATTTATTTGATTGACTGCCGCCCGGTGTCATATTCAGCCAATTCAACGATGAAATAAATTCATCGGCTGTTGTATCACCGGTTATTGAAATCTGTCGGAACTGGGGTTCTGATGCTATAGCACCCGATGTAATGATAAGAGAGAGCAACATCAGACAAATTGTAATTTTAATAAATTTCATTTTAACTCCTTTTAAAAATCCGGATTTTAAGTTGTAAAACATTATAATGACGGTATTATACGCCAATATCAATGTTGAATTCGTTATGTTCTGTCAGGACTCCGTCTACATTAATTGTGTAGGAAATGTCCAGCGAACCACCTTTTTCGGAAATAGAATTTTTCAGATTGTGGGTGGTTACAAGAAAAGGCTCGTTTCCGTTAGGACACAGGTAGTTTTTGTCCTTTTCAAAAGTCAAGTTGATAGCATTTTTTCCTGTGCGGAGCATAGTGATGTATCCTTTGTTGGAGATAAAAAATTTTGTCACCGCACCTTTCATGCCGGTAAGTTCGCTTTCTTCGTATGTAATTGAAATGCCGTCTTTTGACTCTTCGTAAGTTCCCTGGGTTGTAAATTCCACCTGGGGAGTTTGGGAAAGAGAATTTTCGTTTTGCAGTATTTCAGAAAAAAAGTTGTCCGGCAAATCTTCGCTTGAGAACAAATCTATCAGGTCGCGGTCGTCCTCCACATTGTTGTGCCATATTTCTTTTATTCTGATATTAATATCCTTTTTCATAATATAATTCTGTTATCATAAAGTATTTTTATTGTCAATGGCGTACTGAATGAGGCGTGATATCAACTCTGTGTATGATAGCCCGAGGTTACACATAAGCATCGGGAACATACTGATTTTTGTAAACCCCGGTAATGTATTGACTTCGTTAAAGATAATTTGTTCCCCGCAAACAAAAAAATCACACCGGCAAAATCCGCGGCATTCCAGATATCTGAAAATTTCGGCAGCGGTTTTGCGTAATTTTTCGGACAGTTCCTCAGAAATGTCTGCAGGTACTGCAGTTGAAGATTTTCCGTTTATGTATTTGTCGTTGTAGTCGTAGAAATCTCCGCCTGTCTTTATTTCTCCGCAAGGGGAAACCAGCATCTGATATTCACGGTCATTGGAGGTTTCCAGAATTGCCACTTCAATTTCCCGTCCGTCTATAAATTCTTCAACAATGACTTTCCGGTCATACTCTGCGGCTTTTATCAATGCCTCTGCAAGTTCTTCTCTTGTGCGTGCTTTTGAAACCCCCACTGAAGAGCCTGTATTTGAGGGTTTGGTAAAGATGGGGAAAGAAAATTTATTACAGATTTTATCCAGTACATTTTCAAGATTATTATCTATTTCATGCTTGTAGAAAAAAATCCAGTCAGCCTGCTTGATTTTTTTATTATCCATTATAACTTTTGTAAGAACCTTGTCCATACAAACAGCACTGCTGGCGGTTTTGCATCCCACATAAGGGATATGGGACAGTTCAAGAAGTCCCTGGAGAACACCGTCTTCTCCCATCGCACCGTGTATTATGGGGAAGATACAGTCAAGTTTCAGAACCGAATACATACTTTTTTGTTTGTCAAGTATCAAAAGTCCGCCTGTAACACTGCAGGGGCTGAGTATTGCGGGAATGAATTCTGCATCCTGCGGTTTAGATGCAAGAGATGAATTTTCAATGTATTCCACAGGACCTTCGTACACAAACCATACTCCGTTTTTGTCTATCCATATTTTTATTACATTGTATTTTTCTTTGTCTATATTTTTTATGATGGAGGCTGCCGAAGCACAGGAAACTTCATGCTCACTTGACTCTCCTCCGAAAATTAAACCAATATTGAGTTTTTCCATATATACTCCCGTGACAGATAGTTTCTTCCGGCAGAGGGACTGCCGGAATGTGTCATTATATTATATTTGGATTAAAGCACCTTTGCCAAAAATTCTTTAAGTCGGGGATTTTTGGGATTTGAGAAAAACTCGTCGGGAGTTCCCTGCTCAAGTATGTTCCCTTCGTCCATAAACAGTATACGGGTTGCTACTTCACGGGCAAATCCCATTTCGTGTGTAACAACTACCATGGTCATACCGTCACTTGCAAGTTCTTTCATAAGGTCAAGAACCTCTCCTACCATTTCCGGGTCAAGAGCAGAAGTGGGTTCGTCAAATAACATAACATCGGGGTTCATTGCAAGAGAACGCGCAATGGCAATCCGTTGCTTCTGACCGCCTGAAAGTTGTGCCGGATATGCATTTGCCTTGTCCGGAAGTCCTACGCGTTTTAACAGGTCTGTGGCGCGTTTTTCGGCATCGGCTTTGGACATTTTTAAAAGTTTTATGGGCCCCAGTGTGATATTTTCCATTATTGAAAGGTGAGGAAATAAATTAAAATGCTGGAAAACCATGCCCATTTTCATTCGCAATTTATTTATATCGCTTTTGGGTGAGGTAATAAGTTGATTTTCAAAATATATTTCTCCGGATGAAGGCTCCTCAAGACGGTTAAGGCAACGCAGAAAGGTGGATTTTCCGGAGCCTGACGGCCCGATTATAACAACTTTTTCACCTTTGGAGATGTGTTCGGACACATTTTTTAAAACTTTTATCTGGTCGTTTTCGCCAAAGTTCTTATATAAATTTTTAACGGTTATCACCTTTACGCAACCTCCTTTCAAGAATTGATACACATTTTGAAAGTCCCAGAACCAGTATGAGATATATTATCGCAACTGCAAGAAGAGGCATATAGTTACTGTATGTAATGGAACGGATTTTAAGACCGCCCAGAGTCAAATCAGCAACTCCGATATAGAAAGCAACCGATGATTCTTTCAGAAGTGTTATAAATTCGTTGGCAAGTGAGGGAAGAACTGCTTTGAAAGCCTGTGGAATGATTATATACCACATGGTTTGCATGTATGTGAAGCCAAGGCTTCTTCCTGCCTCGGTTTGCCCTGCGTCAATGGACATTATACCGCCTCTGACAATTTCCGACACATAGGCACCGGAGTTTAAGCCGAAGCAAATTACAGCAGCGGGGAACTTTTCGACGCCTATGGGAAGAAGAATTACGAAATATATGATAAGAAGTTGCACCATAATTGGTGTACCTCTCATAATTGACAGATATAAACGGCAGACAGAACTTAAAAAACTGAGTTTTCCTGTTTTTTGGTTTGTGCACCGTATTACCGCCACAATAAATCCGATAGCAATACCTATAAGTACTGCCAATGCTGTTATTTTCAGTGTTGTCAAAAGTCCGTTTGCAAGATATTTCCACTGGTTGTTGACAATGAAATTACGGTGAAAATCGTATTTAAAGGAATTCCACGCTTTTATAATTCCGATATTGGTGTCAGGTTTGCGATTGTTATAATTGTTCAGGGAAACACAATCTTTAATACCTGTACGAAGAGTGTTTTTGTTGGCAATTGAAATCTCTGTGCCGTCAACATTAACGGTAAGAGTATTATTGATTATATTTTTAGCATCAAGAAGACCTCCGAAAACGGTATTTATCGTTTCATCGGAAAGGAACAACTTGAATGCGTTTTCTTCAATCTCATAAATGTATAATGATGTTGTGCCGCTGATTCTTTCACTTTCTGAAAGGTCGCGTACCATCTCGTCGGAAACAAGTTGCTTTACTTTTGTGGCATTTGTCTTTTTTCCGGCAGCCTCATTTTCCATATTAAAGTTATATGCACTGAGAATATATTTCTCAATGTTATCGGTAACGGTATTCTTAACATCGAGGGTTGTATAGTCACAGTCGAGAATAATGTCTTTTTGATTTCCGTAATTTATATCGTTTACAGTAATCAGAGTGTTTTCCACAATATACTTTGCTCCTGTAGCAACAGTACCGGGAAGGGCGGAAAAACTTTCGGTAACAATTTGTTGTGCTTCTTCAAGTGTAATTTTTCTTGAAACAGTTCCGTTGATTTTTTGAATTGTAACCACAGATGCGACAAAAACAGCAACGGCTAAAAACAATATTCCTGCAACAAGCAGAAGGCGAGTTGATTTTTTCTTCACTTTGAATTACTCCATATATATACTGCAAACGGGAATGTTAAACCATTCCCGTTTGCAAAGTCAGATTAGACAAAAATTTTATTTTTATTCAGCATCAGCAACAGTTTCGTCAGCAACAGTTTCGTCAGCAACAGTTTCGTCAGCAACAGTTTCGTCAGCAACAGCGGGTATGTATTTGTTAACGATATTGTCGATTGTGCCGTCTGCAGTAAGTTCTTCAATAGCGGCGTTAAGTGCTGCGAGAAGTTCTTCGTTTTCTTTAGCAACGCAGATTGCATAATCTTCTTCAGCATAAGCGGTTTCAAGAATTACAAGACCTTCGTTAGCATTAACAAGTGCTTTTGCAGGTTCGTTGTCGATAATTACACAGTCAACGGAATCACCGAGAAGTGCGAGAACCGCTTCATTGCCGTTGGAGTATTGAACAACATTTTCAGCACCGAAATCATCTGTAGAATAGATGTCGCCGGTAGTACCGAGTTGCACACCTACTTTGTAGGAAGTACCTTCTGCGTAGAGGTCTTCAACGGTAGCGATGGGAGAACCTTCTTTAACGATAATGGACTGAACGCCGGATGCATAACTGGAGGTGAAGTTTACACTCTCAAGTCTTTTTTCGGTAACAGTCATACCTGCCATACCGAAGTCAACGGAACCTTCCTGAACTGCGGTAAGGATAGAATCGAACTGCATATCTGCAATTTCAAGAGTTCTGCCGAGTTTTTCTGCAATTGCTTTTGCAATTTCAGCATCAATACCTACAATTTCTTCGCCTTCGTAAAATTCGTAGGGCTTGAAGTAAGCGTTGGTAGCCATGGTGATTACTTCTGCTTCTTCTGCAGGAAGTTCAACATTGGGATTTTCAACAACATTGTCATCCTGATTGTTTTCATCAACAGAGGGCTGATTTGTGCATGAAACAAATGCAAAAGTCATAACAAGAGTAAGTGCGAGAATAAGAGCTAAAAGTTTGCTTTTCATAATTTTAATTCCTTTCGCAAAAAAAATAATATTAGAAACCTCATATATAATACTACATTGTGGGAAAAAAATCAATACTTTTCCTGCAACATTTTTATTTTTGGCAAAAATGACAATTTTTCAAGACTTTAATACAAGGTCTGCAGTATCCCGGGCAATGAGTAATTCTTCATTGGTGGGAATGACAAAAATACGCACTTTAGAACCCTTTTCCGATATATCAACATTACTGGACTGTAAAACAGTTTTAGAGTTTAATTCCTTGTCCAGACTTATACCGAAAAAGTCCATATTTTCACATATTTTTTCACGGAGCAAAGCACGGTTTTCTCCTATTCCGGCGGTGAAAACCAAGGCATCTATACCATTAAGAGATGCGGTGTATGAACCGATGAGTTTTTTTATCTGATAACAGAGAATGTTAAGTGCCAACTCTGATTTTCTGCATCCTTTAAGCATTGCATCTTCAAGGTCGCGGCAATCGCTGGACACTTCGCTCACACCTGAAAGTCCGCAGTTCTTGTTAAGAAAATTATTCATTTCCGACGGTGTCAAATTCAGTTTTTCCATCAGGAAAGTTACTATTGCCGGGTCAATACTTCCGCATCGTGTGCCCATTATAAGACCGTCAAGAGGGGTAAATCCCATAGATGTATCTATGATTTTCCCGCCTTTCACGGCTGACACGGATGAGCCGTTGCCCAGATGACAGGTTATTATTCGTGTGTTTTCAACAGGTTTATTCAAAAGAGACAGGCATTGTGATGTGACATATCTGTGGGATGTTCCGTGAAATCCGTAACGGCGGATATTGTATTTTTCAGCCATTTTGAATGGGATGGGGTAGATATATGCCTCCGGCGGCATTGTTGCGTGAAAGGCGGTGTCGAAAACAAGCACCTGAGGTGTGTCCGGCATAACTTCTATACAACCTTTTATCCCCATAATGTGTGCTCCGGTATGAAGGGGCGCAATATCGCGGCATTTTTCGAGTTTTTCCAGTACTTCTTCGTTTACAATTACCGACTGTGAAAAATAAGCACCGCCATGCACAATTCTGTGCCCTACGGCACTTATCTCATCCATAGAGGAAATACAGGTGGCAGTTAGTGTCTGCACCAATATTTTTGTTGCCATGGCATGGTTTTTCATTTCAATGTTTTTAACAATGGTTTCGCCGCCAGGCATTTTATGAGTTATTATTCCGTCAATACCGATTCTTTCACAATTGCCTTTTGCAATAAGAAGAGATTTGTCGGTATCAAGCAGTTGATATTTGAGTGATGAACTTCCTGCATTAATAACAAGTACTAACATTTTCAAATCCTTTTTTATTTTTTTGAATGTAACCGGAACTTTGAAAGTTTATTTGCGTCAAAAGGTCCGTGACTGTAAAATTATATAACAATAACGGTTTTTTGTCAATATCCTGAACATTGTTTACAATTGGGTGTTGAATAAATGTTTTACGCGTGGTATAATGATTTGGTCGAAGATAAAATTGTCGATATAAATTTCTTGCGGGAATCCCGATATGTGTCGAGTTAGCCGATATGCATTATGGTATCAGGATTTATATTATACCGGGCAATCGCAGATTGCATATTGACAAAAAGTTTAAAATCCAAATGTCTTACAGATTACAAAATATATTTACCGGCAGAAAAGAAAGGCTGATGTGATGAATTTTATAAGAAGAATTGTAATACCTGCAATTTTGTGTGTTGCATTGACATTTACCGTTTTTGCGGCACAACAGTCCGAGATTATTGAAAAATGGAAAGAATTGAAACCCTCCTTTTTTGACACAAATCCGTATGAGCAGGAATCTTCAGGCGGAGAACGGTGGATTGCAGGCAAGTTGAAACAGGAATTTATAAATGACGGTGTGAATTACCTGAATTTTTGCCGTTATGTAGCGGGACTTCCGGAGTTTGAGTATACCGACAGTTACTCGGATGGGTTGCAGAAAGCCGCTGTGCTTTACAATTGGGCGGTATATTACGGTACACAGGAAATCCCTCTCGGTATGAGTGAGGATTTTTATAAGTCGGCACTTTATATGTACGATAATTCTTTAAAGACCTTCGGTTTTGATACACTGGATATGTCGGTTTCCGGTATGATAAACAGCAGAGGAATCAATCAGCAGGATGCTCATCAGCGGATTCAGATGCTTATGCCCGGCTCTGCCGAAGTTTCATTTGGTTTTCACGATGGGTACACCACCGTTTTTATCATACCCGAAGAAACCGAATTTGAATATGACTATATTTCATGGCCGTCAAACGGAGATTTTCCGCTTGAACTTATAAAAGACAATCTTCCCTGGACAGTTACTTTAAACACAAAACATTATTCTTTGCCTGAAGCGGAGGATATAACCGTAATTTTTGAAAATGTAAAAAAGGATGTTGATGACATTATTATTACATCGGAAAATACATACAGTTATTACGGCGGTGCATCGGCTTTCCTTAATGTTAACGGCAATACACTGATTTTTAAACCTGACCAGGTAGATTTAAAAGGCTGGTTTGAACAAGATAGTGACATAAGGGTAAAGGTGTTCGGAATTAAAACGGCAGAGGGCGAGGTAACATCTCTTCAGTATGTTGTGAAGATGTTTGATATGGGCGAGAAAATTCTTGAGGAATATGCCGACGAGAATGATGTGGCAATAAATCAGCGCAAATCTGTATCTGAACTTACTGCATCAAAGGTGTTTGAAGGATATCCTGACAAAACTTTCAGACCTCATAACAATATAACAAGAGCAGAGTTTACCGCGGCACTTTTGAGATATGTTAACATTCAGCCGGAGGTGAGCGAGGAAGCATCGTTTACCGATGTTTCCGAACAACATTGGGCAAGAGGATATATTGACAAAGCCGCCCTGATAGGTGCAGTGAACGGAACTGCTCCGGGTGTGTTCTCACCGGATGAATTTATTACCGTTGAGCAAGCAATGAAAATAATAACGGTTGTAAAAGGATATACAGAAAATGTCGCACTGGAAAAGAGCGGGGGATATCCCTTTGCTTATTTTAATCTGGGATATGAACTTGGACTGCTTGAAAATGTTGACTATGATGATATGCAACGCCCGCTGACCCGTTCTGACACGGCATGTATTTTCTATAATTCTTCAAATATAACGAGATACTGGGTAGAGTACAGCGGAGACAGTGCTATTCTGTGGTACCGTGACAGAAAAGGGAACGGATACGGAACATATTCCCTTGTGGAATTTGTTGGATAAGAGGATTAAAAAATGGTTGATGATAATTTCATCAACCATTTTTTGTGATACAATAAAACAGGGCTGTTGAAATACAAAGACTGTATTAACCAACAACCCTGTTTGTAACAATTGTATTGACAGATGTCAATTATTCCGCTGCATAAACGGATACGCGTGTTTTTTTGCCTGTCATGTGTTCAAACTTGACAGTTCCCGCAACCAATGCAAACAAAGTGTCGTCAGAACCCTTTGCAACATTTACTCCGGGATGAATGTGCGTTCCTCTTTGTCTTACAAGAATGTTGCCTGCAACACAAGCCTGACCGTCAGCCTTCTTAACGCCAAGGCGTTTGGACTCACTGTCACGACCGTTCTTTGTAGAACCTACACCCTTTTTGTGAGCAAAGAACTGTAAACTAATTCTTAACATGATGTGTTTCTTCCTTTCGCTAAAATTACTTTGCCTCATCGAATCGTACTTTTATGTTTTTGGGATATGTCCTGGAATATTCTTCAAGTTGAAGCCTGAAGCCGTCCAAAATCATATTTCCGTTTTTTTGTTCATCGGGATTGATGTCCGGCAGAAAATAAACAAGTTTTCCGCTTTTTCCGACATTCAATGTACCGCCGTACACAAAGATTTCTTCCAGAGTGTTAACAACCAGAGAACTCATGGCACTGACTGCGGCACACACTATATCTTTTCCGTGGTCAGCATAATCTGCATGACCGGAAACAGAAAATCCGACAATCTTAAAGTCCGCATTTCGATAAAAAACTGCATCGACCATTATTTTGAAATTTTGGTAATCTGAACCTTGGTGTAAGGTTGTCTGTGACCTATTTTCTTCTTCTCGTCCTTCTTGGGTTTGTACTTAAGAATGTGAATCTTCTTACCCTTACCGTTCTTTACAACAGTGGCTGCAACGGTAGCACCTGCAACTGTAGGAGTACCTGCAACAAAACCTGCGTCATCGGAAATAGCAAGAACCTGGTCGAAAGTAATAGCCTGTTCAGCCTCGACATCCAACTTTTCAATGAAAAGAATGTCTCCTTCCTGAACCTTGTACTGTTTACCGCCTGTTAAGATAATAGCAAACATGGTATGCACCTCGCTTTCTTAATACGTCTCGCTACGGCAGGCAATTCATAGAATTTTTGTGAACCTACAATATGCGGCATATTATTATACAACCAATCAATTCCATTTGTCAACACTTTGGCAAAAAATAAATGTAAATTTTTTATTACCGCTGCATAACAAGTCATTCAGGCAAAAATCAGTAATGACATGAGGATAAGAAATCAGAAACTTAATATTTCATTTCAAATTGATATGCAATATATACAACATATAACAAATTTTTTGGTCAGATTTTACAATTCATGGGGTAATGCCTTGTTTAATTGCTTAAATCCTTGACATTATTCTGATTGTGGTATATAATGATATAATAATAAGATGTTCTTACTTTATCAAAATGTTTACATAGAAAAGAGTAATATTATGATGGAATTTTTGGATAGTCTGGGTGGCTCTGCCATTCTTTTACGATTGTGTATAATGTCAATTTGTGCATTTTTGTTTTCCCGTGTGACAAAACTTTTGAAAATGCCCAATGTGACCGGATACATACTGTGCGGTATCGTTATAGGTCCGTATGTTACGGGCGTTATTTCACAGTCTGTTGTAGAATCAATGGAATTTGTCACCGATATAGCATTGGCGTTTATCGCCTTTGGGGTAGGCCGGTATATGAAACTTTCAAATTTCAAGGCTAACTTCGGGAAAACCGCTGTAATTACCTTATTTGAAACACTCATTACCATGACGGTTATAACCCTCATTATGATTTATGTTTTCAAACTGGATGTGCCGTTCTCTCTTCTCATAGGTGCGATAGGGGGGTGTACTGCTCCTGCTTCTACCATAATGAATATCCGGCAATTAAAAGCAAAGGGAGATTTTGTAAAAACAGTTGTTCAGGTAATTGCCATGGACAACCTTATAGCCATTATCGCATTCAGTATAACCGCCGCAATCGTACAGGCATCAACTTCCGGTGGGACTTTTGATACCGAGGTCGTTTTAGTCCCTCTCCTGCTTAATATGATAGGAATAGCAGTGGGAGTAGCAGTGGGATTCCTGCTCAGTTACCTTATAAAAGCAATAAAGGCCGGTGACAGCATTCTTGTTGTTACGGTTGCGATTATGATGATTATAGCATATGTATGCTCTATTATGGATATATCACCGCTTTTGTCATCCATGGCGGCGGGTATTACATATATAAATGTAAGCGGTGACAAGAAACTTTACAAACTGATAAATCAGGTGGCACCGCCCATACTTATGCTGTTCTTTGTAACTTCCGGTATGAAACTGGAGATTACAATGCTCTCAAGTGCAGGACTTATAGGATTGGTATATTTTGCGGTTCGTATCATTGTGAAGTATATTTCTGCTTATTTTGGTTCAACGGTAACCCGCTCTACAATGGTTGTGCGCCGTTATCTCGGACTTGCACTGATTCCGCAGGCAGGAGTTTCAATAGGTCTTTGTGCACTTGCCACCCGTATGCTGCCCGAACAAATGGGAAGTTTACTTTCTGCCGTAATTCTGTCTTCGGCAATTCTTTATGAAATTGTAGGTCCTGTTCTCTCCAAGGCATCTTTTTACCTTTCGGGTTCGGTAAAGGATATAAAGAAAAAAAGCGAGAATGTTGAAGAATGTATTGATGAGGAAAATGAGATAATAACTGATACAATCGAGGAAAACCGTGTCTACGATACGGTGGAGAAGAAATAACTGATTTTATCCGTTACATATTACGGTGATTTGTCGGTGAGCAGACTTTCTGCAATGCAGAAAGTCTGCTCTTTTCGTCTGTAATAGAACATATCACGGATTAAAAAGAGTTCTGTTTAATCATCTCACATCATTGTGACAAAACAATAATTAACAAAATATTTTAGTTTACTACTTTACAAAAGCAGAATTAAATGTTATACTATAATGTATATATTTTATCTTAAGGTCTTTTTATAATAATGATTACAATTTTCACTAATTCAACCGACCCGTATTTTAATCTTGCTGCAGAAGAATATTTTCTGTATAACAGCACAGAAGATATTTTTATGTTGTGGCAGAACGACAAAGCGGCAATTATCGGGAAAAACCAGAATGTTTATGCTGAAATAAACACCGAATATGCCAGAAAAAACAATATTACAATTGTACGGCGGATAACCGGCGGGGGTGCGGTTTATCATGATTTGGGTAATGTAAACTACACTTTTATAACCTCCCGTGAGAAGGCGGGAACATTAAACTTTGAATATTTTACATCTCCTGTAATTTCCGCACTGAAAGAGCATAATATAAATTCTGAACTTTCCGGAAGAAATGATATACTTTGTGATGGTGCAAAGGTTTCAGGTAATGCACAGTTTTCTACCGATACAAGAGTGCTTCATCACGGTACCCTTCTTTTTGACAGCGACCTTTCGGTGATGCCGCACTTATTGACGGTTGCACCTGAAAAAATCCGCTCAAAGTCTATTAAATCGGTAAGAAGCCGTGTTACAAACATAAAACCTCTTTTCGCGGACAGCAATATTACAGTACAGAATTTTATGGATATTGTGTGTGATTATGTTACTCGGATGTATAATGCCAAAAAGCATGGTATTACCGAAGAGGAAAGAAACCTCATAAATGAAATCAGGGGAAAATATGTTACTCATTCGTGGACTTTCCCAGCAAAATACACCTATGACTGTTGCACGAGAAAATACGGGGCGTACGGACTTGTTGAAGTGAATTATTCGGTAAAACAGGGCGTTATAAAACAAATATCTTTCTTTGGCGATTTTTTCGGAACCCGGGATATATGTGAGATGGAATCACTTCTGTGCGGAGTCCATCACAACGAGACGGAGGTCCAAAAGGCAATTGAAAATATTGAAATAAATGAGTATATAAGCAAAATGACAAAATCCGAATTTATAAAACTCTTGTTTGAATAGGAGAAAATTAATGAACGACAAACTCAGAAATGCAAACCTGAATTATTTGTTTAAGGCAATTCTCTCGCTGGAAAATATGGATGACTGCTGTGACTTTTTTGAGGATTTGTGCACAGCGTCGGAACTTTGCGAGATGTCTAAACGACTTGAAGTTGCAAAATTGCTTCGCCAGAATGTAATATATAATGATATTGCGGAGAGAACCGGGTTAAGCACTGCCACAATAAGCCGTGTGAATCGTTGCCTGAAGTACGGAACTGACGGATATCTGAGAGTTCTCGACCGTCTTGACGCCCTTGAAGAGAATGAGAAGAAGGATTGATAAGTGATGGTTGAGCAGTATTCCGAACTCGCAGGATATTACGATAAACTTAATGATACCGTGGATTATGACAGATGGTTTGATTTCATAAATGAAATTTTTTTAAAAAATGATATTAAACCGTCTTCTGTGTTGGACCTTGCCTGCGGTACGGGTGAGTTTGCATTGCGATTTGCAAAAAACGGAGTGGAAACTGTTGGTATTGACCTGTCATCCGAAATGCTGACATTGGCAAGGAACAAGGCGGACAGGGAAAAACTGGATATAGTCCTGCTTAATCAGGATATGGAACAATTTGAGTCTCCGGGAACAGTTGATGCGGTAGTGTGTTGTCTTGACAGTGTTAATTATCTGTTGAGTCCGGGCAAAGTTGTATCTTGCTTTGAAAATGTATATAACAGCCTCAATCAAAACGGTATATTTGTGTTTGACATAAATTCGGAATATAAGTTTGAAAATATATATGCTGACAATGCATATGTTTATGAAACAGACAGTCTGTTTTGCACATGGCAGAATTTCTATAATCCAAAGAGTAAGATATGTGATTTTTATCTGGATTTTTTCATAAATGAAAATGGTTGTTACCGCCGTGTCAGTGAGTTGCAGAAAGAACGGTGCTATACCCTTAAGCAGATAACCGGATATCTTAAAAAGACAAATTTTGAGATTGCGGGTATATATTCAGATTTTGAATTTAACGCCGTAGACCAAAAAAACCAAGGAGAAACTGAAAGATTTTATATAGTATGCAGAAAAATGTAACAAGTGATAAATCAATGATAACAAGAGTTATGACAAGAGACGGCAGTGCTATGCTGGTTGTCATAAATTCAACGGAAATAGTAAAAAAGGCAGCAGACATTCACCGACTTTCACACACCATGACTGCCGTACTGGGCAGAGCACTTACGGCAACCTCTATGATGGGTTCGCTTCTTAAGGATAAGTCCCATTCGCTTACTTTACAGTTAAAGGGTGACGGACCCGGCGGTTCGGTTGTTTGTGTATCGGATTATTCGGGTAATGTGCGGGGGCATGTTCAGAATCCCCAAACAGACCTTCCGCCAAATGCCTACGGAAAAATAGATGTAGGCGGCGCTGTGGGTAACGGAAACCTTTATGTCATAAAAGACCTGGGACTCAATGAGCCGTATGTGGGCCTTTCGCCTATTGTAAGCGGAGAAATAGCCGAAGATATTACCGAATATTATGCCTCCAGTGAGCAGACACCCTCTGTTTGTGCTCTTGGTGTGAGAGTTTCAGAACAACATAAATGTTTTGCGGCAGGAGGCTTTCTTCTGCAACTTATGCCGGGGGCAGATGAAAGTGTTATAACAAAACTTGAAGATAATATAAGAAATATCAAATCGGTATCGCAACTTATCGCCGATGGTTTTTCGGGTGATGAAATTGCCCGGGAGGTTCTTTCCGGAATAGAATATGATATATTCGATTATATCGATGTTGAATATAAATGTACTTGTTCGAGAGAAAAATATGAGGGGGCTCTTTTGAGCCTTGGTGCAACCGAACTCTCTGAACTTGCACAGGACCCCAGAGGAATAGAGACGGTGTGCCATTTCTGTAACAGTAAGTATAATTTTTCCTCGGAAGAACTTCAGAGTATGGTTATGTACCTTAATAACAAAAAGCAATAACATTTAATTCGGAGAAAATTTATGCCAATAAAAATCCCAAATTTATTACCCGCACGAGAGGTACTCGAAAACGAAAATATATTCGTAATGAACGAAATACGGGCGGCACATCAGGATATCCGTCCGCTGAAAATTGCAATTTTAAATCTTATGCCCACAAAGATTGTTACCGAGACACAACTTTTGAGGCTTCTTTCAAATACCCCGCTCCAGTTGGATATTACTCTTTTGCAAACCGAAAGTTATACATCAAAAAACACTTCCGCGGAACATCTTCAGGCGTTTTATAAAAATTTCTCGGATGTAAAGGACCAGAAATTTGACGGACTTATAGTTACCGGTGCACCTGTTGAAAATCTGGAGTTTGAACAGGTGACATACTGGGATGAACTTTGCAGGATACTTGACTGGTCGCGGAAAAATGTGCATTCCTCAATGTTTATCTGCTGGGCTGCTCAGGCAGCGCTGTATCACAAATACGGTATATGTAAGTATCCCACCGAAAAAAAGGTGTTTGGTGTCTTTGAACATAATATATTAAACCCGTCTCATCCGATAGTCCGCGGCTTTGACGAAGTGTTTTTAGCACCCCATTCCCGTCACAGCGAGGTTCTTAGTGAAGATATAAGAAAATGTCCCAAACTTGAGATAATCGCTGAAAGTGACCGGGCGGGTGTCTATATGGTAGCAAGTAAAAACAATCGTTATTTCTTTATTACAGGACACGCAGAGTACGATTATAACACACTTGCGGGAGAATATTTCAGAGACAAGCAGAAGGGACTTGATATACAGGTGCCTGAAAATTATTTTCCGGGTGACGACCCTGAAAAGACACCCAGAAACAAATGGCGGTCCCATGCACACCTTTTGTATTCAAACTGGCTTAACTATTTTGTATACCAGGAAACGCCGTTTGATATAGAAACCATTGAACAAGAAATATAAATTTAAAGGAGATATAAAACTATGCTTAATGCTATTGTAGGTCAGTCCGGAGGTCCCACAGCCGCAATTAATGCGACATTGGCGGGAGTTATAAAAGGCTTTCGTGCCAACAAGGAAATAGGTACTCTTTATGGCGCCTATAACGGAGTAGAAGGTATTCTTGCAGAACATTTCTGCAATCTTGGAGAAAAGGTTGATACAGACGAAAAACTCGAAATCCTCAAGACAACTCCGGCGGCGGCACTTGGTTCCTGCCGTTTCAAATTACCCGATGTGAAGAAACTTGACAGCGATCCCGAATGCAAAAAAACATACGAAAAACTCTTTGAAATATTCAAAAAGAATAACATAGGCTATTTCTTCTATATCGGAGGAAATGACTCTATGGATACTGTATATAAAATTTCAGAATATTCCAAAATATCAGACTGGAAAATGAAAGTTATAGGTATTCCCAAGACAATCGATAACGACCTTGTTGCAACCGACCATACTCCCGGTTTTGGTTCTGCCGCAAAGTATATTGCTACTTCCATGCAGGAAATTATTCGCGACTGCTCGGTTTATACTGTTAAGGCTGTTACTATTGTTGAGATTATGGGTCGTGATGCGGGATGGCTTACCGCTGCAGCGGGACTTCCCGGAATAGTATCCGGTGTTTCTCCCGACCTTATCTATCTGCCTGAAACAGACTTCAGAATAGATGAATTTATTGAGGATGTAAAAGAAAAACTTTCACAGAAGTCTGCTGTCATTGTTGCAGTTTCTGAGGGAATACGCGATAAAGACGGAAAATATGTGGGAGAATCTGCACAAAGCGGAACTCTGGATGTGTTTGGCCACAAGTATCTTTCGGGTACAGGCAAGGCACTTGAAATGATAGTAAAAGAAAAGATAGGATGCAAAGTGCGTTCTGTTGAACTTAATATTCTTCAGAGATGTGCTGCACACCTTGGCTCAAAAACTGACATTGACGAGAGTGTTGAAATTGCTTCATTTGCGGTTGACAGCGCGGTTGCAGGGGAAACAGGAAAAATGGCATCCTACAAGCGTTTGCCGGGCAAAGAATATAAGTGCGAATTTGAACTTATTGATATTTCCACCATTGCAAATGAGGTACGCGATGTTCCCCGTGAATTTATTAATGAACGCGGAAATTATGTGACAAAAGAATGCCTTGAGTATATTCTTCCGCTCATTGAGGGAGAAACACAGCCCAGGTTTGAAAAAGGTCTTCCGGTTCACATTATCCTTTGATGATAACAGGAGTGAGAAAATGAACAGTAAAAACTTATTGCTTCAACATCTTGAAAACAACAGCCGTCTGACATACGAACAACTCAGTCTTATGTTGGACAAAGAAGAGGGAGATATAAAAAAGGCTGTTGAAGAGTATGAAAAAGAAAGAGTAATAGTTGGCTATAAAACACTGATTGACTGGGATAAGACTGACCGGGAATATGTTACTGCACTGATAGAACTTAAAGTTACACCCCAGCGTGATACAGGCTTTGACAGTATTGCAAAAAAAATATGTAACTATCCCGAGGTGCAGAGTTGCTATCTTATGAGTGGAAGTTTTGATATTTCTGTACTTCTTGAGGGGAAGACTATGAAGGAAGTTGCTCTTTTTGTTGCCGAAAAACTTGCACCCATAGAACAGGTACAGTCTACTGCTACACACTTTGTACTCAAAAAGTACAAGGATAATGGGGAGTTGTATGATTTTGTGCCTAAAGACGAGAGGAGAAACCTCAATTGATTAATTATGATAAAATAATTTCAGAACGGGTACGACAAACCAAACCTTCGGGAATACGAAAATTTTTTGATATTCTCGAAAGTATGGATGATGTAATTTCTCTTACAGTCGGTCAGCCGGATTTTGTAACCCCGTGGCATATTCGTGAGGCGGGTATTACCTCACTTGAAAACGGCAGGACATATTATACATCCAACAAAGGACTTGTTGAATTGCGGGAGGAAATTTCAAAATACCTCAACCGCCGTTTCGGACTGGATTATGACCCTGTAACAGAACTTATAGTAACAGTGGGCGGAAGTGAGGCAATTGACCTTGCCATTCGCTCGGTTGTAAATCCCGGCGATGAGGTTATTATTGTTGAACCGGCGTTTGTGTGTTATGCTCCGATTGCTGCTATGTCAGGAGCAACACCTGTCATAATAAACACCAAGGAAAAGGACAAATTTAAACTTACACCTGAGGCACTCAAAGCGGCTATAACCGAAAAGACAAAGATGCTGGTTCTGCCTTTCCCAAATAATCCTACCGGTGCAATTCTTGAAAAGCACGAACTTGAAGCCATAGCCGATGTGATACGGGATACAAATATAGTTGTTCTTTCGGATGAAATATATTCTGAACTGACCTACGGAAAAAAACATACTTCTATTGTTTCAATACCCGGGATGAAAGAAAGGACAATCCTTGTCAGCGGTTTTTCAAAAGCATACGCAATGACCGGATGGCGTATGGGTTATCTTGCCGCTCCCAAGGAACTTGTAGCCGAAATGTTCAAGATTCATCAGTATGCTATAATGTGTGCTCCTACTGTAAGCCAGTTTGCTGCAATAGAAGCACTAAGAAACGGTGACGATGATATTGAGTATATGACAGGCGAGTATAACGGAAGAAGAAAAATACTGCTTAAAGGCTTGAGAAATATTGGTATAGATTGTTTTGAGCCGGAGGGTGCTTTTTATGCATTCCCCAATATTTCAAAGTTCGGACTTTCGAGTGAGGAATTTTGTGAAAGGCTGTTATACGAGCATAAGGTAGGACTTGTGCCGGGTACCGCATTCGGAGAATGCGGAGAGGGATTTGTGCGTATTTCATATGCATACAGTCTTGAACATATCCAGAAAGCACTGTCAAAAATCAAGGAATTTATAGATACACTTTAATCTTATAAAAAAGCAGGAGTATGTGACATGTTTGTCGCTATACTCCTGCTTTTTTGGTTTAGTAAGATTAAAATTGACGGTTGAAATATTTTTTATCAGCCGCGCGGTATTGAAGTGCTTCCATAATATGATTTTCTTCAATGTGTTCACTTTGCTCAATGTCTGCAATGGTTCGTGCTACACGGAGAATACGGTCGAAGGTTCGGGCGGACATATTGAGTTTGGAAAAAGCAAGTTCAAGTATTGAGGCTGCGTTGTCGGTTATATTTCCTCTTTCTCTGATAAGTGCACCCGAAGCATCTGCATTTTTATGTATACCTATATCAGAAAAACGCTGCTCTGCAATTTTTCGGGCGGCTTGTACTCTTTGCCTTACAGAATGGGAACTTTCACCGGGTTGTGCGTTTGTTATATCGTCATAACTAATAGCGGGCATTTCTATCTGAATGTCTATTCTGTCCAGAAGAGGCCCGGAAAGTTTAGATAAGTAATTTGTGATGGCTTTCGAGGAACAGGTACATTCGCGGAACGGATTCCCGAAATGTCCGCATGGACATGGGTTCATGGCACATACCAGCATAAAGTTGGCAGGGAAGGAAACCTTACCTTTTACACGGGTCACTGTTATTTGCTTGTCTTCAATAGGCTGACGCATAACTTCTAAAGCCCTTTTCTCAAACTGGGCAAGTTCGTCTAAGAATAACACACCGTTATGTGCAAGAGAAACTTCACCCGGCAGGGGATTTGCTCCTCCGCCTGAAAGTCCGAACACCGAAAGAGTATGATGAGGCGAACGGAACGGACGGTTTGACATGAGTTTTCCGTCGGGAATAAGAGTGCCTGCAACAGAGTGAATTTTGGTAACCTCTATAATTTCATCATAAGTCATTGACGGCAAAATCCCCGGTAATGCCTTTGAAATCATGCTCTTTCCGGAACCCGGAGGACCTATAAGCAGAATGTTGTGTCCTCCTGCGGCGGCAACTTCCATAGCCCGTTTCGCAAAATTCTGACCTTTAATTTCAGAAAAATCAACGGCGGGAGCCGGACAAAACTCAATATCAAATTGACTGAATACCATAGGAGTGATAAGAGAGTCGCCTTTCAGATGGGAAAGAAGTTGCTTTATGTCGGATATACCGTATACCTGTATTCCATCAATAAGCGCTGCCTCCCGTGCATTGTCTGCAGGCAGAAATATCTTTGTCTTTCCGTGGTTTTTTGCGGCTATACACATTGATAAAACACCCTTTAACGGGCGTAACTCACCTGTGAGAGAGATTTCTCCCAAAAAACATTTGTCGGACATATCTTCTCCTCTGAGTTCTGTGTGACACAGAAGAGAAACCAGAACAGCAAGGTCAAGATATGAACCTTCTTTTTTTGTGTCTGCCGGTGCAAGATTAATTACAGTACGCCCTTTTATAAAGGGAAGTCCGTTGTTTTTCAGTGCCGATTCTATTCTCGAGAGAGACTCCCTGACACTGTTATCGGGCAAACCAATAATATTAACTTCAGGCAGACCGCCTGAAGATGAACATTCAACTGTAATAATATATCCGTTTATTCCCTGTATTCCTGCTGAATATACGGTACAGACCATAGTAACACCCTTTTCCTGTATGTAATAAGTCAGTTTTCCTGTTTTTTCTGCTTAATCATTTGCATATACGGTAAATTATCAAAGCCGTGCTTTTTATAAAGATTTATCGCTCTTGTATTTTCCTGTTCAACTTCAAGACGAAGACGCTTTGCATAAGGAAAATTTCGGTCCATAAAGTTAATAAATTCGCTTCCAAGCCTCTTTGAACGAAATTCCTCCCGTATATAAAAATCTTCAATCCACATACAAAATCCGCCTGATTCAGTTTCAAACTTTTTTGAAACTGTGGCATATCCTGCTGTTTTATTCTCATATTCAAAGATAAAAATACGAAGGTAAATTTTTGAATTTACCGCTTCGGAAAATGCATTGTCGTGGTAACTGTCGGGTATATTACCAAGTACTGCATCGGAAGAATAAAATTCCTTTGCGAGTTGCAAAAAAACTGACCTGTCTTGTTTTGTTATTTCTCTTATCATTTTTACCTTTCCATATCTGTTGTGCTGTTTTGGCGATTACTGAATATAGAAAAAACAGATTGTTTCATTTTATTTCATAGTATACAAGGTCTTTGAAAACCTGAACATTGTTTAAAAAATCCTTTTCTGTAATTTTTGCAATGGCAAACCGTTTGTCCGGATGTCTCATACAGACAAGGGTATCAGCCGGCAAAAGACAGAAACCATCAAGTTTGTATATATCCAGGTCGGAAAGTTTAAAGGAATATTCGTCAAAGGAATTATCCGGCATATCATCCAGAAGCCGTTCTGAGTTAAGGGGGAGAAGTTGAAAATTACTTTTCAAATCAGAATATATACCGGGTGAAACAAAGTAAATCATCGAATCGCCAAATGCAATTTCGGCATTATATCGTTGCAGCATAGATGTCTGAAAGTCAAGATTGTTATTGATATATTCACTGTATATCTCACCCTCATCATTTATTTTACTGCGGTCAATCAGGGTGATTTCCACATACTCCACATATTTTTTACGGTCGCCGTTCAAATCTTTTTCCATGACCTTGTCAATTGAGTTGAGTATTTCATCAAGAGATGTATATGTTACCGAAGCAGGTCCCGCATACATAATATGTGCGTCGGGATTTTTTTTCAACAGAAGTTGTACCGATGCAATAATAATGAACAGCGAGAAAACAGATATCACTATAGTACGCCATTTGTAATGATACCAATAATTATCAAACCATTTTTGAAATTTTTCGTATTTTGTCATAATTTTATATCCTGTAACTAAAATAAATTGAAGTTTATTTACGACTTGTAATTATTATAATTTATATCCGTGTAATAATCAAGTGAATTTTGTAAATAAAACAATCTGTAAGAACGCGATAAAAAGACCTTGTAAAAACTATTTTACAAGGTCTTGAAAAGTGTATTAAAACAGAATAATCCGAGTTCTGAGGCTTTTTATTTTGAATAACTAAAGTTTGATGTAGGGCAGATAATTTATTGAGAAAATTCACATTTTCATCAGTTCTTATTTGCCTTTTCATATCCCCAGAGAATAATTCCAAAGCAAACCAGAATCAGTGCTATGATAAGACTTGATGTTGCTACTCCGCCATTTTCCGATAAGAGCAGGGAAGAGAAAATAACACCGAAAACAGGTGTCATGAAACTGTAAATAGTGACACTTGAAGCAGGGTTGTATTTTAATAAAACAGTCCACATTGTGTAGGAAACGGCATATAGCAGTGACAGGCACAGAAAAACGGGCAGTATTCCGATGAAATCAAATTCACCGCCAAATGAAAAACCTATGATAGAAAGAACAACGCCGCCTAAAGCCATTTGATATCCGCACAGAATTATGGGATTTTCTTTTTTTGCAAAGAGTTTTGTCATAATTACAGAAAAAGAATAGGACAGAATTGCAACAACCACCAGTCCGTCACCCACAGGATTAATGTTAAAACTTAAACCGTCAAGATTCATTATAATGATGCCTGAAAATCCGATAATACAGGAAATCAATTTTTTTGTCGTCAATTTTTCCAATCTGAAAATCAGACTTGCAATCAGTGCAACAAAAAACACATCTGTGCTTTTGAGTATTGCACCTTTGACGGAGGTGGTCTGGGACAATCCTATGTAAAGAAGAGAATACTGTAAGACAGTCTGTAAAAGCGAAACAATTACGACACCTTTAATGTTTTCTTTTTTGGGAAAAACAAATTTTCTGGAAAACACACTGTAAAAACCAATGGTGAAAAATCCCGAGACAATAAATTGCAATCCCACCCAAAAAAGAAGAGAGGGGATATGCGAAGCATCTAAATAGTTGTAACCGATTTTTACAATCGGTGTGGAAATACCCCACAAAGCACAGCAGAAAAGTGCAGTGCAGACAACAAAGATTTTATTGGTTGCAAGTTTTGATATCATATTTCTGAGTCCTCCGAATTATCAGAAAGAGGTTGTTTTGATTTTGGATTTATCCGAGATAATTAAAATCATCCTACCGGTATACGGCAGGATGATTTTATCTTCAGGGAATTGTCAATTACTTAGATTCTTTAATTGCTGCCTGTGGTGCGGTGAACAAAGGGAGGAAACTTTGGCTGTCGTTTTCCTCTTGCCATCAATACACAGTGATTTCGGCGGTTTATCAGGGCTGAAGCGCAGATACCAATCAAAGCTATTCTCGTGAACAACCACCTTAACAATGAACGCTCTGATAACATCTTCGGGGATATTATCCATTGCGTCAGGGTTAACGGATTGTTCAAGGTAGAATTTGAGGATCTTAATCTTTTCATCGTGAGTAGCATCGTCAATTGCTTCTTCCTGTGGTTGCAACTGACTCAACTCATTTTGAATAGCAAGGAGCCTATCTTCGATTTCTTGTTTCTTCGCTTTGAATATATCTCTGGTGATTTCGCCGTCTGCTCTCATTTCGATTAAACTATGTAATCTTTTATTGAGCTTTTCAGCTTCCGCATGCTTTTGTTCAATTAACCGATTGTTATCGGTTTGTGGCTCTTCATCATCAATGTGTCGTTCCAACATTGCTTCTGCAAGAGCAAGTACTTCTGCCGTGTTATGTAGATATTCACGAAAGATATTCTTGACCATCATTTGCAATTTCCAACCTGCAATCATAGGTGTTTTGCAAACATCGTCAATGGGCAATCCTTTTCTTAAACGAGTTGTTACTGTTCCTGTTCTAATGGAACTGTAGCATTGATACCCATACTGCACATCGTTTTCAACTCTGTGCCATACCTTTCTGTTGAACTTGTGTCCACATTCGCAGATTAAGAGTTCTGTCCAGACATCTCCGGGTTGTTTTTCTCCGATCTGTCTGCGTTTACCAGCGCCTGTATTTGGCAACTCTTTTCTTCGTTTAGCCATCATCTCTTGAACTCTCTCAAACTCCTCTTCGGTAATAATAGGCTCGTGAGTACCTCTGGTCTTCGTAAGCTCTATTTCTCCAAAGTTTCGTATCTTTTTCTGTTCAAGAAAGTCTGGAGTGTACTCTTTGTGATAAGTGATTATACCACAATAAAAAGAGTTTTGCAATATCTTTGAGATATTACTTTCGTGCCAGTTAGATTTTCCCATAGCAGTAAGTCGTCCTGCTTGCTCAAGTCTGAACTTGATAGCTCGAATACCTACTCCATCAAGATACCAGTCATAAATCATTCTGACGGTCTTTGCTTGTTCTGGATTGATAACCATATCCTTACCAACTCTGTCATATCCAAGGATATTACCATTGCCGTAGAATACGCCATTATCCATAGAAGTCTGTTGACCGCACTTTACACGGATTGATGTCTTTCTGCTTTCGTCCTGTGCAAGTGTTGCCATAATGGTGAGTCGTAGCTCTCCGTCTCCGTCAAAAGTTTTGATGTTATCGTTAATAAAGAAAACTTCAACACCCTTTGCTTTAAGACTGCGAGTGTACTGTAAGGTATCAACAGTATTTCTGGCAAATCGAGCAACCTCTCTTGTGAGGATCAAATCAAATTCGCCGTCACCGGCATCTTCAATCATCTTCATAAATTGAGGTCGCTTCTGTGCAGATGTTCCTGTGATACCTTCATCAGTGTACATTCTCACAATATCCCATTCAGGATGTTGAGCAATAATAGGTTTATACCAGTCTTTCTGGTTTTCAAGTGCGCTTAACTGAGCTTCGTGTTCAGTAGAAACTCTGGCATACACAGCGACTTTTCTTTGCTTTGGGGCTTGGTAGCCATATTGGTACATTGCTTATCCTCCCTACAATTCCTAATTTTGTTATGTATGTATGCCTATTAAGTATAGCATTTGAATTCGGATAAGTCAATACAATCTCTATAATCGTTCAAAATGTTTTTGAAAATATGCTTCTTTACCAAGCCCTGTTTATGTAGGTTTTCAATCAGTTTCAGCGCTGCGTATATCTTGTCTTTTTCTTCATCGCTTAACTTCTTTTGCATATTCAAAACTTCCTTATTTAGTTTGTGCCGGTACTACCGAAACCGCCACGATCTGCACCCTCAAGGTGGTCAACCTCAGTCATCTGAATATGACCCATACGCTCGACGATACGGAACTGACAGATACGGTCGTTCTCGTTGATTACGGTATCTCTCATAGCGAGCACAGGCATACCCCAAATGTCGTTATCACCACTGTAAGAGTTGTCGATAACACCCATATGGTTTGTCTGCAAGATACCCCATTTCTTAAAGGTTGAACTACGGGGAACGATATGTGCCTCATATCCCTCTGGTAATTTCATAGATACACCAAGAGAGATAATCTTAAAGTCGCCTGCTTTAAGTTCAACGGTTTCTGCTGCGCGTAGGTCAATCCAGTCGCCCTTGCTCAGCTCTTCAATCTTATCAATGTTGTCATTGTGATAACGGACTAAAATTTCTTTCATATTCCTTTAATCTCCTTATTAAATCGTTGTTCTAACTCAAAGACGCTTCCGCTTTGTTTCATAGGTCTATCGGTTTTGGATTGTAGGAACTTCAACTTCTGCCAATACTGAGGCAAATACAAGTATATATTCTTCAGTTCTTTGAGGTTTTTGTTTGCACAACACCAACAAGAAACTCTGTCCAGAATGTCATACAACTCAACCTCTCCAGAAGGAGTCTGTTCATTCCAATGCCAACCTCTGTCAAAGCAGTACTTCAAGCAGTCTGCTTCGGTCATTTGCCACTCAACAAGCGGTAATGTCTTGCCTTCGGATTGTGATTTTTCAAATCTATGTGGCTCGTCATAAGCGATACCAACATAGTCGATAATGGTATCATTTATGGACTCTTTGTATTTCTTAATGACTTGTAATTTGTAGTGTGTATGCCATCTACATCTACCGCCACACCAAGAAAAGCCATAATGATAGCCGTCCTTGTTTCTATACTTGATCTTGCGTTCAAACATAGAATACAAAAACGGCTCGTCAGGATGAAGTTCGGTATATGTAATGTTGCGTTGTTTTAACAACTCAACCACTCTATCTCTGATATGATAAATGCACTCGAACTCCATACCAGTATTGTAAAAGATAACCTCGTCAAGAGGTTTCTGTGTTTCGATTAACTTTAATAACATTGCAAGGCTGTCCTTGCCGAAACTAACACTTGCTATATATCTCAAACATATCACCTTAATAGAAATATTTGCATCTCTATCAAGGTTCACAGAAGTGGCTACCCAAGATGAATGGCGGCTACCACTCAGCGCTATTTAACTTCCGTTTTATGTCTATTTGAAGCACCCATACGAACTCTCGCTTGCCAAAGCTTCGATGCTGCATAACATCTCAGTTCTCAACAACCTCTATTGAGGAATTGGTATGTTTAAGATTTTCATAAATTCACTCTCAGA
>JAFSGN010000020.1 GCA_017440805.1 Clostridia bacterium
GTCTCAAGGTGGTACAGCCACTGATCGACTGACGGTGGCTCACCACCACACACTAAATTAGAAAGCTCAAGATATTTTGTGAGAGTTCGAAGTCATACGCAAAACGGCCGAAAATATCTTTTTTATAGTCCTTACACAAAGAAAAAAGCAGTCTTTAAGACTGCTTTTTTCTTTGGAATGATGTTTTCCTTCGGCAAAATAATGTTGGCTTCGCCAGATGCTGTATGGCTCCGCCATAATTTAGGTAAACATCGCATCATTGCGAACGGAGTGAGCACATCATTATGAGCGAAGCGAATACATCATATCGGCGGTTAGCCGATACATCATTGTGGGTAACGAGCAACATCATATTTGAAAATTAAATACATCATATCGCCCAAAGGCGATACATCATTAAAAACAGATGAATTTCTATCTTTCTGTTGTGTTGAAAAATGGCATTTTTTATAAAAACTGCCATTTTTTTGACAATATAAATTTCTGATATCATTCGTAAATCCATCTATTTACTATGTTTTTAGTATTTTATAACTTTTGATAAGGCAACAAAAGATGTCGTAAGGATGATTGTTAATCTGGTACATTTTTTTACTATTTTTTAAAAGTAATTGTTCATCTAATTGTTAATAACTTAAAATAGGTTGATATGGCATATACTTATTGTATGTAGACTTATAGTATTCGTTTTTGTTAATATATGTAATAAAAGGAGATGTGTCGTTATGGATATAGTAAAAGTCTTTGGAACCAATTTAAAAAAGTATCGTACGGCTTTAGGAATTTCACAAGAAGCGTTTGCTGAAAAGTGTGGAATGCACCGTACATATATTAGTGCTATTGAATGTTATCGTAGAAGCATTTCTCTCGAGAATATTCAACGAATTGCAGATGCACTTGAAATTGAAACATATAAATTATTTTTGGAGGAATGAAATATGAAAAAACTAACCACGCAGGAGATTTTAAGTACATATAAACTAATTTCGGAGTATCACAAAAAATATTTAAAAAAGTATGGGGTTATTCTGCCTAATTTGCATAAAGGTGATTCCTATACAAAGGATGCCTTAGTGCTGATATATTTAGCTCAAGGCTATCCTGATACAAAAATTATATCAAAAACAGAACTTACTGAATTCATAAAAATTTATTATCCGAACACAAACGATGTACAACAAGCAAGACACTTGGGAGCACAAAAGGGATGGTATATTCTATCAGGTACACGCAATGACAATACATCTATAAACATCCCCTCGGGTAGTTACAAACTCAAATCGTTAACAGAGTGTTATTCCGGTTTTACAGCAGAAAGACGAGAAGAATTATTTAGTGGAGACTATTGGGAAAACTTAAAAAAGGCATATGGATATAGGTGTGCTTGTTGTGGTTCGGAGGAAGGAAGAAAACATCGATATTGGAATAATATAACTGTTGTACTCCAAAAAGGTCATAAAGATCCTACAAAGCCATTGGAAGAAGGAAATATTATTCCGCAATGCGAATCTTGCAATAGACCAGATCGAAACTATTGGGTTTATGACGATAAAGGACGAGTAATAAGTATATCTAACGAAAAGGTTATTGATGGCTGTAGTAGAAAAGTACAAAAAGCTATATATAGTAGACTATACAAAAAATTTAATGGTATGAATCCAGAAGAAATATAAAGAATAATCCTGCAACTATTTGTTGCAGGATTATTCTAGTTTTCTAATGCATTTAACATCTGTTTTGCAATTGTCATGGAAAGCAATGGTGGAACAGCATTTCCAATTTCTAATCTTTTCATCCCATCAGAACCATAAAATTTATAATCATCAGGAAAACTTTGTAATCTTGCTCCCTCACGGATTGACATGGCTCTTGAATCTCGCGGATGAATACAACGAGACGACGACGGACAAGCAAAGTTTCTTGTTATTGTTGTTGATGGTTTTTCCCACCATAGTTTTGCATAAGTATTTCCATATCCGCTTTTAGGACGAATTTTTTCAGGCAAATCGTCTTTCGATTGTCCGTCTTTTAAAGCTTCCATAATTCGCACTAGATGTTCTCCGTTTTTAGGTGCATTGTGTTCTTCTAGAACATCTGTTGATTTTTTTCTGACGAACGAAAGGAATTCATTGGTAATCCCATTAGCATATGTGGTTTTTGTTTCTCCACTCTTCAAAACAGGCAAATCTCCAATTGCATCTTTTAAAGTGATATATGGTTTTAGTCCTTCTCCGTGGGTTGGTTCAGGATATATAAAGTTATTTTCTCCCTTAAAACCAACAAGAATAACCCTTTCTCTATGCTGGGGAACGCCATAATTTACAGCGTCTAACACTTTGTATTGTAGTTTGTATCCAAGTTCTTCAAACTCATACTGCATTTGTTTAAATAAATTGCCTTTATCCATACTTAGAATTCCAACTACATTCTCAAAAACAAATGCTTTTGCTTGCAATATTTTCAAAACCCTCTTGTACTGCATAAATAAGTTTGCTCGGTCGTCCAGTTGTCGTTTTCCGAGAGTGGAAAAAGACTGACAAGGTGGACCGCCAATAACTATATCAACCTTTTTACCGTCTAATGTTTTTTCTAAAACTTCTTCAGTTAAACTGTTTATATCACAATTTATCATATTTACATCAGGATGATTAAGTTTGTAAGCAATAGAAATATCTTTTTCAATTTCGTTTGCTGCAATTATGTTAAATTGTGAAATTTTAGAAAAGCCATAACTCAATCCACCAACACCGGCAAACAAATCGATTATGTTATATTTTCTCATTTTGTTCTCCTTACAACAATGCTTTTACAATGTTTTGCACTATTCTGTCCACAACAGGAACACATACCGAGTTTCCTATTTGTTTGTATACTTGTTTTTCATTTTCTTTAGGAAGAATGTAACTTTCAGGAAATCCCTGAAGCCTTGCACACTCACGAGGAGTCATAAGTCTGACAGAATAATCATCATAGAAAAAAGGTATTCTTTCAAAACGACTTCCCATTGCTGCTAAAAGAGTCGGACATATTCCTTCCATGCCTTTAGACAGTCCCCAGTCCGTAAAGCGATATACTCTTTTTCTATCATTCATATACTTCATCATTCTATCCCACATACGATGTTTATCCATATAGTACTTCTCGTCTTGTTTTTCTTTTTCAAACAAATCGAAAGCTGATTGCATAAGAGGAATCATATCAGGAAACTTGAATTTGTTAATGTGATTTTTATATTTGAATGCAACTATGTATGTTCTGTTTCTCTGCTGAGGTATATTTCCATATTCTTTTGCATTCATAACATTGTAAACAGTATAATATCCTAAATCTTCAAGAGCTTTGAGTATAATCTTAAATGTTTTTCCATCATCGTGTTTTACAAGATTCGCAACATTTTCGAGAAAAACCACTTTTGGTTTTACAGCATTTATAACCCTAGCGGTCTCGAAAAACAAGTTTCCTCTCGGGTCATTAAATCCCTCTAATAATCCCACCGAAGAAAAAGCCTGACAAGGAAAACCTGCTGTTAAAACATCAAATTTGGGAATGTCTTTTGTATCAATATCTCGAATATCTCCCTCGACTAGATATTCGTTCCCAAAATTCAAGCGGTATGTTTTACAAGCATATTTATCTATTTCATTTGCCCATATTAGTTTGCACCCATTCTCCTTAAATGCAAGGCAAATTCCGCCAATACCAGCAAACATACTACCTACGGTAATTTGACATTCCATTATTTTCCTCCAAATTCAACCCAAAGAGTACAAGCCCTTCGTAATTGTGATTTTATAAACATAGATTTTTCGGAAAACTCTGTATTGATGTTCAACTTTTCAATTGTCGAATCCCCAATTTTATCAACATTCAATATCTTGCATATACGCTTACATCTAGAAATAACATCTTTTGCGGCGCGTTGACTTAGTTTTTTATCATCCAAAAGCCAATTGAAAAAATTGTCGTAACTCATATGTACTCTCCAAGAATATCATAATAAAAGTATAGCATAAAATTACGTCAACGTCAATATTTAACTTAAAAAAGATTGTTTCTTAAAGTGGGGGTTGCTTTTAAAATAGTGGTTAATAAAGAATACATTAAATAAGTGGTACAATTTGAATTAATAACTGTATTCTTACCCACCGAAAAAGGGCAGTTTTCGTTTTGAAAACTGCCCTTTTTCAGCACCATAAATTCATGAGGTCATTTGCAATATACATTAGGTGGATATATCCCGACGAATGCTTACCTTATTCAAATCAAGGTGTTTTAATGGTGTGGAAAAAATATCTTCAACAGACGGATGAGAATTAAGATTTCACTTGAACTTTTTATTTTTATGCGATATAATATAAAAATGGAAAGCAAATTTCCTTTTCCATTGTTAAATTAGGAGTCAGATATGAAAATAGGTATTACATTCAATCCATACGATAACGCGTATGCTCGTTTTGGAAAACAGAAATTTTCAAAGATTGCACAGCATGGTTTTTCTGCTGTTGATTACAATATGGCGGATACCGGCAGTGATATATATACGGCAAGTGAGCCGGATTTGGAAAAAATGATTTCATCAGAAAGAGAATCTGCGGAAAGAGCCGGTATTGTAATTTCTCAGGTTCACGGTCCGTGGCGTTGGCCACCCCAGGATTCGTCGCCTGAATTACGAAAAGAGCGACTGGAAAAAATGAAGAAATCCATTCGCATTACCCGTATGCTTGGATGCAAATACTGGGTTGTTCATCCAATTATGCCGTTCGGAATATCGGATGCCGATACGGAAAACGCGCAGAAAACTTTTGATTTAAATAAAGAATTTATGTCACAACTGCTGATATTTGCAAAAGAAAACGGTATAACAATATGTCTGGAAAATATGCCTATGAGGGATTTTTCTCTTGCTACCCCGGAGAAAATTTTGAAGTTTGTTCAGGAAATGAATGACCCGAACTTTAAAATATGCCTGGACACCGGACATGTTGCAATATTTAATGATTTGTTGCTTGGTGATGTTGTTGGTGAACTGGGCGACAATATTAAAGTCGTGCATGTTCACGATAATATGGGAGACGGAGACTATCATTTGTTCCCTACAAAAGGAAAAAGTGATTGGCAGGGTTTTGCAAAAGGATTGAAAGATATTAAATTCGACGGCGTTTTTTCACTGGAAACATTACCATCCCAAAACCTGAGTGATGATGAATTTGAAAACGAGTGTATAAAATTGTTTGAAATATCAAAGTCAATTGTTGAATAAAGTATATTTTGAAATTCATACATAATGTCTTGCAGACAAAGTAAATGAAATTATTTGCACGAGTGCATAATTTATAAAATATCAGATTTCAGAGAACGCAGTGTAAAAAATACGGGGAAGTATTATGACCGAAAACAAAAATATAGATTTATATATGAACATTATTCCTTATCGTGAGTCTGAAACAATAAATGTTGATTCAGGACGAAGCGCCCTGCATGAGGAAATAGAAATCAAGTGTTTCTATGAGGGAACATCTGTTTTAATTGTGGGAGAAAACAAAGTTGAAGTTGGTGCCGGCGACATTGTAGTTATGAATCCTTATGAGTTTCACGCGACAATCGATAAAGGCACAGAACAAAACAGAGGCAAATACCATTTGTTTATGATTAGTCCGGATATTTTTTCAAACAACGGAGTTGACGGACTTAACCTGAGGTCGCTGCTTCTGGAGGACGGTATCACATTTAAGACACTGTTTCAGAATGATAAAAGAATGTTCAAAATACTCTCTCGTACAGTTACCGAATACCAGGAACGCAAAACTGCATATAATACCGCGATAATCGGACTGATGATGGAATTTTTTGCGATATTGATGCGAAAAGGCATTGCAGACACTTATGCAGGTACAACGAAAAATAATAATCTTCGCTCCTACAGACTCATTGAACCTGCCATCCGCCGTATAAGAGATAATTTTAAACAGGAGATAACTGTAGATGAATTGTCTGAACTATGCCATGTTAGTAAGCCGTATTTTTGCCGTGCGTTCAAAAGGCTGACAGGTAAAACGGTTATGGAATATCTGCGGGAATACAGACTTCAGATTTCGGATGTCAAATTGATGAACAGTGATAAAAGCATTGCCTGTATTGCCGAGGAGTGCGGATTTGAGTCGTTGAGTTATTTTTGCAGATGCTACAAAAGCCATTTTGGTTTTACGCCGGGTGAACGGCGGCGTATTCAGATTAGTACGGAGAATATACCTGTAAATTAATTGTCCGCTGTAAAATTTAATAAAACATACACCATTATAAATTGAATGTAATTGTATATCAAATTGCGATTTTTTCCGTAAAAAGTCAATACAGTTAAAAAAGTGGCTAATATCAGATATTGCTGAACACAGATTTATTCTATATAATTATACTGTGATGGTTCATTATACTTAGCAAACAAAAATCGGAGTGTATGCTCTTAAATCCTGTAATTGCTTTGAGGAATAACATAACAGTTTTCGTATGTATTCTGTTTTTAACGGTACATATAAATATTTATTTACAGAAAGGTCTAAATTATGTTTTTTGATATACATGCACATATGTATAAATACCCCTACCCTACAGAAGACGGCAGATTTCTCATGTCCACACCGGCACAGGTGTCGAAAAGGTATCAGGAACTCGATATTACGGGAGCGGCGATTTTGCCCATTTTAGGTCCCGAACTTTATGTTCCTCAGTCGGTTGGGGAGGTTATTGATATTGCTAATGAATCAGACGGCAAATATGTTGCTTTCTGTAATGTTGACCCCCGTGCACTGACTAATTCCTCTGATGCCCCTTTGGGAATTTTGCTGGAGCATTATAAAAAACTTGGTTGCCGTGGTATCGGCGAGGTTATGCCGAATCTTCCCTGGGAAGATTCGATGATGCAAAATCTTTTGAAATGTGTTGAAAAATCGGGGTTGCCGCTTATTTTTGATATAACGGCTAAACTCGGATATGAATACGGAATATATGATGATGCCGGTTTGCCCCAGTTGGAACGGTGTCTGGACAAATATCCCGATTTGGTATTCATCGGCCACGGTCCTGCGTTCTGGGCAGAAATTTCCGCCCTAAATGACCCTGCCGACCGTCTCGGATATCCCAGGTATAAAATTACAAAAGAGGGCAGAGTGGCGGAATTAATGCGTAAATATCCAAATTTGTGGGTGGATTTATCTGCAGGAAGCGGTGCAAATGCAATGCTGAGAGATATGGAGTATGCAGGTTTGTTTATGCGTGAATTCCACGACAGAATTCTCTTTGGTACAGATATATGTTTCCATGACCAGAGTATTCTTCAACCTCAGATTCTCAGGGATTTGCTTGGTAACGGCAGTTTGACCGTAGAAATGTTTGAAAAAATTGCCCGTAAAAATGCGTATCGTTTACTTAAGATAGACCGGGAGTAAAGATGTTTTTTATGTGACGCGCATTTCTGAATCTGAATATCTTACATACAATACAAGCATTGGTGTTTCAATCTCTGTTTTGCGGGTTGAAATATCAATGCTTTTTGTTTTAAAATATATTGTATTGATTAAAAAAACTGTTTAAAATCAAAAAAAGGTCAACACAGTTAAAAAACCAGATAATATAGTGACTTGTTTAATTACAGGAATTGTAATAAAATTATACTGTAGATGGTTTAACTCATTTTTTCACGATAAATCCCGGCTATACTAAGCATAATCAGGAGGAATAATATTATGTCAGAATTAGCATTGTTCGGCGGAGAAAAGGCGGTAAAAACTCAAAACCCCGATATGATTAAATGGCCCATTTATACTTCAGAGGAAGAAGAAGCGGTTTTAGATGTTTTAAGAAAGGCGTCTATGAGCGGTCTTGATGTAACAAGACAGTTTGAAAGAGAATTTGCAGAGTGGATGGGGATGGAATATGCATTGGCATTTAACAACGGCACAGCCTCATTGTTGGGTGCTATGTATGGTGTAGGTGTCAGAAAGGGAGATGAGATAATTTGCCCTTCCATCACTTACTGGGCATCCTGCACTCAGGCAATGTCACTTGGTGCTACAGTAGTCTTTGCAAATATTGATAAGAAAACATTGTGTATTGACCCCGATGATATTGAAAGAAAAATTACAAAAAAGACAAAAGCAATTATGGTTGTGCATTATTTGTCTCATCCTGCGGATATGGACAGAATAATGGAAATTGCGGCTAAATACAATGTTAAAGTTATCGAGGATGTATCTCATGCACAGGGCGGTATGTATAAAGGTAAAAAACTAGGTACATTTGGTGATGTTGCGGCTATGTCGCTGATGACGGGAAAATCATTCGCCATAGGCGAAGGCGGTATGCTTGTGACCAATAACAGAGAGATATACGAACATGCAATTGCCACCGGAACTTATGAAAGATTTAATGACAGCGAAATCACTTGCGAAGACTTAAGACCTTTTACAGGTCTTCCGCTTATCGGCAATAAACACAGAATGCATCAGATGAGTTCGGCAGTTGGCAGAGTACAACTTAAATATTATGATGAAAGATGTGCAGAAATCCGGAAAGCAATGAACTATTTCTGGGATTTGCTTGATGGAGTCCCCGGACTGAGAGCACACAGAGTTGATGAAACTACCGGTTCTACCATGGCAGGATTTTATGCGGCACACGGAATTTATGTTGCCGAGGAATTGGGCGGACTTTCCATAACAAGATTTTGCGAGGCTGTTCGTGCAGAGGGTGTTGATTGTTGTTACCCCGGTTGTAATGCGGCACTTCATACACACGCATTGTTCCAGATAGCCGATGTATACGGTGACGGAAAACCCATAAGAATAGCAAACTCGGATGAGGACATCAGAAAATATGACGATAACCTGGCGTCTGCTGAGGAAATCGGTGCAATGATATACTGGATTCCGTGGCTTAAGAAATTTATTCCCAGTGAAATAGAGGAATATGCAATACCTGTTTATTATATGAATGCAGTAAAAAAAGCCTATGAAACAGGCGAAAAAGTGGAAATAGAATATTTGAAATAATTAATGAGGAGAAAAAAATGAAAACAATCTTAAAAGATAAGTTGACTGTAGAAATTTACGATACCCGTGCACAAATGGGGGAGGCTGCAGGAAAAAAAGCGGCAGAAACAATAAGAAAATGTCTTTCCGAGAAAGATACGGTTAATATAATCTTTGCGGCTGCTCCTTCTCAGAACGAGATGCTTGCAACTCTTATAAAAGAGGAAAATATTGACTGGACACGAATAAATGCATTCCATATGGATGAATATATCGGTCTTTCTGCTGATGCACCGCAAGGGTTTGGTAACTTTTTAAAGGAGCATATTTTTGCCCATCTTCCCTTTAAATCGGTAAATTATATTGATTGTACTGCAACAGACATTGATGACGAGTGCCGTAGATATACCGGTTTATTAAAGAATAACCCTGTTGACATAGTTCTTCTTGGAATCGGAGAAAATGGCCATATTGCTTTTAATGACCCACATGTTGCCGACTTTAATGATGAGAAAACAGTAAAATCAGTGGAACTTGACAATGTTTGCCGTATGCAGCAGGTCAACGACGGTTGCTTTGAAACACTGGAGCAGGTACCCAAATATGCAATTACACTTACCATTCCTGCTTTGACTTCTGCAAAATATATGGTTTGCACAGTTCCTGCGGCGACAAAGGCATGGGCAGTTGAAAAAACCGTCAACGGTGAAATAACCGAAGAATGCCCTGCAACAATTATGAGAAAACACAATAATGCCATTATGTATTGTGACAATGACAGCGGAAAAGACTTGTTATGATTACAAAAATTTCAAACGGAAAAATAATAACCGAAAACGAAATTCTGAAAGATAAAAACCTGTATATACAGGACGGGATAATAAAGGAAATCACATCACGGGATATTTCCTGTGATAATGTAATTGATGCTGAGGGGATGTATATATCGCCGGGTTTTATTGATATGCATCTTCATGGAGGTGCGGGGCATGATTTTGCCGACGGAAATCCAGATGCTGTATCAGAAATAGCCTGTTACCACTGTAAGCATGGGAGTACTACAATTTTTCCGACAACACTTTCTGCCTCTTATGAAAATATCGTAAAATCATTATCTGCCATAAAATATGCGATTAATTCGGGGAATATTGTTTCCAATATCAGCGGGGTACATCTTGAGGGACCGTATTTTTCAAAAAAACAATCCGGTGCGCAAAACCCCTGTTTTATAACCGCCCCCGTGAAAAAGGATTACAAAAGAATTCTTGAAGATTACGGAGATGTTATCAGACGCTGGAGTTTTGCACCGGAACTTGAAGGTTCAATGGAATTTGTTCAGGAACTTTTCAAAAGCGGTGTTATCGGCTCATTTGCCCATAGTGATGCGACATATGACGAGATTATTGAATTATATAAAAAAGGCGTCAGGTTAATTACACATTTTTATTCCTGTATATCAACCATTACACGAAAAAAAGGTGTGAGAATACTTGGCATGACCGAATTCGGTTATTTGCATGACGATGTTTTTGTTGAGGCAATAGCAGACGGTTGTCATATACCTGTGGATTTGTTTAAACTTCTGTATAAAATCAAAGGCAGAGACAAAATTTGTTTAGTAACCGATGCCATGCGTTGCAGCGGTGTTGATGATGAAATTTCCGAAATAGGCGGTGTTCCGTGCAAAATTAAAAACGGAGTTGCTTATCTTATGGACGAAAGTGCCTTTGCAGGCAGCATTGCCACAACCGACAGGCTTGTTCGTTTTTGCGTTAAGCAGGCGGGGATAGACTTATGCAGTGCAATCAAAATGATAACCGCAAATCCTGCCGAGGTAATGTGTCTTAAAAACAAAGGAAGAATCAAAACAGGTTTTGATGCAGATTTAGTTATCTTTGATGAGAACATAAATGTAAAAAAAGTTATGGTAAACGGCAGTGAAATTAAAATTTAATTCAATATATTGTCTTCGGGATATTATTAATAAAATGTTTTTTACCGGGAGAATTTTATGAATGATAAAATTATTAATATTGCATTTGCAGGTTTAAGACACGGACATATTTTCGTGCTTTATAACATGGCAAAAGAAAACAAGTTTTATAATATAACCGGGGCTTTTGAGTCGGATGAAAATTCCAAAAAGACATCACGGGAAATGGGAGTAATCATTAATTACAACAGTTATGAAGAACTTCTTGACGATACAAGAGTTGATGTTGTTGCTCTGGGCGGATGTTACGGTCAGAGAGGGCAGATGGCCATAGATGCTTTAAAGGCAGGTAAACATGTAATTGCCGATAAGCCTTTGTGTACGGAAATGTCAGAACTTGACCTGATTGAGAAACTCTCAAAAGAAAAAAATCTTTTGGTGAGTTGTATGTTTACAATGCGTTTTGAAAAGAAAATAAACGCCGTAAAAAAACTTTACGAAAGCGGAAAACTCGGCGAAATCAACAATGTAACTTTCGGCGGTCAGCATCCGTTGCAGTATGGCAGAAGACCAATGTGGTATTTTGAAGAGGGAGAACACGGCGGTGTTATAAATGATATTGCAATTCATGGTATAGATGTTCTTTATTATGCTTTCGGAATGAAAATAAAGGATATATTGGCAGCAAGGTGCTGGAATAAATATGCCGAGGAACAACCGGACTTTAAAGACAGTGCACAGTTTATGCTTACTGCAGACAATGGTGCAGGAATTGTAGCCGATGTTTCTTATGCTATACCCGATGGTGTGGAGTTTAATTTGCCGTATTACTGGCAGTTTTATGTGTGGGGAACAAAGGGAACAGTCAGATTTTCTCTCAATGAAAATGAATCGTATTATTATATTTCAGGTGAGAAACAGCATTTTGTTCTGGATGAACAGGAGTGTGAGACAGACTACCTTACGGATTTTTATAATCTGTATCTCGGCAGGAAAAATGTCGTTTTGCCCGTTACAGATTCACTTTATGCAACGCGAACCACACTGCAAATTCAGAAAAAGTCCGAATAAAATAGTTTTTATTCCGAAAAATTATTCTTTACAATGTTTATACGAATATTTAAGCAGAATTATAAAATCACCGCCTGACTCAAATATCAGGCGGTGACTTTACTTTTCTGATTTTTATTGTTTGTTGTATGTTCTTTTTGTCAGTGTGTCATAAATCTTTCGTGTTTCCTGTGCATTCTTCATTCCTATAACTAAAATATTTTCATCTGATTTCAGGACTATAAACTCCTTTGCATCTGTATAAGCATATAAGGTGTATGAGCCGAACTCGTCGTTTTGAAAAATGCCCATGGACAGTTTTGCCGAACCAAAACCGTTTTTTCTGAACCCTGTATCAAAATAATCCCGGTATTCAATTGTGTCAATTTCGGAATAATCTGTTTTGACATCAAACCAATAGGTAGCATTTATTTTGAAAAAGGTGTCCTCGCAGTATACCTGTATTTTCCCGGTAAACATTAATACAGTTGCAAAGCACAGGATAATAATTCCCAAAAAAGCGGAAATTTTTATGGCAGTTTTTTCTTTTTTGCCGCAAGGTACAGATTTATACTCAATTCCTTCTTTCCTGTGTTTGCGGTAAATAAGAAATGAATAAAATACAGGGGCAATTATTGCAGCCATGAGTATACACATGGTAACTCCGAACATAAGAGAAAATGGCAGAAATGCACATAACATCATAAGAAGTCCGCCAATAACCCATATTTTACCGCCGAACCGATGGGTTTTGTTCCAGTTTTCCTGGTTGCAAAGAGTCCAGAAAACCTTGATACCAAAAGTCTTGTTTTGTTTTGTCTTTGGCAGATAGTTCCCTGTAAAAATCAGGAAAATTCCAAGAAGTACCGGTAATAATAAATTGAAATCAAGTTCTTTTCCGAGAGCAACACTATATGTCAATCCGTTTGTAAAAAGGGATAAAAACGGAATTATCCAGAAAATGACATTCAGTGCCTTGGAATTCTGTTCTCTCTGTTTTTGGTCATTTAAAGTGAAAAATAAACAAATAAAGTGAATAAGAAGAAAAATCAGCGGAATTCCGAAAATGGTAAAAATTTTTCCGCTTGCTCTATCTGCCACTCCGTCGGCCCCCCAATGTGTTGCCATCATATGAGGAAGTTCGTTCCACATAATAACCCCAAAAAGAGCAGGAAGTAAAATAATTGCAGACGAAATTATAATTTTAAATTTGTTTTTTTTCAACATTCTCATCAACTCCCTTCAAATCTACAACCCAGAGTATAGTTTCCTCCAAAACAGATGTATTTATTTCGTAAATAATAAATTTTCCGTTTCGTGTATCTCTTATCAAGTCGGCTTGCTTCAAAACAGACAGATGTCTTGAAATGGATGGTGCTGTTACCGGAAAATGTTCGGTGATTTCACCTGCCGATAACGGACCCTTTTTCAGCATGTTAAGAATTTCCCTGCGAATAGGGTCACTGAGTGCTTTAAAGGTCTGTTGCAGTCCCATGATATAACCTCCCTTAACAATTAACCTAATTGTTAATTATATTATACATAAATCATTATTTTTTGTCAAGAGAATCATACAGAAGTTAAAAATAAATTAAAAATCGCAATCAAAAGTGCCATGCACCCCAAAGGTTAGACACTTTTGGGGCGCATGGCACTTTTGCGTATTTCAAGAAGTGTATGGTTACTTTAAATTACGGTAAATCTCGTCAAGACTCATTCCGTCGGATGGGATAAAGGTGCGCCAATAATTAACAGATGTCTTGATACTGTCCACTATATTGAAGTTTTTCTCCGCCGTCGGATAGAACATTTCGAGCGTCAGATAAATCTTGTCAACTGCAGGTGGCATATCTGCCTCGGGTGCTTTGCTGTAACTTTCATAAAGAGCCGTAATAAGCTTTTCACCCGTAATAATACCTGTTGCATTGTTTTTGTCGGAAAAGTCCTTGTGCGAAGATGAATTGTTATCCGTTTGCTGAAGATGGATTATCGGTGAATATCTTCCGATGCGGCGGATCCATTCCCATGTATTCGAGTCCTCCTCGCTAGAGAAAAGATGCGGTGTGGTACTCACTATATCAAGGATATCGGCCACAGCCTTTTCCTTTGAGATATTACCGTTTATTGCCGCGTAAAGAACACGGTAAGCCTCGTCGCATCCAACATATACGCTTGTCTTATTCTCGATGGCGGTGCGGATAGTTTCCTCTGTCGGCATTGGGAACTTTTTCTGACCGCACTGATGTCCTGTATCGATTGTTAAATACAGCGGGGCCTTCGTACTGACCGATTTGATTAGGTACTCTGCGTCGGTTATGCGCCAAGGATATTGGTTTGGGGTGTACATCTGTTCAAGAGAGGGGATAACGCCGTTATTCTTACAGTGGGTTGCTGTTTTCTGAAGCTGGGAAACCAGAATTTCCACATATTCCTGATACTTATCTGCACTTTGAAGCACAGATGTGTCAAACGCATGACAGAAAAAGCCAACTATTGCACCGAAATTGGCGGCATTTTTTATGTGCGGATAAATCCACTCCTCAAGAAAACGCTTGCGACAGCGCTCATCCGTATGAGTGAGCCCGAGAGTGGAATATGTTCCGTGTCCGGTATAAACGCTCGAAATACTCAGACCGTGTTCGCTTGTGCACTTTTGAGTGATTTTCTGCCAATCTGCGAGATAATCCTTATTGTGATAAAGCATATCACATTCGGTGTCAGCACTGCTTTCTACATACGAAAGACCACACTCGCTAATGATTTTCGACCAGGCTTCCGGTTTTGTCCACCGTTTTGTAGCAAAGCAATTGTCAATGGCTAAATATATTTTTGGATATTTCATAATTATTTCTATTGTAATTAGTTTTCTCCTATATTGTATAGTTCAACAAGTGATGTAACTCTATTTGGGTCTCCCGGCATCTTCAAGGAGCGTACATGCAAAACATCATCAAGCTTCTTTACATAATATGGCGTGATGGTTTTGGCGTTTCCAAGAACATTGGCGACAAACACGGATTTTGCCATCTCTTCAGCCATTTGGAGCATATCAAGTGCATCCATAACGCCCTTTCCACTGCAAAATACCGCACCGTGATTTTCAAGAAGAAAACCGTTGGAGAGTGGTAGGAATTTTTCAATATTATCCGACAATTCATCCGTCAGCGGTGTTTCATAGGGGACGGTGATGATAGGACCGATTTCTATGATTGGCTCGGGAAGGAACGGCTTTGTGAGCATATCGTTGTTGGTTATAGCAAATCCGGTCAGAACGGATGGATGTGCGTGAACGACACCATTGATATCGGCGCGCTTTTGGTACATTCTTACATGGAACGGAGTTTCACCGGTGGGAGCCAAGCCCTCTGGAGCGTAAAGTGTTTTACCGTTAAGGTCAATAACACAGATATGCTCCGCACTTATACAGCGTTTGGGCGTTTTTGTGGGGGTAATAAGTATTTCATTCTCGGAAACCCTTATGGAAAGATTTCCGCCGGAAGAAGTTACATATCCAAGCTCCGCACAGCGCTGACATGCCTCTGCAAGCTCGGTTTTTTCCTTCCAAAAACTTTGTTGAGTGTACATGGTATCTAATTTCCTTCCTACATAAAACTTTAATTTAGCATGGCTTTTTTCTCTATTAAATGTAGTTTAAATATTCTGCATTATGCATTGTTTCCGAATAGCAACTTTCGCATATAACGGCTGGCAGCAACGCCGTCACGTTTTGCAAGAACCTCGCTTATTTCATTTTCGTCGATTTTTTCTGCGGTTTTCTGCAAAACTTCTAACCATTCCGCACTTTCACTAACTGCATCTCTGCCGTCTTCTCTGTACGGGAATTGGTCAATTACCAGATATCCGTTATAGCCCGTTCTCTTTAGCCAATAGAAGAATTCCAAATATTCAAGCGTATGAACCGTACCAACAATCATATCGTCATCCCATAGGCGATAGTTGTCGTTGATGTGGATATGCTTCAATCTGTTTCCATACATCTTGCACATTGCAACCGCCTCTGCCGCAGTTTCGTAGCCAAGGGCTGCATGACCATAGTCAAGAGCAACGCCAAGATTGGGAAGCCCAATTTTCTCCATCATCAGAAGTGTGGAACCGACAGTGCTGAGATAAGAGTGAGTGCGGGGTTCCTTGAGTTTATATTCTACGGTAATTGTAATGTTCTCGTTGTAACGACAAAGCTCTTCAAGTCCATCAGCAAAAAGCTGGCGCTCTTTTATATAGTCAGCCGCAAAAATATAGTCGTAACCGTCCTGTCCGGGCCAAAGAGTTACGATAGGACAGCCAATCTCCTCGGCAAAATCAATAACTCGCTTTGCATCCTCAAGTGCTCTATTACGCACCGCTGTGTCGGTTGAGGAAAGACTCCCTTTTTGATAAATTGGATTTGTAAAGGTGTCAACTGCAAGTGAGCCGACCTCAAGTCCTGTTTTCTTAAGTTGTTCCTTGATTTCCTGTCTTTGGTTCATCATGTCCCATGTCATTACAAGGTCAACGGCGTCTAACTTTTCAATAGAAGCTACACGCTGGAAAAGTTCTCCTAAGTTGAATGGTTTAGCATATTCCGGGCAGTATCGGTCAAAGCAGCTGCCCACATTTCCCAAAAAAACTGAATATTTTAACATAATATATCACCCCTTAAAATAGATATTTACATTTAAATTATAGTGTACACATGTGATATAATTCTATATCAACATTTCAAAAATACAATCAATTTTATGAAATATTATTGACATTTATATCATGATGCGCTATAATTAAAGTGGAGGGGGTTTTATGAAAAATATCTATTTTTTAAAGCTAAACAAGCTAAAGGATTCAAGCAATACAGCGCAAAGCACATTAGCCAGATATTTTATAAACAATCTGTCACTTGTTAACTCAATGACAATTGATACGATTGCGGAGAACACCAATACAAGCTATTCCACAGTTTGCAGATTTTTTAAGGGAATAGGATTCTCGGGCTTTAAGGAGTTTAAGAAAACCGTTTTAAGCGAGCTTGATAAGGCCGCTTCGGAAAATAATATTTTTTCTGAGGATTTTTTGTCTTTCTCGGAATTTGACTCGGTGGAAACGATAGGCAAGAGAATACGCGATTTTACCATCGATGTTATTGACAACGGATATAAATCCATAAGCAAGGATAAGATTAAACATATCCATGAATGTTTTAACAAAGCGGAGCATATTCACTTTTTCGGACTTGGAACTTCATCTGTTTCGGCGCAGTATGCGTATATAAAATTTTTCCGTCTCAAGAGTGGATGTTCTTTCAGCAGCGATATTGTGGTTTCAAAAATGACGGCTTCTCTCCTGAGGAAAAATGATATACTTTTTCTTTTTTCTTCATCCGGAAGAACAAAACCTATAATCGAAGCGGCAAAGCTCGCTAAGGAGCAGGGAGCAAAAATAATTACCATAAGCGACTTTGGCAACTCACCGCTTCATAATGTCTCACACATTAACATCTGTACCACGATCCGCGACATAAACAAGTATCTTGATTCGGATTTTCCATTGATTCAGTCGCAAATTGTGATAATTGATATTTTACACAAATACATTTTCTTAAAAAGCAAAAGCAAAGCGGAAGAAAATTTTGACAAAACGGTTACCGCCGTAAGAAAAGATAAGCTCGATAATGAGCAGGAAAGGTTAGGTGAAAATTGTGATTAAAAGAACAACATATAAAGACAGAGATGCGATATCTATTGAATGTAAGCACTTTTCCGCAATCTTTTTGCCCCTTGACGGTGCAAAAATGGCTTCGTTTAAAACTGAAAACGGCACAGAGATTTTTGCGCAGGCACCGGGACAAAAATACAAACGGCTTTTTCTTGACTCCGACTATGTGCAAAGCGAGTGTAGTGCCTTTGACGATATGTTCCCCACCATTGATCCGTGTACAATAAACGGATTTGAATATCTTGACCATGGAGAAGCCTGCCGTCGCGAGCATAACATCGAAGTAAAAGATGACAAGGTTTATTTCACTTGTTTTTTGCCCTCTCTTAACATAACCTACAGAAAAATTGCTTACATAGAAAACGATGCACTCCTTATCAAATATATCATAGAAAATCATAACGATATTCGCTTTCCTTATATTTGGGCAGCGCATATCATGCTGAGGGGAGAGACGGGCGCTTATGCGGTAAGTAATTTTCCCAAGGACAGTGAAATCAAGGTTGTAAATGGTAACCCCACAGGTGATGTTCATTTCCTTCCGGATGTTGGAAACAAGAATTATAAGTTTTATTACACCGATACGATGTCGCCGTTAAAATGCGGTGTGGTTTACCCAAAAAGCAAAATCGAGGTAGATGTAGAGTTTGACAACGATGTTATTAAATATTTTGGCGTTTGGGTAAACCCTGGCGACCTTAACAAGATGTATAATATCGCAATCGAGCCGTGCTCTGCTCCATACGACAGCCCGATAAACGCCGAGAGAGAGAATGTTTGCTCCTACCTTATGCCAAAAGAAATGGTGGAGTTCACATTAAAAATGTCGTATAAAAATTTGGTTTAACATTATGCCGTCAAACATAAGCGAATACAACAACAGCCGCCAAAAGGCGGCTGTTTCGCGATACAAAAATAAAGCCTTGACATTGATTTGTCAAGGCTTTACTTGAATTGCGGAGGCAGGATTTGAACCTACGACCTTCGGGTTATCGCTATGCGCCTGTTGCGGTGCCCGAAATTTTATTCGCTCCCGCTTTAAAATTTCGACCGCAGCCACTCACTCGGCTTGCTTTATCGTCCGCAGGACGCGCTCGCCTCGTTCCCCCAACGAGCCGCTCGTCGACCTCATAACCCGAAACGAAAAAAGCAGCCATCAATTGATGACTGCTTTGTATTGCGGAGGCAGGATTTGAACCTACGACCTTCGGGTTATGAGCCCGACGAGCTACCGAGCTGCTCCACTCCGCGATATAAATGCCGGAAACCGGGCTCGAACCGGTACGGGATTTGAGTCCCACGGGATTTTAAGTCCCGGGCGTCTGCCAGTTCCGCCACTCCGGCATAGTTCGCATTTTCGGCTACCTTCATATTATATCATACAAATTTGGATTTGTCAATAGTTTTTGAAAAATCCATTTTTATATTTTTGTACTGTTTTTTACATCCTTGAACTTATGCTGCCTGTATATCCGCGGGCGTAGTCTTTCAGGTCTTCTTCTGTTATTTGGTCAATGTCCGTTGTTATTTCAAAAAGACGCGCCATAATATAAAATGCCACGATGATATCTATAAGTCGGAAAAATATATCATTTCCCGCAAAATACTGAACTGTATAAGGGAAAAATGCAACAGAGATAATAGATGGTACAGAAAAAGCAAAAATGAGAACTACGGTTGCAATTGCGCATGAGAAATATGTTCCGAGTTTGTGATATTTGTAATCGGGAAGTGTAAATCTTGATTGGAACATAAAGAACAGGGTTATTAAAATAGATGTGAAAAGTTCAAGATAATAGGGGACAGTGTTTATATATCGTGTGGTATCCATAAAGACAGATATTATGCGAAGTGAGTAACAGATAACCGGTGCAAAGGAAAGGATTGAAAAATATCTGCGATAGGGGGAAGTATCTTTTGCTGCGGACATTATGAAAAATATTCCTGACATAGCCATAAAAGCAACCAACAACACCATAACTATGCGGTGTATGCCTTGTCCGTCGGGAGTGAACAGATTGAAAAGAAGCAAAAAGAAGGATGTAAGCATTGCAAATCCCAGAAAAGAGGACATAAACACAACAATAGATGAGTTCTTGCTGTAAATGAGCTGGGAATATGGACTTATATTGGTAGGGGTATAGTCGCCTTTTGAAGCATCAAATTCCTTTGAGAGATAGTGTATCTCAAAAAAGCGGTGGAATATAAAGGCAAAAAGTGCCATAACTGCCAACACAGAAATATAAACTATGGGAAAAACCGAGTTTGTGTATCCCGTTGTGCCGTCAATGTATTCTGTGTTCATAATGACGCCCGCAAAGGTTGACAGCGGCAATAAAACCAAAACAGAAATAAGAGCAACTTTCATACAAAACTTTACTTTTTTTGATGAAGAAATTTTGAACATAAAAAACAAGACTCCTTGAAACGATTAAGTGTTAAACATCATATATGATAATTATATAACAAATATTGTTAAGGTTAAATCACAAAAATGATTAATTATTTATAAACTTTCAGTCAAAAATAAGTAAACAAGTGCCAAAACGACCTAAAATGAAAAGTTTTTGCTGCTTTATGCAGACCGGGAGTAATTAAAATTATGACTATACAGAAAATAACTGTGTACCTTACCGAAAAACAGATTTTTTCGGCATGGTACACAGTCAGACATCAATCTCTTGTGAAATTATCTTATGCCGCTTCCGTTGGGAACAGCATCGTCTATAAATAAGACTTTAACATCCTCTTCACCCGAGGCGAGTATCATTCCGCAACTTTCTACACCGCGCAGTTTTACAGGTGCAAGATTTGCACACAGAACAACTTTTTTGCCTATAAGGTCCTGGGGTTTGTAGAATTTTGCAATTCCCGAAACAACCTGGCGGGTTTCGTAACCCAAATCTACCTTGAGTTTCAGAAGTTTGTCGGATTTCGGAACGGGTTCGCACTCTAAAATTTGTGCAACTCTTAATTCCACTTTCGCAAAGTCATCAATAGTTATCTGTTCTTTAATATCTTTTGGCGGCTGGGGTTTAGCGGGGGATTTTGCCTCAAGGTCGGCACTTATCCGGAGTGACATTTTTTCTTCGTCAATACGGGCAAAGAGTATTTCTCCGTCTTTTATTTGGATTCCCGCCTGAAGTTTGCCGAAGGTTTGAACACTTTCCCAGTCTTTTTCGGATGTATTGAGGAATTCCAGTATTTTATCGGATGTGATTGTCATAAACGGCTGCAAAAGAACTGCAGAAATGCGTATAGCCTCAAGCAGATTGTAAATAACGGTTTTAAGCCGTTCTTTGCCGTCGTCTGTTTTTGCGAGTGACCAGGGCATTGTTTCGTCAATGTATTTGTTGCTTCTGCGTAAGAATTCAAATAATTCGCCAATTGCTTCACTTACACGGTACTCGTTCATTTTTGACAGAACACCGTTTACTGCCTCTTTGGCACAAGCTTTAAATTCCTTGTCCAGTTCATTTTCATCGCCCGGATGAGGAATAACACCGTCAAAATATTTCTTGCACATTGCGATTGTTCTGGAAACAAGATTTCCGAGGGTGTTTGCAAGTTCACTGTTGTATCGTGCCATTACATTGGAATAAGTGATGACGCCGTCCTGCGCATAAGGCATTTCGCTGAGAAGATAAAATCTTACCGCATCAACGCCGAAATAGTTTACAAGGTCATCTGCGTAAATTGTGTTTCCTTTGGACTTTGACATCTTATCTTCTCCTGCCAAAAACCAGGGATGGCCGAACACCTGTTTGGGAAGAGGCTGACCGAGAGCCATAAGCATTATGGGCCAGTAAATCGTGTGGAAACGAAGAATATCTTTTCCGATTATATGCACATCACAGGGCCAGTATTTGTTGTATAAATCCCCGCTTTGACCATTGGGATTGTAACCTAAAGCGGTAATGTAGTTAGAAAGTGCGTCAATCCATACATATATAACATGTTTGGAGTCGAATTTTACCGGTATTCCCCATGTGAATGTTGTTCTGGAAACGCATAGGTCCTGAAGACCCGGTTTCAGGAAGTTGTTAACCATTTCTTTTTTGCGGCTTTCGGGGGTTATGAAATCCGGATTGTTTTCGATATATTCTTCAAGTTGTTTCTGATATTTTGACATTTTGAAGAAGTATGCTTCTTCTTTTGTCTTTTTCACTTCTGCACCGCAATCGGGACACTTTCCGTCTTTAAGTTGTGTTTCGGTGTAAAAGGTTTCGCAGGGAGTACAGTACCAGCCGGAATATTCGCTTTTGTAAATATCGCCCTGCTCGTAAAGGCGGGTGAATATTTCCGAAACGGTTTTTTCGTGTTCAGGGTCGGTAGTGCGTATGAATTTGTCATAAGATGTATTCATCAAATCCCATATACCCTTAACCTGAGCAGAGATTTTGTCAACATATTCCTTGGGGGCGATTCCCGCTTTTTCTGCATATTCCTGAATTTTAATACCATGCTCGTCGGTTCCCGTAAGGAAGAAAACATCTTTTCCGATAAGACGCATAAACCGTGCTATAGCATCGGTAAATACTATCTCATAGGTGTTTCCTATGTGGGGTTTGCTTGATGTGTAAGCAATGGCAGTGGTTATATAAAATTTTTCTTTTTCCATTGTGTATGACTCCTTCAGTGGTATAAATTATGTTTGTATGTTGTTTCGCCGGCTGTCGCAATAAGTGGGAGTATATGGCAGAACCGAACGAAAAAATAAAGCAGGGGAATTTTTTGACAAAAGTTTTGCGGCGGAAATTGTATTTATGCGGTTATAGTATTACCTGCATCCTATATAATTATGTCCGACAGATAGATGATAAAAGGTATGGTTGCTACCGAAATCACTGTGGAAATGCCCACAATTTCTGCTCCCAGTACCGAATCCTGACCGTAAAGTTCAGGAATGGCTGCAGTAACCGTGGAGGGCGGAACTGCGGCAATTACTATTGCGATGTAAGAAAGGGTACGGCTTAGTCCCGCTGCTTTGCAGAGAAGAATTGCGATGATTGGAAATGCAATGAGTTTTACAAAGCAAAGGTAGTATATGTACGGATTTTTTAAAATTCTTCTTAAATTTGTGTCGGCGATAAGACTGCCCACCACAATCATCGAGAGGGGAAAGGTCATATCTCCCACCATATCTATTCCGTCTATAAGGGGAGAGGGGATTTTTATCTGGAAAATGAACAGCAAAATTCCGATAAATGATGAAATGGTGACGGGATTGACTATGTTTTTAAGTTGTGACTTGTCAAAGCCTTTGGTCTGAGAATCGGAGCGTATTATTATTACACCGTATGTCCAGGCGAGTATGTTGAAAATAAAAGTTAAAAATGCTCCGTAAAATACTCCGATATTACCAAAAATGGCATTCAGAACAGGGAAACCCAGATAACCGCAGTTTCCGAATATGGTTCCGAATCTGTAAATTTTTCTTTTTGAAGTGTCTTTTACCATATTGAATGCAAAAAGGCACAGAACTATAAGCAATACATGTATCACAAATGAAAGCAGCATTACCCACAGACCTTCGTTGAGAAGTTCCTCGGAAAATTCCACCTGAAAAGATGAAATCATCAGAAAACACTGCGTAATGCTAACCAGAAGTTTTGTCAGACTTTTGGTAGAGTTTCTGTCAATAATATTTGTCTTTCTTGCGAATATTCCGCAAATCATTACAAAAAATAATATAATAACCTGCTCGACAACCTTTGATGCACTGTTGGACAATAAAAACACCTCTTTTACCAGATAACAGTGTAATTATAGCATAAAAAAACAAAAATTACAATAATTCAACGATATTTCATTAAAAAAGTTTTATCAATTAACAATAAGTTCATCATTGGTGAGAAAAAGTATGATATAATATTGTCGTAAAATAAATTTAGTTCACAAAATAAATGTTAATAAAATTATACATTTTTAAAAAACGGAGGTACTCAAAATGTCCACAAAAATTCTCGTAGTTGATGATGACCTTAATATCTGCGAACTTCTCAAAATCTATTTTGAAAAAGAAGGTTATGATGTTAAAATAGCAAACGAGGGTGCTGAAGCCATCAGTGCGTTCAAGATTTATGAGCCTGATTTGGTTCTGCTTGACATCATGCTCCCCAAAAAAGACGGTTGGCAGGTTTGCCGAGAAATCCGCGAAATGTCATCCAAGCCTGTAATCATGATTACCGCAAAAGGCGAAGTGTTTGATAAAGTTCTTGGACTTGAACTTGGTGCAGATGACTTTATAGTTAAACCTTTTGATATGAAAGAGGTGTCTGCGCGTGCAAAAGCGGTTCTCCGCCGTTACAGCGGTCATGACAATTCTGACGAGGACGAAGTAATTAAGTTTGAAAATATAGAAATAAGTCTTCAGAAATACGAATTGAAACTTAACGGAAAGGCTGTTGATATTCCACCCAAAGAACTTGAACTCCTTTATTTCCTTGCTTCAAATTACAATCGCGTATTTACCCGTGACCAGTTGCTTGACAAGGTTTGGGGATTTGACTATCTTGGCGACAGCCGTACTGTTGATGTCCATGTTAAGCGCCTGAGAGAAAAACTTGAAAATGTTAGCGACAAATGGACTCTCAAGACTGTCTGGGGCGTAGGCTATAAGTTTGAACTTCTTTAATTAATCCGCCTTACAGCAGAGGTGAATGAGTTTTGTTTAAAAGTGTATTCACAAAATATATTACTGCATTTCTTGCCATAATTCTGGTCAGTTTTTCAATATTAATAGTTATTGTGAGTGCCATTGTAACCAATTTTTCCATTAATACCAAGCGTGACCTTATGGAACAAACGGCACGGAATATCATAATAAACATTAATAATATGCTTCAGTTTACCGATGATTTTGATACACTGGTTAATGATTATCCCGACCGTATTTTGCATGACATTAACATTCAGGCAAAAAACAGTAATTCCGTCATTGTCATGACCGATAAAACAGGAAAAATACTGTTTGTAAGCGGAAAAGGTAATGATATGGGACACGGTCTGGCAGGTAAAGAAGAAATTTCGAGTGACATTATACGGGATGTGGCTGCGGGAATAGAAGACTATTCTTTCAGCACCCTGGGCGGCGTGTTCGAAAATCGCCATATGAACTATATAACCTTTGTTACCGCAAATGATGATTACAGAAGTGCGGTCGAAGACAAAACTGCCGTTATATCTTATGATGATATTGAATGCGTTATATTTATCTGCACAAGTTCAATGCAGGTGTCCGGGCTTGTTGACAATGTAACCCGAACTACCGTTGTACTCGCACTCTGGATATTTCTTGTTGCACTGATTGCAATTTACCTCATAAGTGAAAAAATTACAGAACCGCTGAAAAGTATGTCAAAGGCGGCAAAGTCATTTGCACAGGGGAATTTCGATGTAAGAGTCAGGGTTACGGGACATGACGAGGTTGCACAACTTGCAGAAGCGTTCAACAATATGGCGACTGCTCTGTCAAAAAACGAAGATTTGCGTAAGTCGTTTCTTGCGAATGTGTCCCATGATTTGAGAACTCCAATGACAACCATTTCGGGATTTGTCGACGGAATACTCGACGGAACCATACCCGAAGAACAACATCAGCATTATCTCGGCATAATATCGTCAGAAGTACGCCGATTGTCAAGACTTGTGGCATCATTGCTTGATATCTCCCGTATGCAGGCAGGGGACAGAAAGTTTAATAAAACATCTTTTGATATCTGCGAACTCTGCAGACAGATACTTATTGCACAGGAAAAGCGGATTGATGAAAAAAAACTGGAGGTTGAATTTGACTGTGCCAGGGATAAGATATATGCCATGGCAGATGTTGATGCAATGCACCAGGTCATCTACAATCTTTGCGACAACGCAATAAAGTTTGCAGATGAGGGCGGATATCTGAAAATTTCGGTTTCTGAAAAAGACAAAAAGGTAAATGTGTCTGTGAAAAACAGCGGTAAAGGCATACCGCCTGAGGATTTGCCGTTTGTGTTTGACCGTTTTTACAAAAGCGACCGTTCAAGAGGACTTGATAAAAGCGGAGTGGGACTGGGGCTTTACATTGTTAAAACAATTGTTGACCAGCACAATGAACAGATAAAGGTTTTTTCTGAGTACGGAGAGTATTGTGAATTTGTGTTTACATTGAGCAAGGTGAATGAACCGCCCAAAGTTTCAATTGCAGAAAATTAAATTTATTTTTATCGGCTGCTTTTCTGTTTGAGCCGTATAAAATCTTCAGACGGGTGATTAAAAAATCCCCGTCTTTTTATTTGCCGGATAGCAGAAAAATAAATTTTAGCACAGATGGCAAAAATATATATTGAAATAGTTTTATTTTTCTGCTATAATAATATCGTACTGTATAAAGGAAATCCATAGGTATAATCTGTTATGGTACGAAATCCCGACGAAAGGAAAATAAAATGAAAAAGATACATATTGTGTTTATATTGCTGGTACTTTTTTTAACTGTATCGGCAGGTGCTGCAGGAACAGTGTATATGGAAGCGGAAAAAGCAGGAGACGCCGTTATTGCGAAGGTTTTTATTAAAGATAATCCCGGATTTGCAGGATACAGCATCGCAATAGACTATGACCGGGAAAAACTTGTTCCCGCAAATATTCAGGGCGGAGAGATTGCGGGCGGTATGGGCATTGTTTCAAACATACAATTGGCTGATGACCCGGCAGATATAAAAAAGGTGACGGCAGTGAGCCTGGGAACCTCAAACATTTACGCAGACGGAGAACTGTTTACTGTTACATTTAAAATCAAGAACGGTTCGAAAGGGAAACTTGAATTCACCCTGGAGGGAAACGGAGATGATGCGTTTATTAATAATAAACCGCAACCTTTGGAACTTGAATTTAAAGGCGTAAATGTGGATTTGTCAACGGGAGAAACATCAGAAGGCGACAGTGTAATTGTAGGCGGAACGACCAACAATAAACCGGAAGAAAATTATACCCCGAAAAAGATTTTTGCCGATGTGGGTGAACAGGACTGGTTTTTTTCGGATGTATCCTATGTTTATGAAAAAGGACTTATGAAAGGCACCTCTGAAAAACCGGAATTGTTGTTCAGCCCGGAACAATATACAAACCGTGCAATGTTTGTAACAGTTCTTTATCGTATGGAGGGGGAGCCGGAGACAACAGAGTCTGCTTTTAGAGATGTCGAAAAAGGCTCTTACTATGAAAAAGCGGTTGCATGGGCGGCGGAAAATAAAATTGTTAACGGTGTAAGTGCTGATGCCTTTGCACCCATGGCTGATATCACCCGTGAGCAGGCGGCTAAAATCATAGCAGGTTATGCTGCCTACAAAAAAATGAAAACTCCCCAGACCAAAACTGACATAAGTGAGTTTGATGATTATTCGTTCGTGAGTGAATGGGCTGTTGAAGCACTGCAAATCTGTGCAGATATGAACATAATCCGCGGAAGAGAGAATAATACCATAGATCCGCAGGGAAAAGCCTCCCGGGCAGAAACGGCAGCAATTTTGAGAAGATTCTCAGAATACAATAAATAAAAAACAAAATAAAACAATTATCCGACAGGTGTACAGAAATATGCCTGTCGGTTTTGTATGTTTACGGTTTGAGGAGAAAAAAGACATAATAAAAGCAAAAAAAGGTTAAAAAGGAGTTTTGTTTGTTAAAATTTTATAAATTTAGATAAAAATGCTTGACAAATCGATGAATTGATGGTATCATAATATACTGCATTACAATCGGTTAATTTGTCTTTATTTAAACCATATTATTATATATGCGATTGACGGTGTCGTCAGGTGAAAGATACCGGAAATCAGGTTTTGTAAAAATTAAAGAAATGTTAACTGCAAATTATAAAAGGAGTGATACGTTGATGGTCAAGCCTCAGAAACTCGGTACCACTACGCGAATGAGCTTTTCAAAAATTAATGAAACTTTGGAAATGCCTAATCTTATCGAAGTTCAGAAGAAATCTTTTGAATGGTTCATAAACGAAGGATTGCGTGACGTCTTGAAAGATGTTTCTCCGATAGTAGATTACTCGGGAAATATCAATGTGGAGTTTATTGACTATACCATTGAAAACAAACCCAAGTATCCCATAGAGGAGTGTAAGGAGCGCGATGTCAACTACGATGTTCCCCTTCGCCTTAAAGTACGCCTGAGCAACAAGGTTACTGGTGAAGTAAAGGAACAGGATATTTATGTAGGCACTATACCCATGATGACAGAGAACGGAACATTCGTCATGAACGGTGCTGAGCGTGTTGTTGTTTCACAGATAGTTCGTTCTCCCGGTATGTATTACGAGGTCACTCTTGACAAATCCAACAAGAAAACATACGCAACCACAGTTATTCCGTATCGTGGCGCATGGCTGGAGTATGAGAATGACGCAAACGACATCTTCTATGTCAGAATAGACAAGAACAGAAAAATGCATATTTCCGTTCTGATAAGAGCATTGGGACTTTCCACCGATAAGGAGATTATTGATTTCTTCGGTGAGGAAGAATTCCTTATGGCTTCAATGCAGAAGGATGAAATGAAACTTCTTGCAGAACAGAACAAAACAACCGAACGGGAAGAAGCACTCAAAGAAATCTACAAAAAACTCCGTCCCGGCGATCCTCCCATGGTGGACAGTGCCGTGACACTTATAAATAACTTGTTCTTTGACCCTAAGCGTTATGATGTCGCAAATGTAGGCCGTTACAAAATGAACAAGAAAATGGCGCTTACCCGCCGTATAGAAGGTACCACTCTTGCAAAAGATGCGGTGTCTCCTCTGGGCGAGGTAATATATGAGGCAGGTACTGCACTTAATCGTGCCATGGCTCAGGAAATAGAAAATGCCGGTGTGGGCAGTGTTGAAGTGGTTGCTCCCGATGGAAAAACAGTCAAAGTTATTTCCAACGGAATGGTACATGCCGATAAAATACTGGGATTTGATGTCTCGGACATCGGTATTTCCGAAATGGTAAGACTTTCGGTACTCACCGAGATAACTGATGAGTTTACATCCGAAGAAGATATAAAGAAACAGATGAAACTCCGTAAGGAGGAACTTATTCCCAAAAATATTACAGTTGACGACATTTTTGCATCAATCAACTATCTGTTCTGTCTTACACACGGTGTAGGCAGTGCAGACGATATTGACCACCTGGGCAATCGTCGTTTACGCAGTGTGGGAGAACTTCTCCAGAACCAACTCCGTACAGGATTCTTGAGAATGGATAAGATTATCAAGGAGCGTATGACTGTTCAGGATATGGATACCGTAACTCCCCAGTCTCTTATCAACACAAGACCTATTCTCTCGGCAATAAACGAGTTCTTCGGTTCTTCTCCTCTTTCTCAGTTTATGGACCAGACAAACCCGCTTTCCGAACTTACTCATAAGAGGCGTTTGTCCGCACTGGGTCCGGGCGGTTTGTCCCGTGACAGAGCATCTTTCGAAGTTCGTGACGTTCACTACACACAATACGGAAGAATGTGTCCCATTGAAACACCTGAAGGACCCAACATCGGTCTTATTTCATATCTTTCCACCTATGCCCGTATAAGTGAACACGGATTCATTGAAGCACCTTACCGCCGCGTTGATAAAGAAACCGGTGTTGTAACCGATGAGGTTGTTTACATGACTGCCGATGTGGAAGATGAGTACATTGTTGCACAGGCAAACGAGCCTCTTGATGAAAACAACCGTTTTGTCAACGCCAAAGTTACTGCAAGATTCCGTGAGGAAATTATAGAAATCGATTCCAAGCGTATTGACTACATGGATGTATCGCCTAAAATGGTTGTATCCGTAGCAACCGCTATGATTCCCTTCCTTGAAAACGACGATAACACCCGTGCTCTTATGGGCTCGAACATGCAGAAACAGGCAGTACCGCTTATGATAAACGAAGCGCCTATTGTCGGTACAGGTATGGAATATAAGGCTGCAGTGGATTCCGGTGTCGTTGTTACCGCAAAACACGCAGGTGTGGTTGAAGATGTAGCATCCGACCATGTTACATTACGCCTTGATGACGGAACCAGCGAACATTATAATCTTATCAAATTCAAGCGTTCCAACCAGGGTACCTGTATTAATCAGAAACCCATTGTCAACAGGGGCGAGCGTGTTGAAAAAGGCCGTGTAATTGCTGACGGTATGGCAACCAGCCAGGGTGAAATTGCTCTGGGTAAAAATGCTCTCATCGGATTTATGACCTGGGAAGGTTATAACTACGAGGACGCTGTTCTCATAAACGAACGGCTTGTACGCGAAGATATATATACATCAATTCATATAGAAGAATATTCTCACGAAGCCAGAGAAACAAAACTCGGACCTGAAGAAATCACCCGTGATATTCCAAGCGTCGGTGACGATGTGCTTAAAGATTTGGATGAAAACGGCGTAATAAGAATAGGTGCAGAGGTTCATGCAGGTGATATACTTGTAGGTAAGGTTACACCCAAGGGAGAAACCGAACTTACCGCCGAAGAAAGACTGCTCCGTGCAATTTTCGGTGAAAAGGCACGCGAAGTCCGTGATACTTCCTTGCGTCTGCCTCACGGTGAAAGCGGTATAGTTGTTGATGTCAAAGTATTCTCCCGCGAGAATAAAGACGAACTGCTTCCCGGTGTAAATAAGGTTGTCCGCGTTTATGTTGCACAAAAGAGAAAAATCTCTGTAGGTGACAAAATGGCGGGACGCCACGGTAACAAGGGTGTTATTTCCAGAATACTTCCCCCTGAAGACATGCCGTTCCTTCCTGACGGTACACCGCTTGATATAGTTCTTAACCCGCTGGGCGTTCCTTCCCGTATGAACATCGGACAGGTTCTTGAAGTTCATATAGGTATGGCGGCTAAAAAACTGGGTTGGAAGATTATGACACCTGTATTCGACGGTGCAAACGAAGATGATATTGCGCATTATCTCGAAAAAGCAGGTCTTGACCCGGACGGAAAGACAGTCCTCTATGACGGACGGACCGGACAGCCGTTTGATAACCGCGTTACTGTCGGTATTATGTACTTCCTTAAACTCCACCATCTTGTAGATGATAAGATTCATGCCCGTTCCACAGGTCCTTATTCACTTGTTACTCAGCAGCCTCTGGGCGGTAAGGCACAGTTCGGCGGACAGAGATTCGGAGAAATGGAAGTTTGGGCGCTTGAAGCATACGGTGCGGCATATACTTTGCAGGAAATCCTCACCGTTAAGTCGGACGATGTTATCGGCCGTGTAAAGACTTATGAGGCAATTGTCAAAGGTCAGAATATTCCTACTCCGGGAGTTCCCGAATCTTTCAAGGTTCTTATTAAAGAACTCCAGTCTCTCGGACTTGATATAAGAGTTCTTGACGGAGAGGACAATGAAATTCAACTCAAAGAAGTTTCCGAAGAGGAAACAGAGTCCATTAAGACAATTGAAGTAAGCGATATCGGAGAAGTAAAATTTGATGCTGTTGACCCCATGCATGATGATGAGGAAGGCAAAATCTCAGATGCTGATGACAAGGATTCGGATGATGACTATTCCTTTGACAGCGATTTTGCCGATGACGGCGACTATAGTGATTTGTCGGAAGACGAAGATGATATGTAATCCTCAATTATGCTAATTTTCGAGAAAGGATTATCCAAAAAGGATATTGGTTTTATTAAATGAATCATAATGAATTCGAAAAGATAAAAATTGGTCTTGCATCGCCAGAACTTATGAAAAAATGGTCTCACGGCGAAGTTACAAAACCCGAAACCATTAACTACCGTACCCTTAAACCCGAAAGAGACGGTTTGTTCTGTGAAAAGATTTTTGGCCCGCAGAAGGACTGGGAATGTCACTGCGGAAAGTATAAGAAAGTACGCTATAAAGGAAAAATATGTGAAAAGTGCGGAGTAGAAATCACAACCAATAAAGTACGCCGTGAGCGTATGGGACATATTGACCTTGTGGTACCTGTATCACATATATGGTATCTCAGAGCAATTCCTTCCCGTCTCGGTTTGCTTCTTGATATTTCACCCCGTCAACTTGATAAGGTACTTTATTTTGCTTCCTATATCGTACTTGACCCGGGTCCGTCATATACAGGACTCAATAAGAACGATATTCTTACCGAAACCGAATATCGCAAGAAATACGAAGAATACGAAAACGACTTTAAGGTTGGTATGGGTGCCGAGGCTATAAAGCAGATTCTTCAGGAATTGGACCTTGAGGCACTTGCAAAGCAACTCAAAGATGAACTTGTAACTGCTACAGGTCAGAAGAAAATCCGTAATATCAAGCGTCTTGAAGTAGTTGAGGCGTTCAGATTGTCAGGCAACAAGCCTGAGTGGATGATACTGGATGTAATTCCCGTGCTTCCTCCGGAAATTCGCCCCATGGTACAACTTGATGGCGGACGATTTGCAACAAGTGACCTTAATGACCTTTACAGACGAGTTATTAACCGTAATAACCGTTTGAAGAGACTTATGGAACTTCATGCTCCCGAAATTATTATCAGAAATGAAAAGAGAATGCTTCAGGAGGCAGTTGACGCACTTATTGATAACGGCAGACGGGGAAGACCTGTTACAGGTCCCAGCAACCGCCCCCTTAAATCACTTTCTGAAATGCTCAGAGGTAAGCAGGGACGATTCAGACAGAACCTTCTGGGTAAGCGTGTTGACTATTCAGGCCGTTCGGTTATCGTTGTAGGTCCTGACCTGAAACTTTTCCAGTGCGGTCTTCCCAAAGAAATGGCACTTGAACTGTTCAAGCCTTTCGTAATGAAAAGACTTGTTGAAACCGGTAAGTCAGGAAATATAAAGGATGCCAAGAAAAAAGTTGAACGCGCAAGTACAGAGGTTTGGGATGCTCTCGAAACAGTAATCAAGGAACACCCCGTTCTTCTCAACCGTGCACCTACTCTTCACAGACTTTCAATCCAGGCGTTTGAACCTGTACTTGTAGAGGGACGCGCGATAAAACTTCATCCCCTTGTATGTACTGCATTTAATGCTGACTTTGACGGAGACCAGATGCCTGTCCATGTACCTCTTTCTGCATAGGCACAGGCAGAGGCCCGTTTCCTGATGCTTTCTGCCAATAACCTCTTGAAACCGGTTAACGGTCATGCTGTTACCGTTCCTACACAGGATATGGTATTGGGTTCATATTATCTCACTTATGACCATGAGGGAGAAAAAGGCGAGGGCAAGGTATTCCGCGATTTCAACGAGGCAATAATGGCTTACGAAAACGGCGATTTGCAACTTCACGGCCGTATAAAAGTCCGTGTTACCAAGGAAATTGACGGTATAGTACACTCCGATATTGTTGAGTCTACCTTAGGAAGACTTATATTCAATAATACAATACCTCAGAACCTTCACTTTGTTGACCGTTCTGTACCCGAGAATCTTCTCAAACCCGAAATTGACTTTGTTGTTACCAAAAAGGAACTTGAAAATATAATCGACCGTTGCATTAAGTATTGCGGAACAGCAAAAACAGCAGAAGTTCTTGATAATATTAAGGCGATGGGCTTCAAATATTCAACACGCGGAGCAATTACAATTTCCGTTGCGGATATGACAGTACCTCCTCAGAAAAAGGATATTCTGGCAGAAGCAGATAAGAAAGTTGATGAAATAACCAAGAAATTCCAGAGAGGTCTTTTGTCCGAGGACGACAGATACAAGAGAGTAATTGAAGTCTGGGATAAATGTACCAACGATGTTACTGCCGCACTTCAGAAAAACCTTGACCGTTTCAATCCTATCAATATGATGGCGGTATCAGGTGCCCGCGGTTCTATCAAGCAGATAAGACAGCTTGCCGGTATGCGTGGACTTATGAGTACCGCAACAGGTAGAACACTGGAACTTCCTATCAAGGCAAACTTCCGTGAAGGTCTTGATATTCTGGAATACTTTACTGCAGCAAGAGGTTCCCGTAAGGGTCTTGCGGATACGGCACTCCGTACCGCTGACTCGGGTTATCTTACACGACGCCTGGTTGATGTTTCGCAAGAAGTTATTATACGCGAAATCGACTGCGGCTCACGCGAAGGACTTGTAATTTCCGAAATACGCGATGAGGACGAACTGATAGAGCCATTGGCAGACCGCCTTATCGGAAGATTCACCATTGGTGAAATCTATGACCCATCCACAGGCGAGGTTATTGCCGAAGATAACACAATGCTTGATGAAAATCAGGTTGAACGGATTGTTAAGTCCGGTATAAAAGAGGTTTATGTCCGTTCCATACTCGGATGTCAGTGTAAGCACGGTGTCTGTGTGCATTGTTACGGAAGTGACCTTGCATCTACCAATCCGGTTAATATTGGTGAAGCAGTTGGTATCATAGCGGCTCAGTCCATTGGTGAACCGGGTACACAGCTTACAATGAGAACCTTCCATACAGGTGGTGTCGCAGGTAAAGATATTACACAAGGTTTGCCTCGTGTTGAAGAACTTTTCGAAGCAAGACGTCCCAAGAAGAGTGCTGTTGTATCTGATTGCACAGGTATTGTTCAGATTGATGAAAAAGAAATCGGAAAGGCTGTAAAGAAGGTTGTTGTCAAGTCTCTTGAAGACGGACAGGAATATACACACAGCATTCCCGGAAATGTAAAACTCAGTGTGGCAAACGGAGAAACTGTTATGAAAGGACAGTTGCTTACCGACGGTCTTGCCGCACCTGCAGATATACTCAGAACTGAGGGACTTGAGTCAGTTTATAATTACATTATCAGAGAAGTTCAGCGTGTATATCGTACACAGGGTGTTGATATCAACGATAAACATATCGAGGTTATTGCCCGTCAGATGACACGCAAAGTTCGCATTGAGGATTCAGGAGATACAAATCTTCTGGTTGGCTCTCTTGTTGATATTACCGAACTCAGAAGCGAAAACCGCAGAATTGAGGAACTTATCGACCAGGGACAGCGTGATTTGAAAACAGCAAGATATTCTAATGTACTCCTCGGTATAACAAAAGCATCGCTTTCTACCGAATCCTTCCTTTCCGCTGCATCTTTCCAGGAAACCACCAAGGTTCTTACCGAGGCAGCAATCAAAGGAAAGGTTGACCCGCTGCTCGGACTTAAAGAAAATGTTATTATCGGTAAACTTATACCTGCAGGTACAGGTATGCAGGTATACCGTGATGTCGATGTTGAAAGCCAGCAGGTACAATCCGAATTAAGTTGCTGATATAACGATTTACCGTAAGAGATACTGATTTTATGGGGAACGGTGTGTATAATTGCTCCGTTCCCCGAAATAACGGTATATTTTACTGCAGTTTTGTCTAAAATATTAGATATTAATGTGTAAAATTGACTATAAATAGAAAAATCAGTTGTGCAAAACGGAGAAATTTTTGAGTATTTCTTATAACTATTGACAAAAAACGCAAAAACATGTATAATATATAGGTATGGTCGCACGACTTTATGCGCAGAAAGGGATATAAAAGTGAGTGCTTCTGATTTAAGTGACTTAAAGGTTAAGCTGAAAGACGGTAAGGCAGTAGGCCTTAATCAGTCGAAGAAACTCATTAAGTCAGGCTTCGCTCAGATGGCTTATGTCGCAAATGATGCAGACAGCCGTTTGCGTGAAGAAATAAAAAATCTTTGCCGTAACCATAGTGTCAGAGTTGATGAAACAATGAATATGGCGGCATTGGGCAAAATGTGTGGCATAGATGTCGATTGTTCGGTGTGTGCCACAACCAAAATACGATAGAAAACGGTTTATCTTTTCCGTTATCTATATAAATATTATTTTATAAGGAGGTGCGGTATGCCAACCTTTAATCAGTTAGTAAGACATGGTCGTGAGAAAGTAACTTATAAGTCGAAATCTCCGGCACTTCAAATCGGTCTCAATACTTTAAAGAAAAAGGAAACCGATTTATCCAGTCCTCAAAAGAGAGGAGTTTGCACAAGAGTTTATACAAAAACTCCTAAGAAACCTAACTCTGCTCTCCGTAAAGTAGCGCGTGTCAGACTTACCAACGGTGCGGAAGTAATTTCCTACATCCCCGGTATCGGACATAACCTTCAGGAGCACTCTGTCGTTATGATAAGAGGCGGAAGAGTAAAGGACCTCCCCGGTGTTCGTTACCATATTATCCGTGGTATTCTCGATACCCAGGGTGTTGCAAATCGTAAGCAGTCCCGTTCTAAGTACGGCGCTAAGAAGTAAGATTTAACTTTATGGCATAATCGCGGTGAAACACAAAGCTTTGTGGCTTTATAGTATAATATTTATATAGATAAAGTTTGACAGAGCGCTTACGGAAAAAATCCGAGTACCCGTGATTTCATTATTTTATGAAGGAGGGAAGTTCAGTGCCAAGAAGAGGTCAAATTTCAAAAAGAGATATATTGCCGGATCCGCTTTACAATTCCAAAGTGGTTACCAAGCTTATCAACAACATAATGCTGGACGGCAAGAAGGGTGTTGCACAGACAATAGTTTATGATGCATTTGACATCATTAAAGAAAAGACAGGTGAACATCCTCTGGAAGTATTCCAGAAAGCACTTGAAAACATTATGCCTGTGTTAGAGGTTAAGGCTCGTCGTTTCGGCGGTTCTACCTATCAGGTACCTATGGAAGTGCGTCCCGAAAGACGCCAGACTCTCGGTTTGCGTTGGCTCATTACTTATTCAAGAGCCCGCAACGAAAAAAGAATGGCTGAGCGTTTGGCAGCAGAGATTCTCGATGCTGTTAACAATGTCGGCGCTTCTGTTAAGAAGAGAGAAGATACTCATAAAATGGCTGAAGCCAACAAGGCTTTTGCACATTACAGATGGTAAAAATTTGATACATTCAAATTTATACAAAGAAAGGAGAAACATTAATGCCCAGAGAATACCCGCTTGAACGAGTTAGAAATATCGGTATAATGGCGCATATAGACGCCGGTAAGACAACAACTACCGAAAGAATACTTTTCTATACCGGTAAAACTCACAGACTCGGCGAAACTCATGAAGGTGCGGCAACCATGGACTGGATGGAGCAGGAGCAGGAAAGAGGAATTACCATTACTTCCGCTGCTACAACATGTTTCTGGAAAAATCACCGCATTAATATCATAGATACTCCCGGCCACGTTGACTTCACTGTTGAAGTTGAGCGTTCTTTGCGTGTACTTGACGGTTCTGTTACCGTTTTCTGTGCTAAGGGTGGTGTTGAACCTCAGTCAGAAACTGTATGGCGTCAGGCAGACAAATACGGTGTTCCCCGTATGTGTTATGTAAATAAAATGGATATCATGGGCGCGAACTTCTATCGCGTTGTTGATATGATAAAAGAAAGACTCAAGGCAAACCCGGTACCGATTCAGCTTCCTATCGGTGCAGAGGACACTTTCAAAGGTATAATTGACCTTGTTAAGATGAAGGCATATATATACCAGAATGATTTGGGTACAGATATTCTTGAAACAGACATTCCCGATGACATGAAGGATAAGGCTGAAGAGTATCATATAGCAATGCTTGAAAGTCTTGCCGAAACCGACGAAGTTCTCTTTGAAAAATACCTTGGTGGTGAAGAAATTACCATTCAGGAAGTAAAGAGTGCAATCCGTGTGGCAACTCTTGCAAATAAGATAGTTCCCGTAACTTGCGGTACATCTTATAAAAACAAGGGTGTTCAGATGCTTCTTGATGATATCGTTGAATATATGCCCTCTCCTCTTGATATTCCTAATATCAAAGGTGTAAATCAGAAAACTGGTGAAGAAGAAGAGCGAGTTACAGGTGACGACGAGCCGTTCTCCGCACTTGCATTTAAGATTGCAACTGACCCGTTTGTTGGAAGACTCTGCTTTATTAGAGTTTATTCCGGTAAAATCCAGTCAGGCGCGACTGTTTATAATGCGTGCAAAGATGGTAGAGAGCGTTTTGGCCGTATCGTTTTGATGCATGCAAACCATCGTGAAGATGTTGATGAAATCTGTGCAGGTGATATCGCAGCGGTAGTTGGTATCAAAAACACTACTACAGGTGATACACTTTGCGATGAAAATCATCCTATAATTCTTGAGTCTATGGAATTCCCGGAACCTGTTATCCGTGTTGCAATAGAACCCAAGACAAAAGCAGGCCAGGAGAAGATGGGTATTGCCCTCTCCAAACTTGCCGAAGAAGACCCTACCTTCAAGACCTATACCGACGAGGAAACAGGTCAGACAATTATTGCAGGTATGGGTGAACTTCACCTTGAAATTATTGTTGACCGTTTGCTTCGTGAATTCAAAGTAGAAGCAAATGTTGGTAAACCTCAGGTTTCCTATAAAGAAACAATCCGCAAGAGCGTTGATGTTGACCATAAGTACGCTCGTCAGTCTGGTGGTAAGGGACAGTACGGTCATGTTAAGATGACTATTGAACCTAACGAAGCCGGCAAGGGATATGAGTTTGTTAACAAAGTTGTGGGCGGTAACATTCCGAAAGAATATATTCCCGCTGTTGATGCCGGTGTACAGGGAGCAATGCAGTCCGGTGTACTTGCAGGTTACAATGTTGTTGACGTTAAAGTAACTCTTACAGACGGTAGTTACCATGAAGTCGACTCTTCCGAAATGGCATTTAAGATTGCTGCATCTATGGGCTTTAAAGAAGGTATGAGAAAGGCTGATCCTGTTCTCACCGAGCCTATTATGAAGGTAGTAGTAGTAGTACCCGATGAGTACATGGGAGATGTTATCGGTGACCTTAACTCTCGTCGTGGACAGGTACAGGGTATGGAACAGGTTGGCGGCGGACAGCAGATTAATGCGTTTGTTCCTCTTGCTGAAATGTTCGGTTATGCAACTGACATGCGTTCGAAGACACAGGGACGCGGTGTATATTCTATGGAACCCAGCCATTATGCTGAAGTTCCTAAGAGTGTTCAGGAACAGATAGTTGCAGGTAGAGCAAAAAATTAACAAAAAATTTAAAGGTTATACTTGCACTATACTAATAGATATGATATTATTAACTTAATAACTAAAATTTTTAACTTAGAATTGTTTAATCTGAGGAGGATATTGAAATGGCAAAAGAAAAGTTTGACAGAAGTAAACCCCACGTTAACATTGGTACCATCGGTCACGTTGACCATGGTAAAACAACTCTTACCGCTGCTATAACCAAGACACTTGGTCTTCAGAACGATAAGAACATGGCTCTCGCTTATGACCAGATCGATAACGCACCTGAAGAAAAGGCACGTGGTATCACCATTAACACCCGTCACGTTGAATACGAAACAGTTAACAGACACTATGCACACGTTGACTGTCCAGGTCACGCTGACTATGTTAAAAACATGATCACAGGTGCAGCACAAATGGATGGAGCTATATTAGTAGTTTCAGCAGCTGATGGTCCAATGCCTCAAACAAGAGAGCACATACTATTAGCAAGACAAGTTGGTGTTAAATATATCGTTGTTTACATGAACAAATGTGATATGGTTGACGATCCAGAATTATTAGAA
>JAFSGN010000021.1 GCA_017440805.1 Clostridia bacterium
TCTTTTTGATGTTGACGATTTTAAAATAATTAACGATACAAAAGGTCATTTGGCAGGAGACCTTGTGCTTAAAAATGTAGCTAAATTGCTTTTAGAAATTTTTTCTTCATGTCAATATAAAGTTTTTCGCATAGGCGGGGATGAATTTTTGGTTTTGGCAGAAAATGTTTCTGAAGATGAAATAGTTGAGCATTTGATTTTGGTCAAAAGGCGTTTTGAGAAGAATGGTGAGATAAATTTATCAAAAGGATATTCATTGATTAAAGATACTCCAGAAAAAGCTTTTAGATATGCAGATGAGATGCTTTATGCGGATAAATTGTCTAAAAAAAGGCGAAACTGCTCCGCAGAGAACATCTAAATTTTCAAATGGTAGATTTATTAAAAGTGTCATCTAAACCATTCGATGCTATTTTCGATTATGGTCTGACAGAAAATGATGTCGCTTGTGCTAAAGTTGTCTCTTTCAAAAAAGACATCATTATATTATTGATTTATTTTGGGATTATCGGTTCTTTCGAGAAGATAATCAACTGATACATTAAAATAATCTGCTATTTTAATCAGTTCATTTATTCCGGGTTCCCTTTCACCTGTTTCATATCTGCTAATCGTATTTTGATTCATATTTAAATCCAAGGCTAATTTTAGTTGGGATATTATATCAACATTAAAGAAGTGCAGTAATGAAAAAGGACAGATTTCATTATGAAATCTGTCCTTTTTCATCGATATAAATCTCCCCGGAGATTTTCTATGTCTTGCAGACTCGATAGTGCTGTCGCACTTGATATGTTGCCTTTTGGCAACGAGATTTATATCATATCGGATTTGCAATGTAAATATATTAAAAAGCGGAGGTTACATCGCCACCTCCGCTTTTTATATTGCTGTCAGATTCATTTCTCAAATCGGAAAAAATTCTGTCAGTCATCAATTTTGTTAAGATATGTAATTTGCTCGGGGGTGAGACGGTCAATAGATACTCCCATACTTTCAAGTTTTATTGCCGCAACTTTTGCGTCAATTTCACGGGGGACCTGATAAACTTTGTGTTCAAGTGATTTTCCGTTCTTTACCAGATATTCAAGGCAAAGTGCCTGAATGCCGAAACTCATATCCATTATCTCGGCGGGATGTCCGTTTCCTGCAGCAAGATTAACAAGGCGGCCGTCGGCGAGAAGGTTCAACACCCGTCCGTCTGCCATTTTATATCCTCGTATATTCGGCTTTCGTTCCCAGATTTCAACCGCAAGGTTATCAAGTTCGTTCTTGTTTATTTCAACATCAAAATGTCCTGCGTTTGCAAGAAGGACACCGTCTTTCATTACTTTGAAATGATTTTCGCGTATAACATCGGAACAACCGGTAAGTGTCACAAACAAATCTCCTATTTTGGCTGCCTCGTCCATAGTCATTACGGTAAATCCATCCATAATTGCCTCTATGGCTTTTATCGGGTCAATTTCGGTAATTACAACAACAGCCCCCATACCTTTCGCACGCATCGCAAGACCTTTTCCGCACCATCCGTATCCGCCTATAACAACTGTTTTACCTGCAATAATAAGATTGGTTGAATTCATTATTCCGTCAAGTGTGGATTGACCTGTACCGTAACGGTTATCAAAAAGGTGTTTACAGTCCGCATCATTTACATCTATCATGGTGTAATCTAATTTTCCCGCGTTTTGCCGTGCAAAGAGACGATGGATTCCTGTTGTGGTTTCTTCACATCCGCCGATAAGATTTTTACCGTATTCACGGCAATCACCGTGAAGAAGTTGTATAAGGTCACCGCCGTCATCTATCATAACATCAGGGCAAAGGGAAAGTGTTTTTTTGAGATGTTCAATATATTCTTGGTCTGTTGCACCGTGCCATGCATTTACTTCAAATCCTGCATCGGCAAGAGCCGCAGCAACATCGTCTTGCGTAGATAAAGGGTTACACCCTGTAATATAAACTTCAGCACCTCCTGCTGCAAGAGTCATAGCGAGGTACGCAGTTTTTGCCTCGAGGTGTATAGACATGGAAATTTTTTTGTTTTTAAACGGTTTTTCTTTTTTGAATGTTTCATTTATGGTGTTGAGAATGGGCATATAACTTTTCACCCAATTTATTTTATCATATCCGCTTTTTGCAAGGCTTATATCTTTAATGGCACTCATTATGTATTCCTTTCATTAAAAAACATATTGTTTGAATTATACCATATTTTTTGTAAAATGTAAAGGTGCATACTAAAATTTGATACACAAAACATATAGAAAAATTAATAAATAAAGTTTATACTGTCTATATAGTAAAAAAACGAGGTGGCATGAAATGGATAAAATTTTAGTTTTTATATCAGTGTGTCTGTTGGCATTTGTTATGGTTTCCTGCAGGTCGGATATATCGGAAAACACAAATACATATAATTATGACAACGGGGAAATAAAAAGCGGAGATATGGAACAAACAGAATATAATACTGTCAATATCTATATAGGCTCGGAACTTAAATATACAAAAAAATATCCCAATACATCGTCGGTAACGGTATTTGACCTGATTGATACTTTTTGTCGTGAACAGGACATACAACTTTCGCATCTCGACGGATATATCAATGGTATTGACGGTGTACTTAATTCTGCCGACAGAGGATGGTTTTACTATTTTAACGGAAATATGCCGGAGGCGTCAGCGGCAGATTATACAATAGTAAAAGGAAACGACAATGTTATTGATTTTAAATACTTAAAATTTTCAGAGGCGTTTCCCGAGAAATAAATTTCACAGAAAGGGAAAATATGAAACGCAAACAACTTACAATTTTGCTACTTGCATCGTTTTGCTTAATGATTACAGTGACTTTAAGTATGGTGCTATATTATTTTTCCGGCAATTCTACAGTTGGAAGTGCCGTGTCCGATGACATCGGAGACGGAGTATACGATTTTATTCCGGTTGCCTCCGTAACCCGCAACGGAGAGGAACAAGATAAAGAAGTAAGGGGAGTGTGGATAACTTCTGCGTATAATATCGACTTTCCTTCAAAACCGGGACTGGATAAAAAAACACTTGAGAGTGAAATAGATTTAATAATTGAAAATGTCTTAAAATCGGGTTTGAACACAATATTTTTCCAGGTTCATCCTACTGCGGATGCATTATATGAGTCTGACATTTTCCCTTCCTCCGCATATCTTACAGGGGAGCAGGGAAAGGAGACTGACGGTGGATTTGACCCCCTTGAATATATTATAAAAAAGGCCCATAAGAACGGAATAAAAATCCATGCGGGAGTAAATCCCTTTCGGATTACTGCGGGTTCGCAGGATACATATCAACAGGATATTTCTGCACTGTCTCCCGATAACCCTGCGGTAATTAATAAGAGGTGGACAGTTAAGTATGACGACGGAAAACTTTATTTTGACCCCGGTATTCCCGAGGTGAGAGACCTGATTGTTTCCGGCGTTGTGGAGATAGTTGAAAAATATGATGTAGACGGAATATATATAGACGATTATTTTTATCCGTATCCTGTTTATATTACAGATTCAGATAATAAAAAGGTCATTGCAGATTTTGACGACAGTTACAGTTACGGAAAATACGGTCAGGGAAAGGATAAAGGTGACTGGCGAAGAGAAAATATAAATACTTTTATAAGTTCCCTGCGTGATAGTGTCAAAACTGCGAGAGCCGACTGTATGTTTGGCGTTTCGTGTGCCGGTATCTGGGCAAATTCCTCAAGCCTTGAAGGCGGAAGCGATACTAACGGAATGCAAAGTTATTTTGATATATATGCAGATTCAAAGTACTGGATTGAAAACCAACTTATTGATTATATATGTCCGCAGATTTATTGGGATATGAATCATAAATTGGCACCCTTTGATGTCTTGTGCAAATGGTGGAGCAGTGTCGTTGACGGTACCGGAGTAGACCTTTATATCGGTCATGCCCTGTATAAAAACGAAGAATGGTCGGATAAGACCGAAATAATGCGACAGATTGAATTTGCACGGAGTTGGTACGGATATAAGGGAAGTGTTCTGTACGGCTATGGTCAGATAAGAAACAATAATGACGATATTATATCCGGACTTTCGGGTATATTTTATGAGGATTATTATCATCCGGATATTGTACCTACAGGAGAAGATGTGACAATCGGAAGTCCTGATAGCGATAGTTATGTAACTGCCGGTAAGCATTATATACTCGGAAAGTCCGATCCCGGATATCCGCTTTATTACAACGGTAAAAAAATCCCCCGCACGCAAAACGGATACTTTAATATGTATGTTGATATACATAAAGGAGAGAATAAATTTGATTTTACTCAAAACGGCAAAGTTACTTCGGTAATATTAAAAACCAGGACAGAAACTGCCCCGTCGGGTGTAAAACCGCTTGAGGGTATGGTCATAAAAAACATTACTCCGTCCAACAATATTATAATATCTCCGGGCAGTGAGATTTCTCTATCCTGTGTTGCACCTGCAGGAAGCACAGTTACTGTGTCGCTTGGTGAACAGACACTTACACTGAAACCTCAGGGGACTGCAGTAACATCCCCCGAGTATATGCCGCAGACCTATAAGGGAACACTAAAACTTCCTGAAAATGTTCCTGGTGATAAATTAAATAATCTGGGTAACATAACATTTACGGCGAAGTATAAAGACCGGATTGCAGTTGAAACGGCACAAAATGTTACTCTTAAACCGGAAGAGTATAATGTGTTTGCCTGCGTGACCTCCGATTATTCACATCTGAAAAAATCACCCTCATCAAGTTTTTATAATGATTACTTGCCTGCATCAGTCGGAATGAGAGATTATATTGAAGGTCTTTCAGACGGTTACTACAAACTGAGGTTTGGTGGATATATTGCCGAACAAAACGCGAAACTTGTCGAAAGTACGCTTCAGGATGGTGCAATACTTTCTGCAGTGTGTGAAAAAAACGACCAGAGCACTATAATCCGTTTTGGCGTTACTGAAAATGTACCTGTTGACGCAAAGTGTTCAGACGGCATTTTCACAATTACTCTTTATAATGTTTCGGGTGAATATCCTGCTGTTCCTGTTGAATTGTGCGAAAATCCCTTGTTTTCCCGATGTGATGTGACGGAAGAGGATTTATACACGATTTACAGGTTAAAACTTAAACACCCCGATAATTACTATGGATTTAATGTGCGGTATGTTGAAGACTCAATAGAATTTACATTCAGAAATCCCACAAAAATTACCGATACAAATCTTCCGCTTGACGGCAAAACGATAATAGTCGATGCGGGACACGGAGGTAACGACAGCGGTGCACTTGGCTTTTTATCCAGGGGTGAAAATGCTCTTAACGAAAAAGACTTAAATTTACTCACTGCCCAAGCGGTTGCAAAATATCTCAGAGCGTTGGGGGCAGAGGTGATAATGACAAGGGATACAGACATTACTGTTGAGTTGGAACAAAGAATGCAATTTGTAAATGATACTGACGCGGACCTTTGTATATCGGTTCATCATAATTCACTGGACTATACAGTAAATGTAAGCAGAATACGCGGATTTGTCGCATTGTGGTGGGATAACAGCGGAGCATTACTTGCCAAGAGTGTTTCAAAAACAGTAACATCAGTGCTGAGCCGTTATGAGCGAACGCCTTCCTCTCAGAAACTTGCAATGTGCCGAAATCACAAATATCCGTCAACACTTCTTGAAATGGCATTTATGACATCTGCAGAAGAGTATGAAAATATAACAAATGACGCAAATATAGATTTGGCAGGCAGGGCAGTTGCCGAGGGCGTCATTAATTACTATAAACAACAGGAACAATTTATTTGAGGATAAAACAAAAAGAAACGCACCCAAGTTTGTTTTGGGTGCGTTGGATTTTATGCTTGTAAATAACTTTATCTCCAGGAAGAAGGTGTGGATACTATTGCTTCGCCGTACTTTGCAGCGATAAGTCCCAACATACCGCCTTTTGGAGCGGTGGGTGCAGAGGGGGTGATATCGGACAATTCATTATATACTTCAGCATAAGCAATACTGCGTGAAATCGGGTCGGAATAAACTGTAACAGGATTACCGTCATTACCTTCGTAGGTTATATACGATTTTGCGGTGATGTAAAGATCGCTGAACCCGTTAAGTCCGCGTAAAACACCGGTGTATATGATGTAACTGTCGTTTTCTCCCTTTGCATAATAACCGCCAACGGGTATTTTGATTGCATCCGGTGTGTCTACATCAAGTATTTCATCATTGAGAAGAACGGCGGGGTAACAAACGATACCTGCGTCCAGAATAACAACATCATTGTCATATGTTCCGTTGTCAGGATAGTATATGGAAGCAAAACGCAATTCGTTTGAAGATTTTTTCATCGAACCGACAATGTCGAAAGAAGGACCGTTATAAGAAGGATTGTAATAGTAACCGGCAGAACCGAGTATGGGGTAAATATCGGTTTTATTTCCGTCTGTAATTTCGTAGTAGTTTGCGTAAACTTTTGTTCTGTACCAGTTGCTTTCACCGGTCATTTCAAAGGGGATACGATATAATTCGTTGCTGTTCAATGTGGTTGAATCAAAAATATCGCTACCTGCATTAATCACTTTAACTTCGCCGTCGTTGTATGCTGTTGTATAACTGCTTTCGCCAAGGTCTTTAAGCGCCCATACATCAGTTACGGTTTCGTCAAAAGGAACGCGTGCAATAGTGGAAACTGAACTAACAGGAGCACCCTCGGGAGTTGTGTTTAAATTGTAAATAGTATATCCGTTCAAAAGCATCGGCTTTACAACTTCGGGGTTGTAGTACAAGAGTGTATATGCAGCAGAGACTGTGACTCCGCTTGAAACGCCGGAGAGTTTGACCATAACATCAAAAGCATTTCCGGACATGGGAATAACAGAATTGTTTTCAGGGTCATATAATTTTGGAACACTCAGTTTTGAAAAGAGTGTACTATTGGTCGGAACGGCAGACAATGTACCGTGTGACGCAGAAGTAACCCTGGCAGGATCTATGGCTAAAGTCTGCTCGGCAGCATAAAGCGACGGATTGCCTTCAAAAGTAACTTGTTCTGCAAATGCTGAAAAAGATAATGCAGAAATCAACAATAATGTGCAAAACAAAAGATTTATGTGTTTTCTCATTACAAATATCCTTTCATATGTGTCCTGGGTGGTAAGACATAAAAATTATACCTGTAAATTATATCATCTATATGTACCCATATGTATGTATAATTGGTAAAAAAAATGTAAACATTGCAAAGTGTGTCGCTACACTTTTGAAAAAACGACATCACATTTCATAATTGATATAGGTTGAGACCACAGGTCTATTGATAGTTTGTAATAACAGTGCCGGGGAAATATGCATAAAGTATCTGGTCATAAGTATATCCCAGGTCTGCCATATCTTTTGCACCGTACTGGCTCAGACCAACGCCGTGTCCGTGGCCTTTGCCTATAATCTGCAAAGAACTGTCAGCAGTGACGGGGAGCGTTCCGGAAGAGGTGATTGCATGTAAATTGTCTGAGAAATTCACGGAATCTTCTCCCGATGAGGTGAGCACAGAATATGACGCCTGCGGAAGAATAGTGTCAAATGCGGAGTTAGCCTTGATTATAGGAATACCTCGTGCAAGAATGAAATTTGCGCTTTTTACATATTTTGAAAGCAGAATTCGTATTCTGTCGGCTGTAGTTACCGTGTATTCTGAACCGTCGGCAGATACCAGCAGAACTTTTGTTACATATCCCGAAGGCATTGTTTCAATTATTTTTATATCTGTAATGGGAGAGGAAATTTTAGATGCATAAGAAGGCTTTGAGAGAATATAGTCTGAAAGTTCTTTCATGGTTACACTTGTTGACCACAGACCGTTGGAATAAGAACTGTATTTTTCCCACGGGGTATTGACAGAAACCAGATACGGATACTTGTCGGGTGATGAACCCCAGACATTTGAAGCACTTTCTGTATATCCGCCCGAAATTGCATGGTAAAAAGTATGGGCGGGCTGGTTGTTGTAGGTAAGTATCAGATTAGTGGTAGCATCTACACAGGCATCCGAATATTCGGTGGAGCGTTTTCTTCCCATATATGCCTGACAGTGAGTTTCACTGCACATATCAAAGTTCTCGTTTTTGTGGAATGTTGTAAGAGCATATGTTCTTGCAGCAATAGAAAACGCCTTTATAGTTTCTTCCGGCCAGTTGTTGTGTATTTCGTACGGCACAACACTTTTGATGTAATCATCCATCTTGAGAATATTGATGAGAACCAGGCCTTCTGAGGAAGCAGTGTATTCGAAAGTACCTGCAAAAATATTTCCGACTGCAGTTGTAATATACGGAAGGGTGTCATATTCGACATCAGGCTCATTTATCTCTATTTTTGTGGCCTCGGGACTCAATGCACCAATATGGATATCAACATCAAGCAATGTGTCGTCCTTCTTCTGTGACGAGGGAATGTCGGATTCTTTATATCTTGGCGAGATGTTCAAAGGATAATTTTGAGTATCTGCACGAAGAACAATTTTTCCTGTCTGATTGTCAATAACCGTAATATACGAGTCGGAATGGTACTTTATCGCAAATTCCCGATTGTATACAGATGCAATTTTAGAATAGCGGTTAAGTGCATTTTCCTCAGATGTAAAATCTCCCAGTCCCAGATAGAGCCCGCCGTTATGAATAATCGGATATATGGGGTCATATCCGTTTTTTGATATTGCATAGGTCAGTTCCTGCTTGAGAGAATATTCATCCGGGAACACCGAAGTCATTCTCAAAGCAACTACAGAGGCTTGTGCATTGGAAGCGGAGACAGTCTCGTATACACCGCTTGAATTTTTTGCTACATGGTTTTCCCGTACAACAGAAATGGATTTTACGGGAGATGAATATGACAAAATCTCATTTCCGTTTTCATCACACATGAAAAATTGAAAACCTGTGGCAGAGGAAATTGAGTGATTCATTCTTAACAAGTCGTAAGAAGAATTTTTGAAAAAAAGAGCAACTCGAATATCTTTGTCAGATAATGGTGAAGCAGAAGATGTCATATCTTCTGCTTCATCTGAGTACGATATAATGGCATTTTCTTCGGCAGTTTCAATTTCAGCGGCACCTGCACTGAACATAGCACCGATTCCTGCAGTTATAAACACACTAAGCACAAATATAGCAGCCAGAACAATAGCCATTATTCTTACAAACTTTTTATTCACGGATTTCATACTCTCCTCTCACCATAATATATATCTCATCGGAAACTGCGATGATGCCTCTGCCATCATCGCCCCTCGGAATGAGGCAATAGTGGTAACGAACCAGCGGTTCATCGTTAAGAAGTTCTCCTCCGTCGGTCATGTCACACACACCCTGGTCCATAAATGCCGATACGGCATTTGCTTTTCCTGAACGGAGAATCAATTCGGTGGGCGAAAGTGCATACAACACCTGACCTTTGGTCAGATGAACAACCTCATACACATCGGATTTCGGTACAAGGGGCTGATTGTTGTCTGTCGGTGTATCCTGATTTGCAGTGTCATCGGGAACTTGCGAGGACACATAATTTTTCTGGATATACAGTACCAGTTCATCTTTTAAACGGGGGGCAAGGACTTCCTCCACATAACTCAGAGTGACCAATGGATCGTTGGATGTATCTGCTGCGTAAGTGGAAGACACCACAGAAGCACAAATTGCAGAAAAAATAACAATAACGGCAAAAATAAGGTGTATTTTTTTCATTTTACTCTCCTTTGTATGTGAAGTTGGTTTTTACATAAGAATCAAACTGCCGGTTATTCAAATCATAAAGAGCATCAAAGGATACGCCGGTTTCAAGATTTGAGTGCAGTATACCGTATGACGCCGCGGCAATTTCGGGATAGGATGTGCCTAATGTAAAAGATAGGTCATAATAAGGATTTTTGAAAATTTTATCTAACATTATGGCAGACGAATTGTCTGTCAGAAAGTTTGTGACATAATAATCCTTGCAGTAATCGGCATTATTGAATGAAGAGGTTTCGGCAAGACGCTGAAGCACAATGCCCGTAAAATCAGAATCGGGAATATTGTTTAAAACGCACACCGACTCGGAAGAAGCCACATAGGTACTGTATGGGGCATTCTCATCATATTTTGGGAGGGGCAATATTCCAAAGTTTATGCCTGCATCGGAAAAGGATTGTGCACTGTCAAGGGTGGCAATGCAAAAAAGTGCATTCCCCTGAACAAACAAATCGTCGCCTGACATTTCTCCATCATTGCTTACATATAAATTTCCTTCTTTATTATACAATAAACCGCGAATTTTGTCAATAACAATTTGTGTCTTTTCAGTGTTAAAATTCATTTTGGGGATATTCGGCGGAAGATTGTCGAAAAATTTCTGCCCGCAGGATGCCCACATTGTATCAATAGTGTCATACAGGGAAAGGGATGTGGAAAGACCGTAAAAGTTGCCTTTATCGGAAGCGGCGGCGTTTATGCCGGGGATTGTTGATTTGACAAAGGAAATAAAGTTGTCCCAGGTCCACTGACCGTTTTTTTCGATACTGTATAAATTTTCCCGGATGTTCTCGTTTGCAATATCCTTGTTGAAAAATACACAAACCGATTTATCGGGCATATATGTCAAATCTCCGTATACCCCATGTACAAAGTTTCCTATGGTAGCAGAATTTACGGCTTGGGTGTCGTAACATTCTGCTGTCAGGTCAACAAAAGGAAGACTTTTTACACTCATGATTTTTTTCTGGGAGACAAAAATGGGAAGCAGGGAATGGGGCACCACAAGCAAATCTCCGCAAAAAAGTCCCGAATTGTATCTTTTGTCAAGTTCAACCAGGAAATTATCGGATGTAAGTCCTTCAAGGGCGGTTATTTTTATATTGAGCTCTTTTTGAATGTTATCATTCCGCTCAAGAATTTTATTCGAAACAGGGGATGAATCCTTTTCCGGCAGGAACAAATCTCTGTTAAACATGGCAATGGTAAAATCCCTGCCTCCGAAGTTGTAAACAGGAGAGGAGTCTGCCCCATTATCACTTTCATCCCCGTATATAAATTCGGGCGGGACTATATTGGAATCATCAACGGATGACGGGGGCATACTCAATAAACTGCAGGATGTTAAAAACAAAACCGAAATAACACAGGCCATAACGGAATATACACAAAATTTTGTCATATTTTATCTCCGAAAATAAATGTACAGGTACAGTATAACATAAAACTGTGAATAATCAAGATTTTATATATTAAAGTTTTGGTATTTTGCAATCCGAAGAATCGGCTGAACGAGGTTGTACCAAAAGGACAAAAAACGCAAAAAAAATAAAAGCAGATAATAAGCCGATTTTATGGATTTAATGTGAACAATTACGAAAAGTAACAAAATATTTTTTCCAAAATTAAAGTAAAACGCAAAAAAATAATCCGCATAATCCACAGAGTGAATGTGGAAAACTTTTTGCATTTTGAGCCAAAAAACAGAGTTATACACACAATCCGCAGAGATATCCACAGGTTCACAAGGAATTTTCGGATTAAAACTGTGGTAAAATACTGTTGATTGAATTTCAGATGACAAAATAGAACATTATTCGCACAGTTATACCACAGCACAAAAATATGCACAAACTATTAACAAATATGCCGCAAAACAGTATTGAAGTATGGCTTATAATTGTATTCAAAATAAACAAAGGAGAACCTTAAATTTAAAGTTCTCCTTTGCAGACTGACAGGTTATTTTCCTACAGAATCGCGTTTTATTTTCTTGGAAGTGGTCTTTTCAAACTCGGTTTGCCGTACAGTAACCGTTTTGATATGCTTGTAAGGGGGGAGAGGTTGACAAGCAAGTTTTACCTCTGCTTTTACAGCGGAAAGAATATCTTCAATGTTGTCTTGCTTAACTTTGTCCATATTGGGGAAGACTTCGGCACAAAGAGCAACTTCTTCGCCGTCCTGATTTTTTTCGGAAAATACAACGACTTCACTTACAAGAGGACTGTTCATTATATATTCTTCAATTTCTTCGGGATAGATATTTTTGCCGTTTGTAAGAACAATGATATTCTTTTTTCTGCCGGTAATATAAATTCTTCCTTCACTGTCAATCTTACCGTAGTCGCCGGTATAGAACCAGCCGTCGCGAAGGACTTTTTCGTTTTCTTCCGGCTTTTTATAATATCCCATCATAACTGTTGGACTCTTGACGCATATTTCACCTATACCGTCTACGGGATTGTCAATTCTTACCTCTGCACAGGGGAGAGGATAACCAACCGATTCCAGCACATTGTCATCAAGACGGTTAACCGAAACAAGAGGGGAACATTCGGTTATGCCGTATCCGTTTATAAGCGGTATGCCTATGGAATTAAACAATGCACCGATTTCAGGACGGATGGGGGCACCTCCCGCAACGATTTGTTTGAGTTCACCGCCAAAGGCAGAAAGAACGCTTTTGAAAAGTATTCTTCTCAAATCTATTCCCATTTTGAGAAGAGTGTTTGAAAACTTTATGAGAACTTTGAGCATCTTGTCTTTACCGCTTTTTTCTGCAGATGCCCATATTCTGTTGTAGAAACTGTCCGCAAAGGCGGGAACAAGGAAGATGTATTCGGGCTTGAACTCCTGAAGATTTTTCAGGGTGTTTCTCAGTGAGTCGTTTATACATATTGTAGAGTGATGATGGAGAGATACCAATATCCCGATTACCGCTTCGTAGGTATGATGATAGGGAAGCACCGAAAGACAGGTTTCGTAAATTGTTTCAACACGGAGACCGTGATAAATAACGGAAACGAGATTTTTCTCGGAAAGCATTACACCTTTTGCAAGGCCGGTTGTACCGGATGTGTAAACCAAGAGACGCATCTGTTCAATATCGTTGACATTATCCAGATATTCGGTATAACCGCTGTCCAGAAGCGCTTGGCCTCGTTCCGATAGTTTTTCGTATGAAAGAAAATTGTCATTTTCCTCTGCTTGGTCAAGTCTTACAAAGTACTTGATGCCGGGAAGTTTATCCAAGTTTTCTGTTATGTCCTTTTCAAATTTTTTGGAGAAGAACATAATTTCACTGTCACTGTCGTTGACAATACGCACAACACTGTCAAAAGGAAGTTCTTTATCAATCGGAACAAAAACTCCCGGAGAATTGAGAACCGCCAGGTATACTGTAATCCATTTGTATGAGTTGTCACCCACCAAAGCAATATGCTTATCACCAAATCCCATTTTTCTGAGTTCCGAACCAATAGCACGGGTACGGCGTATAAAATCGCTGTAAGTAACAGATTCAATATTATCACCGTCTACACGGTATTTAAATGCAATTTTTTCGGGAACTTCTTTTTGGGCAATTTCCAGCATTTCTTTTATTGAACCGAATTTTGTGGGATTAAGATACTGAAACTCTTTTTTCTTCATAATATCCTCCATAGTAAAAAAAACTATTGCATTTAGTTTTATAAACCATTATATCAGATAACAGTTATTATGTCAATAACAAAACAATAAAATTAACAAAATATGTAAAAACAGGTTGACTTGTTAGGGAAAAGATGATATACTTTATTTATAACTATATTAATCTGCAGGATGTGAGTTCATGAACGACATAGATGTAAATATAAGAGAAATACTTGATTTTCATTTACCCAGGTGGGATGAATTGCCCGAAATGGAATTGTATATGGACCAGGTGGTTTACACCCTGGAAAAGACACTTTCAGTTTTTGCGGAAGATGAAAATCAGAAAATAATAACTTCAACCATGATAAACAACTATGTAAAGCAAAAGGTTGTAAAACCCCCGGTAAAAAAAAGGTACGGCAGACTGCAACTTTCCTATCTTTTTGTTGTGTGTCTGCTCAAACGCATAATGAACATATCGGATATATGTGAGAGTATAGAAATGATGCTCAAAAAGTATACTGTTCAGCAGATATATGACAGGTTTTGCGACGAATTTGAAAATGCACTTAACATTACATTCATGGGGAAAACATTTTCCAACGGTATGTCAGATAAAGAATGCGATGCAGAACTTATAGCGTTACGCTCTGCAATGTTTGCATTGTCAAACCTTATTTTAGTACAGAGAATTGTTAAGAAAACAAAACAAAATTTGATTTCTGAATAAAAAAATTACCCATAAATGAAATAATATTATAAAAATGTAAAAAAAGTCTTGAAATTTTTTTTGTAAGGTGATATAATAACAAGGGCACAAAACACCCCGCATGGCACACTCTGAGTTACAGTGAGCTGAGGGTGTTTTGCTTTTTTGTATGCGGAAAGGAATTCTTATGGGAAAAATCGGATTTGATAACGACAAATATCTTAAACTTCAGACAAAGAAAATACGGGAGCGAATAGATGCTTTCGGCGGAAAACTGTATCTGGAATTCGGCGGAAAACTTTTTGACGATTATCACGCTTCCAGAGTTCTTCCCGGCTTCAAACCGGACAGCAAAGTCAGAATGCTTTTGGAAATGAAAGATGATGCGGAACTGGTTGTTGTTATCAGTGCACATGATATAGAAAAAAACAAGCGCAGAGGAGACCTTGGGATTACATACGATTCCGATGTCTTACGGCTTATTGACGCTTTCCGCGAGATAGGTTTGTATGTGGGCAGTGTGGTTATAACCCATTACCACAATCAGTCTGCCGCGGTAGCATTCCAGAAACGCCTTGAATCACTGGGTGTCAAATCATACAGACATTATCCCATCCCCGATTATCCCGCAAACACCGAACTTATAGTAAGCGACAACGGATACGGAAAAAATGAGTATATAGAAACCTCCCGAAAACTTGTTGTCGTAACTGCTCCCGGCCCCGGAAGCGGAAAAATGGCAACCTGCCTTTCCCAACTTTATCATGAATATAAGCGCGGAATAAGTGCAGGATATGCAAAGTTTGAAACATTTCCTGTATGGAATCTGCCGTTAAAACATCCCGTAAATCTTGCATACGAGGCTGCAACAGCAGACCTGAATGATATGAATATGATAGACCCTTATCATCTGGATGCATACGGTGTAAAAAGTGTTAATTATAACCGCGATGTTGAAATATTCCCCGTGCTTAACACAATGCTTGAAAAGATACTTGGTAAATCTCCGTATAAAAGTCCTACCGATATGGGTGTAAATATGGCAGGAGACTGTATATTTGACGACGAAGTTGTGTGTGAGGCATCAAAGCAGGAAGTTCTTCGCAGATATTATAATACTTTGTGTACCAACCGTCAGGGAATGGGCGATGAAAGCGAAGTATATAAAATAGAACTTATTATGAATCAACTTGGTATTTCAACCAAGGACCGGAGGGCTGCCGAAGCGGCAATTACCGTTGCGGAATCAAGCGGTATGCCTGCGGTTGCACTGCAGTTTGAGGACGGAACAATTGTTACGGGAAAAACATCTCCTCTTTTAGGTGCGTCAGCAGCATTATTGCTGAATGCACTCAAATATCTTGCGGGAATAGACCACGAAAAAGACCTTATTGCAAGGGAAATTATAGAGCCGATACAAATACTCAAAACAGAACACATGGGTAATCATAATCCCCGCCTTCACACAGATGAGGTGCTTATAGCACTTTCTATATGTGCCGTAACAGATACCGATGCGGCAAAGGCACTTGCACAACTTTCTGCATTGCGCGGATGTGAGGCACATGCCTCAGTAATACTTTCCCGCGTTGATGAAAATGTTTTCCAGAAGTTGGGTATAAATATTACCTACGAACCTAAATATCAGACTAAGAAACTGTACCATGCCTGATATTATCACATATATACCTGAAAAAAAGCCGCGCAGGGCATTGGTTTATCAGTTGATTCTGTTTTTTATGATAACTGTATCTACCGCACTGAGTGCATCGTTTCCTCAGTACAAGTGGACAACACAGGCTGTATTTGTAATATGCAGTGTTTTGTTTATAAAAAATGTTGTAAGATATTTTATGTACAGTTACAAATATGTTCTTACGGAAAAATCATTTGTTGTTGTCCAGCAATGCGGAAAAAAGGAACAAAGCGTCTGTAATCTTGCCCTTGCAAACACAAAGGCAGTTTTAACATCTTATCAGTTCAGAAAGAGAAAAAAAGAAATCGGACATATTAAGACCACATATAATTATACGCAGAACTTTATGTCCGAAAATAAGGTGTATTATATTTTTGAATTTAATAACTCGTATTCCTGTGTAGTGTTTGAGGCAGAGGACAGTTTTATTCAGCAATTTATAAAACTCTCAAGTCTTTGTGCCGATACTGATATTTCGTCTTTTGATGAATAATTGTCGTTGTACACTTCTATTATATAGTTTCCGTTGTACCCGTAAGATTTTAATTTTTCAATAATTCCTGAAATGTCGCAATTGCCGCATAACGGCAGGCGGCATTCTTTTTTTTCAAGGTCATAATCATTTATGTGAACATTTTGGATACAGTCCCCCATGGCATCTATCATTTCCAACGGGTTTTGTCCGGCACGGATACACTGTTTAATGTCAAATGTGAAAGAAACATCATTGTTCAGTGATTTTTTGAATTTTCTGATAAAGTCCACACTGTTTGATACGGTACGGCATACATTTTCGTGGGTTAAGGTAATTCCAAACTCATTTGCAGCCCGGGCAATGCGTCGGTATGACTCGGCGTATTCCTCCACATTGTTGCACACCAGTCCGTGAGCACCGTGCAAAACAAAATATTCAGCACCCAGATATTGTGCTGCATAAAACATTTTTTTGTATATTTCAATACCGTCATCGGTACGGCGGTCATAAGAAGAAAAAAACAGGTATCCTTCCATTGCCGATAAAAAAGGATGTATTGAAGTGACGGAAAGGTTTCCGGCTCTCAATATTCCCCTGAGTTTTTCCAAAAACGGCTTTTCAAGTTCGGAAAAACAATTTAAAAATATTTCGCAGACCGACACTCCCAATGTGGAAACTTCTTCAAGTGCTTTTTCGGTATACATGGGGTAAAAACAAGCGGTTGAAACACCGATTTTTGACATAAATTTCTCCTTGGTTTCACATCTTAAACATTAATCTCGGTTATATTATAACGCAATCTGCAACAAAAATCAATGATTTGTAGCAAATCTTTTTACGACAGCATATCATATTAACAAAAACAATAATATGTTGGGAGATAAAGGCTATGTGTAATATTTCTAAAGCGGTGGGTATATCTGTATGTACATTCGGAATGGGAGTTATGGTAGCGTTTTTTCTTCCCGAGACGGTACTTGTTGTTCTTGAAGCGGTAGTAATCATTACCTCCGGAGTGATTTTTCTGAAGGCGTAATTTCTTTACTTGAAAGGAATGTGTTGTATGCGAATAATGGTTTTTAAACCACCCAGATTTTTTGGAAAAATTCTGGAAAAACTTTTATGCAGAAAAAAATAGATAATCGGCACGGATATCCGTGCCGATTATATTGTCATCCGGACTTTTACATTCAAAAAAATAAACTGAAATATATTTTTTGCATATTTTGCTTGTTTTGCAAATAAACTGTAGCAAGAGTAAAAAAAGGGGGATATTTACAATGGAGAATATATACCAGGATATAGCGCAACGCACGGGAGGGGACATATACATAGGTGTTGTAGGTCCGGTGCGTACCGGAAAATCCACACTTATTAAACAATTTATGGATGCACTTGTTATACCGAATATAAGCGATGAAGCACAAAGGCAGAGAACGGTTGATGAGTTGCCGCAGAGTGCATCGGGACGCACGGTAATGACGGCTGAGCCCAAATTTATTCCCGACAAAGCGGTAAAAGTATGTCTTGAAGATAATGCTGAATTTATGATTAAAATGATAGACTGCGTGGGATATATGGTGCCGGGTGCTATAGGTGACAGCGAAGACGGTCAGCCCCGGATGGTTATGACTCCCTGGTCGGAAAATGCAATGCCGTTTGAAAAGGCAGCAGAAACAGGCACACGCAAGGTTATAACCGAGCATTCGACCATAGGACTTCTTGTGACAACAGACGGCACTATAGGAGAAATACCGAGAGAGGACTATGTTCAGGCAGAAGAGAGAGTGGTAAGGGAACTCAGGGAGATGAATAAACCCTTTGTAATAGTTCTCAATTCCGCCTCTCCGGATAGCCATGATGCAATATCTCTTGCTTTTGAACTTGAGGAAAAATATAAAACTCCCGTTGCACTGGTAAATTGTCTTGAAATAAGCGAAAGCGATATAAGAAACATAATACGGCTGGTACTGTTTGAATTTCCTGTCAGGGAAATAGGCATAAATCTTCCTTTGTGGGTTATGAGTCTGGATAAGGACGATAAAATGCGTGTTGAGATAAGCCAGGCTCTGACCAATACGGCACGGGGAATAAAGAAAGTCGGGGATATCCGGCCTGTATTTGAAGAACTGTGCGGAAATGAATACATAAGTAAGGTAAATACCGAAAATATTCATCTGGGAGACGGAACATCACTTATAGATGTTGAACTTCACGACGGATTGTTTTATGATGTTTTAAGCGAAAAGTCAGGACTTCAGATAAACGGTGACGACGACCTTATGAAATGTATTTGCGAATTAAGCGGAATAGGGCAAAAATACGAAAAAATCAGAGCAGCGGTGGAACAGGCAGAGAGCGTGGGTTACGGAATAGTAATGCCGGGAATAGAGGATTTGACACTTGAAGAGCCGGAAATCACAAAACAGCAAAGCGGATACGGTGTAAAGTTAAAAGCATCTGCACCAAGTCTCCATATAATAAAGGCAAACATTAAAACTGAGGTTAATCCCATAATGGGTTCGGAAAAACAGTCGGAGGAAATGGTGAAGTATTTACTCAAAGAGTTTGAGCAGGACCCCAAAAAGATATGGTATTCCAATATGTTCGGAAAGTCGCTGTATGACCTTGTGAACGAAGGGCTGAATACAAAACTTGCCCATATCCCCGAAGAGTCCAGAACAAGACTCACAGAAACACTGGGACGGATTATAAATGAAGGAAGTAACGGACTCATTTGTATAATCCTGTAATAAAGAAACAAACGCACGGAAAAATATCTGTGCGTTTGTTTTTTACCAACATATTGTTTAATAAATATTCTGTGTGTGGGTTATGTTTTCTAACCGGGTACTGTCAGAATTTTATCTGTTAAAATATGCGTCTATTCCTTCGGCAATGGCTTTACCTATGCTGTCGCTTTCCTGTTGCAATATATTCAGGTCGAAGGCGTTATCATAAAATCCGATTTCCAGATATGCAACCGGTACTGGCGATTTGCAGAACAGAACCAGTTCCGGATAACCTGTGTATTCACCGCTTGACCATTTCGGCATTGATGTTTTTTGGGTAATGCAGTCATTTATGGATTTTCCCAGTGCATTGCCTACTTCAACATAGTTTTCCGGTATATCTCCCTGGTCATATAATCCGGAAAGCGATATATAACAACTTCCTCTTCCGCCTCCTGCATTTGAGTGTATGCACACATATGCAGAAGCATCCGGCTCAAGAGAAATGTCATCATTCGGATAGCACTTTCTAATACGCTGTGTAATAGATGGTGAATCCTCAGGGCCGCGTGTAATTCTTACGGTGTAACCCAATTGTTCAAGATATTTCTTTGCATTTACGGCATTGTTATAGTTCAAATCCGGCTCGGTTGCCCGGTTACTCGCTCCTATCGGATACCAGCAACTGCCGTTTTCAGGGGTACGCCCGCTGCAACCGTATCCTTCACAATCCTCCCACATTGTACCGCTTTTAAAATGCCGCCATTCACCCCAGCCTTTTCCTTGTACATAGGTGTATCCAAAGTCGTTTTTTTCCTGTTCTGACATCAACGAGGAGGATTTTCCGTGTCCGGGGTCAATTACAATAATTTTACCGTTGGGCACAACAGGTAGAGAGTCCTGAGTAGTAGTTTTTTCGGGTGACTCTTCGGGTACCGGCGACGATACTTCTGGAGAGGGTGAGATATCTGTCATTGTCTGGTTAGAAGATTCATAATATGACTCTTCATATTCAGAAGACGGAGGTTCCGGCAGGACAGTGTCGGAAGGCGTATCGTTTGTAGTTGTATCCCGGGACAATTCCTCAGAGTCTGAAAATTGAATTTCCGATAAAGGTAAATCATCCGGCATTATTTCCTGAGATGGTGATTCCGGCAAAAGAAGGTCGGAAAGTGTTTTGGCGGTATGATTTTCTTGGACGACGGAATGCGGTGAATTTTCTGTGTCGCTGTCGGATGAAACGAATTCCCTGCTGCATCCGCCAAGCATATTTACGACTAAAAGAGTGCAGAAAAATAAGTTAATTATGTTTTTCATAGTTTTATCCCAAATAAATAAATTTTGAAAGAGTGGTGTTTTTTATGACATGAAAATATATGCGGTAATTTTGAACCGATGTCCTGCAGATTAAATTATAACTTATATTTTGCGATTTTACAAGTCTTTTTTGAGAAGTTTAATGTTCAATTTTAACTGAATGAAGATGTTTTTGGGTTGATAGATTTATTTTACCTGATGTATTGTTCCGCGGAATTTACTGCTAACGAAAGAGTAAATATCTTTACTGTTGGTTATTATGGCGGAAACATTATTTAACTCGGTCAGATTGTAGTCTGCCGACAGTGAAAACTTTGATGAATCACATAAGAATATACTTTCCTTTGTTTGCTTCAAAACCGCTTTCCTCAACAGGGTTTCCGGCAGAGAGGTATCGGTGATAACCCCATTATCGTTAACTCCTCTGGAGGAAAAAAACATTTTATCAAAATTAAAATTGGTTATAAAGTCTTGAGCAAAACTTCCTGCATAGCACATGGAATTTTGTTGTAATTCTCCGCCTGTGCAGTAGGTTTTTATTCCTTTTTTATGCAACAGCAGGGAAAGGGGAATACTGTTTGTTACAATGGAAATTGTACTTTTAGGTTCTATAAAATCCGCCATTTGCAAAATTGTTGTAGAGGCGTCGAGGAAAATTACATCACCGTCGTTTATCAACGAAGAGGCAACACTGCAAAGGTCTTTTTTCTCTTTCAGATTGACTGTTTTTCTGAAGTCGATGGGGATTACCCCATGCTCATCTCTGTATTTTTTTGCGCCTCCGTGGTTTCTGATAATCAGTTCTCGTCTCTGAAGTTCCGCCAGGTCACGGCGAATTGTAGGTAGACTCACAAAAAGCAATTTGCTGAGTTTCTGGGCTGACAGATATTGATTGGTTTCCAACAGTTCCAATATTTTATCGTATCTTTCTTCTTTAAGCATAAAAATTCTCCATGAGCGGTTTTGAGCGTTTATCAATGTTTAAGCCAACTATTGACAATCACTTTTGATTGATATATTATATCATTGTATAAATATTATGTCAATACCGCAAAAAAGGAGAACGAAAATGAGTATAAAAATGATTGCATTTGATTTGGACGGTACACTTACTCAGCATAAAACCAAATTAAGTGCAGAACACCGTAGAATATTGTTTGAATTACAGGAAAGATATCATCTTGTCATGGTCGGAGCAGGTATGTGCAGACGAATCTTTAATCAGATGGAGGAATTCCCCATTGACATAATAGGAAATTACGGTATGCAGTGCGCAAAATATGATGCACAAACAAAAGACATACATATTGTAGAGGATATTGTCAAAGAATGCAACAGACAGATTGTAGAAGAGAGAGTGACAATGCTCCGCAGGAAACACGGATTCACCGAATATGCAGGAGATAATGTTGAGTATCATTCCTCGGGATGTGTAACCTTTCCCATTCTCGGAACAAAGGCAAAGCAGGAAGATAAACTTTCCTTTGACCCCGACAGAAAAAAGAGAAGAGCGTTTTACAACGAAGTAATCGAGACATTCCCCGAATACAATATATTTGTAGGCGGTTCCTCTTCTTTTGATATGGCGCCAAAACCATATAACAAATACTATGCTCTGGACAAATACTGTGCAGAAAAGGGAATAATACACAGTGAAGTGGTGTTTGTGGGAGACGATTACGGCATGGGCGGAAATGATGAGTCGGTGTATAAATCGGATTTCAACTTTATTGAAGTTGATTATTACGAAGATTTTCCCGAAAAAGTTAAGCATTTGCTTGTATAATTACTTGATAATAAAGGCGTTTATTCGAACAATAAGCGCCTTTTTGTTTTTGCCGCGGATATAAAAGGATAAGGGTATAATGGGGTGAAATTATATTGACAAAAATGTGTTTTTGTAGTAAAATAAGTACTCAAATAAAATATTCGGAAAAACTGATTTGAAAGGGTAAAAATGGTTAAATCAAAAAAATTACTGACGCTTTTTTTGTCTTTTTTTAAAATAGGTCTTTTTACTTTTGGCGGCGGATATGCCATGATAGCACTGATTGAGAGAGAATTCGTTGAGCGTCTTAAATGGATTGAAAATGAGGAATTCCTTGATTTGATAGCGGTGGCAGAGTCCACACCGGGTCCTATTGCAGTTAACTCTGCAGAGTATATAGGATATAAGGTAGGAAAAGTATTGGGTTCTTTTGTTGCAACTCTCGGAGTGTGTATACCCTCAATTGTGATTATATATATCGTATCTTTGTTTTTTGATACATTCGTGGCTTTCGAGTATGTGGATTATGCTTTCCGCGGTATACAGGTGTGCGTAGGTTATCTTATTGTATCTGCCGGATTCAGAATGCTGAAAAAAATGAAAAAAACAGTTTTCAACAAAGTTTTTTTTGTGTTGATTGTTGCTGTGATTTTAGTTACAACATTATTTTCTTTTCACATTTCCTCTATTGCACTGATTGTTGCAGGTGCGGCTTCGGGAGTGATTCTTTACCTTATTAAATACCTGACCGGAAAAATCAGCAAAGGGGAGTGAGAAAATGAACATTTATCTGAAACTTTTTTTAACCTTCTTTGAGATAGGTGCTTTTTCTTTCGGGGGCGGATATGCCATGATTCCTGTGATTCGTGAAAAATGTATTTTAAACGGATGGCTTACCGAAGAAGGTATTATGAATTTTATTGCTGTTGCCGAGTCCACTCCGGGACCTATTGCCGTTAATATGGCAACTTTTGTAGGTTCGTCACAAGGAGGACTTGCAGGTTCGCTTCTTGCAACCTTGGGAGTTGTTTTGCCATCGTTTTTAATCATCGTCCTCATAGCATCTGTTATGAACAATTTAATCAGATACGAAGGTGTGAAGGCGGCACTGGGCGGTGTTCAGCCGGTTATAGTCGGACTTATAGTTACAACAGGTACGACTATGCTTTTGTCGGTTTTGTTCGGAATTGAAAATGTGAAAAGCACATTTTCAATTGATTATAAATCTGTCATTATTTTTGCGGTTATTGCTGCTGCAGGTATGGTTTATAAAAAAATCAGGAAGAAAACAATATCATCCATTTTTATGATAATTTTGTCGGCAGTTATGGGTATTATAATGTTTGGAATGTTATAAATTCCGAAAATAACATAAAAATGTATAATATTTTGTGAAAAAATGTTATTAATTGTTAAATTTTACTGTTAAATTTGCTTTTTAAACAACAATTAAAGTAAAACTCTTGACAAAAAAACCACAAAATGATATAATTTTATACATGTCAGGTTGTTAAAAAAATGACAATGTGGCAGAATTTTAATATTATGCATCATTTGTTATTTCATTGAAAACAGGAGAATAAGTATGGAAAAATTTGCCCCTTTCTTTGTTATGGCATCGGCAATAATTGCGTTGTTGTTTGCAGTTTACAACTTTTATAAGGTTAAGAAGATGCCGGAAGGTTCTGAAAAACTTTCGGAAATTTCTGCTAAAATCCGCAGAGGTGCTATGGCGTATCTGAAGCGTCAGTACAAAACAGTAGGTGTTTTCTTTGCAGTAATGGTCGTTATTCTGACTGTATTGGCAATATGTGGATTTTTAACATATTTTGTTCCGGTTGCTTTTCTGACCGGTGGTTTTTTCTCGGCTCTTTCCGGATTTGTCGGAATGAAAATAGCAACCTACGCCAACTCCCGTACTGCTAACGGTGCTGTGGGAGGACTCAACAAAGGTCTGAAAATAGCATTTTCGTCCGGTACCGTTATGGGTATGACAGTTGTTGGCCTGGGACTTTTTGATATAAGTTTTTGGTTTATTCTCTTAACATATGTGTTCAAACTTCCCGTTGATGAGGTAATGTCTGCTATGCTTACTTTCGGTATGGGTGCCAGTTCAATGGCACTGTTTGCCAGAGTTGGAGGCGGTATCTTTACAAAGGCAGCGGATGTAGGTGCGGACCTTGTAGGTAAGGTTGAAGCAGGTATTCCCGAAGATGACCACAGAAACCCTGCTTGTATCGCTGACAATGTTGGTGATAATGTTGGTGATGTTGCAGGTATGGGTGCCGATTTGTACGAATCATATGTAGGTTCTATTATATCCTGCGGTGCATTGGCGGTTTCTGCCGGAATGGGATTTGGCGGAGTTATTCTTCCCATGCTTATTGCAGCAATAGGAATTTTGGCGTCTATATTGGCAACTGGATTTGTATCCACCAAAGAAGGTGCATCCCAGAAAATGCTTCTTGGCGCACTCAGAAAAGGAACATATTCTGCGGCAATTATTTCTGCGGTTGCATCATTTGCACTTATTTATTTGATGTTCCCCGATAAGTTTGGTTTGTTGGGCTCTGTTATTTCAGGTCTTCTGGCAGGTGTGCTTATCGGATATTTTACCGAGTATTACACCTCCGATACCTATAAACCTACCCAGGCTCTTTCCCTTTCATCCGAAACAGGAAGTGCAACAATTATAATTGACGGTATCGCACTGGGTATGCGTTCTACCGCAATTCCCGTAGTGGTTGTGGGTGTTTCGATTATAGCAAGTTATGTGTTTGCGGGCGGTATAGCGTCATTTGAAAGCGGTCTTTACGGTGTCGGACTTTCTGCCGTTGGTATGCTTGCAACACTCGGCATTACTCTTGCAACAGACGCATACGGACCTGTTGCCGACAATGCTGGCGGTATTGCTCAGATGTCGGGACTGCCGGAAGAGGTTCGTGAAAGAACAGATGCACTTGACTCTCTCGGTAATACTACTGCAGCAACCGGAAAAGGATTTGCAATCGGTTCTGCCGCACTTACAGCCCTTGCACTGATTGTTTCATATACTGATGAAATAAAAGCAATCAACAACGAATTGTTAAATCTCAGCATAACAAATCCTTCTGTATTGATAGGTTTGTTCATAGGTGCTATGCTTCCGTTCCTGTTCTCTGCAATGACTATGCAGGCAGTGGGCCGTGCGGCACAGAAAATAGTAATCGAAGTAAGAAGACAGTTCAGAGAAATCACAGGACTTTTGGATGGTACTGCAGAAGCAGACTATGAAAGTTGTATTGATATTTGTACCAAATCATCTCTCAAGGAAATGATTGCTCCCGCGTCATTAGGCGTTCTTTCACCGATTATTGTTGGATTGGTATTGGGTTGCAACGGCGTTGTAGGTATGTTGGCAGGTGCACTTGTTTCAGGTTTCGTACTTGCAATTATGATGTCAAACTCCGGCGGTGCATGGGATAATGCAAAGAAATATATAGAGGCAGGAAATTATAACGGTAAAGGTTCAGAAAATCATAAAGCGGCGGTTGTGGGTGATACAGTAGGTGACCCGTTCAAAGATACAGCAGGACCTTCGGTAAATATACTTATTAAACTCCTCTCCATGGTTTCTATTGTTTTTGCAACAGTTGTTGCCACATACGGCGGATTCGGTATTTTTTAATCATAGAATAAAAATGAAATAAACACATAAAAAGGAACTGACTTGTCAGTTCCTTTTTGTATTATGAGTGCTTTCTTCCTGTTGGGGAATCTCCGTAAAATTTCTTGTATGCTCTGTAAAAATTTGTATAATCGGAATATCCGCACTTAAGGTAAACTTTTGTCGGGTTATCGCCGGACTCCAACATTTTTTTTGCGGCAGAAAGTCTCTTTACGGTAATATAGTTTCCCACGGTTGCTCCCATTGTACTTTTGAACATTCTGCAAAGTTGCGGTTTGGAAATAAAAAATTCATTGCATATGTCGTCGAGGGAAAAATTCTTTTCCAGATTGGCAAGAATGTAATTTATAATCTTATTTATGAGAGAACTGTTGGAAATATCCGTATTATGCGACTGGTTCGGAGATGCGACAAGCAATTCGTTCATTAATGCAAAAAAATTTGTTTCGGCTTGTATTTTGTTTTTGTCCAGTCCGTCGATTATATTATTAATAAGCATAAGGTACAGGTTGCTGGAAAAATGCTCTTTTCTGAACAGGTTATCTTTTCCCGGTACTCTGCCTTCAATTATTTTCAGAAGTTTGCCTTCACTGTCTATTTTGGAAATATATTGCTTGTCAAAATGAACTACAAATCTTTCGTAGGGATAATTACAGTCAAGTTCAATGTAATGGGATTCACTGTTGTCCATAATTGCAATATCTCCCTGTTTTAAAGGATAATCTGTTCCTTCAACATGAAATATACCTTTCCCTGACATGAAATAAAATAACTCACATTCCTGATGGGTGTGCATTTTAAAGTCGTCCTGATTTGGTTTTGCTATATAGGAATAACGGAATTTTACCGAATCAGTCTCGATTGCTTTGTATAAGTTCAAATCAACCACCTCAATCTTATTATATCACAACTTGTCAATATTTGCAATATATTTAGATAATAATTGCAATTTGATTGTAATTATTTCTGTGATATACTTTGTTATAAGCAAATATTAGAGGAGGAAAATATGAAACTTACATTTAGATGGTATGGCGAGAATGACCCTGTAACACTGGAAAAAATTTCTCAGATTCCCACTATGACCGGTGTTGTATCGGCGGTTTACGATGTGAAACCGGGTGGAATATGGAGCGAAGAAAGTATATTAAAAATAAAGGAAAGTGCCAACAGGCATAATCTTGCTTTTGAGGTCGTGGAAAGTGTTCCCGTGCCTGAGGACATTAAACTGGGAAGCGAAAATGCTCCTTTGCTTATAGAAAACTATTGTGAAAATATCAGACGCCTTGCAAAACATGGTGTAAAATGTATCTGCTATAACTTTATGCCGGTTTTTGACTGGTTGAGAAGTGAATTGGAGCATCAGCATTCTGACGGCTCAAATGCATTGGCATACGACGAAAATACGGTACTTGCCATGAATCCGCTTAACAGCGACTTGTCTTTGCCCGGATGGGATGCAAGTTATGAAAGCGGAGAACTGAAACTGCTTCTGAAGAAATACGAAACCCTTGGTGAAGAAGGTTTATGGAAAAATCTCGAAGTATTTTTAAAAGCGGTTATCCCTGTTGCAAAGGAATGCGATGTCAATATGGCTATTCATCCGGACGATCCGCCATGGGGAATTTTCGGTTTGCCCAGAATAATTACCACCAAGGAAAATATCAGGAGATTTTTCGACATTGTTCCTGAAAAAAACAACGGACTGACTTTGTGTACCGGTTCTCTCGGAGCAAACCCCGGTAATGATTTAATTGAAACGGCAACCGAGTTCGCAGACCGGATTCATTTTCTTCACCTCAGAAATATAAAATATACAGGTATAAGAAAATTTGAGGAAGTAGGTCATCCCACACCTTGCGGCTCAATTGATATGTATGGAGTTGTAAAGGCACTTGTAGAAAATGGTTTTGACGGTTATGTACGCCCTGACCACGGCAGAATGATTTGGGGAGAAAAGGGCAGGTATGGTTACGGACTTTATGACAGAGCACTTGGAGCCACATACATTGCAGGACTTTTTGAAGCAATAGAAAAAGGACAGAAATAAAACTTATTTGGAAATCTTTGCAGGGGAAAGGAAATTAATTAAAATGAAAAATATAGTTATAACAGGTGCAGGCGGAATACTTTGCTCATCTTTTGCGGAATTTCTGGCAGAGCAGGGACATAAAGTTGCACTTTTAGATTTAAACTATGATGCTGCAAAGGCAGTTTCAGACAGAATAAATTCGAATGGCGGTATATCGGGAGCATACAAATGCAATGTACTTGACAAGGATAATATTGAAGAAGTACATCAGAGCATTTTAAAAGATTTTGGCAAGTGCGATATACTTATTAACGGTGCGGGAGGAAACAGCCCGAAATGCACAACAAGGAATGAGGAGTTTCAGGACGGTGACCAGGACGCCGTAGATTTTCTGACATTCTTCAATATAGACGAAAGAGGTTTTGACTTTGTGTTTGACCTCAATTTAAAAGGTGTGCTTCTCCCCAGCCAGATATTTATCAAGGATATGATAGGCAGAGAGGGATGCTGCGTTCTTAATATTTCGTCTATGAACGCATATAGACCGCTTACCAAAATCCCGGCATATTCTGCTGCAAAATCTGCAGTTTCAAACTTTACACAGTGGCTGGCAGTTCATTTTGCAAAACAAAACATCAGAGTAAATGCCATAGCCCCCGGATTTTTTGTAACTAATCAGAACAGAGCGCTTCTCTTCAATGACGACGGCACTCCCACTCCCAGAACAGAAAAAATACTCCGTTCCACTCCTATGGGAAGATTTGGGGAATCAACCGAACTTTTAGGAACAATGGAATGGCTTCTTGATGAGAAAAAATCCGGTTTTGTAACAGGTATAACAGTTCCTGTAGACGGTGGTTTTTCGGCATATTCCGGTGTTTAATTAAGCGAGTATTTTTAACCTTTTTGCAGATGCAAGGCACTGATTAATTTTGTGGTTTAAGGAGTAAAGTTGAATATGGAAAACAAACTTAGAAATTTTGGTGTTGTCTCTGTAGTTGTACTTAATGATAAAAAAGATGCAAAACCTTTGGCAGAAGCACTTATTAAGGGCGGACTGCCGTGTGCAGAGATTACATTCCGCACCGATGCGGCAGAAGAATCTATCAGAATAATCTGCGAAAATTTCCCCGATATGTTGGTGGGAGCAGGAACCGTACTGACAATATCTCAGGTGGACAGAGCAGTAAACGCAGGTGCAAAATTTATTGTAAGTCCCGGTTTTGACCCTGAAATAGTTGATTATTGTATTTCAAAGAATATTCCCGTTTTCCCCGGATGCATAACTCCTTCGGAGGTTGCACAGGCGGTAAAAAGAGGACTGAAGGTTATTAAATTCTTCCCTGCAGAGCAGGCAGGCGGTGTTTCTATGATTAAGGCAATGGCGGCACCGTACAATATGGTGACATTTATGCCTACAGGCGGAATTAATGCCAAAAATTTAAAAGATTATCTTGAATGCAAGAATATCATTTGCTGCGGCGGAAGTTGGATGGTCAAAGGAGACCTTATTTCAGAAGGTAAGTTTGACACTATCGAACAAATGACCAAAGAGGCAGTTGAACTGGTAAAATCAATAAGAGGCTAAGAGGAGAAAGGTATGAACTTAAATTTAAAGGATAAATCGCAGTGTAAATATGATGCGGTGTCCCTGGGTGAAGTTATGCTTCGTCTTGACCCGGGTGAAGGAAGAATAAGGACCGCAAGAAGTTTCAGAGCCTGGGAAGGCGGCGGAGAGTATAATGTTATCCGCGGACTTCATAAATGTTTCCGTATGGATACTGCCGTTCTTACTGCATTTGCAGAAAATGAAGTGGGATATCTTATGCAGGATTTTATTGAACAGGGCGGGGTAGATACATCTCTGATTAAATGGATGAAAACCGACGGCATCGGAAGAGTCTGCAGAAACGGACTTAATTTTACAGAGCGTGGATTTGGTATCCGCGGTGCAGTCGGATGTTCTGACAGAGCAAATACCGCAATATCAAAAGCAACTCCCGAAGACTTCGACTTTGAATATATATTCGGCAAACTGGGTGTGCGTTGGTTGCATACCGGAGGTATCTATGCTGCATTGTCGGAACAGTCCTGCAAAACTGTTCTTGAGGCCGTAAAGACAGCAAAAAAATACGGAACAGTAGTTTCTTATGACCTCAATTACCGTCCGTCAATGTGGAGTGCTATAGGCGGAATTGAAAAAGCACAGGAAGTCAACAAGGAAATAGCAAAATATGTTGATGTGATGATAGGAAACGAAGAGGACTTTACCGCTTGTCTGGGACTTGAAATTGAGGGCAACGACAAAAACCTCAAAGAACTTAATCTTGACGGATATAAGAAAATGATACAGCAGGCGGCGGATATATATCCTAATTTTAAGGTTATTGCAACAACTCTGCGTGAAGTAAAAACTGCAACCGTAAATGACTGGAGTGCAATTTGCTGGTCAGACGGTACTGTTTATAAGGCAAAGGACTACAAAGCACTCGAAATTATGGACAGAGTCGGCGGCGGTGATTCATTTGCCTCCGGACTGATTTACGGACTGATGACAACAGAAAATGCGGAAATGGCTGTAAATTACGGTGCGGCACACGGTGCACTTGCAATGACAACACCCGGAGACACCACTATGGCAAACTTAAAAGAAGTTGAGGCAATTATGGGTGGTGCCGGATCGAGAGTACAGAGATAATCCAAAATATAACATACAAATCAGACTAAAAACCTTTACGGAAGAGTTTTCCGTAAAGGTTTTTTTGCAGTCGATTGTTCAGAAACTCACAAGAAATGTTTATAAAACACTTGATTTTAAAGTGGTTTTGCAGTATAATAAATATGTTAACTGTATTTTGATTTTCTAAAAACAGATTATTTGACATTGGTCAATGAATTGCATGGGAGTCATTATGAAAATAGATGATTTACAATCTGAAATTCTCAGATTAAAAAAGGAAAATGATTTTTGTATTCTCGCACATAGTTATCAGGGCAGGGAAATAACTGAAATTGCCGATTTTGTCGGTGATTCATTTCAATTAAGCCGTAAAGCGGAAAGCGTATCAAACAAAAACATTATAATGTGCGGAGTGCGGTTTATGGCTGAAACCGTAAAAATCCTTTCACCTCACAAGAATGTTTATCTTTCAAACAGGTTTGCGGGTTGCCCCATGGCAGAACAGATGGATAAGCAGAGTGTGATAGATTTTAAAAAGCAAAATCCCGACTATGTTGTTGTTTGTTACATAAATACCACCGCTGACCTGAAAACAGTGTGTGATGTGTGCGTCACATCGGCATCTGCCGTCAAAATTATAAAGGAGTTGCCCGAGAAAAACATTCTTTTTATTCCCGATTGCAACCTCGGAAGTTTTGTAGCGGAAACCGTATCCGGAAAAAACATAAAACTTTTTAACGGCGGCTGTCCAATTCATTCCTCTGTGACTGAAAAAGATACATTGGAAATGAAAAAATACTATCCTGATGCACCTCTGCTGGTGCACCCCGAATGTAAGCCCGAAGTGGTAAAACATGCGGATTATGTCGGCTCAACAACCGGAATCATTGATTATGCAAAAAATGCTCATAACAGGGAATTTATTATAGGTACCGAAATAAGCATTGCGGAGCATTTGCAGTATGAATGCCCTGATAAAAAGTTTTATGCATTGTCAGGAAAACTTATTTGCCCCGATATGAAACTCACCACACTTTTTGATGTATACAATGTGATTGTTAATCGGGAAAATGAGATTACATTAGACGAAAAAATAATCACTGATGCAAGAAAATGCATTGACAGAATGATAGCACTTGGTTAAACCCTTGAAAAGGCAAACCCCTCAATACCATATTGGTTTTGAGGGGTTGATTTTATAAAAAGCGTCGTATATCCACGGCGAGTTTTTCTTCTGAGTTCATAAGCCGTTTGGTGATGTCCTTTGAAACCTCGTCTGCCGCTTTGTACTGATTGAGATATTTACCCAGGGATTTGACACCCATATTGCATCCGTCGGTCATAAGGTCGGCAATAGTCTGGTCGGTATTATCCATGGCAAGCATTGCGGTGGTTTTAAGTTTGGACATACTTTTTGCTATGGGGGCAGGTGCTTTTCCCGAGTCATGATATTTGCTTAGTTGTTCGCGTATTTCTGTTTCGAGTCTGGCGTGTTCATCACGGCAATCGGTAAGTCTTTTTTCCAATGCCTCGGAATGAACATATTTCAGTACATCTTCAATGGAAGCCACACCCATTTTCACACCGGCATCACACTCACGCAAAAGTCTTACTGTATCCTGTTCTATCATATGGTCTGTACTCCTTTCGATTTTATTTGTATTATAACCGTAAAGAATACAATCTAATCATTTAATACTTAAAATTCAAGTCCCAATACAGACAAAGCACCTAATAAAGACGGAACGGAAACGGAAAAACCGTATTTCAAGAAATCGAAATATGTATAGGTTATATCTTTCTTTTTAAGAATCATAGTCCACATAATGCCTGCCAATGCTCCTATGGGAGTGAGAAATGCTCCCAGGTTTGAGCCGATTACCGTAGCAAAAACAGCAGGGATCTGCAGTGTGGCGGGAATAGCATCAATCACCGAACAGAATAAAACACTCATAGGGATATTGTTTATTATGTTGGCGCTTAAAAAAGAGGAAAAACCATATCGTAATATTGTATTGTCAGTACCCAGCAGTCCGGAAAACAGTTTTGTGACACCGCTCTCGTCAAGAGCAAGGATTAAAATAAACATAGACAAAACAAAGGGAATGAGTTGCCAGGGTGCTCGTTTTAAGCAGTTGGTAATCACAACAGGCTTTTTACGGCGAAATGCCGAAAGAATGAAAATAAATACAAATAAACTTATGACAGATATGAGAGATACACTCCACATTTCTATGTCAAGGTACGAACTTGCCGCAAGAATAACAGTGCAAACAGACAGATGAATAAGTCCGATAATAAGCATCGGTATATCGTTGATTTCCGCGGTGGTCTTGCATACGGAAAGTGGTGTTGAAAGGTGTTTTCTGAAAAAAAGCCAAAGAATTACAAATGCAACAATACCTGCCGCCACAGTAGGCAGAACCATTATTTTGATGTAATAGATAAAGTTGACATGGTAGACGGTTGCAAGATAAATGTTTGTGGGATTGCCAACTATCAACATCATACTCCAGGTATTTGCCGCAATAAACTGTGCTACAAGGTAGGGAAGAGGATTTATTTTTGCGTTTTTGGAAAAGTAGCAGATAAATGGGGTAAATGTGAGAATGATTATATCATTTGAAGTGAAAATAGTGAGCAGTGATACGGTAATATACAGAATTAAAAATAATTTAAACTGATTTTTTCCCGCATAACCAAGTGACTTGTTTGCCAGATATGCAAAAAAACCTATTTCGTCCAACAGCACCGACAAAATTGTCATGCAAATAAACAGAACCAATATTTTCAGCGGATTAACCGCCGTGTCGGCAGATAAAGCGGAAAAAACCGTTTTGATGTCAATACATCCGCTTATTATCATCATAAGTGCCCCTGCAGATATTACAACCCAGTAGGTATCTATGACTTTTCCTCTGACAGAAATTTGCGGTTTGAACAGAACGCAGAAAATCATCAAAAGACATGAAAGGGTACCAATTGTAAGTGAAGTAGCCATAATAACTCCCATTATTTCATAATACTTCATTATTATACAATAAGTGACCTATAAATACAATATACAAAACGCAAAAATAATTTCATATTTAAAAAGGATTTTATGCAACTTGATTAAATCGGCGGAAAAATAAATTTCCATTTATTCAAGTATTTCATATAAAATTGTGAATAAGTTTTTAAAACTGTTGACTTGATTGAAATTATATGATAAAATGTGTTGTCTGGACAAACAGGATGAAAATGTAAATGCCCCTGTCTTTTGCAATATTTTCAAACCGGATTTGATGTATTTGACGGATGTTCGTGCCCGGTGGTTTGTCGCGGTATATTTTACGATAAGGATTGAAAGGGGATATAAAGCCGAATGAAGAAGCTTTTATGGCTGGTTTTTATTTCAATGGTACCTATAATAGAACTCAGGGGTTCTATACCTGTTGCTGCCGGTATGGATGTGCATCCTGTGGTCGCGTATATCATTTGCACGGTGTGTAATACAATACCTGTGCCTTTTATTATGCTTTTCGGCAGAAAAATAATTGCTTGGCTCCAGACAACAAAACTGTTTGGAAACATTGCATTGAAATATGAGAAGCGATTGGCTGAAAAATCACAGAAAATAATGCCGTATGCGTTGTGGGGACTTATGATTTTTGTCGCAATTCCGGCACCGGGAACAGGAGCGTGGTCAGGTGCAGTAATTGCGGCGATTTTAGACATACGCATGAAATATGCAATCCCCGTGATTTTTGCGGGAGTGCTTGTGGCAGGTATTATTATGACTCTTGTTTCATACGGCATTGTGGGTGCGTCAAAGTTGATATAAACCGTAATTCGTAAAGATGTCTGTGAATAATTCACTGAAAGAATGCATAATAAATATATCAGGCATGACTTTTCTAAAATATCATAAGATATGTTCCGGTGGGGTATGACTGTTAGCAGACAGAGAATGTTACCGATAAAGTCCGGAGAAATACGACTTTTTCAGAAGGCTGAATATTATTATAAAAATTAAAAACGGAGGAATTTTTTATGTCAAAGTATGTTTGCCCTTGCGGTTATGTTTATGATGTTGAGGCGGGTGACCCCGATAACGGTGTTGCTCCCGGTACAAAGTGGGAAGATGTGCCCCAAGACTGGGTATGCCCTGTATGCGGTCTCGGCAAGGATGCATTTGAGGAAGAATAATGTTCGGATAAGGTGAGCAGTTTTACTGTTCACCTTGTTTTCTGCCAAAAAATTAACAAAATTTTTGTTAATAATAACAAATAATGTATTGCAAACCAAAAAAAATTCTAAAAGACTTGAAAAATATTTAAAAATAGTGTATTATATACATGTCAATATTCGGACAAACCATTTTTTAGGAGGAAAACATAATGAAGAAAATTATTTCTGTTGTTTTGTTACTCGCAGTTGCAGTGTTTATGTTCTCTTGCACAAGCGATGTAACAACCAAAATGACAATGGGTACAGGCGGTACACAAGGTACATATTACGGCTACGGCGGAGTGCTTGGACAGTACATTAAAAACAACGCAAACATAGGTGTTACAGTTGTTTCTACCGATGGCTCAAAGGCAAATATTCAGGGAATTGCTGCCGGTAACTATCAGTTAGGCACAGTTCAGTCTGATGTTATGTCATACGCATGGGAAGGAACCCGTTCCTTTGCAGAAGACGGAAAAGTTGATTCTTTCCGTGTGGTTGCAGGTCTTTATGCAGAGGCTGTTCAGCTTATTACCATGAATTCCGAAATTAAAACAGTTGCAGACCTTGCAGGCAAGAATGTATCTATAGGTGCTCCCGGTTCAGGAGTTTACTTCAATGCAATAGATGTTCTTTCCGCTGCCGGACTTACAGAAAATGATATCAATGCTCAGTATCAGTCCTTCGCAGACAGTACAGATGCATTGAAAGACGGCAAAATTGATGCGGCATTTATTGTTGCCGGCGCTCCTACACCTGCAATAGTTGAACTTTGCACAACCAATAGTGCATACCTGGTTCCCATTGACGGTGATGTTGCGGCAAATCTTATTGCAAGTTGTCCTTTCTACACCGCATACAATATTCCTGCTGAAACCTATGCAGGACAGACAGAAGATGTTCAGACAGTAACAGTAAAAGCAACTTTGATTGTAAGTTCTTCTGCTTCTGAAGATGATGTTTACAACCTTACTGCTGCTATATTTGACAACGCAGAGGCAATTGCTGCCGAAAACGGCAAGGGCGCAGAACTCAGTATTGAAAACGCAACAAGCGGTATGACTGTTCCGTTCCACGCAGGTGCTGCAAAATATTTTGCTGAAAAAGGCGTAGAAGTATCAATCGGATAATGTTTTTAGTATATTGAGATGTTGTGGTTGCGGCAAGAAATTGTCGCAACCGTTTCATATATCAAGGAGAGTTTATGCTTTTTACCAAGAAAAAAGAACCTGCATCACAAGAACCTATGGACTTGGATGAGGTAATGAAAAAATATGACCGGGAATCAAACACTCGTATATGGAGCGGTACTCCAAAGTTGTTTGTTAGTATTTTGCTCGGAACATTTTCGTTGTTTTGTATTTATGTAACTCTTTTTACCACATGGCTGGAAGAGTTTCGTCTTACCACATTCGTGGCATTTATAGTTCTTTTGGGCTATCTTGTATTTCCCGCATCCAAGGGTGTACAAAAAGTCAACTATATGCCCTGGTATGATATTCTGCTTATGGTTTGTGGTACAGGTGCATTTTTGTATTATGCCTTTGACGCTATGAGTATTATTCAGCAGGGGGCAAAATTTGAAGTTTATCAGATTGTAATAGGAATTGTCGGAATAATTTCTCTTGTTGAGGTATGCCGCAGAAGTGTCGGACTGCCCATAGTTATAGTCGCCCTGTGTTTTATTGTTTATGCTTTTTTCTGGGGACTTTCAAATCCGACAATATGGGGAAAACTGGAATACCTTGTTCATTATCTCTTTTTCAGCAAGGAAGGTATTATTTCCACCCCCATAAATGTTTGCTCGAAATTTATTGTTGTATTTATTATATTTGGTGCATTCCTGGAAAGAACGGGAATTGCGGATTTCTTTATCAAGATTTCCAATGCCGTTGTAGGCGGATTTTCAGGCGGTCCTGCAAAAGTTGCGGTTGTGGCAAGTGCACTTGAGGGTATGGTTTCTGGTTCATCTGTTGCCAATACTGTCGGTTCGGGTTCAATTACAATTCCTTTGATGAAAAAGACCGGATATAAGGCAGAATTTGCTGCGGCTGCCGAGGCAGCGGCGTCTACAGGCGGTCAGATTATGCCCCCTATAATGGGTGCTGCTGCGTTTCTTATGGCGGATTATGTTCGTGTTCCGTACAGTAATATAGCACTGCGTGCAATGTTGCCTGCGTTTCTTTATTTTGCCGGAATATTTATTGCAGTACACCTTGAGGCAAAAAAAGAGGGGCTCAGAGGTTTGAGCAAGGCAGAACTTCCCAAGTTTAAGCCTCTTATCAAGAAAATATATCTTATACTGCCTCTTGTTGTTCTTATTTATCTTGTCGGCACAAGTCAGCGTTCTATTCAGTATGCTGCAGCAATTTCAATTGTTATTGCTATTTTCGTCAGTCTGTTTGACAAAGAAAACCGTATTACACCTAAGAAAATATGGGAATCTCTTGCGGCAGGCGGACAGGGTATGATAACAGTTGCCGCGGCCTGCGGTGTGGCAGGAATTATTGCGGGAACAATTACTATGACAGGTCTTGCAAACACCATCATCAACGGTATTGTTGCACTTGCAGGAGATAAGGTAATAATTGCACTGTTACTGACTATGCTTTGCTGTATTGTTCTCGGTATGGGAGTACCTACCACCGCAAACTACTGCATTATGGCTGCAACCTGTGCACCTATTCTGGTCCGTATGGGTGTGCCTCAAATTGCCGCACATATGTTTGTATTTTATTTTGGTATTGTTGCTGACCTTACACCGCCGGTTGCTCTTGCTGCTTATGCCGGAGCGGCAATTGGCCGTGCAAACCCAATGAAGACAGCGGTCACAGCAACAAAACTGGCAATAGGTGCATTCATAGTTCCGTACGCGTTTGCACTTAACCCGGCAATGTTGTTTATAGATAATGTCAATGTGTTCAACATATTGGGAATAGCGATTACATCTTTTGTGGGTATATTTGCCGTTTCGGCATCTCTCGAGGGATATCTTATTCATCATATGAAGTGGTACGAGCGGATTTTATGTATTTCCGGCGGTCTTTTGTTGATTGACCCGGAATTGATTACAGACACGATTGGCATCATACTTGTTGCAGTAGTGGTAGTAATTCAGATTTTAAGCAGAAAAAAGTCCAAAGTTCAGTCCATATAAAAATAATATCATGGTAGGGGAAGTGTGTTTTGAATTTTAAAAAGCATCTTCCCCTTTAATAATTATGAGAAAAGCAGTAAAGAGTATTACTGTTGATATATTGTTGCTTTCTGCATATCATATACTCACAATCGAAAGGAATATCAGTATGAATGAAAGAGAAAAATTTTCATCAAGACTCGGATTTATTCTCATTTCCGCAGGATGTTCAATAGGACTTGGAAATGTATGGCGTTTTCCGTATATTGTAGGAGAATACGGAGGAGCCGCCTTTGTTCTTGTGTATTTGTTTTTTCTTGTGGCAATCGGACTGCCTATTATGGCAATGGAATTTTCTGTAGGAAGAGCAAGCAGGAAAAGTGTTGCTTCCGGATTTAAGGTTCTGCAGCCTGAAAAAACAAAGTGGCATTTGTTCGGATATGTTGCAATGGGCGGGAATTACCTTCTTATGATGTTTTATAACACCATTGGCGGGTGGATGATTGCTTACTTCTTCAAAATGCTTAAAGGCAAATTTGATGGAGTGGACTCAAATCAGGTAGAAAACATTTATCATAAAATGGTTGAAAGTCCGCAGGAGACGGTTTTCTGGACAATTGTTGTGGTTGTTCTGGGTTTTGGCATATGTTCATTGGGACTGAAAAACGGTGTTGAGCGAATTACAAAGGTTATGATGTCAAGCCTTTTTATTATAATGATTATTCTTGTGGTACGCTCGTTTACACTTCCGGGTATGGCAGAAGGGTTGTCTTTTTACCTTAAACCTGATTTTTCAAAAATGGCGCAAGCAGGTATATTCAATGTGATATCTGCTGCCATGGGTCAGGCATTTTTTACACTCAGCATAGGTATGGGCTCAATGCAGATTTTCGGCAGTTATATTGATAAACAACGCTCACTTACAGGAGAAGCACTCAGCATAATGGCATTAGATACATTTGTGGCGATACTTTCGGGTTTGATTGTGTTTCCCGCATGTTTTTCCTTTGGCGTAAGTCCTGAAAGCGGACCAAATCTTGTGTTCATTACTTTGCCGAATATATTCAATTCCATGCAGGGCGGAAGAATATGGGGTACATTGTTTTTTGCCTTTATGTCATTTACCGCACTTTCAACAACAATAGCCGTTTTTGAGAATATTATTTCTTTTGCCGTTGATTTGTGGGGAACAACAAGAAAGAAAGCAGTTTTATTTAATTTACCGGCAGTTATTATTCTTTCCCTGCCTTGTGCTCTCGGTTTTAATCTTCTGAGCGATATACAGCCGTTGGGTGCGGGCTCAACCATTATGGATTTGGAAGACTTTATAGTTAGCAATAATATTTTACCTTTGGGAGCATTGGTGTATGTTGCTTTTTGTGTTACAAAACACGGATGGGGCTGGGAAAACTTCTACAACGAAGTTAATACCGGGAAGGGAATACACTACCCGTCATGGCTTAAAAATTACCTCAAATATGTAATTGTTCCCGTTGTGCTGTTTATATTTGTACAGGGTTATATATCAATATGAAAAATGAATTGAAAAATATTGCAATTTTACTTGAATTTTGTGACATATTATGTTATAATAAGATGTTATGAATAAAATAGGACAAAAAGGAGAAAAAATGGTCAATATCGCTATACTTGGTTTCGGTGTTGTAGGTTCCGGCGTGTACGAAATGATTAAAAACAATAAAGCAGTGCTTACAGAAACCTGCGGTTGTGAAATCAATGTCAGGTATGTGCTTGATATAAGAGATTTTTCGTCACATCCTGAAGCCGAAAAGTTTACTAAAAATATAAAAGATATCCTGGATGACCCGGATGTATCCGTGGTGGTAGAGGCAATGGGAGGTTCACACCCCGCCTACGAATACACAATGGATTGTCTTAATGCCAAAAAGAGTGTTGTCACCTCAAACAAGGAGGTTGTGGCAACTTTCGGAAAAACATTTCTCAGTTGTGCAAATCAAAACGGCGTAAGTTATCTTTATGAGGCGAGTGTTGGCGGCGGAATACCGGTATTGCACCCACTTCTTAAGTGCCTGAGCGGAAATGAAATTGTAAAAGCGTACGGTATTCTCAACGGCACTACAAACTACATTCTCACTCAGATGTTTAAAAATCAGAAATCTTACGAAAGCGCTCTCCGGGAAGCACAGGAAAAAGGATATGCAGAACGCGATCCCCGTGCAGATGTGGAAGGCATAGATACTTGCCGTAAGATATGTATTATATCCGATATTGCTTTTGGCGGATTTGTTGACCCTGATGCTGTTCATACAGAGGGCATAACCGCTGTCAGCGGGGAAGATGTATCTTATGCTGAAAGCCGTTCATGCTCTATCAAACTTCTGGGATATACCAAAAAAAGAGAAGACGGTATAGTTGTGATTGTTGCTCCGTTTATGGTTAGTAAGGATTTTATACTTTCAAATGTAGACGATGTGTACAACGCCGTTACAATTCACGGAAATGCAGTTGAAGATGTAACCTTCTGTGGCAGAGGGGCAGGAAAATTCCCGACCGCTTCCGCTATGGTGGGAGACATCATAGATATTGTAAACAACACTGCCGGAAAAAACAGGGAATTTGGCAGAAAAGATGTTAAAGTTGTGGACTATAAAAGTGAGCCTTTCTCTTTCTATCTTAAACTCAGCGGAAGTTGTGCCGGTATAGAAAAAGTTTTTGAAAACTGCAAGGTGTTGTCGGCATCTGATTCATCTGCGGTTATAATAACTGACAAAACAACCCAGTCACAAGTTGAAGATAAAGTGAAAAATGCATCTTTGAAGATAGAACGGCTTATAAGATGTCTGTAATATGTAATTTATAAGAAGGAAGAAACAAAATGAAAGAAAAGTTACAACAGATTAAACTTGCTGCTCAGGCTGAACTGGAAAAACTGTGTGATGCTGACCAACTGGAGCAGTTCAAGGTAAAGTATCTCGGAAAAAAAGGCGAACTCACCGCAATTTTGCGTTCTATGAGCGGTATTTCTGCAGAGGAACGACCTATTATTGGTCAACTGGCAAACCAGATAAGAAGTGAAATTGAAACACTTGTTGATGAGAAACGCACACTGCTTGCAGAAAGTGCAATGAAACATAAACTCGAAGCCGAAAAAATTGATGTAACAATTCCCGGAAAAAAACGCCCCCTCGGGCATACTCATCCTGTCACATCAACGGCACGGGAAATAGAAAAAATATTTATCAACATGGGCTTTGATGTTGTTGATGGCCCCGAAATAGAATATGTAAGCAACAATTTTGACGCCCTTAACGCGCCTGACAATCATCCTTCCCGTGATATGACAGACACTTTCTATATTAACCCTGAAATACTTTTAAGAACTCAGACTTCACCTGTTCAGGCAAGAATTATGAGGGATAATAAGCCTCCGATTCGTGTTATCTGCCCGGGCAGAGTATATCGTTCGGACGAGGTTGATGCAACTCACTCTCCAATGTTTCATCAGATGGAGGGACTTGTTGTAGATAAGAACATAGTTATGGGAGACCTTAAAGGAACTCTTGAAGTATTTGCAAAAAATATGTTTGGAAACGATACAAGGATAAGATTCCGTCCTCATCATTTTCCGTTTACAGAGCCTTCTGCAGAGGTTGATATTTCCTGCTTTGTATGCGGCGGAAAAGGTTGCCGTCTGTGTAAGGGCGAGGGATGGATTGAAATTCTCGGGGCAGGTATGGTTCACCCCAATGTTCTCCGTAACTGCGGTATTGACCCCGAAGAATACTCGGGATTTGCATTTGGTATGGGTATTGAGCGTATCGCTATGAGAAAATATAATATTGACGACTTGCGCCTTTTGTATGAAAACGATATGCGCTTCCTGTCACAGTTTTAAGGAGGTAAAGTAAGATGAATTTATCATTTGACTGGCTTAAAGATTTTGTTGATGTTGAAAAACTTCCGACTCCCAAACAGTACTGTGACCGAATGACTGATACAGGCTCCAAAGTTGAAGGGTTTGAACTTTTGGGCGAAGATATTGAGAATGTTGTGGTAGGAAAGATAGTTTCTACCGAAAAACATCCGGATGCAGATCGTCTCACAATATGCCAGATTGATTTGGGCGAAAGCGAACTTGTTCAGATAGTTACAGGTGCTGATAACATTAATGCAGGTGACCTTGTACCTGTTGCTAAAAATGGTTCAACACTCCCCGGTGGTGTTAAAATTAAATCAGGTAAACTTCGCGGTGTACCGTCAAATGGTATGCTTTGTTCAATTGGTGAACTTAACCTTACAGTACGGGATGTTCCTTATGCAGTAGAGGATGGTATTCTCATACTTCAGGAAGATTGCAAAGTAGGTGACGATATAAGGGATGTTCTCAATCTCAGAGACACCGTTGTTGAATTTGAAATCACACCCAACCGACCTGATTGTAACTCTGTTATAGGTCTTGCAAGAGAAACTGCTGCTTCATTTAATCTTCCTTTTGATTTGAAAGAACCTCAGGTTAAAGGCTCGGGCGACGATATAAAAAACTATGTAAGTGTTGAGGTCCGGGATAATGACCTTTGCCCCCGATATTCCTGCAAAGTCGTAAAGAATGTTAAAATAAAACCTTCACCCAAATGGATGAGAACAAGGCTTCGTGCCATGGGTGTGAGACCTATAAATAATATCGTTGACATTACAAACTATGTTATGCTTGAATACGGACAGCCTATGCACGCTTTCGATTATAACTATATTGATGGCGGAAAAATTGTAGTCCGCCGTGCTGCAGAGGGCGAAACCGTTACCACACTTGACGGTACAGAGAGAAATCTCACAACCGATATGCTCACAATATGCGATGCTAAAAAACCGGTTGGTCTTGCAGGTGTAATGGGTGGCGAAAACAGCGAAATAAACGACAATACAACCACCATAGTGTTTGAATCTGCAAATTTTGACGGTACCTCAATTCGCCTTACTTCACGGGCACTTGGACTTCGTACCGAAAGTTCGGGAAGATACGAAAAAGGTCTTGACACAGAAAATACTTTACCCGCACTCCTCAGAGCATGCGAACTTGTTGAAATGCTTGAGGCAGGCGATGTGGTAGACGGTATTATTGATATTTACCCTGTAAAATACGCAGAAAGAAAAATTGAGTTCTGCCCTGAAAAAATCAACAGACTTTTGGGACTTTCACTTTCTCGGAGTGAAATGGTTGATATACTTACATCTTTGCATTTCATTATAGACTGTGATGTTCTTACTCCGCCCTCATATCGTGCCGATGTGGAACAAATGGCGGATATTGCAGAGGAAATTGCAAGAATTTACGGATATAACAGTATCCCGTCTACAAACTTCAAGTGTGAGGTAAGACGCGGAGGATATACACCTTTCACGGAATACAAGAATACTCTTGAAACAGTTGCACAGTCTCTTGGCTTTTCCGAAATCCAGACATATTCTTTTGTAAGTCCTAAGACATTTGATTTGTTGAATTTGGCGGAAGATTCACCGGCAAGATGCGCTGTTAAAATAATCAATCCTCTTGGAGAGGATACAAGTGTAATGCGTACTACCGCGATAGGCTCCATGCTGGAAGTTCTTTCTCATAACCGTAATTTCCGCAATCCTTCGGTTTGCCTTTACGAGTTTGCAAAAATCTATATATCAGATGAACCTACACTTTCCTCGGGAAAACTTCCTGAAGAAAAGACAAATCTTATAATGGCGTTCTATGATAATGGCGATTTTTATGATATGAAAGGTGTTACCGATGCCATTATGAATGCAAGCGGTGTTGTGGGATATGAATATATTTCCTGCACGGACAACACTACCTTCCATCCGGGAAGATGTGCGGTTATAAAGGCTGAGGATAAGATATATGCTACAATAGGACAGATTCATCCTTCTGTACTTAAGAATTATTCAATTGACCTTCCCGTATATCTTGCAGAAATTGATGTTAACTTACTGTTTGCAGATGCGGGAGCAGAAAAGCAATATAAACCTCTTCCCAAATTTCCTGCAATCACCCGTGACCTGGCTTTTGTGTGCGATTCTTCAATCGAGGTAGGACAACTTGAAAAATGCATTTCCAAATATGCCGGCTCAAAACTTGTAGAGGTTACACTTTTTGATATTTACACCGGTGAGCGTCTTGGGGAAGGCAAAAAAAGTGTTGCATTCAGTCTTACTCTCCGTGATGACAATAAAACACTTACCGATGAAGATGCGGATAAAATCACAGGCAAAGTTATAAAAGGAATGGAATATGATTTGAACGCAGTCCTTCGTTCGTAAAATTTAAAACAAAACATGACGACAATGAAAAGCGTATTGCAAAAGCGGTACGCTTTTTACATCGTTTTCGACAGTATACATATGTAACCAATGGTTGAAAACTCAAAAAATTGTATTGACAAGAGTTGCGGTTTGGATTATAATTTATGTATAAAAAGATGCGGATATGCCTATACTCTCAAAAGGAAAGAGGGATGTTATGCTATATAGTGCAAATCTTGACAGCGTACTTGAAAAAGAAGAATATTTATGTCTTATGGAGCCGCTCAGACAAAAGATACAAACACTGGGACAACTTGTTAAAAGCGAGAAAATTCCCGTAATTATAATCTTTGAAGGCTGGGGTGCTTCGGGAAAAGGAAGTTTTATATCAGATATAATAGAAAATCTCGATCCGAGACATTTCAAGGTTTATTCAATTGATGCACCTACCGATACCGAAAAAAGAATGCCGCCGTTGTGGCGTTTCTGGTCACGCATTCCGTCAAGCGGTCAGATAGCACTTTTTGACAGAAGTTGGTATTATGATGTTTCGGTGGGAAAGATTGATAACAATATTGATGACGAAACGGCAGATGAATATATTAATAATATCCGTATATTTGAAAGGCAACTTACAGATAACGGCTATCTTGTCATAAAACTGTTCTTGCATATAGGAAAAGAAGAACAGGCAAAACGGTTTATAAAATTAAAAAGCGATTTTTCAACAGCATGGCGTGTTGTAGACAGGGATATTAAACGGCATAAAAAGTATGAGGCACATTTCAAGGCTTTTGATAATATGCTGTCTCTTACAAATACGGATTATGCTCCCTGGACTGTGGTTGAGGCAAATGACAGAAAATTTGCCCGGGTAAAAATCTTTAATACAATTATCTCCAGAGTTGAAGAGATGATTGAAAAGAAGAAGCAGGAACATAGCACATCTGAGGACATTCCGTCTCCGAAGCACAATGTTATAAAAATGCCGCTTATTTCGGAAATCTCTCTTGATAAGAGTATCGATCCTGCGGAATACAAAGAGATACTCAGAGAGGAACAGGCAAAACTAAGAACACTTCATAATATTATCTACCAAAGAAAAATTCCTATAATAATAGTGTATGAGGGATGGGATGCGGCAGGAAAGGGCGGAAACATCAAGCGGATTGCACAGGCACTGGATCCCAGAGGCTACGAGGTTGTACCTATTTCTGCTCCCAGTCATGTTGAACTTGCTCACCATTATATGTGGAGATTTTGGAACAACCTGCCTAAAACAGGACATATTCAGATTTTTGACCGTTCCTGGTATGGAAGAGTAATGGTGGAACGCATAGAAAAATACACTCCTCCTCATATATGGAAACTGGCATATAATGAAATATGTGAATTCGAGAAATATCTTTACGATTGGGGAGCAATAATTGTAAAGTTCTGGATACACATTGATAAGGACGAGCAATTACGACGCTTTGAACACCGTCAGAACACACCCGAGAAAAGATGGAAAATAACCGATGAAGACTGGCGTAACCGTGAAAAATGGGAACAGTACGAAATGTGTTGCAACGATATGTTAAAATATACATCTACAGAGTATGCACCATGGACGGTTATTGAATCAAATGATAAAAAGTATGCAAGGATAAAAGCAATAAAAACTCTTATAAATGCTATTGAAGAAAGACTTGAGAGAGAGGATAATTTATTTTGAGTAAATTTAAAGAACTGTATGATACATTGCCCAATACAGAATGGGTTAACTTTTCGGCACCGGCATCCAAAGAGGACATAGCCTCTGTTAAAAATAATTTAGGCGTATATTTACCGGACGAACTTTACAGATTTTATCTCGAAAGCAATGGGGATGATTGTGCGATTTTTCCGGTCAGCAGACTGATAAGTGAAAATCAGGATTTGAGAAAACTTTCAAAGGAACTCTATATGCCGCTTGACTGTCTGTTGCTGTTTGGTGACAATGGATGCGGTGACTATTTCGGCTATCCCATTATAGGTGGTGAAACGGAAGAGCACCGTATATACATGTGGGTGAGGGATACAGATGAAAGAATTCTTGTTGCCAATACTCTGGAAGAATTTATAGGTATATATTACGGTAACGAAGAAGCAGGTAATCAGGTTTTGGGTGCAAGAATGTAGAATAATACCGACGAAGTTTATTTCAGACTTCGCCGGTATTTTTTTGTTATTAATATAATGGGTAAATTTGCTTTCAGGCATTTGTTTTAATTTACAACCTGTATATTGACTTTTCAATTTGTTATATATATAATGTTATAGGAAAGAAACAGGAGAGGAGAGGAGAGGGCAGAATGTCAAAAAAGAAAAGAAAAAGTATTGTTCAGGACAAAAGTGTTGATTTTGCCCATTCTCTCGAACAACTCACACCGGAACAAATATCCGGGGATGACGGACACATTCGCAGAGTGGATGTTATATCTGTTGCGCGAAGGATAATGTTGTTTGTATCTGTTGCTGTTTTTTTTTACTGCTGTTATTATATGACAGACCGGATTGTGTCAAAATTCAAGGCAAACAGCGGGTATGAAAATCTAAAGCAAATTTTTTACGGAGACAGCAGTGTTACAGCAGACGGAATGCTTATAAAAAGTGTTCCGGACATTCCAATATCGTCTATATCAGGAAAATCATACCGGGATGCTGAGGATAAGTCGTTTGGTCAGGATTTTGTTATAAAAAGCAAACTTCAGATTTTGAAAGATATCAACCCCGATTTGTACGGTTGGATAAAGATTGACGGAACCCGCGTTGACTATCCCATTGTTCAGACAAAGGATAACGAATATTATCTGAATTATACTTTTGAAAAGGAATATCTGTATTCCGGTACATTATTTGTGGACTGTGCGAATTCAAAATCGCCCGCTGATAATTATAACACCGTTATTTACGGCCATAATATGTCTGACGGCTCAATGTTTAATACATTATATAATTTCCGTGACAGAAATTTATTCAAAAACGGTCTTATTGAGATAATAACCGATGACGGTATATATATATATGAAGTTTTTTCGGTACATACTGTTAAAGAAACGGATCCGTACTTTTTGACATCTTTTGCAGACGGTACAGAGGCGGTGGCTTTTGCCGAGAGTATGCAGAGTCTGTCAATATACAACAAAAAAATGGAGTTTACCGAAAATGACCGTTTTATTACGCTCAGTACCTGCACAAATATACGGGCAGACGAGAGATTTGCGATACATGGAAGACTGATTTTACCGCCAAGAGAGGAAATTGATTTATAAATTGTAAAAAAATTGTTAAAAAGCAACAGGCAATGTTGCTTTTTATTATATTATATGGTATAATATCGTCGTTTGATGTGCGATGAAGCGGGAGGTTGCTGCTTATGCAGGTAATTTCCGCAGAGTATGTCCGAATTAACCGGGCGACAGCAGAACTTAGCTGAACACAAAATATTAATTGTTTTGGATAACCCATGGGTATTCCTGTGCGGTTCCGTGTGGCAATTTGTGTTTGTGTAACCCCGAATTTTAAGGAAACTTAAAGTTCGGATTTATTATTGGGTGGTATGAAACACCCGGATGCGTTGTTCAGAATTTTCTGGGTCCCCAACAAATATCTGCATTGCTCCGGTGCGGGCGTGCAGCAATTTTTGAAGGAGGCAAAATCATGGCAAAGCAGAAAATCAGAGTAAGACTCAAGGCTTACGACCACACCCTTATTGACCAGTCTTCAGAGAAGATAGTCGAAACAGCCAAGCGCTTCGGAGCGAAAGTTTCCGGTCCGATACCGCTTCCCACTGAAAAAGAGATTATCACCATTCTCAGAGCGGTTCATAAGTATAAGGATTCCCGTGAGCAATTTGAGTACCGCACTCACAAGAGACTTATCGACATTATCAATCCTTCCAAAGAAGCGGTTGATGCGCTTATGGGTCTCGAACTTCCTGCCGGCGTTGATCTTGAAATCAAGATGAACTAAGAAAAGGAAGCAATTCACGGTCATGTTGAGCGGGGATGCTCAACCAATAACTGTTTAGGAGGATTTAAACCATGAAAAAAGCAATTATCGGCAAAAAACTTGGTATGACACAGATTTTCGCTGAGAACGGTCAGGTTATTCCGGTTACCGTTATTCAGGCAGGCCCCTGTGTTGTAACACAGAAGAAAACAATTGAAACAGACGGTTACTCTTCTGTACAGCTCGGCTACATGGATGTAGCAGAGAAAAAGGTTAATAAGCCTTTGGCAGGTCATTTCAAGAAAGCGAATGTTACCTGCAAGAAACACCTCAAGGAATTCAGACTTGATGATGCTGAAAACATGAATGTAGGCGACGAAATCAAGGCTGATGTATTCGCAGCAGGCGATGCGGTTGATATAATCGGTACCTCAAAAGGTCACGGTTATACAGGTGCAATCAAACGCTGGAATCTCCATCACCTCAGAATGACTCACGGTACAGGTCCTGTACATCGTCAGTCAGGTTCTATGGGTGTTATTGACCCGGCCAGAATCTTTAAGAACAAAAAGATGGCAGGTCAATGGGGTAACGAGCGCGTTACCGTTCTTAACCTCGATGTGGTCAAGGTAGACGCAGAAAACAACCTTATCGCAGTTAAAGGTGCCGTTCCCGGTGCCAAAGGCGGTATCGTGTTTATCCGCAATACCATAAAGGCATAGCCTTAAAGGCAGAAGGGAGGAAATACAATGCCAAATGTAAAAGTTTATGATATGGCAGGAAAAGAAAGCGGTACTTTAACTCTTTCTGATGAAATATTCGGCGCAGAGATAAATACAGCGGTTCTTCACATGGCTGTCAAAGCATATTTAGCAAATCAGAGACAGGGCACACAGTCTACTCTGACTCGTGCGGAAGTTTCCGGCGGCGGTATCAAACCGTGGCGTCAGAAGGGAACAGGACGCGCAAGACAGGGTTCAACCCGTTCTCCTCAGTGGACACACGGTGGTGTGGCTCTTGGACCTAAGCCCAGAAGCTACAGACTCTGCCTTAACAAGAAAGTAAAGAGAATAGCACTCAAGAGTGCTCTTTCCAGTAAAGTTGCGGCTGATGAAATGATTGTTATTTCAAATCTTGCTGCAACAGAGTATAAAACCAAAACAATGGTTGAAATGCTCAAAGCTGTTGGCGCTACTAAGAAAGCATTGGTTGTAATTCCCGGAGTTGATGAAAAGATTATCAAGTCTTTTGCAAATATCCCCGGTGTTAAAACAACAACAGCAGACAATATCAATGTATACGATATTCTTAACTGCGATAAATTCATCGTGGCTCAGCCGGCAGTTCAAATCATCGAGGAGGTGTACGCATGAAAACATCTTACGATATTATAATCAGACCGGTTATTACCGAACAGAGCATGTCCGGTATAGCAGAGAAAAAATATGCGTTTGAAGTTGCAAAATCTGCTACAAAGATAGAGATTAAAAAAGCAGTTGAAGATGCATTTAAAGTTAATGTTGCAAAAGTAAACACAATCACAATGAAAAGCAAACCGAAAAGACTCGGCGTTCATCAGGGTACAACAAGTGCATGGAAAAAGGCAGTGGTTACCCTTACCGAAAACTCCAAGACCATCGAGTTCTTTGACGGTATGATGTAATTCGGGAGGTAAGAATAATGGCAATTAAAACTTATAAACCAACTACTCCTGCAAGAAGACAGATGACTGTTCAGTCTTTTGAAGAAATTACATCCAGAGTTCCCGAAAAAAGCTTGTTGACAGTTCTTAAAAAGCATGCAGGACGAAACAACACCGGACGCATTACCGTTCGTCATCACGGCGGCGGAAATCGTCAGAAATACAGAATCATCGACTTTAAGAGATTGAATGATGCCCCCGCAACAGTTATCGGAATTCATTATGACCCTAACCGTTCGGCTCATATCGCTCTCATCCAGTACGAAGACGGCACAAAGAACTACATTATTGCTCCTGTTGGCATTAAAGTAGGCGACAAATTGCTCTCTTCCACTGAAGCAGATATTAAACCCGGTAACACTCTTCCCATTGCGAATATTCCTTTGGGTACTTTCATTCACAATATTGAACTTTATCCCGGCAAAGGTGCACAACTTGTAAGAAGTGCAGGTGCAGCCGCTCAGCTTATGGCTAAAGAAAACGGCATGGCACAGGTTCGTCTTCCTTCCGGCGAGGTTCGTTACATTCGTTTTGAGTGCAAGGCTACTATCGGTCAGGTAGGAAACCTTGAATATGAAAATGTGAACATTGGTAAGGCGGGTAAGAAACGCCACATGGGTATTCGTCCTACAGTACGCGGTTCAGTTATGAACCCCTGTGACCATCCTCACGGTGGTGGTGAAGGACGCTCTCCTATCGGTAGACCTTCTCCTGTTACACCTTGGGGTAAACCCACTCTCGGTTATAAGACCAGAAACAAAAAGGCTCGTACCAATAAGTTCATTGTAAAACGCAGAAACGATAAGTAATCTGTCACGAAAGGAGAAAGCATAATGAGCAGAAGCGTAAAAAAAGGCCCGTTCGTGCATGAAAAACTTTTTGCACAAATCGAAGCGATGAATGCAAACAAAGAAAAGAAAGTCGTTAAGACCTGGTCTCGTGCATCTACAATATTCCCTGAATTTGTAGGACATACAATCGCGGTTTACGACGGCAAAAAGCATGTTCCGGTTTATGTGACAGAAGACATGGTAGGTCACAAATTGGGCGAATTCGCACCGACAAGAACCTTTAAGGGCCATTCCGGTTCAAAAACATCTAATTCATAATAAACGGGTATAACCCGCAGTGATTTTTTCGATAAAGCGAAAGGAGGCAACACTGCATGGCAGAAGTAAAGATTGCCAAAGCATATCGTGAGGGAATAAGAATTGCTCCCAGAAAAATCTCGATTGTGCTTGACTTAATCAGAAACAAAGATACCAAGCTTGCACGTGCCATATTAAAGAACACACCGAAAAGCGCATCGCCGTATCTCGTAAAAATGCTTGACGAGGCTGTGGCAAACGCTCAGAATAATTTCAATATGGACCCGGAAAAACTTTATGTTTGCGAGTGCAATGTAACCGCTGGCAGAACAATGAAGCGTATGATGCCCAGAGCACAGGGCCGCGGATTCCGCATATTGAAGAGATCTTCTCATGTGACTATCAAGGTCGCAGAGAAAGAATAAGAAGAAGGAGGTTAATGTAATGGGTCAGAAAGTTAATCCACACGGCTTACGTGTTGGTGTAATTAAAGGCTGGGATTCGAGATGGTACGCTAAAGATGAAGAATTTGGCGATGTTCTCGTTTCGGACTACAACCTTAGAAAGTATTTAAACTCTAAGGCAAACCTTGCTCAGGCAGGTATTGCTAAGATAGAAATCGAACGCGACGCAGCGCGTGTAAGAGTAATTCTTCACTGTGCAAAACCCGGTATCGTAATCGGTCACCAGGGCTCAGAAATAGAAAAACTTCGTACAGATGTTGTTAATTTCCTTAATGACGGCAAACAGGTTTCTGTAAATGTAATCGAAGTTAAAAACCCCGATCTCAACTCACAGTTGGTTGCTGAAAATATCGCAACACAATTGGAAAAGAGAATTTCATTCAGACGCGCAATGAAACAGTGCATCGGAAGAACTATGAAACTCGGTGCAAGAGGAATTAAAATTCAGTGCAGCGGCCGTCTTGGCGGTGCTGAAATTGCTCGTTCCGAACATTACCACGAAGGTACAATTCCGCTTCAGACTATCAGAGCAGATATTGATTACGGCTTTGCAGAAGCAAATACTACCTACGGTAAAATCGGTATAAAAGTATGGATTTACAAAGGTGAGGTTCTCAATGAAGTCAGAAGACAGAACAACAGAAGAGAACGCTCCAACAACAATCGTGAAGGAGGTAGAAGATAATGTTGATGCCTAAGAGAGTTAAGTACAGACGCGTTCATCGCGGAAGACTTACAGGTCGTGCATACAGAGGCAACAAGATTACCAACGGTTCATTCGGCTTAGTTGCAATGGAACCTGCTTGGATTACCTCTAATCAGATTGAGGCTGCCCGTATTGCCATGACAAGATATGTAAAGCGTGGCGGTAATGTTTGGATAAAAATATTCCCGGACAAGCCTGTGACAGAAAAACCTGCTGAAACTCGTATGGGTTCCGGTAAAGGTTCACCTGAATACTGGGTTGCAGTTGTAAAACCCGGAAGAGTTATGTTTGAAATGGACGGAATTTCTGAAGAGCAGGCTAAAGAGGCAATGCGTCTTGCTTCTCACAAACTTCCTATCAAATGTAAATTCTACACCAAAGAACAGCTTGAGGAGGTAGCAAAGCAATGATTAAAATTAACGAAATACGCGAAAAGTCTACCGAAGAGCTGAACAAACAGCTTCTTGAACTGAAGAATGAACTTTTCAATCTCCGCTTCCAGCACGCCGTAAATCAGTTGGACAATCCGCAGAAGATTGTTGAAACAAAGAAAACCATCGCAAAGATAATGACAGTTCTTCGCGAAAAGGAAATTGCGGCAAATAAATAATTTATTTATAATTGTGGAAAGGAGTATCAATAATGGAAAGAACTCTCAGAAAAACAAGAGTCGGTAAGGTTGTCAGCGACAAAATGGATAAGACCATTGTAGTTGCTATTCAGGACAACATCAAACACCCTGTTTATAATAAAATTGTAAAAAGAACTGTAAAGTTCAAAGCACATGATGAAAACAACGAGTGCCGAATCGGTGATACTGTTGAAATCATGGAAACAAGACCTCTTTCGAAAGAAAAGAGATGGCGTCTTGTTGAAATTATAGAAAAGGCTAAATAATTTACCGTTTGAAGGAGGATACACAAAATGATACAGCAACAAAGTTTCATGAAGGTTGCCGACAATACCGGCGCCAAAGAATTGATGTGCATCCGTGTTCTCGGCGGTACAGGAAGACGTTATGCTAACATCGGCGATGTCGTAGTGGCTTCAGTTAAAAAAGCAACACCCGGCGGTGTTGTAAAAAAAGGCGAGGTTGTTAAAGCAGTTATCGTCAGAAGCGTTAAAGGCATTCGCAGAGCGGACGGTTCTTATGTCAAATTCGACGAGAACGCAGCTGTTATAATCAAAGATGACAAAAATCCCAGGGGTACACGTATATTTGGCCCTGTTGCAAGAGAGCTTCGTGAAAAGGATTATCTTAAGATATTATCCTTGGCACCCGAAGTACTTTAATAGGGGGTAAGAAAATGAATAAACTTCACATTAAGAAGGATGACACAGTAGTTGTTATCTCCGGAAATTCCAAGGGTACTAAAGGCAAGGTTATTGAAGTTAGCCCCAAGGAAGGAAAAGTAATAGTTGAAGGCGCAAACATCGTATCCAAGCATGTTAAGCCCCGTAAACAGGGTGAAGCAGGAGGTATAATTAAAACAGAGGGAGCGATTTACGCTGCTAAAGTTCAGTTGTACTGCCCTAAATGCGATAAAGGCGTCAGAGTAAAACACGCCGTTCTTGCAAGCGGTGAAAAGGTTCGCGTTTGTGCAAAATGCGGCGAAAATCTTTAATAACGAGGGAGGAAAAACAACATGGCAAGATTAAGAGATTTTTATAACCAGGAAGTTGCTCCCGCGTTGATGAAGAAATTCGAATATAAGAGTCCTATGCAGATTCCTAAATTCGATAAAGTGGTTATCAACATCGGTGCGGGCGATGCTAAAGATAACTCCAAAGTTATTGACAGCATCATTACCGACCTTACTGCAATTTCCGGTCAGAAGGCAGTTGCAACAGTGGCTAAAAAGTCAGTTGCAAACTTTAAACTTCGTGCCGGCATGAAAATCGGTGCAAAAGTTACTCTTCGCGGCGAAAGAATGTATGAGTTCATTGATAGATTTTTCAATCTCGCACTTCCCCGTGTTCGTGACTTTAAGGGAATCAATCCCGACGGTTTTGACGGCAGAGGCAACTATTCCGTAGGTATCAAGGAACAACTTATTTTCCCTGAAATCGATTATGATAAAATTGATAAAATCAGAGGAATGGATATCTGCTTTGTTACCACAGCGAAGACAGACGAAGAAGCACGCGAACTTTTGACCCTTATGGGTGCACCGTTCGCTAAAAACTAAGGGAGGGGAACAAAATGGCAAAGAAAGCAATGATTTTGAAGCAGCAGAAAAAGCAGAAGTTTTCTACCAGAGAATATAACAGATGCAAAATCTGCGGCCGTCCCCATGCATATCTTCGCAAATACGGCGTTTGCCGAATTTGCTTCCGCGAACTTGCTTACAAGGGACAGATACCCGGTGTAAGAAAAGCAAGCTGGTAAACATGTAAAATATGCGCACAAGTGCAAAAGCATACTATGCGCGAAATGGAGGATATATAAATGCAAATAACAGATGCAATTGCAGATATGCTTACAAGAATTCGTAATGCCAACTCTGCAAAACACGAAACTGTTGATATTCCTTGCTCAAATGTAAAGAAGGCTATTGCCGACATACTTCTTGAAGAAGGATATATTAAAGGTTTCCAGGTAATTGAGGATTCAAAACAGGGTATTATCAGAGTTGCCCTCAAGTATGGTCCAAAGAAACAAAAAATTATTCAGGGTGTAAAGAGAGTTTCCAAACCCGGTCTTCGTATCTATTCAAGTTGCGAGGATTTGCCCAGAGTAATGAAAGGTCTTGGAGTGGCAATTATTTCTACATCCAAGGGTATTATGACTGACAAAAACGCAAGAAAACAAAATGTTGGCGGTGAAGTTCTCGCCTTCATATGGTAGGAGGAATACGACTATGTCAAGAATAGGTAGAATGCCGGTCGCTATTCCTGCCGGTGTAAAAGTTACTTTAAATGATAATGTAATTACAGTTAAAGGCCCCAAAGGCGAACTTACACAGGCACTTCACAGCGATATGGTTGTTAATGTAAGCGAAAAAGAAATTACTGTTACTCGTCCTTCGGAAGAGAAGCGGCATAAGGCTCTCCATGGTCTTACCCGTACACTTATCTACAATATGGTTGTAGGTGTAACTGATGGCTTTACAAAGCAGCTTGAAGTTAACGGTGTAGGTTTCAGAGCAGCAAAACAGGGTAAGGAAGTTGTTTTAAACCTCGGTTTTTCACACGATGTTGTTATTCCGGAAATTGCCGGCATCACCATCGATGTTCCTAACCCCAATCTTCTCGTAGTTTCCGGTGCCGACAAACAGAAGGTAGGTCAGATTGCGGCAGAAATTCGTGCCAAGAGACCTCCGGAACCCTATTTGGGTAAAGGTATCAAATATAGCGACGAAACAATTCGCCGCAAATCCGGTAAAGCCGGTAAGTAAAGAAAGGAGTGGACATAGATGGTCAGCAGAGTTGATACAAACAAAAAGAGACTTAAAAGACATAAAAGAGTTCGTGCGAAAATTTCCGGTACTGCTTCCAAACCCCGTCTTTGCGTATACCGTTCTCTTAAGAATATGTGCGTACAGATAATTGATGATGTAGCAGGCGCAACACTCGTTTCCGCTTCCACCCTTGAAAAAGGCTTTGACGGTTACGGCGGAAATAAAGAAGCTGCCAAAAAACTCGGTGCTGTAATTGCTGAAAAGGCAAAAGCAAAGGGTATTGAAGAAGTGGTATTTGACCGTGGCGGTTATTTGTACCACGGACGCATCAAAGAACTTGCAGACAGCGCAAGAGAAAACGGTCTTAAATTCTAAGAATTTAACGTAATAGGAGGTAATTATGGCAGTAAGAATAGATGCGGCAAACCTCAAAGAATTAAAAGAGGTTGTCGTTGATGTTAAAAGTGTTTCTAAGACAGTCAAGGGCGGACGCGTTCGTAAGTTTACCGCACTTGTAGTTGTAGGCGATGAAAACGGTCATGTTGGATGCGGCCTTGGCAAAGCATCTGAAAGACCGGAAGCCGTTAGAAAAGGCATAGAAGACGCAAAGAAAAACATTATCGAAGTGTCTCTCAAAGGAACAACAATTCCTCACGAGATAATCGGTAAATTCGGTGCAGGCGAAGTTCTCCTCAAGCCGGCTGCTCCCGGTACCGGTGTTATTGCAGGCGGTAAGGTAAGAAGCGTGCTTGATATGGTAGGTATTCGCGATGTTCGTACAAAATGCCTTCGTTCCAACAACCCCACAAATGTTGTAAAAGCAACATTTGAAGGTCTTCGTACTTTGAGAACAGTTGAACAGGTTGCTAAAATGAGAAATATAGAACCTGAACAGATAACAGACTGATAATCAAACTTTGTTTGTTGAAAGGAATGGTGTTATGGCAAATTTAAAAATCACACTTGCCAAGAGCCTTATTGGTCGTCTTGACAAGCAGATAAAAACAGCCGCTTCACTTGGTTTGAAAAAGATTAACGATGTTACCGTTCAACCCGACAATGCGGCAACACAAGGAAAAATATCTACTATAAGTCATCTTGTTACAGTTGAAAAAGTTGACTGATTTAACCAAAAACAAATTTGTTGACAAGGAGGACAATTCCATGAAGCTTCATGAACTTTCACCGGCTCCCGGTTCCAATAAACCGGCATGGCGCAAGGGAAGAGGTGCCGGATCCGGTAACGGTAAGACTGCCGGCAGAGGCCATAAAGGTCAGAACGCCCGTTCCGGCGGTGGCGTAAGACCCGGTTTTGAGGGTGGTCAGATTCCCACCTACAGAAGACTTCCCAAGCGTGGTTTCGATAATAGCAGATTTGCTACTAAATATGCCATTATTAATATTGGAGATTTAAATGTTTTTGAGGATGGTGCAGTAATCAATATTGTATCACTTGTTGAAAACGGCATGATTGGCAAGGTGTACGATGGTTTAAAGGTTTTGGGTGATGGTGAGTTGACAAAGAAACTTACAGTTCAGGCAAAAACTTTTTCCGCACAGGCCAAGTCAAAAATCGAAGCTGCAGGCGGAAAGACAGAGGTGATTTAATTGATTAAAACTCTGCAAACCGCATTTAAAATACCGGAAATCAGAAACAAGATAGTATTTACTCTCTTCATTCTTGTATTGTTCAGAATAGGATGTGCAATTCCCGTACCGTTCATCAATGCTCCCGCATTGCAGAACTTGTTTACTGAAACTGCTCAGGGTTCTATCATACAGTATATGAATATACTTTCCGGTGACGCGCTTTCAAAAGCGACATTGTTCGCACTCTCTATTTCGCCTTACATTACTGCATCAATCGTTATGCAACTTTTGGCGATAGCAATTCCTGCTCTTGAAAAATTGCAGAAAGAGGGAGAAGAGGGCAGAAAGAAAATCAATCAAATCACAAGATATCTCACAGTTGTACTCGGTCTCATAACAGGTATAGGTTACTATACTTACCTCAGAGCAAACGGTTTATTGATGCCCAATACCGGATTCTTTGAAGCGGTTGTAATCGTTGCATGTTATTCATCCGGTGCATCACTCATCATGTGGTTGGGTGAAAAAATTAACGAAAATGGAACAGGAAACGGTATATCCCTGATACTTTTTGTTAATATCGTTGCCGGACTTCCCGCACAGTTCTCAGGTGTACCCTTGATGTTCAAGGAAAATGCACTCAAAGGAATTGTAGCAGGTGCAGTTGTTATTATACTTGCAGTTGCAATAGTTGCTTTTGTAGTATATATGACAGAGTCCGAAAGAAGAATACCTGTTCAGTACGCAAAGAAACAGATAGGAACAAAAATGTACGGCGGTCAAAGCACACACCTGCCACTTAAACTCAATATGTCAGGTGTAATGCCTATCATTTTTGCTTCTTCCATTGTATCAATCCCCGGAACAATTCTTATGTTCTTCCCGAACAAGAATGCTTTCTGGACGGGATTTGAAAGAGTATTTTCTTATACAAGTCCCCTTTATTCTGTTGTACTTTTCATTCTTATAATTGCTTTCTCTTATTTCTATCTTGCAATTTCCTTCAATCCCATGGAAGTGGCAAACAATCTTAAGAGAAACGGTGGATCCATCCCCGGAATCCGCCCCGGTAAGCCTACTGTTGATTACATCACCAAGTCGCTTAACCGTATAACATTGATTGGTGCATTTTTCCTTAGTGCAATTGCGATAATTCCGTTTGTTCTCAATGCAATATTTATGGTTGTTGGTTGGAACAGTATCGGTGCTATGGCATTCGGTGGTACATCCTTACTGATTATTGTAGGTGTTGCACTCGAAACAGTACGCGATATTGAAGCGCAAATCACTATGAGACACTATAAAGGATTTCTTGGATAAGCCTGAACAGATTATGAAAGGAAACTGATATGAAAATAATTTTTTTAGGTGCCCCGGGAGCAGGAAAAGGAACTCAGGCAGAAATTGTAAGTGAGAAACTTTCCATTCCCACTATTTCTACCGGTGCCATAATTCGTGAGGCAATTAAAGCAAAAACGGAAATGGGACTTTCGGCCCAGGTGGCTATTGAGAAGGGCGAACTTGTTTCTGATGAAATCGTAATCGGTATCATCAAAGACAGAATCGTTCAGGATGACTGTAAAAACGGATTTATTTTAGACGGTTTCCCAAGAACAATTTCTCAGGCGGAAGCCCTTGAAAAAATGGGCGTAACAATTGATAAGGTAGTCAATATTTATGTATCTGACGAAGATATAGTAAAGCGAATGAGTGGAAGACGCGTTTGTTCGTCTTGCGGAGCAAGTTATCATACAGTTTTTAAACCTACAAAGGATAATAAAACCTGTGATAAATGTAATGCTGAACTTACAATCAGAAAAGACGATGCTCCTGATGTAGTGAAAAGCAGACTTGTTGTGTACCACGAGCAAACCGCACCGCTTGAAGCCTTCTATGACAAAAAAGGAATTCTTGTTACCGTTGAAGGACAGGAAGAACTTGAAGATACAACAAAATTGACTCTGAAGGCGTTAGATATTAAATGATTATACTAAAGACATCAAGTCAAATAGAACTTATGCGTGAAGCGGGAAAGATAACAGGTGCAGCCTTACAGACAGGTGGAGAAATGGTTAAAGAGGGAGTTTCTCTCATAACTATAGATCGTAAAATCCGCACCTTTATTGAATCCCACGGCGCAAAACCTTCTTTTCTCGGTTATGCCGGATTTCCGGCTTCAGCATGCATCAGTGTAAACAGTGAAGTGATTCACGGAATACCTGGTGACAGAGTTCTTAAAAACGGCGATATAGTAAAAATTGATGTGGGTGCCTGTTATAAAGGTTATCACGGTGACAGTGCCAACACCTTTGCGGTGGGAGAAATATCACCTGATGCACAAAAACTCATAGAGGTTACCAAACAAAGCTTTTATAACGGAGTTGCAAAAATTCAGGAAGGTTGTCGTGTGGGCGATATTTCGGCGGCAATTCAGGAGACTGCAGAAAGCAATGGCTTTTCAGTAGTTCGCGATTATGTCGGGCACGGAGTAGGAAAAAATCTGCACGAAGAACCGGATGTTCCGAATTTCGGACGGGCAGGACGGGGACCAAGAATAGTAAAAAATATGACATTTGCTATAGAACCTATGGTTTGTATAGGAGATTATCATGTTAAAATTCTTGAAAATGATTGGACGGTTGTCACTGTTGACGGTTCGCTTTCGGCACATTATGAACATACTGTTGCACTCACCGATAACGGCGTTGAGCTGCTGACTTTGTTATAATGTTTTCTCAACAATAAATGGAGGGCTGTATTTAATGGATATTAAAAGTGGAAGTATAGTGCTTTCCACAGCAGGTCGTGATTCCGACAGGATTTTCGCGGTAGTAGGAATAGTTGACAGTGATTATGTGCTGATTTCCGATGGCCGTGTCAGAAGACTTGAAGCTCCAAAAAAGAAGAAGCTTAAACATTTAAAATTCATTTCACAGAGTGAAGAAATTACGCAAAAGATTTCTGACGGCAAGCTTACTAACAATATATTGAAGAAAGAGCTTTCTGTTATCATGTATTAAGAAAGAGGGATATTTCTGGCTAAAGATGATGTAATGGAATTTGAGGGTACGGTTGTAGAAACTTTACCCAGCGCAAATTTTAAAGTAAAACTTCCCAATGACATGGTTATACTTGCTCATGTTTCGGGAAAAATGCGTATGCACTATATAAAAATAATCCCGGGTGACAAAGTTCTTGTTGAGGTTTCGGTTTACGACCCGACCAAGGGCAGGATTACCCGCAGATTGTAATTATCGATGGAGGTCGAATATAATGAAAGTAAAACCTTCTGTAAAGAAAATATGTGAAAAATGCAAAATTATCAAAAGAAAAGGCGTTATCATGGTAATTTGCGAAAACCCCAAGCATAAACAGAAACAAGGATAAGGAGGCAAATAAATGGCTCGTATTGCAGGTGTAGATATTCCCAGAGAAAAACGCGTTGAAATTGGTCTGACTTATATCTACGGTATAGGCAGAACAACCGCAAACAAAATCCTTGCAAAAACCGGTGTAAATCCTGACACAAGATGTAAGGACCTCACCGATGAAGAAGTTGCCAAACTCCGTGATGTAATTCAGGAAGAATACACGGTTGAAGGTGACCTTCGCAGAGACATAGCATACGATATCAAGAGAATGGTAGAAATCGGATGCTATCGCGGAGTAAGACACAGAAAAGGTCTTCCCGTTCGTGGACAGCGTACAAAAACAAACGCGCGTACACGCAAGGGACCGGCTAAAACCATTGCGAATAAGAAGAAGTAAGGAGTGATTAATTAGATGGCTGCAAAAGTACAGGCTAAGAAAGTAATCAGAAAACGCCGCGAACGTAAGAACATCGAGGCAGGCGCTGCACATATCCGTTCTACTTACAATAACACAATTGTAACTATCACAGATACGAACGGTAATGCAATATCTTGGGCTTCGGCAGGCGAGCTCGGCTTTAAAGGTTCTAAGAAGTCTACTCCCTTCGCTGCACAGATGGCTGCTGAAACTGCTGCTAAAGCCGCTATAGAGCATGGCTTGAAGACAGTAGAGGTTTATGTAAAAGGTCCCGGACAGGGAAGAGAAAGTGCGATTCGTGCACTTCAGACCGCAGGACTCAGCATTAACCTTATTAAAGATGTAACCCCCATTCCCCACAACGGATGCCGTCCTCCCAAGAGAAGACGCGTATAATTTAAAATAGGAGGAGCAATAATTATGGCAAAATATACAGGTCCTGCTTGCAGACAGTGCCGCAGAGAAGGCGTTAAGCTTTTTCTCAAAGGTGACCGTTGCTTTAGCGACAAATGTGCTATTTCCCGTCGTTCTACCGTTCCCGGTCAGCACGGCACAGGCAGAAAAACAGTAAAAGAATACGGCTTACAGCTTCGTGAAAAGCAGAAGGCAAAGAGATATTACGGTATTCTTGAAAAGCAGTTCAGAAACTACTACGAAAAGGCTTCCCGTCAGGAAGGTATGGCAGGCGAAAACTTGCTTACCCTTATTGAAAAGCGTCTTGACAATGTAGTATACAGATTGGGCTTTGCTGAAAGCCGCAGAGAAGCAAGACAGTTCGTTCTTCACGGACACTTTACTCTCAACGGCAGAAAAGTAACTATCCCGTCTCTTATTGTAAAGCCGGGCGATGTTATTTCTATCAAGGACACCAGCCGTTCCAAGCCGCGTATTAAAGAGATTCTTGAAGGAATTGAAAGCACAAATGCACCTAAGTGGATTGAGCTCGATAAGACAAATTTTGTTGCAAAAATCGCTCAGAATCCTCAGCGTGACGATGTTGATTTTCCGTTCGAAGAACATCTTATCGTCGAGTTGTACTCCAAATAATAATATCCTCGAAGTTAGATTTATCTGCCCACAGAATGTGTTAAAAAAATTGATAAGGAGGGTATTTTTATGATAGAAAGACCGAGCATAACAACAGTAGAAACTTCAGAAGATGGAGCACATGGCGTATTTGTCGTTGAGCCACTTGAACGAGGTTTCGGTATGACTCTCGGCAACTCTTTACGCAGAATATTACTCAGCTCGTTACCCGGCGTAGCAGTGACTCGTGTTAAAATAGATGGTGTTTTACACGAAATTTCAACAATACCGGGTGTTAAAGAAGATGTAACCGAAATAATCCTTAATATTAAGGGAATTACTGCTAAACTCCATTCAACCGTGCCTAAGACAGCAATTATTGATGTTCACGGTGAATGCGTTGTTACCGCAGGCGATATTGTTTCTGATTCCGAATTGGAAATAATAAATCCCGAACATCATATTGCAACCTTGTCATCCAGTGCTAACTTGTATATGGAACTTGTGTTCGATACAGGCCGCGGATATGTTTCTTCCGATAAGAATAAACAAAACGGCACACCGACCATAGGCGTTATATATACAGACTCTATATTTACTCCGGTATATAAAGTAAATTATACCGTTGGAAATACCCGTGTCGGAAACAGCATTGATTTTGATAAGTTAACACTTGATGTAACAACAAACGGTATTATAACCGCCAAGGAATCTATTTCGCTTGCAGCCAAGATTCTCAACGAACATCTCAATCTCTTCGTTGACCTTTCAGATGAAGCAAAGAAAACTGAAATAATGGTTGACCGAGAAGAAACCATCAAAGAAAAAGTACTTGAGATGACCATTGAGGAACTTGACATGTCGGTTCGTTCCTTTAACTGCTTGAAGCGTGCAGGTATAGACACCGTAGAAGACCTTACAAATCGTACCGAAGAGGATATGATTAAGGTAAGAAATCTTGGTAAGAAATCGCTTGAGGAAGTTATACTGAAACTTAATTCTTTGGGCTTGAGCCTGAAGAAGGAAGAAGAATAATAAGTTAACTCAAGGTTTGTTTACAACCAATCTCATATAGGAGGTAAAAATAGATGCCCGGAACAAGAAAACTCGGAAGAACAACTGACCATAGAATGGCAATGCTTCGTGGTATGGTAACTTTGCTTTTGGAAAAAGGCAGTATCCAGACCACAGTAACCCGTGCAAAAGAAGTCAGAAGTCTTACCGAAAAAATGATTACTCTTGGTAAAACTAACACACTTGCTTCGAGAAGACAGGCACTTGCTTTTATTACGAAGGAAGATGTTGTAAAAAATCTTTTTGATACTATCGCTCCATCTTACGCAGAACGCAAAGGCGGATATACCCGTATAATTAAAATCGGACCCCGCCGCGGTGATGCTGCAGAAATGGCGATTATCGAACTTGTAAAATAATAAATTTACAAAGTAAAAAACGAGGATGTAAATCCTCGTTTTTTATATAACTATAAAGTAGTAATTTTGCCAATATTACTTGACAAAATATAAGATTTGTAGTATAATTAACTATAAAAATCTGCGGCTGTGGCGGAATTGGCAGACGCGCTAGACTTAGGATCTAGTGTCAATGACGTGGGGGTTCAAGTCCCTTCAGCCGCACCACCACTTTAGAGCTTGTAGGATTTGTTCCTGCAAGCTTTTTACTTTGCATTATGACTTGACTTTCAAATCATACTTCGCCTACGGCTCGTATTCTTTGGAAGGGACTCTCGGCTACAAAACAATTCACTGGATTGTTTTGCTTACGCCTCGTCTTCATCCGCACCACCGACAAAAAGCTTACAGGATTTGACTGTAAGCTTTTTTCGTGCCTGTTATTAGTCAGGCTGATACTTCCTCGTAATCGTCTTCGCACATCATGCCAATTTCATCCGTATAGCTCTTTTCAAGGAATGGTGCTTTCATTCGTATTTCAAGGCGGAGTCCGTATTCATCCTCATGAATAATTATCTTTTCTATCAGCAGACACAGGTTCGTGTGGCTCAGTTCCTTTTCACTTAATATCTTATCAAGTAAGCTTGCATTTTCGAGCATTGCCTTTTTTCTCTCTTTGATAGTTTTATCAATATTCTCTATTTTTGCAATCTCATTTTTGAACCCTTCCATTTCTCTGTTTCGCTTTTCTATCATTCTTTCATATCTCTCGGCATTATCCCTGTCCTTGATTTTCTCCATGAGTATTTGCTCGACCTCAAGCTCGGTAGCATTTATACTGTCCTGAATCCGTTTTATTCTCTTGCTGACATTGTTTTTCTGTGACATCCTTGATGACCATATATCACTTTCGATTTGTCTTGAGCATTTGGATAATCCGTCTCTCATTACGGCAAGTTGCTTATAAATCTGTTCGTCAAGTACCGATTCGTTTATTCTGTGTGAGGAGCATACCATATGAGTGTGTCTGTGATAACCGTTACACACATATTCAATTCTGTCCGGCTTATCCGTAGTTTTTCTCCTTTTTGCCGTGAATGTACTTCCGCAGTCTCCACATTTTAAGAGAGAAGCATATCTGTGACAAGGCTGATTATTTTGCGATTTCACTTTACCCTCTGAATTAATCCGTATAATCTCCTGTACCTTGTCCCAAATCTTTCTTGGGATAATTGCAGGAACAGCATCCTTATGTATAAATTGTTCCTCTTTAGGCACCTTTATCTGCTTTTTGGTTATTCGACTTCGCTCCCTTTGATGATTGACTAAATCTCCGCAGTAGAAGGGATTAGTGAGAATTCTTCGCACTATGGAATATGTCCACAGATATTCAAATGTTGCTTTTGGCTTGTTATCCCCAAGGCTTTTTCCTTTTAATTTTAGTTCATAGTAGGCAGGTGTTTTAACACCTTCTTGATTCAATATTTTTGCTATTGTTTCCGTACCATGCCCATCTAAGAACAGCTTATATATTCTTCTGATAATATCCGCCGTTTCCTCACATATCTCA
>JAFSGN010000022.1 GCA_017440805.1 Clostridia bacterium
ATGCAAAAATGCTCAAAGATTATCCCGAGCTTATCCGAATTGAACAGCTTTGCGAAGCACTGGGCGGCATAAGTACAAAAACGGGATATAAGCTTCTCAAAGAAAAAAAGATTGCAAGCCTTAAAATCGGGCGAGAATACAGGGTAACTAAAAGTAATCTGATAGATTATTTGATGAAACAAAGCTGAATAATTTGACAACACCACTACATCATTGATATAATTTGTATTGTCAATGGCGTGGTGTTATTTTTTATTCCAAAGAGGAGGTTAATTTTTTTCAGGAGGAAAACACCATGATCAAAAAAACAAAAGCAGGCATTGATATTAATGTCAAAGCCTACCTAAAAGAAGTTAAGGGACTTTATTATGTTGTTCTTGTTTATGTTAATGCAGCAGGAAAAAGACGTGATAAAAGTTTCCCGACAAAATTGCCCATAAAGGGTAATAAAGTTAAAGCTAAAAAGATGTCTGATCAAATACTTTCCGATTTTGTAATTCCCAACGAAGATATATATATCTATGCGGACAAAAAGGCAGACAAAAAAGGAAAGAAGACGCAGGTATCGGCTCCCCAAGAGAGCCTCACTCTTCCAAGAGAGATGTTGGAAAAAATAACTCTTGATGATCTGTCAAATGAGCAGGTAGCCAATCTGTTATTTTCAGATTATATAAGAATGTACGTTCCGTACACACGCAAAAGAAAGAAGCCGATAGAGGATACAACCTATGCAAGCTATTACAGCAATGTAAAAAGTCCGATAGGACCATACTTTGCAGAAAAAGGTATAAAACTCAAGGACTTGACCGCAGAGGACATACAAAAGTTTTATGACGATCAATTACAACGTGTGAAATCCAACTCCGTAATACATTATCATGCAATAATTCGGTTGTCGCTTACATACGCAAGAAAAAAAGGCTACATCAGCGAAAATCCAATCGACCAGGTAGATAAACCGGAAAAGAATACTTTTGTTGGTAAATACTACAGTGCTGATGAGCTGATGGCGTTGATTCAAGCATCAAAGGGAACAAAGCTTGAAGTTGCAGTTCTTATGGGTGGGTTTTACGGTCTTCGCAGGAGTGAATGTGTAGGATTGCGATGGGAAGCCTTTGATTTTGATAACAATATCTTTTACATAAACCATACGGTGACTACACCAAAAATGGAAGACGGTGAGAAAATCGTCGCAAAAGATAGAGGTAAATCGAAATCCAGCTTACGTGCATTGCCGCTTGATGTGACAGTTAAAGAAAGATTGCTTGCAATTCGGGAAACACAAGAGATGTACCGCAAAAAGTTTAAGGGTTCGTACAACAAGAAGTGGGTAGGATATGTTATGGTAGATGAGCTCGGAAATTTGATAAAGCCAGACTACATAACAGAGTCTTTCCCAAGGCTACTTAAACGACACGGGATGCGAAGGATAAGATTTCATGACCTTCGACATACAAGTGCCTCGTTGCTTCTCAGCAGAGGAGTACCGCTGAAGGATATCCAGTTGTGGCTCGGACACAGTGATTTTTCTACAACAGCAAACACATATGCTCATCTTGATTCAAGTTCAAAAAAGGCATCTTTAGAAGCTCTTGCCGGAGTGGTACACTTTTAAGCAGTCATAAGGGCTGTTTCCAAAGGTTTTTCCCGAGTTTCCAAAAGAAAAACGAGGCTCTCGCTTTTGCAAAAACCTCGTAAAATGGCGGAGAGGGCGGGATTCGAACCCGCGTGAGATTGCTCTCAAACTGATTTCGAGTCAGCCCCGTTATGACCGCTTCGATACCTCTCCCAATCTATTTCAACAGTCCAAAACCTGAAAGTTTTTGGAAACTTTCTTTGGAAACTGCTAAAAACTAAAATATTAAATTTTGAAAAAAACCCGTAAAATAAAGGGTTTTGAGTGGTAAGACTACCACAGACACGGATGGATTTCGAGTCAGCCCCATTATGACCACTTCGATACCTGTCCGTGTAATTTTTACGCAGTACAAAATTACTTGAGTATTATATCACAATAATGTAAAAATGTCAAGTACTCGATAATTAATATTATTTTTAAGTTATATATTTACACAGGTTATTTTTGTTATCAAATTTTTTAATTCGTCATATACTTAAATTAACAATATTTTGAGAGGATGAAGTATATGCAGACAGGTAAACTTATAATTGAGGTACGGGCAGCACGGGAGTCTATTCCGATAGACGAGGCACTTGTTCGTATAAAATCGCCAACCGGTCCGGTATTATATGAACAGAGACTTAATGCAAGCGAGTCGGGATTGACTCAATCTGTTGTTCTTGACACACCCGACATTATATACTCGGAAATTCCGGATGGTGCGGAGTCGCCTTATGCGACATATCATGTTGAAATTTATTCCCCCAACTTTCGTGACACTTACATAAACGGAGTTCAGATTTTTCCTCAGCAGGAATCAATACTTAATGTTGAAATGCTTGCATTACCATTATCTGTTCCGTCAGGAACAGGACCAAACTATATTGAAATTTCACCTCCTGCATTAAGACAGCCAGCGGAGGAGGAGGAAACACCGTTGCCGGAAGCGTCGCCGGTTCCAAGAGTCTTTGACGCACCTTTTATACCCGAATATATTACGGTGCATCTTGGAAGACCGTCAAATACTGCTGCAAAAAATGTTACAGTCAGATTCCCGGATTATATTAAAAATGTTTGTTGCAGCGAGATATATCCAACATGGCCCGAGGCGGCATTAAGAGCAAATATTTACGCACAAATATCTCTTGCTCTTAACAGAGTATTTACTGAATGGTACAGAAGCAGGGGATATGATTATGATATTACCAATTCAACAGCGTATGACCAGTATTTTGTACCGGGCAGAAACATATATGAAAATATAAATAATATTGTTAATGACATTTTTAATATTTATATAAGAAAACCCGGCAGAGTTGAACCGTTTTATGCGGAATATTGCAACGGAACGACAGCAACGTGTCCCGGAATGTCCCAATGGGGTTCGTACGAACTTGCAAAAGGCGGAGCGACCGCACGGCAGATTTTAAATAATTATTACGGAGATATAGAACTTGTAGAAACAAACGACATTCGTGGCACAGAAGAGTCATATCCAGGTACACCCTTGCGTGAAGGTTCAAGAGGTGAAGCGGTAAGGACTCTTCAACTTCAACTTGTACGAATTGCCGTCAATTACCCTACAATTCCGCTTATTACTGCTGATGGCGTATTTGGACCGGATACAACGCAGGCAGTTAAAAAGTTCCAGCAAATTTTTAATTTGACACCTGACGGTATTGTCGGCAAGGGAACATGGTATCAAATTTCAAGAATTTATGTAGGTGTAAAGAAACTTGCAGAATTAACCAGCGAGGGAGAAAGAGAAGACTACGGTATTAAAGAATATCCCGGCACACCGCTCAAGGTGGGTTCTCAAGGAACAGAAGTTGTTGAATTGCAATACTATCTGAGTATTATAGCACAGTACAATGAGAATATATCGCCATTACCTATTGACGGCAGATACGGTGCGACAACAGCACAGGCGGTACGAAATTTTCAAAAAGAATATGTTATTCCTGTCGACGGTGTTGTTGGAATGGTTACATGGAATAAGATAATTGATATTTATGGCGGAATTATGGAGAATGTTGATGTTCCTGGTACAGGACTGGGTTCAAGAAATTTCCCGGGTACACCTGTTTCCTATGGTCAAGCCGGCACAAATGTGAGATATATACAACGGATTTTAAATGAGATTTCAAAAACATATACATCAATTCCTTCTGTAACAGTTGATGGTGAATTCGGACCTTCAACCCAACGCGCTGTAATACGGTTTCAACAGCAATTCGGACTCAGTGCTGACGGTGTTGTAGGAAGAAATACATGGAATGAACTTAACAGAGTTTACAATCAGATTAATAATAACTCATCCTTAAATATAAGAAATTATCCCGGAATACCCCAGAGACTTGGTTCAAGCGGTGAAAATGTATTGTATATTCAACGCTTATTGAACAGTATCAGGCGTCAATACACGCAAATCCCGTACCTTGTTGAAGATGGCAATTTCGGAATTTTAACACAGGAAGCGGTAAGAATTTTTCAGAATTCAATTGGTCTTTCTCCCGATGGAATAGTAGGACAGGCAACATGGAACAGTTTAAACAATGCATATTTGGCGTTATCAGAAAACTGTATGTCGTTAAGGAATTATCCCGGCAGTTCGTTAAGATTAGGTTCAAGCGGAAGCAATGTATTATATATTCAGCAACTTTTAAACACCATTAGGCGTCAATATGGTACAATTCCTGTACTTACAGCGGACGGCATTTTCGGAAGTCGTACAGAATCTGCCGTAAGAACATTTCAGTCGCTTAACGGACTTACAGCAGATGGAATCGTCGGAAGAATTACATGGAATAAATTGAATGATATATACTCGTCTGTCTGCGGAACACCAAGGTCAGTGACAGAAGATGACGGTAATTTACAAGAAGATTCTAATTTTATTGAGAATATAATGCCTGATGATGCGGTTACAGGTTTATCATTAAACTCACTTTTTGATGATACAAGTAACAGTGAAGTTTACTATGAACAAAAAAAACAAAAACAACTTAGTTTTGTACCTCTGAAAGCAGGAATGATGGATAACCGAATGATTGAAGTAAAACATATGCTTAACAAAATGGGATTTTTAAATTCATCTTCAGGATTAAATACTCCGGTTTTCGGAATCGCTACCAAACAGGCAATTGAGGAATTTCAACTTGCGAATGGTCTTGTTCCAAACGGAAGAATCGACGAAAAGACATGGAATAAACTTTTTGAATAATTAACTAAACACAGTAACCTGTTTAAAAGGTTACTGTGTTTTGTATAAAATATAAAAACTGTAGAAAAATATCACCAAGAGGTGATTTGTACGAATAATAATTATAAAGAATATGTTGATGCAAGAGCAAAAAAATCAAATATACTTAAAGACTGTACTCTTGCTTTTCTTGTCGGAGGTATTATTTGTTGTTTGGGTAAGTGTATGGGGGATATGTATAAAGCACTTGGGGTTTCGGAAGAAATTGTAAAAATACTTGTTCCTGTTTCTCTTGTTTTAATTTCGGTTATTCTTACTGGTGTGGGTATATTTGATAAGATTGCAAAACAAGCCGGTGCCGGAACACTTGTGCCTATTACCGGTTTTGCAAATGCTGTTGCATCCCCCGCGATTGACAACAAAAGTGAAGGATTTGTTATGGGCGTAGGAGCAAAAATGTTTGTTGTTGCAGGCCCTGTAATTGTATACGGAACAACTGCATCGGTAATATGCGGTACAATTGAGGTGGTGGTTAAATGGCTGTTTTGAAACTAACAAATCGTCCTCATATAATATCTTCAGCAACAGTTGTCGGGAATCATGAACATGAAGGTCCGCTCAAAGACTATTTTGATATGTATGATAAATCAAATGAGTTTGGACAAAACACATGGGAAAAAGCCGAAAGTGAAATGAACAAAAATGCATTGAGACTTTGTGTTGAAAAAATTGGCTTAAAATATCATGACATTGATTTACTTTTTGGAGGAGATTTATTAAATCAGTGCTGTGGTACTACTTTTGGAGTTAAAGACAGTAATATATCTTTTTACGGAATATATGGCGCATGTTCAACATTTACATTAGGGCTATCTCTTTCAGCAATGTGCGTAAACGCAGGATATTACAAAAGATGCGCTTCAACTGCTTCAAGTCATTTTTGTACATCAGAGCGACAGTTCAGAACACCTGTGGAATACGGCGGTCAGAGAAGTCCGACTTCCCAATGGACAGTCACAGGTTCGGGTTGTGTTATTCTTGAGAACGACAAAGATAAAAACGGCGTTTATGTTAACGAAGTTATGGCAGGTAAAATAGTTGATTTGGGCATAAATGATGTTAATAATATGGGTGCAGCAATGGCGCCTGCTGCCCACGACACATTAAAAAATTATTTTTTGGAAAGCGGAAATAAGCCGTCTGATTTTGATATAATTGCCACAGGTGATTTGGGATATGAAGGATATCAAATACTAAAGGATATGATGAAAAAAGACGATATAATACTGGGAGATAATTACACTGATTGTGGACTTTTAATTTATAATAGAGAACGCCAGGATATGCATGCCGGAGGATCGGGGTGTGGTTGCTCTGCAGTTGTAACCTGTGGATATTTTTTTGATTTATTTAAACAAAATAAAATAAAAGATATGCTGATAATTTCTACCGGTGCTCTGTTAAGTTCAACTTCTACTATGCAAGGACTTACTATTCCGGGGATTGCACATCTTGTAAGATTGACAAAAGATTAAGTATACAGAATTTATAAAGAAAGAAGTGTATAGTTATTACAGAATATGTAAAAACATTTGTTTGTGGCGGATTTCTTTGTGTAATTGCACAAATTCTTATTGATAAAACCAAACTTACCCCTGCAAGAATACTTACCGGTTATGTTGTTGCAGGCGTAATTTTAACTGCTATAGGATTATATAAGCCGTTTGTAGATTTTGCAGGATTTGGTGCTACGGTTCCGCTTACGGGATTTGGATATTCTCTTATGGAAGGAGTCCGGAAAGCAGTAGAGGAAAAAGGAAATATTGGTATTCTTACAGGAGGACTTACCGGTACTGCAGGGGGAATCACTGCGGCAATATTTTTTTCAATAGTAGCCTCATTGTTTTTTAAAGGTAAATCCAAATAATAAAATATTTTATCAGGCAAGAAATAAGTCCCGTACTGCTCTGACTTGTTTCTTGCCTGTATTCTTTCCTTGATAAAACTTTTGATATCATTTATAAATTAAAAAAGTAGTATAAACCCATTGATAGTAATAGGAATATACTACTTTTTAACTTTATATGTTTCTCTGGTCAAGCGGAACATAAATCTTTGGTTTTATTGCTGTTTTATATGCAGGACGAATAATTCTTCCTCCTGTGGTAATCTCTTCCATACGGTGAGCACACCATCCGGCAACACGGGCAATGGCAAATAAAGGAGTGTATAACTCAGGAGGAATTCCAAGCATTCTGTAAACCATACCGGAATATAAGTCAACATTTGCGCATATATTTTTAGTATTACCTTTATAGTCAAAAAATGCTTTTGGAGACAATTTTTCAACTAATTCAATAAGACGGAATTCTTTGTCAAATCCGCATTCTTTTGCGAGATTTGAAGCATATTTTTTTAACATCACTGCACGAGGATCGCTTTTTGTGTATATAGCATGTCCCATACCGTAAATTTTTCCGCTGTGGTCTGACGCTTCACCTTTGAGTATTTTTATAAGATATTCATAAACTTCCTGTTCATCTGTCCAGTCGGAAACATTTAACTTTATATCGTCAAGCATTTGCTCAACTTTAATATTTGCACCGCCGTGAAGAGGACCCTTAAGAGAGTTTACCGCGCCTGAAATGGCGGAATATGTATCTGTACCGGAAGAGGAAAGAACACGACAAGTAAATGCCGAGTTGTTTCCGCCACCGTGTTCGGCGTGTAATACAAGACAAAGGTCAAGCAATTTTGCTTCTGCATCTGTATAGTTACTGTCCGGGCGAACGATTCTCAAAAAGTTTTCAGCAGTTGAAAGTCCAAGTTGCGGATAGTGTAATGTAAGGCTTTCGTTAAAATGAGCATGTCGTACAACAGAATAAGCCTGTGCTGCAATAACCGGCATACGAGCCATAATCTGAATGCTTTGGCGCATTACATTCTCGAATGAAGTATCATCAGGTTTATCATCATACGCATATAACGAAAGAATACTGGATGATATAATATTCATTATGTTATCAGAAACAGGAGAACGCATTATAACATCTTCAGAAAAACGAGGGGGGAGAGGTCTGTTTTCATTTATAATCGTATTGAAAACCTGCAATTGCTCTTTATCGGGTAAATCGCCGAAGAAAAGAATATAAGAACATTCTTCGTAACCAAAGCGGTCTTCTTTTACATACGCTTCAACCAAATCTTCAACACTGTGACCGCGGTAGTAGAGTTTACCATCAATTGGTTCAAGTTCGCCTTCGTTAAGAAGATAACCATGAACTAATGCAATTTTTGTAACGCCCGCAACGACACCTGTTCCGTCTGCGTTTCTAAGACCTCTTTTAACACTTTGTGTTTGCATCGTGTCATACGGAATGGTGTAATGCTCCCGGCATTTTTGAATTATTTCTTTGAGTTCACGTGCGGCGGATTCATTGTGAGTTATTTCGTTTATGACTTTTTGCATCATGACACTCCTTTTATATAAGTATAATATAAAATTATAATATGTGTATAAATAATTTTCAAGATATAAAATGTTAAAAATATAATTTTTAATAATGAGGAAAGTTACATGAATAAAAAAATTTTATTTTTAGTTTTTTTGATTGTATTAATTTTAGTATGGAATATTGTACTAATCATGATTACGAATAAAACAATATCAAAACAAGTTGAGTATGAAAATCTGAAAAAAAGCAACTCTCTTGCCGGAAACCAACAGGTAAACGAGTTGTTAGCGGTTTATAATCATAAAAGCGGTCAAATAATGTATATGCCGATGGAAGAATACATAATATGCGTATTATCGGCAGAAATGCCCGTTTCATACGGCATTGAAGCTCTTAAAGCACAGGCGGTTGCGGCACGGACATATACTTTATACTGCATACATAATAAAAAAGAGTCATTTAATAATGCAGATGTGTGTACAGATTACAAACACTGTCAGGCGTTCAAAAGTATGGAAGAAACAAAAGAAAATACAAACAGCCAACAATTTCTTGATATCTGCCGTGCAGTCAGAGAAACATCCGGAGAAATAATAACATATAACAACGAAACAATTAATGCCGTATATCATGCTTGTTCTGACAAAAAAACAGAAGACGCTGTTGAAGTATGGGGAGAAGAAATTCCTTATCTTGTTTCTGTTAATTCAAGGAATGAAAACGAAATGCCGGGGTTTGAAAGCAACCTTATAATTTCAAAAGAAGGCTTTATTAAGAAACTAAATATGTCCGGATATGACATTGAATACAATATGAGATTCACTCTATCAACATCTGTTAATTCAAGCGGACGTGTATCAACATTAAACATAGAAAATGAAAACGGCATAGTAAATAAGATTAAAGCGACAGAAATAAGAAGTGTTTTTTCTTTGCGTTCCTGCAGTTTTAAAGTTGAAATAAAAGATGATAATGTATATTTTTATGTAAAAGGTTATGGACACGGCGTAGGGATGAGTCAGTATGGTGCAAAACTCATGGCTCAACAGGGAAAAACATATAAAGAAATATTAACATATTACTATAGCGGATGTGAAGTTGAAAAAATTTAAATGATTTGTATAATTTATCCTTATATTGTTAAAAATATTGATAACAAAAGGAAAGGATGAATTATAATGGATAGTAAAAAGAAGAAAAGTTTAGTAACAACCGGCACTTATATTGTTTTATCATTTAGTTTTATTGTTCTGCTTGGGGTAGGGATGTTTTCAGTTTTGAGAAATTCAATGCCTGATGAACAGGAAAATGTTTCTCCGAAAACTGTAATAGATAATGTTGAGCCGCTTCCTCAAAAAATTATTCCTTCATTACCCGACCAACAACAAAATAACGAGGTTTTTGAATCTGAATTAATACCCGAAAATGATACGACATCTGTAGAAGAAAAAATCGTTGAACCAATTAACGAGGTTACTGTGTATGTAATGCCGATTGACGGAGAAATTACAAAGGATTTTTCGAATGAAACTTTGGTATTTTCACAGACAATGAAAGATTACCGTACTCACAAAGGGATTGATATTAAATGTGAAAGCGGACAAATTGTTAAAAGTTTTGCAAACGGAACAATTGAAAGTTTTTCTTATGACCAGTTGAACGGAATGACCATGACTGTAAAGCATGATAAAGGAATTGTTACCCGTTATTGTAATCTATCTCAGGAACTACCCGAGGGGATAGAGGTTGGATGCAGAGTAAACGCAGGGGATAGCATTGCATATGTTGGAGAGTCTGGTATACTTGAATGTGCCGAAGATAGTCATTTACATTTTGAAATAATTGAAAACGGAACAGCGGTAGGACTGTCAAACTTTGAACTTGCAGAGTAAATAAAAACTTACAAATTGTCAAATAAGTATATTACTAAAGATAGTCCGGAAATCCGGACTATCTTTAAATTTATATCTGTATTCATATCAGGCTAAAAGTGCAGCACCAATAACCGTTCCGTACTGGGAATTTTCGGGAATAAGAAAATTGACATGGAACAAATTGTTCAACTCTTTAAAAAGATTTGATGCAATTGGGATACGAGTCAGGTTACCGGTGAGAACTATATCGGTAATATTTTTGCTTCTTGCGGCAAAAATTGCAACCATTGCTATTGTTTCAAATACAAGATTAATTGTTCCCAATGCAATATCTCCATGGGTTGCCACATCACTTACTTTTCCGAAATTTGACGCTGTTATGTGTGCAGGCAGTGTTGGAATAATATTTTTACTTGTCATATCACCGATACGCAGGTCAATGTTTGATATATCGCCCGTTTCAGCCAAAGCACACAGATTATCAATACTTCCGACATTAATCAGAAGTTTTGAAAGCCCTAAAAGTGTACCGCCGCCCATTCCTGTACCGCCAAGATAAACAGTGGAAGTATCATTGACATGAACTATTGCTGTTCCCGTTCCCATACTAACAACAATGGCATTTGAAAGACCGGATAAAAATTTACCGCCAAGTCCTATAGCATCAAATTCTTCGACATGAAAAGCGGGAAGACCGTATATTGTTTGCGAACTTATAAATGATGAACCTACGCCTGTAATCATCACTTTATCGATTTGATTGAGCAAAATATTATTTTCATCGGTAAACTTGCCAAATGCACCATAAAATGATGCTAAAGGGTCATTTGCTTTTACCAAAAGAGGAGAAATAAGGCGTTTGCTTGAATCAAATCCGCAAATTTTAGTCGTTGAACCGCCTATATCCACTCCGATAACAATACCCATAAAGATACTCCTTAGATTTATTTCATTGCTTGTTCAAGAGCAGCAATCTTTGAACAAAGACAAAGAACATTCATTGCTTCCTGAAGTTCGTGGTTAGGCGGGAAAGTGGGGGATATACGGAGATTGTTGTCATGAGGGTCTTTTCCGTAAGGGAATGTTGCGCCCGCACCGGTAAGAACAACACCCGCTTTTTTGCAAAGTTCTGCTGTCCTCTTTGCACAGTTGTCCGGAAGAAAAAGACTTACAAAATATCCGCCGTTGGGTTTTTTCCATTTTGCAATATTGCAGGGGCCAAGTTCTTTTTCAAGTGTATTACATACAATATCAAACTTTGGCATAATAATTTCAGCATGTTTCTTCATGTGCTCAAGTATACCGTCAAAATTTTTAAAGAATTTCACATGACGCATCTGATTGAGTTTATCATGGCTTATTGTCTGGAAGAACATCATCTTCTTTATGGCTGAAATATTATTTTCGGATGCAGCCATAACAGCAACACCGGAGCCGGGGAAAGAAATTTTTGATGTTGATGCAAACATATAAATCATATCTTGCTTATTATTTTTCTTGAGTTCTGCAAAAATATCCATAAGTGTATCAGGGTTTGTAAAATCATGAACAACATAAGCATTGTCCCAGAATATTCTGAAATCATTTGCTTTGGGTTTAAGATTTGCCATTCTCTTTACAACCTGATCCGAATATGTTATTCCATCCGGATTACTGTATTTGGGAACACACCAGATTCCCTTTATACTTTCGTCTTCAGAAACAAGTTTTTCAACAGCATCCATATCGGGACCATCCTGGTTCATTTTGACATTAATCATCTCAATGCCCATTGCTTCGCAAATCGCAAAGTGACGGTCATATCCGGGAACGGGGCAGATAAATTTAACTTTGTCAAGTTTGGACCAGGGAGTGCTGCCTAAAACTCCAAATTGCATAGATTTTATAATGGTATCATACATAATATTGAGAGAAGAATTTCCGAACACAATCAGTTCATCTTCTGATACATTAAGCATAGGAGCAAACAATTGTTTTGCTTCCGGTATACCATCCATTATACCATAATTACGGTAATCTGTACCGTTCTGTGAGAAGCAATCGGAGGAATCGGAAAGGGAATTCAGCATATCGTTTGTCAAATCAAGTTGTGCTTTACAAGGTTTGCCTCTGGACATATCAAGTTTAAGTCCTTTGGAAAGAACAAGTTCATATTCTTTGTTTAGTTCTTCATATTCTTCTTTGAGTTGAGAAGGTGACATTGTGGAATAGTTCATATTAAAAATTTCCTTTCAAAATATAAACATCTGTCTGTTCAGTTGTCTGAATTAATGATTTTCTTTCGGTATTCCAGTGCGGACTGCTCTGTTTTATTGTTTCCGAATTCATAATACTTTCTGTCTTTTATATCATCAGGCAGATATTGTTGCTTTACATAGTGATTAGGATAGTCGTGAGGATACTTATACAGTGTATCTGAGGTTTCTGATGTAGGACAGTGATTGTTTTTTAAGTGGTCGGGCATATTTCGTCCTTTTCCCTGTTTTACATCGCGGAGTGCTGCATCAAATGCAAGATATGAACTGTTTGATTTGGGTGATGTTGCAAGGAGTACAGCCGCCTGAGCCAAAGGTATTCTTCCTTCCGGAAGACCAAGGCGTATGGCACTGTCAACGCAGGAATTTACAATTACCGAAGCCATAGGATACGCCAGACCGATATCCTCGGATGCAATAACAAGAAGTCTTCTGCAGGCAGAAAGCAAGTCACCGCCGTCCAACAGTTTTGCAAGATAAAAAAGTGCCGCATTTTCGTCAGAGCCTCGTATTGACTTCTGGAGACCTGACAATAATTCGTAATGAACATCGTCATTACTGTCAAAAGTCATGTAATTATTTCCCGAGACACTTATTATATTTTCTTCTGTTATTGTGTCGTCTCCGATATAATAGGCTAACTCAAGAGTATTAACAGAACTTCTGACATCTCCGCCTGAGCGTTCACATAATGCTTTAAAGGCATTATCGGACAATACTTTGCTTTTTCCATTATCATCGTTCAAAATATCAATTGCACGCTTTAAAACGACAGCAATATCTTTTTTTTCAACAGATTTAAATTCAAAAACACTTGAGCGGGATAAAATTGCTTTGTGAATATAAAAATATGGGTTTTCAGTTGTTGACGCAATTAAAGTAACACGACCGTCTTCAATATATTCCAAAAGCGTTTGCTGTTGTTTTTTATTCAGATATTGTATTTCGTCAATGTATAATAATATTCCGTTTACGCCAAAAAAAGTATTTGACTGTTGCAAAACTTCTTTGATATCACTGCCGGATGCGGAAGTTGCATTCAATTTCTGAAATGTCATCTCTGACTTTTGTGCAATAATTTGTGCAACCGTTGTCTTACCTGTGCCCGGAGGACCGTAAAAAATCATGTTGGTAAGTATACCTTGTGATAAAAGTCTGGTGAGCGGTGCGGTATCTGATAACAAATGTCGTTGTCCGACAACTTCCTCAAGGGTTTTAGGACGAATTCTGTCTGCTAAAGGAGTTTTTTTCATCAGTAAAGGGGATGTTTACTGCAGAGTTCGGTAACAGCAGCGCGTATTTTATCTGCACTGTTATCAAAATCAGTTGCAGTAAGTTTAATAAGATGAGCAATACACTTCATATCTTCTGTATCAAATCCTCTTGATGTTGCAGCGGGAGTTCCTATGCGGACACCGCTTGTTACAAAAGGCTTCTGAGGGTCGTTAGGTATTGCGTTTTTATTTACGGTTATATATACCTGGTCAAGTCTGTGTTCGAGTTCTTTTCCTGTAATGTCCATATTACGGAGATCAAGGAGCATAAGGTGATTGTCGGTACCGCCGGAGAGAAGATTGAAGCCTTCTGCAACCAAAGCACCTGCAAGGGCATCCGCGTTTGCTCTTACGCGTTTTTGATAGTCTTTGAACTCAGGCTTAAGTGCCTCACCGAGACAAACAGCCTTAGCGGCAATAATATGCATAAGAGGTCCACCTTGAATACCGGGGAAAATTGCTTTGTTAATTGCTTTTCCGAGTTCTTCTTTACAGAGAATAAGACCTCCTCTGGGGCCGCGAAGAGTTTTATGTGTTGTTGTTGTAACAACATCAGCATAGGGTACAGGTGACGGATGAAGTCCCGCAGCCACAAGACCAGCAATGTGTGCCATATCAACCATAAGATATGCACCGACTTTTTTTGCAATATGAGCAAATCTTTCAAAATCAATAATTCTCGGATAAGCACTTGCACCGGCAACAATAAGTTTCGGTTTTGTTTCAACTGCAATTCTTTCTACTTCATCATAATCTATCATCGCTGTATCAGGGTTTACACCATAAGATACAAAGTTATAATATAAACCGGAAAGGTTAACAGGACTTCCGTGGGTAAGATGACCGCCGTGAGCAAGACTCATACCAAGCACGGTATCACCGGTTTGCAACAAAGATACATACACCGCTGTATTTGCCTGAGAACCGCTATGAGGCTGAACATTGGCAAATTCTGCATTAAATAATTCTTTTGCTCGTTCAATAGCAATGTTTTCAACTACATCAACTTCTTCACAACCGCCATAGTATCTTTTGGACGGGTAACCCTCTGCATATTTGTTTGTTAAAACAGAGCCCTGTGCCGCAAGTACAGCAGGAGAAACAAAGTTTTCGGATGCAATCAGTTCAATGTTTCTGCGCTGTCTTGACAATTCGCTTGATATTGCTGAAGCAACAGCACTGTCAGTAGTTTTTAAAAATTCAATATTTTCTTCTATAAACATAGAGACCTCCGATAAAGATTATTATATTCACAATATTATACATCAAAAATAAAATATAATCAATAGAAATACAAAATAAAAAAAGATAATTTTACAAAATAGTGGATTTTTTTCACTTTGTTAACAAATTAATTTTCTAGGGGTGCTAAAATGTAGATATTAAATGGTAAAGGCAGTATGTTAGACTATGATTAGAAATTCATTGATAGAAACATTTGGCGGAAGTACTTATGTTTCTTTTGTTATTACAAAAACAAAAGATAGATTCAGGTTACATTTTCTTCCTGGATTTTCCAAAGAGATAAAAGATTTTTTCAGGTTATACGCGCATCGGTTTATTGAAATTATTACAAATAATCCCAAAAAAATAGAAAACATTGTTATAGATAAAGTAAAATATTATTTCTCGGTTGAAAGTATCAGAAGCGGAAATGAAATCTTTTATGGTGTATATATTTTATATGCTGTAGTGGATGAAAACGAATATTTATTTTCGAAATTCAATATTCCGTATTTATTGTACAACTCTTACAGTATACCTTTCAATATATCGATATCCGAAACTTCAAAGAAATTTGCCGAGAAGATTACAAAAAAGTCTTATATATACGATTTTGTTTATGATTTTCTCAGTGTCCAGATGAACGGATATTTTGAAAATGATAAACATGTTTATTTTCATAAAATAAATGACATGGTAAAGCATACCGTAAAAACATATTTCACCGATTTATGTCCGTACAAAGTAATCGTTGAAGATATAGACAGCAATATGTATACTCAAATTCTGCTGAATGATTTTATGTTTTATATAATCAATCTTCTGCTAGTAATCGTTAAGTATTCCTGCACAGATATTGTTATTAATTTCAGTAACAATATAACTACACTTGATGTTAATATAAGCGGAAGGTTTGTAAACGGATTTTTTATCAACAATCCCGATGTGGATGAAAGTGATAAATGGATTTTATCTCCTCGCCATCCGGCATTTATGGATTTTGAATTTGTCAAACGATTAGCAAGTGTTATTGATGTTGGATTAAGATTTAAGCATTTAGATAAAGAAAATTTTGAAATTTGTACTTTGGTTTCAAAAGCCGATATCAAAATTTCAAATGAGTTGCGTGCGGCTGAATTTAATGATTTTTCACCGGATATACCTATTTACACTGTCAATATTGATGAAATTTTGTGAAAATAAATTATTTTTCAATAAAATTTGTTTAAACACTTGATTTTTTATTAAATATATGTTATAATGTTCGACGATGTAGTTATTTTAAGTGAGGTGTAAAAGAATGAAACAAGGAATTCATCCCGAGTATAAAGAAACAAAGATTGTTTGTGCTTGCGGTGCGGAATATCCCACTCGTTCAACAAAAGAAGATATTCACGTTGAAATTTGTTCCAAATGCCATCCGTTCTTTACTGGTAAACAGAAGTTTGTTGATGCCGGAGGACGCGTTGATAAGTTTAAGAAGAAATTTAATCGTGCATAATTTTTGACCGTTGCGGCGTCTGATTGTTCGGATGTCGCATTGGTTCTTTTAAGGCGGTTTTTATTTTGCTTTTTCTTTTCTGAAAACATAATCTAAAAAGAATGTTCCTCCCACGCATTCACAAAGAGATACCAAAAGATACTTAAGTGTGATGTGAATGTTTTGATTTAACAAAAGGGGAGAGTATAGAGAAAAAAAACTGAAATATATTCCGTATACGACAGACACAATTGTGCTTGCAAAAATGATGGTTAAAAAAACAAATAAAAATTTTTTTGCAGTTGTGTCGATTGTGTTAAAAAAATTAATCATATGTACTCCTTGGTTTTTAATAAGTCAATTATACCACAAAAATATTAATTATGCTTTTATAATAATTGTATATTTCATTATTTTATATTTTTTTAATACCACATAAGGAAGGTTTTATATGAATATTAAATTTTTACAATATAACATTGCCGCATGCAGAAATTACGATACACCAAATATTGAAGTTAATGCTGAGCAGGTTGCAGAAGCAATCAAATCATTTGACCCGGATATTGTTACTTTAAACGAGGTTGATTGTAAATCAGACCGTTCGGGTAATGTTGACCAGTTGCAGTTTTTTACGGATAAACTCGGTTTTTACAGTTACTATGCACCTTCAATTGAGATTCCTGGCGGAAAATACGGAATTGCACTTCTGAGCCGATATAAGATTGTTTCGGCAGAAACAATAAAAATTCCTGATACAATATCCGAAACAAATAAAGAGTTATTTGAACCCCGCGTTTTGCTTTCCGCAGTATTGGATGTAAATGGCGCTAGTTTGAGAGTAATGACAAGTCACTTTGGATTATCTCCGGAAGAACAGGAACAAGCGGTTTCTGTAACGCTGAATGAACTTTCAGATAAAAAAATGCCGACAATCTTCAGCGGAGATTTGAATATGTATCCCGATAATCCGTTTATTTCTAAAATTACAAGCGTTATGAAAGATACGGCAAATATATGTAGTTTTGTGCCGCAGACATATCCGTCTTATCAGATACCATCGTTTCCGGCTCACGACCTTTTTCCGAGAAAGATTGACTATGTATTTGTTTCTGAAGAAATTGAAACACTCGCTGTAAACTCACCCGCAATAAAACTTTCTGACCACAGACCGTATTTTTGTGTTTTGTCTTTATAAACAGCAAAGGAGCATTTAATTGAAATCAAGAATATATATTTTATTCTTTCTTTTAATGGTTGTTTTTTCCCTCAAAACAATTGCAGCAAAACCGGAATGGTTGTTTAATAAAGTTGATATAATTGAAGATTGGACAACTGATTCAAATATGTTACAATATGAAATAATAAACGGCAAATGCGTTTTTTTCCCTTCCGGCGATTTGCCGTTTATTTCATATAAATCCGACGAAAAGGTTGATTTGTCCAAATACAGATTTCTGTCATTCAGAGCGTCCTCAAATACAGAAGGATATTCTTTGAAATTTGTATTTGAATCAGAAAGCAGTACTTCTTATGAATATTCAACTGAACTTAAATCAGACGGAGAATGGCATGATTACACTATTAATTTTTCGTCTGATATAAAGGCGTCGAAATTTTTTGTTTATTTTTTATCGGATAATTATGCTGAATCTCAAGCAAGAATATCTTTTGATGGTATAGGTTTATTTGAAAATAAAACAAAAGCGGAGTCATTTTTGAAAACAACTCCCACAACAATCAAAGAAAAAGAAGAATTATTTACTCCACTTAATAACGGACCGTTTATGTGGGACTTTTCCACGGCTTCTGATATATACGCATGGAATATAAATGCTGAGACCTTTCACGAAGTTGGAATGTTGAAACTTTCTCCCAAAAACAGTCAGGTAATCAATATTTCATATGACTTCAAAGAAAATCATTTCAACGCCAGAGAATATCCGTATTTTGCAATAAGATATAAAGCACTTTCACAACATGATGTTTCTTACATATCTTTTTACACAAATGAATCGTCAGATGTCAAATCACACTTTACAATTAATAATGACGGTGCATGGCACAATAAAATAATTGATATGTCCAAATATTCTCATCGCTTATGGAATGGGTTTGTAGAAAGTTTATCTTTATGTTTTCCCGATGAATCTGATGACAAAGATGTTGTTTACATAGAAAGACTCGGTTTCTTTTCAAACTACAACGATGCATCTGAATATTTACTGAAAACACAGGCAAATGACAATTATTCCGAAACGAAAATATATAGTGGTGATAATTATAAAATAACTGTACCTGCAGGTGCTATGACTGAACAATACCGTGAAAATGATGTTGTTGCTGTCAACATTCATGCACAGCACAGCAATTCTTCTGTTGTTATGCTGAATGAAAGCCCGGTCGTTCTTTCGGATGTGTCCGAGCATGGGTATGTTGTTTATTTTGCTGACCAAAAAGGTGAATACTCCGTTATTGATAATACAAAAGAATTCAACGACATAAGCAATCATTGGGCAAAACAATATATAGATTATGTAACTTCCAGGGGTATTTTTGTCGGAACGGCACCAAATATTTTTTCTCCTGAAACAATTATAACCAAGGGCATGTTTATAACCGTTTTGGGAAGAATACACGGCGTCAAAGTTTCATCAGAAAATGTTGAAAAAATTTACTCCGATGTTTTTCCCGATGAATATTATTCCCCATATGTCAAATGGGCGAGTGAAAATAGAATTTATTCTCCCGACGGTACATTATTCAAGCCGAATTCTCCAATTACACGAGGAGAAATGGCTCTGATTATTTCAAATTATATTGAATGGTGTAAATATAGTTTTGTTAAATTTAATAACCAGAAACCATTTTCGGATATACAAAATTGTGATTTAAAAATAAAGGAAGCAATAAATAACATCCAATCACTGGAAATAATTAACGGAAAGACCGAAACTTTGTTCGTTCCGGAAGGGTATTTGACGCGAGCCGAAGCAAGTACCGTTATAACTCGACTTATTAAGTCAATACTTGGTGTGTTTTACCCCGGCAAAAACAATATAAGGCATGATGACGGAAAAATACATATAGGTGTTTACAGCAATTTTGATGTTGATATGTTCAGTGAAAAATTACTTGATATGTATAAAACCGCAGGGTTTGATTTGATGTTTTTAGGCACTGAAGTGACCGACAGCGATAAACGGGAAACTGTTCTGAAATATTGTGACACAAGTGATATTTCCGTTTTTTTGCCCATAACATCTGACAAATCGCCTTTAAAGTCCTCTCTTCAATATTACGGACACCCGTCCTTTGCAGGAAACTATATTTTAGAAGAGCCCGGAACAAAAGACTTTGATGTTCTTGGGGAGTTTTCACAACATTATACATCAGAAATGATAAGTAAGGATTTGATTATAAATCTTCTTCCGCTGTACTCTTCTGATGCACAGTTGAATTACGGTGCACTTGCGTCCTCTCCCGATTATTATACATATGACATAGAGTCATATCGCAGATATCTTGAACAGTCTGTATCATCATTACAAACAAATGTTTTGTTGACAAATCTGTTTCCTTTTCGTTCAGAAGGATATTATGACGGATATGTTGATGCTGTTGCTGTCGTTGCAGATACTGCTTTAAATTATAACAAGGATTTTTGGTGTATAATACAATGCGATGATAAAACAGTCCAGCCGAGTCATTTTTTACAGCAGTACTACACATTGCTTTCTTTCGGATGCCGCAATTTTTTACTTTGGGCATGGAATGACGGCTTGTGTTACGGTAATGCCAACCCAACAGAATCATACCACAGTGTAAAAGAAGCAAATAAAAACATTTCTTATATTTCGGATGTACTTTATGGTTTTAAGTATTTGAATACAACTGTATATAATTCCGAAAAGAAAGACAATTCACTGCTTGGTATACAACCGGATTCTGAATTTGTTTCCGAATGTGTTTCAGATTCTCCCGTGATAATAGGTGAGTACATAAACGAAAGTGATGAAATTGCACTTGTTATTACCAATTATTCTGAAAAGAATAACAATGAAGTAAAATTAAGGCTGTCAGGCCATTCAAGTTCTACTATATATTACGGAGCGGATAAAAAAACAATTTTACCGGACAGTGATGGATATTATCATTTAAACCTCTCACCGGGTAATGGCGGATTGTTATTGCCTCACAAATAAGCACATAAAACCGGAACGAATTTTTTCGTTCCGGTTTTATATATGAAAAATCAATTAAATAAAAACATTATTTTGGGAGTCAAATACTTTTTTGCGAATAATGCGATAGTCAATATTTGAAATCCCGGAGTCTATATGCTCGCAGATAACTTTAACAATGTATTCCGGGTTGAGATAATCATTGTTTCCTGAAGTAATAACAGCGGTTATAGTCATTTTGGAGTCAGAATATTCCGGCTGTATTTTCAAAATGTTGGGTGAAATATCTGTAATGGATTCACTTGATTTTGTATGTTTAAGAATCATAACCGGAGGAGTAAATACTTTATTGATTTTATCTGAAATATCGGTTGAATAAGGGATTTCAATCATATACTCCGAAAAAGCAATGTTTTTAAGAGGCATTACAGGTGTATATACATCATATACAACAAGATTTTCCGGAAGTGATTTGTTAAGCGAAGTAATAATCTCATCAAACGGAACCTGATGTGTTAATTGTGTGTCGAGAATTTCACAGATACTTTCAGCACCAATGCTGAGATTTAAACCAAAAACAAGTTTAGGACGGGGGTTAAAACCTTCGCTGTATGCAATAGGAAGTTTTGCTCGGCGGAAGGCTCTTGCTATAGTTCTGTTTAGGTCAAGATGAGATATAAAGCGCATTGAGCCTGTTTTCGAGAAACGAATTCTAATGTTAATGTTGTTATTCATGATTGTCACTTTCTTTTGAAATTTTATGCATTTCGCGTTGAGCGTTGATAAGGCCGGAATATATTCCGCCTTTTTGAATTAACTGCTCGTGCGTTCCGCTTTCTGCAATGGTGTTTTTATCAATAACATAAAGTTTTGTAGCATTTCGCAAAGTTGAGAGCCTGTGTGCAATAGCAATAGTTGTACGGTTTTTAATAAGATTTTTCAAAGCATCCTGAATTAATTTTTCTGTTTCAGTATCTAATGACGCGGTGGCTTCATCCAGAATTAAAATTTTAGGATTAACAAGAATAGCACGCGCTATTGCAATTCTTTGGCGTTCTCCACCGGAAAGAGTATATCCGCTTTCGCCTATAAAAGTGTTATATCCATCCGGAAGTTTCATAATAAATGAGTGAGCGTTTGCGAGTTTTGCGGCTTTTATTATTTCTTCCCGCGACGCAGAGGGATTTGCGTAAGCGATATTTGCAAAAATTGTACCGGAAAACAGAAATGTTTCTTGTAAAACTGCACCTATTTGCGAACGCAGACATTCCTGAGAATAGTCTCTGATGTCTTGACCGTCAATTAAAATCGTGCCTGAATTTACATCATATAATCTCATGACAAGATTTAAAAGAGTCGACTTTCCTGCACCGCTTTTTCCTACTATACCAACCATTTCTCCCGGACTGACGGTGAGATTAATATCTTTCAGCACATCGTTCATATTGTCGTAGGAAAAATCAACATTTTTAAATTCAATTTTTCCTTTTATCTCTTTATTCATAGCATTTTCACTATCGGCTATTTGAGGTGTTTCATCTATAACTTCAAACACTTTTGTAACCGATGTAAAAGTACGCATAATCATCCTTGGAAGTCTTGACGCCCAACGCAACGGACCGTAAATAAATGCAACATAAGAGGAAATCATTGTCATATCTCCGAATGACATTGTACCTTCAAGTATTTTATTGCCAACAAAATATGTTATTATATATGACCCTATTCCAAAAGCAAATGTGGAAACCGGGGTCAGAACATTCCATATAATCTCATTTTTTTCGGAGACTATTGCTGTGTTTTTTATTGCCTTATCATATTTTTCTATTTCCTGCTTTTCTGTTCCGAAGACTTTCACAACACGAATACCTTTAAAAATATCGTGCAAAACGGTGTTTGCCTCTGAATTTACAAACCATTGCTTATGGTAAAGAGAATGGGTATAACGGTGTATTGCCCTGTGAAGAAGTAACACAAACGGAATCGGAGCAACAACAAACAATGTCATTTTCGGGGAATAAAAAAGAAGTACACCGATTACAGACACAAATGTGAGCGATTGTTCAACAAGAGAGGGGAGAATATTGGTTATAAAACGACTTATTTGTGCCGTATCATTTGAAATTCTGCTCATAAGGTCACCTGCAGTATGCTTTGAAATATCAGAGAGCGACATTGATTGAACTTTCTCGAAGGTCATGCTGCAAAGTTTAATTACTATTTTGTTTCCGGCTTTAGCAAGAATATTATTACGGAAAATGCCTATTATCCTAACCAAAAGGTTAGCAATTGCCAAACCTAAAACAAGAATAAAAAGACCTTTGGTGACATGAACTATGTTTTGTGATGATACATCAGCATTAATATAATTATCAACCATTGATTTCTGAATTTGCGGTGTTATAAGTTGTATTGCTGTAGTGACAAAGAAAAGAAAAACGGATAATAAAACGATGGGTAAATGCGGCTTTGAAATCATATAGAGCCGTTTTAATACGCCTTTTTTACCCATTGAACAATGTGGGCATTTAGTTGCAGAATCTTTTAATATTTTTCCGCATTTCTTGCATACATTCTTTTGTGATAAATTGTCAAACGACTTTTTTTCTCTCACAACTTTGTTTAAAGCCTTCGCAGCAGCCGAAAGTTCCGAATTGTAGCGCATATCGGCACGGCATAATTCATATAACTCTCCGTTTTTTAAACATCTGATATATGATAATCCCACAGCGGTACAAAACTCAAAATCTTTCATTGAAGTTATGTCAACTTCGTCTTCCTCTAAGTCGTTGTCTTTTTCTGTTAACTTTATAAATTTTTCGTTTACAAAAAGTAATGCACCCTTAACAATATGATTATCTTGCGTCAGATTGAAAAAAAATCCGTTCGGCTTGTTTTCACCACAAAGTTCTTTTATTCTTTTTTCAATCAGAGAGAGATTACTTTTTTTGTTTTTTATTAATTTCATAAATATAACTCAATTTTTCTAAATGAATTTCTGTCCAGACTATAAATATCTTCTATTTCATATCTGTTTGAATCAACATCTGTTATAAAAATGCGCTTATCATTAACATGAATAATATTTCTGAATGTATCTTTTACTGTAAAACTGTAGTCGCCTTTATTGCATTTTACCTTCCAATATGAGTAACCGAATCGTTCTTTCAACGAAACAATCTGAATAATCTTTGGAGCAAAATATTTTGTGTCCAGTTCGTTTTTAATATATTCCGCACTTTCTCCGAACAAATCCACATCAAGAATAATTCCGATTTCACCGTAATCATCTGAAACTGAAATATACTTATACGGATAATCAAAAGGAAATGCTCTGCGGAGATGTACCGCCCGTTTTCCGATAACAGCAGAAACAATTTTGTTTCCGTTATTGCCGGATTTTATGTTATTTTTTGAATAAGTATCGTTTAAATCAAATTTACGACACTCTTTTGGAGGTTCGTTTATTGATTGTGCCTTCAATTGTGTATCAATCATAAGAAATCCGTTGTCAGTAACAAAAAACGAAGAATTTTCCGGTGTTAGGTAGGATATTTCTACTGTATTCTCCAAGATATTTTCCATAAATGTTTCTCCTATTCAATACCGATTGCTTTTAATGCCTCAAGTTGCATAGTATAAAGTTTGAAATACCCGCCCTGAGCAGCGATAAGTTCTGAATGAGTACCACACTCTGTTATTTTGCCGTTCTCAATTACAATCAGTTTTTTTGCATCTCTCAGGGTAGAAAGACGGTGTGCAATAATAAGTGTAGTACAATTTTTTGTTATTCGAGTTATTGAGTTTTGTATCATGCGTTCTGTTTCTGTATCCATTGCCGCTGTTGCTTCATCAAGAATAAGTATTTTGGGTTTCTTCAGTATCGCTCTTGCTATTGAAAGACGCTGTTTTTCACCGCCGGACAGTTCTCTGTTGCCAAATCCGATTTGTGTATTGTAGCCATCAGGATATTTCATTATAAAGGAATGAGCACCTGCATTCTTTGATGCTTCAATAATTTCTTCATATGACGCATCAGGTTTGGCATAACGGATATTTTCTAATATTGAGCCTCTGAAAAAATATGTTTCTTGTGATACTATAGCAATATTGTTGTGTAAATCCGCAAAACTAATATTTCTAATATTTATTCCGTCGATAAGAATTTCACCGCTGTCTGTATCATAAAGACGGGTGAGAAGATTTGCGAGAGTCGATTTACCTGCACCTGTTTTACCAACAATTCCAAGAGTTTCTCCGGATTTAATTTCAAATGACATATCGCTGATTACAGGCCTGTTTTTCACATAGGAAAAACAAACATTTCTAAATTCAACATTACCGGATATTCCGTGAATAGAAACGGCATTGCTTGATTCTTTTACATCCGGTTCTGTATCCATAATTTCAAACATACGAGAAACGGCATTAAGACAATCAGCCCACCAATTTGTCACCTCTGCCAAGAAATCAAGGGGGCCATATATCATTCCCATAAATGCTGTGTAGGTCATAAGTTCGCCATATTGCATTTTCCCTTTTATGACCAAATAACCGCCATATGCCCAGATAATATAAGAACCTATTCCCATAAAATAATATATAAGAGGAAAAACAGAATTTTGCGCTATCGCAAGTGAGGTCTTTGCGTCTGAACTGCTTTTGCTATGGCGGTTAAAGCGAATAAGTTCGGACTTTTCTCTGGCAAAGACTTTTACAATTCTCATCCCGGATATTACATCCGTAATTACAGCATTAAAAGACCGGTTTTTTGAAAAACTTTTAGCATGAAGTTTTCGGAAATATTTAAGTATTATCTTATAACATATTACAAAAACAGGTACAGGAATCAGAGTCAGAAATGTCAGAATCGGACTCATAGTAAACATTAATACCGCAATTCCGATAAATTGAAAAATATTTGTCACAAGATAAGGAAAACCGTCGCAGAAAAACCAATATAGAGTTTCTGCATCATTATTTATTCTTGTCATTAAACCACCGGTCTGACGACTGGTAAAAAATCCTAATGAGAGTTTACCTATAGAGTTGAAAATTTCCTTCTTTAAATCGTATGTAACCCTTGCCGCAATTTTAGAATGCATGATGCCGTTTAAAACGGTAAACAGAGAGGATAAAATGTTCGTTCCAATCATAACAGTCAAAAGGAGGCCAAGTTGACCATAGAAATCGCCGCCAACCTTTAAAACATCATCATACATTACCGTACCGCTTATATATGGGATAATTATACTGAGTAAAGTTGAGAGAATAATGCCAAGAAAAAGCAGGAAAATACAAATGCTGTATCGTTTGAAAAAGGGAAGGAGTCGTGCAATCAGTTTTCCTTTTTTCATACATCTAGTGCAAATTTTTCGTTCGGGCTCGGGAAATCTTGTACCACATTGCGGGCAGAAAAGTTCTTTATTGCGATTTTCTTTAATTTCGCCGATATCACCGTTTTTAATCATATTGTTTGCATATGAGGAAAAAGAAAAAGCGTTTTGTTTATTTGAAAAAGTACAATAAAAAACAACTTCTTTATCATCTTCGGTTTCTGCCACAAGACGACAAGAAGAAATAAGTTCTTCAACTTTTAATTTTTTAATCTTTTTCAGTTCAAAACACCGGAAATTATACTCTGTATATGTAGTTTCAAGTTTTTTCCCAAACGATAAAAATCTGTCGGCAAATGACATATAGGGCTTTTCCTTCAGATTTTTTGTCAGCGTAAGGCAGCATATTTCGTTATCAGTAAGAACAACCCAATTATCATAGAAAAATTGGCATGTATCAAGATCGCTCATCATACATACCGCTATATTTTCTTTCAGTATACCTTTGTCCCGAAAAATTTCAAGAACTTTGTCGGGAATTTTTTCAAGTTCTATCATGTCTTCTGTTTCTTTTTGTTGTATTTATTTTTTATTTCCGATAACACTGTTCTGGTTTTAAAATATATTGCTCGGAGCGGACGTATAAACACCCATATTCTGGAATAAATTTTGTAAATAGGATTTTGACAGTCTACATATTTACCATTTCTTTTGATGGCTGTCATAACGGCAATAATTTGTTCGTCGGTTACACCGTATTCTTTGGTATATTGATGGTCTCCGCAGAGTATGTAGCCACTGATGTCTTTTCCGATTATACGATGTAAGACAAAACTTCCGTCGGTCCTTCTGTATAAAGGAATATCGTATTTTTTCAATTCAGATACACATTTTCTCAGATAAACAACATCTGTTTTGTTATGTATCAGCGGAAGCATACTACTCCCTGATGGAGTAAAAGAAACTTCCTTGCCGCTGTTAAGCATTTCTTCCATCAGCGGAAGCATTTGTTCCATAGAAACATTTCTTTTCATTGCTCTAAAATACCGGCACGAATGAGATTGTCCGTAAAACTCTTAACATCTTTTCCGGCTGTTTCCACATCAACATCATATTCTTCAAGCAAAGCGGATATAAGTTGGTCCTGGGTTGCACCATCCTCAAGTTTTTTCCATAAGAGAACACCCGTCTCGCTCAGTGTAATCATTCCGTTGAATGTCACGGAATTTGAACCTACGGGAACAGCAACAGTACTGCCTGCAACTTCTCTTAAAATAAAGCCGGATTTAATTTTCATACAATCTCCATTCTATCAAAAAAGATAAAAGATAATAATATAATCTGCGTAATATTTTAATTGTGTAATGGTTTCATTGCGTCATAAGCCGTTTGAGCAGCCTCACATGACATATTACATTTGAGACGATAAAACTTTGAAGAAGCAAGAAAATCATTGAAAAGAGCAAGTAAAATATCGACATCTTCAACGCTGGAAGGACGGTAGGTCTGCGAATAAAGTTCAGTGAATGCCTGTAAAGATGTAATAGGGGATATCGAATTTGTTTCTGAACGATTCAAAAGTGCAACTCCGGCAATAGGAACGCAAATATTAATGTTTTTATCCGTTTTTCCGCTCCAGGGTGAGCCGGACGCACAAAAAACATCATTTTGCTTTAAAATCAATGGTTTATCATCATTAAGAATGCGGGCGTTGTTTTCGCCAAAATTCTTCTGCCAAAAAGATGTATGAGTTGATTTTCCTGTACCACAGTCCGCCGAAAAAAGATATGCATACCCGTTATATACAACGGCAGAGGAGTGAAGCACAAAAACACCATGCTTTAAAATTTTACGATTAAAATCGTATCCTGTCCAGATATATTCAATCTCATCCGGTGTCAGGTGAGGATTTTCTTTGATTTGATTTTCAAGAAAGTCGTCGGGAACTTTAATTTTTATGACGCATGGCTCGTTACCGTCGTATTCATAATCAACGCCTTGTTTTTCCAGTATTGAATTAAAAAATTCAACTTCGGTAACAAGCCCTGCAATTTTATATCTTTTAATCATTGTTTAGTGTGGAATCAGATTCATCTGATTGAGGGTATGTTATTGTGCTTTCTGAGTTATTAACAAAATTTACAACAGAAGCAGCAGAAATGTCTACATACAGACCGTTGCCAACAACAATAATGTTGTTATATGTTCCGGTTATAACAGTGCTCTTTCCACCCCTGATAATAATCCGGTCATTTGAAGATGAATCGGTGATTGTAAATGAATTTCCTGCGCCTTCTCCCACAAAAACATCTCCTGAGAACTTCGCTTTATTAAAGACAACACCCGGAACACGCACAACGATATTTCCGCTGGGAGCCTGCGAATATACGCCGGATTCATTGATGTAAGTATCAACAAGATTTTTCATCACCTGTGCAAATTCAGCGCGAGTTATGGGATTTTTGGGATTAATATATCCACCGGAACCTGATATATATCCATTTCCGATGAGCGAAGCGGTTGCGTCTTTTGCCCAGTCTGCAACATCATCTTTGTCGGGAAAACTGTCAAGTACAGATGTATCATATCCGGAAATAGAGAATGCTCTTGAAATTACCGTGAAAACTTCCTGGCGGGTAATTGTGTCGTCAGGTCTAATTACTCCGGTACCGTCACCGCGGAAAATTCCCATAGCAACGGAAATCGCCATATTCTTATAATACCATTTATCGCTTGAAAGGTCTACAAAACCTGAAACATCTGCCTCTTCGGTTGCACCAAAAGCACGAACCATTATTGTTGCAAGTTGTGCTCTTGTGAGATTGTCTTTGGGAAGAATTTTTCCGTCCGAACCCGAGAGAAGTCCATTCTGAACCGCTTTAACAAGTGCTTCGGTTGACCAGTCATTCGGAATATCGGGATATTTTCTCATTATGGCAGCCGAAGAATTAGGGTCGGCGTCTGCAAGTGCATCAAGCCATGATTGCGGAATCTGAACAGATGCTTCCTCCTGTGCAAAAACAGAAAAAGAGGAAACGATGATTAAAACAGTAAGGAAAGTAATAAGTGATTTTGCATACAATTTCATATGTACCTCCAGTGTAAATTGACAAATTTTCATCTATACAATATTGTAACACATTTATTTACATATGTCAATTGGAAAGATTTAAAATATTAACCGCAATTTAAAACTTTTCGTAAATTATAGAATATTAAAAAATAAACATTTTTTGTGTTACGCACTTTAAAATGATATGAAAATATTAATTTTTTGTGAAACTATTGACAAAACCCATAGAGTTGTTGTATAATATTACTTGTTTAATAATGCATTTTACTGTAAGGAGGGATTGTGCACAATGGCAATGAAGAGAACATACCAACCCAAAAAGCGTCAGAGAAAAATGGAGCATGGCTTCCGCAAAAGAATGAAGACTGCCAATGGCAGAAAAGTGCTCAAGAGACGCAAGGCAAAAGGAAGAGCAAGACTCTCTTACTAATCGGGTCGATAAACCTCCTGACGGGGGTTTTTCCTTTAATGGGGCAATATGGGTAAAATTTTTACAATTAAGCAAAACGGGCAGTTTTCCCGTGCTTTCTGTAAGGGCATAAATATAGTTGGTAAAAACATTGTTGTTTATGCCCTTAAATGTAAAAATGCAAAAGAAAGCAAAATAGGCATTACAGTCAATAAGAAACTCGGAGATGCAGTTCAACGGAACCGTGTCAAGCGCTTGATAAAAGAGGCATACAGAACACTGCTCCAGACTGAACCGAAAATTGTTGATGAAAAATATATTTTTGTATTTGTTGCAAGAGCACGATGTTTCAATAAAAAAGTAAAAATGCAGCATATACGACGCGATATTAAAAATGCGCTTGAAAAATTAAACTGATATTATGAAATATGCATTCATATTACTTATACACATTTACAGAAAAATAGTTTCGCCGTTGTTTCCGCCGTGTTGCCGTTTTACACCTACATGTTCGCAATATGCAATAGATGCATTAAAGAAATATGGTGTCGTTAAAGGCATGGTGTTGATTGTATGGCGCCTTTTGCGTTGTAATCCTTTTTCAAAAGGTGGATATGACCCTGTTCCGTAATATCAGGTTAAAAGAACAAATTTAATTAATTTATATAATAATTTGGAGTAAACACAGTGGGTATTTGGGAAATTATTTGTATGCCGTTTGGCTATTTAATAAAATTTTGCTATAATTTAACGGGAAGTTATGCGATAGCATTGTTCTTATTTGCTTTTGTCGTTAAAATTATACTGTTCCCGTTTGGTATCAAGCAACAAAAGAACACAATTAAACAAGCAAAAATGCGTCCGAAAGAACAAGCAATAAGAAATAAATATGCCGGACGCACCGATCAAGCAACACAGCAGAAAATGCAACAGGAAATCATGGATTTATATCAAAAAGAAGGGTATAATCCCGCAGGCGGATGTTTGCCTCTTATGATACAAATGCCGATAATTTTTGCACTTTACAGTGTTGTAAGAAACCCTCTCACATATATTTCGGGTATTGTGCCTGATACACTTGCGAAAATTAAAGAAATTGCAGCCGGAATAATAAACAATGGTGCTCAGGTCACAGAGAACCAACTTAAAACTCTTGATGAAATTAATTTAATAAGCCCAATAACTTCAAATCCTGAAGCATTTGAAAATCTTATTGATGTTACTATGCTTCCTGATATGAATTTGTTCGGCTTTAGTCTGGCAGACAAGCCCTCTTGGGAAACCTTATTTGTTACCGGAATATTTTTGATTCCGTTGTTTGTGCTCGTTACCGGTTATTTACAGCAATTTATTATTCAGAAATTATCTTATTCTCCGTCGCCTGAAGCAGCAAAGCAAATGAAAACAATGAATATGGTTATGCCTCTTATGTCGGTTTGGTTTTCTTTTATGCTTCCTGCTGCACTGGGTTTATATTGGGCATTTCAAAACATTCTTGCAATAGTACAACAGTATATACTTTACAAAATGTATCCTATTCCCGTAATCACCGAGGAGCAAATAAAAGAAGCAGAGCGTGAAATGAGAGCATCAAAAAGAAACAATGCAAGAGTTGCTCCCGACAAACGCCGCTCACTCATATATGATGATGACGATAACACATCAAATTCAGCAAATCCCGGTGTTGTTAAGCCATCGAATAAATCTGAAAAAGAAACAGATAAAGGTATTATATCACAGGCACCTCTCAAAGAAGATATGAATACTGATAAATAATTTATGTTTCGGAGGCACAAATTGATTAAAGAAATTATTGTTACAGCCAAAACGGTTGAAGAGGCTGTAAAAATCGGTGCTGAAAAATTAGGCATCAATTTGACAAAAGCTGAAAATGAAGTTTTAGAACAACCCAAAAAAGGAATATTGGGTATTGGTGCGCAAGATGCAAAAGTAAGAATATTTTTCGAATGCACTCCCGCTGATGCTGCAGAAAATTTTGTACGGCAATATTTGACCGATATGAACATTGAGGGATATGAAATCATTACCCAATCCAGCAAAGATGATATAAGTATTTCTATTTTTGGCGGAGATATGGGTGTAATTATCGGTCGACACGGAGATGTTTTGGATGCACTTCAGTATCTTGCAAATCTTTCTGCAAACCGTGTTACAGAAAAATTGGTCCGTGTAACTGTTGATGTTGAAAATTATCGTTCCAAACGAGAAGAAACTTTACGGACACTTGCACGACGCATGGCACAGAAGGCAATTAAAGCAGGAAGAAATATTTCTCTTGAACCAATGAGTGCCCATGAGCGCCGTATTATTCATTCGGAAATACAGGATATAGAAGGTGTTACAACTTTTTCGGTAGGCAGTGATAGTGACAGACGCATTGTCATTTCTCCCGAAAAGAAGAACTCTTCTTCTGACGATACACAAAATCAGAAACAGAGAGGGACAACACATAAGAAAAAAGTTGTTCTTCCTGAGATTACATTACCCCCTGTAAAGCGTGAACCGATTGTAAAAGCAAAAAGTATTGATGAACTTAATTTAGGCGACCCCGACGACGGAATTGAATTTAATCCCGAAGTATAATTTACCATTGTTGTATACTATATAATTTTTTAGTCAATAATACCTCCAAAGTCTTGGAGGTGTTGTTGTGATTAAGGGTTGCAATAAAAGAGTCGTTATTATTAAAAATCCCGGAAGTGATTTTTTTGAAGAAGCATATTTTATACTAAAAGAACGAATTTCACTCCCTAAGGATAACACTGCATCGTATGAAACAAAAATGATTGATGAGGCAAACCGGATAATTTCGGACAGTATGATTACAAAACTTTGCTCTTCTGTTACGACAAGAAAAAAAGATACCGCAAAGTTTTCAACGACGGCTGTGTTTGTCATGGGGATGTTTACATCTATCCTGATAATAACATTATGTAAATTAGTTTTATTTTAATGTTTACAGTATTATATACAATCAGTATTTTCTTATCATTTGTCATTTTTTTAGCAGTTTCAGAATATTATTTAATACTTTTGTATCTTCAAATTAAATTAACTGCATCGGTAGGGCTTTTCCGATGCTTATACATATTTTAATTAAAATTTATAAAGCGATGAACGCAGCGGTATATATTTACTGATGCTTTGTTGTTTTGCAAATTATTACGAAAGGAAATATATGGCAAAAAAGAAAAAAAACAAATCAAAATTAAAAATTATTCCTCTGGGCGGTTTGGGGGAGATAGGATGCAATATAACTGCCCTTGAACACGAAGACGATATAATAATAATTGACTGCGGATTTGGTTTTCCGGATGATAATATGTTAGGAATTGACCTGGTAATACCCGACATAACATACCTGGAAAAAAACATTGAAAAAGTTCGCGGTATTTTCCTTACTCACGGTCATGAGGACCATATAGGTGCATTACCGTACATTTTAAAAACTGTAAATGTGCCTATTTTTGCGACAAAATTAACTTTGGAGATTCTTTACAATAAACTTGTTGAGTTTAAATTGGATAAGAACACAGAAACAGTCAATTGTGTTGCCGGCGATATTGTTGACATTGGAAAATTCTCGGTAGAATTTATACGAGTAAATCACTCTATTGCCGATAGTGTTGCATTTAGTATAACCACACCTGTAGGGATTGTGATATTTACAGGTGATTTTAAGATTGATCTTACGCCCATAGATGGTGAAATGATTAATCTTACACGATTTGGTGAACTTGGAAACAAAGGTGTTTTAGCCTTGCTTTCCGACTCGACAAATGCAGAACGCCCCGGATATACACCGTCAGAACGCACCGTGGGACACTCTTTTGATAATATATTTCACGGAACATCAAAAAGAGTTGTCATAGCCAGTTTTTCGTCAAATGTTCATCGTGTTCAGCAAATAATAAATGCTTCCGAAAAATATAATCGTAAAGTTGCTATAATTGGGCGAAGCATGGTTAATATTGTTACTGCAGCAATAAAACTTGGATATATGCATGTGCCGCAGGGTTTAATCATTGATATAGATGAAATCAAGCACTACAACAATGACCAGATAACAATTATTACCACGGGAAGTCAGGGTGAACCCATGAGTGCACTTTATAGAATGGCAAATTCAACACATGACAAAGTGCATCTTGGCGTTGATGATTTGGTGGTAATTTCAGCGACACCTATCCCCGGAAACGAAAAGTTTGTTTCAAAAATCATTAACGAACTGCTAAAAAAAGAAGTCGAGGTTGTTTATGACAAGTTGGCCGATGTACATGTTTCCGGACATGCTTGTCAAGAAGAAATTAAAACAATAATTGCTCTTACAAAACCAAAATTTTTCATTCCGCTTCACGGTGAATTCCGCCATATATCAAAATGTGCCTCGTTAGCGGAATATATGGGTATTCCTCACCAAAATATTCTTATTCCCGAGGTTGGTAAAGTTATGGAGTTCGACTCTGAACAAGCCCGTTTCAACGGAAATGTTCCGGCAGGAAAAATTTTAGTCGATGGATACGGAGTAGGGGATGTCGGAAATGTTGTTCTCCGCGACAGAAGACACTTGGCGTGTGATGGGTTGATTGTTGTTGTTGCAACCATTGATCTTGCGGGCGGATATTTATTCTCAGGTCCGGATATAGTTTCCAGAGGTTTTGTTTATGTAAAAGAATCCGAAGAACTTATGGAAGAATTGAGAAATATAGCAAAAGACGCAATTGAATATTGTATTGAAGAAAATATCAGCGATGCTAATGCAATAAAAACAAAAGTAAAAGACGACCTGACAAAATATATTTATTCAAAAACAAAAAGAAAGCCCATGATTCTTCCTGTAATAATGGAATGATGCACAATGTTTCAGAGGCTATGGTAACTCGATTTACTCATCTCGGATTACCATAGCCTCTGTTTTTATAAACATTTTAACTATTTTCGTTTAAGATTTCAGTATAATCTTCCGGAACCTGAAAGTTATCTGATGTAATTGTATTTGCGTTAGTCTCAATAGATATTATTTCCTCGGTAACTAAAGAACCATCCTCCTGAGTATAAACAATATATTTGAGTATTTCATCGAAATCAAAAATAAAAATTTTTGAAACTCCATCTATTACAGCAACTTCTGCATAGTAATCTTTATCAACCACCGTATAACCCGTAGGAAAAAACTCAATGTTTTTGTATTTATCAATACACTCAATATCAAAAACAAATTTTTGATATACTTCATGTTCAATAGGGGAGTCGGAGTATGTTTTGTTTATACAATCCATGGAAGTATACATAGTGGGAGTGATAATGTCAGCAGTAACACTTCCGTTTGTTGATTTCAAATCAATTATATTTCCCTTATCAACTGCTGTAACACATGATGTTGTAGTTCCATTCACTGTAATAGTTCTTTTAAGAAGATAATTCACTTGTTCTGCAGGTAAATCAGAAACAACAGAAGAGAGATATTTGATAAATTTTGAATTTTGCAGTGTAAGATTTTCTGCAATGGCTCCATCAGAAACGCCTTGTGTTTCAGGCAGGATTTGTTCATTATTTTGAGTGTAATTTGCGGTACATGATGCTAACAAAACAAAAATCACTGATAAAATGATAAATATATTAAATTTCATAAAATACCTCGGTAAAAACAATTGCTAAAAAACATGTATATTATAACATGTCAAATATTTTTTGTCAACACATAAACAATCTTAACCTTCAATGCATTATTTATGAGTATATGTGTATAAAGACAAACGGCAAAATTTACTTGACAAAAAAACAAAACATAATATAATAGAATTAAGGAGGTTAAATACATGGTAGTTTTTCTCTTTTTGATACTGATTTTAACTATACTGATTATAATTTCTGTCGGAATAGTTTCTTTTAATATAGTTTTTGCTCGTATGCCGCTTAAAATTGGTTTTTCTGTTGTTAAAGAAATTATTCCGTCACAGTTGGATTCTTTACGAAACGATATAAACAAATCAATTGATAATTTAAAGAAAATCCATAGTGAACAATGGGAAATAGATTCATATGATGGCATAAAACTTGTAGCCACATTTATACCTGTAAAGAACGCAAAACGAACAGTTCTTTGTGCGCATGGATATCGTAGCAGCGGATACTTTGATTTTTCTCTTGCTGTTGGATATTTTTTGGACACAAAGTGTAATTTACTTATTATTGACCAGCGGGCACATGGCAGAAGCGAAGGTAAATATATAACATTTGGAATAAAAGAACGATTTGATATAAGAGATTGGACACACGAAATTTGCAAACGACTCGGTAATGACTTACCAATTTACCTAGACGGTGTTTCTATGGGCTGTGCAACGGTATTACTGGCATCTGCACTTGAACTCCCGCCCTGTGTAAAAGGTATTATTGCTGATTGTGGATATACATCATGCCATGATATTGTATATAAATTCTGCAAAAATGATATTCGTATACATCCTACACTTATAATGCCTTCACTTAACCTGATATTTAAACTAAATGTTGGGTGTTATATGAACAGTGTAAAAGTATACGAGGAAGTAAAAAAAGCAAAAGTACCAATAATTTTTGCTCACGGCGATGCCGATGATTTCGTTCCTATTGAGATGACAATAAAAAATTATAAAGCATGTTCTTCAACTAAAAAATTAATAATTTCCGAAGGCGCAGAGCATGGTATGAGTTATGTTAAAAGTACAGAAATGTATAAAAAATGCATAAAAGAGTTATTTGAGCAATGAAAAAGAGGTAAGCTGAAAGAAACAATTATTTCTTTCGCTTACCTCAATTTTAATTTTTTTGCAAATCGCTTATTCTTTTTCAATGATATTTTCGCGGCTTCTGAATAAAAGAGAAATACACCAAAGCGCGCAAAGACCTACAACAGTGTATATTATACGACTTACCAACGCACTTTGTCCTCCAAAGATCCATCCGACAATATCAAAGTTAAATATTCCTATGCTACCCCAGTTTATTCCGCCGATAATTAACAGCGTAAGAGTAATTCTATCAAGCATTTTTATTACCTGTCCTTTTGTAAAATAACACTGCGAAACAGAGATATTTCTCATGGTCGCAGTGTTATTTTGCACTTGGATATACTTACTTATTCGTTTGTAACAGTTTTGTAAAATGATATATTTCCTACAGAAGTTTTAGTCCACAACGATTTATCTGACTCTATATTATTTGAATATTGCTTGTTCTCGTTAATATCTCCATTTAAATAAATTTTACCGTACGACAGCGATGCACGGGAAGAATAATCTGTATAATCATTTTCTGTTGCTATGGAAATATCACCAAGAACAGTTTCACAATTTGTTTTACGCCCTGAGGCAGAGGCTTTAATGTCACCAATCTTTCCATTAATATCGGCAAAAATACAGTTACAGCCTTCAAAAACAATGTTTCCGATTTTATTATTTATTGAGACTGTGTTTTGTATATCAGAGTTTGTTATGGCAATTCCACTGACGGAGGATATAACGGTAAGCTCCTGAATATTTAAATCCGAAATATTTATATCTCCAACACCAACGGAAATATTAATAAGTTCAATCGGCAAATTTTTATTTAAAAAAACTGTTATCTTTTTATTTGTTTTTGAGTAAATTCCTTGAGAAAAAATATTTCTGAATCCGGCAAACTCATATTTATGATTCTTTACTGATAATCCCATAAAATAAAACGGAACTGTATCAGAAATTTTTAAAATCCCGTTTTCAATCTTGCATTCTGTTTTTTCGGAATCCGGATTTTCAAAAAGAATATAACTCTCTTTTTCTGTTGATAAAATGGAAATATCCGTATTCTCAGCAGAAATATATATTTTGTCAAGAGTAGATTGCCCTGTTTTTTCAACCATACTAATTTCAATTTCATATGATTCACCAGGTGAAACATCATTGTTTTTAAACAAATCAATATTACTGACTTTGCTGTAAATAAAAGAAATAATACAAATAACAATTCCGAGAATAAATATTATCAGGGAGGCAAAAAGAGTTTTTATAACATTCTTTTTCATTTTATTTGTCCGTACCTCCAAAAACAAATTTAAAAAACTTTGAAACAACTGTTTTAAACAACAAGTTTATTTTTTTGCAGAAAAATGGAATGCAAAAAGTGAAAAATTGCATATTAAGTGCCCACAAGGCAAGCATTACAGAAAACAGTACAGTACCTAAACCAATTTCCATCAAGCCTACAGCAGTATTCGTAAATAATGTTGCAAGACCGTAGCTTAAGGCAACAATGCCTAATACTGCAAAAGATATAACAATAAGGAGAATAAGCAGTGCTACAATTGAAATAACACATACAGGAATCAGGTAAACAAAAGCAGATAAAACAACACTCAAAGCCAAAATCGGCAAAAATAAAATCAAACAAACTGTAAACAAGAAAACAGAAATTATTTTTGTAAAACCGTTCAAAGCAGATATGCGTTGCAAAAGCCCTTCAGAGCGCTTATTATCAGAAGTTTTTGAGGATAATTCCGTCTTTTCCAATTGTAAAACAGGAGTTAAAACCGCTGAATCATTAAATTCAGCAAACTCTTCTTTTTGAATTGAATTCATCGCCTCTGATATTGAGTTTTTAACTCCGTCTAAATGATTTTGATATTCAACATTACTTAAATGCTTAAAAACATCAAAAGAAATTTTCATATTATCAGAAAATCCTGCCGGATTTTGATATTTACTGTCTTCTTGTAAGTTTTCTGACAAATAATCACATACAATATTAAGTTCATTTTCTGACAGAAATCCAGCACAAGACCTGAATTGATTAATAAATTCTTTTTTATTCATGTTCGTCTCCAAAATACAGAGAATTTTATATTAAAAAGCCACCGTTAACTCCGATTATCTGACCGGTTATAAAATCAGAACATTCACTTGCAAGAAACAGTGCTGTCTCTGCAATGTCTCTTGGTGTTCCTAAACGCATAAGAGGTGTTTCGTCTGAGAGAACTTTTAAATCTTCCTCAGTATAGCACGAAAGCATGTCCGTCTTAATAATTCCGGGGGCGATGCAATTTACATTTATCCCGCTTGGACCAACTTCTTTTGCCAGTGCTTTTGTAAATCCTATAACTGCAGATTTTGAAGCAGAATATAATACTTCGCATGAACCTCCTGTTTGCCCCCACATTGAAGATATATTAATTATTTTTCCTTTTTTTTGAGAAATCATATCAGGCAAAACAGCATTTGAACACAAAAAAACACTTTTCATATTTGTATTAAATATTTCGTCGTATATATACTGGTCATCATCAGTTATAAGTCCACTGTGAGAAATGCCCGCATTATTAATAAGTATATCCGGATTTTTGCCAAAATACTTTTTTATTTCCGAAATCATATTATTAACATCAGACGATACAGACACATCTGCTTTAAATGTTTTTATATTATGTGATGTGGATGAAAGTTTTTCTGCATCAATTACACTTTTATTATAATTTGCGGCAACTAAATATCCTTTTTCGCAAAATAACCGGGCTATTTCAGCACCTATTCCTCTCGAAGCACCGGTAATAAGAACAAGTTTCATTTTTCACCTCTGAAAATTTAAATTTTTCTATATTAGTATAACATAAATACTTGAAATATTCAATGAAATATGATAAAATAATACTGTTAATTTTTTAGTGAAGGAATGATTTGCGTGAAATACTTTGTAATGCTGGGCGATGGAATGGCAGACAGAAAAAATGCCATATTCAATAATAACACTCCCTTGGGATTAGCAAAAAAAGAAACCATGGATTATCTCATGTCCCATGGATATTCCGGAAAAGTAAAAACTGTGCCCGATTCGATGGTTCCGGAAAGTGATACGGCGAATCTTGCAGTTTTAGGATATGACCCTTTAATATACTCCAAAGGAAGAAGCCCGTTGGAAGCGGCAAGTATGGGACTTGAGATGTCACCGGATGACTATGCTATTCGTTGCAATGTTGTAACACTTACCGAAGATGAAGAAAAATATGAAGATAAGATTATTATTGACCACAGTGCAGATGAAATCAGCACAGAAGAAGCAGATTTGCTTATAAAAGCGGTTAATAATGCTTTAGGGAACGATAATATTAGATTTCACACCGGTATAAGTTATCGTCATTGTCTTTTATGGAAAAACCCTCCGGGATATGATAAAGATGAGCGGATTTACGATTTTGTCCGTCCTCATGATATTCTGGAACGGAGAATAGGTGAATATTTACCTAAAGGAGAAATTGGCGATTTTTATCGTCAACTTATGGAAAAAAGTTACGATATACTGAATAATCATCCGGTAAATCAAAAAAGGCGTTCTCTCGGCAAACGCCCCGCAAACTCTATATGGTTATGGAGCCCCGGCAAAAAACCTATGCTTTCAAGTTTTACTGATAAATACAATCTTAAGGCAGCGGTAATTTCTGCCGTTGACCTTATTAAAGGAATCGGAATTTGTGCGGGTTTTGAATCAATCGATGTTGAAGGTGCAACCGGTAATGTTCACACCAATTTTTCGGGCAAAGCACAGGCAGCAATAGATGCTTTTGAAAGAGGCAATGATTTTGTTTATGTACATGTTGAAGCACCTGATGAATGCGGCCACCGTGCTGAAGCTGAAAACAAAGTAAAATCGATTGAATATATTGATAGTCTGATTTTAAAACCTGTAAAGGAGTATCTTGACTCTTGCGGGGATGACTATAAGATTTTATTGCTTCCGGACCATCCTACGCCATTAGAAATAAGAACACATTCAAATGAGCCCGTGCCTTTTGTGATTTTTGACAGCAGAAATCAGACACCAAACTCTGGTGCAACAAAATATGACGAAGATAACTGTAATCTAAGCGGAGTTTATATTGACCCCGGCTATACACTTATTGACAAATTTATTGAAAAATAATAAATCATCAGAAAAATAATAAATCATCAGACGGTAACATAGAATTCTGATACCGTCTGATAACAATTTATTTAAAACACATTATATATATGCGTATTTTTTCACAATCCATATACCGCAATCGCCTTTGTCAACCGGCTTATAGAGTTTAAATGCCATTCTTTTACAGTTGTCAAACGATAAGACAACATAAGCAGTATCACAGCATATTTTTACCTCACATACGGTTGCCGGAATATCCCTGTATTCGCATTGTATAAAATCGTAATTAAGAAAATTAACGGCAACAAGTTCCGGTTTTGTTCGCCAACACTTGTGACCTTTGTTGACCATGCACTGTTCATGGCAAAGTTGCTTTCTTGAATAACAAATCGGGTTATCAATCCAGCATTGATTGTTAAAATCCACATCGCCAACCATAAATTCACAACAATTGCACTGACCATATAAAAGTACACCGGCGGCTGCAGCAACAAGAGGAATGCAAAACATTATCACACCTCCTTTACGCTTTTATGGGTATTGCTATTTACATTATATGATATGGCTTGTGTCTTTGACAGTTTTTCAATTTTTATGGAGATAAAACAATGACAGACAAACTAAAGAATTTACATAGAAACCACAGACAGAGATTAAAAAACAGGTTTTTAAATCAGGGCCTTGATGGTTTTGAACCGCATAATATTTTAGAACTTTTGCTGTTCTTTTCTGTACCGCAAGGTGACACAAATGAGTTAGCACACATTCTCTTAAATAAATTCGGTTCGCTTTCCGGCGTTTTTTCTGCTCCATACAATGAGTTAAAAAAGGTTAAGGGGGTAGGGGACCACACTGCCACAATGCTAAAATTAATGCCCGAATTGTTTACAATATACGCCAAAGACCGTGTAAATGAAAGTCATACCAAAAAGTTTTCAGTTGATGATGTTGCAAAGTATCTCTTACCTCTGTTCATTTCGTGTGATACAGAGGTAGTCCGTGTATTATATTTTGATACTAAAATGAATATGATGAAAGACAGTGTTGCATTTACAGGGGATGTAAATTCTGCCAATTTATCATACAAGGATATAGCAAGTACATCTTTGACAAATAACTGGCCAAATGTCATTATTGCCCATAATCATCCGAATGGGAACCCTATGCCGTCAATGGAGGATATTAGAACTACAAATTTACTTCACGATGGTCTTGCTATGTTTAATATCAATCTAATAGAGCATATTGTTATTTCAGGCAGTCGATACAGCAAAGTATTTGATATGGTTTCCCGCGACAAAAGCAGGCTATAAATTTTTATTTGTAATTTTTTTGCTCTGTCATTTTCAAAATATATTTTTATGAGGTTATGTGATGGAACAAATAACAGTCACTCTTAATACAAAGATAGATGAAGAATATGCTGAATTTCAAAGAAGATTACTTCCGTCGCTCTCAAGAAAAGCCATATTGGGTGTGCGTACTCCCGTTTTGCGTAAAATTGCAAAAGAACTGAGCCGGGAAGTTTGTGAAGAATTTTTAGCGGAACTTCCACACGAATATTTTGAAGAAAACCAATTGCACGGATTTATAATTTCTGATATAAAAGATTTTAAAAATTGCATTGAAGAAACAGAAAGATTTTTGCCACATATTGATAATTGGGCAACCTGTGATCAATTTTCACCAAAAATATTTAAAAATAACAAAACGGTTTTAATTCCGTATATAATAAAATGGTTATCGTCAGAACATGTATACACCGTTCGTTTTGCCGTTGGATTATTGATGAAACATTTTCTCGGTGATGATTTTCAACATAAATATTTAGAATATATTACAAAAATAAAAAGCGATGAATACTACATCAATATGGAAATATCATGGTATCTGGCAACTGCACTGGCAAAACAATGGAGTGCGACAATCCCATACATAGAAGAAAAGAAATTAGACCGATGGGTTCATAATAAAACTATTCAAAAAGCAAAAGAAAGCAACAGAATTACTCTGTCTCAAAAAGAGTACTTGAATAAGTTAAAAATATAAATCAAATAATTACATTGTCGGAAAATACAATTTTATTCTATTCCAAGGAGAGCGAATGAAAAAATTTTTAATTTCTGGTATGAATTGTGCAGCATGCAGTTCAAAAGTCGAAAACGCCGTTTCAAAAGTCAGTGGTGTTTCAACATGCAGTGTAAGTCTTTTGACAAATTCCATGAATGTTGAGGGTACGGCTTCCGACGAGGAAATAATCGGTGCTGTCATAAAAGCAGGATATGGTGCAACATCCGATAACTTTGAAAATGCAACTGTATCCAAAAATTCAGGATTGGATAGTCCTGAATTTTCAAAATTAAAAAAAAGATGCCTTTTTTCTTTTATTATCTTGTTCTTTCTTATGTATATTTCAATGGGACATATGTTTGGGGTTAATTTACCAGACTTTGTTGATAATAATTTTATTGCTTTGGCAATTACTCAAATGTTATTGTCTTTGATAATAGTCTTAATCAATAGTAATTTTTTTATCAGTGGTTTCAGAAGTCTGATGCATCTCTCGCCCAATATGGACACATTGGTTGCCTTAGGTTCATCTGCATCGTTTATTTACAGTGTTTCCGTTTTGTTTATTATGAGTGACAAACTTACAAAAGGCAACTATGATTCAGTTATGGCTTTATATCACGGACTTTACTTTGAATCAGCGGCAATGATATTGACATTAATTACAGTCGGAAAACTGTTAGAAGCAAAAACAAAAGGAAAAACCACAAACGCTCTTAAAAGTCTGGTAAAAATTGCTCCAAAAAACGCAACAATTCTTATAAATGGTATTGAAACAGAAATTTCTGCTTCTCAAATAAAAAAAGGAGATATTTTTGTTGTTAAGCCCGGTGAAAGTATTCCTGCCGACGGGATTGTTACAGACGGATATTGTGCTGTAAATGAGTCATCGCTCACAGGCGAAAGTATACCTCAGGATAAGGCAAAAGGGGACAATGTTTCGTCCGGAACAATTAACCTCAGCGGATATATCACATGCGAAGCAACAAAAGTAGGGGAAGACACATTACTCTCTCAAATAATAAAAACAATAAGTGACGCAGCATTAACTAAAGCCCCAATTGCAAAAATTGCGGACAAAGTCTCGGGTATATTTGTTCCGGTTGTAATAGGAATTTCAGTTGTAACATTTTTTGTATGGTTATTGATAGGCAAATCTATTGATTTTTCTCTCACAAGAGCGGTTTCGGTTTTGGTAATAAGTTGTCCTTGTGCTCTTGGACTTGCAACGCCTGTAGCAATTATGGTAGGAAGCGGTATAGGTGCAAAAAACTCAATATTATTTAAAAATGCATCATCTCTTGAGCAAACTGGTAGAGCCAATATAATTGTACTTGATAAAACCGGAACAATAACAAAAGGAATACCTGAGGTTACAGATGTATTTCCAATAGGTTCTGTCACCGAAAACGAACTGATACAAACCGCATACTCACTGGAAATCAAAAGTGAACATCCAATCGCAAAGGCAATTACAAAATTCGCAGAAAGTAAAAATATCCCCGTCAAGAACAGCAGTGATTTTATTTCATATGCCGGAAACGGTTTAACTGCAAAAATTGATGAAGATATAGTTTACGGCGGCAATCTTAATTTTATAAAGCAAAGAGCCGATATACCGGAAAGTGCAATTTTATATTCACAAGATATTGCCGACCACGGAAAAACACCAATATTTCTTTGTAAAAACAATAAATTCATTGGTATAATCAGTGTTGCGGATACAGTTAAAGAAGATAGTGCAAAAGCAATAAATGAATTAAAAAACATGGGAAAGCGAATTGTTATGCTCACGGGTGATAACAAAAGAACAGCCGAAAGTATAAAAAAACTTGTTGGGGTTGATGAAGTTGTTTCAGAAGTTTTGCCAAATGGTAAAGCAGATGTAATTCAATCATTAAAAGGGCAGGGAACAGTTATAATGGTTGGAGACGGAATTAACGATGCACCTGCCCTTACCGCCGCTGACATAGGTATTGCGATTGGTGCAGGGACCGATATTGCCATAGAATCTGCAGATGTTGTTCTTATGAAAAGCAATTTGTCAGATGTGCCGGCCGCACTCCGTTTAAGTAAAGCGGTTCTTAAAAACATCCGCGAAAATCTTTTTTGGGCATTTATATATAATGTTATTGGTATACCGCTGGCAGCCGGTGTTTGGATTCCGCTGTTTGGTTACGAACTTAATCCCATGTTCGGTGCAGCGGCGATGAGTCTTTCAAGTTTTTGTGTTTTGACTAATTCTTTAAGATTAAATTTTATTAATATTTACAACAATAAAAAAGTCGCAAGGAAAAAGCAAAATAATTTATATGAGAGGAAAATTGACATGAAAAGAACAATAAAAATTGAAGGCATGATGTGTCAGCATTGCGAGGCAAGAGTAAAAAAAGCACTTGAATCAGTAGATGGTATATCGGAAGCAATTCCAAACCATAGTGAAAACAGTGTTGTAATCCACTTTACAAAGGATATTTCCGACAAACTCATAAAGGAAATAATTGAAGAACAAGGATATAAATTTGTAGATTAAAAATAATATAAAACAATCCCCAAGAAAGTTAATGACTTTTCTGGGGATTATTTTAACTATAAGCATTAAATATTAATTTTTTTGCGATGAATTTTAATTTTATTCTTCCATTATATTGTAGCCACGCTCCAGTGCTACAACACCGGTACGGCATGTTTCAACAATTCCAAGCGGTTGCATAACATCAATAAAAGCATTTATTTTTGATGGTTCACCTGTAATTTCAACACAAATCGAGTCGTTATTGTAATCAACAATTTTTGCTCTATAAATGTCAGAAACTGCAACAACTTCATTGCGGTTTTGAGGTGTATTTTTTATTTTAATAAGCATCAATTCCCGTTCAACTGTCGAGTCATTGTCAAGCAGTTTTACTTTTTTCACATTGTGCAGTTTCTTAAGCTGATTAATAAGTTGTTCTCTTGAATATTCATCGCCCTTAAGTGTAATTGTTATTCGTGAAAAAGCAGGATCATCTGTTTCTCCCACTGTAAGAGAGTCAATATTAAACCCTCTGCGCATAAACATACTTGTAACTCTTGTAAGTGCTCCGTATTTGTTTTCTATATAAATTGCGATAACAAATCTCTTCATACCGAAAATCCTTCTTGAATAAAATGTATATTAAAAATAAAACTCTGTTGTATCTTCTAAATTGTAACATTCTTTTAGATGTTTGTCAATAGTTTGAAAGCAAAAACAGAAACATATAAAGAATCAAGCAGTCATTTTACTGACCGCTTGATTTAAGAAGACTTATTTACGATAATATAAATAATATGCAACCAAAGTGCGCTGAAGTTGTGTCTCAATATCAAATCCGTTAATTATAACACCTGCAAGACTCATAAGGTCCGCACACTCTGTTTTGTTAATGTCTGAACGAAAAATTGTTTTTCCTTCGCAAAATATTATCATTTCGCTATTTTTAATATTTATATATCCTGATTTCCCAACAACTATTTCTCCATCGGGGAGTCTTTCAATAACATACTGAAGTTTTCTGTTATCAAGTTTTTTACAAAAGTCCTGATTAGAGGGTTTCTTTTTAAATAATGTACCAAAAATTGACATTTAAATAGACACTGCTTCGTTTATTTCGTACATCATATCAAAATGAGCGCGTTTTTCAGCACAAATCTTTTCCATTTCTGCAATATCTTGTGCACTTATCGCTGCTCGTTCTTCAGGTGTCATTTTTCCTTTATACATGCGATCGAGTTCCAACGCAAAATCGATATCCATACTGGTGATTTCATCATGACGCTGACAAACAACCAAATTACTCTTTCCTTCATAAAGCAAGTCAACTGCTTTTTTTGCCATCATTGTGGAAATTGCACGGTCACGATAGGTAGGAACACCGCCTCTTTGCACATGAGCAAGACGGGCAAATTTTGTTTCGATGAATGAGCCGACATCTTTGGTTCTTTTTTCAATAGTTTTTGCAAGACTTTCAGCAAATCCGTTGGGCATATTTTCTGAAACAAGAATAATGAAATTACGCTTTCCGTTATTTTTGCTGTTAAGCATTTTTTCAATAAGCTTATCTTCATCAAAGGGTTTTTCAGCAAGAACTACTGCTGTTGCACCTACAGCCATACCTGCATAAAGCGCCAAATAACCGGCACCTCTTCCCATAATTTCAACAACATTACATCTTGCATGGCTTTCGCAAGTGTCACGCAAACGGTCAACCATATCAATAACCGTATTAAGCGCAGTATCAAAACCGATGGAATAGTCTGTGCTCGTAATATCGTTATCAATTGTAGCAGGAATACCGATACAGGGGATACCGAGTTTTGTAAGGTCTCGTGCACCTCTGAAAGTGCCATCGCCGCCAACGCAAATAATGCCGTCTATTTTGTTATCAATGCATGTTTGCGCCGCTTTTTGCTGACCTTCAAGATATTTGAATTCGTCACATCTGTCGGAATAAAGTTTTGTACCGCCTCTGTTTAAAATGTTGGAAACATCGCACACATTGAGCAATTTCAATTCGTTGTCGATAAGGCCTTTATAACCCATAAATATTCCCATAACTTCAGAGCCGTTTTCAAGTGCAGCGCGAGTTACGGCACGGACAGCGGGGTTCATGCCCGAAGCATCTCCTCCGGAAGTTAATACACCGATTCTTCTGAATTTCTTTTCAGACATAATTTGTCAGTCCTCCTAAAAAACATCATATTTACACAACATATATAGTATACTACTGCAACGATTAAATGTCAATATAATTTGTGAAAAAAATAGCAATAATTGTAATTTAAAATATTTTTTGTAAAAAAGTAGTTATAATGCACATTATATTGTTAATCAAAAGTAATGTTTTTAAACTCAGGGATAAAACCATAGAGCAGGAATATGTTACATCTTGTGTTTAATTGTGTTAATTTAATGTGAATATTAAACAAAAGGACTTGATTTTTTTGTAATTAGTGTTAAAATATTACAGTAGGTTAGCACTCAAAGTGCAAGAGTGCTAAACGAGCGAAAAATTCATTCAAATATAGGAGGACAACAAATGTTAAAACCTTTAACAGACAAAGTAATAATTAAAATGGTTGAAGCCGAAGAAACAACCAAGAGCGGCATTATTCTTACAGGAACAGCAAAAGAAAAGCCGTCTGTAGCCGAAATCGTTGCTGTCGGACCCGGCGGTGTTATTGACGGAAAAGAAATCGTTATGACTGTTAAAGAAGGACAAAAAGTCATTACAAGCAAATATTCCGGAACCGAAATAAAGTATGACGGCCAGGATTACATTATAATCAAGCAAAGCGATATTCTCGCTATTGTCGAATAATTTTGGAGGTAATTTATAATGGCAAAAGAAATTCTTTACGGCATTGATGCAAGAAATAAACTTATGGCTGGTGTCAACCAAGTTGCCGACACAGTTAAAATCACTCTTGGTCCCAAGGGAAGAAATGTAGTTCTTGATAAAAAATACGGTGCTCCTCTCATCACAAATGATGGTGTAACCATAGCCAAAGAAATTGAACTTGACGACGCATTCGAAAACATGGGTGCTCAACTTGTAAAAGAAGTTGCAACAAAGACAAATGATGCAGCAGGTGACGGTACAACAACCGCTACAATTCTTGCCCAGGCGTTTATCAGAGAAGGTATGAAAAATGTTACTGCAGGTGCAAACCCGATGATTATCAAAAAGGGAATTAAAACTGCAGTTGATACAGCGGTTGAAGCGCTTAAAGCAAACTCTAAAAAAGTTAACGGCAGTGCAGATATCGTCCGTGTAGGTACTGTTTCTTCCGGAGACGAAGTAATTGGTAAACTCATTGCCGACGCAATGGAAAAAGTTACATCTGACGGAGTAATAACAGTTGAAGAGTCCAAATCAGCAGACACATATTGTGAAGTTGTTGAAGGTATGCAGTTTGACAGAGGATATTGTTCTCCTTATATGGTAACTGATACCGATAAAATGGAAGCAGTTCTTGATGATGCTCTTATTCTTATTACTGAAAAGAAAATTTCCAACATTCAGGAAATTCTCCCTCTTCTTGAGCAAATCGTTCAGGCGGGTAAAAAACTTCTTATTATCGCCGAAGACATTGAGGGTGAAGCACTTTCAACTCTCATAGTAAACAAACTCCGCGGAACATTCACTTGTGTTGCTGTTAAAGCACCCGGCTTTGGCGACAGAAGAAAAGAAATGCTCAAAGATATTGCTATTCTTACAGGTGGAGAAGTTATTTCCGAAGAACTTGGTCTTGAACTTAAAGATACAACTATAGAACAGTTAGGTAAAGCAAGACAAATTAAAGTTGATAAAGAAAATACTACTATTGTTGGCGGATTTGGTGATTCAGATAATATTAAAGCTCGAATTGCACAGATTAAAGCCGCTATTGAAGTTACAACCTCTGATTTTGACCGCGAAAAACTCCAGGAAAGACTTGCAAAACTTTCCGGTGGTGTTGCAGTTCTTAAGGTAGGTGCTGCAACCGAAACAGAAATGAAAGAAAAGAAACTCAGAATTGAAGATGCTCTTAACGCAACAAAAGCGGCAGTTGAAGAGGGAATCGTTCCCGGTGGCGGTGTTGCAATACTCAATGTTATTCCCGCCGTCAAGAAGCTCCTTGACACTACCGACGGCGATGAAAGAACAGGAGTAAAAATCGTTCTCCGTGCTCTTGAAGAACCCGCCCGTCAGATTGCAGAAAATGCCGGTTTTGAAGGTTCTGTAATTGTTGATAAGATTATGTCCTCAAATAAAGTTGGTTACGGATTCGATGCATACAACGAATCATATGTTGATATGATTGAAGCAGGGGTTGTTGACCCTGCCAAAGTTACACGCAGTGCACTGGTTAATGCTTCTTCTATTGCATCTATGGTTTTAACTACCGAAAGTCTTGTAACAGACAAAAAAGAAGAAACTCCTGTTGCTCCTGCTGCAGCACCCGGTATGGGCGGCATGGGTGGCATGTATTAATTGATTTTGTTTATAAAACCGCAATCAAGATTGATTGCGGTTTTATTCGTTATAACTATCCTTAAATATTAATTATATGTTGAAAATAATTTAAAACTTGTGTGTCTTCTTGATTTTTATATAATTTGTAGTATAATAATATTATTACAAAGGAAAGGATTACCTATAGACAATTTAAAAATGGATTTTCAGGATTTACAAACACAAAAACACAAAGAAATGACAGAAACTCCAATTCCGCAACTTGTAAAAAAACTGTCAACTCCTACACTGATAACAATGCTCATAACATCTTTTTATAATCTGTGCGACACATATTTTGTAGGCAAACTGGGCACGGAACAGTCTGCTGCAATTGGTATTGTTTTTTCAATTATGGCATTGATTCAGGCAATTGGATTCTGTATGGGAATGGGCTCGGGAAACTATTCTTCAAGACTACTTGGCGAAAAAAATCCTGACACTGCCGAAAGCGTTGCGTCAATAGGATTTTTCTCATCAATAATCCTTGGCTTAATTCTCACTGTGTTCGGAGTAATCTATATTGAAGATATTGTTATTTTAATAGGAGCAAGTGAAAATGTTGCCCCATATGCCGTAAGTTACGGAAAAATAATCTTATACGGTGCTCCGTATATGGCTGCATCTTTTGTTCTCAATAATCTTCTTCGTTCACAGGGGAACCCTTTTATGGGTATGATTGGTATAGGTGTCGGGGCAATTTTAAATATAGTTCTTGACCCGATTCTTATTTTCGGTTTTAAATTGGGCATCTCGGGAGCCGCGATTGCAACAATCGCAAGTCAGGCGATTTCTTTTGTTGTTCTTATCTTTCTTGTTAACGGAAAACATGGTCTTACGAAAGTTTCAATAAAAAAATTCAGGTTTAACATTAAACTTTATATTGAAATCCTGCGCACAGGATTACCGTCATTTTACCGTCAAGGACTCGCATGTGCTTCAACAATAATTCTCAACATTGTTGCAAGAGAGTTTTCAGATGCGGCTGTTGCAGCACTTGGTATTGTATCAAGAGTTTTTCATTTTATGTTTTCTATAATGTTGGGAATAGGGCAGGGCTTCCAGCCGATAAGCGGATTTAATTACGGAGCAAAAATATATAATCGTGTTACGGAAGCCTTCTGGTTCTGTGTAAAGTATACTACAATAATTCTCAGCATTGTCGGTGTTTTTGCTTTTATATTTGCTCCACAATTAATAGCAGTTTTCCGCAACGATACTGATGTAATAGCAATTGGTGCGCTATCTCTTCGGATAACATGTGTTGTCTTGCCGTTTATAGGATGGAGCGTTATGTGTAATATGCTTTTCCAGTCAATCGGGAAAGGTTTGTTCTGTACTATCGTGTCGTTATCTCAGCAAGGATTTTGCCTTATACCTTTGGTATATATTTTGCCAAAATATTTCAAATTGTTCGGGCTGCAAATAAGCAATCCAATTTCAATTTTTCTGACATTTTTATTATCAATTCCATTAGGAATTATAGTTTTAAAAGAACTAAGACAACTCGCAAAAGGATGTGAAAATAATGCAAAATAAGGTTGGTCTTGTTCTTGAAGGCGGAGCAATGCGTGGAATGTTTACAGCCGGCGTCCTCGATGTCTTAATGGAAAATAATATTAAATTTGATGGTGCAATAGGAGTTTCCGCAGGAGCGGTATTTGGTTGCAATTACAAATCAGAGCAAATCGGAAGAACAATAAGATATAATTTAAAATTTTGTAATGACTACAGATACTGCAGTCTGAGGTCGCTGATTACAACCGGCAATTTGTTCGGAGAAACATTCTGTTACGATTCCATTCCAAACCATCTTGATATTTTTAACCAAGAAGTTTACAAAAATAATCCAATGGAATTTTATGTTGTTTGTACAAATGTAAGTAACGGAAAACCGGTTTATAAAAAATGTGACAACGGAGACCGCAATGATATGGAATGGTTCAGGGCATCTGCGTCAATGCCGGTTTTGTCAAAAATAGTAGAAATAGGGGAGTACAAATTACTTGATGGTGGCATATCAGACCCTATACCTTTAAAATGGTTTCGAAGCATGGGGTATGATTTCAATGTTGTAATTTTGACTCAACCCGAAAATTATATAAAAAAATATAATCCGGCAATGCCTCTTATAAAAAAGTTATTCAGTAAATATCCTGAATTTATTGACGCAATGTCAACCAGACACAATTTATACAACGCTCAAAGAGAATATGTAATGAACGAAAAAGCAAATAATAAAACTGTTGTTATACAACCTCCGTATAAATTAAACATCGGACGCATAGAACATGACCCGAACAAATTAAAAGACACATATGAACTCGGCAGAATTACAGCAATAAAATCACTCAAGAGGATAGAAAAATTAATAGGGAGTATATAAAATCCTTCGCGGTCAGTTTGATACAATTCCATAAAATCAAAATTTTACAGAATTGGGAGAATAGATTGCAATAAAAAGAGAATGCACCTCTGGTTAGGAAAACCAACAATTTAGTCCAGGTTAAAAATCCTACCGTATTATAAACAACCAATATTTTATAATTTTATAAAATGTATTTTATATTTACAACAATCTTGTTTATATAAGTAAGTTATAATATTTTAGATACCATTTGACTATTTTTAAATTATATAATCATTTTAATACAATCCTATTATAAACAATTTTATTTAGCAGTTCATTACATATAATATTTTTCTTTAGCGGTTTTTACCGTAATTAAAAAAATTTAACAGACTAAATTTACTTGAATTTAATAATTAACAAAAACCCATTGTCAGTAATGCAAACAGTTGTTTTAAATAAATCAAATTAAACAATCGCCAAAGAAAATTCTTTTCTCCCATAATGAAACTAAATAACGCACAAAATCAATATTGTTAAAATACAAAAATGTGACACAGTCGTTCACAATTTAGAAATATTCAGAACTCATATAAAAAATACGGGTTCTGAATAATAACATTAATACTTATTTCATTTTTTGCCTTTTCATATCAAGATAATCCTGAAGAATTATTGTTGCCGAAAGTGTATTTATGACACTTTTTTTCTTTTTTTGTGATGCACCTGTTGCATTTAAATAAGTATATGCTTCAACAGTTGTATATCTTTCATCCATTGTTTCTACCGGAATTTCTGTTTTTTCCTTTATATATTCAATAAGAAGTTCCGTTTTTTCTACTCTGTCTCCCCTTCTGCCATCAATATTAAATGGCATTCCAAGTACAATCTTTTTTGCATTCTCACGAAGTGCAGTTTCAACTATTACTTCTGCTGCTTGGTGTAACCCCTTTATTTTTGCAGTTGTAAGACCTGTTGCTAAAAACTCGTTTTCATCAGAAACAGCAAGTCCCATATAAACATCGCCATAGTCTACTCCGAGAATCCTCATCACTTGTTACCTTTCGTTTTTGATTCGAGTATATATTCAGCAGTTGTTTTTGCATTTTCTTCTGCCGATTGTTTAAGAATTTCCATTGCAGATTTTAATCTCTTTTTTTCTGTGTCAAGTTCTTCATATAATGCATTTATTGCATTTTTTAAATCATTAGCACTGTTTAATCCGATATCTACAATATATTTTTCATCTATGCCTGCAAGTTTCATAAAAGAAGAAACCTTGGGGTCATAGGATAGTCCAATCATTGGAACTCCGGCACATGCTGAAAAAATCAAACTATGCAATCTTACGGAAATTGTCATTTTTGCATTGGAAATAATACCGGTTAATTCTTCTCCGTTCATACCGCCACCGGCATAAAGTATCTTAACATTGGTTTTAAAATAATTGGCAATTTTTTCTGTAATTGCAAGATCATTGTGTGCCTCCATCACAATAAGAAGAACACAAAAACCATTCCTTTGACAAAAATCAGAAACTACTCTTGCGTATTTTATATACTCTTCGTCTTTAATATCACGCCATTTTCTTACAGAAAAGCACACAAAACCCTTTTTTATAAACTCTTCCGAAAGAATAACTTTTTCTGATGATTGAGGTGCAATTGTCAATGCCTCATCGGCAGTCAAATGTATATTAACATTATTATCAAGATTTTTAATATAATCGTAAGTTTGTTTATCGCGTGCGGTAATAAGCGAGATTTTAGGCAAAATGGATTTTATACGCCTTTTGTTTTTTTCCTTTCTTATAGGTCCTATACCGTTTGCGTACAGTATAACATCCAAACCGTATCTTTTTGCTAATCTGACCATATACAGATAATATAAAAGCGACTTTGTGCTTGTATTATCTTGAAGAAGTGTTCCTCCTCCGAAAATCAAATATTTTGAATTACGAAAAACTTTCAATGTACTCAGTACATTAAACCTGTTGAACACAAATACGGAAAGATGATTCAGATTTGCTTTCATCTTTTTTACATCGTAAGACATGACGGCAATTCTCAAATACGGGATTTTACTGCGTAAATTTTTTATAACGCTCATTAATAGTGCATCGTCGCCCATATTCCCAAATCCATAGTATCCAAGCAATACACAATCGTATTTTCCTTTTGAACGCATAGCATCGAAATAGACATTTTCTGTATCATCAGTCATGCGTTTTGCAGATAAGTTCTGTATAATATAATTTCGTAAAAAAGTAACATTGGAAATTGATGTTTCCGTCGGAGTCAATGCTTCCAATATATCGCCAACAAACTTGTCATCATCAAAACTGTTTATACCGCGGCAGGTAAAATTATAACTTTTAGCCAAATCAATATTTCCCTGATTAAGTTGTCCGAAATACCCCTTTCCTCCCGCAATAAGTATAGGTTTACCTGAGGCTGCTGCTTCCATAGCCGCACGAGAAACGCCGCAGAAAACACTGCATACAGAACAAATTTCACTTATATCAGTGCGTTGTCCTGGCATAATAATATAATTTAAACCCAACTCGGAATTTATTTTTTGTGCACTGACTTTCAGTGTATCATACATGTTACCGTGTCCGACTATCAATATACGGGTTTGCGGATTTTTTTGATATATCGCTTTTGCGTTACGAACCAGTTCTTCTGCACACATAAAAGCAGTAGAATCCAACCTTGAAACGGTAAGAATTACTTTTGAATCATTTGGAATAGAAAATTCATTCAATATATTAACACTGCGTTTCTTTTCAGGGGAAAATTCATCTGTGTCAATACCGTTTATTGTAAGAAAAACATTTTTTTCTTTAACATTATAATTTTCCAAAAGATATTCTTTTAAATCCTCACTTACTGCAAGAGTTTTATCTCCCCATCTCGTCATCAAACGAGTAAGTAATGCAGTGTCAAACTTTCCATGGTCTGTCGTAACAAACGGAATATTGAATTTTTTTGAGGCATAGTGTGATACCAACGCAGGAATACGAGCATGGGCATGTATTATATCCGGACGCTCTTTTTTTATTGCTCGGCAAAGAATTTTATATGAAGAAAAGATGTCTCTTACAGAACGAACATTCATTGGAGCAAAAATATGTTTTATCCCTTTTTCAATAAGTTTAGGCATAAATTCTCCGCCGGCAGATATTATCGTAACATCATGCCCTCTTTTCAAAAGTTCAAGCGACAGTTCATATATATGAGTTTCTGCTCCACCGATTCCCATTGACATTGTTGTCAAGAATATCTTCATTTCAATACCTCAAATCTAATACTTATATAATTTTATTGCATAATAATTCCTTGAGTTCATCAACAGAAGAAACGATATAATCCGCGCCGCTTTGCAAAAGTTCATTATAATCTCCGTATCCATATAGAACCCCTACAGAAGTAATTCCATTATTTTTCGCACCAATAATATCAAATTTTCTGTCTCCTACCATTACACACTCATCAGGGTTAAGTTTTTCACAAGATATAAGGCGTGAAATTAATTCCTCTTTTTCTGTAAATTTTCCATCCAAATCACTTCCGTATACTTTTTTAAAGTATTTTATGAGTTCAAATTTTTCTAATATCTTTTTAGAAAAAATCTCTGGTTTTGATGTTGCGATGTAAAGACTCTTATCCTTTAGAGAACAAAGCAAATCATCGATATTTGCATACGGCTCATTTTCAAATAAACCAATCGTTGAAAAACGCTCACGATAAAGTTGTACGAGAAGGTCGCCCATTTTGCTGTCAACATTAAAATATTCCATAAACTGTTGCTTTAAAGGAGGGCCGATGAATGATACAAATTTATCAGGATCATATTCCCCTAGCCCTGCTTTTTTTGCAGCATATGCAATACATGTTGTAATGCCGACTCTTGGATCTGTAATTGTTCCGTCAAGGTCAAATAAAATGTTTTTTATCATAAAAACCTCATATGTATGTTACAAAATCGGGTACTGTAGAGAACACTCTAAAGTACCCTGATTTTAACTTAAACAGGGTGTACCTGCTTTTTGATATCACCGTTTACACTGTCCAGTTTATATTTTTCGGCACGGCGTTTTTCAAAGAATTTCAAAGCAACCTGCTCAAAAAGTGCATACGAAAGTACATCTTCATCCTGTTCAATATATTCTTTGATTTGACCGCGGAGTTTATCAAGTTCCGGTGTCAGAGCATCTGCAGGTCTGCCGGTTGTTATTGGTTCACTTCCTGCAATTTTTTCTATAAATTCCTCAGAAACCGGTACAGGTGTTTTTCCGTATTCTCCCTTTATGAGTCCTTTGAACTCCTTTGTTACCATTTTATAGCGTTCTCCGTTTATAACATTAAATACGGCTTGTGTACCGACAATCTGACTCGATGGTGTTACAAGCGGAGGGTATCCCGCATCAGCCCTTACTCTCGGTACTTCTTCCAGAACTTCTCTGAGTTTGTCAGATTTTCCGGCTTGTTTTAACTGCGAAACAAGGTTTGACAACATACCTCCGGGAACCTGGAATATAAGTGCGTTTACATCTACTTTCAGTACCGAAGGATCAAGAAGTCCATCTTTTATATATTTGTCACGCAAAGGTGTAAAATATCTGCATATTTCATCCAGCGCAGCAAGATTCAATCCTGTATCATATTCCGTTCCCGCAAGAGTTGCGACCAATGCTTCGGTAGGAGGTTGTGATGTGCCCATTGCCATAGGAGAAATAGCAGTATCAATAATATCACAACCCGCCTCAATTGCTTTAAGCGCAGTCATAGATGCGAGACCGGATGTGTAATGAGTGTGAAGTTCTATCGGAAGTTTTGTGTTTGACTTGAGCGATTTTACAAGTTCATATGCATCGTAAGGTTTCAGAAGACCGGACATATCTTTGATGCATATTGAATCTGCACCCATTTCTTCCAGTTGCTTTGCATATTTTGCAAAATATTCGTTATTATGAACAGGACTGGTTGTATAACTTAACGCCGCCTGAACATGACCGCCTTCTCTTTTGGTTGCATCAATAGCAACTTTAAGATTGCGAGGGTCGTTGAGTGCATCAAAGATTCTGATTATATCAATACCGTTGGCAATTGACTTCTGAACAAAATATTGAACAACATCGTCGGCATAGTGGCGATATCCCAAAATGTTCTGTCCTCTGAACAACATCTGAAGTTTTGTGTTTTTTGCAATAGATTTGATTTTGCGAAGTCTGTCCCACGGATCTTCGTTCAGAAAACGCAAACAAGCATCAAAAGTTGCACCACCCCAACATTCAAGAGCGTTATAACCAATTTTATCCAATTTATCTAATATCGGAAGCATTTCTTCGGTGGACATTCTTGTTGCAATAAGAGATTGGTGAGAATCACGAAGAACTGTTTCGGTAAGTTTTACTTTTGCCATATTATATTATCCTTTCTGGTTATTTGAAAATTGCAAGAAATACACCTGCAGCAACTGCAGAACCAATAACACCCGCGACATTAGGCCCCATAGCATGCATAAGAAGGAAGTTTGTGGGATTTTCCTTTTGACCGACAGTCTGTGATACACGCGCAGCCATTGGTACCGCAGAAACACCTGCAGAGCCTATAAGAGGATTGATTTTCCCTTTTGTTAAGAAACACATAAGTTTTCCGAACAAAACACCACCTGATGTTGAAAAACAAAAAGCGGCAAGACCAAGGAAAATAATAGATATAGTACTCCAGGAAAGGAATGTCTGAGCATTTGCGGTTGCACCGACAGTTACACCGAGAAAAATTGTAACGGTATTCATAAGTTCATTTTGTGCTGTTTTGGAAAGTCTGTCCGCTACACCACTTACATTGATTAAATTACCAAGCATAAGCATACCAACCAATGGTGCACAATCAGGCAAAATAAGAGAAACCACAGTGGAAACTATGATAGGAAATAAAATCTTTTCGGTTTTAGACACTGTCCGAAGTTGCGTCATAACAATTGAACGCTCTTTTTTTGTTGTAAATAATTTCATAATTGGCGGTTGTATAAAAGGAATAAGAGCCATATATGAATATGCGGCAACGGCTATAGGTCCAAGCAGACTCGGAGCAAGGGTTTTGGTAACCTGAATTGCAGTGGGGCCGTCTGCACCGCCTATTATTCCGATAGATGCCGCCTGTTCCGGTGTGAAACCAAGTAACAGAGCACCAAAAAAAGCCAAAAAAACGCCAAGTTGTGCTGCCGCTCCGAGAAAAAGTGCCTTTGGATTGGCAATAATAGGTGAAAAATCAGTCATGGCACCAATACCAAGGAATATAAGTGGCGGATATATGCCTAATTTAACCCCTAAATATAAGAAATCGAGCAAACCGCCTTCTTTCACTATTCTGACAATATCAAGCGGTGCATTGGGATCAACCGGATTAATAAACAATTCCATGTGAATCATATTTGCACCCGGCAGATTCGCAAGTAACATACCAAATGAAATAGGTAATAACAGTAAAGGTTCAAACTTCTTAACAATAGCAAGATAAAAAAGAACTCCGATTATAACATACATCAGTAAAGTCTTCCAAACCTCACCCTCAGAAAGAAGTATGGAAACACCTGTACTTGTCAAAAATTGTTTTACAGCATCAAGCATCTGACAAGTTGTCCTCTCTTTCTGTCAAAAATTAAATTAACTATTACGCAATGGTGAAAAGCAGGTCACCTGAATTTACGGATGAACCTTTTTGAATATTTACAGATGTAACAGTTCCGTCTACCGGAGCGACGATGTCGTTTTCCATCTTCATAGCCTCCAGAACACAAAGCACTGTTCCGGAAGTGACTTTCTGGGATACAGAAACTTTAATATCAAGAATCGTACCGGGCATAGGAGAAGAAACAGCAGTTCCCTGTTGCGCTGCTGAAGAATTTGCTTTAGGTGCAGGAGCAGATGTTTTGTTTACGGCAGATGCAGCAGGAACAGGTGTACCATTGGTATTACCTATTTCCTCCACCTCTACTTCGTATGTCTTACCATTGACAGTAACATTATATTTTTTCATAATTATTTCTCCTTATCATTATTTTCTGTTCCAAGGTGTTTTTTTGCGTTTAAATGAAACGATTCGCAGATTTGACGGATTTACCGTATTGTCACTTGCAAATATTGCTGCCAGAATTACGGCAACAAGTTCAGAATCATCGGCATATACCGTCTCTGTAATTTTATCCGCAGATATATTTTTTTCTTTTTCCGGCTTTTTTTCAAATACAATCCGGAAAACTTCCAATATAAGCCAAAGAATTATTAAAACTAAAAAAACTGTTCCAATGCCCAAAAAAGAAATTTTAAGACCAAACAATAAAATTTCCCCTGCTGTGGCATTTGCAGTCAATTCTATTTGTCCCATATGGCATCTCCTTTCTTACAGAGGGAGATTTGAGCGTTTTCTTGTAGGTGTCATTTCACTTTTTGAAGATAACATCTCAAAACTTCCGATAAGAACAACTCTTGTATCATCACCCGAAATAACATCATCAATATTACCGCCGTGTGCTGAACGGAGAGGAGATGCCATTTCAGTATTCCATTCTTCGTACAATTCTTCACGAGTTTTTTGGCTCTGTTCGGTTCCGTCTATTCTGTCATGCCAGATAAAGTTTACTGCTTTTTCTGCTGACATAACACTTATTTCTGCAAAGTCAACAGCAAATGCCAAATCACACCCCACCGACTTTGAACCCATTACAGTAAATAATGAGCCGTATGCCTTTCCGAGATTGAGAGTAACACACGGAATCGTTGCCGATGCATAAGACGCGGCAAGTTTTGCAACATCGCCTGCATTGTTTGATGTTTCACTAAATCCGTTAGAATTTACTATTGTTAAAAACGGTATTCCAAAAGCATCACAATAATTTATATGTCTTGCTGTTTTTTTACAAGCCTCTACAGAAGTATAGCCATCATTTACTTTTATATCCGAAGCCGCGAAGCCGATAGTCAAACCTGCCAAAGATAAGAAACCGCATCTGATATCAGCACCATATGATTGTGAAACCTCAAAGAATTTTCCGTTGTCGGCAATATCGGACAGTACACTCTCAATATCTATCGTATCTAAATCCGAAATTGAGGAAATTACAGAAGTCGCGCGATTCAAATCATCTGTGCATTCGCAGGTATATACCGGACCCTCAATATTGTTTGCGGGTAAATATGACATAAGTTCCCTTGCACATGCAGTACATTCCGCATCGTCTTTACATACTCTTGCCGCAAAACCGTTGAGACAGGCATCATTTGCAGAACCACTCTCTTCCCCTGTGACTGACTTGACAACAGAAGGCGGTATAAGGTAAAGACTTCCTTTTTTTTCGTTAACTATAATGTAATCGGCAGAATGGGCAACTATTGACATTGCACCGGTACAAGGACCGCACACAACCGCGATTTGAGTAATAATACCGGAAAGCGATGCTGCTTTCTTTATTATTTTTCCGTATGCAGCAAGAATATCAGTTCCCTCTGCAATTCTGGCACCCGAAGAATCAAGAAAAGATATTACCGGAGCCCCGTTCTTTGCAGCCAAATCATACAATGCCACAATTTTTTCTGCGGCAACACAACTCATAGCACCATTTAAATTTGAATAATCCTGGGAATACGCAAAAACAAGACGACCATCTATCAATCCGTATCCTGTAATAACACCTTCAAGTTTCGGCTGTTTACCGTCACTTTCACAGTCGTACGGCTTTGAAGAAATAAAAGTGCCGGTTGATTTAAAAGTGCCGTCATCAAACAATGATATAAGACGCGCAGACGCAGATGACTCTTGAATCGAAAGAAGATAATTTGATTTTGCATCTGCAACTTGACGAATTCGCTTTTCCTTGTCCATTAAAGTACCTCCATTTACACATTTATCATATAGTATTGTACCATATTTTACAAATAAAATCAAATATCAGTATAGATAAAAATGTGTTCAAACTGTAAATTTAAATATTTAAAGCACTATTAGCAAAATAATCCTCAAAGCAACATGCTCTGAGGATTATTTTGCTATTCTGATTTTATTGCTTCGAGAGCGCTTATTCTTGTTGCTCTGCAAGAGGGCAAATAGCCGGAAATTAATCCGACAACTGTTGAAAACACAACCGAAAGTAAAACAAGCCACCACGGTATAATTGATACAGCACTTTCCGTTACTATACCAAAATTTCCCGCACTTCCAAGGGAAGAAGCGTTCATAAACTTATTCATCAAGAAAGACGCAACATAACTCAGAGCAACACCAAAAATACCACCTATAAAGCCTATAACACTCGATTCAATCAAAAACATTGACTTGATGTTTGAAAGTTTACATCCGAGAACTTTCATAACGCCAATTTCTTTTGTTCGCTCGTAAATTGACATCACCATCGTGTTTGCAATTCCGATGGCGGCAACTATAAGCGACATTGCACCTATTCCGCCAAGAATCATTTGCAAAGTCCCCTGCTGTTTCTGCATACTTTCACGCATATCCGAAAGTCCGTAAGTTGTAATCCCCATTTCTTTAAGGGTATTTTGTATTTTTTCTGCAGAATTAATATCTGCCGCTTTGATTTTTACGGTGTTATATTCGCCTGGCTTAAAATCACGATTATTATTCGCTTTGGCATTTTCTGACAGGATTTTATTTACAGTTTCAATATCAGCAAAAATACTGTATTGCGTCATCCAATCGTTTTCTTTTTGTTTAAGTATTCCGACTTTTTGGACATTATATTTTTTAAACTCGTACTTTCGTTCGTCATTCCAGGAAAACCCTGAAATATAAATCTTTGCTTTTTTTATGTCAACTTTTGGCGGCTTGGGAGTACCGTCGGTATTATAAAACTCTTTAAAATAGTCATAAACAGGCTTGTCGGGATTTCTGAATCTGTAATATGTATCTGTTCCAAAAAAAAGGAAAGTCTCCCCTTTTTTCGGGAAATCGCCATATTCCAGTTCATATCCGAATTGTTCAAATGCCTCCGCATCTATCCCGTATATCTCCTGTCCCTGAAGTTCATATGTACGATTTGCAACAATTTTATTTTCGTAAACACTTACAAACGGAGATACAGCAACAACTCCGTCAAGTTTCTTGATTTTTTCAACAAGTTCATCATTCAACAGATTACGCTTATCCTGATAATTTCCGTTATCATCTATTGTATACGCATAGGTGTTCAATTCAATAATTGTCAAATCGCCCATTTCAGAAATTGTGTCATCAAGGCTTTTATTCATTGCAATGCCGAGGCTAATCATTACAATTATTGCCGCAGCGCCTACAATAACACCGATAACTGTTAAAAAGGTTCGTAACTTCCGACGCATAAGATTACCGAGCGCCATTGAAAATATATCTTTAATCTTCATCGTCGCACTCTTTCTTTTTTTTCTTTTTATTAATAACGACTGCAATAATGATTACGGAAGTAACAAATATACAACCGGCAACAACCCAAATAAAGACATGATTTTGTTTTTCATTTACATCATTGTCTGTAAACTGCTCGTCATCAGGCATCATAGTAGGGAAAAATTCGATGTTGTCATTATACGCATTAAAAGAAATTGATTTTTCCACCGTGGTGACAACACCATCAGAATCCTCGTATTGAAAAACAACAGTCCCCTCTTGCAATCCCTCCATTGTAGGTGTTAAATAAACATTTTTGGAATATCCTGAACCTGCCTGTATATTTCCGGCAAAAATCTCATACTCACTACTCATAAAATTACCCTGTATTTTAATCAACACATTGTATACGGTACTTTTGCCGAGATTTGCACAGTTTAGGGCAACTACTGCATCTTCATTCATTGAAATATCATTTATGAGCGGCAAATCACTAATATTAAATCTCATTTCCTGACGAACAGGAATTGTCAATGTTTCAACAGAAGTTTTTTCGGTTCCTTCTTCGTTTTTATACGAAATATTTATTATAAGTCCGTATGATTTCGGTGTGACATCAGATTTGGTTTGAATATCAAGATTCCATTCACAACTTTCACCGGGAGCAAGTTTTTGTATAAAATATGTATTACTGCTTGCGGCAGGAGTAAAAACGCCTCCTTCATCCGAAACAAGCATAATTTTTAAATCTTTTATACCACTTATTGTACTTGTGTTAAGAAATTTAAGCCGAAGAGGGAAAGCAGAACCGCCAAGTACATAATCATTTCCATATCCGTACTCATCAATTATAACTACAGGAATATCGTCCACCCTGCCGGATGTTTTGTTTTTAACATATACGCCGGTATATATACCGGTACTTTCCGATTGTCTGGAAGAAACAGAGATTTCAATATTACCAAATCCGTCAGGAGCATCTTTTGTCGGATATAATGTAACTGAAAAGAATGATTTTTTATTCTTTTCTATTTTATCAGCATAAAAGACAGACGCTGTTCTGTTAACAATTCCCTGAGGCAGATTCACTTTGATATTTACATTGTCTGCACCGGCATTTACGGGAGTAACAGAAAATGTTAATTTAAATTCAGACGGGTCAGATGAATCAACCGACTCAGGGATAGATATATCTGAAATAACAAAACCGGGATTGATGTCGTTTATGTCGTATATATATATACCCGCATATTGATATATTTCACCGTAAGTATCTGTGTTACATGAAATTTTTATAATATTATAGTTTTCTTTCACATCATCAGTGCACTGTAATTCAACTGTATGAGCGAGGACACTGCCCTTTGCTACTGAGTCATAACGGAATTTATTTTGCGACATGTTAACAAGCCCCTCCGGTAAGGTTAAATCTACCGAAAATGCTTTTAAATTAATATTCGCATTGATGTTAAAGGTTAAAACAATCTTTTCACCGGGAGAAACATTTTCGGGAATAACAATATCGGATATAGTATAAGGCGGAAGGTTGTTTAATATGGATTCGGCATAAAAGCCACTATATTGAGTCACCGAAATTTCCGAAACTTCACCGGGCGAAACATCGTAAACTGCTTTGGCAGAAAAATCAAGTGAATAAAAGTCACTCTTTATTTCATCGGATGCAGTAAAAGTATAGATATGAGTAACGCTCTCCCCTTTGGATATGTTCTGGATTAGATTTGAAGTCGCAGTTTTATTTATAAATGTCCCGGAGTTTATATCGGCATTTAACGATGTTCTGACATATTTTAAATCACAATCACCGGTGTTCTTGTATTCAACAGAAACATTAAAGGTTTCCCCTGCAGTAACCTTTTCGGGAACATTAATGTTGATAATTTCCAAAACAGGATTGTAGTAATAATTATCATCCGGTATATTTATGACAGATTCATATGAAAATTCATTTATAATAGTCTTATTATCCCTGTCATAAACAATTACCTTGAATGAAATTGGTAAATTTCCGCTTTCAACTTTGTTTGAAACCAAAACATTGAATTTATAAGTAAAACTTTTGTCTTTTGAAAACGAACCGCCTTTTACAGCCGTATCATTTGATATATTCATACCGCTTGGTAATATTATTTCAACAGTCGCTTTACTTATATCAATTCCCGATGTGTTTTCAAGTTCAATTTCAGCAGTAAAACTTGAATTCGGACTTACATATTCCGGAACAGAAAAGTTGCTTACTGACAAGTAATCTAAATTTGAACCATCGAAATTTGAATTTTCAATTTTTATGTAAAAGACAAACTCTTTGGAATAATCCTGGCTCATTTTATTTTTGTATTTAACAGTAATATTTATCGGGTAAACACCGGGTAAGGCATTATTCGGAACAAAAATATCGTACGATATTTTTGCGTCTATACTGTAAAAAACAGATATGGGTTTTGAGATGGGAGAAAGATTTTCAAATTCAAACGGGAGTTGATTGTCGGGAGTTGTTATGTATCCTGTCACATCAGATGCAGTGTACAACGAAGATGTCCGCACAGGAATTTCAAGCACAGTGCTTTTACCCGCCTGAAAAACAGGCATTTTGGCATCGGGTACAATTCCGATGTTCGGATCTTCACTCACATATGGAGCAGAAGTAATGTTATCAATTTGGTCAACTCCCAAAACATTGACAGATAAAATAAAAAACAAAACAGTAAAAATGCAAATAAATCTTTTTCTCATTTCATTCCACCTCGCTATTTTCTTTAGATTGAGATATTTTCTGTTTTTCGGTATCAAATATTTCCTGAATGTGATGCAACAAGTCTTCCCTGTTGCCGTACAATTCTTTATTAACATGCAAATCATAGCATATTCTACCATCAAATAAGTAAAAAATACGATTTGCATACGAAGCAATATCACGGTCATGTGTAACAATTACAAGTGTCTGACCAAAGGATTGTGCAACATCCAACATTATTTTCATAATTTCATCCGTAGTTTTTGAATCAAGGTTTCCGGTGGGCTCATCGGCAAAAACAACCGATGGATTAGAAACAAACGCCCGTGCAATTCCAACCCTCTGCTGTTGACCTCCGCTCATTTGAGAAGGTTTATGATTAAGATGAGATGATAACCCCACAGTTTTCAGAATATTTTTTGCCGCTTTAACCCGAAAGTTTTTATTTTTCCCTTTGAAAACAAGAGGTAATGTGACATTTTCCAATGCAGTCATGGAATTAATAAGATTATATGACTGAAAAACAAATCCAAGATACTTCTGCCTGAAGTCAACAAGTTCTTTTTCGCTCATTTGAGAGATTGATGAATTATTAATAAATACATTACCACGAGACGGTTTTTCAAGTCCTGCAAGCATATTAAGTAATGTGGATTTTCCGGAACCCGATGTACCCAGTATGCAGCATATCTCACCCGGATAAATTTCAAGATTAATGTTATCAAGCGCTACGACCTTTTGTGTTCCGAGTTTATATACCTTTCTGAGATTATCGACTTTAATAATTGGCTCAGACATTTATTCCGTATCCTCCTTATCTCAGTATTGCTTGTTTGACTTGTTTAAATGAAATTTGTTCCTTTATAAAAATTATTTTTTAATAATTATAATTTCAATCTCATTTGAAGAATTGTTTTTTTCCAGTGTGTTGTTATTATCAAATACAGAACCGTGAGGTACAGGAACACCGGTCTTTATCATAAATTTCTTCATATCGATAGGCATTACAATATCCTCCGGTGATGGCAATACAACTTTTTCGGTCAAATCAGTTAAAACATCATCTGTCTGTTCTTTTATCCGTTGTTCATTGTCAGGTGTATTTATAACTTTCATTGCAGAAAGTATTATAAAAAACAAAATAACAAGTAACGGCAATATTAAATAAATCTTTTTCATATATTAACCCATAACGGCATTAAATCCGTTTTTATCCTTTCAGAATCAGCAACAAAAGAATTCATAACCGCTTTAATTTAGCATAATTTCCAAGTATTTTCTTTCTTCCCTGTGTTTCAAAGTCAATTTCGTAAAGCATGTCACCGCCGGCTGCTTTAGCACTGACAACAATTCCCTTGCCGAAAACACGGTGTAAAACACAATCTCCCTCGCCAAATTTTTCGCATTCCTCATTTTTATGAACAGACGAAAACTGAGGTTTAAAAATTTCATTTTCATGTTTTCTGTAAGAAATATTTTCTGATGAAGAGATTAATGTATTTTTATGATTTAAAGTGCTGGTTGTGTAAAGTTTATCCGGGATTTCAGAAACAAACCGGGATATTGGATTGCAAGTAGTTCTGCCATATAAAAGTCTTGACAAAGCACAGGTCATAAATAGTTTTTTCTGTGCTCTTGTAATAGCAACATACGCAAGTCGCCGTTCTTCTTCCAGATCGGCTTTTTCATTTGCGCTCATTGAAGACGGAAAAATGTTTTCTTCCATGCCTGCCAAAAATACAACCGGAAATTCAAGACCCTTGGCACTGTGTATTGTCATAAGTACCGCGGAATTTGATGACGAATCATAATTGTCCAGGTCACTTATCAACGCAACCTCTTCCAAAAAACCGGAAAGTGACGGAGTTTCCGAAGATTCCTGATATTTTATTGCACTTGAAATAAGCTCATTGATATTATCTATTTTATCCTGTTCGTCATCGGAACTGCTTTCGAGCATTTCCATATATCCACTTTCAATCGCGATATCACGAATCAATTCAGAAACGGAACAATCATACTTTTTTTCAGTAAATTTTTCAATAAGCATAGAAAAGTCAACTATTTTTTTGTTTCTGACATTCAAATCCTGCGGAGGTTTGCAAATTATGTCAAAAATACTTCGACCGGTTTCAGAGGATATCCTGCTCAAAGCATCTACTGTTGCTTTTCCTATTCCCCGTTTTGGAACATTTATAATCCGTGTAAGACGCAAATTGTCATTGTTGTTATTTATTAAAGCGAGATATGCAATAATATCTTTTATCTCTTTCCTGTCAAAAAAGCGTGTTCCGGATAGTAATCTGTGGGGTATTCCGCTTTTTGAAAGCGTTGTTTCCAATGTCAATGACTGTGCATTTGTACGGTAAAGTACTGCAATATCACTGAATTTGTATTTTTCACGAACAACAAGTTCCTGGATTTTTTCAACAATGTAAGCCGCTTCATTTTCCTGGTTTGAGAGTTGCTCAACTATAATTTTTTCGCCCTCTCCTTTTTGTGTCCAAAGTTGTTTGCCTTTTCTTGAGGAATTATTCTTAATAACAGAATTTGCAGCCGACAGTATTGTTCCCGTTGAACGATAATTTTGCTCAAGAAATACAGTTTTTGCATCTTGGTATTGCTTGTCAAAATCAAGTATGTTCTTAACGGTAGCACCTCTGAATTTATATATGCTCTGGTCGTCATCTCCTACAACCATTACATTACGGTATTTTGAAGATAATAAATTCATAAGCATATATTGTGTTTTATTTGTATCTTGATACTCATCAACAAAAACATATCTGAATCTACCACTGTAATATTCTTTTATGTCCCGGTTCTCTTCCATCAAACGAACACAATAGTTAATTATATCGTCAAAATCAACTGCGTTTGCCTCACGAAGCCTTTTTTGATATAGTGTATATATGTCCCCGAGGTCGCTTTCACCGGTAAAGTAATTTTCAGGATTAATATAACTGTTTTTTGCTTTTGATATAACCGATGTAACATATTTCGGGGTATATCGTTCCGGATTTAATTCAAGTGCTTCAACACAGTTTGCTGCAAGTTTTTTACAGTCATCTGTATCATATATTGTAAAATCAGATGTAAACCCCAGCCGCTCTATGTATTTTCTGAGAATTCGCACACAAATCGAGTGGAAAGTACCTGCCCAGATATCAGCCGAACACTCACCCAGAACTTTTTCAAGTCTTTCCTTGATTTCGCCTGCCGCTTTATTCGTAAATGTAAATGCGAGTATTGAATATGGCTGTGCCTTTTCGTACTCAAAGCCCACAAGCAATGCCTCAAGAACATTTTTGTCAAGTTTACTGTCGGCATACTTTTCCAATGCATCAAGTTCCGACAAACCTATATTAGAGGGAACGGCATCGGTGTAAACAGCATCGCCAAATTTAATAATATGTGAAATTCTTTTTACCAATACCGTAGTCTTACCGCTCCCGGCGCCAGCAAGAACCAAAAGAGGCCCTTTTACACTGTATACCGCTTCTCTTTGCATTTCATTTAATGTATCATAATATTGGTCAAAAAGTTTTTTCTTTACAGTTTTAAATCTTATAATTTCACTTTGATTAAGCATACATTCTCCATAATAAAATTTTATAAGAATATTTTATCATATTTATCTTCTTAAGTCAACATAAAAAAGATGGGCCGCTTACACGAAACCCATCTTTGTAAAAATTATAAATTGTTTATGCAGTTAAAGTTTGAAGTGCTTTTTTGATGTAGACATACAACGGGTCATCTCTTTTTACAGAACTGTACTTTTCGATAGCACTTTCTATGCCTTCTTTTGCAACAAATTCCTGAATTTCAACCGCAGACTTGTCATCGTTTGATGAAAATAAATATCCGGCAGCAATTCCGATGGCAATGTTATTCGGCTCAACACCATTTTTAAGACAAAACAGCGCAGCACCGCAAAGACGGTCTGATGGTGAAAGTTTTCTTATAGGGTCCGCTCCAACACGGGCAATTGTGTCACCTAAAAGTCTGTTTTTATATCTGTTAAGCAAATCCTCGGAATGCGCGTTTAATTCGCGTATATCCTCACCATAAAATTTTGACAGTGCTTCCCCTGCTTCTGCAAGTGCTTTTGTTGCCGTAGAAAGAATTTCCGGGTCTTCAACTGCCTGCCATATAAATTTGTATCCTTTGAGATAACCGAGATATGAAACAAGTGCATGGCTCATATTATGCATAAACAACTTACGATTGATGTAATATGCAAAAGGCTCATATGCAATTATATTCTTTATCTCGGGCAATATACCGCGGGCACCGCTTTTATCTGCATATATTTTGTTATAATCTTCAACACAAACAATCAAAGGGTCCTTTTCCACCAGTTCCTTCGGAGGAGCAGGAACCATGCATCCGATTGAACACTGGCAAAAACCAATGTATTTTTCACAATATTCATATTCTTTTTCGTCAAGCAAATCACGGAGTAAATCTCTCATGTAAAGATGAGAATCAATTTTATTCTCACAGAGAATAAAGTTAAGAACTTCGGTGTTTCCGCTTTCAAAACGATGTCTTATAACATTTGCAATGGTTTTTGCGATAATGGGAAGTACATTAACTCCTATTGCGGTAGCGCATATACTTGCCTGATCAACCTGTTCAATTATTGCATCCATATCACGACCGTCAACAGCAGAAACATTTACAACTTCCCGTTTGTCGTAATCACTTCCGTTTGTAACATAAAGAGGATAAGAATTAGTTGAATTCAACCGAGTTATAAGGTCCTGATTAACGTCAACAAAAACAACCTCGTAATCTGCCTCACAGAAAATACGGCCTACCAGTCCCCTGCCAATATTTCCTCCGCCAAAAATCACAACTTTTTTCATTATATTTTTCTCCTAAAAGTTTAATTTTCAATAAAACAATATAATCCAATCGTAAAACAACTTTTATAATTATATCACAAATTATTTAAAAAATCAATAGCAGTTAAACCTATTGCATTTTTTTTTAAAATAGTGTATAATATTCTAATGTATGAAATAATAGACAACTTATGCTTTATCGGAGGCTATTAATGGCTAAAAAAAAGGAATATGCTGCACAAGACATAGTACTGCTTAAAGGTGCTGACAGAGTACGAAAAAAACCTTCTGTTATTTTTGGTTCAGACGGTATAGAAGGCTGCGAACACGCAATTTTTGAAATTCTGTCAAACTCAATAGACGAAGCGCGAGAAGGATATGGAAATACAATTAATGTGACTGTATTCAAAGATAAAACTGTTGAGGTCGAGGATTTCGGACGCGGTATACCACTCGATTGGAACGAAAAAGAGCAGCGCTATAACTGGGAACTTGTCTTCTGCGAATTGTATGCCGGCGGAAAATATAACAATAATACAGACGGAGCATACGAGTATTCTTTGGGAACAAACGGTTTGGGCGCCTGTGCCACACAGTACACTTCCGAGTTTATGGATGTTACTGCTTATGTTTCGGGATACAAGTATGAGATGCACTTTAAAAAAGGCGAACCATGCGGTGACCTTATTAAAACAGAATATACAAAACACCGTACGGGAACTGTTATCCGATGGAAACCGGATATAGATGTTTTCACAGACATTAACATTCCTCTCAATTTCTTTACCGACATGATGAAAAAGCAGGCGGTTGTCAATTCCGGATTGACTCTTAATCTCTCGTATGAAAATTATGATTCCGGTTTTGAAAAATTCACATATATGTACCCCAACGGAATACTTGACTATATCAATGAACTTTCCGGTGCGGATATGGCAATGAACAACCAGAATGAAAACCAAGAATCCGCCGAAGAAAACAATAATGGCAATACAGTAACAACAAAACCTGTTGTCTGGTATGGAGAGGCTGTCGGCCGCGACCGTGAAGACAGGCCGGAATATAAACTCAAAATACAAACAGCAGTATGTTTTTCCAATGTTGCATCTAAAATCGAATACTATCACAACTCCAGTTTCCTTGAACACGGAGGTTCTCCCGATAAAGCGGTCAGAACGGCGTTTTTAAAAGCCTGTGACACATATTTGCGTAATAATAACAAATACGGCAAAAATGACAGCAAAATTAATTTTCAGGATATCGAAGGATGTATGATTTTGATTGTAAACTCCTTCTCCACCCTGACTGCTTACGAAAATCAGACAAAGAAAGCAATTACAAACACCTTTATTGCAGAAGCGATGACTGATTTTTTCCTGAAGCAACTTGAAGTATATTTTGCAGAAAACAAATCGGATGCTGATAAAATCGCAAATCTTATTTTGATTAATAAAAAAATAAGGGAAAGTGCGGAAAACACAAGACTGAATATAAAGAAGAAACTCACCTCCAATCTTGATATAACAAGCAGAATAGAAAAGTTTGCCAATTGTCGTTCTAAAGACCCTTCAAAACGCGAACTGTTTATAGTAGAGGGCGATTCTGCTTTAACATCCTGCAAATTAGGGCGAGATGCTGAATTTCAGGCAATTATTCCTGTTCGAGGAAAAACACTCAACTGTCTTAAATCTTCATACGACAGGATATTTAAAAGCGATATAATAGTTGATTTATTAAAAGTAATCGGTTGTGGTGTGGAAATAAAATCAAAGTCAAATAAAGAACTTGTTGATTTTGATTTATCATCTCTCAAATGGAACAAGATAATTCTTTGCACAGATGCCGACGAAGACGGCTTCCAGATAAGAACTCTTATTCTTACCATGTTTTACCGATTGTTACCAACTTTGATAGAAGAGGGTAAAATTTTCATTGCTTTATCACCTCTTTACGAAATAACAACAAAAGATAAAATTATGTTCGCCTATGACGAAAAGGAAAAAGCACAGATTGTTTCCTCTTTGGGCAATGCAAAATTTACAATACAGCGTTCAAAAGGTCTTGGCGAAAATGAGCCGGATATGATGTGGCAAACAACTATGAATCCGGCAACACGGAGACTTGTGAGAATAATGCCCAGCAACAGTTTAAGTACAGAAACAATGTTTGAAACCCTTCTTGGTGATGATATTTTATCCCGTAAACAATTTATTTCTGAAAACGGATACAAGTATATTGACCTTGCAGATATTTAACATAAAATCAACTCAAACGGAGAATATTTATGGCAAAGAAAGTCAAAAAAGATAATATGGAGCAGGATACTGTTTCGGCAGTTGTCGTAGACCAACCGATAGTAAATACTCTTGAAGAAAACTATATGCCCTATGCAATGAGTGTTATTATCTCCCGTGCTATACCTGAAATAGACGGCTTTAAGCCCTCACACAGAAAACTCCTGTACACAATGTATAAAATGGGGCTTCTGAACGGAAATCGTACAAAATCTGCAAATGTTGTGGGACAAACAATGAAACTCAATCCACACGGCGACGCCTCCATTTACGAAACAATGGTGCGTCTCACCCGCGGAAACGAGGCATTGTTGCATCCTTTTGTAGATTCCAAAGGAAGTTTTGGAAAACAATATTCCAAGATGGCCTATGCTGCCTCCCGTTATACTGAGGTAAAACTTGATTCAATATGTGCAGAAATATTTAACGGTATTGACCATGATGCCGTTGATATGGTAGACAACTATGACAATACATTAAAAGAGCCTTCTCTCTTACCAACATCTTTTCCAAATATTCTTGTATCTCCGAATACCGGTATTGCCGTAGGTATGGCAAGTTCAATATGTTCATTCAATTTAAGCGAAATATGCGAAACTGCAATAATGTTGATAAATGACCCGTCGTGTGATTTCAGTACAACATTACTTGCACCTGATTTTTCTACAGGTGCGCAACTGCTTTTTAACAAATCTCAGATATCCGAGGTGTACGAAACAGGAAAAGGTAACATCAGACTTCGTGCAAAATACAATTTCCAAAAGTCTGATAATTGTATTGAAATTACCGAGATTCCATATTCCACTACCAGTGAAGCCATTATGGATAAAATAGAAGAACTGGTAAAAGCAGGAAAATTAAAAGAAATTTCAGATGCGCGTGACGAGACAGATATAAACGGACTGAAAATTGCCATAGATTTAAAGCGTGGACATGACCCTGACAAATTAATGGCAAAACTTTTTAAATTAACCCCTCTGGAAGACAATTTTTCATGCAATTTTAACATTCTTATTGCCGGACATCCAAAAACCATGGGTGTGCGTGAAATAATTGACGAATGGCATGCGTGGCGTTCGGAATGTATAAAGCGTGAAATTTACTATGATTTGGAACAAAAAAGTGCAAAACTCCATTTACTTAAGGGACTTGAAAAAATTCTTCTTGACATTGATAAAGCAATTGCCATAATAAGAAACACCGAAAATGAACGGGATGTTGTGCCCAACTTATGCGATGGTTTTGATATAGATGTAATCCAGGCAGAATACATTGCTGATATTAAATTAAGAAATCTCAATAAAGAATATATTCTCAACAGGACTGCGGAAATTTCAAAACTCGAAGATGAAATTCAAGACCTTGAGGACACACTCAAGAGTTCAAGGAAAATTGATTCTATTATTATAAAGCAACTCAAAAATGTTAAAAACAAGTATGGTATTCCCCGCAAAACCGAAATTATATATCAGGACAATATAGAATATGAACCTGAAATCAATACCGTTGAAGATTATCCTGTATTTATCGTTATGACACGAGACGGATACTTTAAGAAGATTTCTCTCCAATCTTTACGCGGAAACGACGAACAAAAACTTAAAGACGGCGACAAAATTATCTATTCGTCAGAAATATCAAATACTGCTGAACTTCTGTTTTTTACAACTGACTCAAATCTGTATAAAGCAAAACTGTCAGAATTTGACTCTATTAAAGCATCTGCACTTGGAGAATATATACCGTCAAAACTTTCTTTTGAACAAGACGAAAAATTTGCCGGTTTTCTTGCCGAGACGAATTTTAAAGGCAGTGTTCTGTTTGTATATGCAAACGGTAAAGCAGTTATCGTTCCTGCTGACTCATATCAGACAAAATTAAACCGTAAAAAACTTGTTTCTGCAATTTCTTCCGAGGCACCTATTGTTTCAATTCTTCGCTTGGAAGAAAATCAGGAACGGGATGTGCTTATAAAGAGCAATAACAAGCGTATTATGCTTATAAAAACTTCACTTATTCCCCAAAAACTCAAACGAAATTCTTCCGGTGTACAAATTTTAAAATTACGCGCGGGAGACTATGTTGAATCTGCCGTATTTGCAGAAGACTCGGCGGATACAAATATTTTAAAATATCGAAAGACATCTGTTCCTTCCCCGGGATTTATTTACAATCCAATTGATGTTAAAGAAAATCAAATAGAAATGTAATCAACCAAAGGAGTCTTCATGTTAACAAACAAAGCACCGCTTTGGATAGCATTGCTGCTCTCAATATTAACCATATTGTGTTCCGCTTTTGCTCCATTGCCGATAATCGCAGAAATTGTATTATTTTCAATTTTATGCTTGATTTTCCCCTCCCCGATTCTATGTCTTGTTCCTGTTTTTAGTTTTATTTTTAGTTTTTCAATCAATTATTTTGCCGTGAGAAATATCGCTTCTGCACTGACTGCCGGAGCAAATGCCATGTTCTTTTTATTGCCGTCTGTTTTGATTGCCGTATCTTTTCTCCGGAAATATTCAAAATCAATTACTGTATTTAACGGTGCAATAGGAATATATATCTACGGATTTTTCCTTGTAGTTCTAGGCTTTATTCTTTCATACGGAAAATTCACGCCTCAATTACTTAACGATGCTATTGAAAACTCTTTTTCAGCATCACTTCAGTCAATGTTGCAACAAGCAACTTTACTTTTGCCGGACAATCAATTACTTGAAGAAAGAATTCCCTTTATTGAACAGTCGTTCTACGCAATAAAACCGCTTCTCCCCGCATCACTTTTTTCCATCACTTTTATCATTTCATATTTGTCAGTCATAATTATAAATGCAGTTCTTAAAAGAATCGGATTAATTAAAAACATATCATACCGCATAATTCCCCGCTGGCAGACAGGTGCTGTATTTTTGATTTTTTCAATTTTATCATCTATCGCACCGGTAAGTTCATTCTTTTGGGTTATGGCATCTTCTGTAAAAATAATTTTACTTCCACTTTTTCAAATAGTCGGAGTGGGTGTAATATATGACACATTGAAAAGATTCTTCAATAAAGGCATTTTTTCAAAAATCCTTCCTGTGATATCATTGTTATTTTTGATTGTAATATTTTATAGTTTTTTCTACTTAATCGGATGTATCTATTGTATAGTAAACGGTTCAAAATCATTTATAAATAATTCCAAAGGAGAAAATCAATGAAATCAACAAAAAAAGATAATAAATATAAAATTTCCTTGAGATTTCATATCCCGACAAGAGTAGTGGTTTTTGTTCTTGGAATTGTCGCTTTACTTTCATTTACGATAATCGGTGCATCAATTGACCCAAGGTTACTTCTTATCGGCATTCTTTTTACTCTGTTTTTTGTTTCACTGTCCTTGATTTATTATTTTCTGTTCAGTAGAAAAAATATTTCAGACGACAAAGAAAATCTTATTTTCGGGAATGTCACACTTGACTTTTTAAAAAATTATATTTCTCCCGTTGTAATTTTAGACGACGACGAATGGATTGTATGGTATAACAAATCCTTTTCCGCAATTTTTGATATCAACACTCCCCTTTACGGAAAAAACATTGCACAACTTACAAACGATTGGATTACGGTAAAAAAAATCAAGCAGTCTAATTTTGAGATTTTTCCAACAAAATTTAATGACACTGATTACGACATATTATCAACAAAAGTCAAGAGCGGCGACCAGAATTATTATATTGTTGTATGTAGCAATAATACAGAATATGTTAATCTCCTGAATGAATTTAAAATGAGAGACGCACTCGTCATCTATATCACTGTAGATAATGCTTCGGAGGCTGCCAAATTTTCTCAAACACAACACCTCTCGGTTGCCGCACAGGTTGCCGTTGCTCTCAAAGAGTGGGCTGCATCGCTTAACGGTATCCTCAAAGAATATGAAAGAGATAAATATATTATTATCACAGAATCTCGTTATCTTGACAGCATTACCGAAAAGAAGTTTGATATTCTGGACCGCATAAGAGAACTTTCAGGCACACAGGCAAGTATCCCTCTGACTGTATCAATCGGTGCATCAAGAGCAGGAGATACTTTCCCGGAAAAAGAGCAAACTGCCAGGGCTGCCGTTGATTTGGCTCTTCAGCGCGGCGGTGACCAGGCTGTTCTCAAATCGGAAAGTTCCACTGAATTCTTCGGTGGAAGAAGCAAAACAGTTCAGAAACGAACTAAAATCCGTTCACGAATTGTTGCAAGTGAATTGACCGGTTTGATGAAGGAATCTGCAAATATTTTAATTATGGGGCATCGATTTGCAGACCATGACTCCATAGGTGCATGTGTGGGTATTTTCCGACTTGCAGTACAATATTGCGACAGGGTAAACATTATCGTAAACTCAGATGATACAAACTTGAAAGCAGTTTTTTCTAAACTCTCGGACATACCCGATTATGAACATGCATTTATTGATTCAGCAAGTGCACAGGAACTTATTTCTTCCGAAACCCTCCTTGTAGTTCTTGATGTTAATAATGTCAACTACTTTGAAGCACCCGATGTGTACATGAATACACCCAGAGTTGCAATAATTGACCATCACAGAAAAACCGATGATTTCCTTGTTTCTCCCATTGTAGATTATATTGAGCCTTCCAGTTCATCAACTTGTGAGCTTGTCAGCGAAATGCTGGAACTTACTCTGGAGTCAGGAAAACTCATAAAAGAGGAAGCAGAATTGCTGCTTTCCGGAATTCTGCTTGACACAAAACAATTTTCCCGCAATACCGGTGTACGAACATTTTCCGCCGCATTATATCTCAGAAGCGAAGGTGCAAGTCCGGCAGAAGCACAAATGCTTTTTAAAACAGAACTCAGTGAATTTTTGCGTGAAACAAAATTTGAAAATCATGTTATTGTATATCGTTCTGTTATCGCAATATCCGTTTATGAAGGTGAGGCAGAATTAAACGATAAAATAGCAGCATCAAAAGCCGCAGACCGTCTTCTGGGCGTGTCAGGAATCCAGGCGTCTTTTGTTTTATTCCGCATAAATAACTCAGTTCATATTTCCGCGCGTTCTGTAGGTACTGTCAATGTTCAACTTATTCTTGAACAATTTCAGGGAGGTGGTCATTTTGATTCCGCAGGTGCGCAAATTAACAACAGAACTCTTGAGGAAGTTCTTATAAAACTGAAAGATGTAATCGACCAAACTCTTAATTAATGTTAACTGAAAAGGAGATAATAAGATATGAAAGTAATTTTATTGCAGGATGTAAGAGGTCAAGGCAAAAAAGGAGACCTTATAGAAGTTTCCGACGGATATGCCCGTAATTTTCTTTTTTCAAAAAAACTCGCGGTTGAAGCCGACAAAACAAAACTCAATGAATTGAAAAACCGTGAAGAAGCGGCTAAATTCAAAAAAGAAACAGAAAAAGCACAAGCCATTGAAACGGCTAAAAAAATTGAATCTGTTTTGTTGAAAATTTCGGTGTCCGGAAGTGCTGACGGCAGATTATACGGCGCTGTAACAACAATGGAAATTGCTCAACAACTTTCCGAACAATACAATATTGAAATTGATAAGCGTAAAATTGTTCTCAACGACCCGATAAAAGCCTTTGGCAAATACACACTTGATGTTAAACTTTTTTCCGGTGTGACCGGCAAACTCAATGTTCTGATTGCTGAAAAAAAATAATTATTTGAAAGATAATATAACTATGGATAATTTTTCTCAGGAACTTATAAATGCCACTCCCCCATTTTCTCTTGAAGCAGAACAGGCGCTTTTAGGTGCTATTATACTTTCGGGTGATAAATTTTCAGAAGTAGTTGAAAAATTATCTCCCGACGACTTCTATGTTCCCCAACATAAGGCTTTTTATATTTCAATGCAGTCTATTTATCTTCAATCAAGGCAAATAGACTTAGTAACGCTGATTGATGCACTTGTGGAAACCGGCGAATATACTGATGCTTCCGCACGAACATATATTAAAAGTCTGGCAGATACTGTACCGTCACTTTCCAATATTTCCGACTATGCAAAAATAATTCGTGATAAAGCAACTCTGAGACGACTTATAGATATTTCAAATGAAATCCGTGAAAGTGCCTATAGTCAGTCAGATGATGTTCAGAGAATTATTGACTCTGCAGAGCAAAAAATTTTCAGCCTTGCTCAAGGAAATATTACAAACGATTTGACTCATATCCGTGATGTTATTCTGGAAACATACAATTACCTGACACTTATGAAAAACAATCCGGAATTAGCCAAGGGTACTTCAACATATTTTTCAAAACTTGACAGTGTTCTGGGCGGTATGGGTTCGGGTGACCTTGTGATTGTCGGTGCCCGTCCTGGTATGGGTAAAACAAGTTTTGCAGTTAATATTGCTATAGAAATTGCAAAACACAAAAAATGTGCAGTTGCAATCTTTTCACTTGAAATGTCAAAAACACAAGTTGCTTCACGAATGCTGTCCAGTGAGGCTATGATTGACTCATACAAATTCAGAAACGGTCGTTTTGATGATGTTGAGAACGGTTGGGAACGGCTTTGTACCGCTGCAACCGCGTTGTCAGGAGTTGACATTTACATTGACGACACTACCGGCATTACTGTTTCGGGAATGAAGGCAAAACTAAGACGGGTTGAAAATCTCGGATTTGTTGTTATTGATTATCTGCAACTTATGCAATCAGAAAAAAAATCAGAAAACCGCGTACAGGAAATCGGAGACATTTCAAGAGGCTTAAAACTTCTTGCTAAAGAATTAGGAGTACCCGTAATGACCTGTGCACAACTTTCCCGTGCTACCGACCGAAGCAAAACCCAAAAACCAATGCTCAGTGATTTACGCGATTCAGGTGCAATTGAGCAGGATGCCGATGTTGTTATGTTTTTGTACCGCGAGGACTATTACGATAAAGAAAAATCCGCTGACCAAAACACCGTTGAAATTATTGTTGCCAAAAACCGCCACGGTTCTACCGGCGATGTCACACTGGGATGGCAGGCACCATATACAAAATTTGTGGATATTGACACTACACATGAATAAATTTATTTCAAATGTATTTCAGGCAATAAATCAATACAATATGATATCGGAAAACGATTCAATTCTTATCGCCTTATCAGGAGGTAAGGATTCTGTCGCTTTGTTACTTTTTCTTTTACATTACAGGGACGAACATAATATTAAACTTTTTGCTGCTCATGTAAATCACATGATACGGGGAACAGAAGCAGATAATGACCAGCAATTTTGCAATTCATTATGTGAAAAGTATAATATTCCGATTTTTTGTAAAAAAATAAATGTTCCGGAAATAGCAAAACAACAATCAATGTCTCTTGAAGAAACAGCCAGAAACCTACGGTATGAATTTTTTGAATCAATTTGCAAAGAATATAATATCACCAAAATTGCTACCGCACACACCGCTTCCGACAACACTGAAACAGTTTTATACAATATCATACGCGGCAGCGGAACCCAAGGTATATGCGGAATTCCACCCACAAGAGAAAATATTATCCGCCCCTTAATTTTATGCACAAAAGAACAAACCGAAGAATATTGTATTAAAAACAACATCTCATTTTGCATAGACAAAACAAATCATGATGATATCTACGACAGGAACAATATACGACTCAATATTATTCCTTATATGAAAAAAAGAAATCCCTCTATTGACAATGCGTTGTCAAAGCTTTCTTATATTGCACGATGTGACAGACAACTGATTTCATCACTTACGGATGCTTTTATCGAAAAAAACAATGGAAAAATGCCGTTAGATGAAACAGTCAACTTGTTTTCAGACGAAAAAATGCTTTCCTGTGCCCATGAATTACTTTGTAAATTAAGCGGTATTACTGTTTCTTATGACATTTTTATGCAATGTAAAAGTGTTATATGTTCAAAGAAAACAGGCAAAAAAGTAAAATTATCGCAAGAAAAACAACTTATAATAAACTACGATTTTGTTGAAATAACAGACATATCTTCCCCGCTCCCATATTACGAAATGCCATTGCCTTTTGATAAAATCACAAATATAAATGAAAAAGTGTCAATACATGTTTATAAAGGTAAAAAAAGCATTAATTATAAAAATATTAACAATTTCACCATAAAAGCGACTTTAAATTTTGATAAAATATGTGGTAGTCTGATTGCTCGAAAAAAAATAAACGGTGATTCGTATATTTCCGGCGGTATTACACGCAGTATAAAGAAGTATTTTTCAGATTCGAAAATAAGTCGACAGATGCGTGAATATATTCCTGTCATTTGCGATACAGAAGGTGCTTTGTGGGTCCCCGGTATGAATCCCTGCGACAGAGTAAGTGAAAAAAACGCAAAAAATACGATTACAATAGTTGTGGAGTTTGAAAATGAATCAAGACATTGCAAAAGTTTTACTCTCTGAAGATGAAATTTCCGAAATTATAAACAGGTTATCGTCAGAGGTGACAAAAGATTATAAGAATAAAAACTTATGCCTTTTATGTGTTCTTAAAGGTTCTCTTATTTTTTGTGCTGACCTTATGCGAAGATTGGATTTTCCCGTAGAACTCATATGTATAAGTGCTTCTTCATACAAAAATGCCACCGTTTCCAGCGGTAATGTTGAAATCAACTCACTCACCGACAATATCACCGGAAAAGATGTTCTTATTATTGAAGATATACTTGATACCGGAAATACTCTTTCAAATCTTATAAAATATTTAAAAGAACTTTCTCCGGCATCGGTTGAAATATGTACAATTCTTGACAAGCCCTCAAGAAGAGTTAAAGATATTTCAGCAAAATATGTTGGTTCAGTTATACCTGATGAATTTGTAGTAGGTTACGGACTTGACTATAATCAACGATACCGCAATCTCCCCTACATAGGCATTCTTAAACCCGAAATATACAACAATTAAGGAGAACTTTATTATTCATGAAAAATAACGGCAAAATTATCATCTTCTATATCATCACCATTGTACTTATAATAATGTCTGCTGCCTGGCTTTTTTCACAGGGACCAGTTGAAAAAATCAAGTATAGTGATATAGTTGAAGCATTTAAAAATGATAAAATAGAAGAATTTGTAATTACCAAGGATAATCTTCTTGTTGCAAGTATCATTGGAGATAACGGCACAAAAAGTAATATTGAATATCGCATAAGGGATTTATATCTTTTCGACTCTCATGTTGGAGAATATATTAACCGGAACTATGCAAACGGCAATCTTAAGTCGTATAATTACGAAGAACCGCAGGTTGTTTCCTGGTGGATGAGTTATTTACCGTTCATTGTTGTTTTGGTTATTTTTGCTCTTCTCTGGTTTTTTGTTATGAATCAAGCAACCGGAAAAGGCGGAAAAATTGCTTCATTTTCCCGTGCAAGAACAAAAATGGGTTCGGCTGAAAAGAAAAAAGTATTATTTTCAGATGTTGCCGGCGCTGATGAAGAAAAAGAAGAACTGGAAGAAATTGTTGAATTTTTAAGAAATCCAAAGCATTTCACAGCATTAGGTGCAAGAATTCCAAGAGGTGTCTTGCTTATCGGACCTCCCGGTACAGGTAAAACATTGTTAGCAAAAGCGGTTGCGGGAGAAGCCGGTGTTCCGTTTTATTCCATATCCGGTTCTGATTTTGTTGAAATGTATGTAGGTGTGGGAGCATCCCGTGTTCGTGACCTGTTTGAAAGTGCCAAGAAAACTTCTCCCAGCATTATTTTTATTGATGAGATTGATGCTGTGGGCCGTCACAGAGGTGCAGGTCTTGGAGGAGGCCATGACGAAAGAGAACAAACATTAAATCAGTTGCTTGTAGAAATGGACGGTTTTGGAAGCAACGATGGCGTTATTGTCATTGCTGCGACAAACAGACCTGATATTCTTGACCCTGCACTTCTTCGTCCCGGAAGATTTGACCGCCAGGTAACTGTAAATTATCCGGACATCAATGGTCGTGTTGAAATTCTTAAAGTTCACGCAAAAGGAAAGCCTTTTGAAGAAACGGTAGATTTTAATGTTATTGCGCGTACTACAGCAGGATTCACAGGAGCAGACCTTGCAAATCTTCTGAACGAGGCGGCTTTGATTGCTGCAAGACAAGGAAAAAAACTTATCGGTGTACCCGAAATAGAAGATGCAATGCTTAAAGTCATTGTTGGTCCAAAGAAAAAATCAAAAGTTATAAACGAAAAAGAGAAAAAACTTACTGCATATCACGAAGCAGGTCACGCCATCACCACTCATTTCTTGCCTACACAAGACCCTGTTCATCAAATTTCCATTATTCCCAGCGGAAGAGCAGGCGGTTATACTCTTTCACTCCCTAAAGAAGATCGCTCTTACACATCAAAGTCAGAAATGCTTGAAGATATCGTCACATTGCTGGGTGGCCGTGTCGCTGAAAAACTTGTTTTAGAAGATATTTCTACAGGTGCATCAAATGACATCGAACGAGCATCAAAAATTGCAAGAACAATGATTATGAGATACGGAATGAGTGATACACTTGGTCCGATTGTATACGGAACAGGTCACAACGAGGTATTTCTTGGAAAAGAATTTTCAAGTTCAAGAGATTATTCTGAAAAAATTGCCGCACAAATTGATGATGAAGTGTTGAATATCGTTAAAAACGCTTATGCAAATGCAGAAAAGATTCTCAACGAGCATATGGAAAAACTTCACTTTATTGCATCATATCTTATTAAACACGAAACAATGGATGCAGAGCAATTTGAACGCGCAATGCAAGATGGTGCTACTGAAGAAGAACTTGATGCTATTAAACACTCAAAGATTGAACAAAGCAAAAAAGAAAACATCCGTATAAAAGAAGAACTTGATAAGAAAGAAGAATCTTCTGAAAATACAGACCCGGACAATAGTTCTCAGCAAGAATAATAAAACACAAAACTGTGCATGAAACTTTGAAAGTAACATGCACAGTTTTCTTATTATTTATAACAGAAATTTTATTAAATCTCAGTTATCCACATTCCATCTAAATTACAGTATGCATATACAGCCAACGGTTCTTCATCAGTCAAAACAAAATCAACAACCGGTTGGCTGTTTTTATCAAGACATTTCCTGTGACCGCCTCTGTCTGTTTGAAGGTAAATCCATGTAATACTGTGGTCATCCTTCATTATATGCGTTTTTTTTCCTATCCGTACTCTTAATAAATTATCAGTCATTTCTATTATTGGTTTATGGTTTTCTGCTTTTTCACTATTATTATCAGTCAATTGTTCCATAGATTTTCCGCAACAAAAAAGTTTTCCGCCTTTATCCTCTACAAATCCAACTACATTTCCGCATTTACGACATATAAAAAATCTGTTCTCTATCATATAATTACACCCCCAAATGTATTTTAAACATTTAGGGGTGTAATATTCACTGCATTATATATTTATAAATTTTAAGAGCAACAATTATATGTCAAAAACAATAACAATCTATTATTCAAAAATTGAAAAATCAGTCCATCTCCATCCGTTTTCGCACTTTTCATAGCAATATGTATAGGTGCAAATTTCATCTACTGTCTGTAAATCATCAGATAATTTTTCAACTGTTGCCGTATATTCAATTTTTGAATCACTTTTTTCTGTAATAGTATAGAAAACATCTCCTATATAAATATTAGTTCCGCGAGATGCGTCAGATGCCCATAACTCTCCGTCAATATCTATATATCTGTCCTTGCCGACCGAAAAAAGCATTTCAACAATTTCATCGGAAAATAATGATTTAAGATAATTTTCTAAATCAGACAGATTTTTTATACTGTTATGGCCAACTTTATAATAGTAAATTCCATTTATTTCTTTAATGTTATTAAAATCAACGATTTGCTCCGCTGACGGCATTGAACTTGCAGTAAACCAAAAAAACGCCTCTTTTGCTGTTTTATATTTACTGTCCATAAAGGAATTTATATCCTCTGTGCTATATGGGCTTGTAGGATCACTGTCAAGATGCTCAAAATTATTATTTTCATCATTGGTAGCGTTATGTATGCCATTTTGGGTACAGGAAATAGAAAAAACAGCAAACAATATCAAAAGAAACATAAAACAGATTTTTTTCATAATATATTTTCCCCCTCTTATTTTAAAGTACATACAGTATACCAAAAATGTCTGAAGAAATATGTCGAAATATAATTTAAAGTTCGCAATTATCGTAAACAGTCTTTAAATTTTCAATTTGTAATTTCCCGCCTGAAACATCTTTAAGGTAATTACAATAACCATCTAAACGGTCGCTTCTGAGCGTTAGAGTAAGTGTGATTTCACTATCAAACCTTGAATCTACACACCTTATATGATATTTTTCAAAATCGTGTAAGAGTTTATTATATAAAGTATAATTTATTTTTATATCAAACATTGAAAAAGGGCAAAAAGTCGTAATCCCCGCAGCATCAATTGCAATTTTTGCCGCCTTGGAATAAGCGCGCACAAGTCCTCCTGCACCAAGCAGAATACCCCCAAAATATCTGGTGACTACAATAACTACGCCACATAATTCTTCTCTCTTTATTACCTCAAGAATCGGCAGTCCTGCAGTCCCCTGCGGCTCTCCGTTATCATTAAATCTGACGATGTTTTGCTCTTTGTTTATATATGCATAGCAATTATGAGCGGCATCACCATACCTTTTTTCAATGGTTTTTATAAAATCAAGAGCCTGTTCTTCGCTTTCTATAGGTTTAGCATGTCCAATAAAAACAGATTTCTTTTCTGTAAATTCATCTTTTGCTTCTCTTGCGACTGTTTTATAACTTCCGTCTGTCATTGTTTTATAAAATCCTTATATTTACCAATAATTTTTTCATCGGCAATAATTTCCATAACTATTCCTTCCGCGGTGTATTCCACATCACAAACAGTACATGTTTTTCGTATTTCTGATTCAATTCTTGCCATTGAATGAGGGATTTCAAGCACAACTTTCTTTTTTAATCCTGATATAACATTTTCGATTTTTTCTATCAGTTTATCACAACCTGTTCCCTCTTTTGCGGAAATATATACACAATCTTCTCTTGGCACATTAAAACATGCCAATGAATACTGTTCTGATTTGTCACACTTATTAAAAACATATATAATAGGTTTGGCGACCTCTCCTCTATCCGTTATCAAGGAATTGACAAGTCTGCAACACACATCTAATTTCATATCTGCTTCACTGTCCGACACATCAACAACAAGCAATATAATATCAGCATAAACAACCTCATCAAGAGTTGACTTGAATGCTTTTATAAGATGGTGAGGAAGATTGTTTATAAAACCGACTGTATCGGTAATAATTACTTCCCCTGCTTTCGGGAGAACAACTTTTCTGGTTGTAGGGTCAAGTGTTGCAAACAACTTGTCTTCGCAAAGGATATTTCCACCCGTTATATAGTTCATGAGTGTTGATTTTCCCGCGTTTGTGTAACCCGCAACCGCAATGGATGTTATACCGCTTTTTTTTCGTTTGGAATGTTGAGTAATGCGATTTTTTTCAAGTTCTTTCAGTTCATGCTCAAGAGCAGTAATGCGGTGTTTTATATGACGGCGATCAACCTCAAGTTTAGACTCACCGGGTCCTCTGGTACCGATACCGCCACCCAATCGAGATAAATCTTTTCCTTTACCGATTAACCGAGGTGCCGTATATTTAAGATGTGCAATTTCAACCTGAAGAATCCCCTCCCGTGTTACGGCGTGTGATGCAAATATATCAAGTATAAGCATCGTACGGTCTATAACACTGACATTATTAAGCTGATTTTCGATATTGCGTATCTGGCTGGGAGAAAGTTCAGTGTCAAAAACAACTAATGAGATATTATTAGTTGAACAAATCTCATCTAATTCTTTAAGTTTACCTTTGCCAACAAATGTATCCGGCTCGGGATGGGATTTCAATTGCAGCATACGGCAATAAACTTCTCCACCCGCTGTATGCAAAAGTTCTTCAAGTTCATCAAGTGATTTTTCGCATTGTTCCACATCAGTATCCGGCAAAACAACATTCGCCAGAACAGCCAATGGTCTTTTTTTATCAGTATTATTAATAACTTCCATTACTGTTGTTTATCAGAATCTTTAAAGTCAAGCTCAACTTTTTCCGCTTCCGCCCATAACTTTTCAAGTTTAAAATAATCACGGGCATCTTTCTGAAAAACATGCACAATTATTGAACCAAAATCCAAAAGTATCCAGGATGCTGAATCGTATCCCTCGTTTCTGATGCATTCAACACCTGAAAGCCCCATCTGATATACTACTTCGTCACTCAATGCTTTTACCTGGGTATTGGATGTACCATGAGCAATTACAAAATAGTCAGCAAGGACTGTCTGCTTATTTATACATAAAAGTTCTATGCCATGTGCCTTTTTATTATAAAGTATCTGTGCAATTTTTCTTGCGTTTTCTTCTATTTCCTGAGGGGTTTTTCCTCCGTCGGCGACCTGTGTAGCCGATTCAAGAACATTTTCGTTTTCGTATATGTTTTCTGTCATTAGTTTTTCTCCTGTCAGTCTTGTAGTATATTTTCGTTTTCTTCTGTGTCTGTATTTTCCGTCACAGCAATTTCTGTTTCCTGTTCGGTAGATTGTTGCTGCTCTGTTAAATCGTTTTCATTTTGTTGGTTTTCTGTTATATCTTCATCAGATTGTTCAGGTTCAGTATTACTTTCTTCTGTAGATTGTTCAGGTTCAGTATTACTTTCTTCTGTCTGTTTGGGTTGTGTCTGAGCCTCTTCCGGTTGCTCTTTATCTGTAACATTTTCCCCGGACTGTTCAGGCTCCGCTTCAAATTCTTCCGTTTGTTCTGTTTCCGGCTCATCTTCGTCGAAAGACTCGGGAGATTCTTGAGATTCTTCGGATTGTTCAGAATCTGTAGCAGACTCTTCCCCTTCGGGTTGTTCTGAATCTGTTAAAGTTTCTTCTGACTGTTCTTTTTCCGCTTCATCCTCATCTGACAGTCCAGATTCTGTAATATTTTCTTCTGTCTGTTCAGTTTCTTCTGTTTCCACATCCGGTTGTCCGGAATCATCAGCATTCTCTTCGGATTCTTCAGAACCTGCATCATTTTCCTCAGTCATCTCCGCGTCTTCGGATTCCGCTGTGTTCTGTTCTGTTTCCTGATTAATTGATTCTTCTGGCAATTCGTTCTCGTTTGTTGTAACAGAGGTTTGAACATCTACCGGTCCGTATGTCACAGGGGAATGCTGAACATCCAACAAATTATTTTCAATATCTTCAGCAGTAATACCCTGGGTACCATATGAAATATTATAATCTCTTACAATTTCATGCAAAGTAACATCTTCCGGAGTCACCTGACGGTCATAATCGTTGAAGTATGCATTAATCAGTTCGAGATTTTCATTCATGTAAAGGCTGTAATACCATGCACCGGAAGATGCACGGTATGCTTCACCCGGACAAGTATAAAATTTAATACTGTTAAGTTTTACACCTAAAAGAATTTTAGCATAGCCCAACACATCGGTAATAGAAAGATTGGTTGTTGTATATTCAAGACATGTTTCAATAATAGGTTGCAACTTGGTTATTGTAGAAAAAGACAGCACCTTTTTTGCAAGTGCAGAAACAAAAATCTTCTGTGCATTTACCCTTCCTATATCACCATCAACATATCCGTAGCGATACCGTACAAAACCTTCTGCTTTTTTTCCGTCAAGAACCTGTAATCCTTTATTTATATGAATATACAGATTTTGCTCCGGGTCATCATAATGCATATCCATCGGTACATCAACTTCTACACCGCCAAGAACATCAACTATATTTCTGAATCCGGAAACATCAACCATAACATAGCCGTCAATCGCAATACAGAATGTGCGCTTTAATGTTTCTTTTAAATACTCAAGACCCATTTTATCAAGCAACTCGTTATTGTGTTTTTTTGCGTCATTGCTTGAAGAACTCTTAAGGCTTTCCCTGTATATGGGCGCTAATTTTTCCATTACGGGGTCATTGGGGAAAGTCAGATTTGTGTTAGCAGCCGCACGGCGAAATTCCTGTCGTGAATAAGCAAAAATAGCATTTACGCGCTTACCGTAATTTTCATTTACTCCACATTCAACAGTTGAATCACGGGGAACCTGCAAAACACTGATTTCATCTGTATTGGTGTTTATAGACACTATCATTATCACATCGGTAGAACCCGACCAATAGTCTTTACCCACAAGCAGAAGGTTATACATATTGTTATTTCTGCCATCAGGACTTTTTTTACTAATATTTTCTTTTTGTGTATCGTCTTTATTAACATCTGTGACAGTTTGAAGTGAATTAAACGGATTCTCATCATCTTTCTGAGGATTGATATAAGAAAAGGCTGAAGCCAATCCAAGAGTAAGTACAAGCAAAAAACATATAACGCCGAGTATAATATACATTGGTGTTTTATTTGCCTGAAAACTTTTCTGTTTACTGTTTTTGGGTTTTGTAATCTTTTTTTGATTATTTGTCTTCAAAATACTCAGTCCTTCTTCTGATAATTATTTTTTTCAGGGTAAATTGACAGGCACAAACGATTTCTGGCATTAAATGTACCCGAATTTATATAAAGATTTTTTTCAGCAAGATACTTAATTGTCTGCCCCAATGATAAAAGAACAACTCTGTCAAGTGCCACCATACGACTTTCTATATCACTGACGCCCTCTATTTCCGAATAAAATTGTTCCCTGGCATATTTACATGCTGTTTCTTCACGAGTTTTTTCGATATAATCAGCAATAAACAGTATTTTTTCAAAAAGAGTCATATCACATCTTCCTGTTGTGTGATATTGAATTGCGGAACAAATTATATCTTTCATCCCATATTCATTTTTGGCAACAGCAGATGCGGTTATTGCATGAATAGTTTTGGGAGAAAGAATATCCTCATCGGATAATACAATATTATATTTTTCACATAATTTCAACTGTTCCTTATAGTCTTTTTCCTTGGTAATATCATGCAGTAATGCGGCATAACTTAAATCTTCGTAGTATTCTGTGCAGTTTAAAATTTTACATAACGCCTGTGCTTCTTCTTCAACCGCAAATATATGTTTTGCCCGCTCCGGTGAGAGTTCCGCATTTATTCTTTCTCTGATTTTACCTGCTAAAAACATTTTCTGTTCATTTCATTCCCTTCAGTACAGATTTTCTTGTCTGATATAATTTAAAACACTTGTTGATAAATTTTCACTCAAAAAATCAATATTGTTTTCAATAATTGCATACCTTAATTCTGTAGATGAAATCTCATAAAATTCTTTATCAATAAAAGTTATATTTGCATTATATTTACTTATGTAATATTCTGCTTTTTGCATTAGTTCGGAAATATCATCTTTTCTCGGCATAACATAAAGCAAGCACGATTCAAAAAGTATTTCTGCCTTATACCAATTTTCAAAGCATAAAAACATATCGCTTCCGACAAATAAACATATTTGACAGCCGGGATATTTTTGTTTTAGTTCATTAACAGTGATAACAGTATAACTTTTTCCGCCCCGCACTATCTCGCAATCAGAAATGACAGTATTATCCCATATATGAGAAAACGCAAGTTTTGCCATTTCAACACGGTGATGAGGACCTATTTCCTGAATTTCTTTATGAGGTGCAATAAATGACGGTACCACCATAAATATATCAGGGTTTGCCTTTTGGCAAAAATATTTTGCCGCCCGTATATGACCGATATGAGGCGGATTAAAACTTCCGCCAAATAAACCTATACGAATACAATTCAAATTATTCTTTTCCATAGTTTTATAAAATATCAAATTTCTATAACAGGCTTTTCCTTGTTTTGACGATAAAGTACAAATTTTGTTCCTATAACCTGAACAATTTCTGCATTAACAAGGGGGGCGATTTCATTTGCGGCCTCTTTTGCGGAATACATTGAATTTTCAAGTATTCTTAATTTAATTAGTTCTCTTGCACTAAGAGCATTATCTACCTGGGTAATAAAATTATCACAAATTCCACCTTTTCCAAGTTGAAAAATTGTATCTATACTGTTTGCCATACCTCGTAAAACGGCTCTTTGTTTGCTTGTAAGCATTTTATATTCCTCTTATCATTTATATTTCTGTACCGGACATTAAAAACCGGGTAAACTTCTCCATTGCTACAGCACGATGACTGATTTTATTTTTTATTTCTTCTCCGAGTTGAGCAAAGGTTTTTTTGTATTCATCAATATAAAATACCGGGTCATAACCAAATCCGCCCTCACCCATTCTTTCAGAAGTTACTGTACCGTGGCACTCGCCTCTGAAGATATGCGGTTTGCCATTTGAATCAATATAAGAGATAACTGAAACAAAATATGCACTTCTGTCCGCCTTATCATTCAGATTTTCAAGTAATTTGTCAATGTTCTTTTCATCGTTTTTCTCTTCTCCCGAATATCTTGCGGAATAAATACCCGGTTCACCATTTAATGCATTGACACAAATTCCACTGTCATCAGCAAAAACAGGTAATCCGCAAAAATCAAAAACTGTCTTTGCCTTTATAAGTGCGTTTTCCTCAAAAGTTGTTCCGTTTTCTTCAACATCTCCCTCAAATCCTATATCGTCAAGTGATAAAATTTGCGGGGTGTCAGATGGAATACTTTTAGAAAGGATTTCACGCAATTCATGTATTTTCTTTTTGTTTCTGGATGATATTACTATTTTCATAAAAAATACCCTTTCGGTTATTAATCAAACAATGCTTTAACAAATTCTTCGGCATCAAACGGCTGTAAGTCCTCCATTTTTTCTCCGACACCTATATATTTAACAGGAATTCCAAGTTCATTTTTAATTGAGAAAACCATACCGCCTTTGGCAGTACCGTCGAGTTTTGTGAGCACAATTCCGGTAATATCTGCAATATTTTTAAATTCCTTTGCCTGAATTATAGCATTCTGTCCTGTAGTTGCGTCCAGAACCAAAAGAATTTCCCGGGAACAATCAGGTAGTTCTCGGTCTATTACACGAGTAATTTTGTTTAATTCATCCATAAGATTTTTCTTATTGTGAAGCCGTCCCGCAGTATCGACAACAAGAACATCTGTGTTATTGTGTTTTACCGACGAAATCGCGTCATACACTACTGCAGCCGGATCGCTTCCTTCGTTTTGCTTGATTAAACCAACACCAGCACGCTCTGCCCACACCTCAAGTTGTTCGATTGCAGCGGCACGAAAAGTATCTGCTGCCGCAAGTTGAACTTTCTTTCCGCTTTGCTTAAGATAATGTGCAATTTTGGCAATAGAAGTTGTTTTTCCGACTCCGTTCACACCGATAACAAGAACTGTAGAGGGTTTTGTTTCGAGTTTCAAAGAATTATCTTCACAACCTATATTATCAATGAGTATTTGTATAAGTGCTTGTTTTACCTGTTCGCTCTCCTCTAATTTTTCATCTTTAATTTTCTGCCGTAATTCATCAATCATAGAAAAAGCAACAGACGCACCCACATCTCCAAGAATAAGCAATTCCTCAAGTTCTTCAAGAAAATCCTCATCAATTTTTACAAACGATTTGAAAAGATTATCCATTTGTTTTACAACATTTTCTTTTGTCTTTGAAAGACCTTGCTTTAACTTTTCAAAAAATCCCATTATTCCGCTTTAAATCCTTTCATTTCCAGTTGGTTAAAATCAATTTTCAAGAAGTCAGTAACACCTTTTTCCTGCATTGTTACACCATACAGTATATCAGCCGCTTCCATAGTTCCGCGTCTGTGGGTTATTACTATAAACTGAGTGTCATCAGTATATTTCTTTATATATTCACCAAAACGATAAACATTTGTATCATCAAGCGCCGCTTCAATTTCATCAAAAACGCAGAACGGTGCCGGATTAACATTAAGAATAGCAAAATACAAAGCAATAGCAACAAATGCCTGTTCTCCGCCAGAAAGAAGTGATAGACTTTTTATAACCTTTCCGGGAGGCTGAATATTAATATCAATACCGCAATCTAGAATATCACCATTATCAACAAGATTGATTTCACCATATCCACCGCCAAACAATTCGGCGAATGTCTGTTTAAAATTCTTGCGTATCTGTTCAAATGTTGTTGTAAACATTTCCCGCATAACCGATTCCATTGAACTTATCAGTTTTTCGAGTTCTTTTTTTGCGTTATCAATATCGTCATATTGTGCTTTTACAAACGCATAGTTTTTCTTCTCTTCCTCAAATTGTTCTACGGCTTCCATATTTACAGAACCAAGTTGCTTGATTTGAATTTTTATTTCACTCAGTTCCTTATTCTTTTCTTTTCTGTCTCCTGATATATTATTCTCTACTAAATATTTTTCAGCATCTGTATAGGTAAATTCGTATTCTTCCCACAGCATAGATATCAGGCTGTCTTTTTCCGCTGTATTTGAATCAAGTTTTGACTGAAGTGATGTATAAAGTTGCAGTGCCTCCTCCTTTTCTGAACTTTGTGTTTTTTGCAATGCACGCAAATCAAACAATTCTTTTTGCACCCTATCAATATCCGAGAGAATTTTTTGATGTTCCTGCTTGATAACCTCTTCACTGCTTTTTAATTCCTCAAGCGAAATAATCAGATTTTCTTTCTCACGGTTTGATTTTTCCATCGCACTCTTTACGGCTTCAAGTCCGCTTGACGCACTGTTTAGTGTATTATTCAAATTGTTGATAAGTACTGAAAGTGAGTTGAGTTTTTCTTTTATACGACCTATTTCACCGCTGTATGATTCGCGTTCAATAAACAAATCCGTTTTTGCTTTTTTGTTGTTTTCCAGTTGCTCTTCAAGCGACTTATAACCGGACTCAAGTTTTTGATGCTCATTTTTTAATGTTTTTAAAGTATCTTTTAATGAATCGGTATTCAACTGTATTTCCGCAATTTCGTCATCAATTGTACGGGATGTTCCGGAAATATTATTTTTTCCCGCATTAAGTACCGAAATATTTTCTTCAATATCTCTTGCACGGTTAAGTTCGATTTTTAAATCATTTTCAATACCGAAAATCCGTTCATTAATAACAGACAACTCACGCGATGCAACCTTGAGAGTATCTTCCCGGCTTTTAAGACAAGCCTCCTTTTCGGATACATCTTTGGATACGGAATTAAAATCCGACTCAACTTTTTTAATTTCGTTCGAAATATTTATAATATCCCGATTTCTGGACAGTATTCCTGATTTAGATACAACTTGTCCACCCGTAAATGAACCGCCCGGATTAATAATCTGACCGTCAAGAGTAACTACGCGAACCTTAAAATCAAGTTTTTTGGCAATAGCAGTGGCATTATCGATATTATCTGCAACAATTATTTTACCAAGCAGGTTTTCGACAATATTCTTGTAAATAATATCGTAATCGCAGAGAGCACTTGCGGGGCCGATATATCCCTGCATTCTATCCACATTGTTTATCGGAATAAATGTGCCTCCCGTCACCGTGTTTAAAGGCATAAATGTTGCTCTGCCCAAATTAGTTTTCTTAAGATATAAAATTGCATTTTTTGCAGATAAATCATCCCGGCAGACAATATTCTGCATTTTACCGCCAAGAACGGTTTCTATTGCCGAAATATATTGTTCGTCGGTACGAAGTATTTTTGAAACAGGGTTATGGATACCCTCAATCAAATTGCTCTCCGCTGCCCTCATTATTTCCTTTACACTTCCTGAAAATCCTTCCAGAAGTCTGTCCATACGCAAAAGTGTATTGTGACGCTGGTTAAGTTCCATTAATTTCAGGCGTTTTTCCTGTTTTACAGCATTTAATTCCTCAAGTTCTTCACGAAGTGTTTCTACTGTTTCTGCAGACTCCGCCAAGTCTTTTTGGTACTGTTTTGCACTCTCTGCAATTTCCTCAGATAATTTTCTCTTCTCATCATTTTCTTCATTGATGATTTTAAGTTGGTTTTTTAAATTTTCTATTCGCTGTTCTATTTCCGTTATTTGTTGGCGACGCGCTGTTTCAAAACCTTCTTTTGATTTTACAAGCAACTCGTTCCGGGATATTTCTTTTTCCAAACTTTCAATTTCAGATGTTTTTTGGGACATCTGATTATACAGTTTTTGTATTTCTCCGGAAAGACAATTCGCCTCATCGTCAATTTTAAATTCTAAACTCTCAAACTTTTTGAATTCTTCCGTTTTATCGTTATACTCCCTCAGCAATACATCCTGACGAGGCAAAAGTTCTTCAAGGCTCTTTTTTGCACTTTCAAGGTTTTCGGTTTGCTCTTTTACATTTTTTTCAAAATGTATGCTGTCATTTTCCTGTACTGATATTTTTGCTGTTATTTCACCTTGTTCGCGTGTTATATCCTTGAGTTTGTCCTGAATAGACGATGCATCGGAATTAAGTTTTTGCGTGAGAATATACTTTTTATCAGTTTCGTTCTCAAGTACCTCAAGTTTTTCCGTAATTTTATCAAGAAGTGCTTTTTGTAATCTGCAACTTTGTTCCGTACCCTCTTGTTCTTCGCGCAGCGCCTTGATTCTCTGATACCAAATCAGAATTTCAAGATTCTTTTTCACTTTAATATATTCACGGTATTTGGCGGCTTTTTCTGCCTGTCGTTCCAAAACAGGAAGTCTTTTTTCGGTTTCTGAAAGAATATCAAATATTCTTAACTGATTCTCATTTGTCGAAGCAAGTTTTTTTACCGCCTCATTTTTACGGTACTTATATTTGGATATTCCTGCTGCCTCTTCAAAAATTCCTCGCCGTTCATCACTTTTTTGTGAAATAATTTCTGCAATCCTGCCCTGTCCGATTACAGAATAACCCTCTTTACCTATACCGGTATTAAGAAACAACTCAACAATATCTTTAAGGCGGGATGTCTTTTTATTTATCATATATTCACTATCGCCCGAACGATACAAGCGTCTTGTGACGAAAACGGTATCTTCATCACATGCAAGTTTTCTGTCAGTGTTGTCAAGTTCCATTGTAACTTCGGCAAAACTTGCCTGTCGGCGTGTGGAAGTGCCGTTAAAAATGACATCCTCCATTTTTCCGCCTCTCATAGTCTTTGGAGACATTTCTCCCAAAACCCATCTTATGGCGTCAGATATATTGCTCTTTCCGCTTCCGTTAGGACCGACAATTGCTGTTACACCCTTGTCAAATGATATTTTCACCTTATCCGGAAACGATTTAAAACCTTGTATTTCAAGTTGCTTTAAGAACAATTCATCTCACCTCTTTATTTCAACATCAAATCCGCAAAGTTGATTACTTTCGTCAATTTTTAATTTTTTAATTCCGTAATTTTTATATAATTTAATTTTGTTTTCCTTTTTATGTCCGACAACCTTGGAGGTCATACCTTTTGCAACAGTCAAGTAAAGGGTTTCCCCATTAAATTCTTTTATTTTTTCGGTAATCAAATCATAAAATATCAATGACTCAACAAGTTCACCCAATGCCTCATGATAGCCTCCCGAGAAAACAGTTTCTTTATCAAAAAGATTGTCCGAAGCACAAAGTCCGCATCGAATTACTTCAACATTATGTCTGAGAAAAATTTTGTAAACACGATATGCGGAATAAACAGATTCTTCCAGAGACAACGGTGTATATATGCCTTCCTCCGCCATTTTCTTTAACTCTGTATCACAAAAAACAACCGTTGGGTAAATCCTGGCAGCCTGTGCACCAATTCTGCATATTTCCAACGCTGTAAACTCTTCTTTTTCAATGGTTGACATTGGCAAACCTGTCATCATTTGTCCAACCAAATTAAATCCATACTCTTTTATAAGTCGTGCCGAACGATAACTGTCTTCAAGAGTGTGACCTCTTTTAGTTGCAAAGAGAACATCTTCACTAAAACTCTGAAAACCTATTTCAATTGTACTGACACAGTTTTCTTTGAGAATATCAAGTATTTCTTCATCAATAAAATCAGGTCTTGTTGAAAGTCTTATGGAAGATACTTTTCCAGAATATACATATTCCGAAGCAATTTTAAGAAGTTTTAACATAAGATTTCTTTCTATCCCGGTAAAACTTCCGCCAAAAAAGGCTATTTCAGTTGTTGTATCATCTTTAATCGTACTTAATGCAGTTTCAATTTCTGCCGACACAGCATCAGGATTAAATGTGGATTTACCTGAAATTTTCCGTTGATTACAAAAAACACAATCGTTGGGGCATCCCTCATGAGGAACAAAAACAGGTATATTCTTATGATTGTTCATTTACACTTTGCCCAAAAAGTTCCAGTGCGGATTTTGCCGCAGCCTGTTCCGCTTCGCGTTTGGATGAACCTTTTCCTTTGCCTATAACATTTGAATTTACCCGTACATCAACCTCGAATATTTTGTTGTGGTCCGGGCCGCTTTCACCAACCTGATGATATTCCAGAATATCACCCTTGTTTTGCTGAATAAATTGCTGAAGTAATGTTTTATAATCTCGTAAATTGCCATTGGATATGATACGGTTTACACTTTTTTTAATATACGGAAGCAAGAAATTTCGTGCAGAATCAACTCCGCTATCCATAAAAATTGCAGCAAGTACCGCTTCAAATGCATCCGCAAGTATTGATTTACGCCCTCTGCCGCCCGCATTTTCTTCGCCTTTACCTAAAAGCAGATATTTACCTAATTCCAATTTTTTTGCATATTGATAACAGGCATCTTCACATACTGCAGCAGAACGGATTTTTGTAAGGTCACCTTCCTGATATCTTCCAATGCCGTTAAATATGTAATCGGAAACTACAAAGGAAAGCACTGAATCGCCTAAAAACTCAAGCCTCTCATTGCAGGGGAACACTTTATGCTTACTTTTGAGTTCATTTGTATACGATGAATGTGTAAGTGCTTCGTATAAATACTCCGGGGTATTAAATGTATATCCGATATTTTTCTGGAGTTCTTCCGCTTTCTGAACAAAAATTACAGGATAACTCATTTACTCGGCAGCCTCCGCGGTTTGCTTTTTATTTTTTTCCATAGTTTTTATAATTTCCTGTGTTATTCCCGTTTCTGCAAAAACACTTGCCTGATGAACAGCATTTTTGATAGCCTTTGCGTTTGATGAGCCGTGGGCTTTTATAACCGGAGCCGAAACCCCCAAAAGCGGTGCTCCGCCATACTCTGTATGGTCAAGTTGCTTTTTCAATGCTTTTATATTCCGCATAACCATAAGAGCGCCTATTTTGGTCATAATATTTTGTTTGAAAATATTTTTGAGTGTACGGGACATATATGAGCCAAAACCTTCGCAAAGTTTAAGAATAATATTTCCTGTAAATCCATCTGCAACAATAACATCACATACTCCCGATGGTACATCTCTGCCTTCTATATTTCCAATAAAATTTATACCTTCGGTATTCCGCAAAAGTTCATTTGCCAAAACATACGCTTCTGTTCCCTTTGTAGTTTCGGAACCATTATTTATAAGGGCAACTTTGGGGTCCTTTATACCGAAAATATTCCTCATGTAAATATAGCCCATTATAGCAAACTGCTGAAGATATTCAGGCTGATTGTCGGTATTTGCACCGCTGTCAAGTAAAAGCATAGGTTTATCAAGAGGTATAATAGCACCTATGGCTGCGCGTTTTATCCCCTTTATTTTTTTAAGTATAAGACTCGCACCTGTAAGTATCGCACCTGTATTTCCTGCCGAAACAACAGCATCACCTTCCCCGTCTCTCAAGAGAGAAAAAGCAATTGCCATTGAAGAATTCTTTTTACTTTTTACAACGCAAATAGGGTTATCCTCCATTGTGATAACACTTTCGGAATTTACTATTTTTATCCCGTCATCGGAAAGGGTATTTTCTGCCATAACCTTATTAATTATTTCTGTATCACCAACCAATGTTATATCAACGCCATACTCCGCGCGGGCAGCGACAGCACCTTTTATAATTTCGACAGGAGCATTATCTCCACTCATAGCATCAACAATTATTCTCATTTACATAACTCCTTATTATGTTTAGTGCTCTTTGAGCCAGGTACGCATTTTTAACTTTTTTTCCGCCTTTTATTTTTATGTCGGCAGGTGCTACAATACCAAAATTCACATTCATAGGCTGAAAATCTTTTACTGTTTCATCTGAAATATATTCAGACAGTGCACCGATAGCCGTCATATTACCAAAGGAAACCTGCTCAATACCTTTTTCAAGATTTGCAGCATTTATTCCGGCACATAACCCGGAAGATGCCGACTCTACATATCCCTCTACACCGGTTATCTGACCGGCGAAAAATAATCTCGGGTTACTCTTTAAAGAATAAAATTTATTCAAAAGTTTGGGAGAATTTATAAAGGTATTGCGATGCATAACGCCATATCTGAGGAAATTGGCATTTTCAAGACCAGGAATAAGAGAAAAAACTCTTTTTTGCTCTCCGAAAGTAAGGTGGGTCTGAAAACCGACAATATTATACATGGTTGCCGCCTTGTTATCACAACGCAACTGAACTGTGGCATATGCTTCTTTTCCTGTTCTCGGGTCAATAAGACCTACAGGTTTCAATGGGCCGAACAATAAAGTTTCAATGCCTCTTTTTGCCATTACTTCTACCGGCATACAACCTTCAAAAACTTTGTTGTCAAAATCTTTAAGGTGAGCAGTTTCCGCATTAATTAGTTCATTGTAAAAGTTTTCGTACTGTTCCTTTGTCATCGGACAATTGATATAATCTGCATCGCCTTTGTCATATCTTGATGCAAAAAATGCCTTTTGCATATCTATAGACGAAAATTCAACAATGGGTGCCGCCGCATCAAAAAATGACAAATACTCGACTCCAAGCATTTCTTTTAAACTGTCAAAAAGAGAATCAGATGTAAGCGGTCCCGTTGCAACAACAGTGATTTCATCTTTAAATTCTTCAAGACTGACAACCTCTCTTGACTGAACCTCAATAAGAGGATGAGTTTTGATTTTTTCGGTTATATAATCCGAGAATGCCGTTCTGTCAACTGCAAGAGCACTTCCTGCCGGAACGGTATTTGAATATGCCGAAGTAATAATCAGCGACCCCAAAAGCCTCATTTCTTCTTTAAGAAGACCTACTGCATTCTCCAGTTGGTTTGAACGAAGCGAATTGGAGCACACCAACTCCGCAAATCCATCACTGTGGTGGGCAGGAGAATGTTTTTGGGGTTTCATTTCTATTAACCGTACATTACATCCGCGTTGCGCGGCTTGCCATGCCGCTTCACAACCCGCAAGTCCCGCCCCGATTATATTTATCATAGAATCAACCTCGTTGTTATTTGTTTTTTGTCGGTTCTGCGTTTTCTTTATATCCGCATTTAGCGTTTATACAAACAAGTTTATTTCCGGTTTTATATTTATGAAGTGCAAGTAACTCACCACACTTGGGACATTTCTTCTCAGTAGGCAAATTCCACGAAGAAAAATCACAAGCAGGATAATTATCGCATCCGTAAAAGATTTTCTTTTTGCCGCGTTTCTCAACTATATCCCCGCCGCATTTAGGACATTTAACACCTATTTTCTTTAATAATTGCTTTGTATATTTACATTCAGGGTATTTTGCACAAGCATAATATTCACCATATGCACCCTTTCTTAAAAGCACATCTGAATTACACAAAGGACATTTCATACCCTCTGCAATTTTAGGTGTTTCCTGTGCAGCAATATTACCGCTTTTATCAAGAGGTTTCGTATTACGGCATTTGGGATAATTTGCACACGCAGCAAAACGACCGAATCTGCCGCGTTTAATTACCATGTCCCCGCCGCACTTTTCGCATTTTATGTCAAGTTTTTCAACAGGAATTTCAATTTCTTCCTTTTGAAGTTTTTCTTCTGCTTTTTCGAGAAGTCCGTTAAACTGCGAATAAAACTTCTGAATTATTTTCTTATAATCGATTTCACCGTTTTCTATTTCATCCAGCTCATCTTCCATGTTTGCAGTGAATTTATAATCAACAATTTCTGAAAAGTTCTCTCTCATTATATCGGTTGTCACTGTTCCGAGAGGCTTAGGTTTAAGTGATTTTCCGTCTCTTTCGGCATAGCCTCGTGTTATAATGGTCGATAAAGTCGGAGAATATGTGCTGGGACGACCTATACCTTTTTCTTCCATAGTTTTGATAAGGGTTGCTTCTGTATAACGCTGAGGAGGTTGGGTGAAATTCTGTGACGGCTCAAGTTCTTTCAATGTAACAGTTTCATTTTCAGAAAGTGCCGGTATTTTAGTATTTTTCTCGTCTGTTTTACCTTCATCTTGTTCTGCGGATTCTTTGTAAATTGTAGTAAATCCGGCAAATTTCAATGTATCACCCGAAGAACGGAAGATATATTCAGGATTGGTTGCAGAAGTAATATCTACACTTACCGAATCATAAACAGCAGCCGTCATCTGACTTGCTATAAAGCGTTCCCAAATGAGTTTATACAACTTATACTGTTCCGAAGTCAAAAATTGTTTGATACTGTCAGGTTTCAAATTCACATCGGAAGGACGGATGGCTTCATGTGCATCCTGAACCTTCTTTTTACTTCTGTATTCATTTGGAACAGAAGGATAATACTGCTCACCGTAATTTGACAAAATATAGTCCTTTGCCATATTCCGTGCTTCTGCCGAAACACGGGCAGAATCGGTACGCATATATGTTATAAGACCCTGTTCTCCTTTATTTCCGATAACTATACCTTCATATAATTCCTGTGCAATACGCATAGTACGGCTGGACTGGAAATTAAGACGACGATAAGCATCCTGCTGAAGTTGAGATGTTATAAACGGTGCAGGAGGATTCTTTGTCTTTTTGCTTTTTTTAATATTTTCCACTTTAAAATCAGCATTTTGAATAACCGAGAGAATTTTATCGGTTTCCTGCTTGTTTGAAGGAACAATTTTACCTTCATGAGTACCGTAAAAATACGCTTTAAAAGGCTTTTGTGATGAAGATATGAAATTTGCGTCTATTGTCCAGTATTCTTCCTTAACAAAAGCCTGAATTTCCTCCTCACGCTCTACAATCATTTTGGTTGCAACAGACTGAACACGACCTGCGGAAAGTCCGTTGCGCACTTTCTTCCAAAGAAGAGGGCTCAATTTATAGCCGACAATTCTGTCAAGTATCCGTCGTGCCTGTTGCGAATTGACTTTATTCATATCAATACACTGAGGAGATGATATTGCAGACCGCACGGCTGACTTTGTTATCTCGTTAAATGTAACTCGGTTTGGTTTTGACAAATCAAGTCCAAGCATCTGAGCAAGATGCCAGGAAATTGCCTCTCCCTCGCGGTCAGGGTCAGTTGCAAGATAAACAAGTTGTGAAGACTTTGCTTCTTTTTTCAGTTCATTTATCAATGAGCCTTTTCCCCTGATATTAATATATTTGGGTTCAAAGTCATTTTCAACATCAATGCCGAAAGTACTTTTGGGTAAATCTCTTAAATGTCCCTTTGATGCAACAACTTTATAACTTGCACCGAGATAGTTTTTTATTGTATTTGCTTTTGCCGGTGACTCAACTATTACTAATGTTTTTTTCATACGACAATGTATTCTTATCCTTTCATGTATAGTATATTACTGCTTATTTATTGCATATTTCCCGCCGGGTAAAGATATAACAGCATTTTTAAATTCAAGGGATGTCAATGTATATAACACAGTCTTCATAGGCAGTTTATCATTCACAATTTCATCTGCAAAAAGAGGACCGTTCAAAAGCATATTTATAATTTCTTTTTCTGTGTCATTAAACTCTGAAAACGCCTGTTTATTATTTACGGTTTCAGGCTTTTCCGCCTTAACAACATTCGCTCCGCCATTAAATTCTTTAAATGAGGAAACAGTAATAACCGACTCTTTTGGTTTCAGCACGGTTTCCTTAGGTAACTCCCCTAGAAATTTAAGCCCCGGAAATTTACTTTTATGTACTCTTGTAATATCATCGGAGGTTTTAACTGAAACAGCACCTCTTTCCCTCAGATAACCAACCGAATCGCTGCACAAATCATCAATCATATATACAGGTATGTTATGTTCAAGAGCATGTTCGGCAGTAATCATTGTACCGCTTTTTATACTGCACTCCGTAACAACAACTCCATCAGAAAGAGAACTTATTATACGGTTTCTTGCAGGAAAATTATACGCAAGAGGTTTTGTACCGGGATGAAATTCTGTCAAAACCAATCCGTTTTCCCGTATTCTCATTGTGAGTTCACGGTTTTCTTTAGGATATATAACATCTATTCCGCAACCCAAAACGGCAATGGTCGCAGACCGGTTATAAAGTGCCGCTTTATGTGAAAAAGAATCAATACCTTTTGCAAGACCGCTTACTATGGTGAATCCGCTTCTTGCCAAATCATAAGATATTCTTTTTGTTACACGCTCGCCTTGTGCGGTGTAGTTACGAGTACCGACTACTCCGATTTGGGGAGAATTATCAAAATCATATAAATTACCGATATAATAAAGAACTATCGGACAATTTTCCAGTTTTTTCAATCTTTGGGGAAATTGTGGCATGTCATATGTAATTATTCCGATATTATTCTTTTTTATGTATTCAACAATATCCATAGACATTCTTATGTCTTTATCCAAAAGTGTCTCATAACTTCTGGTTATAGTTTTATATTCTTCTTCCGTTGCATTAAATGCCTCAAACGGATCCTTGAAATGCTCAATAATTCGTTTGGGGATATTGCTGAATGAAGAATATCTTGTGGCAAGCCAAACCCACATAACAAGATTGTTAATGTTAACGCCCCCTCATATAATCCATAAAAATTGCCGCTGCGACGCCCGCATTAAGTGATTCGGAGTTTTCACTTATAGGTATTATAACACTCTTATCGCAAAGCGACATCGCTGTTTCGGAAAGACCTCTTCCTTCGTTTCCTATCATTACAGCACAAGGAGATTTAAAATCGGCTTCTTTTATTGATATACTATCTTTATGTAATGCAGCCGCATATATGTTTTTACATTTTTTTCGGGAAAGTTCTACTGCTGTCTTTATATCATTACATACCGCAATTTTCATTTTAAAAAGAGCACCCATAGCGGCTCTGAGTGTTTTCGAATTATATAAATCTGCACAGCCAACACAAATTACGGCATCAATTCCAAAAGCAAGTGCTGTACGGATGACCGTACCCACATTACCTGTATCTTGCATATTCTCTATTATAATGTAGCCATTTGATACACTGTTGAATAATTCATTAATTTTATTAAAACTTTTTTGATTGTCTTCATATATTATATTGTCACAAGAAGAAAACACCCCTAAAATACCTTGAGGCGCCTTTTCGTTGGTTATTTTATCGTAAACCTCACGGGTAACTGTATACGAATTATATTCTTCTGTGTAGGATTTATACTTATCTTGTGATGATTCAGACACAAAAACATACTTAGGGACAAGTCCGGAATTTATTGCCTCTGCAAAAAGTTTTTCGCCTTCCGCAACGAACAGCGAAAGTTCATCCCTGTATTTTTTCATTTTAAGTTTTGAAACATTATTTATAATAGTATTATTACGCGAAGTAATCAGCACTGATATAACCTCACTTTCTGTCATAATAATCAAGTAATGGGCTGCAACGGGGATTTGTCCCTGTTGCAGCCCAATCAATTATTATAATGCAGCCTTTGCCTGCTCAACGAGTTTTGCAAATGCTTCTTTATCACTTACAGCAAGTTCAGCAAGCATCTTTCTGTTAAGATTAATACCGGCTTTTTTAAGTCCGCACATAAAACGAGAATAGTTTATGCCGTTAACCTTAGCCTGTGCAGAAATACGGGTAATCCAAAGAGAACGGAAATCTCTCTTCTTAAGTTTTCTGCCGGCAAATGCATAGTTACCGCTTTTAAGAACGGCTTGTTTAGCCATCTTAAAATGTTTACTTTTTGCACCCCAGTATCCTTTTGCCAATTTTAAAACTTTTTTTCTTCTTTTGCGCGTCATCATTGCGCCTTTAACTCTTGCCATTTATAATTCCTCCTAAAAATACATGAAAATGAAATTAATCGTTGTAAGGAACGATTTTCTTAATGATAGGTGCGAATGATGTGCTCAGGTAAGCAGCCTTTCTGAGCATTCTCTTACGCTTGGTTGTTTTCTGACCAAGTTTGTGTCTTCTACCCTGATGATTCATCTTTACAAGACCGCTTTTGGTCACTGTAAATCTTTTAGCCGAAGCCTTGTGTGTCTTAATTTTTCCCATTTTATTTTCTCCTTATATTTATTTGCTCTTTTTGGACTGGTTATTTATTTTGAAGTCGGTGCTTTAGGAACAATAAACATTGTCATATAACGACCGTCAACAGATGGCTTCTTATCTACCGAACCAAACTCTTCACACGCCTGTGCAACCTGCTCCATAAGTTCATAACCCATACTTTGACGATTCATTTCTCTACCGGAGAAAGTGATGGTAATCTTTACCTTGTTGCCATTTTGCAGAAATTTGTGTGCATGATTGATTTTGGTTTGAAAATCGTGTTTATCGATACGACAAGAAAATTTAATTTCTTTAATTTCGATAACAGTCTGTTTTTTGCGTGATTCTTTTTCTTTCTTCTCACGCTCGAAACGATACTTTCCATAGTCCATTACGCGACAAACGGGAGGATTTGCACCCGGAGCCATTTCAACAAGGTCAAGTCCTTTGTTATATGCCATATTCAAAGCCTCGGTAATGTTGAAAATTCCAAGTTGTTCGCCCTCTGTGCCAACCAAACGGACCTGAGAAGCCTTAATTTCTTCATTGATAAGAAGTTCTTTTGTGCTGATACTAAGCACCTCCAAAAAAAAAATACTGTGAAGAAGCCCCACAGTAACAGACACAGAGCATAAAAACGCCCTGAAACTATTAACCGCTATAGCATTAATCTGCATAGGGTGGGATAATCCTCTTCTTTGTTGTGTTATTATATCACAATAATACATCTTTGTCAATAGTTTTTCCTAAATTTGTATAATTAAATTTATAATCCCGGCAATTTTTTTATAAACCACCGGGATTAACCAATATCTCAACTAATCTGTCAGTCTGTCTGCCGTTTCAAGAATTTCAAGATAGATTTTTTCAAATTTATCCGGGTCCATTTCATAATCATCAAAGGTACGGCATCCTTTTTCTACAAGTCTGTGTGCCGTTTCAGGTTCTTTCTCGCTGATAATTGATAATAATTCCCAGTCTTCCGCACCGGAGAGTTGTGCCATGGAACGAATTGTTTCCCAATATTCTCCATCAACACAGTAAACAATGCTGTGATTGCCCGGTGACATAATTTTAATGAAATTTGTATTATCAAATCCACCTTCGTTATGATATCCCCAGTGCAGATATCCCTCAAAATTATACCTGTGACACATCCAGAAGGAAAGTCTGCCCACAAAAACAGGAAGATCGAGCACTCTGTTCATTGTTCTGCCTGCAGGTGCACCGCAAGCGTAATAAGTCATTCTCTGACCTGATGCCTGCAATTCTTTAAATTCATCCAGATATTTTTCGTATATTGCCTGCTTTACGCTTATAATATCTGCTGCACCGGCGATATTATATACTTCAACAGGGTCATGAATTACAAGTTCAGGATACAGACTTCTTACAACACCACATAAAATGCGGTATTCGGCGGCATTCTGGAATTGGGGTTCGTCAACCAGAGGCTGTATGTATTTATCATGCCATCCGTTTCGTTCCACCATTTCTCTGACACGGGTAAAATAAATTTTTAACTGTCTGTATGCTTCGCAAGAAGAGACATCACATTTTTTATCCCAGTCCCAGAGAAGATAGATTTGTTCCTCATTCCAGTTCACCCAATGGGCAACATAAGAACCGTATAATTTAGTCATACCTGCCTTTTCAGCAATTTTCAATGCTTTTTCAAGGTATGAAAGGTCAAAGTCAATTATTTTGCCGTTTTCATCTCTTACCGCTTCGTCAGGCTCATGTCTCCATGTTTGTGCAATAGAAAGATGATTGTTTCTTATATCAACAAGATGTGTCAGAAGTTTGCGATACATTTTCCAATATGCGTCGCTGTAAATTTCATCATTGCACTGCGCACAAATCGCTCCCGGTACTACCCAGTTTACAACTGAAAGTTTTGATTGACTCATATGAGGTATAACCGCTTTGTGAACAATTACATTGAACTGTATTTTAAACACACTGTTTCCGGTTTCTATTGTGACATCAATCATTTGTGCACCCGGAGCCATCTTACTGCAGGCTGTCATTCTGACCGTAAAAGCAAGTCTTGAGTCATATGAAATTGTATCAACCATGGGAGCCAGTGCGTCATAAACATCAAACGGTGCTTTACGGGTAACAAAGTCTTCAACTTCGTCGGGATTAGTGGTTGTGTTTGGCTTCCCGTCGGGCGCACTGTTAAGCGGAATTGTAACAGGAACCATCTGGTAAAACTGTACATGAATGCCGTTTGCATCGCATATTTTCGATGTAACTTTGTCACCTTTTTTTACATTAATATCGGTTAAAAATTGAACCGCGACATTTCCGCCTCTGGCAATATGAACATTAACAGGCTGGTCTTCAACAAAGAGGTCAATTTTATCGTCCGGAAAAACCCACTGATTTTGAGTATAAACCCTGTATTTTGCCTTTTCCATAATACATCTCTCTTTCTGCCTTTATTTTTCTTATTTTATCATAATAAAAAATGATTGTCAAGAAGAAAAATTATAACAAAAAGTGGAAAATAAATAACAAAAATTTTAAAAGTTTTTTTCTAACTATTTACTTTTTTTAAATTTTATGTTATACTGTTGGTTATGGAGGGAGTAAAGCGATGATTGAATTACGCAATGTAAGTAAAACATTCACCTCATCATCTAAGGATGTCAGAGCGGTGTGCGATGTTTCTCTGCACATCGAAAAGGGTGATATATACGGCATAATAGGTCTTTCGGGAGCAGGAAAATCAACACTCGTCAGATGTATTAACCTGCTTGAAAAACCCACATCGGGAAATGTTATTTTTTCCGGAGTGGATCTTTGTTCCCTTTCAAAAAAAGAACTTCTGAAAACAAGAAAGAAAATTTCTATGATTTTTCAGGGTTTCAACCTTCTCTCGCAGCGCACAGCGCTCAGGAATGTCTGCTATCCGCTTGAAATTGCAGGTGTCCCCAAAAAAGAAGCAATTGAAAAAGCCGCAAAGTTACTGGACACAGTCGGACTTTCAGATAAGAAGAATTCGTATCCGGCTCAACTTTCCGGAGGTCAGAAGCAACGCGTAGCCATTGCCCGTGCACTTGCAACCGACCCCGAAGTGTTACTTTGCGACGAGGCAACCAGTGCTCTGGACCCCACTACAACGCAATCAATTCTTGAACTTTTAAAACAAATCAACACCACTATGGGAGTTACTATAGTAGTAATTACTCATGAAATGAAGGTTGTGGAACAAATATGCAATAAAGTTGCAGTCCTTGATAATGGTTGTGTAGCAGAAAAAGGATATGTAAAGGATATCTTTCTTTCTCCAAAATCAAATATTGCAAAGGAACTTGTTCTCCCTAAAAATACAACTGTCAGTGAACTGTCATCCAATAACGCAATACGCATTGCATTTGATGGTCAATCTGCTTTTGAGCCATTTATTTCCAACCTTACAATTGAATGCCATGCTGTTGTAAACATACTTGGTGCTGACACAAAAAATATAGGTGGAAAAGCCTTTGGTCAGATGATTTTACAGTTACCGGAAGATGCCGCATCCGTTGAGAGAATAAAAACATACCTTGAAACAAGAAAAATTGCATATGAGGAGGTCAAAACAAGTGAATGAAATAATTACTGTTGTTACAAGCAGTAAGTTTATCACATCAATTTTACTCACTCTCAAAATAACACTTGTAAGTACTCTTCTCTCGTACATAATAGGGATTCCTCTCGGTGTATGTCTGTACGGTACATCCGAAGGCAGTATTTTTCCAAACAAGTATATAAATACTGTTGTCGGCTTTATTGTGAATATAATACGCTCGATTCCGTTTGTAATACTTCTTATAATGACTCAACCTGTTGCAAAACTTCTTGTAGGAAGTAAAATCGGCGACAATGCTTTTATATTTCATCTTGTTATCGCCGCTGCCCCTTTTGTTGCAAGAATGATTGAATCCTCTTTTCGTGAGGTTGATCCCGGTGTAATAGAAGCGGCTCAGTCAATGGGTTCAAACAACTTTCAGATTATAACGAAAGTAATTTTACCCGAAGCAAAACCTTCACTTATAATCGGAGGTGCCATCGCAGTAACAACAATACTCGGATATACGCCCATGGCAAGTTATATTTCAGGCGGCGGACTCGGAGAGTATGCTGTAAACTACGGTCTGTACCGTTCGCAAGAAACAAAAATGTATATTGCTTCCTTGCTTCTCATAATAATTGTCCAGATTTTACAGGAATCACTTAATTTCCTCGCCAAATTCTGCGACAAGAGAATAAGAAACAAGTAAGTACTATAAAAACAAAAAAGGAGAATAACCATGAAAAGACTTTTAACTATTTCTCTCGCAATTTTGGCTGTACTCACAGTGTTCACTGCTTGTGCACCCAAAACAGAAACAGACAATGTTATCACTGTTGCTGCAACACCCGCTCCTCATGCTGAAATTCTTGAACAGTGCAAACCCATACTCGAACAGCAGGGTTACACTCTCGAGGTAAAGGTAATGAATGACTACATTATCCCGAACAACGCAACCGAAAGCGGCGATGTTGATGCAAACTATTTCCAGCACACCCCTTATCTTGATGAATTTAATGCATCTAACGGCACTCACCTTGTTTCTGTAGCAAAAGTACACTATGAACCCTTTGGCATTTACAAGGGTACAAGCGATTCGCTTGAACTTCCCGAAGGAGCAAAAATTGCCGTTCCCAACGATGCAACAAACGAGGCTCGTGCACTTCTTCTTCTCGAAGCAAACGGTCTTATCAAACTCACAGAAAACGCAGGACTTACCGCAACAAAAAATGATATAGTTGAAAATCCTCTCAACTTTGAAATTGTTGAAATGGAAGCCGCTTTGCTCCCCACAGTTCTTGACGATGTAAACATTGCTGTTATCAACGGCAACTATGCTATTTCCGCAAACCTCAAGGTTTCCGAAGCACTCGCAACCGAAGATGCTGCTTCTGTTGCTGCTCAGACCTATGCAAATATTCTCGTTGTTAAAGAGGGCAATCAGGAAAATGAAAAAGTTGTTGCTCTTAAAAATGCTCTTTTGAGCGAAACAATTGCCGAGTATATTAACAATACATACGCAGGAGCAGTTATAGCACTTTCTTAACCGTTATTTATAACTAACCCAACGGTTTTCCCAATACCGTGTAATACAGAAAAATTTCTGCATTACACGGTATTTTTGTATTGACATTTAATTATGTTAGTGCTATAATTCATGTGATTACAGTTATAATATTTTTACAGAGGTATGTATGGAAACCAAATATCTGTCTGATTACAAAAAAAGCGCTTTGCTTTTCATTCTAATTTTTACATCCTACTCTCTTGTTTATATGACTAAAAATTGTTACAGTGCTGCTATGGCGTCAATCGTAAACGAAGGTATTATGACCAAATCACAGACAGGTCTTATCGCCGCAGTGTTCTACCTTTTATACGCGCCTTTTCAGATAATTGGCGGAATAGCAGCCGATAAATATTCTCCAAAGTTACTTCTGACTATAGGTTATCTTGGTGCAAGTATTGCCAATCTTTTGGTATATTTGTTCCATACCAACTATGTTGCCATGATAATCATTTGGGGATTCAATGCAATTATTCAGTTCGGCATATGGCCGTCGGTTTTTAAAATTGTCGCCTCATTCCTGGCTGTTGAACATCGAACAAAAGGAATTTTTCTTTTAAGTTTTTGTTCGACAATCGGATTGTTTTTAAGTTATCTGCTGGCAATATTTATAAGCGACTGGAAAAATCACTTTTTGTTTTCTTCACTGGTTCTCTTTCTTCTGACTATAATTGTGTATATTTCTTATACCATATTGGAAAAGTATATGCATACAGAGGAGCCTTTGCCCGATACGCAGATTGAAATCCCTGATAATACAGCAAAAATTTCAAAATCAGGCACTATCAGACTGATGTTGATATCAGGATTACCGATTTTTCTGATTATCAATTTAATTTCCACCATGCTAAGTCTGGGTGTCAAAGCACTATCCCCCGTTATGCTTATGGAGTCATATGCCGGTATTACACCCGGTATCGCAAGTGCTTTGAATATTATTCTGATTTTAGCAGGACCTATCGGTCTGTTTATATCAAAATTACATATCTTCCGAAGATTTGACTATCCAAAATCAATTGCTATTTTTCTTTTTCTGTCAATTCCCTCTCTGGTTGCAATTGTTTTTGTTGGTGAACTGAGTGTCTTTTTCGTCTTACTTGCACTGACGCTTCTGACTATTTCTACGGGAGCACTCGGTATATTTTTCTCATATATATCAAACACCTTTGAACATTACGGTTGTGTTGCAACAATCACAGGCCTGCTTAACTGTATGGCATCTCTCGGACTTATGCTGACAAATTATGTATTTCCAAAAATTGCAGATGAAATGGGTTGGAAATTCACTGCAACATGTTGGCTTATATTAAACATTATTTCATTTGTCCTTGTTTTAATTTCAATTCCCATATGGAAGAGATTTGTCAAAAAAATAAATCAGGATAATATATAACCATCACCAAATAAGTGAAAGCAGCAAAATCAAAGTTGATTTTGCTGCTTTTTTATTAAATCAAAGTTTACAGTGAAATAAAATACACATTAATGGTTTAAAAATACATTAAAAAAGCAATATGTTTTAAAAAAAGAATAATTATTCTTTTTCTGCATCTGATTTTTAAATTTTTATATAAAAAAAGCATATATTGTTACTTTTTAATTATAATCTCACAATTTAATTATTTTTTCATTGTCATAATTTTAAAATACAGTACTATTTTGTGCAAGATGACGGAAATATTGTTTTTTGCAAAAAATGACAAAAAGAGGTATAATATCATGTAAAAATTATTAAAAACAACATTGGAGAGAAAAATGGATAATAACATTATCAGCAACATAAATTCTAACACAGGCTTTAATTATCAACTACTGAAAAATCATATAATTGATATTGAAACAAACCGACAAATAATTTATTTTTCGATATTAATAAATAAATTATCAAAAAATTGTGTCATAAAAAGTGTATATATATGTGATGTGTCCCGCGATATAATATCTGCGAAACGAATATTTAATAGAATTTCGGAATGCAATACAGAGTGCGAAACTGTCAATGAAATTATTTCTGAAATGATTTGACATTATTTACAGTTAATATTGACTTTTACATGTTTTATGATATAATATTTATATGTATTTTATTATTGAAAGGTTTTGAGAATGGCTAAAACTCTTGTTCTTGCTGAAAAGCCTTCTGTCGGAAAAGAAATTGCACGGGTTTTGGGGTGCAAACATTCTTCCGCCGGATACATTTCAAGTGATAAATTTATTGTAACATGGGCAATGGGACATTTGGTTACTTTATGTGAGCCGGAACATTACGGAGATAAATATAAAACCTGGAGTATGGAATCACTTCCTATGCTCCCTGAAAAAATGGAACTCCGGGTAATTCCCGAGACATCCAAACAATTTGGTGTTGTCAAATCTCTTTTACACAGTCCCGAGGTTTCGCAACTTATAATTGCAACTGATGCAGGGCGGGAAGGTGAACTTGTCGCTCGTTGGATTATATCAAAGGCAGGCTTTTCAAAACCGATAAAAAGGCTTTGGATATCATCACAAACCGATAAAGCAATAAAAGACGGATTTAATAATTTAAAAAACGGAAATGATTTTTTTTATTTATACCTTTCCGCAAAAGCAAGAGCCGAAGCAGACTGGATTGTCGGATTTAATGCAACCCGTGCATTGACATGCAAATATAATGCTCAGCTTTCGGCAGGGCGTGTTCAGACCCCTACCCTTGCGATGATTGTCGAAAGAGAAAATGAAATTAAAAATTTTGTTTCTAAAGAATATTACAACATAAAAGCAAATCTCGGCAGTTTTTTTGTAACATATTTGGACTCAAAACGCAACAGTTCAGTATTCAGTAAAAAGTTTGCACAGGAAGTTTACGACCGGACAAAAGGAACCCAACTTAGACTGGTCAGACTTAATTCTGAACTCAAGTCGGCACCGCCGCCGTTATTGTATGACTTAACAGAACTTCAAAGAGACGCAAACAAGGCTTACGGCTTTTCACCGAAGCAAACGCTTTCCATAATGCAACGACTGTACGAACATCATAAGGTTCTTACTTATCCCAGAACCGATTCCCGTTATCTTACCGATGACATAATGCCTACAATCAAAGACCGGCTTCGTGCAGTTGATACATCGGATTTTTCTCAATTTACAAAAGAAATTATTAACAAAGGAATGTCCTTGTCGAAATCTTGTTTTGATAACGCGAAAGTAACTGACCACCATGCAATAATTCCGACTGAGCAACGCGCTGATCTCTCTTCAATGAATAATGAAGAGCGTAAAATATATACAATGGTTGTCAAACGATTTTTAACTTGTTTTTACGCAAAACATAAATATCGTAAAATCACTGCTGAATTTTCAAATCCTTCAAATGACTTATTCTATGCTACGGGACGCGAAATTATCGAGATGGGATGGAAAACTGTTTATTTACTGAAAGACGACATTGATGACGATGAGCAAATCCTTCCCTCTCTCAAACAAGACTCATTATTTAAGGTGACCGATGTTGAGATACGGAATCTAAAAACCTCACCGCCGCCACGCTACACAGAGGCTACTTTGCTTTCCGCAATGGAAAACCCTTCCAAGTTTATAAATGATAAATCAATGAGGGAATTCATCGGCGGCGGATTGGGTACTCCGGCAACAAGAGCGGACATTATTGAAAAATTATACAACTCGTTTTATATTGAAAAAAGAGGTAATACAATATATCCAACCTCAAAAGGAACACAACTCATAAATATCGTTCCGCAAGACTTGAAACAACCTTTGCTGACAGCCCGCTGGGAAATGAAACTTGAATCAATTCACAAAGGTTCTCTTAAAAGTGAGTTTTTCATGGGCGATATTAAAAAGTATGCAAAAGAACTGGTGAAAGAAATCGCCGAAAGTGAGTCTTCATATAACCACGACAATGTAACAAAGAATGTCTGTCCCGAGTGCGGCAAATTCATGTTAGCCGTCAACACTAAAAAAGGGAAACTGCTTGTCTGCCAGGACAGAAACTGCGGATGGCGGCAAAATGTAATAACCCAGTCAAATCTCCGTTGTCCTGAGTGCCACAAAAAAATGGAATTACGCGGTGACGGTGATAAAAAGATGTATGTGTGTAAATGCGGTTTCAGAGAAAAAGCAAGTGTTATGCATAATAATCTTAAGTCTGCACATGTAAGCAGGCACGACATAAATAAATATATGAATTCACAAATGCAGTCTGAACCCGATTCTTCGCTCAGCCCGTTTGCTCTCGCAATGCAAAAAGCAATGAATGGTAAAAAGGAGTAATTATGGAAATATCCCGTAAGAGAATTATTATATTTCTTTGCACTGTGTTTTTTGTGACATATATCATGGCGTTTTTCCTTATGAATAACGGCGGACTATCAAATCCCGCCGCCTCAATTATTTTCAGTGTAATGATGCTAATCCCCGCTTTTTCGGTTATTGTTTCTCAATTTTTTACAAAAGAGGGCATTAAAAATAAATACCTTAAGTTAAATTTCCGTGAAAACGCAGGCAAATATCTTGTTTCTTACTTTTTGATGCAAATTTTAATAATACTTGGTGCTGTCGCATTTTTTTGTGTTTTTCCGAAGAATTTTGACCGTTCTCTTACTTCTTTGTCCGACATGATTCTGCAAGAAACAGGAACCAGACCCTCAACAAGTAATTTGTATTCTCTTATGGCAGTACAACTTTCGTTTGCCTTTATTTCCGGACCGATTGTAAACATTTTATTTGCCTTTGGCGAAGAATACGGATGGCGTGGGTATCTATTCCCTCACCTTTCGGAATATATGTCGCCGTTAAGTTCAGCGTTTATTACTGGTATTATATGGGGATTATGGCATGCACCGATGATTGTTATGGGATACAACTACGGAACAGAATACAAGTTTTTTCCCATAACAGGAATATTTGCCATGATTATATTCTGCATTTCTGTTGGAATTATTTTTTCATATTTCACATATAAAACAGAAAGCATTTTTCCGTCTGTTTTAATGCACAGTGCCATTAATGCCTTTTCATCATCAGGTGTACTGTTTTATAACAGTAACACCCCCAATCCATTTATCGGACCTGCCCCCACCGGAATTATCGGCGGGAGCGCATTTATAATATTCAGCATAATATGTGCTTTTTTATTAAGAAAGGAAAGTAAAAAATGTCAAAAGGAATAATTATTGCAGGAAATCTTATTGTAGACCATGTTAAAATTTGTGATGACTATCCTAAAATAGGACTTCTTACAAACATAAGAGAAGTATCCGATTCTATTGGCGGATGCGCAGGAAATACAATTTGCGACATAGCCAAAATTGACCCTTCGGTTCCCCTCAAATGTCTGGGAAAAGTCGGAAAAGATGCCGACGGAGTTTATGTTAAAAATATTCTTACATCTCTGGGTGTAAACATTGACGGTGTAACAGAGTCAGACTCCCAGCCAACATCTTTTACGGATGTAATGTCTTCCCTTTCCGCTAACGAACGCACTTTCTTCCATGCACGCGGGGCAAATGCGGAATTTGGTATTGAAGATATTGATTTTGACACTCTTGAAGCAGATATTTTTCATATTGGATATGCTCTTCTTCTTGACAAATTTGATGCTCCCGATAACGAATACGGAACAGTAATGGCAAAAACCCTTGCAAAAGTTCAGGAAAAAGGTATCAAAACTTGCATAGATGTTGTAAGCGAAAGCAGTGACAGATTCACAAAAATTGTATCCCCTGCCCTTAAATACTGCACATATCTTATAATCAACGAAGTTGAGGCGGAACTTATAACCGGCGTCAAAATCCGTATGGACGACGGAAGTGTATCACAAGACGGAATTAAGAACGCATGTAAAACTTTCTTTGACAAAGGTGTTGGAGAAGTTATATGCATCCATTTCCCCGAGGGCGGATATTATGTTGAGAAAAACGGAAATTGCACATATATGTCCTCTGTTAATATTCCCAAAAGTGATATCAAGGGAAAAGTCGGTGCAGGAGATGCATTCTGTGCAGGTATGCTTTACTCTCTATATAAAGGTTTTGATGCAGAATTATCTTTGCGTGTTGCAGGTGCCGCTGCTGCGTGTAATCTTACAGAGAAGAATTCTATAGACGGTCTTCGTCAGTACGACCAGATGATGAAACTTGCAGAACATTACGGCTTTCAATAATCGGTAGATTTAATGACTAAAATTGGTATTTTAACTCTGGGATGCCGTGTGAATCAATATGAATCGCAGGCAATTTCGGAACAACTAAAAAAAAGAGGCTATCTGATAGCCCCTTTTCAAGATGACTGCGATGTATATATTATAAACACCTGTACTGTCACTTCATCCAGCGACAAAAAAAGCCGTCAGATGATTGGCAGGGCAATTGCAAAGAAAAAGGCAAACAATGATATAATTGTATGTGCTATTGGTTGTTTTACTCAAAACCGTTTTCAAAACAACAAAAACATTCCAATGTTTACATCGGGAGATATTGATTTTATAGGCGGAAACACCGATAAGTCCAAAATCCCGGAATTGCTGGACAGGTATATAAAAAGTCATTCAAAAGAAAAACTCAGTGTTCTGAAAGATATAGAAAAAGAAAAAGATTTTGACGACCTTACTCTTAGCAAGAGCACCAACACCCGCGCATACCTTAAAGTTCAGGACGGTTGCAATAATTTTTGTACTTACTGCATTGTTCCGATTGTACGGGGCCCTGTACGCTCCAAGCCAATAGAAAAAGTAAAAGAAGATTTAATAAATCTGAAGAACGGCGGGTATAACGAAGTTGTGTTCTGCGGAATTGAAATATCCGCTTACGGAAACGACAACGGGGAAAGTTTAGTTTCTCTTGCAAAACTTGCAAAAGAAACAGGCTTTGCAAGAGTACGATACGGTTCTCTCAACCCTACACTTTTAAATGAGCATTTTATAAAGCAACTCTCTGAATTTGATGTTGTTATGCCTCACTTTCATCTTTCGGTTCAAAGTGCATCCGACACCGTTCTTGCCGCCATGGGAAGACAATATACTCAAAACACCTTGCAGCACGGAATTAATTTATTACACAAATACTTTGAAAATGTCACTTTATCATGTGATATTATTTGCGGATTTCCGGGAGAAACTGAAGATGATTTTAATGAAACTGTCAAATTCATCTCGGAAAACGAAATTACTCATGCTCATATCTTCCCCTATTCAAAACGCGACGGAACACCGGCGGCTTGTGCACCAAATCAAGTATCTCAGAACACCAAGAAACAACGGTGTACCTTATTACAAAATGTTGCCACAAGTAAAGTTAATGAAGTTTTCCGCAAATACACCGGTGAAACCTTCAATGTTTTAATTGAAAATAAAAAAGGCGGGTATTATTTGGGACATACAGAGAATTTTTTGCCCGTGGCATTAAGTCGCCGTTGCGAAGTCGGAACATTTGAAAAAGTTACCCTGTCGGATGTTTTTGAAAAAGTATCTGATGAAATTTCTTTTATAACATGTTGAATTATTAATAATATTTATGTATAATATCACCTGTATATTGAATTATATTTTCCTCTGTATATAGCCAATCTTAAAGGAGCAGAACATAATATGAAATATTGGTTACGCAATTTTGCACTGACTTTTCTTATTTCACTCGTAATTTTCGGTTCGATTGCCTGGGTTGTTGTAGGCGGTCTTAAAGACATGAGCGAGGATATTTTAACAGGAGAAGTAATAGATAATATTGACTCTCCCAAAAATAACACGGATCTTCCAAACAATTCAGAGAAAAATGAACTGGAATTCAAAGGTAAATCATTTAACTTTCTTGCAGTTGCACTTGACAAGATGCCCTTATCCGAAAAAGAACTTGAAAAATGGCGCAACAATCCGGAAAATGAAGGCCTTGATGAACCGTATACTTTAATCGAAGCACTTATGCTTGTAAGAGCAGATAAAGAAAACAAAAAATTTATATTTATCTCTCTTCCGACGGATTTTATAATTAACTTTAAAGGCGAAAATATGCCTCTCGGAAATCTCTCAAAAAAATTAAACTTGAATGAGAAAACACAACTGGACATTCTCTGTAACGAAGTTACTTCCCTCACCGGATTAAGCATTGACTATTATTCTGTTGTCGATATGACTCAATTTGTTGATGCAATTGATAGGTTGGGTGGCTTCCAGTTTATTGTTCCTCAGGATATGAAGTACTCTGACCCGGAACAAAATCTGAATATTGATTTTAAAAAAGGTCAGAAAATCACAAAAGGCGAAGATTTTTTAAAAATGCTGAGATTTGTTACTTATAACCATTCCGAAGGCACTGAAAACAATTTGTTCAATCTTTCCAAGGCAAAAAGCGAAACGGCCCGTAATGCACTTCACATGGAATTTGTCAACATGCTTTTTCAAAAAATGCTTACCGCTGATAATATGATTTCGGTTGCAATATGGATACCGGAACTGTTAAGGTCGTCGATTACTAATTTTACTCTTGATGTTGTAAAAGATAATATTGACCTGATATTTTCCTATGAAAATTACATTACTGAAAATGTAACATATTCGCAGAATTATATTAACTACATCAACACTAAATATTCGGATTCAGAACCAAACAAAGAAAATATCAAAGTTGCCATTGCAAAAATTTCATCGCTCCTAAACAAGTAAACTGCAAATTAATAAATCCCCCTTTATTGCAGAATGGTCAATACTGCCATAAAGGAGGATTTTATTGTGTATAATAGTTCAATTCGAAAAGATATTAAAAATTTATATTGTATTATTTATAAATTAATAGTATAATACCGAAGCGGAAGTGTTCTTTCTGCGAAGTAAAAAATGGCCGAATTTACTCAGCATTTTGGCAACAAATATTCCCAGAACAATTCCTGTAAGAGTGCCGGAAAAATCAACTAATACATCTCCCGTATTCCCTGACCTACCATTTGAAAATGTCTGTAAATGTTCGTCCAATACAGCAGTAAACAACCCCACAAAAGCGGTGGATAATATTCTTTTATCAAGGGAAATCAATAAAAAAGCAAGTAATACAATTGCAGATTGAACTGTGTACTCAATATAATGAGCAAATTTTCTTATCAATTTCGTCAAATCCGCTCTGGCTTCCGATGTTGTTTTTCCTGTAAGTTCTGCCAACGATTTGTTTGTTGTTTTTTCAACTGTTTTTACAACCGTATCGACGATTTTTGAACTCTTCCCAGATGACACTTTTGCATTATCAACAGAAAAGGAAAATATCATCAAAGTAAATAATACGGTAATTGCCAACAAAAATAAACCCGAATGTTTTAACATATTAATAAATCTTTCTTAAAGGAGTTTTTATGCAATCTTCAAACGGAACAAAAAAATTAAATATTGTCCTTGTAGAACCGGAAATACCGCAAAACACCGGAAACATTGCCAGAACCTGTGCTGCTTGCGGTGCATCACTGCATCTTATCGAGCCATTGGGATTCAAAGTGACTGACAAAAATCTTAAACGGGCGGGTCTTGACTACTGGCATTTCCTTGAGCTGCATTATTACAAAAATTTTAATGATTTTTCTTCAAAAAATAATGGTTCATATTATTTTTTCTCAACAAAAGCACCTCGCAAACACACTGAGCCGCACTATGAAGATAATGTTTACCTCATTTTCGGTAAAGAGACGGCAGGTTTAGATGAAAATTTGCTTAAAGCAAACATTGATAAAACAGTACGGATTCCTATGTTAAACAACATACGAAGTCTGAATTTGTCTAACAGTGTCGCAATAGGTGTGTATGAGGTCCTCAGACAATGGGAATTCGGCGGATTTCTTGTTCAAGGAAAACTCGCCGAATATCATGAATAATATTAAACTGTCAATTATTTTTTTGCTTCTACATATTCTATAAGGTCTGATATAGTCTGAAGAGTATGTATGTCGTTTTCGTCAATTTCTATATCAAATTTTTCTTCGCATGTTACAACCAAATCCGCAAGTTCAATTGAATTCAGTTTCAAATCTTTAACAAAATTTGCTGACGGTGTGATAATCGACTCATCAAGTTCATATTCTTCAACAAGAAGGCTTTTAATCTGTTCAAACATTTCTTTTTCTCCTAAATCTTATGTCTTTTTATTTTTTTTGAAGTTGTCTTTTCAAATTCAGTTTTTCTTATTTCTATATTCCTTACCTGCTTGAATGTAGGTAAGGTTTTATTGTTTTGTTGTACACGATTTTTTATTTCTTCGCTTATTTTCACAATATCTTCAAGACCTATTTCCCGGGCTCTGTCAAAGTTTGGATAAATAATTGCAGTAAGTACCACCTCACCGTCATCTCCGTCGCGGGAAACAACAGCAACCTCACCAACAAGGTCGATTTTTTCCAGATACTCTTCTATTTCTTCCGGGAAAACATTTTTCCCGTTATTAAGCACTATAACATTTTTCTTTCTTCCCGTTATATAGATATAACCATCCTGGTCAATGTATCCCAAATCTCCCGTTTTAAACCAACGGTCCTCACTAAGCACTGCCTTGGTTGCCTCGGTGTCATTGTAGTAACCAAGCATTACATTGTCTCCCCTGACCACAATTTCGCCGTTTCCGTTTTCATCAACATCCTCAATGCGTACTTCAAGACCCGGCACGGGATACCCCACAGAACCATATTTTTCACACTTATAGGGATTAACCGAAATCAACGGAGAGCATTCGGTTATTCCGTAGCCTTGTGAAAGCGAAATCCCGAAATCATTGAATCCTTTTACAAGTTCTGCAGAAAGCGGGGCACCACCACAAATTATTCTTTCCAGATTTCCGCCAAAAGCATTTTTTATTTCGGAAAAAAGATACTTTTTGGCATCAATCTTAACCTTTGAAAGAACCCCCTGAAGTGACAGGGCAAAATTAAGTTTTCCAACAGATTTCTTTTTTGATGCACTGTCCCATATCTTTTTATACATCGTCTTTACAAAAACAGGCACAAGAATCATTGCGGTCGGTTTAAACAACTGAATATTTCTGAGTACATATTTTAAACTGTCATTTATGCAAACAGTTGCACCGTAAAGCATTGCAGTCAAAATACCGCAAGTCATCTCGTAGGTATGATGAAGCGGAAGAACAGAAAGCAACACATCATCATCATAAAATTCTGTGGTGTCATAAGAATTATTAACCGCTGTTGCAACATTTTTTACAGATAACATAACACCCTTGCTTGTTCCTGTCGTACCGGATGTAAACAAAATAACAGACATCTTTTCACGGTCTATCTCGTGTGCCAGAAACTCATCATATCCTTCCGACAGAAGCTTCTCTCCCCTTTCAATCAACAGGGAAAACTCAATTCTCTTATCTGCTTCCAGTGCACGAAAATCATCGGGAGAATATTTGGATTCATTTGTAACAATGGGAATAAGGTAGGAAATACCATCAAGAGAATGGAACAAATCCGCAAACATTTCGTCATAAGATTGTGTGTATACCACTGCTTTTATGTTTGCAAGTTTTATAAACTCCGCAAGTTCTTTCGGATTAAGTTCTTTGTCAAGGGGCACAATTACATTACCGCCGTTAACAGCAGCAAGATAAGTCATAACCCACTCGGGACAAGTTTCGCCGATAACACCTATAGCGCAATCTTTTAAACCTATATCATAAAACGCACTGCCCAAGCAATCGCACTGATGAGCAAAATCGGAGTACGAAATTGACTGGATGTTACCATTTCTTTTATATTTAAATAATGTGTTTGAGCCACGGTTATCTGCAGAATTCTTTACTAATTCGCGCAAATCACATATGTGCTGACGCTGAGGTTTAATCTTTTTCATAAAATTAATCCTTTAAAAATTTTATTTATAATATTATACATAAAATTATTGTATTTATCAAGATATATTCTTAAATATTTTGTTACGACAATTTAAAGTAACAATTTGTTTTTAAAAAAAATAAATTCATGTAGTATACTTTTTATGTAATATAAGAAACTTTACAGGGAGGAAAATTTTGAAAAGAATCATATCATTTATTCTGTTTGTAACGCTTATTTTGAATTTAACCATAAACTACACTTACGCGTTTTCATTTGACGACGAAAGTGATGGTCTCGGATATATCACCTCGCTTGACCAGGAAGTTCTTTCTTTCGGATTGGTTTATTCCGAACTTTCCTCAAAAAAGGACAAAAATCAAAAAACATATATTTTTGAATATTCTCCAAACAATTATACGCAACCGCAGGTTTTTTATGCTGCAGGAGACACAACAAAAATGAGGCTGAAGGATATAACCGCATCCTACGAGGATAACGGTGTGCGGGTTGTCGGTGCAATGAATGGAGATTTTTTCAGTTTTGAAACCGGAATTCCGATGGGCGTAGTTATAAAAGATGGAATTTTAATCAGTTCCGATCCTTCTAAAAATGCAATTGGTTTTACAGACTCGGGAAATGCTGTTATAGGAACTCCCGATATCCATTTTTCTCTTTCCTTGGTTTCTGACGATGATTTGTCGGACTCAAAATCAAAAAATATCAAAGTGCCTGAAAAAGAAGACCGCGAACCGTATACAATTAAATTTGACTATCTTAACAAATACCCCTCTGTATACGCGTTATATATGATTAATGATTCCTATTCAAAGACAACAAGGAGTACATCCTCCGGAACAGAGGTTGTACTGAAACCCGTTTCGGGAATGCTAAAAGTCAATACAGAAATGATATTTGAAGTTACCGAAATAAGACAAAACATAATCAATGGTGACATTCCGGAAAACCATTTTGTTCTCTATGGGGATGACAGAAGTTTTGCATCTGAACTTAAAGACATGTGTGTCGGTGATATACTGTCGCTGAATATAAGCGGAAATACAGATTGGGAAAACATCGTAACTGCCATGGGCGGCGGAGATATAATTTTAAAAAATGGCATTTTTGCAGAGGATTCTGTTGATGAATTACACGAAAAAATTAAAAATCCCCGTACAGCAATAGGTATAAGGGAAAACGGAGAAATTGTTTTTTTTGCTAATGACGGACGGGACAGTAATAATGCAGCAGGATTTGACCTTTCTTCTCTTGCCCAGGTAATGAAGGATTTAGAATGTGTTACTGCAATTAATCTTGATGGCGGAGGCTCTACAACTGTTTATGCAACTACCCCATTTGATGAAACCGCTAAACTTGTAAATAATCCCTCCGACGGCTCAGAACGATATATATCCAATGCTATACTCTTTTTAAACAATCTGCCACAAAGCCGGGACATCGGAGGGATAAAAATAACCGCCGATAGTGAATATGTCTTACCCGGAAGCACCATAGAATTAAACCCGATTTATCACGACAAAACCTACCACCCGTTTACTCCGGAAACAGACGCGGTATATAGTGAGCAAACATACACAAAAACTCCCAGAGGTAATTTTGAAAACAATATTTTTACCGCTTTGAAACCGGGGTATACCATTCTTTCTGCGGTAAACAACGGAATAAAAGGTCTGCTTGATATAACTGTTCTTTCATCTCCAAGCGAAATATACTCATCCCAAAGTGAAATATGTATTGAAATAGGAGACAAAATACAACTTGATTTCAGTGCTTCATATTATGGAACTCCCGTTATATTCAATAATTTTGATGTTTTGACATATAAAATTACAGACACTGAATATGAAGACCCGGAGCCAAACTATAAAGATTTGTCATCGGTAGGTTTCGTACAAAATAATTTTATGAATGCAACAAATTATTTTGAAGGCTTTCTTGAAGCATCCATGGGAGAGACTTCATTAAAAATACCTCTTAAAATAATTCCAAAAAGTTATTATTTAAATATTCCCACCTCCGACCTGTCGCTTGTTCAGGAAAGTTTATTTGAACTTACAAACATGGAAACCCTTTCATACATGGGCAACGAATATATCACAATTTCCCGTAACGAGCATACTGAATCGGACAAAATTGAATCGGAAATTAATATTGATGATTCATCTGTGGAAGAGGATTTTTGTACTTTAGATTACAGTTTCGAACTTCCCGAAAACGCAAAAGCAATTGAATTTATAGCCAAAGGCGATGTTGACAGTGTGCTTGTTGTTACCGATAATAACAACAACGAAGTTACATTGCCGTATTCAGTAACAAAAGATTACAGTGTTTTTAACGGCTGGAAAATTTATTCTGCGGATTTGTCAACTCTTACAACAAATGATGAAACAACCTATAAAATTAAAAGTATTTTGCACTTATCATCTTCTTTTCTTCCGGCGACAATAGGCGGATTCAAAGTAATAACCGGTGAGCAAAAGTTATTCACGGATATTGAGAACTCATGGGCAAAACAACACATTGAAGATGTTTACTATCAGGAACTTATGAACGGAAAACCCTACTACACTTCAACTTATTTTGACGGTGATGCAATACTCACAAGAGCGGAATTTGCCACAATATTGTGCAGACTTTTAAAAATTAATCTTGACGAGTACAAGGATTTAAAACCTGATTTTGCAGATATTGAAAAAATTGGCGATTGGGCATGGAGACAAATTTATGCCGTCAGTTCTTTGGGAATAATGAACGGAAGTCTGGAAAACGACGGAAAATATTATTTCAGACCGCAAGACAGTATTACACGAGCAGAAGCAATGCATGTCATCGGAAAACTTATTTTACCTGCAGAACAATCTGTAACACTTTCTTTTAAAGATTCAGACTCCCTCCCCTCCTGGTCGGTTGAAAATATTACCAAAGTTGTTTCGCATAAAATCATTTCAGGATATGACGATAACACAATAAGACCATCAAACAAGTTAACAAGAAACGAAGCAGCAAAAATATTTTCGCTTTTCAACAAGCAAAGTTATTTTGATTTATTAATTCAAAAATAAAAAATATGTACTGTCCAAAGTTTAACTTCAGGCAGTACATATTTTTCTGATATAAAATCAGTATCCTTATCAGAAGGTTAAGGAACTATTGTGAATATTATTAAATTCTTCCCACGGTTGATTAACCGTTTTGCTTTCAGAATTCTTTTATGTGCGCATATCAGTTTTTATTTTTTTGGGAAGGGCAAGTAAAGAAATTAAAGACAGAGCCGACAGCAGCGTGCAAAAAATCAATCCGCCTTTAGTTCCAAAAGACTCGGTTATTACACCACCTATACCGCTACCCATCATTCTTGGCAGCGAGTTGCAAAGTGCGTACATAGCCATCTGCGCAGAAGCACGGACCGAAGGGGAAACTGTCTTCATAAGATAAAAAGTGCAGCAATATGTAAAAACTGTGGGACAAAGACCCGTAAAAAATCCTATAGTAAGTACCAATACGGCATTTTTTGTATAAGCAAGAGATAAATAACGCACGACACTTAAGACACCAAATATCCAAAGAACCTTTTTTATTCCGATTTTCTCCATAATTTTATTATAAAACAAGAAGAAAAGAATTTCACCGGTAACAGTTATCAGCGTATTTACGCCCATCAGCCACTCGGAAATTCCCAGACCGCCGTTTTCTACACTTGCAATCATATATTTGGGATAAAAGTTCTGATAATAATTGAAAGTAAGTATGGAAACCGCCATTACAAAAAACATTATTACAGTAACACGATCCCGAAAAATAGGTTTAATTGAAATTTTTTCTCTTTTTTCAGCATGTCCCTTCACTTTTGGTGCCATGTACAGAAAAACAACCGACAAAAGTCCTACCGCTGCAAAAAAAACAAACAGCAGGCTGATATTTTCACCTCCGATGAAAGGTGCAAGTCCCATTGAAACAAGACCGAATCCAAGAGTACCCATTACTCTTAATGGCCCGTATTTCCATTGATTGACTCCGCTTGCTTCTATTGTTATGGTATCAGTCAAACCACACAAATTGCTTAAAAAAAACATAACAAGGGAAATCATAATAAAAAGGTAAAGCATGGATGAGCCAAAATATACCAATACAAAAAATATACTTGAAAATATAACCAGAATTGCAAGTATATTATTTTTATACTTTGCTTTATCGGTTATTTTCCCCCATACGGATTGTGCAAAAACAGAAACAAGTTGTGCGGCAGCAAGCAGATAGCCTATCTGGTCGTTTGTTTTTCCCTGATATTCAAGAAAAATCGGCAGGAAACCAAAATATAATGCCGTCAAACCATATATAAGTGTATTTGCTCCGATTAATCCCAAATATGAAACTTTGTTTTTCAAACAATCACCTCAAAAAATCATAAAAATGTCTTGTATATTTTATCATTTATCTGATTTTTTGTCAATACGATATCTGTTTCTCAATAATTATGGTTTATTAAAATGATATAATTAATATTTACAAAATTCATTTTTTCTGTATAACCAAAAAAATACGCAGAAATTTTCAAAAAAATTGCAAGTTAAGAAAAAATAAATTGCAAAATATAGTAAATTATACAATTAATTCACAATTAGGAAAAGCATTTGTATTAATTTAAGGGTATAATATATTAAATAATTAAATATACCGCTAAAATGGTATGTATTCAGGAGGATAACAGAATGAACACATATGGCATTGAAAAACTTGGCATAATCAATCCCAAAGCCGTATACCGCAACCTTTCACCTGCTGCTTTAATTGAAAAAGCACTTGAAAGAAAAGAAGGAACACTCAGCAATACCGGTGCACTTGTTGTTAATACAGGAAAATATACAGGTCGTTCACCTGACGATAAGTTTATCGTTGACTCTCCCAAAATAACAAAAGATATTGCATGGGGCAAAATCAATGTTCCGATTTCACAGGAAAAATTTGATAATATCTATAAAAAGATGACATCATATCTCCAGAATCGTGAAATATTTATTTTTGACGGTTTTGCAGGTGCAGACCCCAAATATTCCCAGAACTTCAGAATTATAAACGAATACGCATCACAGAATCTTTTTATTCACCAGCTTCTTCTCCGTCCCGATGCAGAACAACTCAAAAAGTTCAAGGCTGACTTCACAATTATCGCAGCCCCCGGTTTCAAATGCATTCCCAAAGTTGACGGAGTAAACAGCGAAGCGGCAATTATTATTGACTATGTTAAGAAAATAGTTCTTATTGCCGGCAGCCAGTATTCCGGAGAAATAAAGAAGAGTGTATTCTCTGTTATGAACTATGTTCTTCCCAAAAACGGTGTATTCCCTATGCATTGCTCTGCAAATATCGGTGATGCAGGTGATACTGCTTTATTCTTCGGTCTTTCGGGTACAGGTAAAACAACCCTCAGTGCTGACCCTGACAGAAAACTCATCGGCGATGACGAACACGGTTGGTCTGATGACGGTGTGTTCAACTTTGAAGGCGGTTGCTATGCAAAATGCATTAACCTTTCAAAAGAAAATGAGCCTCAAATCTGGAATGCAATAAAATTCGGTGCTCTTGTTGAAAATGTTGTTATGAATCCGGAAACCCGCGAATTTGACTTTGCAGACGGTTCACTCACAGAAAACACCCGTGTTGGTTACCCTGTTGAATTTATTCCCAATGCTGCTATTCCGGGTGTAGGAACTACACCTAATACTGTTGTATTCCTTACAGCAGACGCTTTCGGCGTACTTCCTCCCATTTCCAAACTTGACCCTGATATGGCCATGTACCATTTCGTTTCAGGTTACACCAGCAAACTCGCAGGTACAGAACGCGGTATTACCGAGCCTCAGGCTACATTCTCCACATGTTTCGGTGCACCGTTCCTGCCTTTAGACCCCAGTGTATATGCTGAAATGCTTGGTGAAAAAATCAAAAAATCCGGTGCACAGGTATTCCTTATCAACACAGGTTGGTCAGGCGGAAGTTACGGTGTCGGAAAACGAATGAAACTTTCTTATACCCGTGCTATGGTTACTGCAGCACTTAAAGGCGAACTTAACAATGTTGAATATACACTTGACCCCATCTTTAATGTAAATATTCCCAAGACTTGCCCCAATGTGCCCGATGAAATTCTCAACCCCAAAAACACCTGGGCAAACAAAGCAGATTACGACAAGACAGCAAAGGCACTTGCAGAAAGATTTGCAAACAACTTCAAAAAATATACCCATATGCCCAAACACATTGTTGACGCAGGTCCCAAAGCGTAACTATTCTGAGGCAAGCATATTTATTATGCTTGCCTTAATTTTCTAAAAATTTTATTATTTATTCAAAAAGGTATTGACAAAAGTTATTTTTCATGATATAATATGCCAGTTGATGTAAGTCAATCCTAAGACAGTAGGTAAGAAATTATAATGGCACTGCCGCCTACCGAGGAAAGATGATATATTGATGTTACAATTTTTGTGATGTTTATATGCTCTTTTATCGGTGACGGTAAAGGAGCATTATTTTTTCCCAATTTTAACAGGAGGTGAAATATTATGCCAAGTGCAGCTATTCTTGAACAAAAGAAAAAAGCAGTTGAAGAACTTATACAAAATGTATCTGTTGCTTCATCCGGTGTTATCGTTAACTACTCAAAAACAAATGTAGAAGACGACACCAAACTTCGTGCAAATTGCCGCAAAGCAGGTGTTGAATATTCTGTTGTTAAAAACACAATGCTTCGTTTGGTTTTTAACGCAACCAATTATTCTGACCTTAACGAAAGACTTAACGGTATGACTGCATTTGCATATTCCAAGGACGATGTTATTGCTCCCGCAAAGGTTCTTTGTGAATTTGCAAAATCACATGAGAATTTTGAAATTAAAGGTGGTTTCTTTGACGGAAAAGTTGTTTCCATCGACGAAATTAAAGAACTTGCTTCTATTCCTTCCAAAGAAGTTCTCATTGCAAAAATGCTGGGCAGCATGAACGGACCTATTCAGAGTCTTGCATGTGTGCTTCAAGCAGTTATCGACAAACAAAACGAACAGCAGGCTTAATTTTTAACCCGCTAATATTTATTTACTAATAATTTTATATTTAAATTCGGAGGATAATTAAAATGGCTACAGAAAAGACATTACAGCTTATTGAAGAAATCAAAGCTCTTACAGTTCTTGAACTTGCTGACCTTGTTAAAGAACTTGAAGAAGTATTCGGCGTATCCGCAGCTGCTCCCGTTGCAGTTGCAGCCGCTCCCGCAGCAGGCGGCGCAGCAGCAGAAGAAAAGACTGAATTTGACATTGTTCTTACCGCTGCAGGCGACAAGAAACTTGATGTTATCAAGGTTGTTCGTGAAATCACCGGTCTCGGTCTCAAAGAGGCTAAAGACATGGTTGAAGGCGCTCCTAAGACAATTAAAGAAGCTGCTCCCAAAGCTGAGGCTGAAGATCTCAAGGCTAAACTTACAGCAGCAGGTGCTTCTGTTGAATTGAAGTAATTAAAATAATTCATCAGGACTTACATTAATTTCTTCAAAGCCCTTGGTTTTCCAAGGGCTTTTTTATGTTCAAAATTTAAATACAAATATCGAATATCAAACTTTTTAAGACACAAAAACTCTTACGACAAAACATCGTAAGAGTTTTTTGACTAAATATGATTATCTCTTTGAAAGAACTTCTTCTTCGTATTTTACAATTTCGTCAAACCAACTTGCATCGCCTTTTACTCCGCAAAGTTCGCAATATTTTTCCCAGATTTCACCAAACGGGAGAAGTTTATACTCTTCCTGAAGAACCATAAGTTCGGTAAATTTGTTTTCATCCTGAAGTTTTTTGAGTTTTTCGTGAGGAGTGCAAAGAGCCATAAGTAAAGCCTTCTGCCAACTTCTGAAACCTACAACCCACGCAGAGATACGATTTATACTCGCATCAAAGTAGTCAAGTGCCATGTGAACTCTTCCGAGAGCATCGCAACGAACAATTTCTTTTGCCATTTCTTTGGTTTCGTCGTCCAAAAGAACAACATGGTCAGAGTCCCAGCGAACACCTCTTGTAATATGGAGTGCAATCTCAGGATAGAAGCAAAGGAGTGCAGGGATTTTATCGGAAACAACTTCGGTAGGATGATAGTGTCCGTTATCCATTAACGGCAGACAACCTTCATGAGTTGCAGCAAAAGTAAGTGCAAATTCAGCCGAACCTGCTGTATAGGATTCAACACCAATTCCGAAAACTTTGGATTCAACACAAATTTTTACTTTGTCAGGATCAAACGGCTGTGACATTATTTCTTCGATAGACTTTTTATAACGAAGACGGGGACCCATTCTATCTGCAGGAATATCCTTGAATCCATCACCTGTCCATATGTTCATAACACAGGGAATGCCGGTTTCTTCTGCAAAATACTGAGAAATACGGATACATGCCTTACCGTGTTCAACCCAGAACTTTCTGGTTTCTTCATCCGGACTGGTAAGAGTCAAACCATTTTTAACCTTGGGATGTGAGAAGAATGTAGGATTAAAGTCAAGACCTATGTTATATTTTTTTGCAAGTTCAACCCATTTAGCAAAATGCTTGGGAGCAATTTTATCGCGATCAACATACTCGCCATCTTCAAAAATTGCGTAGCAAGCGTGAACATTGAGTTTTTTCTTGCCCGGGCAAAGTGAAATTGTCTTTTCCATATCTGCCATAAGTTGGTCAACGGTAGTTGCTTTGCCGGGATAGTTTCCCGTAGTCTGAATACCACCGCTGAGAGGACCGTCGTGGTCAAAACCGCAAACATCATCGCCCTGCCAACAATGTAAAGCAACAGGTACTTCAGAAAGTTTTTTAAATGCGCTCTCTACATCCACACCGAGAGCAGCATATTTTGCTTTTGCCAATTCGTATGCCTGGTTGTTCATTTTTATTCCTCCGTGTTTATATTATAACAATTTTAAAAATCTTTCGTATGCCGCATCCCACTCCGAAACATTTTCCGGCTCATATTTTACGATTTCAAATGAGTTTCGGATAACATGGCGAGCTTCATTGATATCTTTGATTTCGCCTATTGTAATTGCCTGAACTATAATGTTACCGATTGCAGTCGCCTCAACAGGACCTGCGTAAACAGGGCGACCGCAAGCACTTGCACAGAAACGGCAAAGGGGTGCTTCTTTTGTTCCACCACCAACAATATTGATAAACGGAGTTTTTGTGCCTTTGAGTTCGTCAATCTGTTCAACGGTATATCTGTATTTAAGAGCAAGGCTCTCAAAGATGCATCGAATAATTTCGCCCTTTGTCTGAGGAACGTACTGACCTGTTTTCCGGCAATATTCAGCAATTCTCTTAGGAAGATTACCGGGAGCCATAAATGAACTGTCATCAGGATTTATAAAACATTTGAACGGTTCACTTGCCATGGCAGCATTGGAAAGTTGGTCATATGTGGTCTTTTCTCCTTCGCGTTCCCACTGGCGTTTTGACTCTTGCTCAAGCCAAAGTCCCATAATGTTTTTAAGGAAACGAATAGTTTGTCCATATCCGCCTTCGTTTGTAAAGTCATATTTTTCAGAACTGCTGTTAATTATCGGCTCGGGAATTTCTGTACCCATGAGCGACCATGTACCGCTGCTTATATAAACAAAATCATCGCTCTTAGACGGAACAGCAACAACAGCAGAAGCGGTATCATGTGCTGCAACATTAATAACGGTTGCATCTATCTGACCGATTTCATCTGTAACTTCTTTAGAAAGAGGAGCAAGTTTTGCACCCGGTTTAACAATATTACCAAGCAATCCCGTGGGAAGACCGAACTTATTAATAAGGTCATAAGCCCAGTCTCTGTTTTTTGCATCAAGCATCTGTGCAGTAGATGCTACTGTATATTCTGTTGCTTTTTCACCTGTAAGAAAATAATTTAAAAGGTCAGGGATAAACAACATACTGTCTGCTCTGTTCAGCAAATCCTTATCAGCACTTATAAGCTGATAAAGTGTGTTAAAGTTTATAAACTGTGTTCCTGTGACTCCATAAACATCTGAACGGGATACAGTTTTAAATGCATCTTCAAAATTACTTGTACGGGTATCACGATAATGATAAGGGTTCTCCATAAGCTGACCGTTTTTGTCAATCAGACCATAGTCAACTCCCCATGTATCAATACCGATACTTTTAATATCAATATTATCATTTATGGTTTTTCTGATTGATGTCTTGATTTCATGAAAAATACGCAAAATATCCCATCTGAATGTTCCGTTAACAAGAACAGGTTCATTGGGAAAACGATGATTTTCCTCAAGGTGTAATTTTTCACCATCAAAACTTCCGATAATGCCTCGCCCACTGGATGCTCCCAGGTCAATAGCAAGCATCTTTAAATTTGCCATATTATTCTCCTTTGCTTTAATATCACATTAAATAATTATTATTTTATAATAAAACCGACATTAATAGTAATAATCTACAGAAAGATTATACCAAATTATTTATCAAAATGAAAGAGCAAAACACATAAGTTAACAGTTTATTAACACTATAAATACCTGAATATTATTCATTATTTAAGTTCAATAACAGTAACTCCGCTATCCCCTTCACCGTACATTCCCATCCGAAAACTCGAAATGCGTTTATCCTGCTTTAAATATCTCCACAGAGCAGCACGCAATGCCCCTGTACCTTTTCCGTGTATAAGAGTTGCTGTGTGAAGCCCTGCCAGTTTCAAATCATCAATGTATTTGTCAACCATAAACCACGCATCGTCACCAATTTGTCCTCTTAAATCTATTTCACTCCGTACCACAGGACGACTGCTAATCATTCCCGAGGACTTCTTTAGTTGTTTATTTGTTTTTGAAGTATCGATGCTATTTACAAGGCGAAGATTCTTTTTGGGTACTTTCATTTTAACGCTACCGCTGAGAACCTGAACATCATCTCCGGAAAATGCAATTACACATCCCTCTCTGTTAAGACCGGCAATTATCACCTTGTCTCCTTCGCGAAGTTCTCTGGGAAGTTCATATTCCTCTTCCCTATCCACATCCACATCAGAAACCTGTTTTTCTCCTGCCCTTATCTGCCGCCGGAGTTCCTCTTTTGCGCGGTCATATTCGGCATTATACCGTTCTTCTTCCCTCTTTTTCTTTATAATATCAAGTTCATCAAATACATTATCGCTTATTGCTTTTGCACTTTTAAGTATTCGTGTTGCCTCTGCTTTGGCACGGTCAACTTCCCGTTGGGCAGAATCCAGCAATTTTTCCCGTTCTGCAACGGTTTCGTCATGAATCCGTTTGACCTCATCACGCATTTTATTTGCTTCGGCACGCAGTGCCTCCATTTCAAAGCGTTTCTTTTCAAGGTTCTGTATTGTACCCTCAAATTGCCTTTCTTCGCGGGAAATATATTTCTTTGCACTTTCCACAATGTCGTTATTAAGCCCGAGTTTAAGTGATATAAGAAATGCATTTGACTTTCCCGGTGTGCCTATAACAAGTTTGTAGGTTGGTTTGAGAGTTTCTATATTAAATTCACACGAGGCATTTTCAACCCCATCTGTGTTTATAGCATACGCCTTCAACTCGGCATAATGAGTTGTTGCAGCGCATAAAATATTTCTTTTACGGATATTTTCAAGTATAGCAGTTGCAAGTGCCGCACCCTCAACAGGGTCAGTGCCTGCACCAAGTTCATCAAATAGGACAAGTGTATTTTCCGTTGCTTCCTCCAACATTACAACAATATTTTTCATATGAGCAGAAAATGTTGAAAGAGATTGTTCTATACTTTGTTCGTCGCCGATATCACCTAACACATTATCAAAAACACATGCTATCGAGCCATCGGAACACGGTATATGCAAACCGCACTGAACCATCATTGAAAGAAGACCTATAGTTTTAAGTGTTACGGTTTTACCTCCCGTATTAGGTCCTGTAATAACAAGTGTGTTAAAGGTACCGCCCAATCTTACATCTATTGGAACAGCCGTTTTTTTATCAAGCAATGGATGGCGGGCATGGATAAAATCAATCACTTTGCGTCCAGAAATTTTAGGTGATATTGCACTCATCTTATACGAAAGTTCTGAACGGGCAAAAACTGCACAAAGTTCAACCAGCATATTATAGTTCAGTATTAATTCTTTTGAAAAAGCAGCACAATCCGCTGAAAGTTCAGAGAGAATTCTTTCTGTCTCACGGGCTTCTTCGGTCTGAAGGACTTTAATCTCATTATTAAGTTCAACAACACTTAAAGGCTCAATAAAAAGTGTTGCTCCCGATGCAGATGTATCATGAACAAGCCCTTTAATTTCACCTCTTGCCTCCGCCTTCACAGGAATAACAAAGCGACCTGCACGAGTTGTTATAATATTTTCCTGCAAATATTTACTGTAAGCGTTACCGGTAATAAATTTTTGCATATTCTCGCGTATTTTGTTGTTTGAACGCTTTATTTTAGTTCTTATTTCATATAATTTTTCACTTGCATCATCCGCTAACTGTTCTTCATTAAGAAAACTTTTTTTCAATTTGTTTTCGTATGCATTATTGGGTACAAGAACACTGAAATAGTCGTACAAACTGTTTTCTTCCGTAAGGTCGTTTGAATAAATCCTCATATTCCGTACAGCAGACAAAAGTGCCTCAATATTTAGTAATTCCTTTATTGACAGAATTGCGGATTTTTCCGCTCTTTCAACAGCAACTTCTATCGGCTTAACACTCATAAAAGAAGGCAGTCCCTTTGTAACCGATAAATTTTTGGCATCGGATGTCTCTTTCTGAAGTCTTATTACTTCAGAAAGTTCTGTCTTCGGTATAGTTCTTCTTATTTTTTCTCTTGCACCCTCCAATGAGGCACATTCACACAGCATATCCAAAACTTTGTCAAATTCCAAAGTTTTAACTGCCTTTTCAAAATTTAACATTATCTTCCTCTATTGTGTTATAATAGTCAAGTGTATCGGGTTTCTTTTCAAGTTGTGCCAGAAGAAATTCCTGACAAACATTATATAATTCCTGCAAAGTATTTTCAGGCAAACGAATTGCATAAGCCTTGCTGTCATCGGAATTTATTATATGTCTCATAACATTCAGGCATCCGGCGGAAATAAATATTTTTTTTACCGACTGGTCAATATTACATTTATCACACACCAAAACACCGTCTACATAGCAAAAATAACACCCTTTATCGCCATTCAAATCACATCCGCACGCGGCACAGGAGTGAACATCCGGCATATACCCCGCATTGCAAAGCATTTTTAACTCATAAACGGATTTTATAATCCGTCGGGAACGGTCATTTTTATAAATAATGTATATGGCGTTTATACAGTTACGCATTATAACCGATGTATCACTTTCACCACGGCTGAATATATCCGCAATTTCAGCAATATACGATGCAAGTGCCAGTTGTTCAAGAGAGGTGTTTTGCTTGATATAATTACCGATTGGAGAAGCACTTTTCAATGTATACTTTCCGTCTCTGTAGTAAGCAACAAACTCGCTGAAAGTAAACATACGGCAGGCGGCTGCATTTTTATTTTTAACAGAACTTACGCCTTTGGCACTCATAAAAACTCTGCCATAGGTATCCGACAAAACAGTTATATATTTTCCGTAATCATCGCTTTTATCTTCACGGACAACTAAACCATTAAAAGTAACAAGCATTTATTCATCCTTATTGTTAAAACCGAAATTAGAAATCATGACATCACTGTCACGCCAGTTTTCTTTAACCTTAACCCAAAGATTAAGATTAACCTTTACTCCGAAAAATGACTCTAAATCTTCTCTTGCATATGAGCCGATTTTTTTAAGCATACTTCCGTTTTTTCCGATTATAATACGCTTATGACTTTCCTTTTCACAAAAAATTTCTGCTCTGATATCAAGAAGGTGGCCTCTTATGTCTTTAAATCCTTCTATTACGACCGCTGTTCCGTGAGGTATTTCTTCACTGAGCAGCCGTAAAAGTTTTTCACGGATTATTTCGGCAACTATCTGTCTTTCCGGTTGGTCAGTCACATAATCTGACGGGAAAAACCAATCACCCTCATGAACAAATTGCTGCATTTCGTCAAAAACAATATCAACGCCGTCGCCTGTCAAGGCACTTATGGGAATCACCGAAGTAAATTCAAATTCAGATGTATACTTTTCAATTGTGGCAAGAATCAACTCTTTTTTTGTTATATCGGTCTTATTTATGATTAAAATTACAGGTGTTCCGTCTTTTTTGAACCTCTCCAGCAGTTCACGGTCTGCAGGATGGACAGATGTATCTGCCTCGCACAACAAAAGGGCACAATCCACATCTCCGATTGCCTGTGATACTTCTCTGACCATAACCTCGCCCAGTTTTGTTTTGGGTTTATGCATACCCGGAGTATCCAAAAATACATACTGAGTTTCTCTCTTTGTAAGTATTCCCGTTATTTTAGTTCTTGTAGTTTGCGGTTTATTTGACACAATAGCAATTTTTTCGTCCAAAAGTGCGTTGAGCAGTGTTGATTTACCTGCATTAGGCCGTCCTACAATAGCAATAAAGGCTGTTTTTGGTGTTAAATTCATAATTTACAATCCTATACTTTCTATGATTTTGTCCTGTTTTTCGGTCATTTCTTTTTCATCGGATTCTGAAGTAACATGGTCGTATCCCAAAAGATGCAAAGTGGAATGTATTACCAGATACGCAAGTTCACGCTGAAAACTGTGACCGTATTCTTTTGCCTGTTCTTCTATTTTTTCGACCGAAATTATAATATCTCCCAAAAGAACGGCATTTTTATCAATATCTAAATCCCCGACATACTCTTCTTCCTCAATCATGGGAAAGGACAATACATCTGTAGGTCTGTCAACACCGCGAAAATCACGGTTTATCTGATGTATTTCAGCATTATCGGTAAGTGTTACGGAAACCTCGGCATCTTTTTCAAACTTTTCGCTCCGCAGTGTTGTTCTTATCGCCTTTCTGATAAGACTTTTTGTTTGTGCGTCAACCTTAACTTTCCCGCCAAAAAATATATAATTCTTCATCTTTGCACTCTCTTATATTTGACATTTGTACTTTTTTTCTTTTCTTCATACTTTGTATATGCACGAATGATTTTGGTTACCAGTGTATGCCTTACAACATCCTTGTCTGTAAGTGTAACAATTCCTATATCCTCTATTCCTTCAAGAATCTTCAATGCTTCTCTCAAACCGGATGTTTTCCCGTCGGGTAGGTCTATCTGAGTTATATCTCCATTTACAATTGCTTTGGAATTGAATCCGAGACGAGTAAGAAACATTTTCATCTGCTCGGGCGTTGTGTTTTGTGCTTCATCAAGAATAATAAACGAATCATCCAGTGTCCTTCCGCGCATATACGCCAAAGGTGCAACCTCAATAACGCCTTTTTCAAGGTTTTTATTAAAACTTTCTGCACCCATCATCTCATAAAGTGCGTCATACAAGGGTCTCAGATAAGGGTCAATTTTATTTTGCAAATCCCCCGGCAAAAATCCAAGTTTTTCTCCTGCCTCAACTGCCGGGCGTGTGAGTATAATCCTGTTGATTTTTTTGTTACGCAGAGCGGTAACTGCCATAGCAACAGCAAGAAAAGTTTTTCCTGTGCCTGCCGGTCCGACTCCAATTGTCACAGTGTTATCAGTTATTGTCTGAATATACTGCTTTTGTCCTACTGTTTTTGGTTTTACAGGTTTTCCTTTTGTTGTAATGCAAATACAGTCTCCGTCAAAAGAAATAAGTTCTGCAGAACGGCTGCTTTTAACCATACTTATGGCATAAGTCACATTTTGCTCGGTTATATTTTCACTTAATTTTGCCGTTTTCTTAAGATACAGAATAACATCGGATGCTGCTTTGATGTTATTTGTTTCTCCGGAAATTTTTAATTCCGGGCCACGGCTTGAAATTGTTACATCAAGTTCTTTTTCGATAAGAACAAGATTACAATCAAGGTCGCCAAAAATTTTCGGCAACAAATCCGGGTTATCAAATGTTATAATTTGCTCAGCCATTTATTTTTTACTCCTGAATATAATAAAATGGTTTTTCCTGTGATATATCTTCGATACATTCTACAGTACCGTACAGTATAAACTTGCCATTTTCAATCTTTTCCTCAAGGTTTTCCTTTTCAATTGTGAGGGATTTTCTTCCTGCGGCAAACTCTGCATAATTGTCATATGCCAGTTCCCGCGCCCGTTTAACATCAATCTCAACATCTTTTTCAATATACTCTGAATACACTCTCTCAACAAAATATACAGGAAGTTGAATTACATCGAATAATGTTATTGAAGATTCATTATATATTGTATCATATTTTTCATACAAATTTCCACTATTTGCAAAAAAATTAATATATTTTCCCAAAATTTTTACAGATTTTTGCCTGTTTTCATTTCCGGTATAGTATTTTTTCGGCTGAACAAGAGGAATTTCGTAATATATATCATGTGAGGTAGATGCCATCACCTTTCCGGATGCACTTTTAATTCTGTATCCGACGGTATTACTGTCAATTATACCGCTGACAAGAAGTTGTCCTTTTTCTACCGCCTCTCCTCGTTTAACAACGCTCTGCCCGGACACAACCTCAAGATTGACTATTTGCCCGGGGTAATCCGCGACAAGATTAATGGGCAAATTGAGATTTTCCTTTTCGCTTGTCAATTTTCTTTCGTTAACCTGAACAACCGCCGTTGTCCCTTTCAGGTATATAGATATAAATGCAACATCAACATTATCAACCATTATTGCAGTTTCAATGCGTTTTAAATTTATGCCGGGAGTAAATGTCCCTTCTCCAAATCCTTTTCCGAAAGCATTTGTACTATCTGCGTATATGTAAGCCGCTGATTTCCTATAACTTCTATTTTCCAAACAAATAAAGTGGAGTAAACTACAAAAAACATCCCGAGCATCGTTCCAATCATAATCCCAAGCCGCCTTTTATGCCTTAAAAATATAAAAGGCAGTCCCATATTCATTATTGATATTTGTCTGTAATCAAGACCTATTTCTTTTGCTGTACCAAGCAATGTTTTTTGATAATACGGCTTTATTTTAAACATAGTCCTGTTTTGTATATTTTCCACTTCCCAAAAAGTAATATTCTGACTGACCAGAAAGGCAAGAATTTTTTCGCAACCTCTGCCTCGCTCAATCGATACAAGTGTATATCCGAATATAAAATTCAAAACATTATATAAAAGCATTTTACTCTCCGAATTTGATTGCTGAGATTTTTCCGCTTATACTTACCGCTCCATACCCGAGATATGTCATTTTTAATTTTTCTCCGTTAACCTCAACACACGATTTGCTTTTAAATACAATCCTGTCGCTGTCATATGTTTTTATGCTTCCGCAATCCTCGGCAACCAACTTACCATCACCAAATATTTGTATTACGGCTCGATTATTATCTGATTTTTCGGTACTGTTTAAAATTTTTTTCATTTTACCACCTCGCTTTAACATTTTATGTCACAATAAATAATATAATTCATCGGGTGATAATATGAAAAGGATATTAATTTTGCTTTCGTTACTTTTCGTAATTTTTACAACAATTAATACTCAGGTTATAAAAAATTCTGTTTTTTGTTCAATCAATATTTGCATGACTTCTTTTATTCCCTCTGTTTTTATTTTCATGATTCTTTCTTCCTATATTGCTTCCTGTGAAAGCACAAGTATTATTTTCAAACCGTTGGGCAAAGTTTTTTCCTGTTTATTCGGCACATCGGAATGCAGTTCACTTCCAATAATTTTGGGATGGATAACCGGATTTCCCATAGGTGCTTCATGTACATACGAAATGTATCAAAACGGGAAAATTTCAAAAGAAGAAGCAGAGTATCTGATTTCTTTTTGCTCAAACAGCGGAATTTCCTTTATTTTCGGTGTTTTGGGCGGAGAAATATATAAAAATCAAAAAACAGCCTTATTTTTGTTTTCTATACAGATACTTGCCTCGGCTATCGTGGGAATAATTATGAAAGAAAAAATTTTCAGCACCAACTCCGAAAGTCAAGATTTCCCCGTTGAAACTAACTCCTCATACCGCAACCTGATTGATTGTGTTAAAAAAACAGTTATAAATTTAGCATATATTTGCGGATATATAATGTTTTTTTCGGCACTGACAGAGTTTTTTATTTTCTTTTTACCAAACAATATGGATTTTATTGCCAAAGGTTTTTTTGAACTTACAAATGCATGTATGATGCTTGACAAAATACCCCTTAAAACATCTCTCATACTTGCCTCAGGATTACTTTCCTGGTCCGGAGTATGTGTTCACATTCAAGTTAGTACTGTTGCCCCCGGATTATCTTTGAAAAAATATTTTACCGGAAAACTTATCCATATGGCGCTTACTATGTCATTGACAGCAATTGTACCGATAAAACAGTATATTAACGCTTACAAAGAAACAGTAACGGTAACTTACCGCAACAATAACTTCGGGCTATTATTTTTTCTGATAATTTTTGCCGTTTTGTGTTGCATTTTTTTCAATAATGGTGTAAAATGTAGAAAGTAAATATAATTCTTGAAAGGATTTACCATGAAAAAAGACACTCGGTTTGATTGCTGTTGTTATCTGTGTGAATATTCCACTAAAGTTTTAGACGGTGAACATTATCTTTGCAAGAAAAAAGGGATAGTGTCCCCCGAATTTGTTTGCAAGTCTTTTATTTTTGACCCGCTGAAAAAAGATATATCCGTAAGAATTGTTCCGCAGAATTTTGACCCCGGCGATTTTATAATATAATTATATAAAAATACGGGATGATGTTTTAAGCATCATCCCGTATTTTTTTATACCTAAAGTTATTTGATTATCAGATTGCCATAAAGTTTGCAAGTGCTGCATCTGCAACATCTGCAGTTGACATAACAACCAAAATCACATTGTCTCTTACTTCAACAATTGTCTTTTCCGCTTCAACGCAAATCCATTTACGAGGGTCAAGGTTTTCTTTGAGTTGTTCTGCAACTGCTGTTGCAACATCATTATCTGCAACTCTGAGAACAGACACCTCATGTGCAATAGAGCCGATAAGAGGAGCGCAAACATATGCTTCAAATGTTTCGGGTGCTTCTATCGGGAAGAAAGCCGGGAAAAGTTCTGCATCAATTGAAATAGTTTCAACGCTCAATTCAGCGGGAGCAATATCCTTTGTTACAGCATCGATAACGGATTTAAGGTCTCCGTCAAGAGTAACAGCAGCGGTATCATCGGTGTTCTGTGTGTCATCAACAACTTCGTTATTGTTTTCTTCGCCGGGCACATCAACAACTTCACCGTTGTTATCGTCGTTCTGAGCATTGTTTTCGGCGGTACATGCCACCATTGCAAAAGTAAGAATAAGTGCCATAAGAATTAAAAAGATTTTTTTCATGTTTTTTCCTCCAAAAAAATATTTTTAGTATTAGACTCGATTTTTTTAATATTGTTCCATATTTTTTAAAAATTATTGATTATTATTTTCATTTGACATTACTTCTTTAAAAATTGAGGCAACATTTGTTATATTCTGAAGTTCCGACGGAACAATAAGTTTTGTTGCTTTTCCGTCTGCAACCTTTTCAAGTGCCTCGAAACTTTTCAGAATAAGTGCTTCTTTTCCGGGTGAGGAATCATTAATTAACTTTATACCGTCGGCAATCGCTTGTTGTACCTTAAGTATTGCCTCTGCTTCACCCTCGGCTTCTTTTATACGGGCTTCTTTAACCGCTTCAGCCCTTAGAATTGCCGCCTGTTTTTCTGCCTCTGCCTCCAGAATTTTTGATTCCTTCAAACCTTCCGCAACCAAGATAGACGAACGCTTCTCACCTTCTGCCTGCAATACCTTTTCGCGTCTTTCGCGTTCTGCTCTCATTTGCTTTTCCATGGCGTCCTGTATATCACGCGGAGGTATAATATTTTTAAGTTCAACACGATTTATTTTTATACCCCAGGGGTCTGTCGCTTCATCCAGAATACTTCTCATCTTGACATTAATAATATCACGGGATGTAAGTGTACTGTCAAGTTCAAGTTCGCCAATAATATTACGGAGTGTTGTTGCTGTAAGGTTTTCAATCGCCAAAAGAGGTTTTTCAACACCGTAGGTATAAAGTTTTGGGTCTGAAATCTGGTAATAAATGACCGTATCAATCTGCATATGAACATTATCTTTTGTTATTACAGGTTGAGGCGGAAAATCAACAACTTGTTCCTTGAGTGATAATTTCTTTGCAACTTTCTCAATAAACGGGAACTGAAAATGAAGTCCCGTACCCCAGGTTTTTCTGTATGCTCCGAGTCTTTCAAGCACATACGCCGATGCCTGAGGAACAATTTTGATACATGAAATAATAATAAATGCAACCAATGCAACAATAAATACTATGAGTTCTTTCATTCTATCTCTCCTTTTACAAAATATTAGTTATTTTCAGAAATATGACAAATAAGTTTAACCCCTTCTATTCTTTCAACAACAACTTTAGCATCCGCCGGAATAATACTGTTGTCTTCGGAACGGGCAGACCAACTCTGAGAATTTACAATTACCCTGCCTTTACCGAGAAAATTATCTATTTCTTCTTCAACTCTGCCAACACTCCCTATAAGTGAGTCGAGATTGGTGAGGGTGTCTTTTTTACGCGAATAAACAAATTTGGAAACCGGTTTCCTGAATATCGCAAGAAATATTATAAAGAGTGAAAAGAAAACAATGTACTGAACAAATGCGGAAATATTAAAAAACGCAAGTACAGCACAAACAATAGCAGACGGCATAAACCATACGCAAACAAGCGAGGTTGTCATAAACTCAATTATAAGCGATACCGCAAATACCGAAAGCCACATAATAACATATGTATTCATCAATATTACTCCTCCAAAACAGATTGTGCCTCATTCTGAGGGATTTCGGTTACTCCTCTAAGTTTTCTGTTAATTGCCCGTGTTCTGACGCCGATAAGTTTATCCAGTTCACTGTTTGCTCCTGTAATTTTATCCTGTGCCCTTTGAAGAACACTTTCAAAAAGTGCAAATTCGGTTTTCACTGCACCCAGCACTTCCCAGACCTCACTTGAGCGTTTTTGTATTGCAAGAGTATGAAATCCCGTCTGCAAGCTGTTCAAAAGTGCCGCCATTGTAGTCGGTCCTGCAATATTAACTTTATAATCCCGTTGTAACTTTTCAACCAATCCATGCCGTATTGCCTCTGCATAAAGTCCCTCGGTGGGAAGGAACATTATTGCAAAATCCGTTGTGTGAGGTGGTTCGACATATTTATTCTTTATATCTTTGGCAAATTCACATATACTTCTTTCAAACAGAGCAGAGCGTGTTTTGATGAGTGCTGCATCGGCACTTTCATATGCCTCCATAAGTTGAACATACATATCTGCAGGAAATTTTGCATCTATTGGCAACAAAACCTCTCCCTCTCCTGCACCGGGAAGTTTTACAGCAAATTCAACTCTGTCAGCAGAGCCTTCTTTTGTTGAAATGTTTTCACAGAATTGCTCCGGACTCATAATTTCTTTTAAAATACTTCCAAGTTGAATTTCTCCGATAATACCTCGTGTTTTTACATTTGAAAGCATTTTTTTCAAATCGCCTACACCGACTGCCAGTGTCTGCATTTCACCAAGTCCCTTATACACCTGCTCAAGCCGGTCATTAACCATTGAAAAGGATTTTGAAATTCTTTCATCCAGTGTTTTCTGAAGTTTCTGGTCGACGGTATCCCTCATTTTTTCAAGGCTTTCTTTATTCTGCTCAGACAATTGAGAAATGCGGACTGAAAAGTCATTAAGGCGTTTATCCTGCAATTCGCCAATCTGTCGCTGTGTTTCCATGATAGAGTTACTCATACCGTTAATACTCATCTGAACAGCGGACATTGTATTCAGATTCTGTTCTGAAACTGCATTGTTTATTGCCTGCATATCTTTTACAGACAAATCGCGGTTTACTGGTTTAAAAAGAATAATCAAAAGCAATATAACCGCAATTCCTGAAAGAATTACTGTCAAAATTTCCATACAAACCGCCTTTCATCAATCAGCAGATGCGTTTTTTATACTTGCAGTGGCATTATTGTGCTCACCTAAGGTACGGGAGAATATTGCCGCACCGTTCTTATAGGTTACGAAATAGTAATAGTTTGTTTCCGCAGGATACAACGCCGCAAGAATACTTTCAAGTCCTGGATTTGCAACTGCACTCGGCGGTAATCCCTTATACATATAAGTGTTATACAGTGAGTCAATTTTAAGGTCATCAGAAGTTATTTCTTTTTTGCGTTCTTCAAAAGAATATTGAATAGTTGCATCAGACTGCAGATAAGGATTATCCCAATTTGACAGACGGTTATGAAAAACAGATGAGATTTTATCAAGGTCTTCCTGTAAAAAGCCTTCTTTTTCTATAATAGAAGCAAGAGTAATCATTTCATCTACCGTATATCCCAAAATTGCACAACGGTCATAGTATTCTTCTTCAAATTTCTGATTGAAGTTTGATAAGAGTTTTGATATTATAAAACTCTCCTGGCTGTCAGTATAAAAATCATATGTGTCGGGGTACAGATAACCTTCAAGCCGATACTTTCTGCCGGGTATATTTTCCCATCCCTCAAGTTCCTTTACGAACTTGTAGTCATATTCATAATTATTGATTGCTTCTATAAAATTTTCTCTGTTTCCGACACCCGCATCGGTAAATATCTTTATTGTTTCATCAACAGTAAGACCTTCTTTGAATGTGAGTGTTACTATAGTTCTGCCTCCGGATGTTTTTCTGAATTTTGAAAGCAGCATATCATAATTTAAAAGCGAAGAAACTTCGTAAGTGCCCTCACTGAGTTCAATGGGTTTTTCATCATTGCGGTGCCGGTACCATGTATAAAATCTGAACACACCAGGATGTTCAATTATTCCGCCGGAGTGAAGCAAATCGGCAAGTTCTGAAACTGTCGTATTTTCTTTAATGGAAATTTCGGCAGATACATCATCTTTTACAAAAGCAAAAATATCATTTGAGTATATTATTCCATAGTACGAAAGAACTCCGGAAATTGAAATCACCGCTATGATATATATAAGTGCCTTTGCAATACCGGAAAAAAGTCCACCGCCTTTTTCATCGGTATTTTTTGTTTTTTTGTTTTTTTGTGCAACACTGTCTGTTCCGGTTTGTTTTACATTTTTCACGGTATCGGGTGGATTCACAGGTTTTACGGGGACACCGTTTACTATTGTGTCCGATTTTGCCTCGTTTTCTTTTTTAACAGGTTTCACCACAGGATTATTAACAACGGTATCAGATTTATTGACACTGCTTTGTACTGATGTTCTGTTATTAGATACACTCCGTACACCCTGGGGAATTGCTCTTGTTCTTTTTAAATTTTCTTTTTTATCATTGCTGTTTTCAACCATGACATCAAGTTCAAAACTTTCGTTCTTTTCATTTTTTTCCATATTATCCATTTGAAAACCTCACTATAAATTTATAACTGCCGCTATCAGAAAAACAGCAATGCAAAACCACAAAAAAGGAGAAATAACAACCGCAGAAAATGAAGAAACAAAACTTTTTTTGGGTTCATCGGATACTGATTTATTGTTTTTCCGTTCAAGGGCGTTCAATTTTTTTATTATCTCATTTTGCATATCACACTCTTCTGCTTTTGCACGATACATCCCCTCAAGTGTTGAAAAAGTAAAAAAGAGCAATATGATAATTATAAGACCAAGAACAAACAACGGCATTGCCGAATCAGAAATTTTTCTCATATACACCGTAACAGTGTCCATGGCGTAAATTTCAAAAGCATTATACATAATGTGCAATATTACAGATGGTATTACCGAATCAGTCACAACTGCAATTGTTCCAAAAAAAACACCTGTATAAAGTAAAATAACAACAGACGAAAAATTCATTGAAGAAAAAGAAAAGAGAAATGACGACATAAGTATTGCACAAACCGCGCCATATGTTCTGTATTCGCTTAAAACAACGCCACGAAACAAAAGTTCCTTAACAATGGCAGGCACAATGACAAACCCCAAAAGCGCGTATACCGATTGTTCTCCAGCAAAATTATATGTTTTAACATTGTTTGCTATTAGTTTGCCGTTAAAATAATACAAATCAATAAACAGAAAAAACAAAATTCCAACCAGAAATATACTGCCCAGAAACAGTGTGAGAAAAAGATATCTGCGCGAAAACAAATTAAACTTCAACGCTTTAAAAAACATCATATTTCGCACTTTGCAGTAAAACGCAAGCGGCAACATATATACTATAAGTTGGACAACCGTATATGAAAGATAATAATCAGCACCGTTGATAACCGCCGTTTTTATTATATTATCGGAGATTAACAGCAAAATCATTATAACGCTTACAAAAACCGGTGCGTATACTTTATCATTTTTTTGCATTTAAATTTACAATTCCTTTCTCGGTTATCACCATATCAACCTTGGTGTCATATCTGCCTACCGGAAGTGAATCAAGCAGAAAATCAGAATAGCAAAGACCGATTTTTGTACCGCAAAAGTCCCGCAGGAAGCGGTCATAATATCCTTTTCCGTATCCGATACGATTGCCTGTAATGTCAAAGGCAAGTCCCGGCACAATACAGGCACAATGGCCCTTAGGCTCAAAAAGCGGAAATTTCTCAGGCGGTTCATGAATGCCGTACATTCCTTCAACAAGTTCAGATAAATTATTAACTTTGTGAAAAAACATTATATCTGTACCTGTCTGACTTTTTGTGCATCTGGGCAAATAAACCCTTTTACCCTGTTCAAGTGCCGCTTCAATGATATTAATTGTGTAAACTTCTCCTTCTATTGAGTAGTAAGCCAAAAAGGAGTCGGTATGTCTGAAAGTCAGGGTTCTTACGAGATTATCGAATATTGCCCTGTCATAATGTGACTTTTTTTCTTCCGGAAAATTGCTGCGATATTCTTTTAACTCATGGCGCAATTCCTTTTTTTTCACAGCCCAATATTGCATCTCACTTAACCAACATTCCGTTTTTAACGCTTTCTGCGACCTCTTTGCCAATGAGTAATCCGGCAATTTCAAAACCAAAATCAAAAGATGTTCCTGGTCCCATGGAAGTAATAACTCTTCCGTCCGTAACAACACTCTGACTTGTTATTTTGGCACAATGAAGTTCGTTTTCAAGGGACGGATAGCAAATTGCTTTTTTATCTTTCAGAAGTCCAAGAGATGCAATCAGTGTGGGGGCTGCACAGATAGCAGCGATATATGCGGATGTGGATTTTAATATTTCGCAAAGTTTATTACACTTTGCCATATTTTCAACGCCGGTCATACCGCCCGGCAAAACATACATATCTCCGTTATCGGAAATATTTTCAATGCTCATATCCGCCTTCAAAAGAATACCGTGTGCACCCGTAACCATTATATCCTTCATTACACTTACTGTTTTCACATCAACGCCGCAACGACGCAAAATGTCAACGGTACAAACAGCCTCGATTTCTTCAAATCCATCTGCTAAAAACAAATAAACCATTTCATTCGCCTTCCTTTTTGCGATTAAAAAATGTTTGTGCAAGAAATTTCGGGATTTTCATCATTCTGCCAAGTCTCTGAGGTTGCTTAAGCAAACGATAAAACCATTCCAGATTTAATTTAACAAATACATCCGGTGCCCGTTTTACACGCCCTGCAAAAACATCAAGACTACCGCCGAGTCCGATTAACAAAGATGCGGTTGTCCTATCCTTAAACTCATATATCCACTTTTCCTGTCTGGGACATCCCAGGCAAACAAAAACAATGTCTGCACCGGAACTGTTTATTTTTTCGATAACAGCATCGCTTTCATTATCCTTGAAATATCCGTCGGAAGTTCCGCAAATATTAAGTCCGGGATATTTTTGTTTAAGTTTCTCTGCGGCAGCATCTGCAGTGGACAGAACAATTTTTCCGTTTTCATCAACCGTTTCAGGCTTTGAACCCAGTAAAAACAATTTTTTTCCGCTTTTACAGCAGTATTCTATTATGTTCTGTGCAAGTTCTACACCCGCAACCTTCTCTTTAAGAGGTGTTTTTAAAATTTTGGATGCCAACAGAACCCCGGCACCATCCGGTATGACCATATCTGCGGAATTTATTACATTACAAAAATCACTTTGTTCTATGCAAAGTTGAACTATTTCGGAATTTGGCGTAAAAATAACAGACGCACCTTCCGATTCCGTCAACAATATGGATTTTTCAAGTGCCTCAGACATATTGACATTATCAAAAAATACTCCGCGTATGTTTATTTTCGACATAAAAAAATCCTTTCAAACAATCTATTTGTATTTTAACACAAAATTACATAATAATCAATAGTAAAATCAAAAATTATTGATAACACTCCTTGACTTTTGTCTTTGATCATGGTAAAATATACACATATAATTGTGAGTTTTTTGAAAGGAATGATTTTTATGGCATTAAGATTACAAACCAAATTTTTAAAAAGTTTCGTAGGAACACATGAGTATGAGGCTATGAAACCGCTGGTTGAAGCAGCACATAAGACTCTCAACTCCCCTAATAAATGGACCGGATGGCTTGATTTGCCGGTAAACTACGATAAAGAAGAATTTTCAAACATAAAAAAGGCTGCTTCAAACATTCAGAAAATGTGTGACGCATTCATTGTTATCGGAATCGGAGGCTCATATCTGGGTGCCCGTGCCGCAATTGAATTTGTAAAAGGCGCGTCATACAATACAATGCCCAAAAATACTCCCGGTGTTTATTTTGCGGGAAATTCCATTGACCCTGACTATCTTTCTTCTCTTATTCAACTTTGTGAAACAAAAGATGTTTGTCTTAATGTTATTTCCAAATCCGGAACAACAACCGAACCTGCAATTGCTTTCAGAATTTTAAAAGAAATTGTTGAAAAAAAATACGGTGTTGAAGAATCTAAAAAGCGTATTTTTGTCACAACAGACAAAAACCCCGCCACCGCACTTAAGGCTCTTGCACTTAACGAAGGATATGAAACCTTCGTAGTCCCCGACAACATCGGCGGAAGATACAGCGTACTTACCGCGGTTGGATTGCTCCCCATTGCTGTTGCAGGCTGTGACATTGACAAGATGATGAAGGGTGCAGCACAAGCCCGTCTTGACTTTGCAGAATGCGACATGGACAAAAACGACTGCTACAAATATGCCGCAATTCGCAATATCATGCTTGCAAAAGGCAAAACAATGGAACTTTATGCATCTTACAAGCCTGATATGTTATCTACATCCGAGTGGCTCAAACAACTTTACGGCGAGAGCGAAGGAAAAGACAACAAAGGTCTCTTCCCCGCATCTGTTGTTTACTCCACAGATTTACACAGCCTTGGCCAATATGTCCAGGAAGGCATGAGAAACATTTTCGAAACTGTAATTGATGTTCAAAACTCCCGTTCATCCATTTGTGTTCCGTTTGACGAGAAAAACACCGACGGTCTTAACTTCTTGTCCGGAAAAACTCTTCATGAAATCAACCGTACCGCTTTCTTAGGTACTATTCTCGCACATACAGAGGGCGGTGTTCCCAACATTGTAATTGAAGTTGATGCACTTGACGAAGAAAACTTCGGATATTTCGTTTACTTCTTTGAGAAAGCTTGCGGTATTTCGGGATTTATTCTCGGTGTTAATCCTTTTGACCAACCCGGTGTTGAAGCATACAAGAAAAATATGTTTGCACTTCTCTCCAAACCCGATGCAAATGGCGAAAATCTCAAAAGAAAGCAACTTCTTGAAGAAAAATTGGAACTTTTGAACAAATAATCCCGTATATTTTTTACACAATATATATTATATTAACAATTTTTCTCTTGCAAGTATGAAAAAAATATAGTATTATATATACACGAGGTAAGACACTTTAAATTAATTTTCAAAGTCCCGAAAGGGCGGAAAGGAACAACTCATTATGATAAGATTAATTGTAGGTCTTAAAGGCACAGGAAAAACCAAAACACTAATTGAACTTGCTAACAAAGCGGTTGAAACCTCTCCCGGACATGTTGCTTGTATTGAAAAAGGTAATAAACTTATATTTGATGTTAAACATCAGGTTCGTCTTATTGACACCGAAGAATACAGCGTAAACGGTGCTGATATGCTTTACGGTCTTGTTTGCGGTATTTTATCTGCAAATTATGATATAAAAGACCTTTTCATAGATTCTTCTCTTAAAATCTGCGGAGACAATATTGACGAGTTTAAAGTTCTTGTTGAAAAACTTGACAAACTTGCAGCAAAGTCAGAAGTAAACCTCATTACAACCTGTTCAATTGCACCCCAGGACCTTCCCGCCGAACTGACAAAATACATTTATTGATTAATTATTTCAATGCGAAGGACTGCCGATTTATATTGGCAGTCCTTGTGACTATATCAGGCATAAAGAAAGGATTTTTTCATTCAGATGAACTGGATTGAATTTAAAATAACAATTCCGCAAAAAACAACCGAGTTTTTTTCAAACATTTTGATAAATGCAGGCATTAAAAATTTTGCAGTTGATGACTTTGACGATTTTGAACAAGTTCTTGACGACAAGCAATTGTTTTACGATTATGTTGAAGACAGTCTTTTTGACAAAAAGGGTCAAAACCCCGTAATTACTGTGTATTTTCCCGAAAATACACAAGGTCGTGAATCGCTGGAATATATAAAAAGTCAACTTAATGCACTCAAATCCCTTCCCGAATATTCGTCCCTTGAATACACTTTAAACGCAACAAAAGAGGAAGATTGGGAAAACAACTGGAAGAAATACTTTAAACCATTTACTGTCGGTCAAAAACTTGTTGTAAAACCGTCATGGGAAACACTGTCTGACGAAATGACAAAAAACCGACATATTATAGAAATTGACCCGGGTTCTTCCTTTGGTACGGGTACACATGCAACAACAAGACTCTGCCTGACTCTTCTTGAGAACAACATTTCAGATGAAACCGTTTTATTGGATATGGGAACAGGCAGCGGAATACTTTCCATCGGTGCTTTGGTATTGGGAGCAAAAAAAGTTGTTGCAGTTGATATTGATGAAAATTCTGCACGGATTGCAAAAGAAAACCTTGATATTAATTCCCATTCATTTGCATCTGATGATTATACAATTATTTGCACAAATGTCCTTGAAAGCAATACGCTTGACAGCAGAATTGACATAAAATACGACATTATAACCGCCAACATCGTTGCAGGAATAATAATTGATATGGCTCCGCTGTTCAAAAGACTTCTTAAAAACCAGGGAGTTTTAATAGCCTCCGGCATTATAGGACCTCGTGCCGAAGAGGTGCTTTGCGAACTTGAAAAAGCCGGGTTTAAACTGATAAAACGATGTGAAGACGAAGACTGGGTTGCACTTGAAATGAAAAACAATTAGAACGGAGTTCTTATGTTCCCCGGAAACAATCACTTTGGTCTTTTTTCAATTATTAAAAGTATTTTAATAAAATTCTTTTGGACTGTTACGGCAGTTCTTTGTGGTTTTGCTCTTATACTTTTTGTAAATAACCGGTTTGACTTTTTACCGCAGATACAATTACATGATTATTCAGATACAAACAACCAGAGTTCTGCAGATGAAAATAATTTTACCGAGGATCTACCCCCCGAAACTGTTCCGGAAGCATCAGATTCGACTGTTACTGCCCAATCTTTTCTTTCGTCATTAAAAGAACCTGATAAATCTGAACAGAATTATGAAATCTCGGATTTGCCGTTTGACAGCGGCGAGTTTGTTCTTGCATCATTTCCCGGTTTGAATCTTCCGCCTTATTACTCCGTAAGTAAAATAACAAGTACAATCTCAGAAAACGGAGAAATCACAGAAGAAACACATCCACGCCCTGCTGTTCATCCCAGAATGGGATTTATAATTTTACAAAACAGCGATTTAAGTTATTATCTCCTTGACGGTGACGGAACATTTTTGTGTGCTCTTCCCGAAGGTGCGGAACTTCTTCCCGCAAGAGACCGGGACGGAAACCCTGTATTTTCTTTTCCTGACGGTTATATGTATTACTCCCGCCGGGAAAAAGCATTTTTCTCCTCTTCATACAATCCGCAAAGAGATGTTCACGGTGCTAATTTTGACGCCCCGTCATATTATGACATTGCGGATGAATCGGTGTACCGTTTCTACAATGAAGAAACAAAATTATGGGGTTTAAAAAACGACGACGGAAAATATATTGTTTATGATGCGTTTGCTTTTGCGTATCAGTTTTCAGAGGGTTTTGGTGCTCTGCAAAACGCCAACGGAAGAATTACCATCCGTAACGAAAACGGATATTCCCGCTTTACAGACCATAGTTTTTACCCACCTGACACAAACGGAATCGAATCGCTCGGATTTTACACATTTGACCACGGTCTTATGAGAGTAAGAGATAAAAAATACGACTGGCGAGGTAATGTAATAAGTGACAGAGAATTTGTCTTACACTTGGGTAATACCGAATTCTTTATCCCGCAAGACTACAAAATAGAAAGTTATTTTGACGGGATTTTTCTGTTATCCAAGAACGGAAAATACGGATATTATAACTATCTCGGCGAATGGATTTGTCAACCTGTTTATACTTATGCACTCCCATTCACAGAAGGGCTTGGGGTAATCGGTTATGCAGACGGAAAAAAAGGTGTTGTGGATAAAAACGGAGCATTTGTTGTCCCTTTAGTTTTTGACGAAATAACGCGTTGTTCGGGAGGTGTGATGTCTTTATACACCAAACAAGACGGATGGAGTGTTATTTGTAAAGGTAAGTTTAACTATGAAGAGCAAGAGCAGGATAAAATAACACCCACTGCAGAATCCTCATTGATAGACCAACTTACTGTAGAAATGCCATTTATTCCATCATATATGGGAGAACGGATAGCATACGACTACACGATGTGGTTATACTACAATCGAAATTCTGTTATTTGCGGATTTTTGTATGCTGTTCCCTTTGAGCCATCGTATATTGGCGAACAAATAGCATATGATTATACCATGGGATTGTATAATAACAGAAAAAAATCAGGTGACTGAAAATTATTCAGTCACCTTGTTTCATTCATGAAAATATTTTTTTATTCTTTGCAAAGTTCTTTCGCAAGAGATTCAAGTTGTTCACTGACCTCCGGAGTTACGGAAGACAAAATTTTCACTTCATTTTGCGAATAAATAAGGTTTTTGCATTTTTCAAGCATGGATTTCATTGTTTTGGTTGCGTTGGGCGCCCAGGTTCCGTTTTCGATAAATGCAATAGTTCTGTTCTGATAATTATGCTCTGCTAAAGTGAAGATAAATTCTCTCATAAACGGGAATATTCCGGAATTGTATGTGGTGGTTGCAAGAACAAGTTTTCCGTATCGGAAAGCGTCCTCAACTGCCTCCGACATATCACATCTTGCAAGGTCAAAAACAACTACTTTCGGACATCCGTTTTGTTCAAGTCTTTCTTTGAGTTCCAAAACTGCTTTTTTTGTATTTCCGTAAACGGATGTGTATGCAATTACAACGCCCTCTGACTCAACACCATAACTTGACCATGTATTATAGAGGTCGATATAATATCCCAGATTTTCTTTAAGAACAGGTCCGTGCAACGGGCAGATTGTCTGTATATCAAGCGTTTTTGCCTTTTCAAGAAGAGCCTTTGCCTGTGGTCCGTACTTACCGACTATACCAAAATAGTAGCGTCTGGCTTCACACGCCCAGTCATCGTCTTCAACATCAAGTGCTCCAAATTTTCCAAAAGCATCTGCAGAAAAAAGAACTTTGTCGGTTGAGTCATAGGTCACGATAACTTCCGGCCAATGTACCATGGGTGCTGTTACAAATGTGAGATTATGTTTTCCGAGAGGCAGGGTGTCGCCCTCACCTACAGCCGTACATCTTTGAAGAAAATCTGTTCCGAAATAATTTTTTATCATTGGAACTGATTTTTCCGATAACACAATTTCGGCGTGGGGATATTTTTTTGCAAAAAGTGCAACACTTGAGGAATGGTCAGGTTCCATATGCTGAACAATGAGATAATCCGGCTTTCTTTCACCAATGGTATTTTCTATATTTTCAAGCCACAGGTTGCCGAAATTTACATCTACAGAATCCATAACCGCTATTTTATCGTCAACTATGACATAGGAGTTATATGCCATACCGTCAGGCACAACATACTGTCCCTCGAACAAATCAATCTTGTGGTCATTAACTCCGACATATTTTATATCGTTCGTAATATTCATCAAAACACCTCTTTTATGTTTTTTAACATATATCAATAACAATAATTATTATATCAGAAATTCAAAAAAAAATCAAGAGGACAAGAAACTTGCATAAGACTGCATAAGTTATTATTTTTTTAATAAATTTAAAATATTGAGGAAATAATGATATAGTATACTTGTAAAGTAATCTTCGTGGGGGCGCAACGGTTTCGACGGGGTTTTTGAAGCAAGATAAGCGGGTAGAGTGGCAGGAACTCTTCAAAACTGCAAAATTAAAATTAAACGCAAATAGAACAGAATTAAAAGCTGCCTAATTACAGGCGGCCGTCCTGCCCGGGAGTATCGCGGCCCGGGTTTGGGCGTCACTAAGCGATGAACGTGCACAGAGTTAAGCTTTGCCCTCTGTCATGAACCAATGAAGCTACGGCACCCATAGTCCGCCATCGGACGCTGAACTGCCGGAATTTAAAACGATGGCTGCACCCGGAGAAAGTTTTGTGAATGGGATTTCGGACAGGAGTTCAATTCTCCTCGCCTCCACCAATCGTGTCAGTATCCGAAACCGTATTTTTCTTTGGATTGGCTCTGTGTCAACTCATCGATTTGAAACGGTAAGGCTGACAAAAAGCACCGGGGTTTTCACGCCCCGGTGCTTTCGTTTTATTTAATCTAATATGTAACTGTACAAGGCGGCTCTTATTCAGGGCTGCCTTGTTTTCTTTCATATTTTGTTTTATAAAAGGTTGCGAGTCCACTTTGACATTTTCTACACATACAAACAGATTTACATAGCTCATCCAAATCATGAAAAAAATCTGTACTTTCCCTTTTTATTTTAAGTGCCTTATCTATAAAGCGTTGGTAGTCAAAGTTGTCTCTATCGATAATATATGGCGAAAAATCAACACCTCTCTGTGCCTTGGTATTTATGTGCCCATAAACACCAAGATATACCTGTTCTTTTATGTCGTTCTTTTTATTTTCTCTTGTTTTTTGTTTTGATGCCGTCTTTTTGCATTTAGTACAGTATTTAACATTTGACTTTGAACTGAGTATCCAATGATCGTTACATTTTTCGCATCGTTTTGGAATTGAAGAGCCAGTTACAACTTCTGCCATTTTGCAATATAATAAGTGTCGCAATGACATATAGTAAATTTCTGTTTGAAATATATTTTTATCAGACAGATATGAAATACTAATTTTTCTTGCCCGGACATAACCATTCAACTCATTAATAAAGTCATATAATAACGGTTCTACCTCTTCTTTTCTAAAATCATTATCAAACTTCTTATTTTTTAGCACTTTATGCATTTCAGGGATGATGTCCAAGAACCCTCTCAAATCGCTTTGCAATTCCAAAAACTCTTTTATTGCTGCAACTGGATGGTATCCAGTTATTTTTTTTGCTTTTTTTACTTTGTAGTGTTCTGCGGACACTTGTGGCTTTTCTAAAAGCCCATACTTTGAAACAAAAAGACGAAATTTAGACTCGTTCTCAATATTAATAAACTCAAGAATAACATTTGCTCCCAAAACGGCAGGGTTTAAACTATCCTTCATTTGACATCCGTTTTTAAAATAAATAATGCCATCTTCTACTTTGATATCACCAAGAGCAGGAACCTGTTGCACAAAAACATCTTTTACCATTTCTCATCACCTCGCAAAATACAGACCATTGATAGACCATATTTTTATTGTCTGTAATTTATTATACAATAATAACACAAACAAATCAAGTGTTTATACAAATTTATATTTGATTTTGTTTTATTAAGTGAAAGGAGGATATTTTAATGGGTGAGAAAATGATACTCACGAGAAAAGAATTTGTATCACTTATGCGAATCAGCGAACCCAAGGCACAGGAAATATTAAACTCCAAGGACTTCTATCCAGCCTTCAGAATCGGTCGCAGGGTGATGATAAACGCACAGCTTCTCCAAAAATGGCTGAACGAACAGTGCGGACAAACATCTGAATAAAATTACAATCACACAGACAAAGGAGGACTTGCTATGAGCAAGAAATACAGTCGGTATGAAAGCACCACCTTCAGCCGAAACAAAACAAAGAAAAAAGACAGACATCCTTATAATCCGAACCGGAGAAAAGGAAAGCTTGCATATTTTTCAAAACAGCAACCATCATGCAAAGCATCGCTTGAACACAAAAAGGTTACAGATGCCGAGCAGGTATAGGAAGTTTCAGAGGAAAGGTGGTGAGGACAAATGGAACAAATAAATATCGACAGCCGAATAAACTGGGTCGACTTTTACTCAAGGTATGTCAAAAACCCCCGAAGTTGCGGAAAAGACAAAATGCACGCTTGCTGCCCTTTTCATCAGGAACGACATCCCAGCTTTTGGTTCAACACAAAGAACGGATGCTTCAAGTGCGAAGGATGTGGAGAGAGCGGAAATGCCACGGTTTTTCTTTCCAAGATAAAAGGCATCGACAATGCCGAAGCCTACAAGGAACTTCTCGAACTCGCAGGCATAGACACCTCGGTCGAGCAGAAAAAACAAAGCACAAAGCCTCCCTCGCTCCCCGATTACGGAGTGGAGCAATACGCAACCGAAAAGCACTTCATGGCAGAATGGCTCAAAGACGAATGCGGTGTAACCACAGGGACCGACCAAAGCGGTAAGCACATCAAGATACCGTACAAAGACCAAGACGGAAAGGTTCAGGCAACCCGAAAGCGATACAACCCAGCGAACCCGAACGGCAAGTTCAAATGGCAAAAAGGCTCAACCCTCTGCCTTTACGGATTGTGGAAAATCAAAGAGTTCACAGAGTACGCAATTCTTGTAGAGGGCGAAAGCGACTCGCAGAGTCTGTGGATGCTCGGACTTCCCACTCTTGGAGTTCCCGGTGCTACAAACTTTCAGGCAAAATGGGCGGAACAACTCGCAAGCATACCGAGATTATACCTACACATCGAGCCTGACAAGGGCGGTCAGACATTCCGCCAGCAAATGATAAGCAAGTTATATGAGGGCGGATACGAAGGCGAGGTTTTGACCTTTACTCTTGAAGATTACGAGGTCAAAGACCCGAGCGAACTCTACGGCAAAAACGGAATGGATGCACTCGAGCAAGTGAAAACCGCAATGAGCAAAGCCGAAACGGTAGACCTCAAAACGGAAGCAGAGAACCTCCCCGACCTTGTCGCAGGGATGCCCGTAAAACTTCGAGAGCCTGAAGGCTGGAAACTCTCGGATGACGGCATATTCAAATACGACAGCCGAACCGAGCAATACAAGAGAGTCTGCAGAACCCCGATAATTATCGTGAAGCGACTGCGAAACATCGAAACCGATGAGGAAAAGATACAGATTGCATTCAAGATAAGAAACAACTGGCGATACGGCATATTTAACTCAACCACGATATACCAAAGCCGAAACATCGTCAGCCTTGCAGACCTCGGAGCATTGATAACCAGCGAGAATGCAAAGCAAGTCGTGTCATTCTTGGAAGCACTCGAATCGGAGAACATCGACCGCATCAAAGAAGCAAAGTCGGTGTCGCAGCTCGGATGGGCGACCGAGAAGAACTTCCTCCCCGGACACGGTGACGACATACAACTTGATGTGGATGCAACGGCACAAACCTATGTCAAGGCATTGGAAACACACAGAGGAACTATCGAGGAATGGTGTGCAATGTTATCAGAGCATCGAAAGAGAAACAAATTTCGCTTTTTGCTCGCTTCTGCCTTCGTCCCCTTGCTTTTGGGTGTCGTATTTAAAAACAGAAATGTAGTTGTTTATTTATGGGCAAACAGTGCTACAGGCAAAACAGCAGCACTCAAAGCAGCCTTGTCAGCCTTCGGAGAACCTGAAAACTTAATGCTTTCATTCAACAGTACACAGGTGGGATTTGAAAAGACGATGAGTTTATTCAACAATATCCCAGTTGGAATAGATGAAAGGCAGCTCGCAGGCTCAAGACAAGAATTTGTCGAAAAACTTGTATACATGGCTGGTGAAGGAAAAGGAAAACAGCGAGGCACTAAAAGCGGAGGCATACAAAGGTCACAATCATGGCAAACTTGGGTGCTTGCCACAGGCGAAGAGCCGATTGTTCAGACTTGCACAAAAGAGGGTGTCAGCAGCCGTGTAATCGAAATATACGGAAAGCAATTTGACAGCGAAAAAGATGCGGCAGCCATACATATAAAAACCGCAGACTGTTACGGTGTGGCGTGGGGAATATTCGTAGAACGACTCATCGATGCAGACATAAAACAAATTAAGGATGTGCATCAAAAAATCGTTGATGCTTTGTGGGAACTTGGCACAGGGCATAGTTATACACATTGCGATACAATATCGCTTGCAGCAACAGCAGACTACTTGGTGTCGGTATGGATTTTTAACGAAGAAAGAGCGGAAGCATATAAAAATGCTTACAATATGGCATTTGAAATCCTTAATATGCAACCAACAACAAAAGAAAGAGAAGTGAACGGCTTCGCGTCAGACTATGTGGTTGAATGGATACAGTCAAATGAAAAACACTTTACTACAGATTATATCGAGCCAAGGTACGGCTTCATGAGATGCGGAAAATGTTACATCTTTCCTATGCAACTTCAAAACGCTCTTACATCAGCAGGCTTTTCTTACAAAAAAACATTGAAGTATTTGTACGAAAACAAATTAATTTCATCCGAAAGAGCAACCGTTAAATCAGTCGACTCGAAATCAGTCAAAGTTATAGAATTTGACTATAACAAAGCGATAAACCGAAGCAACGGAATGCCGGACGGATTTGTACCAATAGACGAAGATGACGATTTACCATTTTGATATTGTAAGGATTGAGTAAGGATAAGGTAAGGGCAGAAAAGCCAGTAATACAAAGGATTTACTCCAAAGATATAAATATATCATCAAGAAATATATAACATAGTTTTTTGTAGTCGTTTACAACAATGGAAGTAAATCAATTAGTATACAAAGGATAAATATACAATCTTTTCTTTGGAAAGCCCATGAACCAAGAAAATAATAGGGTTTTGTGGCATTACGAATGCCTTACCCTGAAAAGGAGGTGAAACACCATGACAAAAAAACTACCGCCTCGCCTTCAGGAATTGATGGAGATAGAGAGCGAATTCAATGCAAAAGCTATACCGATACCTATTGGAATGTTTGATGAAGGCATCGGTATAGATAACGAAACAGCACAAAAGCACATGAAATTGTGCCTTGGAGCAAAAATCCCTTATGTTACTATAAGTAACGGCATCCCGGTATCAGGAGCGATAAACAATCCTGCAGAGTCATATAAAACCCCGGTATCATTTGTAAGAAGTGACATATCGTGGTTTTTGGACGGCTCGGAAAAAATAAAAAGGCTCGCTCCGCTGTTATCAGAACGACTTAAAGAGTTTTATGCAGCTTACAAATATATGCTTGCATCAAAGAAACTGTTGGATCGTAGCAATAATCGTTTTACATACAACGGGGCCGGCAAGACATACGCAGCGGTTCAGTGGTGCTACGGAAATATATATGCAAGGCTTTTGAGTATTCTTCTGTTGCACTTTATGAAAGCGGTGGAATCTCCCGAACCAGAAGTTTTACTCAAGGAGCCGTTGGACAAACTTTTCCCACCAATAAAAAAGAGGGACCGTTTATAAAACAGTCCGCTCTTTAGTAGTAAACCTGATGAAAAGCACTTTTACTCTTGGAAATATTATACTACATAACAGGAGGAAAGTCAATGGGTTTACCTGAAACAAACGAGGAAATCGTCAAAAAAATTCAGCAAGGAATTGATGAAGAATATAACCTGTTGCGGCTTTATGAACGAAACAAAAAATTCATAAGGTTAATGTTAAGAAAATCGTTCGTTGACGAAGCCTACCAAGAAGATGCGATGCAAGATGCGTATCTTTGTATGGAGCGAGCAACACGGAATTTTGACATCAATGCAGGGTATAAATTCTCAACTTTCCTTGCTGGGTACTTAAAGGAGGTGATTGCAGATTATCGATATAGACACAGCGTTTCAATAAAAATCTCCACGGAGGCGCGGCAATTATATTTTAAAGCGAGAAAAGCAGAATCGGAACTTGCTGAAAGGTTCGGACGAAAACCGACAACCAAAGAGATTGCAGAATACCTCGATGTTTCTGCCGAAGTTTTACAAGAAGCACTAATTGCAAACCAAGAAGTCAAAAGTTTTCAACAGAGCGTACTTTCTGATGACGAGGACCTGCTCTTGCAAGATGCGATTTTTGATGAAAACTCTTTCGAGGAATATTCTAAAATCGAAGAATATGACCTGCCGGAAATATTAAATTGCGCCGTCAACAAGCTCTCTCCTACTTTAAGACGGTGCATAAGGTTGAGGTTTTACAGCGAGTACACAATCAAGGAAATTTCTGCAAAACTCGGTTTAACAACATATCAAGTGAGTGTAAATATCGATAAAGGAATAAAAGAACTAAGAAAAGATAAAACAATTCAGGCTTTAAAAAATTATTATTAAAAAGGACAGTGATTTAAAATGAATAGCAGAAATAACATTAAATCGGCGTACGGCGCTGAAAAATCAAAAAAGTTCTCCAGTTTTGGAGAACAGCTTAGTGCCATATACAATATGGAAAAACCCGGCGGACTTCCTGATGAACGACTTGCCAACCTTGTGTCAGGTGCAGGAGAAGGGGTAGCGACCGATGGAGGGTATCTTGTTCAGACGGACTTCGTTATGGACTTAAAAGAAAATGTTTATGAGGAACATCCTCTATTAACAAAAATTACAAGAATCCCATTAAGTGCAGGTTCAAACTCGCTCATAATCAACGGCATCAACGAAAACAGCCGTGCAGACGGTAACAGATGGGGTGGCATTCAGGCTTACTGGGAAAGCGAAGCTGCAGAGATTGCAAAAAGTAAGCCGAAGTTTGAACAGTGTAAATTGACACTCAATAAACTTGCGGGCATTTGTTATGCAACAGATGAACTGCTTGAAGATGCGTCCGCACTAGGAGAAGTAATCAAAGCAGGGTTTGCGGATGAATTCAGCTTCAATATAGCAGATAAAGTATTATACGGAACCGGCGAAAAACAGCCACTGGGAATTTTCAATTCTGAAGCTTTAGTTATTATCCCCAAGGAAGACGGACAGACTGAACTTCTTACAGTTGAAAACATCGTAAAGATGCTCGCAGCTTGCTACGACAAGCAGGGCAAGGCAGAATGGTACATCAATCAGGAACTTCTGCCAGCACTCATGACAATGAAAATAGGTGATATCCCCATCTACCTCCCTGAAGGCTCAATCGCAGGTGCACCTCACGGCACACTTCTCGGCAAGCCTGTCAACTTCATCGAACAGGCATCCGAACCGGGACATAAAGGAGATATTCTTCTCGCAGATATGTCTCAGTATGTAATTGCAGAAAAGGCAGGCATTAAGGCTACAGAATCAATTCATGTAAGATTTATTTACGATGAAACAGCCTTCAGGTTTGTGTATAGACTTGATGGAAAGCCGATGCTTACAAAAGCAGTAACTCCTTATAAAGGCTCACAGCCTGTGTCTCCGTTTGTAACATTGGAGGCAAGAGTTGTAGAGAACGCCGAAACAGAGTAAAGGGGTGGCATAATGAGATTTGGTAATTTAAGACACAGAATCTTGTTTGCTAAACCAGCAGGGACCGTAACCAACGGCATGGGCGAAACGGTCCCTGCCTACTCTCTTTATCACCCGAACCTCCCGAAGCAAGAATTTTTCACACAAGAAAATCAATGGACACTTCCATCAGGCGAAGTTATCGACATTAACAATTGTCAATATGCCTTTTGTGCAGAAGTTACCCCGTTGACAGGTAGACAATATGAGCAATCGCAAAAGCTTCGAGCAGAAACTACATACCATATTCGTATCCGATTTATTCCCGGATTAACAAGCGATATGTATGTTATATTTGAAAACAAAAAACTTTTAATCGACTCAGTACTTGATTCAGATGAAAAGTATCGAAGCATTAAAATTGTTTGTCATGAAGTCTTATAGGGGGTATATAAATCTCTGTGAGTTAATCGCTCCAGACCGCAGCCCCCCTTCGTGTGAAATTTCGCAAAAGTTTTGAGGGGGATAGCCCCACCACGAAAACCGCAAAAAAACTGGAGGTGAGGCGGTGGAAAAGAGTGCAAAATGTGAAACTTTGCAAAAACTTATTGCAGAATTTAATGATAATGGTGGCCCGTCATTTTCACCTAAGTCGAGCAAGGATATGTTGTGCGGAGCAATTATATATGCTCATATCATAGGTGATATTGGAAAGGCAGAAAAGGAGCAACTATTAAAGAAAGTAGAGCAAATATACAACAAAACAGTTTTAACGAAAGAAGGTGAAAACAATGGGATTTAAAAATATCGGTGCAACAATCTCCCTCAAAGATGGCGGATTTAAGTCAGGCATAAAAAGTGCAGTTTCCAGCCTTGGAACATTTAAAAAAGGGTCAGACAGCGCATCTTCATCCGTGAAGAAGTTCGGGTCGCAGGCAAACTCAACAGGGTCGAGTCTTGCTTCAATGGCGAAAAAGGTAGCCGGAGCAGTAGCCGCATACGCAGGCTTCAATCAGGTGAAAGATTTCGTCACAGATTGCGTAACAGGCGTTATGGAACTGGAAAGAGCAAACACTCGACTCGAAACCCTTATGATGAATGTCGAGGGAACAACAAAAGCACAGGTGCAAGAACTCATCGGGTATGCCGATGCATTGGAACTCGTAACCACAATCGAGGGCGATGCGACAACATCTGGTATATCACAGCTCGCAACCTTCCAGTTGCAATCCAGCACCATCAAAACCCTTATGCCTGCCTTCCAAGACTTGGCAGTTGCACAGTACGGCGTAAATGTTACCCAAGAGCAGATGATACAATCAGGTAACCTTATCGGTAAGGTTATGAACGGCTCGGTCGGTGCATTGACAAAGGCTGGTGTTTCCTTTACCGAACAACAGGAGAAAATCCTGAAAACAGGAACGGAAGCAGAAAAAGCAGCAACGCTCGTGGAAGTTTTGAATAAGAACTTCGGTGGACTCGCCCAGCAGATGGCACAGACGGACGAAGGCAAAATCGTCCAGTTGAAAAACGCATGGGGGTCGGTTAAGGATGAAATCGGCATGGCAGTAATGCCTGCAGTTTCAGGAGCGGTCAATTTCCTCGCACAAAATATTCCAAGAATTCGGGATACCGTTTCAAGTGCCATGAGCTATGTGTCAAGTGGACTCTCAACCCTAAAAACAGTCGGTTCGGAAGTATGGGGAGCGATGAAAACAGGACTTGATATAGTTACAAACAATTGGAACTTACTTAGTCCTATTATTTACGGAGTTGCAGGTGCTATAGGTGCATACAAATTAGCTGTTGCAGGATGTACTGCAGTTGAAAAAATCTCCCTTGCGGTATCTAAAGCAAAGAAAGCTATAATGATTGCTGAGGGACCGGTGATGGCAGCATACACGGCGGCTCACTGGGCGTTATCAGCTGGATATGGACCATTAACTGCTGCACAATGGGCATTTAATGCAGCCGTGTCAGCAAATCCAGTAGGAGTTGCAGTTGTGGCTATTGGTGCATTAATTGCCGTAGGTGTGGCTTTGTGGAAAAACTGGGACAGCGTTTCAAAGTTCTTTGTTAATTGCTGGAGCGGTATAAAAACAGCATTTACGGCTGGGGTAAACTGGATTAAGACCAACATAAAGAGTATAGTTCTCTTTATCATAAATCCTTTTGCTGGAGTATTTAACTACCTTTATACAAACTTTGAAGGCTTCAGAACATTTATAGATGGCATAGTTATATCAGTAAAAACTTCATTTCAAAATCTATGGAACGGAATCGTGTCCGTATTTTCGGGCGTGGCTTCGTGGTTCGGTGGCATCTTCTCATCCGCTTGGAACATGGTCGTAAACGCCTTCTCGGGCGTGGTCGGTTTCTTCCAAGGGATATGGAATACCATCAAGAATATGTTCACCAGCATAGGAACGAGCATCGCAAATGGAATATCGGGTGCGTTTAAGTCGGTTATAAACAGCGTGATAAGTTTCGCAGGAAACCTCATCAACGGCTTTATAAATTCGATTAACTGGGCAATCGGGGTAATAAACAAAATCCCCGGAGTCAACATAACGAAACTGCAGACCGTGAACCTTCCGATGCTTGCAAACGGCGGTAACATTACCCGTCCCGGCGATGTAATTGTCGGTGAAAGAGGCCCCGAAATGTTGCACCTTCCGAAGGGCGCATCGGTAGAACCGCTCGATAGAAAGACTGGCGGAAACACCATCAACCTTACTTTAAACATAGATGGCACTGGTAAGGATTTGAAATCATTAGGTCGGGATATTGTCAACACAATTGTCCCTGAACTTAAATTAGCACTATCCGTCTTGTAATCAATAACAAAAAACATTTTCATCTTGGAAGAAAAAAATCAGGAGCGGTTCACTTCCGCTCCTGACAAGGTAAATATTCAATTATATCCTGTGGCTCACATTGCAACTCGGTACAGATGCGGTCGATGACATCCAAGTGGACCGTTTCGTCCCTTCCCATCTTGGAAATGGTAGAGGGTGAAGCCTTGATTTTTTCTCGCAGCTGTTCCTTTGTCATTTTGCGTTCAATGAGTTTAAACCAAAGCTTATTATAGCAAAAAGGCATACAAAAACCTCCTTTTTATTTTTTCTATTATAAGTAATTATAACACACATTTTAGAACATTTCAAGAGAATGTATACACTTATGAGAAAAAATCTACACAAGGGGTTGACATTCTTCTACACTTATGATAGAATTACTATAGTTAATATAGAAAGGAGCAAAACCATGCTTAACAATTTAAAAACTGCGACCAATATCGCAAAGAAAAAAACTATGCATCCCCAATATTCAGGAATCTTACTGAAGGAGCGCATTAAGCACAATGCTAAAACCATGGAGAAATTTGCAAACATCGTACAAATGAACCCGAGAACCTTCCGTGAAAAGATTAAAGGGAATCGCCATTTTACATGGGAAGAAATGCAGAAAGTAAAAACAGCACTCGGAGAAATATCTTCAGCAGAAGCAGGCGCATATTTCTTTCTTTCAAAAGATATGGAAACAAATCTGTATCACAAACTTTTCAAATCGCTACTCGGTAAAAATATTGCATTTTCAGAACTCGCTGCGGAACTTAAAATATCGCTTGATGCATTATTCGATAAAATAACAGGCAAAAGTGATTTTTATTGGGAAGAAGCAACCACCATAACAAGTAAATACTTTCCCGAGTATTCCATGGCGGAACTTTTCGAGCGAGGTGTTGCAGAATGAGAGTATGCACAGAAAAGGAATGCGAGGTTTTAAAACTGATGCTGGAAAAGCACTCCGAAGAATTAAGCATTTTGAAGCGAGCCTTATCCGAACCACAAATTATCGAAGCAATAAATCGGTCGCAGGCTATTGTTTACGACCGAATCATCAACGAACTGTTTGGCGAATATCTCGAGGATGATACAATTGTAGGGACCGCTTTTATTTTAGGAATGATGCAGGGCAAGATTTCCGAACGAAAGAAAAACTCCGACCAGCGCACCACCGCCAATCGGAGCGTATAAACATAACACACAGACAAATGTATTGTGCAATGTTGTATTGATATTATATCACAAATTCCAGCATTGCACAATACCTAATCTTAAAAAAGTTAGGAGGTGTAATGAATGAGAGCCGTCATATATGCCCGGTTTTCATCGCATAACCAAACCGAGCAGAGTATTGAGGGGCAGATGCGAGATTGCCTGTCCTATGCAAACACAAACGGCATCCGTGTCGTGGGTGAATATATCGACCGTGCCTTGTCTGCAAAGACCGACAATCGTCCGCAGTTTCAAAAAATGATAAAGGACAGCGAGAAGGGGTTGTTCGATGTTATCCTCGTGTGGAAACTTGACCGCTTCTGCCGTAATCGTTACGACTCTGCCACCTATAAAGCAAGGCTACGCCGTAACGGTGTGAAGGTCATCTCCGTCATGGAGAGTATCTCTGAAGAGCCTGAAGGCATCCTTGTCGAGTCTTTGCTTGAGGGTATGGCTGAATATTACTCTGCGGAACTGGCGCAGAAAATAAGGCGAGGAATGCGTGAAAGTGCATTGAAGTGTAAGGTTACTGGTTCGCTTCCTCTTGGGTATAAATCCGATGCTGACAAGAACATCGTCCTTGACGAAGAGAAAGCACCGCTTGTCGCTAAAATCTTTGAGTTGTATGCGGACGGCTGGTGTGCAAAGGATATCATTGAACACCTGAATGCGAGGGGCCTTAAAACTCAAAAAGGACAGCCTTTCAATAAGAATAGCCTTCCTCGTATTCTTTCAAATCCTCGGTACAAGGGTATCTATATTTATCAAGACCGAGTTGTTCCTGATGCTATCCCTCGCATCGTGTCCGATGAACTTTGGGAGAAGGTGCAGAAAATGTTAAACAAAAACAAAAAAGCCGGGGCAAAGAAGAAGGCTCGGGTGGACTATCTTCTTACCACGAAGTTGTTCTGCGGTCATTGTAAATCGATGATGATTGGTGAAAGTGGGACGGGTAAGTACGGCGATGTGTATCATTATTATAAGTGTGCTGCGAAGAAAAACCACACCCTGCCGTGTGATAAGAAAAATATAAAAAAGGACTACATCGAGAATTTGGTTGTCGAGAATATCTATTATAATATCCTCGGGAACGATGAACTCGTGGAACGCATCGCTGACAAGGCGATGGAGATTCAGGCTTCCGAAAGGTCGGACGGTATCCTCGATGCTCTGAAGGCGGAACTCTCCGAAGCACAAAAGGCTTTGAATAATTTAATGTCTGCCATCGAGAGCGGTGTCGTTACCAAGACAACAAAAAAACGCCTCGAGGAACTCGAAGCGACTGTTGAGGATTTGGAGTTTGAAATCCAAAAAGAAAAAGCCGAGAAACCGAAACTTGAAAGGGATGTTATAATCTTCTTGCTTGACCAGCTTCGGGACGGCGATTTGTCCGATGTGGAGTATCGAAAGCGACTAATAAATACATTTGTGCATAAAATATTCTTGTATGATGATAGGCTTCTTATCGTCTACAATTACACGAACCGAGATACGAAGGTTTGTGAGGAAGAGCTGCTTGCGTTGGTTGAGGGTGAAAGTTCGGATACTGACGCATCTGCTCCATAGAAAAAACCAAGTCAGAATGACTTGGCTTTTTTCAGTTAAATCCGTCTTGCGACGGAATAAATCCGCTTTGCGGATGAAATCACTTTGTGATGAAATCGTCTTCGACGGATTAAAAACGGATTTAATTTCATCGTGCAAAGCACGATTTCATACTAAGTAATTGATAAAATCAAAACCACACATCCCTTGGCAATCAAGCCTCGGGATGTGTGCTTTTTTGTGCTGTTCTCCCCTGCTTTTTCCGACAGGGGTTTCAAACAGAAAATGTTTATAAGACAGCCACGGCATAGAATTTATGCTTAGTTTAGCGATTAACTCTATGAGCGTTTATACTTATCAGCATTTTCAAAGTCTATACCACACCGCAGCATATCAAATCCGAACTCATTCATATTATATATAGATATTGATGTACCATATTTTGTTCTTACATAAGAATCAAGCAAATTTACATTTCTCAATGCAATACGTTCGCAGGTTTCGGGCATATCTTTTTCTTTGTATATATTCTTTAATTCAAATAAATCTTCAGAGTATATATTAGATAGTGCCCAGGTCAACTTAAAAAACCTCTGTTTACATATCAAGCCAAGTTTGTACGCACGAAGAAGATTAGAGTATATATCCAGCAATTCCTCCTCGTTAATGGCATTTATTGTATAAACCAGCTTACATACAGTTTTCTTATAGTTCTTGTCAGACTTGTAAAACTTTTCTGATAGTTTGAGCCATTCATCGAAATCACTATCTTGATTATTAAGCACTTTATACAATTTGGATAATAGAACTCTATCCGCATAACCCCTATATGTCTGTACCGCAACAGCAGCCACATTTAACGGCAAAGCAATTTCAGGCAAAGCAACCTCAGCAAGTATTACAGCAACATCCAAAGCATTTTCTAACATAAATATCTCCTATTCCTTTGTCAACTTCTGATACATCTTCATAAGTTCAGCCACGCACGAACTCTCGGTTGTGGTCTTGATGTCGAAGCCGTACGCCTGCATTACCGCCCTGTCATTTTCCTGATGCGCACGACGCAGTTCGGGAGGCATAGTGAGTTCGTCATACAAGTCAGCAAGAGAACAATCAGGATATAAGGCGCGTGCATCAAGTATAGCCTGCGCCGTCTTTTCTATCTTTGCTTTCTGCTCGGCTGACGGTGTCGGCCAGGGGAAGTTGTTGTAGACAATGTTATTGGAATACCTATAACTGGGTCCGAAATATCCACAAACAGTTCTCATCCAAGCCATATGAACATTTGACGTAATTACTCCGAAATGATATAACGAAGCATTAGGCACAAACGATGCACCATTGTTTGCTATTATATCCTTAGATAAATACCCCACAGGCACATATTTTCGGTTTTTAGAAGTTGTTAGCGGAATAATGAGATAATCGCTGTCTGGTTGCTTAATTTCCATAAATCTATGCGGGAAATCAGCACCTTTTCTTGTGGCTTCTTTTTTGCTCTCCAATCGAAATTCTCTAACAAGTTGAATTCGCTTTTTTACTTCGGGCATCATATTTATATCCCTAGGAGAAGCATCCAAAAGCCACAAACACCACTTCATTGTATTATAAATGAATGTTTCACCGCTCGTAAATCTTTTGAAATATTTTTCAGAATTTGGTTCTTTCTTTACGAATGCCTCTTTTTCCTCATCAGAAAAAATCAAATGACCGCCCTCTACAGGTTTGCCTCCACTCATCATTCCTGGAACACTACACAAAGGCTTACTTCTGCTACTAACTATAACATTCGGGGCATCAATCAAATACGCATTGATATTTGAAACTTCTCTAAAACGATTGTCATTGAAGAGATACCGCTTTGTTTTTACATAAGAAATTCCTATAATTACCACATAAACAGTAGCACTCTTTTCATTTGTTTCATTTGACCACTTGAATGAAGTATGGGCAAAATTAATAATCAATCCGTCATCTAATAAGTTTTTCCACAATGGTTCAACCTGCTGACCTTGTGTTATAGAGTCGGTAGATACAAACGCAGCCTTGATTTGTGTTCCTTTCATCAGGTCTGCAGATTTCTTATACCAGCAAGCAACATAATCCAACACTCCACCGTCTTTTCCAAACAAATTCAATCTGTCATCAGACTGACCATAAGACAACATTCTTTTGGAGTGTGATTCACTTGACGATGTTCTTCCGCTATTTGCAACAAACGGCGGATTACCCATAATATAATTGAGTTCATTCTTCGGTACAACTGATTCCCAGTCTGTACGCAAAGCGTTACCCTCTACAATGTTTGCATAAGATTTAAGAGGAAGAAAATCCAAGTTCATATTTATGATGCTTTCTGTTTCTTTAAGCATCTGACTTTCTGCTATCCACAACGCCGTCTTCGCAACTGTTACCGCAAAGTCATTGATTTCTATACCGTAGAACTGACCGATAGAAACCTTTATAATGTTTCCGATATCGAACTGCATCTGACCGCCTGTGAGTTCAAATATAGTCTCATTCTCAAGCCGTCGGAGCGACATATATGTTTCCGTCAAGAAGTTACCGCTTCCACACGCAGGGTCTAAAAATTTCAAACCCGCAAGTTTTTCCCTGAAAACATTTAATTTGTTCTCACGAATTTTACCTACTTTTATTTCACGGATGTTGTCGAACTCCTCACGCAGTTCGTCCAAAAACAATGGGTCTATAACTTTGTGTATGTTCTCAATAGAGGTATAGTGCATACCACCGCTACGTCTTGTTTCGGGATTCAAGGTACTTTCAAACACCGCACCGAAGATTGTGGGGCTGATACCACTCCAGTCAAAATCTTCGCTTGCTTTTTCAAGCAACAAATCAAGAATTCTATCATTAAGTTGTGGTATCTCTATGTTCTCATCTGCAAACAAGCCGCCGTTTACATACGGAAAGTCAAGAAGTGCTGCATCCATATATGGGTCACGCTCTTCGGGTTTTGTATCGAGCACTTTGAATAAATCTATAAGTGCTCTACGTGCATCCTTCGCCGACACCGACTTCAAATAATTATGAAATTTAGTGTGTCCACCGAATATACCCGCATCCTCTGCATACAAACAGAATACTAAACGAACGCACAACATATTAAGGCTCTTGAGAGAACTCTCGTTATCTGGATTGATATACTGTTTCAAGAGTTCATCGTATAGTACACCTACGATATTACCCGCTTGAATGGAAATCTCCATTTCCTTTTTGATATTCTCGTCGTCTGCATCAACGAGGAACTGCAAACGATAATACTCTTTTGTTAAATCCTTGAGCAGAATGCTTTCAGGCTCACCCGTAGGCTTCTCCATATCATAAATCAAGAATTCTTCAAAGTTGCAGGTAACAATCCAACGAGGACGCTGTGAATACGGGAGCACCGCAGAGTAACGTTGAGCCTGCTGAAAAGGTGTAAGCAAACTTCCGTCCGACTGCTTAATTGCTTTTCTCAAGTCTTTTCCTGCACCCTTTTGCTCTATAAGAACGTGTGTTGTCGGAATGAAACCATCTATAAAACTCGTATGGTCAAGATGTACCTGTTCTTCAAATTTTATGTAGTGAGCAGGATTCTCCACGCCGAATACACTCTCCAAAAGTTCAAGCCAAAAAGGTTGGCTCTCTCCTTTTTCATATCCTTTACCCGACCAGTATTCTACAAACCGCTTTGCTGCGGCTTTCTGTTCTGTATCTCTCATATGTATTACTCCAACTTTATTTGATACTATATTTTTATTATACCACCATTGGCACAAAGTGTCAACTCATCATTTAAAGTTTCTGCATTGAAATTGCAATGGCGTGTGAGGGTGGCAGTCATCAGTTTCAATACAGGTAACCGTGAGTGTAAGTTGTGCTTCACTCGAAATCAGCAAAAATATGATAAAATGCAGTTATGGTTTTCGTCGCCATTTCGGATGACGTATCCGAGATGCCAAGGACAAGTATATAGTTATTTACTTGAAAGTGATATTGTATGCCTCGCCTCCATAGAAAAAACCAAGTCAGAATGACTTGGCTTTTTTCAGTTTAATCCGTCTTGCGATGGAATAAATCCGCTTTGCGGATGAAATCACTTTGTGATGAAATCGTCTTCGACGGATTAAAAACGGATTTAATTTCATCGTGCAAAGCACGATTTCATACTAAGCACAATTGACTCAATATTTCCCAAATTGTCTGTTGATGAGTTTTGCATTTTAACCCTCCTTCACTTTATACACGAACAAAAATCTCATTTGGTCAATTTATTATATCATATGATTTAAAAAACTCTCAAAATTTGCTTTGATTGACATTTATTTTATTTTATGTTATAATGAATTCAGAAAGTAAAATCAACAAATTACAAGACGGCGTGATTGGAGATACATTTCAGATTAACAATAAATATCCGTATAAGATGGTGTTATGAAAAATATTATTATTACCGATGCAAAATACCGCACTTCCCTTGCGATAATACATTCTCTTGCCGGAGAAAAATACAATATAATCGTGTGTCAGACAGACGATTATAAAAAAACGCCCCTTTCCTTTAAGTCAAAGTATATAAAAAGGGCAGTTTTTTTGCGTGAGGACAACTACAAAAATGATTTACTGGAACTTATAAAAGAGTCGGATTTTCCTGTTGTTCTTCCTGTGGGGGCAAAAACGGTTGAACTTTTAAGCAGAGAGCAAGAGGAATTTTCAAAATATTGTTCTTTTATTGTTTCGTCTCCCGATGTTCTTGAAAAGTCCAATGACAAAAAAGCGGTGATGCGTGTTGCGCGGGATTTGGATATTCCCACTCCAAAGGATTATGTTGCCCAGCCTGACAGTTATCCGGTTATAGTAAAGCCTTTCTGCGGTGAGAAATTCGGACTTCACGCCGAAGAGCGTTATATAAAAGCAAATAATGCCCGGCAGTATCATAAAGCGATTACGGAAATGAGCCGTTACGACTCCTCACCTATTGTTCAGGAATATGTAGAGGGCGCAAGTGTGGGAGTATGCGTTATAATGGACCGCAACTCCGAAGCAGTCGGATACATCTGTCACAAGAGGATAAGAGAATATCCCATTGCAGGAGGCCCGTCGACCTGCTGTAAAACAATATATGAGCCGGAACTTGTGGAAAAGTCCATTTTACTGCTTAAGGAAATAAATTTCCGCGGTATTGCAATGGTGGAATACAAAGGGGGCAAACTGCTGGAAATCAATCCCCGTGTATGGGGCAGTTTTCCGTTGACGGAAAAATCAAAGAGCAATTTCACGAAAAACTGGGTAAATTGCATTTCAGGTATGGAATGCGAAGATAATTTTTATAAAAGCAATGTAAAAATGCATTTTGTGGTCAATGACTCACTTTCGGTTTTTAAACACTTATTATGCGGACATTTTTCACAATTTTTCCGTGGTATTTCGGACTTTTTCAATCCCTTTGTAAAAGAAGCATTATTCTCTTTTGATGACCCTGTTCCCTTTTTTGTTTATTTAAGAAATTTGTTTTTTCAGAGGTTTTTATGAAATTAAAAATCGATTTTCATATACACTCGCAAAAATCATTTGACAGCACAATGTCCGTTCAGCAGATAATTGAAACCGCCAGACAGAAAGGTCTTGACGGAGTGTGTATCTGCGACCATGCATGTACTGATATAAAAGATATTCTTGAAAACGACAATGACGATTTCATTATTATACCCGCAGTTGAATTTACAACCGGCACAAATCACATAATTTCTTTGTTTCTTGAAAAAGAACCGCAAATCAATCTGAAAGAAAATTTATGTGCGGAACTTAATGAGATAGTTGCCGAGACAAAGCGATGCAACGGTATATGTATACTGGCTCATCCGTTTCAGAACCTGAAAAAAGGTATTGATTCGGTTTTAAAACAAACAGAGAGTATATTGCCTCTTATTGACGGAATGGAAATTTACAATTCAAGAGCCCCGTACAAATATTCATGTGCAAACATTATTGCCGGGGCACACGCCGAAAGGTTGAAGGTCAGGACAGTCACCGCGGGCAGCGATGCTCACCTTACAGAAGAAATCGGCAATGCCTATTGCACAGTTGAATGTGAGTCCCGTTCACTTAATGATATAAAAAAGGCTGTTATTGACGGTAAAGTTGAAATACACGGTCATCATTGCAACAGAACTTCAATAGTTAAAAGCAATCTTATAAAGGCACGAAAAACAAACTCTACTGTGATTTACAAACTTAAATCATATATCAAATATCCCATTTTTTCAGTAAAAGATATAACAGATAAGATTTTCGGAAGGAAATACTAAAATGTCCTCAATTGTCAGAATAGGAAAGAAAATTAAAAAAATTCTCCGCCCCTCCCGCCCTTTTATCACTTTTTCACGCAGGGTAAATTATGTCAAAACAGACCTTAAAGTCTGTGCAATGACCTTTGACGACGGTCCGATGTTGCTGCCTGCCTCTCCCGACAGTTTTTCGGGAAAGGCTCTTACGGAGATTTTGCTTGACACTCTCGACAAATACTCTGCCAAGGGAACTTTTGACATTATCGGAACAACAAAAGACAACTATCCCGACCAAGCCGGCAAACTCGGCTCTGCATCATGGGGCGGAATAAAGTTCGACCATTATCCGGACATTCATCTTGACAACATGGGCGGTGCAATCAACGGAGAAAAATATATACGCCGTATGATTGAAGACGGCCATACTCTTTCCAACCACGGTTACAGACACATAATATATGGAAAAAAACCATTTGTTTACGGAAACAGAGAACATTTTGATTGTGTAAATCAGGTTGTTGAGGACACAAAAAAACTTAACGATTATATTGCAGAAAAATATAATTACAGAATTTCCCTGGGAAGACCGCCTCATTATGTGGACAAAATAAAAAATGGTTTTTCATCGTATGATGTGTATTCGGTTCTTGGAATGAACTACCTGGGGGCAAGTTTTGACGGCGGAGGATGGCTGCCGCTGGGCAGTATAGAACAAGAAATTGAGGATATGGTTAATCCAATGAAAGCGGCTCTGGAACAAAATCCCAATGCTTTCTGCGGCAAAATTATTTTCCAGAAAGACGGCTATAACATGGCTAAGCGGACGCCTGTTGCCTTTGCTCTGGAAAAGCAGCTTAAACTCCTGAGTGATTACGGCTATACCGTTACAGGCGTTGATAAACTTATGGATATTTCTCAATTTTCGGATATATCACCCGAGCATCCGCTGTATGAAAAATTGTGTGTCCTTTCAAAAACAAGACCTGTTGTTTTTTCTGACAACTGTCTTTATCTTGATAAGATTATGACAAAAGGAGAATTTGCCCTGCTTTTATCATCTTTTGAAACACAGAAAATCTCAACATACAAAAGTCGTTTGTCCGACGCGATGAACGAAGTTTACGGTAGAAATTTTAATCCTGCCTCCCCTGTTGATAAAAGCATTATTAAATCATTCAAGGAATACTTCATTGAATATCCAGAGGATTTTTCAAGATATAATATTTTCAAAAACATCCTTTTGACTTGAAAAATGTATCAATAAATAAAACAATTTAAGTACGAATTGTAAAGATTAATTGTTTTTTTAATAAAAAAATTGTTGTTGCTATTGCATAAAATAATTTTTTGCGGTATAATATTACAGTATAGTAATTTGCATAGGAGGGTTAAAACATGAGCGAAAACAAGAAACAAACCATTACTTTTGACATAAAAAAGACTCGTGAAGACGAAATTCACGAAATCATTACAAGCGTTTATAATGCTTTGCTTGAAAAAGGGTACAACCCCATCAATCAGTTGGTTGGTTACATCATGTCTGAAGACCCAACCTATATAACCAATCACAATAATGCCCGCGGTCTTATCAGAAAATTTGACCGTGAAGAACTTATGAAGGTTTTGGTTAAGAATTATTTGAACATAAAATGAGAGGAAGATATTGATGCCCGAAAACACTTGCGTAATGTATAAGAATAAACCGCTTGTAAGAAACAACAATGTTATTTGCTACGGTTATCCCACGGACAAGGCAGTACTTATTCTTACGGCTTTTATGACAAGAGATTTTGAAGGACATGAGTTGTCGGACAAAATTCTTGTTCAGGTTATGAGTACAGACGCTTCCCTTTCACCTACCGAACGGCTTTTAAAACAGACTGACCGTGCAACACTTTCGGAAGCCCTGGAAATCGGTTCAAAATGGCTGGAAAGAGAATTAAGTAAATAATTACAAAAGTATACGGCAGTTGCTCAAGTGCAACTGCCGTTCTTTTATATAACCTGGTTTTGGATATTGCCTTTTAAGAAGTTTTCCAGATTTTCCTTTACAACTTTCATAAGTCTTGTACGAGCCTCAAAAGTCGCCCAGGCAAGATGAGGTGTTATGAGAGTGTTTGGTGCAGCCAAAAGCGGATTATCAGATTTCGGAGGTTCGCAAGATAAAACATCTGCCGCAAACCCTTTTATTTTGCCATGTATCAAAGCATCGCTTACTGCCTTTTCGTCGATAAGTCCTCCGCGTGATGTGTTTATTATATACACACCGTCACGCATTTTGGAAATGTTTTCTTTGTTTATTATTTTGTCCGTATCTTTATTCATGGGGCAATGAAGAGAAATTATATTGCTTTGCGACAAAACTTTATCAAGAGATACACGGCCTTCTTTCATTGTGCTTCCTGTCATTATAACATTCATTCCGAATGCCTTTGCAATTTCGGCGACTCTTGTTCCGATTTTTCCGCTTCCGATTAACCCCAGAGTTTTGCCGCAAAGTTCAATCTGTGGAGAAAGCCAATAACAAAAATCCGCATTGGATGACCATTTGCCGTTCTTTACGCTTTCATTGTGAACAGATGCACGATTCATCAACTCAAGCATCAGTGTAAAAGTATGCTGTGCAACAGACTCGGTACTGTATGCAGGAACATTTGTTACAATTATCCCCTTTTTATAGGCATATTCGGTGTCTACAACATTATATCCTGTTGCGGTAATTCCTATATATTTTAATTTGGGCAACCGGTCAATAAGCGGTTTATCAAAAACTATTTTATTTATTATAACTGCGTCGGCGTCCTTTGTACGCTCATAAACATCTTTCTCGCCTGTTCTTTCATACACTTCATATTCTCCCGACCCGGAAAGCCACTGCCAACTCAAGTCTCCGGGATTGACGCCGTATCCGTCAAGTACAACTGTTTTCATTTGGAAACCATCCTTTTTCTTCAATTTATATTTTAATTATAGCACATATTTCATACAATGTAAAAGGTATAATTTTAAAATTTCCGGCATTTAATTTAAATCTTACAACTCATCTATAATCAGTTTATATGCTTAATCTGACAGTTTTATAACAAAACATCTTATTTTTCCACTTCATACGGCCAGTCAATAATACCGCCAAACTCTTTCACATCTGTGTATCCCAGTTTAACAAGGCTTTCAGATGCAATTTTGCTTCGTCTGCCGGACCTGCAATACACAAGAATCTGTGCATTTTTGTCCGGTATCATTTGTTCTGCCTTTTTGTCGATTTCGGTGTACGGAATTAGTATTGCGCCTGGTATGTGACCGGAATCAAATTCATCCTGCTCTCTTGTATCCAAAACAATGTATTCTTCTCCGGAATCCATTATATTTTTTGCCTCCCCGGGCGTTATTTGCTCATACATTGCTTTTTCTCCTTTTTCTGTAACAATTATGGATGTCGGTCCATCCGCTCCGCCGATAACCCCAATACTGCTTTCATTTCCGCATGAACTTAACAGGATGCAGATTGCAGACAGTGTAATACATAAAATTTTATTCATATCGTGTTCTCGCCTTTCTATAGTGCAATCGTATGTGCATTCAGATGCCGTTTTAACATTACGCAAGGTCTTTGATTTTATCCGCACCAATACATAAAAAATTGCCGTTCAATAACATCTATTCTTTTTTTATTCTAACAAATCCGTTTCTTCACCCATTTAAGCAACTTCTCAGACATCACATCAAAATCAACTTTTTCACCGTTTTTAAGTTTGAAAAATGTGTCTATAATAACTTTTTCATCAGGCAAAACAAATTCCTGCAAATCTTTTTGACGGGTAAAGTATTTACCTGTTTTCATATATGTTATTGCCTGTACTACAAAAGATGCGGTTTTATATAAACCCTGTAAAATTTCGTTGCTCTTTTCATAAAGCATATTATGAACGCAACAATGATAGATGTTGCATACGCCAATTTTAATTGCCCTTTTGACTGCTTCATCATCTATCATCGGCAAAAGTTCGTCAAGGCTACCTTTTATCGGTTTGGTATCATAATAAAACTGAAAAAGGTCAGACGGTTCCCAATTTAAAATTTCGCTTTTGCCCGAAAGGAAACCACAAATCAAATCTCTGTGAGGAAGTCCATCCAACATCTTGTTATATGCCCCAATATCAAAAACGGTCAATTCATCAAGTATAACTACTGTGTCAATATCGCTCTTTTCAGTCGCTTCGCCACGGGCGTAACTGCCTTGCAAACCCACAAACCACAGGCGATTGCCGAATTGATTATCCAAGGCACTTAAAAATTCTTCCATCCATTTTGTAATTTCTACCATTATGCTCACCTCACCGTTCGCCAATGTTTGAAAAATGTTTCATCCTCCATTTATCAGCGATTGGAATATATCAAAATTTCACCATAGAAACGGTATCAGTCGGTATCTTACTTTTTTCATATATTCACGATAACCGACAAGTTCTTTTTCAAGTAATTTTTCTTCACCTTTAATTCTTTTTGCGATAATAATGGGATAGGAAAGAAAAATAAGGAATGAATATACAGAACCCAACACTATCGGCACCGACAGAAACAAAAGCACTGTAATGCTATACATCGGGTGTCTGACAATGCTGTATAATCCGACATCTATCACTTTCTGATTTTCCTGTATTTCAACTGTGCGACTAAGATATGTATTTTCCCTTAACACTTCTGCGTAAAGAATATATGAAACAAGAAATACCACCGTAGCAAAAACCACAAAACACTTTGGCAAGGTGTACCAATTAAAACGAAAATCCAATCCCGCAACAATAAATCCCGAAAAAAACATTAGACCGCTGAGTTTCACCACAAGAGTCTGTTCTTTTTGTTTTTCTCCGGCATTCAGTCGCTTTTTTAACAAGTCGGGATTCTTAAACATCATTACAATCCCTGCAAAAAACATCGGAACAAACAAAATCCCCATGAGAAGCCACCCGTTAAAATAGAAAAATGTACCTGCGGGTAAAAAAATTAATAAACCTACCGATACAACTCCGGCCAGAAATTTCGTTATTGCCTGAACAAATAACTTTGAAGTCATAATAATATATCTCCGCTAAATTCTAATTTACCTTACCGGCTCATAAAATCCTGCCGCTTCTCTGTTTCTGTATTCGTGTTTTTCGTAATAGCCGATTAATGTTCCGTAATTGTCACGAAGGGCAACCATATACACATCTTTGTTTTCTTTCCGGCTATAGAATGTAAATACACTGTTATGGTCGCGGCTCTCTTTAAACCACGATACAACCTTATCTATCATTTCATTTGATTTTTCATTATGGCAGTCTTTTAAGTTGCTGCCTGTCAAGTCCTTGTGATATATTCTTTTGGCAGTTGGATTCATATATACAATAATATCGTTTAAATCGCAGACGACAATGGGCGATGTGTCCTGTTCCAATATACTTTTAAATAATTTACCAAGCATTTTACTCTTTCTCCATAAAAAATTTGCATATGATGTAAAAGAATTGACCGGATAACATCAGGCACTTCTGAAATCCTGCAGGCACACTTTTCACCCATGGTATGGGTGATTGTCAATTTTATTATACACATCACACAGGAGTATGTCAATATTATTTACAAATAATATATAAAACAATGAGTTAAAGCAAATTCATAAAAAACCGTTGATTTTAAATCCAAAATGTGATATAATGACAAAAATGTATGTTTAAAGAATATAATACCCTTTTTGAAAAAATGATGTAGTAATGGTGTAGCAACGACTGTTTAAACACCGAAAAGCCTTGATATATGGGGAATTTTTAAAGGAGAATGAGATAAAATGAAATTAGGTATAGTAGGTCTTCCCAATGTCGGAAAAAGTACCCTTTTTAATGCTATTACAGGTGCAGGTGCAGAAAGTGCAAACTATCCTTTTTGTACTATTGACCCTAATGTCGGAGTTGTTTGTGTCCCTGATGAACGCCTTGATAAACTTGCAGAGATGTATTCGCCTGAAAAAATCACACCTGCTATTATTGAATTTGTTGATATTGCAGGTCTGGTAAAGGGTGCTTCGCAGGGAGAAGGTCTGGGAAACAAGTTCCTTTCCCATATTCGCGAGGTTGATGCAATAATACATGTTGTCCGTTGTTTTGAAAACGGCAACATTATCCATGTGGACGGTTCTATTGACGCAAAGCGTGACCTGGATATTATTAATCTTGAACTTATTTTATCCGATATGGAAATAATAGAACGCCGTCTTGACAAAGACCGCAAAGTTCTTAAAGGCGACAAAACAATAGAACCTGAAATAAAACTTCTTGAGCGCGTTAAAGAAGCACTGGACAATGGTCTTTCTGCGCGGACACTTGAACTTACCCAAGACGAAAAAGAAATTCTTGACACAGTTCCTCTTCTCAGCAGCAAACCTGTAATTTATGCTGCAAACATAAACGAAGATGATATTCCCAACATAGATAATCTTGAAGAAGTAAATAAATACTACGCCGATGTTGTAAACCATGCGCGTGAGGAAGGCTCGGGAGTAATACCCATTTGTGCGGGAATTGAGGCTGAACTCAGCGAACTGGAAGATGACGAAAAACAAATGTTTCTTTCCGACCTTGGTCTTAAGGAATCCGGTCTGAATCGTCTTATAAAGGAAAGTTACAGTCTGCTGGGACTTATAAGTTTCCTCACAGCCGGTCAACCCGAAGTCCGTGCCTGGACAATTACAAACGGAACAAAAGCACCACAGGCAGCAGGAAAAATACATTCGGACATTGAGCGCGGATTTATTCGTGCGGAGGTTATTGCATATGACGACCTTATTTCGTGCGGAAGTATGGCGGCGGCAAAGGAAAAAGGGCTCGTAAGAAGCGAGGGAAAAGAATATTTAATGAAAGACGGAGATGTTGTTCTGTTCCGTTTCAATGTATAAAATAGCCTCCTGCAAATATTATTTCTGCGATTTTCGATTACAAAATAAAATCAAACAAATGTGCGGACCTTTTAATAAGTTCCGCACATTTTTCGTTATTTTTTTATATTTGAAAGCGGATTGCTGTTCACGGCATCCTGCATATTTTTATCACTGATATGAGTGTATATTTGGGTGGTGTTAAGTTGCTCATGCCCTAAAATATCTTTCAGTACACGGATATCAACTTTTCCGGTTGAATACATAAGTGTTGCCGCCGTATGACGAAGTTTATGAACCGAATAGCCTCTTTGAGACAGTCCGGACAGTTTAAAATATTTTTCAAGCATTTTCTGAACCGTACTGTTGCTTACGCGGCGGCTGTTACGACTGACAAATAGTGCATTTTTATCTTTGGAGGGTTCGGTAAGGCGGATTTTAAGATATTCATCAAGTGCACTGCGACATGCGTCATTCAGATAAACAATCCTTTCCTTAGAACCCTTTCCTGTCACCTTGAGTTTGGATTTATCACTTTCAATATCAGCGAAATTGATATTTACAAGTTCCGAAAGTCTCATACCGCAATTCAGAAAAAGTGTAATTATCGCGTAATCACGAACTTTATATTTTTCCTGTGAGTTACGGATGGTATCAAGAAGCAGGATACTTTCATCCAACGAAAGATACTTTGGCAGTTTGTTTTTAACATTTGGTGCATCTATATTACGGGCAGGGTTATCTTCTATAATTTTTTCTTTATTTGTCAGAAACTTAAAGAAACTTTTTATTGACGAAAGATGCCTCGCCCGAGTGGCAGGCATATTTTCCTTTTCCACTGCATCGTGAAGCAAATAATCATAAATATCGGAAGAACGAATGGATTTAACAAACTCTGTATCCGCCCAGTTTAAATCAACCTCGCTGTCATCCTGCAATCCCTTTTTCTTTTTCAAAAGGAAAATAAAAAAGTTTTCCAAATCATTTCTGTATTTTTCACATGTGAGTTTGGAGCGTCCCTGAACATTTAATGCATAAGAAATATAATTATCTATGCACTGAGAACTTGTCTTAATATGTATCACCTCCGCCATATCAAGTATATTATATACGATATTTTGTGGTTTGTAAATATTATTACATAAAATTTCACTTTTTAGTGTTGAAATTATATCAATTTAGTTTTATAATATATTTGAATGTATTATATTATCACACAGAGAAAGGAATTGTCATAACCATGTATTCTTCTACTCCGATTATTGTAAGACTTTTACTCAATCAATTTGCAATGTCCATTTTCGGAATTATGCTGACAATGTCAACAATAATGGTAAACAATACTGCAGGTGCTGCCGCCTCCTGCGTTGCTTTGTTTTTATACTTTTATCTCATTTACCAGGTTATGTGGGAAAAAGGCGCAAGAAATGTTATATCCGAAAAGCACAATGACAAAAACGGCAAATTCAAAGGCGTAATATATTCCGTTGCAGCATCTGTTCCGACTATTCTTTTTACATTAATCTTTTCTGTTATTACCGAAGAAATGACTTGTTTAAGCAATTTTGCAAATATTACCTACGCCGTATCAAAAATGATACTTATGTTTGCTTTTCAAGGTATGTATCACGGACTTGCAAATCTTTTTGACTATCACTTTGTTTTTTATATAATTGCACTCTTACCTGCAATTATTTTAGGCAGTGTTGCATATTATATGGGCTATAAGAACATTCGCATATTGCCGGAAAAGAAGAAATAGTACATATAACCGACTTTGTCCGCATAAGTTTTTAAGGGTGATTTATGTGGACAATAAAAAAATTTCAAACAGATTTATTTTAAAATTTATTGTATTTACCATTGCGTTTATTATTCTGTTTTTTATAATATCCAGAGTCGGATACATAACTTCAGGTATTGCTATGTTCCCCCAATACAACCAGGTTTACTCCGAAAAGACCCCTCTTATTAAAAAGCAAGTTATAGTTATTGATGCCGGACACGGCGGAGAAGACAATGGTGCTTCGGGTGTTAACGGGATTATAGAAAAGGACTTAACGCTTGTAATGTCAAAAATGGTTGGCGAAATTTTGTCTGTTATAGGCTTTGATGTTAAATACACACGAACATCAGATGTTTCCTTGGGAAGTGATGGAAAATTTATTAAACGCAATGACCTTTTATACCGTGTGAAATTTACAAGAGAATTTGAAAACCCTATATTTTTAAGTATTCACATGAATAAATTCCCGGCAGAAAAATATAGCGGTGCACAAACATTTTACTCGAAGAACAACCCCTCTTCCAAGGTACTTGCTCTAAAAGTACAGCGGGTAATCCGTACTCTTATACAACCTCAGAACAATCGTGAAATAAAAAAAGCAACCTCCTCTATTTTTGTTCTTGACAGACTGGAGTCACCCGCAATCCTTGTAGAGTGTGGATTTATCTCGAACAGAAACGAAGCAGCACTGCTTTCTGCAAAAGATTACCAGAAAAAGTTGGCTTTCGGAATTGCAATGGGAATTGCTGACTTTTTTAAAACTGATGAATAAAAGGAATTACAAAAAATGGCAAACAACATTCAAAAGACAATATTCGTTTGTTCCGAATGCGGAAACGAACACTCCAAATGGTATGGAAAGTGTCAGGCTTGCGGTGCGTGGAGCAGCCTTATTGAAGAATCAAGAATAACAAAATCCTCTTCCGCCAAAAAGACAAATTTTTCTGCCGGAATAATAAAATCTGCTGAAAGCATCAAAATGTCAAATATTGAATTATCCGAAAAAGAAACACGGTATAAAACAGGAATTTCTGAATTTGACAGAACTCTGGGTGGCGGAATTGTAAAAGGCTCGGTTTCTCTTATCAGCGGTGAACCCGGAATAGGAAAATCAACACTGCTTTTGCAAATATGCCGTAATATTGAGAAAAAAATATTATATGTATCGGGAGAAGAATCAGTTTCTCAAATAAAAATGCGTGCCATTCGTCTTTCTGTAGACAGTGAGAATCTTTTTGTAATGTGCGAAACCAACATTGAAAACATTCTGAGCGAAGTTGACAAAGTAAAACCGGATATACTTATACTTGACTCAATACAAACTGCCTATGATGCAGATATATCATCTCCCCCGGGAAGTATAACTCAAACAAAACAAGTTGCTCTTGCAATTATTGAAAAGACGAAAAGTACCGATATGGCAACACTTATAGTAGGTCATGTCAACAAAGACGGTGCTATTGCGGGTCCGAAAGTTCTGGAACATATGGTGGATGTAGTTGTCTATTTTGAGGGTGAACGGACAACATCATTCAGAATTCTGCGTACAATAAAAAATCGTTTTGGTTCCACGAACGAAATCGGTGTGTTTGAAATGAACGAAAACGGTTTGTGTGAAGTGATGGATCCAAGCAAATCTCTTCTTGATGGTCGCCCTAAAAATGTATCGGGCAACTGTACCGTTTGTATTTTAGAAGGTACCCGTCCTATAATTGCGGAAATTCAGGCTTTGGTTACAAAATCAGTTTTTCCTTCTCCAAAACGCCTTTCACAAGGTGTTGATTTTAACAGAATGTCTCTCATTCTGGCAGTTCTTGAAAAAAGACTGGGCTATCATTTTTCAACCCAGGATATATATCTTAACATCGTAGGCGGACTAAAAATAGATGACCCTGCCTGTGATGCTGCCATTATGCTGAGCCTGGTTTCAGGATATAAAAATGTACCTATTGCCGATGATGTCATTGCCATTGGCGAAATAGGTCTTGCAGGGGAAATACGCTCTGTAAGTTTTCTTCAAAAAAGGATAAACGAAGCGGCTCGGCTCGGATTCAAAGTTATTATTATTCCAAAAAGAAATTCATCCAACATAAAATCACCCGACGGTGTAAACATAATTGGAATCAAAAGTATTTTTGAAGCGGTTGACCTTTTTGTTTCTCAAGACAGATAGTCTTGTTTTGGATATTTTTTCTGTAGTATATACACCCGTTATTCAAACTGAAATTTAAACCGTCAGTATTTTCATTTTGCGTATCATTGGCACAATATCCGTCTTTTTGGTAAATGCAGTCACTGTCACATCTTATAAGTGTCATTAAAACACCTCCAGTGACTTTAATATTACACCTTAAACCGTATTAATTCACCATACATTACGATGTAACAAAAATGAAAGATGTGTTACAAATGTCACTATTTGCTATATGTTCAAACCGCATCAGTCCTGAAATAATAAATTCCTTATCAGAACATGGAATCAATGTGATTGCAATTTCGGATTGTCAGCACATTCCCTACCCTGTAGCATCGCACCCCGATATGTTATTTTTCAACAACAAAAAAGGAACTGTCATTTGCGAAAAAACCACCTATGACAAACTATCTCTCCCTGAAATAGACTGTCGTATATTGACCGATAATTTTGAAAAAAAAGAATTAAATAATTATCCTTTTGACATAAGGTTCAATGCTGCTCTTTTTGAAGATTTTCTCTTTTGCCGTGAAAAATACATTTCTCCTTTAATCATTCAAAATGTTTCAGCGAAAATTGTCGATATAAAACAGGGATATGCCGCCTGTTCAGCCTGCAAAGTCAACGAATATTCATTTATCACCTCGGATATTTCATTAAAAAAAGCGGCAGACAAATGCGGTCTCGACGCACTGCTGATACAACCCGGGCATATAGAGATAGACTGCTATGACTATGGGTTTATAGGGGGTGCTTCCGCTCTTCTTGGTAATAAACTTTTCTTTTTCGGTGATATTTCAAAACACCCTGACTATAATGAAATTGCTGCTTTTGCCCATCATCGGAATGTTGAAGTAATCACTTTATCAAAAGAAAAACTCTTTGATTACGGCGGTGTTTTTTTATTACCTGCCAAACAAAACATTACGCAGGAAATACATATCTGAATGTAATCCTGCTTTTTTAAAAACATACAACATAACACCTGTATTTCCGGCAACATATTATTTGAGATTTTTATGTTGACTTGCATCGGAAATCATGTTATAATGTATTAATATGGAATATTATAATACTTTGAGAGGTTCAAAATGATTGTAAACTACTGGCAAAAAGACATTGAAACAATGAAAAGAGCCGACATCGAAGCAATACAGTTAGCAAAACTCAAAAAGTTGGTTGACTACTGCTACAACAATGTCCCTTTTTATAAGAAAAAACTTGATGATGCCAAGGTAACTGCGGATAAAATTAAAGAACTGTCCGATATTAAATACATACCATACACTACCAAAGAAGACATACGCGATAACTATCCTTATGGTTTGTTTGCGGTTCCCCGTAACAAAGTTGTCAGAATTCATGCATCTTCCGGTACAACAGGCAAACCTACTGTTGTAGGCTATACAGCAAATGATGTAAACCTCTGGACAGACCTTGTTTCAAGAATAGTGGTGTCGGCAGGAGCAACACAAGACGATGTTGCGCAAGTATCATTTGGTTACGGTTTGTTTACAGGTGCTTTAGGTCTCCATTATGGTCTGGAGCGTATAGGTGCAACCGTTATCCCCGCTTCCAGCGGCAACACTGAAAAACAGATAATGCTCATGGAAGATTTAGGTACTACAACTCTTATATCAACTCCGTCATATTCACTGTATATGGCTGAAGTTGCCAAGGAAATGGGAAAAACAAAAGACAACTTCAAACTCCGTCTGGGACTTTTCGGCTCCGAAGGATGTACTGAAGAAATGCGTGATAAATTAGAGGAAACCTGGGGACTTTTCGTTACAGACAACTACGGAATGAGTGAACTTACAGGTCCGGGTGTTTCAGGTGAATGTATCTATCGTTGCGGACTTCACATTGCGGAAGACCATTATATTCCCGAAATTATTTCATCAAAAACCCTTGATGTGCTTGACGACCCTTCTCAGGAAGGTGAATTGGTATTCACAACTCTTTCAAAAGAAGCGTTCCCTCTGCTGAGATACCGGACAAAAGACATTTCATCCCTTGATTACGAGCCCTGCAAGTGCGGTCGTACTCATGTCAGAATGAAAAAAGTTACCGCCCGTGCTGACGATATGCTGAAAATCAAAGGTGTTAATGTATTCCCGTCGCAGATTGAAAGCATTCTGGTTAAAATGCCGCATATAAGTCCCAACTATCAACTTGTAATTACCACCAAAAATTATATGGACAGTATTGAAGTCAGAGTTGAACTTACTGATTCTTCCCTTCTTGAAAAATATTCGGAACTCGAAAATCTTGAAAAAACCATTTACAATAAAATCAAGACTGTTCTCGGAATTGATGTAAAAATCACACTCTTGCAACCTAAATCCATAGAGCGTACAGCAGGTAAAGCAAAACGCATTGTGGATATGAGAGATAAAAAAACAATATAAAGTAAAATAAAGAAAAAAGGATTTTTGATATGGCTAAAACAATAATGCTCGGCAATCAGGCTGTCGCACAGGGCTTATACGAATCAGGATGCGTTCTTGTTTCAAGTTACCCCGGTACTCCAAGTACAGAAATAACTGAATTTGCCGCAAAATATGACGAAATTTATGCAGAATGGGCACCTAACGAAAAAGTTGCTCTTGAGGTTGCTTTAGGCGGTGCTATCGCTGGCGGAAGAACATTTTGTGCTATGAAACATGTTGGACTTAATGTTGCCGCTGACCCGTTATTTATAACCTCGTATACCGGAATAAACGGCGGTATGATAATCGCTGTTGCAGACGACCCGGGTATGCATTCTTCTCAAAACGAACAGGATTCACGCCACTATGCCGCTGCGGCAAAACTTCCCATGATAGAACCCAGTGACAGCGGTGAATGTCTTAATTTTGTGAAAATAGCTTACGAAATGTCCGAGAAATATGACACACCGTTTATTCTCAGACTTTCAACAAGAGTTTCCCATTCCCAGAGTATTGTAGAAACATCTCCCCGTCAGGAAATCGCATTAAAAGACTACGAAAAAAATCCCCAGAAATATGTAATGATGCCCGCAAATGCCAAACTTCGTCATGTCGTTGTTGAAGAACGGCTCGACAAACTTGTTGAATGGACGGATAACGGATGTCCTTTTAATAAAGTTGAGTACAATTCCAAAAAAATAGGTATTGTTACATCTGGTATAAGTTATGACTATGCAAAAGAGGTGTTCGGAGAAGATGCATCATACTTTAAACTTGGTATGGTATATCCGCTCCCCGAGAAGGCTCTCGTTGAATTTGCATCACAGGTTGAACGGGTTATCGTTATAGAAGAACTTGACGATATATTTGAAACACATCTTAAAAAATTGGGAATAAAAACCGACGGAAAAAATCTGCTCCCCAAAATTTCCGAGTTTTCTCACGAACTCATTCGTGAAAAACTTCTGGGAATCAAAGCAGAGTTTTCAGAACTTGACCAGACACTTCCCAATCGTCCTCCGGTAATGTGCCCCGGTTGTCCTCACAGAGGTCTGTTCTACACATTAAAGAAAATGAAACTGACTGTATCGGGAGACATAGGCTGTTATACTTTAGGTGCAGTCCCCCCTCTTGGTGCAATCGACACCACTCTTTGTATGGGTGCTTCTGTTTCGGCACTTCACGGTTTTGACAAAGTACGAAATAATCCTAAAAACACTGTTGCGGTTATAGGAGATTCCACCTTTATGCACTCGGGTATTACCGGTCTTTGCAACATTACATACAATCAGGGAATTTCGACAGTTCTTATTCTTGACAACAGCATTACAGGTATGACCGGTCACCAGCAAAATCCCACAACTGGCCTGACACTTAAAAATCAGCCCGTAACTCCTATTTCAATCGAAAAAATATGTGAGGGTGCAGGTGTTTCCCCCGAACACATCAGAGTGTGCGACCCTGCCGACCCAAAACAACTTGAAAAAGTTATAAAAGAAGAGATTGATTCGGATGTTCCGTCTGTTATCATAGTCAGACGCCCATGTGCTCTTTTGAAAAAAGTACCCAAAGACACCTATTATATTATTAATCCCGACACTTGCCGTTCCTGCCGTGCTTGTATGAGTATTGCCTGCCCGGCAATCTCAATGACCGGCAGCAAACCGACAATTGATACTTCGTTATGTATTGGCTGCGGACTTTGTAAAAACATGTGCCGGTTTGACAGCATTACCCAGGTTGTAAGATAAGAGAGGTGTTTTAAATGGTTAAAAATATTATGATAGTCGGTGTCGGCGGTCAGGGCTCACTTCTTGCCAGTCGTATAGTGGGCAACGCCGCAATGGCACAGGGATATGATGTAAAAGTAAGTGAAGTTCACGGAATGTCACAGCGTGGCGGTTCAGTTGTAACCTATGTACGCTACGGTGACAAAGTTCACTCTCCTGTTATAGGACGGGGTGAGGCGGATATTATAATTTCATTTGAACAACTTGAAGCGGCAAGATGGCTTTCTTTCCTTAAAAAAGATGGCGTTCTGATTACTTCTACTCAAAAAATCATGCCCATGCCGGTTATTACAGGTTCAACACAATATCCCGATGAATTGATTTCTCAGATAAAAGAAAAAAATATTAAGGTTGTTGCTATTGACGCATTATCAAAAGCAGAAAAAGCAGGCTCAATCAAGGCAGTAAATGTTGTCCTGATAGGTGCTATGACACATTACAGCAATTTTTCAAAGCAACAACTCCTTGATGCTTTAAAAACTTCTGTTCCCCAGAAACTTCTTTCGGTAAACCTGAATGCTTTTGAATCTGGTTACGAGTGTGAGCAAACACTTTAATAAAATTTCCGGATAAAACAATTTCCCGTTCAGACGGCAATGCAAAACATGTTACAGATAAACAGAAATATGAGGAAAAATTATGATATTAAAACAAATTTCCATTTTTGTTGAAAACAAGCCCGGCAGACTTGCCGAAATAACTGAAATTATTGCTGAAAGCAATGTAGACATCCATGCTCTTTCCATTGCAGACACAACAAACTTCGGTATCCTTCGTATAATTGTTGACAATCCAGAAGATGCAGAAAAAGCACTTAAAGCCGCAGACCTTACTGTTTCTATTACAAGCGTTATTTCAGTTACAGTTGAAGACAAGCCGGGAGGACTTGCAGGCTGTCTGCGTCTTCTTGCCGATAAAAACATACCTGTAGAATATGCCTATGCTTTTGTTTCTCAAACCACTGACAAGGCTTGTGTTGTTTTGAGAATTGAAAAAGATTTTGAGGCTATGCAGGTTCTGACAGAAGCCGGTTATACAGGTCTTGACATACAATAAATTTACGGTCAATTCCAATGACAGCGGACAACGCCTTGATAAATTCCTTTCCAAAGCACTTCCTTCTCTCCCCTTTTCAATGATGTATAAAGCCATTCGCACCAAAGATATCAAAGTCAACAAGAAACGCACTTCACATGATTTCCGATTATGCGAGGGCGATATTGTCGAAGTGTATCTGAAGGAAGATTTTTCGAAAAAGATTGAATTTGATTTTAAAAAACTTGTTCCGGATGTTCAGGTTGTTTATGAAGATGAAAATCTTCTTATTGTAAATAAACCTCAGGGTGTATCGGTACATCCCGATGCTGTTCAGGAAAAATCAACACTAATTGACCATATAAAAGCATACCTGTACCAAAAGGGTGAATACATTCCGGAAAATGAAAATTCATTTGCTCCGTCACTGTGTAACCGTATTGACCGAAACACCACAGGAATGGTTATTTGTGCAAAGAACTCTGCTTCTTTGCGACAAATAAATCAAATGATAAAAAACAACAAGGTATGTAAAAAGTACCTGTTGCTTTGTCATGGTCTTTTGAGCAAAAAAAGCGGAACACTGACTAATTATCTTGAAAAAAATTCTGACAAAAACATTGTGCATATTCTTAATTCACCAACAAGAAATACGGTGACTGCAATTACAAAGTATACTGTAATCCGTGAAAACAAGGCATTGAATATTTCACTTTGTGAGGCTGAACTTATGACAGGCAGAACTCACCAGATACGCGTACAATTTGCCCATATAGGTCACTCATTGGTAGGTGACGGCAAATACGGTATAAATCGTGATGACATAAAAATGGGTTTCAAATATCAGGCTTTGTGTTCCTATTCGCTGGAATTTTTTCCCGACAAAGATTCTTTTCTGAACTATCTTTCCGGTAAGTGCTTTACTATCTCTGTACCCTTTTCTGATTTTATTTAGTCTGTAATATAAATGCTTTTTGAACAATAATTTTGAATTATAGTAATTTTTTTTAGAAAAACTATTGATTTTATTATAATTATATGCTATAATAGTCAAGTATATTGAGTTAGTAGATTATAGGAGGTGTTTTATAGATGGCAAAATGTGAAATTTGCGGAAAGAGTGTGGCTTTTGGTCTTCAGGTATCCCACTCCAACAGAAAAACCAGCAGAACTTGGAAACCCAACATAAGAAAAGTTAAGATGACACTTAACGGTGCAACCAAGAAGGTAAATATTTGTTCTCGTTGTCTTCGCACAATGAACAAGGATACTGCAGCGGTTTAATAATAACGCAAAAAAGGAACTGTTACGAAAGTGACAGTTCTGTTTTTTTTTATAATTTTTTGTGTTTTTTTAAATTATTGTTCCCTACAGCCAACATATGTCCAACTTTTTTGTTGTAACTATTGAATTTTTTGTTTTTTTTTGGTATAATTAGTGTGGTATGTTGTATTTTGAAGAAAAAACATTTTTATTGTTATTAACTTATAGAAAGGTAAATTATGCGAAGATATCTTTTTGCTGATGATATTTCAAAACTTGATATTTTCAAATACGACGTTTTGGTCATTGGAAGCGGTATAGCAGGTCTGTATTCTGCTTTACATATTGATGAGAAGAAATCAGTCGGACTTATAACCAAAGTAGGTATTGATGAGAGCAACTCATGGTTAGCGCAAGGCGGTATCGCAGCGGTTATGTCTAAAGAGGATAAACCCGAATTACACTTTGCAGACACACTCAAAGCAGGTGCAGGGCTCTGCAATCAAGAAGCAGTAAAGGTTCTTGTAGAGGAGGGTCCCGAAAACATACGGGAATTGGTCGAACTCAGTGTTCCCTTTGACCTTGACGCCGAAGGAGAACTCGCCATAACCCGCGAAGGCGGACACAGAATGCGCCGTATTGTTCACTGCGGGGGCGATGCTACCGGCAGAGAAACAACAAAACGACTTGGCGAAATAGTAATGCTCAGAAAGAATATTCAGCCATATTTTCATACAAATCTTGTAGATATACTTACCGATGAAAGTGGTGTATGGGGTGCAATTTTCTATAATGCCGGACAGGATAAATATATGCTTTGTGTTTCAAGCAATATCATTCTTGCCACAGGCGGAATAGGACAAATCTATAATTATACCACCAATCCGGTTGGGGCTGTCGGAGACGGAATTGCATGTGCTTTGCGTACAGGAGCAAGAGTTTCCGGGATGGAAATGATTCAATTTCACCCCACAACACTTATACCTTATGAAGCCTCCCCCCGCCTTTTTCTTATTTCAGAGGCAGTAAGAGGTGAAGGCGGAATTCTCAGAAATTCAAAAAATGAAGCATTTATGGCTGACAAACATGAACTCCGCGACCTTGCCCCAAGAGATATTGTAACCCGGGAAATACTTGCTGAATTAAAACGGAACGGAGAATCAAATGTATTTCTTGATGTAAGTTCTATGGACAGGGAATTCTTTTCTCAGCGATTCCCGACAATATACGCCGAATGCACAAAACACGGAATAAATCTCACGGAAAATTTCATACCTGTCCGTCCCGCCCAGCATTACCTTATGGGCGGAGTTGATACAAATCTCAACGGAATGACATCCATAAACGGTTTATATGCCTGCGGAGAAGTTGCCAACACCGGAATACACGGTGCAAACCGACTTGCATCAAATTCAATGCTTGAATGCCTTGTATTCGGAAGAAGAAGTGCATATCATATTAATAAAAATTTCAGAGAAATTTCCGAAAACTTCGACATTAAAACCATCAAGAACCGCATAACAGAAGCCTCCCGGGCAATAGACAACCAAAAAGTAAAAAATGATAAACAGTTTATAAAGGATTTAATGACAACTCACCTTGGTGCAATACGAAAAACGCAAGGAATGAAGTACGCAAAAGAAAAACTGCACACTCTGCGGAATGAGTACGACAATATTCTTTGCGACACCCTTGAAAAAATGGAAATTGTTAATATGATTGAAGTTTCCTATAAAGTTATTTGCGATGCAATATCTCGTAAAGAAAGCATCGGTGCACATTACATAGAAGATTAACGGAGGAACAAAATGTTTGGACTTGATGATATTATCCTGACTGCACTTAATGAAGATATAGGGACAGGCGATATTACAAGCATATCAACCATTCCCGAAAACAAAATGGCTGAAGGCAGATTTATAGCAAAAGAATGTGGTGTTATTTGCGGGATTGACATAGTAGAAAGAACCTTTAAACTTATAGACAACATAACAACAGTAAAATTCTTTTTCAAAGACGGCGATACCGTTGAAAAAGGTGATATTATTGCCGAGGTCACAGGGAAAGCAAGAAGTCTTCTGACTGCCGAAAGGGTATCTCTTAATTTTCTCCAGCATCTTTCCGGAATCGCAACACGGACACATTTTGCCGCAAAGCAGATAGAAGGCTATAAGGCAAAAATTGCCGATACAAGAAAGACAACTCCCGGCCTTCGTGTTCTTGAAAAGCAGGCGGTAAAGACAGGCGGCGGAGTAAATCATCGGTTCAATCTTGCCGACGGCGTACTTATAAAAGACAATCATATTGTTGCGGCGGGAGGAATAAAAAACGCTGTGGAGTCGGCACGGAAAAACGCTCCTCACACTTTAAAAATTGAGGTGGAGGTTGAAAACTTCGATATGCTCCGGGAGGCATTGGATGCCGGTGCGGATATCATTATGCTTGACAATATGTCAAACGAGGATATGGCAAAAGCCGTAAAAATAATAGATGGCAGAGCCATAACAGAGGCTTCCGGTAATATGGGAGAGAAAAGCCTTGAAGATGTTGCTGCAACGGGAGTCGACCTTATTTCAATAGGAGCGCTCACACATTCCGTAAAAGCAATGGACATAAGTCTGAAATTCAAAATTGTATAAGCAGATAATTTATCTAATGATACACAAAAAAAGTACAGTCTGAATATTTTTAAATTATGAAAACTCTCATAGCAAAACCGAAACTGAACTGCCGTGAGAGTTTTTTATTTATTTTAAAACTATTAAAAGTATTAATTTAATTTTCTTGTCCCGAAATACAACCTGATAAATAAAATAAACATCACCGGTTTTTTAGTAGTTGACTTTCTCCTATAAATATGTTATTATTTTTTTATTAAAAGACATAAGGGATTACTACCGGAAACTTTAAAAACACGAGGTTAGTAAAATGAAGTATACTGATAAAATTTTCTTTTTTGACAATGTATATTCAAAAGGTCATCTGAAACTTCCTATAGGTTCATTATATCAGGTTTCCGAACTTTCAATGATAAGAAACAGTGAAATATCCATGCATATACAGGAGTGCGACGAGATAACATATGTAATCTCGGGAAGTGCCAGAGTTTACTCAAATGACCAAACAAGTATTATAAAAACAGGACAAATTCATTTTATTAAACAGGGAAATAAGCATAAAATTGAAGTTCTGCCCGGTGAGAACTTCCGATTTCTGTGTATAGGTATAATACCTGACCGAAATTGCGATGTAATTAATGAATTTTACGAGAAAATCAAGTATAACACTCACTTTATTATTAACGACAACGACACAGTAAAATTCCTCTCTGAATTTCTTATCAGGGAGTTCTACAACAAAGATGAATACAGTCATGGTATAATTAATCAGTACATATATTTATTTTTTGCAGCAATGTTAAGAGTCCTATCAAACAAAAACTTCGATTATAGAACAAAAGCAAAAGAAAAATCATCAAATCACGCTATGTATCGACTTCTACGGTATATTGACAGAGAATACCTGCACATTGAAAATATAAAATCAATTTCAGAAGCAGTTTCGTACAGTGAATACTATATCCTGCATCTTTTCAAAGAAAAAATGGGAATAACCATCAAGGAATATGTTACAAAAAAGAAAATTATATATTCCACAGAACTTTTGCGTACCAGTAATCTTACTGTAGAGCAAATTGCAACACAACTCGGTTTTTCCTGCGCATATTCATTCAGACGGACTTTTAAAAAATATATTAATGCGACTCCAAATGAATACAGGAACAATAGTGATAGCAGTTTTTGTTCCCCAAAACAGCAATTAAATATATTGTAAATACATATCAACTTGTGTATTATTTAGACAGTTTCAAACACAAGGAGGAATATGTAAATGAAAATTGGTATTATTGGTTGCGGTACAATCGCAAATAACGCACACATTCCATCATATATGGAGAATAAAAAGGCAGAAATCAAGTATTTCTGCGACATTATCCCGGAAAGAGCTGATGCAGCCGTTAAAAAATACGGATGCGGTAAAGCAGTAACAGATTACAGAGAAGTAATCAATGACCCTGAAATTGATGCAATTTCTGTTTGTACTCCCAATAAAATGCACTCTGTAATTACCATTGATGCGCTTAATGCGGGAAAACATGTTCTTTGCGAAAAACCTGCGTCTCGACTCTATTCAGAAGCCCTTGAAATGCAGAAAGTACAAAATAAAACAGGCAAAGTTCTTAATATAGGTGTCTGCAACCGATTTAATGCCGGTGTAAACAAACTCAAGGAATTAATTGACCAGGGTGAACTTGGTGAAGTATATCATGTATATGTAAGTTTCAGAAATTTCAGAAGTATCCCCGGACTTGGCGGTGCTTTTACAACAAGCGAAATCGCCGGCGGCGGTGTTATGATTGACTGGGGTGTACACTTCTTTGATATTGTTATGTACTGCTGCGGAGACCCCACTCCCCTAACTGTATCGGGTGAAACCTTCTCCAAACTTGGTTCTCCTATTGAAGATTATGTTTATAAAGCAATGTGGGCAGGACCTCCTGTTAAAGACGGCATTTATGATGTTGAAGAGGGTGTAACGGGAATGATTCGTACTGACGGACCCATTATTACTTTCAACGGTGCATGGGCACAGAACATCGGTGAAGACGAAATGTTTATCGATTTTATGGGTACAAAAGGCGGAATCCGTCTGAGATACGGCAGCGACTTCACATATTATTCAACAAAGAACGGTATGCTTTCAACCACAACATTCAAATTTGATATGCCGAATATGTATAAAACAGAAATTAACAGTTTTATTGACTGTATTGAAAGCGGAGAAAAACTTTCTGCTCATATTGACACAAACATCATAACTGCAAAAATGATGGACGCAATCTACCGCAGTGCAAAGGAACACAAGGAGGTTGTGTTATGAAAACAGTCGGATTTATTGATTATTATCTTGACGAATGGCATGCAAATAACTACCCCAAAATGATTAATGACCTTACAAACGGTGAAATTCAGGTAAAGTATGTCTATGGCAAAATTGACAGTCCCAACGGTATTACCAACAAAGAGTGGGCAAAAAAATACGGTGCAGAACTCCTTGACAATATAGAGGATGTTATTGTAAAAAGTGATTATCTTATCGTTCTCTCACCCGACAACCCTGAAATGCACGAAGAACTTTGCGAACTTCCGCTTAAATCGGGAAAGCCTGTATATGTAGACAAAACATTTGCTCCCGACAAAGAAACTGCTATCCGTATTTTTGAACATGCAGACAAACACGGAACACCCTGCTTTTCAAGTTCGGCACTTCGATTTTCTTCCGAGTTGAAAGATATAAACAAGGAAAACATCTACAAGGTTTATTCAGAAGGTCACGGTGCCTACGATATGTATTCAATTCACCAGATTGAACCTGTTGTAATGCTTATGAACTGCCGTGCCAAGAGAGTGATGGGTCTGGGAGATGTCGGTCATCCTTCTGTTATCATTGAATTTGAAGACGGAAGAGTTGCACAGATACATCAATGCAGAGAAACAAATTTTAAAATTACCGCTGTTGACAAAACAAACAGTGCGGTTGAATATCCTATAAAATCGGATTTTTTCAGTTATTTTATGGAAGCACTTGTTGAATTCTTCAAAACCGGAAAAATACCCGTAGAACATAGCCAGACAATAGATGTTATTGCTATCAGGGAAGCAGGATGCAGAGCACTCCAAAAGCCATACGAATGGATTGAACTCTAAAAGAAGGTATTGTTATGGCTAACAAAATTTATCGACTTGCTCTCATCGGCTGCGGTACCATGGGTGCAGCACATCTTGACGATATTATACATCTTGAAAATGTTGTTATCAAATGTGTATGCGATTTGAAAATTGAAAACGCAGAGCATTATAAAAAAGTTTATCATGCGGATTATGCAGACAGGGATTATCGAGTAAGTGTGTCAAGAGAAGATGTAGATATAGTTATTATATGCACATATCCCTCAACACATCTTGAAATACTTCGTGAATGCATCAGAAACGGAAAACATGTCATCTGTGAGAAACCCATTGCAGATAATCTTGAAAACGGAAAAGAAGCAGTAAATCTTATAAAAAACAATCCCCAATGCAAAGTTCTTATCGGCTATATTCTCCGCCATAACGAAACATACTGCAAAGTAGCAGAAATGATACAAGCCGGTGCTATTGGAAAGCCTGTTGTAATGCGTATGTCTCAAAATCACCATACCATGAACTGGAACAAGTATCTTAATCTTATCAAAGATACCTCCCCTATTTTAGATTGTGGTGTGCATTATATTGATGTAATGCGCTGGTTCACGGGTGAAGAACTGACTTCGGTTTCGGGTATTGGTGCCCGTACCGAAGAAGATATTCCTGAAAACACCTATAATTATGGTCTTATGACGGCAAAACTTTCCGGTGGCTCGGTTGGATTTTATGAAGCGGGTTGGAGCAATACAATTACAGCAGAAAACACCAAAGAATTAATTGGCCCGAAAGGAAAAATACGCATAGTTTTACAGATGAATCGTTCCATACATCAGGAAGAGGGCGATCTTATTGAATACTATACATATCCTGAAAGACGCTACGAAACAATTAATATAAATTGCAAACGCAAACCCACAGGTGCACAGTTGCAAACTCTTATTGATATGATTGAGGGCAACAACCAAGCCGTACCTTCAATTGAAGATGTGTGGGAAAGTTTCTGCTGGGCTTGTGAAGCAGACAGAGTGATTAAAAGTAATTTAGGAGGTAATTGATGTACCATTTTCCTATCGGTGTAATGCTGGACTCATTTAAAATAAGTACAAAAGAAGCGATTATCAAGGCTTCGCAAATCGGTGCACAAGGGCTTCAGATGTATTCAACCAACGGTGAAAACTCACCCGAAAATCTGACAACAGAAAAACGCCGTGAACTTTTAGATATGGTTAAATCAAACGGACTTGTCTTTTCTGCCCTCTGCGGTGATTTGGGGATTGGATTCGGCAATAAAGAACTCAACCCAAAACTGATTGAAAAGTCAAAAAGAATTCTCGACCTTGCAAAAGAACTTGAAACAGACATTGTTACCACTCACATTGGTGTTATTCCCGCGGACAGTTCACACGACCGTTATAAAATTATGCAGGAGGCTTGTTTTGAACTTTCGCGCTATGCAGACAGTATAAATTCTCATTTTGCAATTGAAACAGGTCCTGAAATTGCAACTACTCTTAAAGGGTTTCTTGATTCTCTCGGTTCAAAAGGCGTTGCCGTGAATTTCGACCCTGCAAATTTTGTAATGGTTACAGGCGATAACCCCGTTAACGGAGTGTATACACTTAAAGATTACATTGTACACACTCACGCAAAAGACGGCAAAAACCTCCGTCAATGCAATCCTGAGGTTATTTACAGAATTATTGACGAAGAAAAAAATCAGGGTGATGCCTATATTGAACTTCCTCTCGGTGAAGGTAATGTAGACTTTGACAATTATTTAAAGGCATTGAATGACATAGGATATACAGGTTTTTTGACTATCGAAAGAGAGGTTGGCGAAAATCCGGTTAAAGATATTACCATGGCGATGGAATTTTTAAATAACAAAATCAAATCGCTGTAGAATTTCATTCCGTTTAAAATATACTACGGAATATCCATAAGATTCTCCGCAAATAACATATTTACCCCCTTTACTGTACAAACAGTAGAGGGGGTTATGTTTTGAATGGTTTAGATGCACATATTTTTAGTCATTTTTCTTGAAATACTTAATAATCTTAAGGAATTACAACCATGCTTTTATTAGTTATAGCCCTAGCTAAAGAAAGCTTTTTATCATCAGTTTTGGCATTTACATCGTAACTGAACATTCCTGTCACAATTCCGTAATCGCTAGAACCATATTCCTTTAATGTGGCTTCATGCATACCATTTGTTGAAATAGTATATTTAATTTCCGTACTTACATAAACATCACCCTGCCCCATAAAATCGACGCCAGCAGCAGTTGAATTATACGAACATAAAAGAAACTGATTGCCATTCTTTTCTACAAATCTTATACTAGAACAGGTTTTACCATTATGTTTTTCCCATATACTTTTGTGTGAATATATTTTATCTACTAGCTGTTTTTCATGTTCCGAAAGCGTATATACAGATTTCTGTACATTATTACTACAAGCAGCTAAAATAAATATTGACAAAAATACAAATATTAAAGTAATACTTTTTAATGTTTTACTCATTGTTGTCACCTTCAATCACCGTATTTATTTCAAATTTTACAAACGCATTTCCCTTTGTTGATAAAATCCCTCTATCTCCAATAAGAATACTGTCGTATTTACTTCTATCTATAATTGCAAGTTTTTTTCGTTCATTATTCTCTGTTTCAAAAAGAATATGAGCAAAACCGAAAAATACACCGTTTGGATTTTCCGGTTCAATTTTAGATAATACAACGGCATTTTGCTTTACTATCGGTAAATCGCTATTTAGATCCTCTTTCCCAGCATCGTTTTTTAAAAGTTCGTTATGCTTAATTTTTGCAAACAAAAAGAAAATACCAAAAATTATTACCCCAATATATAAAATTATATACATCTGTTCATCCATAAAATCCATCTCCTATCATTTCACAGTCACAAAAGGTACAAGACTAATAATATAAAATATTCTAATCAAAAACCTTTACTAAGTGAATCATATATCTTATTCCGTTTTCAATGATTTAAAAAACATTATCCATTACTTTTTTGGGATGATAGACATCTCTAAATTTTCCATTTATTATATTATCAGAATAATATATTTCACCCCACGACCATACAGATCCATCTTCTTTGACAACAGATACAACACGATCACTTGTATTAAATTTAAAAATATTATCCATTATCTTCACAGGCTTCTTTGAACCATCAATTGAATCGTTGGCAAATTGTCCGTTATTGTTCCCCCATACCCAAAGAGATCCATCTTTTTTCATTGCCATTGTTGTTATGTCGCCTATACATACACTTTTAACATTAGTCATTACCTTTAATGGGGTTTTGGCCGCTTTTGTGGAATCATTTCCAAGCATTCCATAACTCAAATTTTCCCCCCACATCCAAAGAGAACCATCTCGTTTTACTGCACCCATACAGTACAACCCCACTGCTACACTATCAACATCATTCATTATTTTAATTGGCTCATATGAATCTTTAGAGCTATCATTCCCTAACATATACTTTCTGTTGTCGCCCCATGTCCAAAGTGTTCCATCTTCTTTAATTGCAGCACCATTATAGTGGCCCATACAAACATACTTTACATTATCCATAATTTTTGTTGGAGTGTCATCAATTCCATGCCACGGATTATTGGTTGGAACCATAACACTTTTAGCTTTTGATCCATTCCCTAGGTTTCCTCTATTGTTAGCACCCCATGTCCAAAGTGTTCCATCTTCTTTAATAACTGCAAATGTTCCAGAGTTGGAACTTACGCTCTTAACATCGTCCATAATTTTAACCAAAGTATCAGTATTCAAAATATTATTCCAGTAAATATCTCCGCTCGCCCAAAGAGAACCGTCATTTTTAATAACTAATACACTTCTACGGCCAACACATACATTCTTTACATCATTTGCTACAAATTGTGGTGTTGCTGGTTTTCCCGAGTAGGAGTAAATACCAAGTTTCCCGTCTACCTTATATCCTCCTCCAAATCCCCACATCCACAAATTCCCTTCACAGTCTACCACTGCACTTGTATCATTATATATACTGATTATAGGTAAGGAATCAACGTAACCCTTAGGAATTAAAGATGTTACGATCGCTATCGTACATACAAATAATATAATAACTCCTGTAATTGATAATAAGAATGTCTTTTTCATTATATAACCTCCATTTTAATTCCAAATTGGAATTTAATTATATTATAATTCTAATTTGGAATTTTGTCAATCCTTTTTTGGAATATAATAAAGAAAATATTTTGAAAAGGAATTATAATTTATGAAAATACGAAAGCAAACATATGGTAATAAAAATTTAGTTGGCAAAAATATAGAACGATTAAGAAAAGAAAAGGGTATTAAGCAAAAAGACTTTATTGCACAAATTCAGGTTATGGGATGCGATATGAACCCCACCAGTTATTCAAAACTTGAAGGTCAAATACGAAGTGCAACAGATAAAGAACTTTATGTTATAGCGAAAATTCTCGGTGTCCCAATTGAAGAATTGTTTGATAACTAAAATAGCACCTGATTTATCAAAATAATCAGGTGCTATTCTTTTGTCTGTAGTTCGAGTCTGTTTCAAAACCGCTTGGCATCTACCCTTTTTTTCAAAACTGCTTTTTGCCAAAAGCCCTCAAACCATTGAAAAAAGCACTTCTTACGAAGTGCTTTTTTCTGGTGACCCATCGGAGAATCGAACTCCGGACACCTTGATTAAAAGTCAAGTGCTCTACCGGCTGAGCTAATGGATCAAAACTATTTATATTGCCTTGTCACGACGACTTTGATATTATATCACATTTTTCTTGTTTTGTCAATAGTTTTTCTGAAAAAAGTAAAAAAATAAGTTAAAAACACTTAAAACTGCCAACTCTACACAAATATAGGTTGGCAGTGTTTAAAATTTTATTCATCTGTTAAGCCATCACCGGGATTCACTACTTCAATTTCTGCCAATTCACAAAGTTTAAGAACTATTTTCTTAAAACTTTTACTTTCGCAAAGCAGATCCCTTCTGCCGAAATTATACAGTACCCTGTGCTTGGTAGACCCATTCTCACCACGATATGATTCTACAAGATTTATGTATTCATAATCTTTTACTTTTGTTGATTTTATAAACATAATTACACCATCTTCAGTATTTTTTAACTCTATTCTTTTTCATTTCGGTATATATTGTATCACATCTTTTAAAATTTTGCAATAGTATTTTTAATAATTTATTATTTTTTGTTGTACCACAAACCTATAGCCTTTGTGTTGTATTTTTATAATTATTATACTTTTCGCAAAAACACAATCTGTAGATATTTTTTATAAATTCCAATCAATCTACAGTATATCCTCCACATTATCCCCGGTTTTTTATCAATAAATGGCGAATTTTGTAAAAATTATGTTTTTTCATTTTATCTTTTAATTTTTTGTTTCCCTACATTTATTGAGTTTCAAGTCTTGGAGTTGTACTGAAAAAAGGGGCAGTTTATTCCATAATTGTTTTAAACAGAAAATTTTTTGTAGTATAACTGTTAAAAATGACAAATTTACTTTTTAAAAAAACAAAAGCCGATTTAACTCCTGAAATTACGGGTAAATCGACTTTTGTATGTTTTTATATTTTATTATTTCTTTTCTTCAGTTACCTTTTTGGCAAGTTTTCTCTTTTTAATTTTTTTCAGAACTACAACCAAAACTATTACGAAAATCGTTATAAACACAAGATTCTCTATCCAGTTGTATGCAAATCCGATTACTGTATTTTCAATTGTCCGTGCAAAATTTTCACATCCGGTACGGAATGCCGAACCGAGTTTTTCCCAAAAGCCTATGGGAGGCTGTTCAATTTGAGTTATTTTATATACTTCATTAAGAGTAAGCGTTATTGTGGAGAAATCTACAAGCGAATCATATTTACGCAGTGTTCCTGTCAGGCGCTCGATAGCAAGTTCTGTTTCGGAAATTGCCGATTCAAGTGTTATAATATCCTCCATATTCTCTGCCTTTTTCAGAAGGTTCTGCAGTCTTTCAAGTTTTGTTTTCTGGGTTACAAGACGGGCTTCATTGTCATAGTACGACTCACTTATATTGTCAACCGAACGGCTTATGGACTTAAGATTGCAAAGTTCACTTGCATAGGTGCAAAACTCTGTATAATTCAGAGACGGTATTCTTATAACATAGTGTCCGTTTCGGTAGGTGTTGTAGTTATTGACATAACTGTTTTCAAAATATCCGTTAAGGGAAACCACAAGTTGTTCAAGTTTCTCCGATGATATTTCAAACTCTGTTGTTTCAAGTACAATTTCAGCAGTATACACAAGTTTTGCATTTTCAAGTGCAGTAGTCTTCGTTGTCAATGAAGAAACATAAGTGTTTCCTCCCGACGGTCTTTCCGTACTTTCGGGAGCCATACCAAATGCTGAATCTGTTAAATATCCCATTTCTTCATCTTTGGCGTACTGATAATACGAACCGCTTGAGTTACTTTCCATCATGGAATCGTTTGCCGAGTAGTTTTTTGACGAACATCCGCACAGCACCAACATGGCACAAACAAAAATTGTTATAAGAAAAAGTTTTACGCTACTGTTCTTTTTTGTCATAATCGTACTCCTTAAATTTTTTGTTACCGATTAGACAGTAGAAGTGTGTAAAATGTTCCAATTTTTCTACATTAACCCGTCGACAAGAAATCTTACACCAATTATGCAAAGGACAATGCCCCCGCATAATTGTGCTTTGTTTTTATATTTAGCGCCGAAATTGTTTCCGATAATTACTCCTACAAAGCATATTGCAAAGGTAATCGCTCCTATAAGTGAAACGGCAGGTAAGATATTGATATCGTCACACGCAAGTACAACGCCTACCGCCAAAGCATCTATGCTTGTTGCAATTGCCATCAGAAAAAGTTCCCCGATATTCAAAGAACAACAAGATTTACATTCATTACCGTCTTCTTCGGCATGAAGGGAATCAATCACCATTTTTACACCCAGAAAAGCAAGTAATCCGAACGCTACCCAGTGGTCAAATTGCTCTATGTATTCCAAAAATCGATTACTTAAAAACCACCCTATGAGCGGCATAAGCGCCTGAAACCCACCGAAAAAAAGTGCTATAACCAATGTATGGGTGTAATTGATTTTGCGCATATTCAACCCTCTGCACAAAGCAACTGCAAACGCATCCATAGAAACTACAATTCCAATAAGAACAATGTAAATAAAACTCATACTTTCACAATCCTTTTTTACAATTTAATTTCTTTGCCCAACTCAAATGAATAGATAATTTTTTCACTTACCTTTTCTCCTGTCATATCACTTACGGCATAGGAATAAAAGTCAAGTTGTGTATGATGCCGTTCAATAAACTCATCGGCATCTGACAAACGGTCAGTTTTAAAATCCACAACTGTATAACTGCCGTCGGGATTTCTGAAAAAACAATCTATTACGCCCTGTATCAAAACCTTTTCACCCGGTGCCGAATTATCAATTTTTTCACTGTCAACCAGGATATTAAACCGCATTTCCCGACGGAGAAAAGAGGAGTGTTTTATTTTATTATTATATAATTCCGACCTGAAAAAGCCATCAAGTTTTGAAAAGTCCAGCATCTCATACTGTTCTTGAGTAATAAACTTTTCTCTGAGCAATCGTTGTGCTTCGTATTCGCAACCTTTTCGGGCTGAAATTTCATAATCACAAAATTGAACAAAAGTGTGCATTGCTGTACCTTTGGCGGCAGCATAGTTATGTTCTCTGCCACTTATAAATGCAGGGGCACTATACGGGAACACTGTTTGCTTATCATCTGTATCGTCCGTCAGTCCCAGGTGAAGTTGACTTACCGAAAGTTTTTGAGGAACCGATGCAAATTTCGTGTTGTCATACTCAAAAATTATATCATCCGGCGCGATACTGTGTATTTCCTTTTCTTGAATTTCATTTTTCTCAATATATGAGTCCGGTGAAACAAAACAATCATGTAATATTACATTCAAAGCAAGTTTTTCGGAATAAACAGTCTTTTCAGGCGACAAATCGCAATAACAAGGGTCACTTCGCAATGATGCAGATATAAAATCATACAGTGTTAGCGCTTTTGAAATATCGTATCCAACTGTTACGGCGCCAAAAGGCGAAATTTTAGACTCCGGTACTGATGCTGTCAGAATAAGTCTTTCTTTTGCCCGTGTGAGCGCAACATACAACAGACGCATTTCCTCTTCGTATTGTTTATTTTTTTCAAGAATTGACGAAACTCTCCTGTGTAATGTGTCATATACAACTATTCCCTCTGCGTCAGAATGCCTTAAAGATATTCCTATTTCTTTATTAATTATAAGATTACCGTAAATATCTCTCGTATTCATTTTTTTGCTGAGTGCCGACACAAAGCATACGGGAAATTCCAGTCCTTTGGATTTATGCATTGTCATAAGATGCACTGTATCACCGTTTTGCTGAGGAACATTGACAGAATGTCCGTTTTCAATAATATCGTTGATATAAGTAATAAAAACAAAAAGTCCTTTTAAGTCCTTTTTTTCAAACTCCTTTGCAAAATCATAAAATGAAATCAGATTGTCTCGTGAAATATGCGTATTCATTACCGATAAAGCGGATGTATCATTATAAATTTTTCTGATAAGTGCCGATACACCAACCTCCGTACTATATTCACGCCACTTTTCAAACATCTCCAAAAAAGCATTGATTTTTTCACTCAGTGTATCATTTTTATTTTGTCTGTAATAATCAACAGCAGACAAAAAGCAATCATTCCCTGCCCCAAGCAATGAATTGGCATCTGAAAAAAGCCGTATTGAATACAGTTCATCAGAAGTAAAACAGAAAAACGGTGATGTCATTGCTCCTATAAGATACATGTCACGCCTTGGATTGTCAATAGTGTTAAGTATACATAGCATTACCAATATTTCACTTCGATCAAAAAGTGATTCCCGGTTTTCGGTTATGCATGGCACACCATGACTGTCCAGAACAGCCTTGATTTTTAGCAGTTCCTTAGAATCCCTTGCCAGTACTGCTATATCACCGTATGAATATTTCCCCTTGCACAATCTGATAATTTCATAAGCGATATATTCCCATTCCGCTTCGCCTACAGTACCGTAATCTTCGTCACTATCCCCTCCGTTTTTATTGAACAGATGAAGTTCGGGAACTATTGTCTGGTCGCTTTTGGTACATACAAGCATATCTTCCTCAATATATGAATCAGGAGATAGTATATTCATAGTATCTGAAAACAACCTGTTAACAAAGTCAAGCACACCCCGGTTACTGCGGAAATTTTCAGACAGAAATATTTTTTGCTTTTCCGTAGTCGTTTTTTCTGTGTGATATTCGAATCCATCTTTATATTTTCTGAAAATAGATGGATCTGCACCTCTGAAACGGTAAATGCTTTGTTTTAAGTCCCCTACCATAAAAAGATTATGGCCATTGGATATTGCATTAAATATAGCATCCTGCAAAAGATTGGTATCCTGATATTCATCTATAAATATTTCCGTAAATTCTCCGGTCAGTTTTTCTGCAAGAGGTGTTTTTTCAAAACTTCCGCTTTGATAATCAAATGTTCCCTCCCGTACAAGAGCCTCAAATGTAAGATGGCTTAAGTCGCTGAAATCAATAATAGATTTCTGTATTTTTTCCTCTCGGTCGGACATCATAAGTTCTCTTACCATATCAACAATGATACCGCCCATTTTACAGGTTTTTTCACACTGTTCAAAAATAGTTTCGCGGTCATAGCAAAACAACTCCGTCTGAAGTCCCTTGATTGTATCTTTTACCGCTTCACGAAGTTTTTTAACCCTTTGTTTTGCATATTCATCTTCGCATTTGACAACTCTTCCAAACGCAGTAGGCGAATAACTGTTAATCCAGTTCCTTGCCTTTATATAGTCACCGCTCTTTACCGCTGCATAGAGTGCCTCAATATAAGGCTTGTCAACTTTAAGTGCAGGCAGATATTTTTCTTCGAGAGCAGTGTCGTTATAACACAAGTCCATTGCCAAGTTCAAGCATTCATCGGCTTGTTCAAGCCGTCTGAGAGTGTATTTTTGAAAGTAACCGCCCCACACAGTGTCAAAGATATCCATTTTCCCGGCACGGCACTCATCTGTCTCCTGTCCGATACGGACATTTAATGTTTCAAGAAGTTTTACGGGTTGTGGATATGCATTTATCATTTTGTATATATTGGAGAGTGTATCAAGCAGGCGTCGATCATCCCTGTCGCCTGAAAGTGTTTCCACAACAATATGAAAATCGGAACCGGGTATATTGTCATATTTTTTATAGAATTTTTCAAGAACTTCCTCTGTTTTTCGTTTAAGAAACACCTTGCTTTCCGATTCATCCATAATACGAATTCCGGCGGGAAGAGCCAGCAGATTGAAATTCTCTTTAATGAGAGACATACAAAACGAGTCTATTGTGGATATTTTTGCCTGGTCAATCAGCATTATCTGTCTGCGTAAGTGACGGTCAGAAGGATTTTGAGAAATTTTATTTCTGAGTGCCCTGGTAATCTTATTTTTCATTTCCGATGCTGCGGCACGGGTAAAAGTAACCACAAGAAAATCTGTAATTTCGCACTTGTCGTTTATAATTTTTTCTATTATACGATTGGTAAGTACCGCGGTTTTTCCTGACCCTGCCGCCGCAGAAACAAGAAGTGTGCTGTTACGGGAATTTATCGCGGACTGTTGTCCCCGAGTCCACTTTATAACATTATTCTCCGTCACTGCTGTTTTCACCTCCCAGATAAGTCCATTCCTCACCGCTTTTTACCGAACGATAGCATCTTCCCGTTCCGTCAAATCTGCATACAGGCAGACAGTCACAGAATTCACAGGATTTCTTTCCGATTGTAAAAGGGTTTACGGAAATATTCCCTTTTTTAAGCATATTTACATTATATGATGTTAGTTCTTTTATATATTTTTCAAGTATGCCAAACTGTTCAAGAGTAGCAAGACCGTCGGAAGAAAATGTACCGTCACGATTTGTTTTTAAAGGCAAATATACACTGCCGGGATTTTTCTCCATTGCACAAAGAATTTCCTTGTCATCAAGTACAATTCCGCTTCTTCTGAATGAATTCCGTATTTCCTCAGAAAAGTCATTTTTATCTGTCAGCAAGTCTGATTTCAATGAAGGTCGGACAGCGGGAATGTACAAAAGACCTGCAGGTATAACTTTATGATTTTCGCCGTTTAAGTTCAATCCGCCGTTCTTTATTGCAAACAGATATATAAGCATCTGGAGTTTAAAACCGTTCAATACTTCTTTCAGAGAAAATACACCTGCCGAACGCCCTGTTTTATAATCCACTACCTTTACATATTCTTTTCCGTCTGCACTTTTATATAAATCGACGCGGTCTACTATACCTTTAAAAATCAACTTTGAGCCATCTTCAAGCGGTATTTCGTATTGTGATATAGCACCGTTTCCTATTCGTTCTTCAAACATTATAGGTACAAACTCAGAGTTTCTCATCTCATCTGCAAGACTTAACACTGAAAGTACCGCTATTCTTGAAATTCTGCGTATAAGGTACTTAAAACGAGGAGTTTCTGAATCATATTCAGGCAAATTTTCTTTTATATATTCTTCCGTTATTTCTTCGGCAATAATGCGTATCTGCTCGTCAGAAGCAGTTTTAATTGCATCTCCGGTACGGTTCATAAATCTTTCCAGAATACCGTGAACAAATGTTCCGACTATGGAATAATCTATTTTTACACTCTTTTCCGGCTTTGCTCCCAAAAGGTTTGACACATAATACGAATACGGACAATTAATATACTTTTCAAATGAACTTTGTGACATATATATATTCTTGTCCCTGAAAAATCCGGGAGAAAGTTTCTTTGGAGTGTTTAGATTTTCGGATGCGGATTCAAGATATAACAGTTTATTTTTGTAATCGGGATGATTTTTAAAATAACTATATAATTGCTCAAATTTTTCAGGACATTTGCCATAATTATCCAGGAGATAGTCAAAGGCTTCTTCTTTATTCACCGGAAATGCTTTATTCAAGTCGAAGCAATACATTTTAACGCCGGGCAAAAGTGACTTTACACGAAGCAAAAAAGATGATTCTGTCCGTTCGGAGCCGGACATATCCGTTTTATTATACAAAAGATGCAGACACTCTGACGGCCGTGAAGCCTCAATGTAAAAAAACATCCGTTCGCGGCATGAGGCAAACTCCCCTGTTTCCCCTGCATCTATTCCTGCCTCATTGATAATTCTGACTTCTTTTTCCGTAAGAAGTGCTCCACCGTCACAAACACCGGGGAACTCATTTTCGCAAAGCCCGAGAATAAATGTGTGCTTTACATTGTTACATCTCATGTGCCCCGCTTCACCGATGTTTACCTGGTCAATGGCACTGGGAATTATTGCAGACGAATAGTTTGAGCACAAAAGTTTTAATATTTCACAGAACTTCTGTGTCGAAACTTTTCGTTCACCCATAATAATCACCATCTGGTCAAGACAGTTCATAAGAATATTCCAGACAGTTATATTCTGGTCGGCAGAGGCATAGTCGCCCTTCTGTCTTAATTTTTCGCAACGACTGTTGATAGTATCAAGTATTTCTCTTCGGGAAAGAAATTCATAGAGTGCAGTACAGCGTTCTCTGACATTCTGCCGTTTCATTGACTCACTCATCTGACAAAGCGGCTCAAACACCCTTTCTCTTAATTCATTAATTTTTTCAAGGGTTCTTTTCAGTTTGTCGGTGAACGCAACTCCATATCCCTCCGGATTAACGGTCCAGGTCTTTTCCCAGGTTGACTTTCCTTTAATATTATGGGTTATAATGTATGATTCGAGAAGATAAATCTCTTCTGACGAAAGACACGAAAAACCGCTTTTAAGATATTTCTGTACCGACTCCTTTGAAAATGAGTCACAAATGCATTCAAGGCAGGCAAACACAAAAGAAAACAGCGGTTTTAGTGTTATATCCTCTCTTGACGAAAACAAAAACGGTATGTTATATTTTTCAAAGTACATATCAATTATTCCGCGATACTTATCAGGATTTCTGACTGCAACGGATATATCGGAATAATGTATTTTTTCACTTTTTATAATCTGACTTATCTTGTGCGCCGTTGCTGCACATTCCTCGTATATATTCCGGCATTCGGTTATCTCAACACCATCTGTTTGACAGGAGGATGAAGCAAAGTCGTCGAATAAAAACTCTTTTAGATATTTCAGTGCTTCTGTTCGGGTACGAAAGTCATTTTCGCATTTTATAACATGGCATTCGGGTGACATTTGTTTTAACTTATTGAATGTCGTATCACCTATAATAAAACTCTCATCACGGACATCAAAACCTCTTATAAGACTGACATATACATTATCCGCCTGATTGATAATACGGCGGATAACATTATATTCTCCTGCACAAAACTCATAAAAGCCGTCAATATAAACATTTGTATTTTCAAAAAAAGAGAACTCATCAAGTGTTTCGCACAGTCTTTGAATATCGTCAGCCGGATCGGAATAATTTTCATGGAGTTTGTTTTTATAACTGAGATAAATAAGTGATAAATCCCGGAGTTTCCCCTTTAAAATATCATCAAATCCACAGTTATCATCCGATAATAACAACCGGTTCAAATCACCTATTGCTCCGCGTCGTTCAATATTTTCGAGTTGTGCCATCAAACGGGAAAGAAATTCAGTGCCGGATTTGTCGGAATATCTTTCCAACGAGTCACCCAGTTCCTCCAGAACAGTGTCCAGAATAAGTATTTTTCCGCCATTATCAATATATTTTTGAGACATTCCTCCGTATTCTCTGAAAACACGATTGCAAAGACGGGTAAAATTAAGTACCTCTAAGTACATATTGCACTTATTTGAGCATAATGATACAATCTGTTTTTCAGTTATAACAGATTGTTGTTCCGGAACAATTAAATATACCTTTTTCCCATTTTCAATGTCACTTTTAATATTCCGGTATATCAATTCCGTTTTTCCGCTTCCTGATTTTCCGCATATAATATTGAGCATATTTCCACCGCTTCAATTCTTTTTGTTGTCAGATTCGTGTACAAAAGTCCATCAAATATTATATAACATTTATATCTTTTTTTCAATAGAGCCATGCGTTAAATTAAAATTAATTTATATTTATGTAAAATTTTTGTCATTTTTTGTTTTTTACTTGACTTTATGGCAAAAAAAGGTATATAATAATAAGAAGGTAAAATAATAGATTTATGCGTTCTATAATAAAAAACGGAGGAAAAATATATGAGCAATCAAAATAATAACGAAAACGAATCCTGCACACACGATTGTTCCTCTTGCTCATCGAATTGTGCAAGTCGGACACCAAAAAGCCTTATAGAAAAGCCCAATGAACTCTCATCAATTAAAAAAGTTATTGGTATTGTCAGCGGTAAAGGCGGTGTCGGAAAATCTCTTGTTACTTCCATGATGGCTGTTCTCACAGCAAGAAAAGGATACCGGACTGCAATTCTTGACGCCGATGTTACCGGGCCTTCCATTCCGAAAGTGTTTGGTGTAAACTCCCGTGCAGAAGCACAGGAAGATAAAATTCTTCCCGTAGTTACCGATACAGGTATTCAGATGATGTCTATTAATCTTCTGATGGACGACGACACTACACCTGTTGTATGGAGAGGACCTGTTATAGCAGGTGCCGTTAAACAATTCTGGACAGATGTTATCTGGGATAATGTAGATTTTATGTATGTGGATATGCCTCCCGGAACAGGTGATGTACCCCTGACAGTGTTTCAGTCTTTACCTATCGACGGCATTATTATAGTTACCTCTCCCCAGGAACTTGTTTCCATGATTGTCGAAAAAGCCGTAAACATGGCAAAAATGATGAATATACCCATTCTCGGCATTGTAGAAAACATGAGTTATATCACCTGCCCTGATTGTAACAAAAAAATCAAAATATTCGGCGAAAGCCACATAGACGAAGTCGCCGCAAAGCATGAACTCAAGGTTCTGGGAAAAATACCCATGGACCCGGTTATTGCCGCCTCCTGTGACGCAGGCAACATTGAATTATTCGAAAATAACGCTCTTGACGCCGCAAATGACACAATTTTGAATTTTTTCAAGAGTCAACTTGCATAAAAGTGTTAATTTTTTGAAAACATAACAGACAAAATATTGTCATATTTTGATGTATATGATATAATGTTTCATATTTACTAATATATTTCTATTTTACAAGGAGAAAACCTATGGCAACAATGTATAACAAAAAATCCATTGAGGATATTCAGGTATCCGGAAAAAAAGTATTGGTAAGATGTGATTTCAATGTTCCCCTTGACGGCGAAGTAATTACCGACCCCAAGAGAATTGTTGAAGCACTTCCCACAATAAAATATCTCAAGGAGCATGGTGCAAAAGTAATTCTTACTTCCCACATGGGCAGACCCAAGGGAGAATTCAATCTTAAATACTCTCTCGCACCTGTTGCTGCCAAACTCAGCGAACTTCTCGGATGCGAAGTAACTCTTGCAAAAGATGTTATCGGTGAAGACGCAAAATCCAAAGCAGCGGCACTTAAAGAAGGAGAAATTCTTCTTCTTGAGAATGTTCGCTTCCACAAGGAAGAAGAAAAGAACGACCCCGCTTTTTCCAAGGCACTTGCAGACATGGCTGAAATATATGTGAATGATGCTTTCGGAACTGCTCACAGAGCACATTCTTCTACTGCCGGTGTTGCTGACTATCTGCCTGCTGTTTGCGGATACCTTATTCAAAAGGAAATTAAAATCATGGGCGATGCCCTCAATAACCCCAAGCGTCCCTTCGTTGCAATACTCGGCGGTGCAAAAGTATCCGACAAAATCGGTGTCATCAACAACCTTCTTGACAAAGTTGACACTATTATTATCGGCGGCGGTATGGCTTATACCTTTATCAAAGCCACGGGCGGTAAGATAGGTATTTCAATTTGCGAAAACGATAAACTTGACCTTGCAAAAGAACTCCTGGCAAAAGCAGAAGCAAAAGGTGTAAAATTCCTTCTTCCTGTTGACAACCGTGCCGCTACTGCTTACTCAAATGACGCACCCAGTCTCACCTGCGATTCCAACAACATTCCCGACACTCACGAAGGTCTTGACATAGGTGCAAAGAGTGTTGAACTTTTCAAGGAAGCAATAAAAGGTGCTGCTACTGTTGTATGGAACGGTCCTATGGGCGTTTGCGAATTTTCCAACTACGAATACGGTACAAAAGAAATTGCCAAAGCCGTTGTTGAAAGCGGTGCTATTTCCATTGTCGGCGGCGGAGATTCCGCAGCAGCAATTGAAAAATTAGGCTTTGCTGACAGAATCACTCACATTTCTACCGGTGGCGGAGCATCACTTGAATTCCTTGAAGGTCTTGTACTTCCGGGCATTGCTTGTCTCCAGGACAAATAATTTTAAAGAGGTTAATAAAAATGAGAAAACAAGTTATTGCAGGTAACTGGAAGATGAATATGACACCTTCCAAGGCTGTTGTTCTTGCAAAGGAAATAAAAGAAAAAAACACTGCCAAGGACAAATGCGACATTGTTATTTGTGTTCCGGCAATTGATATTCCCGCTGTTTACGAGATTGTTAAAGGAACTAATATAAAATTAGGCGCTCAGAATGTACATTTCGCACCCAGCGGAGCATTTACAGGTGAATTATCTGTAGAAATGCTCAACGAAAGCGGTGTTGAATATGTCATAATCGGTCACAGTGAAAGACGCCAGTATTTTGGTGAAACTGACCAGAGTGTTAACAAACGCGTTACTGCGGCTCTTGAGGGCGGTTTAAAAGTAATTCTTTGCGTTGGAGAACTTCTTGAAGAACGCGAGGCAGGTAAAACCACTCAGGTAGTTGATACACAGACACGCGAGGCACTTAAGGGCATCTCTGCTTCGGCACTCAAAAATCTTATTATTGCCTATGAGCCTGTATGGGCCATCGGCACAGGCAAAGTTGCAACTCCCGAACAGGCAGATGAGGTTTGCGGAATAATCAGAAATATTATCGCCGACCTTTACTCAAAGTCTGCTGCAGATGAATTTATCATTCAGTACGGCGGTTCTATGAACGCAAAGAATGCCAAAGAACTTCTTGCAATGCCCAATATTGACGGCGGTCTTATCGGAGGAGCATCACTCAAATCCGACGACTTTACCGTTATAATTGACAGTGCACAGTAATATATTTATTTAAACTCAAACAACAACGCCGCAGGGTTTTAACTCCTGCGGCGTTTATTTTTTTATTTATTTTTCTGTATCTGTTGCTTTTTGCTTTCAAGTGTATTTTGCATAAGCATTGTAATTGTCATGGGACCTACACCGCCGGGTACCGGGGTTATGTAGGAGGTTTTATCCTTCACTGCTTCAAAATCCACATCTCCGCACAGTTTGCCGTTTTCATCTCTGTTCATACCGACATCAATTACAACCGCACCATCTTTTACCATATCCTTCTTTATAAACTTGGGTATTCCTACCGCACTTACAAGAATATCTGCATTTTTTGTCACATCTGCAAGATTTGCTGTTTTTGAGTGAGCAATTGTAACTGTTGCGTTTGCGTGAAGAAGAAGCATTGCCTGAGGCTTTCCGACAATATTGCTTCTGCCAACGACAACGGCATTTTTACCTCCGATTTCTATGTTATACGCTTTTAGAAGTTGCATAACACCCGCAGGAGTACAGGGCACATAATGAAAGTTTCCTATCATGATTTTTCCGACATTTTCGTATCCGAAAGCATCAACATCCTTTTCGGGTGAAATTGCCTGTATAACCGCTACATCATCAATATGCTCAGGCACGGGAAGTTGAACCAGAATACCGTTTATTTTATCATCGCAATTAAGTTTTTCAATAAGCAGAAGTAATTCTTCCTGAGTAGTCGAAGCAGGAAGTCTGTATTCCTCAGAATAAAATCCGCATTGCTCACAAGCAAGTTTTTTGTTTTTTACATAAGTCTGACTTGCAGGGTCATCACCTACCAGTATTACGGCAAGTCCCGGTTTTTCGGGCAACAGTGCTGCCTCTGCTTTTATTTTTTCTCGCAAATTTGCCGATACTGCTTTTCCGTCAATAATAGTCATTTTATATCTCCTTTGTTTTTTTATTTTTTACCGCGTTGTAAATAAGCAAAACAAGTCCCGATACGCAACCCACAATACTTATTATAAAGGAAGCGGGTAAACCGGTTTGTGTTTTCAATATGAAAGCATCATTTCTCATAAGTTCCAAAAGACTTCTTATCAAACTGTACCAAAAAACATAACTCCAGAAAATCTGACCGTCATATTTCTTTTTACGATACATAAAATGCAAGATAGTAAATCCGATTACATTCCACAGTGCTTCATACAGGAATAACGGATGAACTTCTACAGTGCCTACAATAGCATTGGAAATACGCATTCTCCAGAGAATTGTTGTTTGACTGCCATACACCTCGGCGTTCATGAAGTTTCCCCAGCGACCTATTATCTGCCCGATAAGGACAGCAGGAGCAAGTGCATCCAGAGACTTCAAAACCGATATTTTCTTCACTTTGCAAACACAAATAACTGTTAATATTCCACCAAGAACCGCACCTAAAATGGATATTCCGCCTTTCCATATCTCTATCATTTCGTAAAATGAATCGTATTCATCAAGGCTGAAAATAACATAAAATGCTCTTGCGGAGATTATTCCGAAGGGTATAGCAAAGAGAAGAATATCAACAAAATCATCCGATTTTATTCCTTCCTTTTTGAAATTTTTCATGGCATAAAAATATGCCAAAATCATTCCGCAGGAAATTATTATTCCGTACCATGCAATATTTCTTCCAAAAATACTGAAAGCAACAGGATTCACATAAAAATCATCAATTCCGAGACCCGGAAAACCAATTGTTGTTTTCATAATTGTCCTTTCTTACCTTGGAAGAATAACACTCATTGCTATAGCGTCTTTTTTATAGGTATTCATGAAGCATTCCTTAACTTCCTGTTTTGTAATTGAGGCAACAATATCAGGATAATCCAGCATATCTCCATCCATAAAATAAAAGTCCATAAAAATGTTGGCAATATCTTCCGTACTTCCCCATTCCTGAACATTTTTGGAGTACACTACCCTTTTAACTGTCTCAAAATCTTCATCACTGAACAGTAAATCAAAGTTCTCGATATAACCAGAAAGTTCTTTTTCCACTTCTGAAAGCAATTTCTCCGGGTCACGGCTTTCACCGGAAATATCTGCAAAGGCAAAAGAAATTCCCCTCTCGTATCCACAGGAAAATTTATTGTTTATAAGTCCCTCGTTATATAGTCTGTTATAAAAATCTCCTGACTTTGAGAATATCTTTTCAAGTATTATATCATGTTCCGCCTGTTTTTTCATGAGGGCTTTTCCGCTCAACGGGACATCATTATCTTTTATACCGATAGAAAACAAAGGAAAAGCGACTTCAAGTTTCTCGGTAATATTTTTCTGACATACCGTAGCAGGTTCATCTTCATATTTGCGTTCAATTTTAACCGGTACACATTCTTTTAACACCTTGTCACAAACCGCCTCTACCTCTTCGGGAGTGGTTTTTCCGCTTACACACAACACCATATTTCCGGGATTATAAAATGTGTTATAACAATCGTACAAAATTTCAGGAGTGATTTTGGAAATAGACTCCACAGTTCCCGCCGTATCTATACGGACAGTGTGATTATGATACAACGCACGGAGAAGGTTGAAATATACCCGCCAATTCGGATTGTCTTCGTACATTCTTATTTCCTGGGATATTATCCCCTGTTCCTTATCAACGGTTTGTTTTGTAAAATACGGGTGAGACACAAAATCAAGCAATATTTCCAAAGACTCTTTGAAGTTTTCGGTGCAGGAAAAAAGATATGCCGTTTTATCGGAAGATGTATAAGCATTGGCACTTGCTCCATATTCCGCATATCGCGAAAAAGTATCAACGCCATCCTCGTTTTCAAAAAGTTTATGCTCCAGAAAATGTGCAATCCCATCGGGAACAGTTATAAATTCCTTATCGGTATCCTTTTTAAAAGTGCGGTCAATTGAGCCGTATTTTGTGCCAAAAACCGAATAGTAAGTGCCTAAATCTTTTGGTATGACAAAAACATCCAATCCGCTTTTATGTTTAAAGTAATAATATTTTTCGTTTATTTTTTTATTTTCTTTCAGGGTATAGTTCATACATTTACTCCTTTCAAGAAATATACTGTATCAAGAACTACATTTCTTGATACTTTTATAACATCTTCTTTAGTCAGTGACATGATTTTCTGAATTGCTGTTTCGGGAGTGTCAGTATTACCTGCCAAAAAGCGGCCGTAATACCAAAGTGATAAACTGTATGGGTCATCATCAAGTTCCGAGTATGCATTTATCAGTGATTTGACAGCACTGTCAAATTCCGTATCTGTAATATTGCCGTTCTGAATTTCTTCAAGTTGATTGAGTATTTCCTGTTGTGCCTTCTCTTTATTTTCAACTTCGATTCCGCTGGCAACAAAAAGAAGACCTTTGTGTGCTTCGGGTGAAGAAGAACAATAATAACATAATGAAAGTTTTTCGCGTACATTCATAAACAATTTTGAAGAGGGTGAGCCGCCGAAAATTTCGTTGAAAAGTGAAAACGCGGAATAATCCTCATCATATATAGTTGTACCGGAGCGAAAACCGAGTGTGAGTTTTCCCTGATTAATATTCATCTCTTCGGTTACTGTGTTTACACCGGACACAGATGTTATTATCTGTGGTTTAAACGATATGCGGGAACCTGTAAGAGATGAAAACATTTTTTTAATATCGTCTGTCAGAACATCCTTATCACATTTTCCAACAAAAAATACATCTATGTCGGCAACAGAAATAAAATTCTTATACGCCCTATAAAGTGACTCGGGAGTCACTTTTTCTGTCTGTTCTATGCTACCGTATTCGCTTATTCCGTAAGCCTCATTTTTGCACATTTCCTCACGGCAACGCTGAACAGCATACTGATTTTTATTGTTCTTCAGAGATTTTATATAATCGATATGATTCTTCTTTTCACTTTCTACATATGACTGTAAAAAAGCACCATTGCAGAGATTAGGATTAAAAAGCAAATCATTTATCAAATCCGTAAGTCCTTTGAGAATGTCAATTTTCTCAAATGCATATTTGTTACAAAGGCAACCGGACATAAAGCCTATAACTTGTCTTTCTCCCCTTTTGAGAACAACACCCGACATATTTGCTCCGTACAGTTGGTCCATTCTTCTGTTTATCGACTTCATATCCGGATAATTTCCGCTTCCTCTTAACAAAACTTTCGGAAGAAGTGCATATTCGGTTGCATTTTCATATTCAAGCGGTACAGAAAAGAAAATTGAGAGGAAGTTGGTTTTGAACTTGTCTGTCTGAGAAATATTGAGGCTAATTCTGTCCGAAATTTTTTCCCTAATCATATCATACCTCCGTGCATTTTTTTATTTACTTTCTAATATATTAGTATAGCACATATTTTAATATAATAACAGTATAAATTGTAAAAAATTAGAAGAAAGGAATTTATATTATGCAAGATAACGCCGTATTTTATGTTAAAAACCCTTCCCCTTTTATTTTCAATATGCTTAACGAACCCTCCGACCAACTTCTTTTCGGATGGAAAGTAACCTGCATAGGAAATGCGTCTGACAATAAAATATATTGCAAGACCGATTATGGATATTCAGGATATATTGATGCAGAAAGTATTACAAATACAGAGTATATTACAACACATAAAATTGTTTCACGATTCTGTCCCGTACTGGAAAATCCGGACTATACAAAAAAATTACTTATGACATTACCGTACGGTTCAAAAATCAGAATACTGTCATCTGATGAAAAATTTTCAAAAGCAGATATATTCGGCAAAATCTGTTATGTGCCTTCCGCACATATATCTCCTGATGAAAACACTAAAAAAACACCACAGGATATAATAGATACAGCATCAAAATATCTTGATACTCCATACCTGTGGGGCGGCAAAACACCGCTGGGTATTGACTGCTCAGGGCTTTGCTTTATGGCATATTATCTTAACGGAATCACAATCTACCGCGACGCAAGATTTCCTTTCTATGAAGAATATGCTGTAAAACAAGATGACCTCCGCCCGTCTGACCTTATTTTTTATAAAGGACACATGGCACTTTATATTGGCGGCGGGAAAATTATTCACTCAAATTCCCGTGACGGAAAAGCTACGGTAAGTACTGTTGACACAGAGCATATTGTAGGGTGCGCCTCATTATATGAGTTGCTTGAAAAAGAATAAAACTATAATAAATTTCCGAAACAATTGCGAATGTTTTTAGTGAAATCCTCGTTTCACTCGGATGAAATTAAATCCGTCCTTTATCCGCCGAAGGCGATTTCATCACAAAGTGATTTCATCTGCGAAGCAGATTTATTCCGTCGCAAGACGGATTTCGCAAGTAAAAAAGCACCGACAAAAGTCGATGCTTTTTTCTGGCTTTCGGCTACATAATAGATGCAGATATATTCTATGAAGCATTTGCCTGTCGGCAAATATGAAGTGACGGCAAAGCCGTCATGAAGTAAATTCGCTCTGCAAATTTATGAAGCAAAGCGTTCCTTAACGTTGCGATAGCAACACTTCATTAACGAAGCGTCTTCATTGTCGAAGACAACTTAATGTTCCGAAGGAACGCTTCATTGAAAAAAGCACTTCTTACGAAGTGCTTTTTTCTGTCTTTCACGTTCATAATAGATGCAAGTATATTTTTGCGATATACTCGCTCTCGCTCGTACGATATATTTGCTTCGCAAATTCGATATAACTTCACTTCGTTTCGTTGCGATATGATATAAATTCCTTTTTCTCGTCCCGAAGGGACATATCGCATCGGAGATATATCGCGTACGAAGTACATATAGCAAATTCCGTTAGGAATTTATATCGCTGAAAAAAGCATACTGAATTTTCAGTACGCTTTTTTCTGACCCACCCTACAGGAGTCGAACCTGCGACCTTCAGAATCGGAATCTGACACTCTATCCAGCTGAGCTAAGGGCGGAAATAATAAAATATTAAAAATCTCTTATTTTGTGCGTTTATATATACATATTATTGCCGTATAGATTATATCATAAAAATTTAATTTTGTAAATAGTTTCATACACATTTTTTCATCATCTGACATAATATATTATCAAGGAAGGAGGAAGATATATGGATTGCGGAAACTCTCTTTGCAACAATAATATCTGGGTTTGGATACTTATCATTATTGCAGTAATCCTTCTCGTAGGTATGTTCTAAAAGTTTTACCCGCCACCGCGGCAGTTTTCTACTGCGGTGGCTTTTTTATTATATGAAATTAAAGTTAATTTTATGATATATAACGGGAAACGACATGTTATTTCAATGCGGTAACCTTTGTTTTTTAAAGATTGCAAATTATATTTTTCTTTTAAAAGAAGCAAATCGTTGAAATATTTTTGCAAACAAATTTCAGATTTACTAAAAATACATATAAATTTGACGCATTTTTGTCAAAAACACAGAACTTTTGAAATATTTTATTAAAACTATTGCAATTCTTTAAAAAATAGTATATAATATATCTTGTTATTTTAAATTTTTTGGAGGTTGCTATGTCGTTTACAAATTCATATGTTGCTGAAGTTTACGCTTCTTGCGAAAAAAGAAATCCCGGTCAAACAGAGTTTTTACAGACCGTAAAGGAAGTTCTCGAAACAATCCAACCTGTTATAGAGAAACACCCCGAATACAAAGATGCTGCCATTCTTGAAAGAATGGTAGAACCTGAAAGAATTATTTCGTTCAAAGTTTCATGGATTGATGACAGTGGCAAAGTACAGGTAAACAGAGGATGGAGAGTTCAGTTCAACTCTGCAATCGGTCCTTACAAAGGCGGTTTGCGTTTTCATCCCTCTGTTACAGAATCTGTAATGAAATTCCTCGGATTTGAACAGACTTTCAAAAACTCACTCACTTCTCTCCCCATGGGCGGCGGTAAAGGCGGTAGTGACTTTGACCCCAAAGGAAAGAGCGACCGTGAGGTTATGGCATTCTGCCAAAGTTTCATGACTGAACTTTCAAAACATATAGGCGCAGATACCGATGTACCTGCCGGTGATATTGGTGTAGGTGCAAGAGAAATAGGATATTTATACGGTCAGTACAAAAGACTTCGTAATGAATTTACCGGTGTACTTACCGGAAAAGGTATGAGTTTCGGCGGTTCTCTTATCCGTCCCGAAGCAACCGGTTTCGGTGCTGTATACTATACTGTGGAAATGCTTAATCATTTCGGTGACAGCATCAAAGGCAAAACTTTTGCTGTTTCAGGTTTCGGAAATGTTGCATGGGGCACTATAATGAAAATTAACGAACTGGGCGGAAAAGTTGTTACCATTTCAGGTCCCGACGGATATATATACGACAAAGACGGAATTTGCGGAGAAGAAAAAATCAATTATCTTCTTGAAATGCGTGCTTCCTGCCGGAACAGAGCACAGGACTATGCTGATAAATTCGGCGTACCGTTCTTTGCAGGTGAAAAACCCTGGGGCGTAAAAGTTGATGTTGTAATGCCGTGTGCTACACAGAATGAAATTGCAATTGAGGAAGCAAAGAAGATTGTTGCAAACGGTGTTAAATACTGTGTTGAGGTTGCAAATATGCCTACAACCAATGAAGCAGTTGCTTATCTTAAACAAAATAATGTAATTGTTGCCCCCTCTAAAGCAGTTAACGCCGGTGGTGTTTCTGTTTCAGGTCTTGAAATGTCACAGAACTCCATGCGTTATAATTGGACTGCAGAGGAAGTTGACCAAAAACTCCACCAGATTATGAAAAATATTTTTGCAAATTCCATTGCTGCTGCAAAAGAATACGGAATGGAAAATGACCTTATTGCCGGTGCAAATATTGCAGGCTTTATAAAAGTTGCAGATGCTATGTACGCACAGGGCATTGCATACTGATATTGAAAACACATTATCAGAAAAAGCAGATACATGAGTAAAACTTATGTATCTGATTTTTTTATATAAAAAAAGCGACTTTAAAAAAGTCGCTTTTTACGCATTTCTGCGTGATAAACTATTATACCCCGCCGAGCCGTGTATCCGCGGATTAAAAACCCTGCTCTCGCAAGGGCGGTGTCCCCTCATAAACTTTGCGCTCCCAACATCCGCCAATGGCGGGAGGTCTGCATCCCGTTTTCTGAAGACAGGACTCCTATCAATCTTTGTGGGTTTAAAACACGAAAGTCACGAACTAAGCAGGAAAATATGCTGTTAAAAGTATATGCAGTAAAAAGATAATTATTCGTTATCTTCGCCCTCTGCATCGTAGTCATATTCTTCCATAAGCAAATCGTCGAAAATATCGGCTATGCGGTCAAATTCCTCGTCATCGTCAATGCTCACAAGGTCTTCAAACTCATCAGCATCGCCGTTTTCAGAAGGAATTGCCTTGAGAATTACATACTCATCCCCATCTCCGTCAACAGGAATAAGAGCAAAATAAGTAGTACCTTCGTTTTCAATATTGCCGATTATTTCAAAATCTGCCTCTACGCCGTTCTCATCAACCAAAGAAACAACATTTACTTCATCGGGATTGTATTTTTCAGCCATATCAATAACCTCTCAAAAACAACAATTTGTTATGTGTTTATTATACACCAAAACACACAAATAGTCAAGTGATTTCAGAAATTATCTGAACAGTTTTTAAAAATCAATATCACAGCACAACGGATAGTGGTCAGAAAGCCACAAACCAAAACTATTATCTTCCCATTTTTCAACAGTATAGTTATTTTCTGCTGTTTTCTTATCACAGAATATATAGTCGATTTTGAAGTTTTCACTTACATTTCCGTAGTTATGGAATGTAACACCTTCTATTCCCGCTGTGAGTTCGCAAAGTTCAGGGTCTTTGGCATTATTACATGCCATAATTGTTTCACTTTCGGGACGGGCATTAAAATCTCCCATTAAGAAGAAGGGCAACTCAATTTTTGCATTTTGTTCCTTTATGTAGGACAAAATCTGATTTATACCCAAAACTCTTGCAGGGTCGCCTTCGTGGTCGAGGTGTGTATTCAAAACTCTGAATATTTTCTTGTCTTCTATACGGCACAGTACAGCAACAGTTGTTATACGGGGATACTCACTCTGCACCTCATATCTGGAATCGGGAATATACGGTGTGGGAGACAACCAGAAGGAATCAAGTCCGAACAAATCGTACTTATCTTTAAGGAAGGCAATATCCATATGCTCTCCTGTAAAATCTCCTGAGCGAGAACGACCTACAAATGTATAATCGGTAAGATGTTTTTTAAGAAATTCACGCATAGGGGGTGTCATTTCCTGAAACCCGATTACATCCGGTTTTTCTGTATCAATTTTTTCAAGTATTAATCCTTTTCTGTTTCTGAATCTGTTTTCCTTATCAAGGGGAATATCAACACGAAGATTAAAAGTAACTATTTTCATAATAATGTCCTTTCTTTAACTTACTTCATATATTATTTCATTGCTCAAATAATATCCAAGAGTTTCCCTTGCAAGTTCACGCATAACTTCATCGGTTATCGGCTCCTCAAATTCCGCCTGAACCCGCTCAATTTCACGATTGATGTATTCTAACCTGGACACATATTCTTCTTTTTCTTTTTTTAGTGCATTTATGGTCATGTTCTCATTTATTATAAGAAAAACAAACGAAAGGCACACTATTGCAAATGCAACACGAAGCGATGCAGTTTTCTGCGTCTTCCTACCCATAAAAACACTCCTTTTATAATCCAAAACCTCTTACCGCATTAAATAAAAGTCCGGTAAGATAAAGCCTTTTTTTTATTTTTACAATCAAATTGTCAATCCAAACGAAAACATACTGTAAACCCCTGAAAAAAGCAGCCGTTAAAAAATCGGATACTCTTAATATGGGTTTTATAATGTTGTTTTTTACAAATCTTATTATTGCATCAGACACCGCAATTACCGCTTTTCCCACAGTCTCGCGATATATGTAAAATCCGCACATCCATCCGAAGAAAGAGAACCATCTTACAACACCGTAGTTTGCGCAAAAAACAAATAATATCAGCATCACAGTGCAAATCAGACAGAACAAAATATCCTCAAAAAACACGGAAAGTGCATTATGCTGAACCGCTATGCGAACAATTCTGAATACATCATATATAATTCCCGCCACAGCACCAAATAATATAGAATACAAAAAAAACATACATTGCTGTGTCATTGAAATTTCTATATCCCGGAATACTGTCATACAATCAACCCAAAAGCCTCTGCAAAAAGTTTTTCTTCGGCACTTGTGGTTCTTCATAGGATAGAGTTTGTATTTCTCCCATGACAATGAGGTCGCCGGACTCTAAATTCAACTTGTCAATATGTAGGGACTCTCCCTCAATAACAAGCTGACCGAACGGTGTTACCACAGTAATCATATGTTCGTCAAATCCGATGACCTCTTTAATTCCGTTTATATTCAATAAACTTTTATCGCTGAGCGACAAAACATGATGTGCACCCATAGAATCATAAGACATAATATACCCCCAAAACAAATACTTATGCTATATATTATGCTATAAAGGGGAAATATATTACTTCTCAAACAATTTCATAAAGTTCGCTTGCCTCGTTTTTTCCGACATGCTCGCTTACTTTAAGAACTCTGACCTTTAAAACGCGTTCTCCAAATGCAATCTCGATAATGTCGCCAACCTTGACATCGTATGACGCCTTTGCCGGTCTTCCGTTAACACTGACATGAGCGTTATCACAGGCATCGTTGGCTACTGTTCTGCGTTTTATAAGACGCGACACCTTGAGGAACTTGTCAATCCGCATTATTTATTGATTGCTTCCTTTAATGTCTTGCTTGCGCTGAATGTGCAGTGATTTGATGCAGGAATCTTAATTTCCTGTTTTGTGTGAGGATTTCTTCCTGTTCTTGCTTCTCTGCGTTTAACAGCGAAGGAACCGAAACCGGTAACCTGAACCTTGTCGCCGGCAACCATTGCTTCAGTAATTGCTGCAAATACTGCATCTACTGCTGCAGTAGCATCTTTCTTCTTGAGACCTGTTTTTGCTGCGAGAGCGTCAACGAGTTGAGTCTTGTTCATAATAATTACTCCTTAAAATTAAATTTTGTAAAATAAATATTACATTGTTTGGTGATATTATATCATTATTTTTATAACTATGCAAGTGTTTTTTGTGCAATTATTTCAGTTTTTTGATAATTTTGGACACTTTTAACTATTTATTTACATTTACGAAATTATAAGTTAATTATTTTTCTTAATGTTTTCCCATATTTCGTCTAATTTTCCCATATTTTCCGCTTTCATCTCTATATTTTGTGTTGCCGCAATTTCCTCAACCCTACCAAAACGGGTAACAAACTTAGCATTTGCATTATACAGTGCTTCTTCGCTGTCCACGCCCAACTTTCGTGCAAGATTAACAACACTGAACAAAAGGTCGCCTATTTCTTCTTTTATATTTTCTCCATTATTTTGCGTCATTGCGCACGACACCTCTTCTATTTCTTCCCTGACTTTTAACATTGCACCTTCTGCATTTTCAAAGTCAAATCCCACCTTGGCGGCTTTTTTTCCAATCTTATCTGCTCGGACAAGAGCGGGCAACGAAGCAGAAATACTGTCCATTACCTGTTTCTGCGTTGTCTGGTTTTTGCGGGATTTTTTGATTTCATCCCAATTTTTAAGAACTTTCTCGGATGTTTCGGCAACTACATCTCCAAAGACATGAGGATGACGGACAATAAGTTTTTTACAAACCTCATCAGCCACATCATTTATATTAAACTCCCCTGCTTCCTCGGAAATACGGGCGTGAAACACAACCTGCAGAAGAACATCTCCCAACTCTTCACGCAGAAGTTCCGTGTTATCGTTATCTATGGCTTCTATGGCTTCATATACTTCCTCAATAAAATTATTCCGTATGCTTTTATGGTTCTGTTCTCTGTCCCAGGGACAACCTCCGGGGGCTCTGAGCAACTCCATTATTGCAACAAGGTCCTGAAATCCGTAGTATTTTTTTTCCTGAAATTTCATTTTATTCTCCTAAATCAAATTATATTTAATAAGTATTTTATTGATTTTATCTCCTCCGGGAAGCATACTCACATCTTCACGGTCGAGACCTTTTATCATAAGTATTGCAACTGTATATATCACAACCGCCGCAAGTATTGAAATCAGTGTGCTTATTTTTCCGTGTATAAGTAATTTTTCAAGAAGCATACGAACTCCCACCGCACCAAATCCGCATAACACGGCTGCAATAAAAGGCTTTACAAAAAACTTTTTCATACTTGGTACAATTCCGGTATATCTTACCATGAAATAAATATTAGACATCATTATAACCAGATAACAGAGTGCCGTACTCATAGGTATTCCGTAAACACCTATCTGAGGCACACCGATAAGAAAGTACGCACTGATAAATTTTGTAACTATACCCAGACAGGTAGATACAATGGTTGTCATTTCCTTACCGTACGCCTGAAGAACAGAGTTTGTAACCGAAATCATTCCCATAAAGAAAATTGCAACCGCAAGTATTGAAAGCATAGGTCCTGATACTCCGTTTGCGGTAATATCACTTTTATCAAGTGCCGTACCTATAACCTCGTCACGAAACAAAAGGTCTATAATGGGTTTCGAAAGTGATGACATTCCTATTGCACAGGGAAGTGAAATAAGCGAGGCTATACGGAATGTGGATTCAACAGTTGCTTTCGACCTTGCAAAATCCCTGTTCACAAACGACGCCGAAAGAACCGGTATGATACTTATGGCAAACGGATAAATCAGTGTAGGCGGCATATTAAAGAGAGTAACCGCAGACGAAGTATACGAGCCGTAATATGCTTTTGCCAAATCGGAAGAAACGCCTATATCCATAAGGCGATTCACAACAACCACAGTGTCTATTACATTTGTAAGGGACATAATTGATGAACTTATTGTAATAGGAATTGCTATTTTTATAAGTTCAAGAGAAATACCCCCTATGCTTCTGGAGACCGCCTCAGGTGAATCGTTAAGTTGATTATTTGCCGGAGATACCTTTGCAATTGCAAGATAAAGTGTATTCGCTATGACACCTATTGTAACACCCAGAATTACAAATGCAGCGACCTGTGCGTCGTCGTATCCTGCCTGTATTGCAATGTTTCCCGCCAGAAGTCCGATACCGGGTTTTCCGACCGCTTCTATAACCTGAGATACCGAAGTCGGTATCATATTCTGAAGACCCTGGAAATATCCTCTGTAGGAGGAAGTAATACAAATAAAGAACAGTGTTGGTGCTATTGCAACAATACTCAGATAAAGTTCCTCACCGATTCCGGTTGACGCTGCAAAGGATTTTGAAAAAAGCACCATAATAGCCGTACCTATTACACCAACCACAAAAAACATTGCCATAGAAACCCTGAATATCCGCTTAACCTCAGGCTTGTTTCCCTTTGCATTGGCAGCAGCAATCATACGGGAAATGGCAACCGGCAAACCGGCTGTGGAAATCATATAAAACAACACATAAAAACTGTAGGCTGAATTGAAATATGCCATTGCCTCTACGCCTACAAGATTACGAAGCGGTATTTTAAATATGGCTCCAAGCAACTTTACAATTATATTTGACGCCATAAGCAGAACCGCGCCATGAACAAAAGATTGTTTTCTCGACATTTTTTAACCTCTAATCGTATTTAAAATAATCTCCGCCCAGAAACTCCTGTAAAAGAGAATTTCCCGGGACAAGATTTTCGTTTATTTCCGGAACAAGATTCAATTTATCGCACATTACTTTTGCATATTCGTAATGGACACTGTCACTGTTTATCTTATTTAATGCATTTACAGTTTGTTTTTTTAATGCACACGCCTCATATTCAAATACTGAATTTATTTTAAAGTCGGCATGACCTGCAAACGGGTGTATATACTTAATCTCTCCCTCAAGGACCTTTTCCCATAAATTCATAGTATTTTCAGGTGTCGAACCACGGAATTTCATGTCCCGGATTATCCGCCTGAAAAGTCTTAAATCAATGCCCGAAAAAAGTTTCTTTCCGTCAAGAAGTACATTTTCTTCCGCATCAATGAAAATACGGTAAAATTCATCGTCAGATATACCATAGTACATCGTATCATTAAGTGCATGAAGTCCTTCCAGTACAATTATATCCTTAGATGACGGAGTATACTGTTCATACTTATCTGTTCTCTTTCCGCTTACAAAATCATATTTCGGCAAATATACTTTTCTGCCTTTCATCACTGCCTCAAGAGTAGAATGTAACAAATCTATGTTGACAAAATTCGGACTTTCATAATCAGGCTTACCGTCTTCACCTATCGGTCCCAATTTTCTGTCATAAAAGAAGTCATCTATAGACAAAGTACGAACCCAGAGATTATAGTCCTCAAGTTGCATAGTCAACTTAAAGGAAGTAGTTGTTTTTCCCGCACAGGAAGGACCTGCAAGTCCACAAAGGCGAATGCTCTTTTTTTGCGATATTTTATAAGCGATTTCCGCCAGTTTGTCATCATATTCTTTTTCACATTGCTTTATATAGGTTCTTTTCTGTATATCATTCATAAAAAGAATTTTTTGGGTATCAATATTATACATAACCTCCCCCTTTCCCGGAACAATAAAAATCAAGTCATTTTTTCTTTTAAAAATTGGATTTTTCTGTTCCTTTTTTCATTATTTTCTATATATTCCTTTGGATATTTACAATCAAAAAAACTTTCTGTTCTGTCTGTACTCTTACCGGAAGATACGATTTTGGTGGATGCACCTGCACCGAGTGCTATTGTTGAATTCAACTCACTCATCATACAGATATTATACACACACTCAAATCCTTTTTTTGAATATCCGATATTTTCAAGACCGGAAACAGCATTTTTTTGCTTATATAAATAATATGGCACATAATCATTATTATGACACATACTCTCTGAGAACTCAAGAAGTTTTGAAAGTTGCTCTTGTTTGCGGACAAAACCGTCCTCCCTCATATATGCCGAGTTTTTCACACAAAGAGTATGTATGGTAAGATTTTCGGGAGAAAGACTTATCACATCTTCAAGACTTTTCTCAAATGTATCATTTTCAAATCCCGCTATCAAATCCGTATTTATACATGGCACACCCATACTCCTTGCCAGTCTGAAGGCTTTGTAGTAATTTTCCGCACTATGACACCGTCCTATGTTCTCAAGCACACTGTCATTTGTTGTCTGGGTGTTTATGCTGATGCGGTTTACACCGTACTGTAAAGCTGTTTCAAGTTTTTTTTCATTTATCGTATCAGGTCTTCCCGCTTCCAGAGTAAATTCAATCCCTTTTATATCAAAACAACTTTTCAAGGTTGCAAGAAGTCTTTCCAGTTGCACCTCGTCAAGTACGGTAGGAGTTCCGCCTCCGATATAAATGGTATTAAGTTCAATATTCTTCATTACATCGGCAGTGTCTTTTATCTCTTTGCAAAGTGTATCAAGGTATTGAGGAAGAAGCCCGGAAAGAGAGGAATTTGCCGATATAAACGAGCAGTATTTGCAGCGTGTGGGGCAAAACGGAATGGAAACATAAAGATTATAACTGTTTTTCGGAAGTTTCTGACCCACAGAATATTCATAATCGCCTATCCGACTCACAAGTTGGGCTTTTTTATCTGATACAAGGTAATTTTCCTTGAGTATTTTTTCTCCGCAAAGTCCCGATTCCTTGAGATTGAGATATAGCCGGACAGGTTTTACACCGTCTATTATACCCCATTCGGGATTAAAACCGCATATTTCACTTGCACAACGCCAGAATGCCCGTGCCGTACAGATAATTTTTTGTTTTTCCGGCATAAGCGGAGAGTCAATCAATATGCTTTCATACACATCAACTTTCTTATTTCCGGCATCAAGAGACATCTTACATCCGTAATCGTCGTACTCCCAATCAAGTTTTGCCAAACCCTCATTCAAAAGGTCAAACATACGGGTGTTTCCCAGTGAAAAAGACATGGCGAGTTGTAAAATATGTTTATATACCGTTTCCTTCATAATGTCACGCAATTTCTGAACTTTCTATTATAAGTGTTACAGGTCCGTCAGCCACCATATCAATTTCCATATCCGCACCAAAAACTCCGGTTTGTACTGTCTTGACCTCACTTTTCAGAAGTGAAACAAAATATTCATACAGTTCTCTGGCAATCCCCGGCTTTTCGGCTTTAAAAAAATCCGGTCTTCTTCCCTTCCGGCAGTCACCGTAAAGAGTAAAGTTTGACACAACCATTATTTCACCGTTTATTGCCAAATCGTTTATATTAAGATTCATTCTTCCGTCTTTATCTTCAAAAATACGCAGATTGACAATTTTGGATGCCAACTTTTCCGCATCCTTTTTTGTGTCCCCTGTGCATACTCCTAAAAGCACCAACAGACCTTTACTTGTTTGAGAGTAATGCTCTCCGTCTGCCTTGAGAGAACATTCCTTTACCCGTTGCAATACTGCCTTCATTTTTTGTTCCTTTCACAGTATGGATTTACATATATCCTCTTGATACCTCTATTATATCGTCAAGTTTTTTTAATCTTGAAACTATAGAGTTAAAGTGTTCCGTATTTTTTGTTCGCACAACTATGGCTATATTAACACTGTCGGTTTCCTCTTTGGCACGGGAATTTATAGACAAAATGCCTATATGCATTTCTGCAAGAACCGAGGAAATTTCCGCAAGAAGAGTTAATGAATTATGGGCATAAATATTAAGAAGTGCTTCAAAACTCGCCTCGGAACTATCGCTTGACTTACCTTCCCAATGTGCAGATATCCAACGGTCTGCGTTGGTAATATCCGACCTGCCGTGAATTACATTGGGACAGTCATTTTTATGAATGGATATACCATACCCTTTGGTAATAAAACCAACAATGGTGTCGCCGGGAAGCGGGTTGCAGCACTTTGCAAATTTAACCTGGCAATTGTCAATACTGTCAACAATAACCCGCTGGCTTTTACCTGTTTTTATACTCTGAGGTTTTTGTTCAATATTTGAAAACGGCTCTACAACCGCAGGAGGTATCACGACTCTCTCAAATTCATCACGAAGTTTCTTTGAAACTTTGCTCATCAAAAGTCCGCCGTAACCAATTGCATTATAAAAGTCATCTACATCATTGAAGCCTTGTCTTTTGGAAACATTGACAATAATTTCATTTTTTTGTGCTTCTGTAAACTGAACATTATATCTTCTGAGTTCTTTTTCGGTTTCATTCCGTCCTACTTCGATGTTTTCTGTACGCTTTTCTTTTTTGAACCACTGACGGATTTTGTTTTTTGCTTCGCTTGTTTTTACCACCTTCAGCCAATCACGGTTAGGTCCTTTGGATGCCTGGGAAGTGAGTACAGCAACTATCTGCCCGTTCTGGAGAACGGTATCTATAGGCGTAATCATACCGTTCACTTTGGCACCTACCATTTTATTTCCTATTTCCGAATGTATCGCATAGGCAAAATCAATGGCACAGGAACCGCTGGGCAAACTTATTACATCCCCCTTAGGTGTGAATACAAATGTTTCATCGCCAAAAAAGTCAGTTTTAAACGGTCTTAAAAACTCATCCGGCTCTGCGGAATCCTTTTCGGTTTCAATAAGAGTTCTTATCCATGCAAGTTTCTCGGCAATATTCTTTTTATCCGAAACACCATCTTTATACTTCCAGTGTGCCGCAATACCATACTCTGCTATGCGGTGCATTTCCCATGTGCGTATCTGCACTTCAAAAGGTATTCCGTCCCTTCCGATAACCGTTGTATGCAAAGAACGATACATATTGGGCTTGGGGGTGGATATATAATCTTTAAATCTGCCCGGCATCGAATTGAACATCTCATGAATTATTCCCAGAACAGTGTAACACTCAAGTTCGGTATCAACCAGAATCCGTATGGCATAAAAGTCATATATTTCGTCAAAAGATTTATTCTGATTATACATTTTCCGATAAATGCTGTATATAGTTTTAACTCTGCCTTCCATGCCGAACTTTATGTGTTGTTCGTGCATTTTTTCAGAAAGCATATTTTGTGCCCGTTCCAGAAAATCCTTATTCATGCCGTATTTTTTTTCAATATCCTTTTTAACCTCATCTGTTCCGATTGGGTCAAGATACTGAATTGCCAACATTTCAAGTTCCTGCTTTATCTTCTGTATACCGAGGCGGTGTGCCAAAGGAGCGTAAACATGCATTGTTTCAAGCGCAATAGTCCTCTGCTTTGCCTCTGTATGCGAATTAAGTGTCCGCATATTGTGAAGTCTGTCACAAAGTTTTATAAATATTACTCTTAAATCTTTAGACATTGCAAGAAACATTTTACGCAGATTTTCAATATGTTCCTCTTCCTTGTCATCAAAAGGAATGGAAACAAGTTTTGTAAGTCCGTCAACAAGTTCTGCCACTTCACTTCCGAACTTTTTCCGTATAATATCAATGTCAACCTTGTCACCGCAGTCTTCCAGTGTGTCATGCAGAAGTGCTGCGCAAATAGAGTCGGTGTCCAGTTGCAGTCCCGCTACTATTTCTGCAACCGCAACCGGATGCATAATATACGGTTCTCCGGATTTTCTGAATTGACCTTCATGAAGAAGTTTGGCATACTCGTACGCCTTCATTATTTTCTCAAAATCGTAACTGTAACCTGTAGCAGCAAGTCTTGACATCAATTTGGAAATGTCATTTCCCATCACATACACCTCTATTCTATGTGTGTATAAACTGCACGCGATTTAAGTGAGCGCAGCAACATGGAGTTTTCAAGCGGATTTTTCGCAGCATAAGGGTTAACTTTCACCCTTCTTATTTCCGGATTTGCATTATCTTCAGTGTAACCAATTATATTAAGTTCTTTAAAAACATCAAAAATAATAAAGAGTTTATGCAAATCAAACCGTTTCGGTCTTTTCTGGGAAAGTTGACGGCAAAGTTGGATTAAATCTATTGTACTTTCGCAGGTTTCTCCGTTTTTGCAAATCACGGCATAGACTTCTTTGAATTCATCTCTGGATGGTATAACAGACGCACTGACAGGTGCATCGGGATTATTTTTGCATTCAAGATATGACTTGATTTTAAATGAAAAATAATCTGTCAAATCTGAAGAAATCCGTATGTCCCGTATTACAAACTGCAACTGTTTCTGATTTCTGAAATTATTCACATCGAGATTACATGCAATATCTATTTTATCGTCAATATAATATTTCAATGAAGTTGCAGGCATACCAAAAAATAATGCATTTATTGTAATATTGCCGTTTTGGAGTAACAATTTTGTGTGCTTGTTTTCAGCCAGGGGTGTAACAGACAAAATTGTTGACCCCGCAAAATAAAAAAGCGGAACAGGATTTGCACAACCGTAAGGTTCGAGAAAATTTATTTCATCCATTGTTTTGAAATTGACATCTTCGCTTTTTATTTCGCAATCAAGAACTATGGATTTATTCAGCATTTCGGTTGTAAGTTTTTCCCGGGCATAATCGTTTATCTTCTTTTTAAACGCATCAAGATTTGCTTTTTCGATGGAAAGACCTGCAGCAAGTTCATGTCCGCCGTATTTCAAAAGAAGTTCTGAACAATGTGCAAGTGCCAGATTCAGGTCAAGCCCCTTTATGCTTCTTCCCGAACCCTTTCCGATATCCTCTCCTCCCTCATATCCCTCGTTTTTAAACGAAATAAGAATTGACGGCAAATTATACCGTTCTGTTATTCGTGAGGAAACAATACCTATTACCCCATGATGCCATGTATCATCATCAAGTATTATGACTCTGTCATTCTCAAAATCATGTTCCGCTTCAATTTTGGCAATGGCACTTTCAATAATATCGTTTTCAACAAGTTGCCTTTGTTTGTTTGTAGCACAAAGTTCTATAGCAATATGTCTTGCGGCAGTCATATCCTCTGCCAGAAACATTTCCACCGCTCTTATGGCATTTCCCATCCGTCCTGCCGCGTTTATACGGGGGGCAATAATAAATCCTATTGCCGCAGAAGTAATTTTACGGCTTTTGTCTTTGACACCCGACTCCTCTATAAGTGCTTTAAGTCCCCAGTTGGATGTATGTTCAATATGTTCAAGACCCGTATCTACAATAACACGGTTTTCACTCATAACAGGCATAACATCCGCAATAGTGCCTATTGCAACAAGGTCACTGTATTCATCACATATTTTATTAATGCTTTCCAATTCGCTTCGGGCAAAAAACACTTCGTCTATTGCACATATAAGTTTAAAAACAACTCCAACACCTGCAAGTTCTTTAAAAGGATAGTTACAATCGTGACGCTTGGGATTTATAACCGCAGATGCTTTCGGAAGAATTTCGCGGCACTCATGATGGTCTGTGACAACAACATCAACACCGCATTCAGCAGCATAATCAACCTCTTCCAGCGCTGTAATACCGGTATCTACCGTAATAATCAATTTACCTTTGCTTTCGGCAAATTCTTTTATTATTCCCTTGTTCAGTCCGTACCCCTCTCCAGTTCTTGAGGGAATATAGTATTCTGCAATACCGCCTATGGAGCGTATATATTTGTAAAGAACGGTAGTGGATGTAACCCCATCAACATCATAGTCACCGTAAACCATAATTTTTTGTCTTCCGTTTACAGCGGCAATTATGCGTTCTACCGCCAGATTCATATCCTTCATCAAAAACGCACTGAAAAAACTGTTATATCGTTTGTTCAGAAATCTTTGTGCCTCGTCACAAGACTTTATCCCCCGATTTGCAAGGATTACTGCGGTAGTATGCTGAAGTCCCATTCTGTTTTTAAGTTCATCAACCAATTCTTTATCGTATTCTCTTATAATCCAGTTTTTCATTTAATGCCTCCGCAATATTACCATATATAATCAATATGCGTAACATTTACATACTTATATTAATATTATATTATACAATATTTTACCGGAAATTACAAGTCCGCCACGCCATAAAAACATACACCAAAAGAAATTTACATAAAAATTTACAATATTTATTCTTTATTTTTTGATTTTACAAAATACCAATTGACTTTTATTTGATAGTGTTATATAATTTAAGTGTATAAAGTATGATATCAAACGGAGGTAGTATTTCATGGATGATTTTGCAAAAAAACTGAACGATTTTGGTCAATCTGCGTTAAAAGGTGCAAAAAAGTTAAAAGATGTTGCCGCTGTGGGAATTGATATTGCCGCAGAAGAAAGCCAACTCAAAGACTACTATGTAAAATTAGGTAAGTTATATTACAGACACCATGCGCAAAATCCCGACTCAGAAATGTCCGAACTTTGCCGCATAATATCAAACTCCGAGGAAAAACTTTGCAAAATGAGAAAACAACTTTCTTCGCTGAAAGGCACAGAAATATGTGACGGTTGCGGTAAAGAAATAAAAAGTGATTTAGTGTTCTGTCCGTATTGCGGAAAAGAAACAGTCGTAAAAAATGAAATTGATGATATAGAATAATAATAATAATAATATCGGAAGGACTTCAAAATGGGATATTTAGACCAACTTATAACCACAGATACATCTGCGATAAAATCAAAAAAAGGCTTTATCTGCGATATGGATGGTGTTATATATCACGGAAACAAACTTCTGGACGGTGTTCCGGAATTCTTAGACTGGCTCAACAAGGAAGGAAAAAACTTTCTTTTTCTGACAAACAGCAGTGAGCGTTCGCCTTCTGAACTTTCGGCAAAGTTAAAACGCCTTGGACTTGATATATCTTCCGACCATTTTTATACAAGTGCACTGGCAACTGCTTCCTTTCTCGCCTCTCAATGCCCGGGAGGAAGTGCCTATGTAATCGGAGAACCTGGATTGGTTTATGCACTGTATGAAGCAGGTATAAGCATGAATGACTATAATCCCGACTATGTTGTAATCGGTGAAAGTCGTTCATACAACTTTGAGAAAATTGAAATTGCTATTCGTCTTGTAAATAAGGGTGCAAGGCTTATCGGAACAAACACAGACCTTACAGGACCTATTGAAAACGGTATTGCCCCCGCTTGTCGTGCACTCATCTCCCCGATTGAACTGGCAACTCAGCGCGAAGCATATTTTGTCGGTAAACCAAATCCCCTTATAATGCGTTCCGCTATGAAAAAACTTGGAACTCACCGTGCCGATACCGTTGTTGTAGGCGACAGGATGGACACCGATATTCTTTCGGGCGTTCAGACTGAAATTGATACTGTTCTTGTTCTCTCGGGTGTCACAGGGGAAAAAGAATTGCGTGAAAAAGCATACCGTCCCACATACATACTGAACGGTGTGGGAGATATTCCGAGATAAAATATCAGTGAATAGTTTGCGGTATAACTATATTACAAAGATGTACTGTATTTTTACAACAAATGACCTCCGAAAGATTATTCTTGTCGGAGGTCATTTTTCTTTCATTTCAATACACTTTTTTCCAGGGATTCAACATCAATTAAGCAAAAAACAGGGGCGTCATAATAATTTTCAAAAAAATAAATTTTCCGGTTTATAACAGACATTCCGTAGATTGAACCCTCCGATATAATAAGGCGGGTTTCACCTCCGTTGAGGTTATATTCATACAGGGATATTGTTTCTGCAGGGTCATTTTCAGATGCAGGGGAAACCAACATAGCGTAATAAATATATCCGTCGGTAACATTTATTCTGCGGCAAGTCTGATGTTCCTCAAATTGAATGACAGTCCGCGTTTCCAGTCCGTCAAAATCACAACTTACTATCCGGTTTTCCGGTGAATCATAATAATAAACGCGACGGTCATATATGTTTATATAGTTTAAATCGTCTGAATAGTCACTGATAATCACATTATCTCCCAGACTGCTCATGCAGTGAACAGTATGGTCGGAATATTTGTAATAGAAAATATTTTCACCCTCTGCTCCAACAAGCGAAACACCCCAATCTTCAGGGGCATCCAGCAAAACCTCAAATTCTGTCTGGTCGGGCTTCATACGATATATTTTCCCATTACATTCATAAATCATAAAACCGTGGGCAAAATATATGGAATTTACAAATATATTGGTATCTTCGGGCAAATTATCATGCAAAAGTATTTCGTTTCCCGTTTGGGTATCAAATTCCAACAAATGCCGTCCTCCGCCGCTGCCGCTTGAATAATACAGTTTATTATCATACATAAACATATCAATGGTGGCAAAATACGGTTCAAAAACTGTCTCCGTCTCTCCGGTAAAATCGCTTTTTATCTTACATATTCTGTGATGTCCGCCCATAAATTCATCTGTCGGGTCGACTACGAATGTATCGTAGTAAATATAGTCTCCGCATAAAAGAGCAGAGGCGTTATTTATGAGATTGCCATTGCTGTTTACATAATATTCAACCTGTTTATTATCACTTTTGTTTTCCTCCGGTACAGGAGGATTGTCAACAATTTCATAATGCACTTCTTCTTTTTCGTCCTGCACGATTTCGGGAGTAATGTCAGGCACCGACACAACCTCGTTTTGCGGAATGTTATCATCACTAACACATGAATATAACATTAGTGCCACTAAAATTATGCTGAATAAAAAAATTTTTTTCATTATGTTTGCCTCCTTTTCTATATTTTTATCATATCCGAACGACATTTTCAATACAAAATTTGTAAATTATAAAAAATCAAGGGTACCGAACGGTACCCTTAATTATCTTTAAAACATCTTATTTCACAAAAGCCTTGATTATTCCATCTACTGCGGTAATGTCATCTAAAATCTTCTGAGGAACATCTCCGTTTACTTCAATCATGGTATATGCATAATCCTTTTTGGATTTATTCTGCATATTCTCAATATTAATTTTATCTTCCGCAAGAACTGTGGAAATTTTGGATATGATTGTAGGAATGTTCTTGTGAAGTACACAGATGCGCTTATCTGTTGAACGGGGAAGAACAACATTCGGGAAGTTAACCGAGTTCTTGATATTTCCGTTTTCAAGGAAGTCAACAAGTTGGTCTGCAGCCATAACAGCACAGTTATCCTCCGATTCGGGAGTTGATGCACCCAGATGAGGAATTGCTATAATATTTTCAACACCAACAACATCTGCTGTGGGGAAATCTGTTACATAAGTTGCAATCTTGCCTGACTTAATTGCTTCTTTTGTGTCATCTGTATTGAACAAATCGGCACGGGAAAGATTTATAAGTCTTACACCGTCTTTCATTGTAGCAAATGCTTCTTTGTTAAACATATACTTTGTTTCGGGAGTTACAGGCACATGAACACTGATGTAATCGCAAGTTTCAAAAATTGTTTTAACATCATTTGCCTTAACTATGTTTCTGGAAAGTGCCCATGCAGCATCCACAGTAAGATACGGGTCATAACCGTATACAGTCATACCGAAATGTGTAGCGGTATTTGCTACCATAATTCCGATAGCGCCCAGACCTATTACACCAAGTTTCTTTCCCTTAAGTTCAGGACCGACAAACTGTCCTTTTCCTTTTTCAACTGCTTTTGCAACATCGTCGGATGTATCAAGAGTTTTAACCCAGTTAATACCATCAACAATTTTTCTTGAAGCAAGAAGCAATGCACACATAGCAAGTTCTTTAACCGCATTTGCATTAGCACCGGGAGTATTGAATACAACAATGCCTTTTTCAGCGCAGGAGTCTATAGGTATATTGTTTACACCTGCACCTGCACGGGCAATTGCGCAAAGTTCGGCGGGCATTTCCATTTCGTGCATTGATGCGGAACGAACCATTATAGCATTGGGATTTTCAACATTTTCTCCCACATTATAATCAGAGCCGAAGCGTTCGGTACCGCAGGAAGCAATTTTATTGAGAAGTTTTATATTATACATTACTTGTTTTCCTCCTCAAACTTTTTCATAAATTCCACGAGTTTTTCAACACCCTCAATAGGCATTGCATTGTAGATAGACGCACGCATACCGCCGACAGAACGGTGTCCTTTGATATTTACAAAGCCGTTTGCCTCCGCTTCTTTGCAGAACTTCTTATCAAGGTCTGCGTCACCTGTAACAAAGGTAACATTCATCATAGAACGGGAATCCTTTTCAACAGGAGCAATAAAGCGCTTGGAGTTGTCAAGATAATCATAAAGAATTTTGCACTTCTTCTGATTAATCTCTTTCATTTTTTCAAGACCACCCAGGCTTTCAACCCATTCAAACACGAGTTTTGCAATGTAAATAGCATAGCACGGGGGTGTATTATACATAGAGTCGTTATCCGCCATTGTTTTGTAGTCAAACATAACGGGGGAATTTTCTCTGATATTGCCGATAAGATCCTCTCTTACAATAACAACTGTAAGTCCGGAGGGTCCCATATTTTTCTGTGCGCCGGCATAAATCAAACCAAACTTTGAAACATCAAAGGGTTCGGAAAGAATGCAACTGGACATATCAGCAACCAAGGGAATGTCGCCTGTATCGGGAATTTCGGGGAATTTTGTACCGAAAATTGTGTTGTTAAAGCAAATATGAACATAGTCGGCGTCAGGGCGGATATCTTCTTTTTTAAACTTGGGAATGTAAGTAAAGTTCTTGTCTTCGCTGGAAGCAAGTACTCTGACATCGCCAAATTTTTTGGCTTCCTGGTAAGCCTTTTTAGAGAACTGACCGGAAACTACATAATCTGCCTTGCCGTTTTTATTCATAAGATTAAGGGGTACTGCCGCAAACTGAGTTGTGGCGCCTCCCTGCATGAAAAGCACCTTATAGTTATCAGGAATGCCCATAACTTTTCTGAAAGTTGCCTGAGCATCTGCTATAATTTTTTCATATACCGGGGAACGATGACTCATTTCCATTACCGACATACCGGAATTCTGGTACTCGGTCATTTCACTTGCTGCTTTTTCAAGTACCGAAAGAGGTAACGAAGAAGGTCCTGCAGAAAAATTATAAACTCTCATTGTTATATCTCCTTTTGTAGACTAAATAATTAAATATATTATACACTATTTTTTTTATATAGTCAATAGTTGGAAATGTATTTTTTCATTTTTTGTATTTTTTGTTATTCTTCCCGTCACTCAAATCCGCATCCGAATATTCATCCCATTGCCAACCATAATTTCCGCCATAAATCTTCAGAATATGTATATCGGTCAAGATATTCGCGTGTCTGGGAGGTAAAGCCGCATTTTTCGCAAACAAGGGAGGCGTAGTCCGTTTTTTCCTCATAATTTTTACGGTATACCTCACTCACCTTTTTTCTGAAAGTATCCATTGTCCAGCCGTATCTTTTAAGCCAGTGATCGCAATCTCCGTGATTTGACGCATAGCCTTTTTTGTATGCTTCAGCATGAGAAACGATATCTGAAATATCAATACGGAAAATATAGCACAAATACGCACAATATTCTATTGCTTCACTAAATACCTTTTCAAAATACGACCTGTTGTTCAAATTATCTTCGCATATCTCAAACTGAATATGGCTGGAATTATAACTTCCCTTACCTCCCTGTCCGCATCCCCAGCATGCCATATTGTAGGGAAGAATCTGCGCCACCCTGATATTTTGTCCGGCATCATAGCCTATAAATGCATGAACACATACTTTTCTGCCGCCCGGAGAAGGATTGTTCCAATGGTTATTATAAATATTCTCACCCAACTCTGCAGGCGAATCAACATATCGCCTGAGATAAGGATTGTTTGCCCCTGTGGAATGTACCACTATTCCCACAGGTACAAGGCGTTGTGCCGCTTTGTAGCAGTCATTTTTTACAGCATATGATACAATATGTTCTTTCATTTCGTATATAACTCCTTTTGATTATTATTTTTAGTAATTATATCACATTATTTACGAAATGTCAATATGCTTTATAACTCTTTTATGATTTTTCATAACTCATACTTACAGAACATATAAACTATCAAAATATATATTTTCATTAAGGATTGGATTATACGCGGTTAAAAATCCCGACAAAAAAGTGAGTATGCTGACATACTCACTTTTTATATTATTCTTACATCAAATTTTGTCTGACAAAGAGGGCATTTTACCGTATGTTTTCCGCATTTTTTTGTAAGTCTGAGCCGAGCCTTGCAACCTGGGCAGACTCTGTAGCGGAATTTATTTATATCCCTCAACGCAACATAAACATGATTAACCTTTTTTCTGATGCCTTTAAACCATTTCATAAACTTTATATTCTCTGCACGGCGCTTGTATATATTTTTTGAAAAAATACGGAACAGAATAACCGCAATCAGCCCAAATTCGAGAAGACTGAAGATGAAAACACCTGTAAAAGAATTGGCAACCACCATTACAAAATACAGGCACAGCAACGCCATATTCAATCCGTCGTTACCGTATATTCCGTTGAATAATCTCAAAAATCTTTCCTTAAAACTCATAAAAACTCCGTTACCTGTTATTTATACCTGTGTGTAATATTATTGTAACATCAATATTTTAAATTCATTGGTACAATTTTTAAATATAAAAGAACGATATTTTTAAAAAAGTATAATCAGAATAAGAATTATTTAAGTTTTACTTGCTTTTTACAGTGTATTTATGATATAATATTTATATAATTAATTAAAATGGAGGATTATGTGATGATAAAACTTATCAGAAACGGTGTTTTATATAAAAATGACACAATTGTTTCATCAGACGAGAAACTTTCTGCAGAAAATATCCCGGAACTCCGCAAAAACACTCTCTCATATCCCATACTTCAAAAGCACAATACTTCCGGCAATCCCGACAAACTAAAAATAAAGTTTGATGCCATGGCATCACATGATATTACATATGTGGGTATAATTCAGACTGCCCGTGCAAGCGGACTTGAGAAATTTCCCCTGCCCTATGTTCTGACCAACTGCCATAACAGTCTTTGTGCCGTAGGAGGTACAATCAACGAAGACGACCATATGTTCGGTCTTTCGGCGGCAAAGAAATACGGCGGTATGTATGTACCCGCACACATCGCAGTTATTCATCAATATATGCGTGAAGTAATGAGCGGTTGCGGCAAAATGATTTTAGGTTCAGACAGCCATACCCGTTACGGTGCGTTAGGTACTATGGCAATCGGAGAAGGCGGTCCCGAACTTGTTAAACAACTGCTCAACAAAACATACGACATAAATAACCCCCAGACAGTTTGTGTTCATCTCCACGGAGAAATTCAGAACGGTGTAGGTCCGCAGGATGTTGCACTGGCTATTATCGGTGCGGTTTTCCCCGACGGTTTTGTAAAAAACAAAATTCTTGAGTTTGTAGGTTCAGGTATCAAAAATCTTCCCATTGAATTCAGAAACGGTATAGATGTAATGACTACCGAAACAACCTGTCTTTCTTCAATCTGGGAAACAGACAGCGTTGTTGAAAACTATTTCAAAATGATGGGCAGAGCAGATGCATACAAAGAAACGAAAGCAGACAACGCATATTACGACTGTGCGGTAGATGTAGACCTTTCCAGAATAAAGCCTATGATTGCACTTCCCTTCCATCCCAGCAACGCTTTCACTATTGAAGAATTCAACAAAAACTGCGAGGCAATACTCAACGATGTTGAAAAGAGTGCTGTTGAACAGTTAGGCGTTAAAATGGATTTGAGAAGCAAAATCAAAAACGGAAAACTTATAATTGACCAGGGTGTTATTGCAGGATGTGCCGGAGGTACTTTTGACAACCTTTGTGTTGCGGCTAAGATACTTGAAAACTCGTCAATAGGTGCAGATGAGTTTGCACTGAGTGTTTACCCTGCAAGCCAGCCTGTATATATGGAACTTGTTAAAAACGGTTGTGCCGCAAAACTTCTGGAGTGCGGTGCAACAATACGGACTGCTTTCTGCGGTCCATGTTTCGGTGCAGGCGATGTACCCTCAAACAATGGTCTGAGTATCCGTCATTCCACAAGAAACTTCCCCAACCGTGAAGGTTCAAAACCCGGAGCAGGACAAATTGCATCGGTTGCTCTTATGGATGCCCGTTCAATTGCAGCGACTGCAAAAAACAAAGGCGTTCTTACTCCTGCAACAGACCTTGACATTGACCTTTCGGTACCCCAGTATCACTTTGACGACAAGATTTACAGAAACCGTGTATACAACGGTATAGGAAAACCCGACAGTTCTGTTCCACTCAAATTCGGCCCCAACATAACCGACTGGCCCAAGATGAGTGCACTCACAGAAGATTTGCTTCTGAAAACAGTCAGTGTTATTACTGACCCTGTAACAACTACCGATGAACTTATTCCCTCGGGAGAAACTTCTTCCTACCGTTCAAATCCGCACAAACTTTCGGAATTTGCTCTTTCAAGAAAAGACCCTGCCTATGTTTCCTGTGCAAAAGAAGTACGAAGTCTTGAGGAAATCCGTGTAGGCGGCGGTAAGGTTACGGAACTTGACGAAATATACAAACTTATCAAATCGGTTAATCCATCTGCATGTGAACAAAACATCGGTATCGGAAGTACAATTTTTGCAAACAAGCCGGGTGACGGCTCGGCAAGAGAACAAGCCGCATCCTGCCAGAAAGTTCTGGGCGGTTGGGCAAACCTTGCACTTGAATACGCAACAAAACGATACCGTTCAAATCTTATCAACTGGGGAATGCTTCCTTTTACGGTTAAAGAAAATATTTTTGAAAAGGGCGACTACATTTACATTCCCAATATCCGTCAGGCAGTAAAAAACGCCGTAACCGATATCAAAGCATATATTATCCGTTGTGGAAAAACAACTGAAATCACCCTTACATTAAACGAACTCACCCCCGATGAAAGAGATATTATTCTTGCCGGATGTCTTATAAATTACTATAACATTTAGTTAGTTTGAGCATATTAAATTATAAAGATAAAAAACTGCGTCAGAATCCGGTACAATTCTGACGCAGTTTTTTAGTGTTTTTGACAATAGGGTACTTGCCTAATGGCAAGTACCCTATCTTAAATCCTGTTCAGTTATTATTTAAGGCTTGCTTCGTATTTTTCAACGATTTCCTTAGATTCAACATAACTTCTTGCTTCATCACCGTTTGTGAAGAACAAGATGGACGCAAGATCAAATGTAGCATTAACCTTATCCGGGAAGTCAAATCTCAAATAACGGAAGCTACCTTTGAAGTCATAAGGTGCAATACCCGCGTTGGATTGACCGTTCCATGAATCGGATACATTAAGTCCGGATTTCTTCATTGCAGCAGGTGAAGAATAGTCAATAACAATGTTCTTCCATTCTTCGTTTGTCTTCTTGAATGCTGCAGAAGAATCATAGTATGCCGCTTGCTTGTACCATTCGTAACCTACATTATTCTTCTGGTAGAAGTCGGTTTCGTAGTAGCAAGCGATACCGTTGTTGGAGTATTCTTTGTTTGTTCTGTATGTGAATACGAGAACAGGGTGTTCGGAAAGTTCGAGCATAGCAGCGCCACTGGGAGTAATTCTAATACCCAAGCCACCGCCGATATTTTTAACTCTGTAGAAAACTACGCCGTTTTCTTCGTTCTTTGTAACTTCAGAGTTTGTAGAAGTGAATGCAATGTCGTTACCTGATGCATCGGAATAATCAAACTTGATGAAGTTCCATTCGGTGTTTTCGTAAACTTCAAGTGCTTCGTAGTACTTGAGTTCGTCTTCGGAGGGTTCATAGCCGGAGTCCATAATAACATATTCGCCGCCTATGGAACGCATCTTTGCAACACCATTAACAACCGGTGCATGTTCAACAAGTTCAAGCAGGTTGTCTCTCTGGTTGTATTTGTAAACATCGAGATACTTGTCGTTGTATTCTTCGCCAACTTCAAAGCCGAATTTGCCCTTGAACGGCATAGAACGGTCTCTTACAAACTTATGACGGAAGTATACACTGGAAACAACTTCGCCTTCTTTTTCAGCAGCAAGTTCAGAAATTGCCTTGTGATTTGTGGTGAAGTCTTTAGAACCGTCAAATGCAACTTCAAGGTCATAGTACCATGTAGCAGCATTGTCAAGAAGGTTCTTGGGATAGAATTCATAGAAATATCCGTCAGCCTTGAGAGTAATCAGTTTACCGGGAATTTCATCTCTAAGTTCGGTAAGTGCAATTCTTGAAATACGGGAGTTAGAGTCAATTGCATACTCTATCTGGTCAGCCTCGATATCAATCTGTTCGATTGTGATATAGTCGGTCATAACCTTGGTAACAACTTTCCAGGTTGCAGAAACTTTGGGAGGCTGTGCAACTGTACCGTCAAATGCGGTAGACTGGTCAGCAAATTCAAAGAAATTTACAGAAGAAAGTGTGAAAGCATCATTTGCGGAAAGTCCGCCGATACCAATTTCAACATTTTCGATATTTCCTGTCCATTCTGCATTAGCACTGTGATCAATCAATGCAATAGCATTTGCAGAGGAGAAGTCAAGAACCATCTTGTTGAGACCGTAGTTTACAGCCTCGTTGCTGATAGGAGTAACAGCACCAACAGCAGGCCATGTGAAGTTTACTGTAACAGCAGCCTGTCCTTCGGGCTTGAATTTGATGTATGCGGGTTTACCTGCAAGAACATCGCCTGAATATGCAACAGAAATATAGGGGAAGGATGCAACATCCTCAAGTCTCTGAGCACTCTTCAAGTGAATATCTGTAAGAGAGAGAGTAACTGCTCCGTCTTGTTTTGCAGTAACTGTAATTGTATCGGGGCCGGAAATGTTGTCGCCTGCATTGAACTCTACATCGCCGTTTTCAGGCTGGAGTACATAGAAAAGGTCAATGTCGGCAAAGTTCCACCAAATTGCGTCGTCGTACTCAATGGTACCTGAAACGCCGGGGAAGGACGCATAACCGAGTTTATATGCAGCAGCATCTGCATTATTGATAAGGAATGCAATAGAAGAAATAGTTACATCTTTGTCTGCCTTAATTGAAAGTTTGTTGAAGTTAGCAGGCATGTTTGCGTCATCGGTAAAGTCAACAATTGCTTCGTTCTTGTTTGCTTTGAGTTCAATTTCGCCTACTTTAACACCGTCTTCAAAGAGTGAAAGTTTGGTGTCCTGAACAGCGTTGTAAAGAACTTTAACTACAGAATATCTGTTAAGGTCGAATTTGTCTTTGGTCTTAATGAATGCAAGGTAGTCGGTGTTAGCGAGAAGTTTCGCACCATTTTCATAAGCAACCATTCCACCGAAGAAATCGTTGGTGAAGTTTACACCGTTGATAGATTCGTCAACATCGGGAGTTGCCGCGTCATCTTCATCAACAAATTCCCAAGCTTTAACATCAAGTTCGGGAAGTTCGCTGCCCGGAGTACGATTTGCACGCCATTCAGCATACTGGTTGCCGTCTGCAAAGAAACCAATATATTCGATTTCTATATTTGCATTTGAAGAACCGCCACCGTAGTTTGCATAGTCCCAACGCAAATCATTGAGAGTATGGTCTGTATTAGAAAGTATTGCAGAGAAGTCGTTAACTCTTTCTTCCCACTTATTCATAGGCAATGGAAGTTCTTCACTCGCTAAGAATGTAGATGTGGGGAACTCTCTACCATTGGTAGCAACATGGAAATATCCTCCAGCATGATCGCCACTAATCCATCTGTACTTACGAACCATCAAAGGGGTTTTTGTAAGGTCAATGTCTATCCCACTAAACCAAAGGGAAGGATTATTTCCCAATATAGTTGTGCGAACAGCAGAATCTACACCATTTTCACCACCACCGGGAATAAGGCTAACAGGTGCATCACCAGAAGTAATCACACTCATAAGGTCTTCCGCGTCCCATACGATAGGTTTAACAATTTCAACATATCCGGTAACTTTAATTTCGTTGGAAACGAATTTATCGTTAGTGTCGGTTGTTACTACTGCGTAGTAGAAGTCTGTGCCTTCGGTATAACTGCTGATAGTAAGGGTTGTTCCGGTTTCCTGGAGTTTAAGTCCGTTTCTGTCGGAAGCAGCCTTTTTGTACCATTCAATTGTACCGTTAATGGAGTTTGTCAAAGTGATAACTGTGGGATATGTAGATTCTACATTCATTTCAGGGTCGCCCTGAGTTCTTGTAAGAACTACTTCGCCCGCTGCGGAAACCATTGCTGTCATCGCAAACAAAGTAACGATAACCATCAAAAGTGCCACAAAAGAAAGTTTTTTGCTCATAGTCTCTTCTCCTTTTTTATTTTTAAATTTTTTTGATTTTATGGGATACAGATAACCACATCACACAAATCAGCTTCTATGTATACTCTACCACAGAACCATTAATTTGTCAAGATATTTTAAAGATTTTAATAATAAATTTCCTGACATTTCCCACCCGGCAGACAGAGGCATAACACCGACGACGCAGAGGGATACGGATATTCTGCAAGATGTATACACTTTCGGTTTATTATATCATATAAACAAAAAAAAATCAACACACTTTATGCATTTTCGTCATTTTCTAAAAAAAAAATCATTTTTTTGTAAATAACCGCCAAAATAAATATTAACGAATGCAAAAATGTATGTACGCACTCAAAACCGTTTCTTACAATTAATTACATTTTTGCCCTTTATGTTCCATATATATACTTTTACTCTTTTACTCTTGCATTCCAAAGTGTTTTGTTATATAATATTCACATATGAAAGGATTGCTAATTTTTCCATAAAGTTTACAGTTACTTTTTGCGGGGTGTTGTACTATAATATAGTATGCGGCACTGCCGAAATAATTTATGGGGAGATTAGTATGGAATTACTCAGGATAACCGATAATGAATTGAAGATTATACTGTCAAAGCAAGACCTGAACGAATTCGACCTGACAGTCAGGACCATTGACTACAACACAACCAAGACAAGAAAAGCAATGTGGGAAATCTTTGACAGAGCCAAAGCACAGACAGGTTTTGACGCGGCAAAAAACAGAATATATGTCAGGTTGTTTCCTCTTTCTGACGGAGGGTGCGAAATGTATGTTTCAAAGATTCCCCGTGTCAGACCTTCTTATGTTCCCCATGCAACAAAAAAAGTTCTTTTTTACAAAGGATACGACTGTGCGTATATGTTTGAGAGTTATGAAGAACTTTGTTCGGCATGCGATATAATCGGGCGACAGAAATTTTCTTCTCTCTATGTCGGAAACAATGGCAGTTACATTCTGCTTCTGAGGAATGTTATCTGCCGCGGGTACGAGGCAGGTATTCTGTCGGAATACGGAAAAAAGATGGCATTAAAATACATAAATGAATATCTTAACGAGCATTATACCCTTTTATGCGAAGGTAATGCCACAGAAAAAATTTGCGCAAGGCAGTAAATACATATACCGGAAAGGACTCACAAAATGTCAAAGGATTTACAACTGGATACAATTAAGGAAAAGTGCGAGCAATGTAAAAAATGTAATCTTTACAAAACAAAAACAAATACGGTTTTCGGCACGGGCTCAGGCAATGCCGAGGTTATGTTTGTGGGAGAAGCACCGGGAGAAAAAGAGGACCTTTCGGGTATTCCCTTTGTAGGTGCTGCGGGGAAACTTCTGGACAAATACCTTGAATTTGCAGGTATACCCCGCGACTCAGTTTACATAGCAAACATTTTAAAATGCCGTCCTCCGAAAAACAGAGATCCCCTGCCCGAGGAGGAGGATGCATGTATTGACTTTCTCAGGGAACAGTTATCTGTTATCAAACCGAAAGTCATTGTATGTCTGGGACGCATTTCCGCCATGCGTATTATCAAGCCCGACTTTAAAATTACTGCGGAACACGGCAAATGGTTTAAAAAAGGTGCATACAAAATCATGGCTGTATACCACCCTGCCGCACTTCTGAGAGACCCGAGAAAAAAAGAGGATATGGCGGAGGATTTTCTGAAAATTGCCGCCGAATTGTCTGAAAATGATGATTAGTGTATTATTTTGTAAATTTAACAAATTAGTGTTGAAAAAATGACAATATTATGATATAATGATTTCAACAAAGTTGAAATTATTGACTAAGTTTGCCTATGGCAAGTGAAGTTATCTTGCTATAGTGAAGTTTACTAAAGTAAGTGAAGTTCTGCCTTACGGCAGAGTGGCAAACTTGACTTCATTTTTGAGAATCAAAAACTTCACTGCGTTAGCAACTTCACTTTGAACTTTTGGTTCAAAACTTCACAAAACAGGGTGCATCCAAATCATTAACTAAGTTTACCCTGCGGCTCGATATGTCGCTGACGCGACGAGAATTCATATATTCAATGATTTTAAAATAACTCAGAAAGATTTGTAAAAACAAAGAGGTACAATATATATGTCAAAAATACTTTTTACTTCGGAATCTGTAACCGAAGGACATCCCGACAAAATCTGCGACAGAATTTCCGACGCAGTTCTGGATGCGATACTTGAAAAAGACCCGACTGCCCGTGTGGCTTGTGAAACAACCGCAACCACGGGTATGATTTACATTATGGGCGAAATTACAACAAATGCAGTTGTGGATTTTCAGACAATTGCACGCGAAACTGTACGGGAAATAGGATATGACAGAGCAAAATATGGTTTTGACTGTGATTCCTGTGCCGTAATCAGTGCTGTCCACGGACAGTCCCCCGACATTGCGATGGGTGTTGATACCTTAGGTGCAGGTGATCAGGGTATGATGTTCGGATATGCATGCAACGAAACTCCCGAACTTATGCCGTTGCCTATATCTCTGGCACACAAAATGGCTATGAAACTTACCGAGGTCAGAAAAAGCGGACTTCTTACATATCTCAGACCCGACGGAAAAACACAAATTACCGCTGAATATGTTGACAGGAAACCTGTCAGAATAGATACGGTTGTATTATCAACACAGCACGATGCAAGTGTTGACATTGTGACTTTACGCCGTGACCTTACGGAAATGGTTATAAAGCCCGTAATACCCGAGGGACTTATGGATGAAAATACAAAGATTTTCATAAATCCCACAGGTAGATTTGTAATCGGCGGACCTCACGGAGATTCAGGTCTTACAGGCCGTAAAATCATTGTTGATACATACGGCGGATATTCAAGGCACGGTGGCGGCGCTTTCTCGGGGAAAGACCCGACAAAAGTTGACAGAAGTGCTGCATACGCCGCAAGATATCTTGCAAAAAATGTTGTTGCATCCGGCATTGCGGACAGGTGCGAAATTCAAATCGCTTATGCAATAGGAATTGCACAGCCTGTTTCGGTTATGGTTGATACATTCGGAACTTCCAAAGTCGAGGATTCAAAAATTGCCGAAGTTCTGACTAAACTCTGTGATTTGTCACCTGCGGCTATTATTGAAAGATTTGACCTGAGAAAGCCAATTTACAAGCAACTTGCCGCTTACGGTCATATGGGCCGCGAAGACCTGGGTGTCAAGTGGGAAGAAACGGATATCGCCGACAAAATCCGACAGATGATTTAACAGTGTTATTATTTTCTGCATATACTTCCAGTACGGAGGTGATGCAGTGAGCGAAGAAGCGAAGATTTTTTTTGAAATATTAATATCTTTTTTTACGGTAGTGGGTTTTGTTTATCTTTGTACCGAAATAATTGCACTTTTTAAATACAGCAAAGACAGAGTGAACATTCCTGTTGCAATAAACTCACAAGATTATTCGTACCAACAGATATTTTTTATTGTCAAAGCTTTTTCCGAAACGATGAACAACAAATCGGCGGAATACTTATTTGACAAAATTACTATTTACACTCCAGCCGATGAAATCTCTGAACTTTCCGACTTTCTCGGAAAATACGAAAGTTTTGCAGACATACGGAAAAAATGAAATGAACGATTTTAACGATATTTCAGACGACGGGCTTATTACTTTATCAGGCTCGGTTAAAAACATTGTATATCATAATGACGATAACGGTTATACCGTTTGTCAAATAGATGCCGACGGCGAGGATTTTACCGCTGTCGGCATAATGCCTTATGTAAACGAAGGAGAATACATCACTCTCAAAGGCAGTTTTGTGGTTCATAAAACATACGGCGAACAATTTAAGGTCGAGTTTTTTGAAAAGAGGCTTCCCACAAATTCAAAGTCAATACAGCAATACTTATCTTCCGGTGTTATACGCGGAATCGGTCCGAAAACTGCGGCGAGGATTGTTTTTGAATTTGGTGACGAAACATTTGACATTATTGAGAACTCCCCTCACCTTCTTGCAGAAATAAAAGGAATTAACATGAAAAAGGCGGAGGAAATAAACCGTCAGTTCAAAAATCAGTTTGCCTCAAGAGCAGTGTTGATGTTTTTTCAGGACTTTTTCGGCGTTTCTCTATCAAACGCGATTTACAAAAAATTAGGTCCGTCTGCGGTGGAAATTGTTCATGAAAATCCGTATGTCTTATGCAACAATATTGACGGCATCGGCTTTGAAAGAGCCGATAAGGTTGCAGCATCTATCGGCTATGCTCCGGATTCGGAAAACAGAATTTGCGCTGCAATAAAATATGTTTTAAATTTCAATTCAGCATCTAACGGTCATGTTTATCTACCGAGAGAAAAATTGGCAGAGGCGGTTTCAAAACTTATTGATGTTCCTGTGGAAAACATTCAAAAAAGTATTACAAACATGGAGACCACAGGGCAGATTATAATTGAAAAAAATGACGCGGTCTACCTGTTTGGTGCGTACAATGCGGAAAAATACTGTGCCCTGAAACTAAGTTTACTGTCAAAAATTAATCTTTTCAGTACGACGGAGAACATTGACGAAATAATTTCGGCAACAGAAGAGGAAGAAGGCATACAGTACTCGTCTTTGCAGAAAAAAGCCATCCGCAACGCAATAATTAATGCTGTTTCAATTCTGACGGGCGGCCCCGGCACAGGAAAAACAACTATTATAAAGGCTATTCTACAGATTTTTTACAAGTTGGGCATGAAGGTATCACTTGCCGCACCCACGGGACGAGCCGCAAAGCGTATGTCGGAGTCCACCGGTGCAGAAGCAAAAACAATTCACCGACTGCTTGAATTTGAGTTTTCAGCTGACAACGGCGAAGAAAACATGCGTTTTTTCAGAAATGAAAACAATCTTCTTGAGAGCGATGTCGTTATTATTGACGAAGCATCCATGATTGATATTTTTCTGTTCTCCTCTCTTCTGAAAGCAATTAAGCCCGGAGCAAGACTTATTCTTATCGGGGACAGCGACCAACTTCCCAGTGTGGGAGCAGGAAATGTTCTGAATGATATTATTGAAAGCAACCGATTTGCAGTCTGCTCACTTACCCAGATATTCAGACAGGCAAAGGAAAGTCTTATTATACTGAATGCGCACAGAATAAACCGCGGCGAAATGCCGGAACTTACTGCAAAAAACGGTGACTTTTTCTTTTTACCACGCCGCGATGCGCAAAGTACCGTAAGGACTATTGCGGAATTAATCAGTACACGACTCCCCCGTTCCTACGGAGAACAGATAAAGGACAGAATACAGGTTATCTCTTCTACAAAGAAAGGCACAAGCGGTACTATTTCTCTTAACGCCGAATTACAGAAGGTGCTTAATCCCCACTCCCCCGAACTGAACGAGCATCAAACACGGGACATTATTTTCCGTGAGGGCGACAGGGTAATACAAACGCGAAACAATTACGATATCGACTGGTACAAAACAAGTATTTTCGGAAATGATATTGAGGGTATGGGGATTTTCAACGGAGATATTGGTGTTATAGAAGAAATTGACAACGAGGAAGAATATTTACGGATAAACTTTGACGGGCGTATTGCAAAATATACCTTTGATTTATGTGAAGAAATCGAACACGCCTATGCAATTACGGTTCACAAAAGCCAGGGAAGCGAGTACCCCATTGTTATTATGCCGATTTGTCAGAGTGCTCCCATGCTTCAGACGCGAAATCTTCTCTATACTGCCATAACCCGTGCACAGACGATGGTTATTCTTGTGGGAGACGGTCAGGTCATTGAACGTATGGTGGAAAACAACCGTCACTCAGAACGGTACACGGGTCTTGTGGAATTTTTAAAAAGCAACGGATAATATAAAGTTAAAACGGCTATGGTTTGAACCATAGCCGTTTTGATTGTTCAATTCATATTATTTTCTTACAAGCAACAAGGTTTATTCCCTTTTCCATAAAATCGGAAACAATCACCTGTCCTGCCTCAACCGGCAGAGAGATTTTTTGCTTATTTATGAGTTCCATTGCGTCAAACATTTTATTCTTGGGAATGGGTTTATCACTCTTTACAGGCACAAGGGTAAGTTCGCCGTCATTGGAGCATGCCGCTACGGTACTTGTTATGGTACGCTCGGGAGATACTATTTCCTTTGAGGCATACTTTTCGCCCCGTTTACATGTAAATCCGCTGATTTGGCGTATTTCGCTGCCCTCGTATTCAACTTTTATTTTGCATCCCTGGGGACATACAATACAAGTCATTTCTCTTACAGCCATTGTTTTCACCTCACTCAAGTCCGACGGTAATATCCGCGGCTGTATTTTTCATAAGTTGGATTTCTTCGGCATTAAAACCTACAACTTCCATTTCACCCGGTGCAACATGGGCTTTTTTCACTTTCTTGACAAGAACATCTCCGCATTTAACACAGAGGTATTTGTTTTTATATATATTGTCAACACGCATGAAAATTTTGTTTTCTGTTGTGATTGCAGACAAGTCTATCTTTTGAGGTACAGTGTATCTGACTCCGTTTATTGCGGAAACATTTACTGTTTTATCTGACAAAGCAACATTGTCTGCAAATTTTACCGCACTTTCTGCTGCATGTGCCGCCTCCTCGCTTACATAGTCAACAAGGTCATGCACATGAAGTACATTTCCGCAGGCAAATATACCCTCACATGAAGTCTGCATATCCTGGTTAACAACCGCACCGGATGTCACTCTGTCCAGTGTTATTCCAAGATTTTTGGAAAGTTCGTTTTCCGGAATAAGACCTACCGAAAGAAGAAGCGTATCGCACTCAATATACCGTGCTGTTTCCATAATGGGTTTACGGTTCTGGTCGACCTGAGCGATTGTTACGCCCTCTACCCTTTCCTTTCCTTTTATATCAATAACTGTTGTGGAAAGATACAGAGGAATATCGAAATCATCAAGGCACTGGGCTATGTTTCTTGCAAGGCCGCCAGAATACGGCATTACTTCGCAAACGCATTCAACCTTTGCACCTTCAAGTGTCATACGCCGTGCCATAATAAGTCCAATATCACCTGAACCCAATATAACAACCTTTCTTCCCACCATATAGCCCTCGACATTTACAAAACGCTGTGCTGTTCCGGCAGAGAAAATACCTGCAGGGCGTGTTCCGGGAATATTAAGTGCACCACGGGTTCTTTCACGACATCCCATTGCCAGAATTACCGCGCCTGCCTTTACAGTTTTTAATCCGTCGGAGCAAACATAACTTACTTCCCTTTGGGGTGTAATGTCTACCACCATACTGTTAAGAGTGTACGGGATTTTATATTCATTTACCTTTGCTATGTATCTTGCGGCATATTCAGGACCTGTAAGTTCCTCGCCAAACATATGCAGACCGAAACCTGCATGAATACACTGATTGAGTATTCCGCCAAGTTCTCTGTCGCGTTCGATTATAAGTATATCTTCAGGTTTAGTACCCATTTCGTACGCCTTACAAGCCGCTGCAAGACCCGCGGGACCGCCACCTATTATAACAATTTTCTTCATAATGAAAATTTTACAGTCCTCTCTGAATTTATTCTTTTGTTTTATGTGTCAGAATATACGAGTTTCCGCCGTTTTTGGTTACCTGTTCAAGTGGGATATTAAGTTCTCTTGCAAGAATTTTACATACCTTGGGAGAGCAAAATCCGCCCTGGCAACGCCCCATACCTGCGCGTGTACGGCGTTTTACGGAGTCAAGCGTATATGCACCTGCATTTCGGTGTATGGAATCAACAATCTCTGCTTCGGTTACACCCTCGCAACGACAAATCACATTACCATACATGGGGTTTTCTTTTATCATAGCGTTTCGTTCCGTATTATTCATGTCTCTGAAACGGTTCATCTTTTTACGGAAGGGATTGAAATCGGGGTTTTCCACCAATTCAAGTCCCATTTTTTCGAGATTTTCCACAAGGTATTTTCCCATTGCAACACTACTTGCAAATCCGGGGGATTCAATACCTGCGGCATGAAGAAGTCCCTCCATATTTCTTGACGGCTCAACAATAAAGTCCTTGGTAGATGAAGAAGGTCTTACTCCTGCAAAAGATGTGATTACATCCCTTGTATTTATGGGCATAAGACGCTGTGCACCCTTGAGAATTTCATCAAGTCCTTCACTTGTAACAGAGGTGTCCTCAACATCTTCTACTCTATGAGAGTTAGGACCGATAATTACATTATCATCAACTGTTCTGGAGAAAAGGATTCCCTTTCCTTTTTCGCTGGGAAGAGTAAAGAGAATGGTATTGGGCTTTATAGGGAAGTTCTTATCCCCAATCATATATTCTCCGCGGTTTGGAATGATACTGAAATGAGTGTCATTTGCCATATTGGCAACCTTTTCGGAAAATACACCTGCACAGTTTACAACATATTTTGCCTCTATACGCCGTTTCTTGTCATTGTCATAAATTGATATACCGCAAGATGTCTTTTCAAGGTGGCATACCTCAAATTCGCGTATAATCTCCGCACCGTTATCCATGGCATTTTCCGCTGCGGCTATAGTCATTTCATACGGGCATGTAATACCTGCGGTGGGGGCATATAGTGCTGCTATAGCCTCGTCTGTAAGGTCAGGCTCGAGTTTATGCAGTTCTTCTTTCTCTATAATGCGAAGTTCGGGAACTCCATTTGTAATTCCACGCTTATACAACTTTTCAAGTTGCGGTCTTTCTTCCTCGCTGAAAATAATAACCAAAGAACCTACCTTTTTAATGTGAACATCCAATTCCTTTGCTGCACGGTACATCATTTCGCAACCGGGTGCATTAAGTTTTGCCTTGAGTGTTCCCTCCTCTGCGTCAAAACCCGCATGAACAATAGCAGAATTTGCCTTACTTGCTCCGCAAGCAAAGTCGCTGCTTCTCTCAAGAAGGACTGTTTTCAACTTATAGCGTGACAGTTCACGCAAAAGCATACAACCGGTAATACCGCCGCCTATAACGGCAACATCATACAACATATACTTCTTCCTTTCCTAAATATAAACAAAAAAGGCGCAATCATAATTGCAAGTCTGCCGCCCTTCTGACGAAGACTCACATTATAATTACGTCTCAAATTCTCGTTCTTTATTATAATATATTATTACTCTTTTGTCAATAGTAATTTTGCAGAATTAAAGCATCTTAATTTGAATATATTTTATTTAATATTGCGGATATTGCCACCTGATACCCTTTATTTTGCAAAAAAACAAAGAAACAAAACATTTTTTAAACTTTTTTCCAAAAAAGTCTTGACAAATCCGAAAAAATGAGTATAATATACAATGTTGTCAGCAAGACACCGAACATATGCGAGAGTGGCGGAACTGGCAGACGCGCACGTTTGAGGGGCGTGTGATTTATTCGTACGGGTTCAAGTCCCGTTTCTCGCACCAGAAAGAATGCAGTAATTGAAAGATTACTGCATTCTTTATTTTTGGCAAATAAAATTGCAGTACAAAAAGCCTGAATCTTTTACGAAAGCGTAAAAGGTCCGGGCTTTTATATTTTAGGTGTATGATTTTTGTTATGTTTCCAATTTGTTTTCTGTGTTATTATTTTTGGCTGAATACATTTGTAATTGTGGGATTGAGCAGGAATATTTCATCGCCGCCCCTGTAATCTTCCAGCAGTGCGGTTACCTCGCAACTATAGTCAACAAAATCACCGAATGGAAAATATCCATTGAGTTCTGCATCATCATAGAAGTAAAGGTACTCACATTCAAAAACTTTTTCGTCCTTGTATTCGTCAAAAATCAATGTGAGTTTTGGCGTTAATTTAAGTCTGTATGCCGGAAATCCGGTGTCATTCCGTTGGATGACTCCATATACGGTTATTTCATCTGACATTGACATTTCAACAGGAATTGACTGTTGGGGGTTGTTTTCGATGTCGCTTACATTGTTATTCACATTATCTGTGACGGTATCCGTAGTTACAGCAAATTTATCGGCATTGGCATCAAGGTCATAGGAATAGTCCTGAATGATGTTGTTGTAGTCAGTATTGTTGTTTACAAAATCGGAATAAATGTTGAGTGTGTTTTCTTTTCCCTCACCTTCCGGCAATCCCATACCACAGTACACAGTGTACCAGCGGTGAGCAAGAGGGTTTACATAATTTTTCCCGGTGATATTCAACGAAATGTCATTCAGATTGTAGTGAATACCTATACTGTTTCCTTTATAGTCTAAAGAGACAATTGAGCCAAAATAATCTGTAGGTTCTTCAACCAGGGCATACAGGTTTCTTTCCCATATATCATCTATAGTCAAGGAATGTATGTAGTTGGAAATAACAGTAATTTCTTCATCGGTAAAAATTTGAGAAAGAACCTCATAGCCGGTGGCTATAGTGGTGAATTGATTGCTCATACTCATAAATCTACTGCCGGCAATCTGCTTTTGAGTTTCAGCATCTTTATCAAAGAATGCGATATAGTCATCATCATTTAAGGGATTGTCACTTCTTACGATTGGCACACTCACGCTTTCTACCAATCCGTTACTATGGTATTTTATTTCATACCCGGTTTTAGGAGTACCTGTATATTTCCATTCTTCCTTACATCCGTTATACTGCTCGGTTTTTTTGTCTAAATAATAATTGCCGCCGGATTTAACTGCGGATATAACTTCCGGAGCAGTTATTCCTTTAATGCATTGTGCCTGGTCTCCGTACTTTTCAAACAACGCCGGATATACCGTAACACTCATTAAATCATCAGCGTCGTAATATGCGCCTTTAAAGCGGTAATCATCAACTCCTTCCCGGTCTATTCCTATGGTGTGTTTTGGGAGAAGATAGTAGTCACCGGACTGCAATTCTACACCGTACTTTTGAAATATTGCATTTATCTCATGTAACTGTGAAATGAACTTATCTTCATCACCCGGAAGAGTCATTAACAAATCATAAGCATTGCGAAAATCTTTTATACGGGGATCCTCATTCAATTCATCCAGAATTGCCAGTGCTTCAAGATATAATTCATTATTTACAGTTCCGTTTTCCGGGTAAGTTTTATTGTCGCATCCTACCAGAGCAAATGACAAAATCATTATGGAAATAACCGCGAAAAATCGCGAAAAATATATAATATTTAATTTTTTGATCATACAATCACCTCACATCACTGATTGTTTCATCTATTATTTATTACAGTATTTCGTGTACCTGTTCTACACAACCGCACGGTGCATTCCACATGTGCCGTTCTCGGAAATAAATCTACCGGGGTTATATCGGACATATCATAGGCGGAGGAAAGGGTTTTCAAATCTCGGGCAAGGGTTGCCGGGTCACAGGAAATATAAAGTATTTCGGGTATTTCCATTGACAGAAAGAATTCAACAAGTTGTTTTGAACATCCTTTTCTTGGCGGGTCAACTATGACAAGTGATGGCGGATATTTCTCCATAATTTCCTTTGGCGGATTGACAAGGTCGCCTACATAAAATTCGCTGTTTTTTATTCCGTTTCTCTCCGCATTTATTTTTGCACTTATAATTGCTTTTTCAACAACCTCGTAGCCTATAAGCCGTTGATACTGTATGTCATTTATCTCCGCATATTTTGCAAAAGAAAGTCCTATTGAACCTACTCCGCAATACAAATCAAACACATTTTCATATTTCTTTTTATCAAGAAGAGTAAATGCTGTTTTATACAGTGTTTCTGCGGCACTCCTGTTGACCTGATAAAACGAGTCCGGTGACATACGAAGATTCAAGCCAAAAAACTCATCCTCAAAATATTCTTCACCATATATACATTTAAAGTCGTCAGACAAAATGACATTGGAATTATTACAATTGAAATTGAGGTATACGCTTGTAACCTCTTTAAGATTAGACAGATAGTCCGCAAATTCTATTTCATACTCAAATGATTTGGCATTTATCACAAGGCAAAGCATTACACTTCCCTGTTTATTTGCCCTAAGGTAGCAATGTCTCAAAAGTCCCTTCTGAGTAAGTTCATCATAGGCAGTAAGTTTCTTATCATTAAAAAAGCAGGTTACATACTGCATAATGCGATTAAAAAATTCAGGTTGAATTTTACAATCGTCACAAGGAACTATTCTGTGAGAATGGGTACCGTAAAACCCAAAAACTATTTTTCCGTCTTTCTCCCCTATGGGATACTGGGCTTTATTACGATAACAGCAAATATTTTCGGAGGGTATCACATCATTTACCCTGACAGACAATCCTCCAATACGGCTGACTGCATCAATAACTGTTTGTTTTTTAATTGAAAGTTCATTTTCATACGAAATATGCTGAAAAGAACAGCCTCCGCATCTGGGGAATGCGGAACATGCGTTTTGTATTCTGTCGGGGGAAAATTCAATTATTTTTTCAACTTTTGCAACAGCATACGAGGATTTGACCTTAATTATTTTAACCTCGCATAAATCGCCACAAGCGACGGCCGGGACAAAAATCACCTGACCGTCGCTATGTGCTATACCATTGCCATTGCCTGTCAAAGATTCAATCCTGACGGTAAGGAACTGGTTTTTTTTCATAAATTACAGTATTATTCCTCTGTTTCTTCTGCAGCGTCTTCTGTTTCTTCAACGGAAACGGACTCGCCCTCTGCGGTTTCATTTTCAGTCTCTGTTGCTTCGGGTTTACCGATAATCATAACATTTTCGGGAAGGACATCGAGAGAAGACCAGTCGGTAATACCGGGGTTTTCGCTGAGAAGGATAAATTTATTGTCGGTTGCTTCGCTGAACGCCGCAAGAGGAGAAACATCTGTGATATTGTTTGCCGCAAGACTTACAATGTAAATATTTTTCATTGAAGCAATCGGTGAAATATCGGTAATCATATTACTGCTCAAAGAAAGATTTGTAATAGTTTCCTTTCCGCTGAGTACGGAAATATCGGAAATTTCGTTTTCATCCAAAGCAAGTGTTTCAACAGCATTCAATGTTGAAAGTACGGAAATATCCGCTATGGCATTACCTATCAGAGAAATGCTCTTGAGATTTTCTTTTCCGCCAAGTGCAGAAATATCTGAAATACCGTTGCTGTCCAAAGTAATGCTTTCAAGATTTGCGAGATTTGCAAGAGGAGACAAATCACTGATTTCATTGCCTGCAAGAGAAATTGTAGTAAGTGAAGATTTATCTGCAAGAACGGAAATATCGGTTATTTTACTGTCAGCCGCAGGCTCAATATACAGCGACTTAAGTCCGGACATATCCTTCAATTCTTCAAGTGTCGGGCTCAATTTAAACACATCACCCGTAATATTCACTTCTTTTGCATTCTTGAATAATGAAATATCAAGTGTTCCGTCTACATTTCCCTGCGTCTGGAACATGCAAAGTTCTTTTGAAAAATCAGGAGAATCGGGAACTGATGTGCCAGCCTGAACAGCGTTATTATACGCCTCATAATATGCATCGCGTTTTTCAATAAAACCATTAAGTGCCAAAGTGATATATTGATAATCTTCAGATTTACCGATTTCAACCACTTCAACCTTTTCTAAATCTTTTTCATTTACCATAACAGGATATTTTCCAAACGCCTGACCGAGAAAACCTGCAACATCGGAGTCGGTTGTATAAGAGGTTGTATTCAACATTGGCTGTGCAAAAACAAATGCCGCAAGCGCAATAATTACTAAAGTCGCTACAACTGTAGCAACTGCTGAATTCTTCTTTTTCATTTTAAACCCTTTCCATTTCATTTTTATGTATTAAGACTCAATCTATACTTATTTTTACCGGTTTTCCTTGAGAATATCTCTAATTTCTGTAAGAAGCACTTCCTCTGCAGAGGGTTTGGGAGGTGCGGGAGGAGGTGCAGCCTGTTCTTTTTTCTTACCGATATTGGAAATTATTTTAACAAAAATAAATATAGAAACAGCAATAATAAGGAAATCAACGATACTCTGTATAAAATTACCATAAGTTATGGCAGCCTCTGCTGTTTCTTCAGTGGCGGGACTGATAACATATTTAAGCTCAGAAAAATTGATTTTTCCGAGCATCATTCCTATAGCAGGCATAATCACATCATTAACCAATGATGTTACAATCTTACCAAAAGCACTACCGATGATAACACCGACAGCCATATCCAAGACATTACCTTTAAAGGCAAATTTTTTAAATTCTTCAATCATTTTTGACATTTTGTTATCCTATCTTCAGAAACTAATGTTTCTGATATTTTATTAATGTTTTAAAAAAAACCGAGCAACTACAACTGTCGCTCGGTTGTCTGTCAATATACATTATTCCGGTACATCGAGTACATAGGCACGCATCTGACGAACACCGAACTGACGGCATACATCTTCATATTTAAGATAAACATCTATTCTGTTACCTTTTATGCCTCCACCTACATCCTGTGCATCACAAACGCCGTAGTCTCCGTAGTTTCCGATGACATACACCTTGGAATGCAACGGTATAACCTTAGGGTCCACAGCAATGATACCCAACTCGACTTGTCTGCCGGTAGCAGTTATGCTGCCAACATCGTCGCTGTATGCTGTCGCTTTGACATCCACATAATACAAATATTTGTATTCTGTACCATCCGGCGCAATGAATGTACCTCCGGAACTTGTTCCGTTAACAGTACCCAGTCCTGCTCCGACAGTGTTGGTAACAGTTACAGTTTCCGGTTGAAACGGTCTTGTTCCGCAGGTAATAACCTCTTCGACAGGTTTTTCAAGAACCTGCTGCTCAACAAGTTTCTTTTCAACCAAAATATCGTTAACATATTTTGTGCTGTAAGTATCTTTCCTCAAGCCCTTACTGCCCTGAGTAATAGTAACCTTGGTACCCTCGGGGTATTCGCTTGATGTTTTTACAACTCGATTAAACGGAAGTACAACTTCCTGGTATTCCGTCTCAAATCGCACCATATCAATCTGCACAAGCATTTCAGGTTCAAGAACCGTCTGCAAATCCACATTAACAAGGTCCTGTTCTCCAAGTACAATTTCCTCTTTTTTCAAGAGTTGCTCCACAGTGTACTTGTGGACTTCAACTTCCCTTGCCTCTCCATGATATGAAAGGGTTACAGGGAAAGTGAAATCACGCATTACCTCTGCGACTCCGCAACTGATTTTCAAAGGTGCGGACTCGGCAGGTACCTTTTCCTCGGCATCAACAAATGAAATCTTAAACAAAATTACGGCTGCGAGTATAGCAACGGTGATACAACAAAGAACAATATAAAATAACCGGGATCTGAAAAGATTTTTTATAGAAATCATCAAGCAATTCTTTTGAGAAATCCCTTTCGGGAATAATTATCTCTTGGAGAACTGAGATGCACGTCTTGCAGCCTTCAAGCCGTACTTCTTTCTTTCTTTCATTCTCGGGTCGCGTGTGAGGAAACCGGCTTTCTTGAGAGCAGGACGGAACGCTTCGTCTGCCTGGAGCAATGCACGGGACAAACCATGACGGATTGCACCTGCCTGACCGGAAACACCGCCACCAACAACGGTACAAACTATATCGAACTTACCTTCGGTTGCTGTAGCACCAAAAGGCTGACGAACGATAAGTTTAAGTGTATCCAATCCAAAGTAATCATCAATATCTCTGCCGTTTATAGTGATAGCGCCTGTGCCGGGATATACACGAACACGGGCAATAGAACTTTTTCTTCTTCCAGTACCGTAAAAGTACGGTTTTGCACTCTGATAATTCATTTTACTTCTCCCCCTCTATTAATCAACCGGATATGCAACAGGCTGCTGTGCCTGCTGATTGTGTTCGCCTTCAGCGTAAATCTTTGCACGGGTAATGCTCTTTGCTCCGATGGAATTCTTGGGAAGCATTCCCTTAACTGCAAGCCAAACTGCCTTTTCGGGATTTTTTGCCATGAGTTCTTTGTAAGAAATCTGCTTTAATCCACCAATATAACCGGTGTGATAAGAATATTTCTTCTGTTCAAGTTTATTACCTGTGAGAACAATATCCTTAGCGTTAAGAATAATTACATAATCTCCGCAATCCACATGGGGAGTAAATTCGGGCTTATGCTTACCGCGAAGAATGTTTGCGGCAACAACTGCTACCTTGCCGAGTGTTTTACCTTTTGCATCAATAACATACCACTGACGCTTCACGGTTTCGGGTTTTGCCATAAATGTTGACATTACAATAACCTCCGTAATTGTTATATTTTTTTAACTCGTACATTATACACGGTTTTATTCAGTTTGTCAATACTTTTTTTAGATTTTTTTAATTTATATTTTTAATACTCTTTTTTTCTCTTTTTTTCTCTGTTTTGCTCTCTTTTGCTCGTTTTAAATTTTAAAATTATATTTACTTTTTTTGCATATTCAGGTGAAATAATACCGAATTACAGAAATTCTATTGACTTATTACCGATTAAATGATATAAATATATATCCGATATATCAAAAATCCCCGGAGGATATATGAACATACAAAAAATACTCAGTCCTGTCCGCAGATGTGTTCAGGACTTTGACATGATAAAAAACGGTGACAAAATAGCAGTAGGTGTTTCGGCAGGCAAAGACTCCCTCACCCTTTTATGTGTTCTTTCTGCTCTTTCACGCTTTTATCCCGAAAAATTCACTTTGGAAGCAATTACAATAGATATGGGCTTTGACGGAAAGACCGGCGATTACACCGAGATACAAAAGCTATGCGATTCACTGAATGTTCCGTACAGTGTTGTTCCCACCCATATTTCCGAGGTGGTTTTCGACATTCGCAAAGAGAAAAATCCCTGTTCTTTATGTGCAAATATGAGACGGGGTGCTTTGAATGATGCCGCTAAAGAAAGAGGGTGCAATAAGGTTGCACTCGGCCATCATCACGACGATGCGGTAGAAACATTTTTCCTTAATCTTTTTCATGAGGGGCGTCTCGGTTGTTTCTCCGCTGTCACCTATCTGAGCAGAAAAGACATAACTCTTATCCGCCCCATGCTTTATGTGGAGGAGAAAGACATCCGCTCGTTTTCATTAAAAGAAAATCTTCCCACAAAGATTAGTTTATGTAAAGCCGACGGAAACACACAACGACAAAAAGTTAAAGATTTTATTGCCGAATTGCAAAAAGAAAACCGTGATATCAAAGAAAAAGTATTTAATGCAATGATAAGAAGCGACCTGCTTTAAAAAATGTCTCTGTCCGAGATGAGTATTGGTGAACAAAAAAATATACACTTTCACTGACTGTTATGCATAATTTGTAAATTCTCGTCTCTGGAGTGGGACAAATAGACCGAAGTATGCTATAATGTAGCCATAGTTCGGAACTTTTTGTTGGATATCTCCATCTTTCACATAAATAAACAGGAGGTGCAAGAATGAAAAAGGCGAAAGAATATAGAATTAGTTCTATACTTTTCTATGTATCGGCAGTGTTGTTCTTTTTGGCAGCAATTATAAACTTTTTGGGAGGAAACCATAATTCCATAGGCATTGTATGGTTGTGTCTTGGGTCAACTTTCCTTTGTTTGGGTTCAGTATTTTTGAAGAAGTCTAAAGAGGATAATGACAACAAGGAGAAATAAACTCCTACTTATTAAATTGATTGACACATACTGACCGATAGGAGCAAGGTTGAAATACACCTTGCTCCTTTTCATTTGCCTATGAGCATTCATAGAAAACGAATAAAAAGGTCGGTTATGCACACCAATACTTATCTCGGACAGCGACTAAAAAATAAAAATGTTCTGCATTCATGCAGAACATTTTTTGTTTTCCGTGAGATGCAAAACGCATATACGAAAGTGTTTGATTATTTCACTTTAAGTCTTAATTTTGAAATTCCGCTCAAGCAAATCCTGCCCTCTTTTGCCTGATATACATTACCCTCGTCATCAACAAATTCAAAAAATTTCTGAGTTGCCGGGAGTTCAATCACAACAGAGTCATCCGCTTTTGCGGTAATACAAAATTCGCAAACAGACATATTGCACCATCTGACATCTACTTCAAATCCACCCCGTGCACAAAGACCGGTGAAACTTCCGTCTGCCCATACTTTCGGAATTGCCGGAATAAGTGCGACAACACCCTCATGGCTTTGTATAAGCATTTCGGATATTCCCGCCACAATACCCATATTTCCGTCTATCTGGAAACACTTTTTGCCATGGGGCAACGGATAAAGGTCCATTAAGTTCTGCGATGTGCAACTTAAAATATAACTTCTTACCATAGAGTATGCCTTGTCACCATTGCGAAGACGCGCCAAAAGTGCTGTAAGCCACGCAAGACTCCAACCTACATTACAGATTCCTGCCCCATGCTCATTTAAACCTCCGCCCAATCGTCTGTCGATTGAAACACCCACAGCATTATAAAGGTCGGGGGTACTTCTGTTTATTGCATTATCAGGATACATTGCAAAGGCAGGCGAAATGTGACGATGACCGATTTCGGTTTCTTCATAATCCTCAATCCACTCACAAATCTGGCCAAATTTACCCACTTTAAACGGCGGTAATTTTTCTTTTGCAACCCGTACCGCCCGGACATCAGAGTCATCAATTCCAAGAATTTCGGATGCATCAATATAATTCCTGAAAACGCCGCCGATTATACCGATATCCATTGTTGAACTCATCGAAAGGAAGCATGCGTATTTTTCACCGTTTTCATCAGGTACATAATATCTGTTCTCAGGAGAGGAAGAGGGTGCATAGTGAAGTTTGCCATCCTTTTCCATCAGATTATCGAGGAAGAAAAGTGCTGTCTGTCTTAAAAATTCATACGCATCATCTTTAAGAAAATCAATATCCCTTGTATAGAGATAATGCTCCCACAAATGAAATGAAAGCCAACTGCCACCGTGCGGCCATATTCCCCACAGTCCGTCTGCAGGAGATGTAAATTTATAAATATCACTAAGGTGATGAACAACACAACCACGAGTACCGTATGCTACCTTTGCAGTGTTCTTACCCGACTCCAGAAGATACTCATTCATATAATCGAAGAGAGGCTTATGAAGGTCAGATAAATTTGAAACCTCGGTAGGCCAATAATTCATCTGGAGATTAATATTAGTGTGATAATCCGAACTCCAACAGGAAATTATATACTCTGTCCAGAGTCCCTGGAGATTAGACGGAAGAGTGCCCTGGCGACCTGTAGATACATTTAAATATCTGCCGTATTGCCACAACAGTGCGACAAGACCGCCATCGTGATAACCATTATTACCTATTGCTTTAAAACGGGAATAGACCGATGCTTTTTCAACATTTTCAATCTCGGGAAGAGAAATATCGGCTCTTGTCATAAAACTTAAAAAGTCCTGAACATGTCTCTCTTTAACGGCTTCAATACTATCTGTGGGGAATTTGGCTGCGGTTACAAAACCATCTCCGTTTCTGAACTCCGTATCAACAGATATATATACGGTAAACGAATTGGTGTCGGAAACATAAATGTCCCCGTCACTGCATTCCACCTTACCATCGGTCACCACACGCACACGAGTACAGAATTTGTGATTTCCCCGCATAGTATGTGCGATTGCACACATTTCATTGTTTTGTGAATCCACCGACAGCGTATATTCACGGTTATATGTAATCCAGGCATTTATTTTTTCACCGGCAGAAGTAATACGATATGCAATAATGTTATCGGGATATGACGCAAAACATTCGCGTGTGTAATGTGTTCCGAATTTGTCATACTCTACCGTTGCCACACCTCGCATAATATCTAACCTATGTGCATAATTCTTGCAGATATCATTTTCGTGCAGATTGATTACAAGTTTTCCTGCCGACTCATAAGAGCAAATCCGGCTAAAGCAATCACCCATGATTTTTTCGGCAAGTTTATCAGCCTGGGCAGGCTTATCAGCAAGAAAGAGTTCTCGTATCTGTTTTAATTTTGCAGGCATTTCTGGATTCGGCTCACCGCCCTCTTTAGAACCCCAAACAGTTTCTTCATTCAGATAGATAACCTCTTTTGAAACCCCGCACATCAAAGTCGCACCCATTCTTCCGTTACCCACAGGAAGCGACTCATGCCAATCACCTGGTTGACGGTCGTTATATACAACATACTCTCTCATTTTTCCACCTCATCATATAAAAAATGTCGTTTCCATCTTGTCAATCCAATAATATCACAAAAGCAAATCATTGTCAATGATTTGCTTTAAAAAAAATATACAAGTGCGTTTTACAATCTATGTATCGTTACACTGAAATGCAGCACAACTGCGGAATGTTGTTATTTTACCGTTTATTACAGTAAATTTTACTATTACAAATTGAAAAACTTTTTATAATCTTATCAATCAAACTTATGTTTATTTCTTGCGTATATGCCCTTTCCTGCAAAGCAGACTGTCATACCGGCAAAAGCAACTGCCAGCCATGACCATATAATGACTGTCCAGGAGATATCTGCAGCAGCCATAACACCCATAAGATAAACGGCAGTTGCCGCAGCAGCGTAAGAACAGGAGTTAAACAGTCCTGTCATGGAAGAAGAGCGACCTGTAGATGCAAAACTCAGAGGAATAAAGGTAAGGAACATTGTATTTACACCCAGCATACTGGATGTTGTTACAGCAATAAGAAGTACCGCCAGTATAACATTCATATGTCCTACAGACAGTAGTAATCCGATACTCACAACACTGACCCCGAAAAGAATTCCAGCCGTAGTAATTTCATTCCTTATCCACTTATTATTTATAAAATTTGCCACAAATGCACCGCTGAGATTAACTATAGGAAGTATAGCGGTAATCAGTGCCGCGTCGGATGCTGACACACCGAAGAAATCATACACATAGGTGGATGTCCACGCATCAACCGCATCCTTTAAGATACCGTTGAACATTATTCCGAATATTACACACAATACTCCCCCGCCCCAAATCACACTGAGCAGAGAGTATTTCTTTTGAGGTTGGTCTTCTGTTTTTTCTTGGGGCTTTTCGGAATAAACTGATTGGTTTTGCTGTGTAATCCATTTAATATAGTTTTTTATTCCGGTAATTCCCGAAATCCATATAAGCGCCATAGTAAATAAAATGCCGGCACATATAAAAAATACAAGTCGCCAATTATTGCCTGACAATTTCAGGGTAACAGAAGTTATAATTGACGAAAGCATAGCACCTACGGGAATCGTAGCACTAATCCATACCGCCGCACCATGCCTGCGATTTTCGGGAAGCCATGTGGCGTATGCCTTTATAACAGGTGACCACAACATAGAATTGAACACACCGTTCATGCACCAAAAAAACACAAACAGCGGGGCAATACGATTAATACCCATAAGCAAATTGGCAGCCGACGCACCTGTAAGACCTACGAATATCATATATTTAGGGGATATTCTGTCGCCTAACATACCATTCAGAAATTGTCCTATTGCATAACTTAAAAGGTATCCGGTTGCTGCCGCCCCGAGAAAAACCTCGGAAAAGCCTTCTTCAAGCATAGCAGGCATACACGCCTGATAATTTTTTCTTCCTATGTAACACACCATATAAATACTCCAGCAAAGGACTATCAATGTTGAAGCATTTCTGTTAATTTTCGTTTTTTCCATATTCATACCTTTCAAAAAAGCAAATCAAGAGTAGTGACAAGACTTGCAAGATGTCCGCTTTCTCCAAAAAATTCAATATTCCAGTTCCCGTTATCGTATGTAATCTTTGAAACCGAAGCATTAGGTACCCAGCCATAGTCGTTTATCTTTGAAATATCTTCGCCCAGAAAACAGGACTTCAGGACTCTTATGGGAGTAGCATGGGTGGATATAAGCACCGTCTTTTTATCGTTATTTTGTGCAATATCCAAAACCGCACCATATACCCGTTCTCTGAGTTCAGAAACACTTTCTCCGCCCGTGCAGCGAGAGCGTGCAATATCATTTTTCCAAACACCGTAGTCTTTGGCATATTCTCCGGAAAAAAGTTCTTCAACAGATTTATTTTCCCACTCACCTGCAAAAATCTCTCTCAGGCGTTTATCTGTGATTATTTTCATGTTCTTTTGTTGTGCAAGTGGTTCAACGGTGTCATACGCGCGTACAAGGTCACTCGAAAAAATGCAGTCAAGATGTATATTACGGAAATACTCTGCAACACACTCTGCCTGTTTATGTCCAAGCACATCAAGTTCACCATCGTAGTGACCGTAAAAAATTTTATTTCTGTTTCCCGTACTATAGCCGTGACGGACAAAGTAAAGTGTCATCATCTTATCTGACCTTCTCCCGAAATAACATACTTGAATGTTGTCAATTCTTTGAGAGCCATAGGTCCCCTTGCATGAAGTTTCTGGGTGGAAATGCCTATTTCTGCGCCAAATCCGAATTCTTCACCGTCCGTAAAACGAGTACTTGCATTAGTATACACTGCAGCAGCATCTACCCTGTTAGAGAACTTTTGTGAATTAAAAAGGCTTTTGGTTATAATTGCCTCACTGTGCCCTGTGTTGTGTTCATTGATATGCTCTATTGCACAGTCGATGTTTTCAACAGTTTTAACCGAAATGATAAAATCATTATACTCGGTGTAAAAATCCTGCTCGTCCGCGCCATTTACACTATATCCGTCAAGATATTCAAAACACTCTTCACTTACCCTTATTTCTACACCTTTTTCTAAAAGTGCATCTGCAATAAACGGCAAAAATTCTTTTGCAATTTCTTTATGGACCAAAAGATTTTCAACCGCATTGCAAACAGACGGGCGTTGAGTCTTTGCATTTATGATAATATTCCGTGCCATTTCAAAGTCCGCACTGTCGTCAACATAAATGTGACAGTTTCCTGCTCCGGTTTCGATAACCGGCACTGTGGAATTTTCACAAACTGCTTTGATAAGTCCCGCACTTCCCCGTGGAATAATGACATCAACATAACCATGGAGCCTCATAAGTTCGTTGGTATAATCTCGTGAGGTACTCTGTATGAGATTAACGCATCCGCGGACAAATCCACACAACTCAAGTGCCTTATTTATAACAGTCACAAGTGCAATATTGGAATTGATGGCTTCTTTTCCGCCTCTGAGTATAACTGAATTTGAAGATTTAAGACAAAGTACCGCGGCATCTACCGTGACATTGGGACGGGATTCGTAAATTATACCGATAACTCCTATGGGTACAGTTACCTTATTAATAACAAGACCGTTAGGTCGGGTAAATCCCTCCGACACTCCTATTGGGTCGGGAAGATTTATAACTTTTTCTATTGATTCCGCAATCGAAACAATACGGCTTTCTGTAAGAGTAAGACGGTCTATCATACTCTCTTTTATTCCGTTGTGTTTCGCCATTTCAATATCTTTCCGGTTTTCAGTCAGGATATATCCGCAGTTATTTTTTATTTCTTCGGCAATTTTCGCAAGTGCCATATTTTTTCTTTCTGTTCCGACACAGTTGAGAAACCTTGATGCAGTTCTTGCCTCAGTTGCCATACTGATAAGTTGTTCTCTTATTTCCATTGAAAAAATCCTTTCGGTGAAGTCAATATAACAAGGGTTAAGAATTTTCCTGCGAGGACTCCTGTTCATCAACTATTTCAATAGTATTATCCTTGAAATATCCCTCATATTTTCTGCCGCTTGCCCAGGTATAAACACCTTTTCCGCTTATGGTGTTATTCTCAAACTGTCCTTCGTATCTGTCACCGTTTGCCCAGGTATATTTGCCGTATCCGGTTCTTCTGTCATCAACAAAATCACCCTCGTATACATCTCCGTTAACAAATGTATATACGCCTTTTCCGTTTTTAATATTGTTTACAAATGCACCTTCATATTTGGCACCGTCGCCCCAGGTATATACTCCCTCTCCGTCTTTGAGATTGTTTTTAAACTCACCCACATATGAAGAAACGCCTGTTTCGTCAGTCCAGGAATATGAACCCTGTCCGTGTCTTTCTCCATTAAGGAAGTCGCCTTCATATCTATCGCCGTTGGAATATTCAAAAACACCTTTTCCAGTCATCTGGTCATTAAAGAAATCGCCTGTATACACATTTCCGTTAACATATGTCATTTTTCCCGTGCCATGACGCATAAGACTTTTTATTTCGCCAACATAAATATCGCCGTTTTCATATACAATGGTCTGTTCTTCCGTATTAAGGGTTGATTTTGTTCCGTCGGTATAATATATACTGCCTTTATACGGTTCTTCGTTTTTTACTTTCCCCAAAAATTTAGTCCCGTTGTCACAGGTTATGTATCTGAAACCTACAGAAAAATATACAAACAGAAGTGTAAATACCACTGCACACAATGCTAAAATCATTATAACAAACATTGGATTAAGTTTTTTCTTTTTGCCGGATGTTCTGTTAGAATTAATAGGTTGTTTGCTGTTCATAATTTTATTCTCCTTCAGAATATATTTTTTGCCAATTCAACAAGATATGGCATTATAATTGTCAAAAGATACACCGTGGCTATAATGGCGGCTGAAGATATAATAACCATTGCAAAAGATGAACCTTTCAGTCCATACATTTTTTCCGCCTTGTCCTTTTTTTCTTCCGGAATGTAAAACCCGTTTTCGCATCTGGTTATAACTCCGTACAGAACACTTGTTTTTGATTTAAGCGAATTTTTAAGAAACAGGTCGTTTTGCAGTCCCACTGCGTCGGGAAAAACAGCGTCGTTCTCGGAATAAGAGGACTTTTTTATGAGTTCGCGTACAAACTTTCCGAGAACAATGCGGTTATAGTAAATGTAAAAATTACACAAACACACACCTATTCCCAAAGACCATAAAATTATATTAAGATATTCCATTTTATCTCCAATTTTCAACAGCCGAATGTGTCTTGCGTCACATTCGGCTTATATTGTTTATTTTATAACTTCGCAGCCCATATACTTAACAAGTGCCGCAGGAACGGTCACTGTGCCGTCCTCGTTCTGATAGTTTTCAAGTATGGCCGCAACTGTTCTTCCGATTGCAAGTCCGGAACCATTAAGAGTGTGGACATATTTTGCTTTGTCTTTCATATCGTTTTTAAATTTAATATCCGCACGGCGTGCCTGATAATCCTCAAAATTGGAACAGGATGATATTTCTACATAGCGTCCGTAGGAAGGCATATACACTTCAACATCGTATGTTTTCGCAGAAGAAAAGCCCATATCTCCGGTACAAAGCAGAACTATTCTGTACGGAAGTCCCAACAAATCAAGTTTAGATGCCGCATCATTTGTGAGTGATTCAAGTTCATCATAAGATGTTTCAGGGTTTGCAAATTTGACAAGTTCTACCTTGTTAAACTGGTGCTGTCTTATAAGTCCTCTTGTATCACGGCCGGCACTTCCGGCTTCTGCACGGAAACAAGCGGAATATGCACAGTATTTGAGAGGAAGTTTTGCTCCGTCGAGTATCTCTCTCTTGTGCATGTTTGTAACAGGAACTTCTGCTGTCGGTATAAGAAAATAGTCATCGTTGGCAACTTTGAATGCATCCTCTTCAAATTTAGGAAGTTGTCCTGTACCTCTCATAGAATCACGATTTACCATGTACGGCGGAAACACCTCGGTATATCCGCTATCAGTATGATTGTCAAGATAGAAATTGATTACTGCGCGTTCAAGTCTTGCGCCCAGTCCTTTGTAGAAATGGAATCTTGTTCCCGTAACCTTTGCAGCAGAGTCAGGGTCAAGAATACCCAAATCTTTACCAATATCCCAATGGGGTTTGGGTTCAAAATCAAATTCTCTGGGCGTTCCGCTTCTTCTGATTTCAACATTATCCTTATCATCCTTACCCACGGGGACACTTGGATGAGGTATATTGGGAATACCCAAAATAATGCTTTCAATCTGGGCATCTATTTCACCAACACGCTCATCATCCTTTTTTATAGTTGCTGATATCTCTTTCATCTCTTCAAAGATAGCGGAAACATCCTTGCCCTCTTTTTTCATCTGAGGAATTTGCTTGTTTATTGCATTCTGACTGGCCTTTTTTGCCTCTACATCAGCAATAAGTGTTCTTCTCTCCACATCAAGTTCCATCAACAAGTCAATTTCTGCGTCATAACTTTTCTGACGGTCACCAAGTCTTTTTTTATAGTATTCAGGGTTTTCCTTAATAAGTTTTATATCTAGCATTTATGTACTTCCTTTCGGTTTTTATATTTCCTTTAAAATATTTTTAACATCACACTGACACAGTGAGGAAAGAATTTCTTCCAGGTCATCATTATCAAAATATTCCAAGACAAGAGAACCGCTTACCTTACCCGCCGAGTATTTTATGTTAACCCGTCTGCCAAGTTCGGATGTAAGTCTTCTTTCTGCCTCTTTTATATAAGCATCTTTGGACAGTTCTGTCTGAGTCTTGGGCACATTTGGCAAATTAAGTTGTTTTACGAGTTTTTCAACCGCACGAACCGACAGTTGCTTATCAATAATCGTTTTACATACATCCGCCATAACTTTGCGGTCTTTCAGCCCCAAAAGTGCTCTTGCATGACCTGCGGTTATCTTTCGCTCCTTCAACAGTAAAAGAACATCCTGCGGAAGATTGAGAAGTCTCAATGCGTTTGTAATTGCAGTGCGGGATTTTCCCAATTTGTTTGCGACTTCTTCCTGAGTTATGTTATAGTCGCATATAAGACGGTCATATCCGTTAGCCTCGTCAACCGGATTCAAGTCTTCCCGCTGAAGATTTTCTATAAGTGCAATCTCCGCCGCTTCCATGTCCGCAGCATCTCTTACAATAACAGGCACCTCATCAAGCCCTGCCATTTTTGATGCTCTCCATCGACGCTCTCCGGCTATTATACGATAATTTCCGTTATCAAGTGGTCTTACAATTATCGGCTGAAGCAATCCATGAGTTTGTATGGACTGTGCCAACTCCTCGAGTGCCTGAGGGTCAAATGTTTTTCTGTGTTGCTCTTTATCCGGCTCAATCATACTTATTCTGAGAACAGATATTTCGTTTTTTGGCTCGGAATTTTCATTTTCCGTGAAAAGAACTCCCAGTCCTTTTCCCAATCCGGACAGTTTAGACATATATTTTTCCTCTATTTTTTATTTTGTTCCGATTCACAGTATTTTACGGATATTTCCCGTGCAATTTCAAGATATGCAAGACTGCCCTTTGAGTACTTGTCATAATAAATTATCGGCATTCCATGACTGGGTGCCTCACTTAACCGAACATTTCTCGGCACTGCATTTCTGTATACTTTATCGGGGAAGTGCTTCTTTATTTCTTCCATAACCTGAATGGACAAATTAAGTCTTCCGTCGTACATGGTAAGTATAACCCCGTCAAGTTCCAATGTGGGATTATACAAACGCTTGACTTGTTTTATGGTAAATACAAGTTGCGAAAGTCCTTCCAGTGCGTAATACTCACACTGCATGGGCACTATTACTCTTTCCGATGCTGCAAGTGCATTGAGCGTAAGCATTCCCAGTGCAGGAGGACAGTCTATGATAATAAAGTCGTATTTATCATACACTTGCCAGAGTGTTTTCCGAAGAATACATTCTCTGTTTTCCCGTTGTGAAAGTTCTATTTCGGCACCTGCAAGGTTAATGTTTGAAGGAACGGCGTCCAGGCACTTAAACTTTGTGGAAACAATAGCCTCGGACAAATCCGCATCTCCCACAAGCACATCGTACACCGAATATTTTTGTGCCTTTTTATTTATTCCCACACCGCTTGTAGCATTACCCTGAGGGTCAATATCGCAAAGTAGTGTCTTTTTCCCGAGCGAACCGAGACAAGCCGCTATATTAACGGCAGAAGTGGTTTTACCTACACCGCCTTTTTGGTTTATAAATGCAATTATTACAGCCATATTTATGTAAAAGACGGTTCATAAGAACCTCATCCCGTCTCCTTTCACCTTTTTCCTGCGACAAATTAATTTACAACGATTATATTATATCAAAAACAGTATTAAAAGTCAATAAGCTGTAATATAATTAAATAAAAAGTTTTTTATTTACTGTCCTTTGAAACGCTGATTACATATTCCACTCCGTTTTCTGTGACTTTCTTTTCACAACTCACATTTGCCCCGGATGTTTTCACTGTCTCAACCGCCTTATCTACCGAATTTGTGAAAAAACGCAAATCTTTCAGAACAAGTTTTTTAACAGCCCGGGGTTTTGTACTTCTCACCTGACTTTTTTTATTCCCGGGACTGTGCATAAATTCTTCAATGAATCTCTCGCATCCGGTATCAGGAACCCCATTTTCTGAAATACGGCGCATAAGATGACGCCGTACATGTACATTATCAATTTTCATCAGAGCCTTCAGTTGACCTGCACTTATTCCGAGAGAAGAAATCATTGTGCGTTCTTCCTGGGAAAGCCGGAGAATACCGAATAAAAACTTCATCTCATCACGGTAAACAGACAAATTTTTACATACCTGTTCTCCGGGCATATCAAATCGACGCATCAAAGTTTCAACACTAACTGCCTTTTCGTTTATGTCAAGAGGTTCTCTCATGTTGTTTTCTATGTAATTAAGTTCACACGAGGTCTTACGGCTGATATTCTCCATTATCATACACGGAACTGTTTCAAGGTCAATCAGTTTTGCAGCCCTGAGCCTTCTTTCTCCAAAAACCACCTCATATTTTCCCGAGGCAAATTTCCGCACACTTATAGGTTCAATTATTCCGTATCTCCTGATACTGTCAGCAAGTCGGATTATAGAATCGCCGTCATAATTTTTTCTTGCCTGAAAGGGATTGGAAACAATCATCTCAACAGGTATGTTTTTTACAGAAACATTATCTGTAACAGAAAACAAGGCATTTTCGGAATATCTTTTTCCGGGGAAAAAAATCAAATTATTCATGGTAGCACCTCCGTTTTTATACCTTTATATTACACATAAGGCTATAAAAAGATGCTCACATATTGTCGTCGAAAGGCCACTGCTTTTATACCAAAAACATTTATTTGATTTTAAATATCAGTTTTTGTAAAAAAAAAAGAGTGTTGTAAAACAACACTCAAAAAAACTTATATTAATTTTATTTTTTTCCTGCTTCCCTGATTGCAGTGATGCAGTCAAAACACACTGTTTTTCCTTGAAATTCTTTCAGTACATTTGTAGATTTACAAAAAATACATGATGGTGTTTTCTTGCGTATTGTAATTACATCTGCCTCGCAAGATATTTCCAGACTGTCAAAATCTTCAATATCCAAGCGCGTTCTTATTTCTTTGGGAATTACAACTCTTCCAAGCGAATCAATTGTTCGTACCGCAATTGTATCTTTCATAAAATCACCCCTATTAATATTTAACAACGGATATCCTACATACACAGTATAACAAATTTCGACAGTATTGTCAATAGTAATACCTATTTTTTAGTTATTGTTTTTTTACTTACCGTTTTTTATTTATCCCGATTTTCAATGAGGTGCTTATGCTCGGAAAAACTTATTCATTATTAATTATAGTTGCTTTTTGTTTTGCACTTTTTTCCGGCAACACAGATATAGTTGCCGAAAAATGTGCAGAAGGTGCCGTTAATGCCGTGAAATTCATGCTTGAATTAGGAAGTATGATGGCACTTTGGTGCGGTATCATGGCAGTTTTCCGCGAATGCGGTATACTGAAATTCTTTTCAGTAATTATAACCCCTTTTACAAAAGTAATTTTCCCCAATGCTTACAGAAGAAAAGAGGCTTTGGAAGAAATATCAATGAACATGGGTGCAAATTTTTTGGGTTTGGGGAATGCTGCCACACCTATGGGATTGAATGCCGTGGAAAAATTAAGTAAATTTCCCGACTGTACCGATGATATTATAATGCTGACGGTACTTAACACCGCCTCCATACAGTTTTTACCCACAACCCTGATTTCACTTCGCATAATTTCAGGATGTGACACACCGTATGAAATTGTTGTTCCAATATGGATTTGTTCTGTGCTGACAGTTGCTTTTGCAATATTGGTTACAAAAACAACGGCTCTTTTCACATCATCTAAAAAGCGCTGATTCTATGGAAAAAATAAGTTCTCTGATTATTCCGTTCGTTCTGTGTATATTTGCTCTCATAACAATCCTGTCCAAAAAAGATATGTATTCCGTATTTATAAACGGAGCAAAAGAGGGTGCAAAAACCGCCTTAAATCTGATTTACCCCATGATAATTCTCATGTCAGCCATATATATGCTCAACGCCAGCGGAGCAACTTCTGCAATTGGTTCAGCACTTTCACCCATACTTAATTTGATTGGAATACCTGAAGAAATTGTCCCTTTGATTTTGGTCCGTCCCATTTCGGGCAGTGCTGCAACCGCCATACTGAATGATATTTTTTTCCAATACGGTGCAAGTTCCTTTGCCGGAAGATGTGCATCGGTTATTGCCGGTTGTACTGACACTGTTATTTATACTGTTTCAATATATTTTGCTGCGGCAAAACTTTATAAAACCCGTCATACGATTCTATGCGCTTCACTGACTCAGTTCTTTGCAATAATCATATCCTGCATTGCCGTAAAAATATTATTTTAAGACAAAAACAACTCAGGTCAAAGGTATTTTTGCCTCTGACCTGAGTTTCTTGAAAACAGGTTTATTTATAGGTTTTTCTAAAATAAGTTCCGACCTTTTACAAGCAAGTCCGGACTATGCCTTTTTGCCTTTTCCGGCAACTGCTTTTATAACAATAAGAGTTACCGCCATAAGAATAACTGCAATGGGAAGTGCTATCCATACACTCTTTACAAATCCTGCTATAACATAAGATACAAAAGATACAGCCGCAACCGTCATAGCGTAAGGAAGCTGGGTTGAAACATGTTTGATGTGATTGCACTGTCCGCCGGCAGAAGCCATAATGGTTGTATCCGAAATAGGTGAACAGTGGTCACCGCAAACTGCACCTGCCATACAAGCGGAAATTGCAATAATACATATTTCGTTGCTGATTGAACCGCCGAAAATAGCAAGAACTATAGGAATAAGTATACCGAATGTTCCCCATGATGTTCCTGTGGAGAAAGAAAGTCCTACACCAATCAGGAAGACAATCGCGGGAAGAATAGGTATAAATTCACTTGCCTGAAGTCTTACAAATTCCGCAATAAACACCTTTGCACCAAGGCTGTCTGTCATTGTCTTGAGTGTCCATGCGAAACAAAGAATCATAATTGCGGGAACCATTGCTTTAAATCCTTCGGGGATGGATTCCATGCATTCGGTAAACTTAAGTACGCGTCTGAGCATGAAATAGATAACGGCAAAAATCAATGCGAGAACAGAACCGTATACCAGACCTACAGAAGCATCTGCTCCGGAGAAGGAGTCAATAATATTGAGATATGTATCAGAGCCTGCAGTAAAGCATCCGCCGGAATATAAAAGTCCCCAGATGCATCCTACGATAAGAACCAAAACAGGTGCAACCAAATCCCAGACACTTCCGTTTTTGTTTGTACTTGTTTCTTCAAGTTGTTCTATCATTTCTCTGCCTTCTTCAGAGAAAAGATCTCCGTTATGTTCTGCGTTATATTCATGTTTCTTCATCGGGCCGTAGTCAAATCTCATAACAACAATCATAATCATCATGAAAATGGTTAAAATTGCATAGAAATTGTACGGTATAGCACGCAAGAACAATTCAAACCCGCTTATCTGGTCTTCGGATACAAATCCTGCAACAGCGGCAGCCCAGGATGAAATGGGGGCTATAATACAAATAGGTGCTGCAGTAGCATCAATCAGATAAGAAAGTTTTGCACGGGAAACATTGAATTTATCAGTCACGGGTCTCATAACAGAGCCTACTGTGAGACAATTGAAATAGTCGTCAACAAATATAAGTATGCCAAGTGCAATAGTTGCAAGTTGCGCACCCACTCTGCTCTTTATGTGCTTTGATGCCCAACGGCCAAACGCCGCAGAACCACCGGACTTGTTCATAAGGGATACTATAGCACCGAGAATTACAAGGAATATAAGGATTCCTATATTATAACTATCAGCGATTGATGTTATAAATCCACTCTGAAGTGCATGGTCCATTGTGCCGGTAAAACTAAATCCGGAATAAAGCAGTGCTCCCGAAAGAATACCGATAAACAAAGAGGAATACACTTCTTTGGTTATGAGTGCAAGTACAATTGCTATGATGGGAGGAAGCAGTGAAAGCCATGTTGCAAAAGGCTTTATATCATCTCTCTTTGCCGCAAGTGCTTTTGAAAGATTCTGGTCAAAATCTTCTCCGCCTACATTATCCGAGTAATTGTCGATAAAATCACTTGCTGCCGCTTTGTAGGCATCTTTTTCTTCATCGGATAAAGTTTCCGAATCATACATGGGACTTGCAGAGAGAATCTCCGCACTGGTGGGTTCCTGATTATCTTCAGTTTCTTCCGCAACAGGCTCAGAATCCGAAACTTCTTCTGCTGATTCCAGAACAAATATCTCTTCAACAACCTCTTCAGAATCTGTTGCAACAACACCCAGCACTGAAGAAAAGCAGATACTGATGAGCATCAATACTGCAAAAATACTTCTTATTCTGCTAATTTTCATAAAAAACCTCCTGATTTTTCATTTTCCACTATTTTATCACATTTGTATTACATAGTCAATGGTTTTTTTACAATTTCGTCAAATTTCTCCAAAAATCTTTTTATTGTTTGGTCACATTGTGCATTATAAAATTCTTGCAAGTATACCCCACTCTACTATTTTCACAGTGATAACATACGCAAACACTATCTGAAACAAAAAAAACAGGGGCAGGAGAATCATAAATTTTGCATGTCGTGTTTTGTGATGTATAATTTTCATAACACAGTACATGACAAGTGCACCGCCCAAAATGCCTACAGTCAGCAATGTTTTTTCACTTATCCGTCTTGAATTCTTTTTTGCTGCTATTTTATCGTACACCGTTAATGCCATTGCAACAAAGGATATTGCAAAAAAATAAATTGTCATATTTTTTCCTCCGTTTTATACTCCTTATCTTACCACAATCGTTGTTTTATGTCAATATTTTTTGTATGCAACACCATAAGTTATCCTGTCGCTTGTTCCAAAGTCTGCTGCTTTTACAGAAATGGTATAAACACCTGTTTGTTCTGCGGTGTATTCGAAAATCTTGACATTTTCCTTTTTATCGTCTGAACTTAAAACAAGTCTGCCGGACGGCAAATAAAACTCAAGAATTGCATCCTCAGAGTTTTCCGATAAATCACCGGGGGTTTTCAGATAACATAAGACAGTTCTTATCCTCTCCCCTTTGGATAACTCTATTGATATGCTTGTTTGTATAAGTTCTGAATTACGGAGAAATTCTCCGTTGTAATAGTCGTTTATTGTAAGACTTGATGCCGAATCGATAAAACCTGCACCGCTTTTTTTCCTCAAAATATTATTCTTTCCGATTGTATTGTTATTTTCTGTGCTTATTGCCATACTGTCTGCACCGCATAAAAGTATCGCTTTTAAAAGTGCAGGATAAATTTTTACATCCGGATTTTTCTGTATTATCTGTGCCGCAGTACCTGTGACATAAGGTGCTGAAAAACTTGTGCCGTACCTTGCAAAATCAAAATCCCCCTCCGAATCCACATAGTGTATGAATGTTCCCGGAGCAGCCACATCGGGTTTATTGGGCAAATTATCATCCTGAATGTATGCCGAGCAATCATCCTCACTTACAAAAAACATAGGATATGGCGGATTTTTGCCTTGAACAGAATTGCTTTTTGTTTGTACATTCCCAACGCTTATTCCGTTAAAACACATTGCAGGGCTGGATACATATTCCGAATTTCCCGCAGAAGATACAAACAAAAAGCCTATGTTATATATAAGTGTATCTATGTATCTGTCAAATTCATCATAGTTACCGTCAGCCTCAAATTCACCTGCACTGTAGTTTATTACCTGTGCCCCTCTGTCGAGGCAATTTTCCACCGCTTCAAACATACTTATAACACTGAACGACGGCGCTATATATAATACACTTTCAGGTACAATTCCCCGATATGTTTCTCCGCCGTATTCCGCTGTACTGCCTACAAGAATACCTGCAACAACCGAAGAGTGTACCGATTCTTTAAATTCAACCTCCCCATTGGTCAAAGTAAAAAGTTTTCCCTGCCGTATAGGTTCTTTAAGTTGATATGATGTAGGAATGTATGTGAGATTCTGGGCAGATACCGCGCCCACTGTAACCGAATTGCCAAGATATCCGTTACGGGTACCGTCAAATCCCGGTGCGTGTGAACCGTTTATGCTGTCACTTTTGATTTGCCGCGAAATAATATCTGTCTGATGAATTATCGGCACTTTATTTGTAAACGGTATTATTGATTTCACCCGATTGTCCTTTTTAAGATTATCGACTTTCTTATCGTCTGCACCGACAATAATACAATCACAGTAACGGCTCAGGAAAATCGGATTTATCTGATGCTCCCGACAGAAATTTTTGTTGTATTCGGTATGAAGAGCACTTACAATTCTGCGTTTTTCGTTTATAACATAATTGTTCCGAATCACTTTATCCGTCAAATATATTCCATGGTAAGCACAGCAAATCCCGCTGTCAAGATAAACATAATATTTATTTTCCATTTTACCCCTCTTTTATTAGTTATTTACATCATATTATTGAAATTAAAAGAAAATTATGATATAATAATTCATCGAAAAAATGAATTTAAAAAATTGTACAAGTTATTTAAAACAAATTCTTATATAATTATTCAATAAATGTATTGAAATTTTTTAATTTTGATATTATAATATATAATATAATAAAAATAATTTATACATTGAAAGGAATTTTTAACCATGAAAACAAAAGCAGTAAGACTTCACGGACAAAATGACTTGAGATTGGCAGAGTTTGACCTTCCCGAAATAAAAGATGATGAGATATTGGCTCACATCATTTCCGACAGTATTTGTATGTCCTCCTACAAGGCTACAATTCAAGGCTCAAATCACAAAAGAGTTCCGGCAGACCTTGACAAAAATCCGATTATTATCGGTCACGAATTCTGCGGAGAAATAGTTAAAGTAGGAAAAAAATGGCAGGGCAAATATAAAGAGGGCGAAAGATTTACAATTCAGCCTGCTCTCGACGGCAGACTTGAAACACCCGGTTACGCATACCCCTTTATCGGAGGTGCGGCAACTTATGTAGTAATTCCCAACCTCTTTATTGAATGCAACAGTCTTCTCCACTATGACGGAGATGCTTTCTTCTACGGTTCACTTGCAGAACCTATGTCCTGTATTGTTGGCGGTTTCCATGTAAACTACCACACAAAAAGCGGAAGTTATGTTCATGAAATGGGTATTGTTGAAGGCGGTAATCTTGCAATTCTGGCAGGTGCAGGTCCTATGGGTCTCGGTGCTATCGATTACGCTATTCACTGTGACAGAAAGCCCTCTCTCATTGTAGTTACCGATATCAATGACGAGCGTCTTGCGAGAGCCGCTGAAATTCTCTCCCCCGATGTTGCGGCAAAAGAAGGCGTAACTCTCAAATATATTAATACCGCAAATATGGCAGATCCTACTGCTGAGCTTATGGCTCTTACCGACGGCAAGGGATATAACGATGTATATGTTTATGCCCCTGTAAAACCTGTTGTTGAAATGGGAGATGCTCTTTTGGCTCGTGACGGCTGTCTTAACTTCTTTGCAGGTCCGACCGATCCCACATTCTCCGCCGGTTTTAATTTCTACAATGTTCACTATGCGGCAACCCATATCGCAGGTAACAGCGGCGGAAACACAGACGATATGATTGAGTCCATTCAGATGATGCAGGAAGGCAAAATCGACCCTGCTGCCATGGTTACTCACATCGGCGGTCTTAATGCAGTTGCTGACACAACTCTTAATCTTCCTAAAATCCCCGGCGGTAAAAAACTCATTTACACCAATATTGACATGGAACTTACCGCTATTGACGATTTTGAAAAACTGGGTGCTACCAATCCTATGTTTGCAGAACTCGCACGCATTACAAAGGCTAATAAAGGTTTATGGTGCGGAGAAGCAGAAAAATATCTTCTTGCAAACGCAAAGGCTATATAATTAAATCAGGAATTTTTTAGAAAGGATGTATTACCGCTTGAATAACTCAAGCGGTAATACCTTAACAGATATGAGTATACAACTTCTTGCCGAAATGTCCAACAAATACGGTAAAAATCCGGAATATGTCCTTGCCGGAGGCGGAAACACCTCTTTTAAAGATAACGACTATCTTTATATTAAAGGCTCAGGCACTGCACTTGCCACCATCAAACCCGAAGAATTTGTAGTTATGCGCAGAGCAGACCTTAATAAAATGTGGAATAACAAATATTCCGAAACAAATGCAGAGCGTGAAAGCGAAGTTCTTTCCGACATGATGGATGCGCGTGCAAAAGGGCAGACCGGTCGTCCCAGTGTTGAAACACTTCTTCACGAACTTTTTGATAAGGCTTATGTACTCCATCTTCATCCCGCACTTGTAAACGCTGTCACATGTGCAAAAAACGGTGAAGCAACAATAAATGAACTTTTCCCCGATGCTCTTTGGATTCCTGCAGAAAAACCCGGTTTTATTCTTGCAAGAACCTGCAAAGAGTATTTTGACAAATATATTGCAAAATTCGGAAAAGCACCCACTTTGCTCTTCCTTCAGAACCACGGTGTTTTCTTTGCCGAAAACGACCTGAATGCTTTAGATGCTTTGGTAGACAAAGTTATGTCGGGTATTTCCTCAAAAGTAAAAAGATATGCCGACCTTACCCCCTGTGAGGCAGACCGTGAGCAGGTTATGACTATTGCTCCCACCCTCCGTATGCTTTACGGCAAACTTGCAGAAAGCGAAAGTGCCATTGTTAAATTCACCTGCAACAACGAAATAAAAGATATATGCAAAGACGAAAAGTTATTTGCCGATTTTTCCTATGCATTTTCTCCCGACCATGTAGTTTACTGTAAGGCTCAGCCGTTGTTCCTTGAAAACACAGACAATCTCGAAGAAAAACTTATCGCTTTTAAAAATGCAAAGAAGTTTCTTCCCAAAATTGTTTTTGTAAAAGGTCTTGGTATGTTTGCCTGCGGTACTACTGTTAAAGAAGCAGCAACCGCTACCGAAGTGTTCATGGACGAAATAAAAATCCATGCTATGTGCCAGAGTTTCGGCGGACTTCTTCCCATGAGCGAAGAACTGGTTGATTTCATTGTCAACTGGGAAGTTGAAAGTTACCGCAGTAAAACAAGTCTCGGCGGTGCAAGTGCAAAGAGACTCAACGAGAAAATTGTCATTGTTACCGGAAGTGCACAGGGATTTGGTGAGGGTATTGCCCGTGAACTTGCAAAAGAAGGTGCTAACCTTGTTATCGCCGATATGAATGACGCCGGTGCTCAAAAGGTTGCGGACGATGTTCAAGCAACATCCGGAAAAGGCAAAGCCTTTGCAACAAAAGTAAATGTTACAGATGAGGTTTCTGTAGCCGATATGATGTACCAGACCGTATGCAATTACGGCGGACTTGACATATTTGTAAACAATGCCGGTATTGTCCGTGCAGGAAGCCTTGAAGAAATGACTAAAGCCAACTTTGAACTCGTAAGTGCGGTAAACTACACTGCTTATTTCCTTTGCACACAGGCTGCAAGTGCAGTTATGAAAACCCAATTTAAAGCAAATCCGCAGTATATTTCCGATATTATTGGAATTAACTCGAAGTCCGGTCTTGAAGGAAGCAACAAGAACTTCGCTTATGCCGGAAGTAAGTTTGGCGGCATCGGACTTACACAGAGTTTTGCACTTGAACTTGCTCCTTACAACATAAAGGTTAATGCCATCTGTCCCGGAAACTTCCTTAACGGACCGTTGTGGATGGACCCCGAAAAAGGACTTTTTGTACAGTATCTCAAAGCCGGAAAAGTTCCCGGTGCAAAAACAGTCGAAGATGTAAAGAAATTCTATGAATCCAAAGTTCCTCTCAACAGAGGCTGTGAAGTTATAGATGTTACACGCGCAATCCTTTATGTTGCAGAACAGACATACGAAACAGGACAGGCAATCCCCGTAACCGGCGGTCAGGTAATGTTGTCATAAGAAAGGACTTACTGCAATGGATATAAAAATGCTTATTGAAAAACTCAACGCTCCCACGGCAGAACAGCGTCTTGATGCTCTGAAAGCCATTAAAAAACTTGTTGACAGCGGAGAACTCTCCTCCCCTGTACCTTGTGATAATGTAAACAATCACATTCACACAATGTATTCTTTCTCTCCTTACTCACCTACTGCCGCACTTTACTATGCGTGGCAGAACGGTCTTTCCACTGCAGGTATAATGGACCATGATTCTATTGCAGGTGCAAAAGAGTTTATTGAAGCAGGAAAAATTGTGGGTATGGCTGTTACAGTAGGTATTGAGTGCCGTGTAAAATTTGACAAAACCCCTGTAAACGGACGCAGAATAAATAACCCCGACCAAAGTTCTGTTGCCTATGTTGCTCTTCACGGCGTTCCCCACAATAAAATTGACCGTGTCAACGATTTCTTTGCTCCCTACCGTGCAAAAAGAAATATACGCAACCAAAAAATGTGCAACAACATCAATAATATAATGGAAAAATACAATATTTCCATTGATTTTGAAAAGGATGTACTTCCCCTTTCAATGTATTCGGAGGGTGGCTCGGTTACCGAGCGTCATATCTGCTATGCGCTTGTTAAGCAGATAGTTAAGCGTTTCCCCTCTCCCGACCAGGTAATAAACTTCTTCAAAAACGATATGGAAATCAGTCTTTCACCGAAACTTGAAGGACTTCTGACAGAAGCAAAGCCGGAATTTTACGAATATGATATTCTGGGCGTTATCAAAGGAAATCTTGTTGAGAAATTCTATATTGATGCAGAAGAGGAATGTCCCGATGTTACAGAGTACATTGCTCTTGCAGAGGAAGTCGGTGCAGTCAGTGCCTATGCATATCTGGGTGATGTAGGTGATTCTGTTACAGGTGATAAAAAGGCTCAGAAATTTGAGGATGATTACCTTGATGAACTTTGTGAAATTCTTAAGGATTTGCGTTTCAATGCAATAACCTATATGCCCACAAGAAACACCAAGCCTCAACTTGAACGCCTTATGGCTCTTTGCGATAAACATGGTTTTTATCAGATTTGCGGTGAGGATATTAACTCTCCCAGACAGAAATTTATTTGCGAGGCACTTAACGACCCCATGTTTGCTCATTTAAAAGATGCTGCCTGGGCTCTTATCGGACATGAAAAATTAGCAACAAATGACTTCTCAAAAAGATTTTTTGCACCTGAGGTAATCGCTGAATATCCGAACCTTTCAGAACGCATAACAGCATACAGCAAAATTGCTAAAAAGGATTTTGAATGATAATGAATTCATTTAATGCACCATTGCCTAAAGTAGCCGCGATTCACGACATTTCCGGTTATGGGCGTTGTGCACTGACGGTAATTATCCCGACTTTGTCGGCTATGGGGATACAGGTTTGTCCTGTACCCACCGCCGTTCTCTCTTCACACACAGGTGGGTTTGACGGGTATACTTTTTTGGACTTAACAGACCAATTTGCTCCCTATGCAAATCATTGGCAAACTATGGATTTGAAATTTGACTGCATTTACAGCGGTTTTTTAGCCAATGCGACTCAAATTTCCCTGGTTTCTGATTTTATTGACAAATTCGGAAAGAATATGCCGATTATTGCAGTTGACCCTGTTATGGGAGATAATGGGGAAATTTACAAAACATACTGTGATGAATTATGCAGCGGTATGAAAAGTCTGGTACGCAAAGCAAATCTTATAACCCCCAACATAACAGAGGCCACATACCTGACTTCTACTCCGTACAAGCCGGAATATTCCAGGGAACAGGCATACGAAATAGTTAAAAAACTCATGGAATACGGTTGTAAACAGATTGTAATTACGGGTATAATGTATCAGAATACAATAAATACCGTGTATTGTGATAATGGGAATATGGGGATAATTACAAATCCGCATATTAACAAAAATTATCCCGGCACGGGAGATATTTTTTCTTCATGTCTTATAGGAAAAATTTTATCCGGGGAAAGTCTTCAAAACGCCGCCGGATTTGCCTCTGAATTCATTCTGATGCTTATAGAGGAATCTTCCCGTTTTGACTATCCTGAGCGTGAGGGTGTTTTACTTGAAAAATATCTTCATTATTTATTGAAATAAATTTTAGTTATTCAAAACTACCGTACATATTAAAAAATACCGAACAAAATCTATAATTAAGGAAAGGTACAAACAATGAAAAAGATTTATGAAGGAAAGACAAAAGATGTTTATTCTTTGGACAACGGCAATGTAATGCTTAAGTTTAAAGATGATTGCACCGGCAAAGACGGAGTTTTTGACCCGGGTGAAAACACAGTCGGCCTTACAATAGAAGGTATCGGCAAAGCAAACCTCCAAACTTCTATCCGTTACTTTGAACTTCTGAAGGAAGCCGGCATCAAAACCCATTATGTAAGTGCAAATATTGACGATGCTACAATGGAAGTTCTTCCCGCTACCGTGTTTGGTCATGGTCTGGAAGTAATTTGCCGTTTGGTTGCTACCGGAAGTTTTATCCGCAGATACGGAGAATACATCAAAGACGGCACTGTTCTTGAAGGCGGATATGTGGAATGTACCTTTAAAAATGACGAGAAGGGTGACCCGCTTGTTACAGGTGAAGGTCTTGCCGCTCTGGGCGTTATGTCCCCTGAAATGTTTGAAAGTATGAAAGAACAGACTCTCAAAATCACTAAAATAGTTGCAGATGATTTAAAAACTATGGGACTTGATTTGTGGGATATTAAGTTTGAATTCGGATATAACAACAATCAGGTAATTCTTATTGACGAAATTGCTTCCGGAAATATGAGAGTATACAAAGACGGAAAGATTGTTGACCCGGTTGAACTTACAAAAATAATACTCAGCAAATAATTTCGTATAAAACCAAATATATGAATAATATAATCACCTTGCGGCAATAATTGCTGCGAGGTGATTTTTTTGAACATATTCAAGCACTTAAATAAAGATAAATACTTAATTCTTATATTTTCATTTTTATTGTCCTGCGGTATTGTTGCGTTTTTTCCGTGCAGTCAGGACACATCCGTATACCGCGACACTATCCGTATTCATGTTATAGCCAATTCAGACTCAATTCCCGACCAAAATTTAAAACTAATTGTTCGTGACCGGGTTATTGAAACAGCAAATACACTTATTAAAAATTGTAATTCTAAAAATGAGGCGGTTGATATTCTTTCAAAAAACATCACTATTCTGGAAAAAACCGCATATGATGCACAAAAAAAGTACGGATATCTCTATAATATAACTGCAACGATATCCCCTGAATACTACCCTACACGAAATTATGAAAATTTCAGATTGCCCGAAGGAAAATATACTTCACTGAAAATAAATATAGGTAAGGCACAAGGGCAGAATTGGTGGTGTGTGATTTATCCGTCTTTTTGTCTTAAGCCGGCAGTTAAAAACATTCCAAATATTGCTGACACATCGCCAAATGTAAGATATAAAATCAAATTCAAAATATTGGAATGGTTTTCAAAAATAAGTCAGGTTGCAGAATCATCTGCAACCTGACTTATTATATTGATTTAAGGTAATCAATCTGTTTCTTATCCAGTTCTAAAATTGCTCCTGCATGTAATCCGCCGAGAGAAATTTTTCCTATTGATATTCTCTTGAGTCGCATAACATCCAATTCACAAAGTTCGCACATCTTGCGTATTTGTCTGTTTCTTCCCTCTTTCAGAGCAAATCTCAATACTGTTCCGTCTTCAACAATCTTCTCTATGCAAACCTGAACCGGCTTTATGGTATAGCCATCCAACACCAATGGACTCCGCAGTTTTTCAAGTTGTTCTTCGGTGACTCTGCCTCTGATTTTGCACAGATAAATCTTTTCCACTTCTCCCGAAGGATGCATCAGTCTGTTTGCAACCTCACCATCGTTAGTCAATATGACCAGGCCTTCGCTGTTAAGGTCAAGTCTGCCTACCGGATAAACTCTTTCGGGTATATCCCGTACAAGGTCTGCTATACACTTTCTGCCTCTTTCGTCGGACATTGTGGTTACATATCCCCTAGGTTTATTGAGGATATAATACTTTTTCTGGTCGCTTGTTCTTTCGATTATTTTTCCGTTATATACGACGACATCGCTGTCATCAACCTTTTGCCCTAATTCACAAGGCTTATTGTTTACTGTTATATTACCTTTTTTTATTTCTTCCTCTGCCTTGCGACGCGACATAACTCCGCAATCAGACAGATATTTTTGAAGTCTTACTTTCATTTTTATCTCTTTCCGAATATTCTTTTCCAAAATGATTTTTCAGGGAGAATACTCACACTGTTTTCAAACTTTAATTCTACTTCGCCCACATATTTTCCGTTTTGCTTAAAGATTACTTTTCCTGCCTGTTCACCTTTGTCTACAGGAGGATAATAAAATCTGAAAAGTTCCACCGTGTGCGTTATGGGTGCTGAAGACTTTTTTACACATACACTAAATTCTTTATCATTAGAGACCTTTACGGAAGACTCCTTACCGCCCGGCACAGAGACATCAAAACAGAATTCTCCGGTTTTTGCCACTATACGGTTTTCATACAGTGTATATCCGTACTCGGTCAGTTTTTTATGAATATTCCAATCGTCACCTGCATTGAGCGTTACACATATCATATATATTCCGTCCCGCAAAGTACCCGAAACAAGACACCGTCCCGCCGTCTTTGTGTATCCGGTTTTCCCACCGATACAGCCATCAAGTTGCCACAAAAGGCGATTATGATTTGAAAAATAGCGATATCCTTCTGTTTTAAGCGGTACTTTATGATTTTTTGCAGATGTGATTTCCAAAAACACCTTATTATCAATAGCATAGGAAAACAACCTTGCCATATCCCGTGCAGATGAATAATGATTTTCAGACGGCAAACCATGAGGATTTTCAAAATGTGTATTATTTAATCCCAGTTCTTTTGCCTTATCGTTCATAAGCCGGACAAAGGCTTCTTTGGAACCTGCAGTATGAATGGCAATAGCCTCTGCTGCATCATTTGCCGACTCAAGCATCAAAGCATAAAGCATATCCAAAAGGGACAATTTCTCCCCTGCTTCAAGATATACAGATGAACCCTCGACTCCCACTGCTTCCCCGGGCATTGTAACTATACTGTCGATAGGAGAGTTTTCGAGAGCAACTATTGCAGTCATTATTTTTGTTGTACTTGCCATTGGAAGTCTTAATTCCCCGTTAGACGAATAAACAAATTCATCGGTATTTTTATTGTAAAGAACAACCGCCGAGGCATATATATTGTCCGTCGGGGCTATTACGGCATCTGTCTTTTCGGTTGTAAATTCAAATCCGGATGCTAATGTACTTAAACAGAGTATTGCTATAACCGCAATTGCCGCTAAAATTCTGCAGCAGTATTTTTTTATCATAACTGCAAACCACCTTTCAATCAATCATATTCTGAAAGGTGATTATTTATTCTTTACTTACTCTCTTGTTCCTGATTCTGTTTTTTAGGGAACAGTTCCATAAATCTTTGAACCAAATCGGGAGAACGCTCTATAAAATCCGCTATTGTACCTACAATATTGTCAGAAGCGGAAACAGAAGGCTGATTAAGATTAAGTATACGGACATCGTCCTTTGTAACAACAAGAAACGCAACGGGTGTCACTGTCATTCCGGCACCGTTTCCTCCGCCGAAATGTGCCTGTGCCCGGGTAGGATTATGCTTACTGTCATAATCAACACCGCCTGAAGTAATTCCCACTGCGACCTTTGATACCGGAATTATAACGGTATCATTCAAAGTGTTTATAGGTGTGCCCACTATGGTGTCAACATTCAGAACCTGTTTTATGTTCTCCAAAGAAGCCTCGATAACTTGTTTCAATGGTATGTCGTTCATAATTTTATTTTCCTTTCCTGTTAATTCTATCTGTAACATTTTTATTCAGAATTCCCATTGTCTTAAGTGTAATCACTATCAGATGCCAGACCTTGAGTGTTACAATCATTTCCGATTGGAAAACACATTTTTCCGATGTATAATCAGGTTTTATTATTATATTATTGTCATTTCTCTTAAATTTTCTGACAAAATTAGTTATTAAATCCAGCATTACCGAAACAGCATTGCAAACAGCACCGTACATATATGCCGTTTTATCCGCCTCGGAAGAACCGATTGTTGCTATCAACTTTTTCAGATTGATTTTCAGTTTTGCAGAAAGATTTTCGGAAAGCATCTGAATAATTGAACCTACCAAATCGATAAATCCAATAAAGTCTTCAAAGGTTCCCTTCTTTTTTCTGTCCCTGGCAGTTTCGGTCTTTGATATTTTTTTTCTGCTTTTTGATATAGTCTTGGTTCGGTTTTTTCCGTTGAACAAATCCATCACATCAAAGGTAATAAAGCATATTCTGATTTTTGCCTGAAATTCGGTTTCATACTTCAGAATCAAATTTGCATCAAGCAAAAGCACCAGCATGATTATTGCTGCAAAAGCCAACAATATATACAGTAAAACCGTCATTTTTTCCGCCTTTAATAAAATTAATCAATATCCAGAGATATCTGTGCATCACCATATTTATCAATGTCGGGAAGGTCGTCTACCGAACTGAGTCCGAAACTCTTAAGGAAGTTAAGCGTTGTACCATACAAAATAGGTCGTCCCGGAGCATCCATCCGTCCCCTCTCCTCTATCAGTTCTTTTTCCAAGAGAGTATTTACTATACCGCTGCAATCGACACCTCTGATTTTTTCTATGTATGCCTTGGTAACAGGTTGTGTGTACGCGATTATAGCAAGAACCTCAAGTGAGGGTTTTGACAGGGACACATTTCTTTTCACTTCAAGTGCCTTTGATACATAATCCTTATACTCTATTCGAGTACAAAGTGTGACGGTGTCTTCAAGGGACAACAATTCAAATCCGCCGGGATACTTTCCCATTCTGAGTTTTAACGCAGTAATGGTAACCTCCAGTTCGTCAGGATTGATTTCAAGGATTTCACAAAGTTTTTCCTTTTCAACCGGTGTACCGCAGGCAAATAAAATTGCCTCCAATGCTCCTGCAAAATGTTCTCTTTCGTAATCGTAGAATTTAGATTCAGTTATCATTTTTCTTATCTCTTATTAATTTTATTTTATAATCACTTTCCTCCTGGGACACTCTTATTCTGCCGGATTTTGTAAGTTCAAGTGCCGCAAGAAAGATTGCCACCACTTCTGATTTAGATTTACTGTCCATTATCAATTCGCTAAATTTTACGGATTTATCCGCATTGTCTGCACGGCAAAGTTTCCTGAGAACATAAATAATTTTTTCTTCTACAGGTATAACACGGTGTTGTATCATAGCACCTATGGTTTTAAAATTATTTTCTTTTTTAACCTGAAGTGCATTAACTTTAATTGACGCAAAAGCCTGTGCAAGTTCCTGGGGTTCGTAACTGCGTAAAACGCGTGTAATCTGCATTTTCATTCCGGCGCTTCTGTAACGCTCGAAAAAGTTTTCTTTTCGTCTGTTCAAATAGTCGGCTATATCTTTTACCTTAGAATACTCAAGAAGTGCAGTCACAAGTTCATTTCTCGGGTCTTCTGCCTGTTCGTCGCGAGGTAACAGCATACGGGATTTTATATACAGAAGTTCACACGCCATTACGACAAACTCGCTTGATAGTTCTATGTTTTCCCTGGCTGCCCTGTCCATATAGTCAAGGTACTGTTCCAGTATCTCGGAAATCGGGATATCATATATATTTATCTTGTTTTTTGATATAAGGCTCAACAGTAAATCAAGCGGACCGTCAAAAACCTCTAATTTATAATTTATTGTTTCCATATTCAACCTCTTGGAGGAAGTAAGTCCACAACAAATTCAAGCCCGCTGAAAACAGAATTGCCTATAAGATTAAGCGGTCTGTCAAGAACATCAAAAACAAGAAGCAAAAGAAGTACTAATGTAATGTGTTTTTCATACTTTACAAAGGTAATAAGTACATTTCTGGGGAGAAATCTGTAAAGTATTTTTGAGCCGTCAAGCGGAGGGATAGGTAAAAGATTAAATATTGCCAAACCAATATTGAGTTGAATCATATACGAGAAAAAATATATTGTAAAATAATAAACATAAAAGAAAAATTCTCCGGGGAAAGAGGCTCCGGACAACAGCGGCATACTCCATAATGTAATATACTTTATTGCAACCATGGAAATTAGTGCAATTATAATATTTGCAACAGGTCCTGAAATTGCTATAACAGCCATATCCTTAAGAGGATTTTTCAAACTGTTTCCGCTCACAGGAACAGGAGCAGCAAAAGTAAAGCATATCATTACCGACATCAAAGACATAACAAAACCACTATTTGCACCGTTTGTAAATGTACCTATCGCCATAATGATTATAAGTAAAAGAAAGCTTGAAAAATTTATATGGTCAAAGGGGTTTAATGAAAGTCTTCCGCTCTCCTTGGCTGTATCATCACCAAGTTTGTATGAAACATAGCCATGTGCAACCTCATGAAATGTGATACTTATAAGTAAAACAACAATACTTATTGCAAGGCTGACTAAATCAAGCAACCACACATTATCAAACATTGTATGACCCCCTCTTTCTTTTGTAATATCTGTCTGACCGGTTTATAAACAATAATAAAGATAATAAATTATAATATTTTTTCATTGTACTCTTGCTTTTTCAGAATTTTATGGTATAATGTATGTATCCGGATTTCTGTTTTAATTTTGGGAAGGAACTGTCACAAATATGGATACTGCTATCAAATTGAACAACGATGACGATATAAAAATCCTTATTCTGTATTTACTTGAGAATATTGATATTCCTTTAGATTTTGACACTATTTGTGAAGTTATATTTACAATAGATTTTGTTCGTCACTTTGATTTTGCCGACCAGTTTGCCGACTTACTCAGCCGTGGGCTTGTAAACGAAATAACCGTTAATAACCAGGAAAAGAAGAAATATATTATTTCTTCTAAAGGCAAAGTCGCCCTTGACGGTTGCGGAGATATATTGCTTGACCTTATAAAAGAAAAGGCGTTACTTGCCGCAAAGCGTTTTCTTGAATATAAAGAACACGGTTTTATGGTAATGTCATATATTGAGGATTCCCCGCTGGAAGATGACAGTGACGGAGCAATGCTGCACTGTGTAATAAAAGACAACCGACTTACAATGCTTAATCTTGAAACCTATGTGGGAAGCCGCAGAATTGCCGAAAATATGAAAATAGTTTTTGAAAAGAAGGCAGAAGAACTGCTCAATCAATTCCACGCGATAATGAGTCAGGACATTAATTTACTTTAAATTCAACAATGCAACAGCATGGGATGAAATTCCCTCAAGTCTGCCGGTAAAGCCCAACCGTTCTTCGGTTGTGGCTTTTATATTTATACTCTCGCATTCAAGTATTTTTTTCAAATTATCCGCCATTTGAGGAATAAACGGTGCAAGTTTCGGCTTTTGTGCTATAACGGTAATATCTGCGTTAACCACATCAAAGCCTTTGTCATCTAAAATCTTTTTCACACATTTCAACAACTCAAGGCTTGATACACCCTTATATTTTTCATCTGTATCGGGAAAATGTTTTCCAATATCACCCATACATGCCGCACCAAGCAACGCATCCATAAGTGCATGACACAACACATCTGCATCTGAATGTCCCAGAAGTCCCATTTCAAACGGCACTTCAACGCCGCCTAAAATCAATTTCCGCTGACTGTCAAAACGATGCACATCATATCCGTGACCTATTCTGAATCCGCAAGGCACTTTTCTGCACCTCTCTTTTTTAGTATAGAATCTATAATATCATAATCCTGAGGTACTGTCAATTTTAAATTCGGTATACCTATATCCGACAGTTTAATTTTAAATCCTGCATTTTCAACCATTGAACAATCATCAGTAACCGCAAGGTCGCCTTTAAGGTGAATAGCCAATGCAGTTCTGTAAATATCGCAGGAAAAAATCTGGGGTGTCTGGGCTGCATAAAGGTCCTCGCGGGGTATTGTTTTTTTGATAAATCCGCTACCATCCGCTTTTTTTACGGTGTCGACGACTTTACTGCACGCACACGCTGCACCGTACTTATATGCATCACGAAAAACAAAATCAATTTTTTCCGTAGTAATAAGCGGTCTTGCGGCATCATGTATAGCAACATACTTGATGTTGTTTTTTAATTTTTCAAATCCGTTTTTAACTGATTCATCACGAGTACTGCCGCCGGAAACAATATCTGTAACCTTTTTAAACCCGTACTTTTCTACTATATTCTTCATTTTCTCAATGTCATCATTCCGTGTAACTATTATTACCTGCTCGACATTAAGACTCTTTTCAAAAGCAATAAGGCTGTAATAGACTGCCGGAAAACCATCAATTTCAATAAACTGTTTTGCAATATTTCCCATACGGCTGCCGTTTCCGGCAGCCGCTATTATTGCCGCGGAACTACGCCTTTTTTTTGTTCCGGGAACTCTATACATTAATTCCGACAGTTTAGCAGTCACACTGCGAAATCTCATCAGCGGTAGTTATATCCGATGGAAAGTGCCTTTTTATTGAGGGCAATCAGTCTTTCCTTTGACGGAGGAATTGAACCAGTCATTACTTCTTCAAAGTAATTATAGTCATATATACCTGTAACCTGAATAAGTTTTCCCAGCATTATAACATTTGCCATACCGCTTATTTCGTTCTGATTTGCAAGTTCGGTAGCAGGGATATAGTAGGCTTGAATATCTGTTCTGTCAGTCTTTTTGGAAATAAGAGAACTGTCTGAAATAAGGATACCGCCTGCTTTTATCTTATTTTCGAATTTTTCGAAAGACGGAAGATTGAGAGCAATAAGGATATCCGGGTCGGTTACAAGGGGTGAACCGATAGGTTCGTCAGAAACTATTACAGAGCAATTTGCTGTACCGCCACGCATTTCAGGGCCATAGGAAGGGAGCCAGCTTACTTCTTTATCAGATTTCATACCGGCATAGGCAATTTGCTTGCCTGCAAAAAGTATTCCCTGTCCTCCAAAGCCTGCAAGAAGAATATTATACATATTATTTATCCTCCTTTACTGTTATGTCCTTGTATACACCAAGGGGATAGAACGGCATCATATCGCTTCTGAGCCATTCAAGTGCTTCCTGAGGTGTTTTGCCCCAGTTGGTAGGACAAGTGGAGAGAACTTCTACGATGGAAAAGCCCAACTTGTTTTTCTGAACTTCAAACGCTTTTCTTATAGCCTTTTTGGCGTTATTGATGTTTTTAACACAGTCAACAGCAACTCTTTCGGCATATGCTGTGCCGTCCAATGTCGCCAGCATTTCGCATACTCTGATAGGATTTCCCTGAAGTTTCAGGTCGCGTCCGTAGGGAGATGTGGTTGAGTACTGTCCCGGCAATGTTGTAGGAGCCATCTGACCGCCTGTCATACCGTAAATAGCATTGTTTATAAATATGATGGTTATATTTTCGCCTCTTGCCCCCACATGAACAGTTTCGGCTGTTCCGATTGCAGCAAGGTCTCCGTCGCCCTGATAAGTAAATACAAAGTTATCAGGCATGGCTCTTTTAACACCGGTCGCAACAGCAGGTGCTCTTCCGTGAGGAGCCTCTATCATGTCGCAATTAAAGTAATTATATGCAAAAACCGAACATCCTACAGGTGCGATACCTACTGTCTTTCCTTCTATGCCGAACTCGTCTATCACTTCTGCCACAAGACGATGCACTATACCGTGAGTACATCCGGGACAGTAATGAAAAGGAACATCGGTCAATGCTTTTGGTTTATCAAATACTACCATTGTTATTCATCCTTTCTTATTCAGCATATTTTTCAATATTTTCAAGAACTTCGTTTACCGAAGGCATCATTCCTCCGGTGCGTCCGAAAAATTCTACAGGTTTTTTGAACTGTGTTGCCAACTTTACATCTTCAACCATCTGTCCCATGCTAAGTTCTACAGCAAGGAATTTCTTTGTTGAATCAGCAAGTTGGTTTAATCTTTCAGAGGGGAACGGCCACAAGGTTATGGGGCGGAAGAGTCCTGCCTTAATTCCTTTTTTGCGTGCGGCATTTACTGCTGATTTTGCAATACGCGCAGTTATACCGAAAGCAACAACAACTATATCTGCATCGTCGGTAAGATACTCTTCGTATTTAACCTCTGTTTTTTCAATCTTCTTATATTTTTCAAAACGCTCAATTACGGTTCTCTCAAGTTCATCGGGTTCTATGTAAAGAGAATTTACAATATTGTGTTTGCGTTTGCCGTCGTGTCCGCAGGCAGCCCATGTCTTTTCCGGTATTTCTCTTGGAGTTCTTGCTTCAAAGTCAACCGGCTCCATCATCTGACCGAGTGCGCCGTCTGCGAGAATCATTGCAGGCATTCTGTAAATATCCGAAAGGTCAAAGGCTTCCATTGTAAGGTCGGCAATTTCCTGAATTGACGCGGGTGCAAGTACAAGAATGTGCTGGTCACCGTGTCCCAGTGCTCTTGTTGCCTGATAATAGTCCGCCTGAGACGGCTGAATACCACCCAATCCGGGGCCTCCGCGTTGCACATTTACGATTACGCAAGGCAGGTCTGAACCGACAATGTATGATATACCTTCTGATTTAAGGCTTATTCCGGGGGAAGATGACGATGTCATTACTCTTTTTCCGGTAGATGCCGCACCGAGAACCATATTTATAGCGGCAATTTCACTTTCTGCCTGCACACAAAGTCCGTCAACTTTAGGCATACGCTTTGCAAAAGTTTCCGCAACTTCGGTCTGAGGTGTTATAGGATAACCGAAGAAAAGTCGGCATCCCGCTTTTATGGCAGCTTCAGCTATTGCTTCGTTGCCTTTCATCAGTATCTTTTTACTCATTTGTATATCTCCTTTTAATCTTTTTCAACTTTAATAACTACATCGGGGCAGACAGTCGCACAAAATGCACAGGCAATACACTTGGTATCATCTGTAATTGTAGCCGGATGATAACCTTTTTTATTCAGTATTGTCGTGTCAAGTGAAATAATTTTCTTGGGGCAGGCGGAAACACACAATCCGCATCCTTTGCACAAATCAATTTTAAATGTTACCTTTTTCATATGTACTCCTTTTAACTAATAATATATATGTTTTGTTATATCTCTGATAAACACCATATCTTTTTTTTGTTCCGGGGAGAACTGGCTCTCCAGAGTATCCATTACTGTTGTGGCAGCAATTTCAAGGCCGGTAATGCGTGAAATTTCTTTGGCATATTCCATACCTGAAAGTATTATGTCACGGGTTGTTTCGATTCCGAGATTTGTATTGTTTATAATTGCCGAAAATTTCATCCCCGATGTCTTTTCAATCTCGTACATCATTTGTGCTGCATCCACAGGGTTTTCAACCTGCGGACGGCACATATTAACAACATAGTACATTTCATATCCGCGTTTTAAAAATCCCTGTGAAAATCCGCAGAGTGCAACAGCACCTGCATCATCGCCCCCTACATCAAAAACCGCACTTTTACCCGGCAGAAAAACCGAGTTTATATTTGCAGGGACAGAAGGAATATCAACATTTGTATTTGCGAAAACAGGTGTTATAACATGTATTCCCTGTTCCTCAAGTTCCTCCTTATTGTCCGCGGAGCGAAAAAACGGATTGACCAAATCCAAATCTATAAGTGTAATATCACTGTCTTTCATTTTGAGTGCCAGATTGACCGCCACATTTGTCTTTCCCACTCCGTAGTGACCGCATATTACATATATAACATTTTTTCTGAATATGTCTATCAAAAACTCACCTCGGTACTTCTGTGTTTTTTATAAAGCCACAGGTAAATAATCTACCTTATCAGTATACCACAAAATTGTAAAGTATGGAAGAGGTTTCAGTAAAAAAACACAAATAAATATATAATTATTTAAAGAATTGTAAAAAACAACTTTACCTCAGACCAAAGTCATAATCGTTATAGAAATATCCGCTGTCATTTCCGGAATAACCTTTTTTGAAATTTGCATAGTTTATAAAAACAGAAACTGCTCTTTCAAAAATGCCCTTAAGCTGACTTTGACTTACTTGGAAGATATCCTCCGTCAAGAACGGAAATTGCGGCACTGCAAAATTGGAAAATCCAAGGGATATGCCGGGATGTATTTCCCCCGAATAAAAAGCAACACTATCAAAAGATATTTCCAGGGAATTTGCACTATACAAAATATTACCGTCAGCACTGACAATTTTTTCCGGTATACCATCTTCTGTGTTCTGTATGTAAAATTCGTATACATGCTTTTCAGAATCAATTTTAAACGCACATTCTGTAAAGAACCCGGGATGTTCCGGCAACACAAGAGTTAATATATATTCATCAGAAACATCGGTGCGGTTATTTGAAAAAACACCTTTTACGGTATTTATACCATTCGTTATTTCAAACGATATGTTCCTGTCAGGTTCAATCGTAAAATCAACTTTATTTTGTGTTCCGTCACTATAACAGAACAACTCTCCGTCAACCTTCTGCAACATTCCGCTTTTAGTGTCAAAATGAAAATTGTATATCAGCGACACATCGGTCAATAATTGCAATACACTCTCTATTCCTGACTTGAAATAATTTAAGTTATTTTCTTTTAATATATCAAAGTCAATGTCCAGATTATCACAGATTTCCGAAGGAATTAAAATTTTTAAAAATTCGTTTCCTGCTTCTGTCTGTGCTTCATATCCGGATAAAAGCACATAGAAAATGTCATACACGACCCGACTGTCAATTGTACGGGTATACTTTAATATTTTCCTGCTTTCCCCGCCTGTATCAACTGTATATTCGCTTACCTCTTTACCGGTTGTATCAAAAATCTCCTTTATTTCTGTCAAAATCAAATCTTTGATTTCACTCTTAATATCCATATACTTTTCAAAACAACCTGAAACACTCTTGAAATATTCTCGGTCAAAGCCATGTTGCTGACAGAACATAACAACTTTTTCTTCATCGAGTTCCAAAAGTTGCCCTAAAGGAGAAACAATAAACTTATCCAGCATTTTTTCAGGGTCGGAGAAATCTATACTATATGATTTTCCTCTTCCCAACAACAAATCGGATTGTATAACCACACATGATGTATCCGCATAAACACTCAAATCCGCTGTTTCGTTCGGAATTATCCCTTTTAATTCCAAATCAATACTTATTCTTTTGTTTTTTCTGTCTGATTTTATTTTGGAAAAGATGTTGGAGTAACCGTTATAGGTATAATCTGAATATTCTGCGACCAAGGAAAGTTGGCCATTGTTTTCTGCTATAAAATTTAACGGTTTAATTTCATCTCCAAAAATTTTCTCAAAATCAACCGACCTGGATAAAACATCAACGAAATTTTTGCTCAGATAATCTGCAGTGAGATTTTTGGTTCCTGTTTTTTGCGGTATATTGCTGCATCCGCCTAAAAAAAGAACTGTTGTTAAGCCGCAAAGCAGTACTGTCAACAAGAACTTTTTCATATCATCACTCCTGAATATTGCTATTCAATATAATGTAAAAACCGCCATTTTTCAAAACAGCGGTTTGTATTTTGTCACCCAAATATTGCGGTAAATAACACTGGCATAAACCACACTAACTGGTAACAACATATATGCAGTGCATTAACACCCGGCATACATCCCCCGCCGATAAGTGAAAGAGCAATTACCATTACAAAGGCAACTATGACAGAAATAAATTTTGTCAAAATATTGAGGGAAACATTTTTTGCGATTTTATTGCAACACAAAATACCTCTGAGCAAATCAAATGCATTTCCTTTGCAGACCACACCGGCAGACACATTATCATAAACCTCGTCTGCAGGCAACGGAAGTGTCGATTTAACTATCCGAACATAATATTCCTTGCGACGCAAAAGTTTTGTGAGCAATGCATCATCAATATTAGGGTCGCAGGACTTTATTCCTACACAAACACCTACTCCCGTAAGTCTTGAAAGCAGTTTTTCAAAACCACGGTATATTGAATATTTGATATAGAACTTGGCGGCAATGTTATCGCCTACAGTCATATACATTATGCGACCTACGGAATTTTCAAATGCGTCGTCTGTTGAATCTTTTACAAATCCGAAATTATACGCCAACATAAAACTTTTTTTGCCTATGTACACATCGTTTCCGTCTATGACAGTGCGTATTCCATCGGGTTCGATAGAAACAATTTCTACCGGCTGGACATCGTCCACCGCATTCTTTATATAATTCTCAAACACCGGTGCAAGAGGACCGCCCACCGTTTTAAAAATGCGTGCAGCATACATAATTGTATGGTCTATTCTGTGTTCACCGTAGGTTCTTACACTGTTAACCTTTATTCCGCCCGACGGAAAAACAACAGTATCGTTAAAGGATACAACATCTGCAACACTATACTCCTCAAAGGTGTTTCCGCCTATCATGGCACAACCTTTTCTGAACACCCTGAAACTTTCAACAAGGTATGGCAGGGTTATATACATAATTGAAGATACAGGAAGCATGGCAAGGCACAAAATTGCAAGAGCATTAAATGCCGCATTTAAGTCACCGCTCTGAACAAAAATTATAATTGAAAAAGCTATTGATGCTATGACTACAAGAGGAAGAATAATTTTGAAATTTCTATCCGACTCCGGTGCAGTATTTATATTTCTTACCGCATCATCGACAAATTTCGCCTTTTTGAATGAAAAAATTTCAGGGTCTTCGGGAAGGTATTCATCCAGTTCGTAAAGGTTTTCCTCGTGTTTGTCTCTTTTTTCGGCAACAAGTTTTTCACCGTCAGCCGAAAGAATTTTGAATGTAAGAAGATTTCTTCGGCTCTCCATGTAATTTTTCAGTAATGTAAACACACCGAAAAGGCAGCCAACAGATGAATAAAGCATTATTGTTTCGGGTGTGGAGGTAAAATATACCGCAACTGAATGCAAAGCACAGACTGTCATGGCAACCGCAGACAATGTATTGGAATTAGGTTTTCCGCGGAACATTGCTTTAAAACCATCTATAAAGTTTTCATAAATAAGTGCTGCCGAAATAACAAGAAGTTGTATATCAACCAAAACCAGAACAAGCCTCATTTTTGTCGGGTCAAGAAAAGCAGGACGCGGAATTGACGAGTTAAAAGAAAAACTTTCAATATACATCATTGCCAAAAATACAATTATTCCGCAGACTGTAAGCAAAAGAGAAAATTTGGCTGAAGAACGGTAATAATTTATAAACTGTTCTGCTTTTGACGGATCGGTATATTCGTCTATTTCAAATTGTTCTTCTTGGTCTTCTTCATCATCCTCGGTATCATTTGTATCATACGGATTGTATTCTGCGTCTGATAATCCGTCAATTGCTCCGTGGTCAACTTCACCGAATACAACTTTCATATCATCATCAGAATCCTGATTTAATTCATCACTGTCTTCCATTGCACGGATATCTTCATCGACCTGCAGGGTACTGCGTATTTTTCCGTTACGCCTTTTACTGCGTTTTTCATTTGAAACAGATTCTTCGTCATAAATACTTTCCGCACTCTGCTCGGGCATAACAACCTCTTGGGGAGGTGTACTTGTAATCCCGAAAACAGCAGTATCTTCGTGTTCGTTTTCTGCCGGTTCAACAATAAAATTATCAATATCCTTTGTTTGTCTTTCAGTCTTGCTTTCGTCAATCATTACATTATCAGCCGTATCTGATTCAGGCACGCCGTATTTCTTATCATATCCGTGAAAGAAATATGAGGGCGGCTTTTTCATTAGCCCCTTGGGGTCATTGGAGATTTTGTATGTATTTGCCATATTTCTGACTGTTCCTTTCCGTGCCTCACGGCACAAACCGTAAAACTGAAATAAACTGCTTCATGGGTAGACCGTATATTATTTCAGGTAAACCCGAAAGAATAAACAATGATGTAAAATGTTTTTTCAGATTTCTGTTTCTGATTTCTGATATACCTTATAGTTATCAATTGCTGTTTCGTCCGCTTATTGCACGATAGAGGACTGCCGCAGCGGCACATGATACATTAAGTGAATTCACCTTACCTCTCATCGGCAGGGAAATAATATAATCGGAATTTTTCAAAACCTGTTTTGAAATACCGTTTTCTTCGCTTCCGAGGATTATACAAAGAGGAATATCATAATCCACACTGTTGTAGTCGGTTCCACCTGCTTCGCAGGACATAATCCACAGTCCTTTTTTCTTCAATTCCTCTATGGTGGCATTGATATTTGTAACCTTAGCCACCGCCATATGCTCTATTGCACCAGCCGATGCCTTTGCAACCGCGGGACTCAACCCCACGCTTCTTCTCTTTGGTATTATTACCCCGTGTACTCCGGCACCCTCACAACACCGTATAAGCGAGCCGAGATTATTAGGGTCGCATATTTCATCCGCTATTACAACAAAAGGCTTTTCACCTCTCTGAGTTGCTATCTCAAGGATTTCGTCAACTGTTGAGTAACCTTTAAACGCCGCCATAGCCACAATTCCCTGATGGGAAGTGAATCCGGAAAGCGCGTCAAGTTTACTTTTTTCGGTTTCAATTATCGGTATTCCTCTTGAAATAGCCTCTGCCGCCAATGCCACAATTGAACCCTCGCGTTCTCCTTGCTGAGTATATATCTTATCAATTGTGCGTCCGCTTTTAAGAAGTTCCCGAACAGCGTTACGACCTGCAACAATACCGCTGTCGACCAGTTCATCTCCGCTTTTTTCAAAGCCTTCTCTTGTGGGATGTTTACGGTATTCCGTTTTTTTTCTGTCGGAAAAATCTCTGCCGTGCTGCTTTGAATTTTTTGCATATTTTGCCGTATTTTTGTTATTCATATTTCTCCAATCAGATTCTTCATATTATACATTCCGCAAGGTTTATCCTTGAGAAATTCGGCTGCCCGTATAGCACCCATTGCAAAAACCTCACGAGATGCCGCATGATGTGAAAGGGTTATAACCTCATTATATCCCGCGAAAATAACATCGTGTTCTCCTACGATTGTTCCTCCCCTTATTGAAGAAAAACCGATTTCGGATTTACTTCTCTCTTCTCTGCGGCAGGAACGGTCAAAAACATATTGCGGTTTTTCGTCAAACACCTCTGATATTCCGTCTGCAATCATAAGTGCCGTACCGCTCGGTGCATCCAGTTTTTTGTTGTGGTGTTTTTCCACTATCTCAATGTCAAAACTCTCTCCCAGAAGTGTTGCCGCTTTTTTTGCAAGTTCGGTTATAAGATTAATGCCTATAGACATATTGTACGAGTAAAATACGGGTATCTTTTCTGCCGCAAGAAAAATCTTCTTCTTTTCTTCCTCGGTATGTCCGGTTGTCGAAATAACACAGGGAAGATTGTTTGCAACCGCAAATTGTAAAAGACTCTCGGTGAGAAGATGATTGGAAAAATCAACAATAACACCGTCGGGATTTGAAATATCATCTACCGACCTAACGAGAGGATACGGATACGACTCGTCGTTTGCAATATCAACCCCGCAGGTTATATTAAATTCTTCCAGTTCCGATACTTTGGAGGTTATAAATCTTCCCATTCTTCCCAAAGCACCTGTAAGTATAATATTTGTCATTATTATGCCTTTCAAATATGTATCAGATTATATTCAGTTCTTTCATTATGCTCTTAAGTTTTTCATAATTCTTTTCTTCAATCTCGTAAAGAGGCAGACGGAGTTCTCCGTTGCAATATCCCATAATCTGCATTGCTGCCTTTACGGGAATGGGATTCACCTCACAGAACAAAGCCGAAATAAGTTCATGATATTTCAACTGGAGTTTCAGACTTTCTTTTGTCTGTCCCTTATCATACAACTCACAAATATCGTGAACCTGCTTTGGAATAAGATGAGAAAGTACCGAAATGACACCCTGTCCTCCCAGAGACATAACAGGTACTATCTGGTCGTCGTTACCGGAATAAAGGTTAATCTGGTCTCCGCACAAAGCCATTGTATGTGCTATGGCAGACATATCTCCGCCTGCTTCCTTTATACCCGATATGTTAGGATGCTTGGCAAGTTCTGCGTATGTTTCAGGTTTAATGCACAAGCCTGTACGAGAGGGAACATTATAAACAATTATAGGCTTATCAACATTATCTGCAACTTTATAGAAATGCTTGACAAGACCTCTCTGTGTTGTTTTATTGTAATACGGAGTTACCATAAGAAGTGCGTCTGCACCTATTTCACATGCTCTTTTGGAAAGTGATACTGCATATTCGGTATCATTGCTTCCTGTACCGCAAAGTACAGGAACACGGCCTGCAGTATGCTTGATGCAAAACTCCATGACATCCATGTGTTCCTGGTCATTCAAGGTGGAGGGTTCACCTGTTGTTCCGCAAACTACAAGTGCATCAATTCCTCCGTTGATTTGAAAGTCTATAAGACGGGCAAAGGATTCATAATCTACCTTGCCATCCTTAAAAGGTGTTATAAGCGCTGTGGCTGCTCCGCGAAAAACCGGTTTTTTCATAATACATATGTCCTTTCTGTTTGGAATGATATGACTGCATACAAAATATGCGAAAAAATTGAAATATAACAAAAAAACAGTTGAAAATTAATCTCACTTGGTGTATAATATAATCAATATATATATTTTATCACTATTTTTCTTTTTTGTCAAATGGTTTTTTTGATATTTGACACATATTTTTTTCAACAACCTGATATTTTATTATTTTGCATCGGAAAGGATATAATTTTGGACTTTCTTAAACGCTCTACTTATAACTATCTTTTACCTGAAGAACTCATTGCGCAGGAACCGGTCGAACCCCGTGATTCATCCAGGCTCATGGTGTGCTGCAACGAAAAAATTGAACACAGGTGTTTCCGCGATATTACCGAATATCTCCATCCGGGAGATTTGTTGATTGTAAACAACTCAAAAGTTATTCCTGCAAGGCTCTGGGCTAAGAGAGAAAACGGCTCGCTTATCGAAGTAGTTCTTCTTGAACAAAAAAACACCGGTGTTTGGGAAGCACTCACCCGCCCCGGCAAAAAAACCAGACCGGGAACCACCCTTGATTTTGGCGAATTGCTCAAGGGTGAAGTAATCGATATTACAGATGGCGGAAACAGAATAATAAAATTTGATTATGACACTTCAAAAACATTTTTTGAAGTGTTGGACAAAGTTGGAAATATGCCGCTTCCGCCGTACATACACAAAAAATTAGCTGATAAAAACCGTTACCAGACAGTCTATGCGAAAACCGAGGGCTCTGCTGCCGCTCCCACCGCCGGTCTGCATTTCACACCCGAACTTTTGGAAAAAATAAAAAGCATGGGGGTTAATATTGCTCCCGTAATGCTTCATGTAGGACTGGGCACTTTCAGACCTGTCAAATCGGAGGACCTTTTATCCCATAAAATGCATTCTGAATATTACAGTATTTCAGAAGAAACTGCCAACCTCATAAATCAGACAAAGGCGTCGGGAAACCGGGTAATCTGTGTGGGCACGACCTCTTTCCGCACGCTTGAGGGAGCATACCGTAAAGAAGGTTGTATAAAATCATCATCGGGATATACGGATATTTTTATTTACCCGGGCAAAGAAATCAATGTGGTCGATTGCCTTATAACCAATTTCCATCTTCCGGAAAGTACACTTATTATGCTTGTTTGTGCTCTGTACGGATACGATAACACCATGGAGGCATACAGACAAGCCATTGAAAACAAATATCGTTTCTTCTCCTTCGGTGACGCGATGTTCATTCAATGATGAAATCATAGAATGAACAAGTGAAGAGGTAATGACGATTTTCGCTTTAGCGAAAATCAACCTCACTTATTCCCTATTCCTTCTTACTCTCCGCACATACCCGGTATACAACTTTTAACACACAGGTGAATCATGAACAAAGCGATAATTATTGCGGGACCGACAGCAAGCGGAAAAACCGCTTTATCTATAGAAATCTGCAAAAAATTCAATGGTGAAGTTATTTCTGCCGACTCAATGCAAATATACAAAGGCATGGACATTGCCACGGCAAAGCCCACATCTGATGAAATGTGCGGTATTCCGCATCATCTCATGAGTATCGCTGACCCCAGCGAACTGTTCAGTGTTGCAAAATTTAAAACTCTTGCAGAAGACGCCATTGAAGATATTCTATCAAGAGGCAAATTGCCTGTAATTGTCGGCGGGACAGGACTATATATTGACAGTCTTATCAATAATACGCGTTTCGGAGAATTCGACGGAGATGACAAATACCGTGAGCAATTGCGACTGATTGCCGAAAAGAACGGAAATGCTTTTCTGTGGAACATGTTGATGGAAGCAGACGAACCTACTGCCTCAAGAGTAAATCCCAACGACTTGAAAAGAGTTATACGGGCATTGGAAGTATACCACTGTACAGGTAAGAGAATGTCCGAATATGATGCGGTATCCCATACAGAAAAAAGCAAATATGATTATCTGTTTTTAGGATTGTTCTTTGAAGACAGAAGTATACTCTACGACAGAATAAACAAAAGAGTTGACAAAATGTTTGAGTGCGGTCTTGTTCAGGAAGCACAACGGGAATTGAATAAAAACATTTCTTCAACAGCGCGCCAGGCAATAGGCTACAAGGAACTCATCCCGTATTTTAAAGGTCATTCCACCCTTGAAGAAGTTTCAGAATCACTGAAAAAAGCAACAAGAAATTACGCAAAACGCCAACTCACATGGTTCAGAAGATATGAAAACATCGTCAAAATATTTCCTGACAAAAACCAACTGCAAAACTCGGAAGAAATTATAAGGAGTTTTTTAAATTGAGATTATCAAAATTCACGGTAAATATTATTTCCTTTCTGATTACCATTGGTACGGTACTCTACATCGGAATATGGTTTATGCGTACTTTTAAAAGCGATGTGGGTGTTGAATATGCGGGCATTTCAACAGTGGAGCAGAAGCTTAATGCCGACGGATACATTATCCGAAACGAAGAGGTGCTGACACTGCCGGATAACGGAGTTGTATATTATATTGCAGACGAGTTGGAAAAGGTTTCTAAAAACTCTGTTGTTGCAAATATTTATGCTTCGGAAAGATTTGCAGACACACAGGCACAAATCATTGAAATTGACAGAAAAATCAAAGTTCTGGAAAGCAGTCGGATTGATAAAAACTTTGTTATTACAAACATGGCAAAAATTGATAATCAGATATCAGAATCTATCATACGGCTGAAAAATAACGCACTTAGCCGAAATTATAAAATTACCGTTCAAAACGGCGACGAACTTTTAACAATTCTTAACAAACGACAGTTGATAGCACAAAAATCAGATGGATTTGACGATAAAATAGCACAATTGGAAAACCAAAGGACAAATCTTTCTCACTCTCTTACAGGATTGAAAAGCAGCATTGTTACCAACACCGGAGGATACTTTTCAACCGCAGTAGACGGCTACGAAAACATTTTTACATCAGAGCAGGTCGAAAATATGACCGTGGACTCCTTTAACAAATTGATTACTTCACAGCCGGATGAATCTCTCAAAACGAATCATGCCGGAAAGATTATAAAAGACTTTTTGTGGTATATTTTATGCTCTGTGGATAAAAGTTTATGCACCGAATTTTCGGAAGGCGAAACATACGATATTATCTTCCCGCACTCCTCAGACACAAGAATACAATTTGTTCTGGACAAAAAACTCACCCAAACAAATCTGCCCAATGCCGTTTTAGTTTTCTCCACACTCGAAGAACCTAAAAACTTTGATTTTTCAAGGCTCCAGGAACTTCAGATAATAAAAAAGAGTTACAGCGGATTAAAAATCCCGAAAAATGCCCTGCGTATACAGGACAAGTTTGAGGGAGTGTTTGTATTAAGCGGAAATGAGGTAAAATTCAAGCGTATACACCGCATTTTTGAATCTGACAGTTTCTATCTTGCGGATTTGAACGACCCGTTAAGTTCAGGGGAATATTTAAACAACGAACAAGAAAATAACACCTACAGTTATCTTTCTCTTTATGACGCCGTTATAACAGAGGGTAAAGAATTATACGATGGAAAGGTAGTAAAATAATGACACTTGATGAACAAAAAAAGTTTATATCGGACAATATCAAGCGTATAAAATCCGAAATCGGAAACAGAGATGTAACATTACTTGCAGCAACCAAAACCCAGTCGGCAGAACTTATCAACTATGCTATTGACTGTGGTATAACTCACATTGGTGAAAACAGGGTTCAGGAGTTGCTTGACAAATACGACGATATTGTAAAAGACAATGTTACAATACACTTCATCGGGGCACTGCAGACAAACAAGGTGAAGTACATCGTAGATAAGGTTTCTATGATTCAATCGGTTGACCGTATTTCTCTTGCTGAGGAAATTGACAAACGCTGTAAAGCCATTGGTAAGGTCATGGATGTTTTGGTGGAAGTAAATATCGGTGAAGAAGAGTCAAAGTCAGGCGTTGACACAAATAATCTTGAAAACATGTTAACCGAAATTTCAAAATTCAGAAACATATCAGTAAAAGGTTTGATGTTTATACCACCTATTTTTAAAAATATTAATGAACAAACCTTTTATTTGGAGAAAATTAAGAGTTTATTTATTGACATACGGTCGAAAAATATAGATAATATATGTATTAGTACACTTTCCTTCGGAATGTCCAATGATTATATTGCTTCTATGGAATACGGCTCAACCATGATTCGGATTGGGTCAGGCATTTTTGGCAACCGATACTATCCACAAAAAAATAATTAAACGGAGGAATAAACATGGATTTTTTAAAGAAAATGCAGTCTATGATTTACAACACTGACAGCGAGGTAGAGGACGAAACAGATACATACGGCGGTGACATATACGGCGACGCAGAACAAGACCCCCGTGCTTTGGGCACCAACAACGCAACCCGCTCATTCAGTGACAATATATCAGCGGAGGATATTCGTTCTTCCTCCAATGTAAGTGTGACAAGTGGTTCTTCAATTGAGATGAAAGTTATTCGTCCTGAAAAACTGGACAGCGTTACACAAATTGCAGACTATCTTACATCGGGAAACACTGTTCTTCTCAACCTTGAAGCAACAAATAAAGAAACCGCACGCCGTCTCCTTGACTTTCTCAACGGTGTTGCTTATGCAGTCGGCGGAAAACTCAAAAAGGTTGCTAACAGCACTTTTGTAATAACACCTGCAAATGTGTCAATATCCGGCGGTCAGACCTCAGACACTTCTGACCACGACTCTATCTGAGCCATCAACGACTCCGGTCCGGATAATTTCTTTTATCATTTTAAACTAAAGGCGGTTTAATGAACATCTTGTCTTTTCTGATTATCAGAGTTTTTGATATACTCCTTACCGTGCTTGAGTATCTGATGCTCATACGGGCGGTTCTTTCATGGATTCCTACCATGTCTGGAAATGTTATTACAGACTTTGTTTATTCCGTTACCGAAATCGTGATAGGTCCTGTAAGAAAATTTCTCTCACGAACCGGACTTGTAGGTTCTTTGCCTATTGACTTGTCTTTTATGGCAACCTACCTGCTTTTAATTCTTTTACACAGCATTTTACCAAATTTTTAATTTATGGATAACACTCTGCTTAGAAACAAAATCCTCGATGCTGTATACAATGCGCGTGAGAAGTATATGTATTGTGTGTTCGGTTTCTCCGACGAAAGTGAACAAAGTCTTCTGCACAGCATTATACACTCCACAGGATTCACAGATTATATGTTTTGGGGCGGATACACGGATGCCGAGCGCAAATGCCTCGGCATTTTTCCGAGTGTACCCGAAACGGAATATTTTCCCATTTCTTTTATAAAATTCACATCCGACAAGTTTTCTTCACTCACCCATCGTGATTATATGGGGAAACTTTTAAACGAAGGTGTAAAACGCGATATTCTGGGAGATATTCTGATTATTGACAAGCATTCCGCCTATGTCGCAATATACAATCAGAACAACATGGCAGACTACCTGTGCAATTCCGTTTCAAAAATCGGCCGTGCAACAGTCAGGTGCCAACTTATGCCGGAAGGATTTATTCCGGATATCACAAAAGCATTTGAAATTATTTCTTTCACTGTTTCGTCCCTGAGACTTGACAGTGTAGTGGCAGGTGCAATCCATTCTTCAAGAACAACTGCTCTCAAATTGATACACGACGGAGCAGTCACATTGAATCATGTCCAGTGTACCAAACCCGACTGTATTATGAAATGCGGTGATGTTTTTTCTGTACACAGGAAAGGAAAATTCGTTCTGCAGGAAAACGGCGGACTTACAAAGAAAGATAAAACAAGAGTAAATATAAAAAAATATATTTGACCTAACGGAAAGGAAATTATTATGATACCTCCGCACGAATTAAAAAACAAAACTTTTTCCATGGGATTTCGCGGATACACCCCCGCAGAAGTTGACGAGCACATTGAATTTCTTATAGAGAAATATACCGAACTCTACAAGTCAAATCTTGAACTTGAAAAGCAACTCTCTTCTGCAAACGAGCGTCTTGAACAACTCAGTGACGAAGAAGAGGCTATCAGAAAAACGCTTGTAAAAGCACAGAAGGTAGGCGAAGGATTTATCCAGCAGGCTCAGGATAAGGCTGACGGTGTAATTGCACAGATACGAGAACGCAGTGAGGCAATAATTGCCGAAACCGAGTCAAAAATCGCAGCCGAAAAAGAAACTATTGCAAATCTTAGAAAGTCTGCCGATGAGTTCCGCGAAAAGATATTTGATTTGTATGTTAACCAACTCAAGTTTATAAAAGAGACCCAAAACGGCGAGTTGCAGGATTTATTATCTGAGATTCCCGAAGGTACAGAACTGAAAAAAGAACTTCTCGACATTGATACAGACACTGTATTAGAACCTGAAACAACAACTGAAAACGAAAATATATAATCACGAATAGGAGCAATATAAATTATGGCATCTGAACAAAAAGACTACGCCGGCACACTGAATTTGCCGTCCACATCATTCCCGATGCGTGCCAATCTCCCGCAAAAAGAGCCGGAAATTCAAAAAAAATGGGAAGACGGAAAACTTTATGATACTCTGATGAAAAAGAACGACGGCAAACCTCTTTTCGTTCTTCACGACGGTCCTCCATATGCTAACGGGGATATTCACATCGGACACGCTCTTAACAAAATAATCAAAGATTTTGTGGTTAAAAACAAAAACATGAGCGGATATAAAGCACCCTATGTTCCGGGTTGGGACACACACGGTTTGCCTATTGAACTTCAAATGATTAAGAAGCACAATATAAACCGTAATGCAACCGACTCTGTAAAATTCCGTTCTTTGTGTACTGAATTTGCACAAAACTGCGTTAACAATCAGAAGACACAGTTTCTTCGCCTGGGTTCATTGGGAGACTACGATCATCCGTATCTTACTCTCCACAAAGAATTTGAAGCCAAGCAAATCGAAATATTCGGAGAAATGGCTGAAAAGAAATACATCTACAAGGGCATGAAGCCTGTTTACTGGTGCGCTCATGACGAAACCGCACTTGCAGAAGCGGAAATTGAGTACAGTGACGATCCCTGTGATTCCATTTATGTTAAATTCCGTGTTTCTGACGATAAAGGAAAATTTGCCGACATAAAATGCGAAAATATTTTCTTTGTAATCTGGACAACCACAACCTGGACTTTGCCCGGAAACATGGCAATCTGCGTTGGTCCCGATTTTGAATATTCAGTAATGCGATACGGCGACCAGGCATATGTTCTTGCAACAGAACTTATAGAATCAACCGAAAAAGCCGCCGGCCTTTCGGACGGTGTATGTCTGGGCAAATTCAGAGGAAGCGACCTTGAGTTCATTGAGTGTATGCATCCTTTCATTGACCGTATCTCCCCTGTTATTGTCGGCGACCATGTAAGTCTTGACAGCGGTACCGGTTCAGTCCACACTGCCCCCGGTCACGGTCTTGAAGACTATCAGGTTTGCCTTAAATATAAAAATCTCAAAGAAAACATTATTGTTCCGGTTGACTCTAAAGGCCGCCTTAACGAACTGGCAGGAAAATACAACGGTTTGCCGGTAGAAGAGGCGAATAAGGCAATACTTGCCGATATTAAAGAAAGCGGTGCTCTTCTGGCGGTTGAAAAAATTGTCCATCAGTATCCTCACTGCTGGCGTTGCAAGAGTCCTATAATTTACCGTGCAACAGAACAATGGTTCTGTTCCGTTGACGGATTCAAGAAAGAGGCACTTGATGCTATAAAATCTGTTAACTGGATTCCCAACTGGGGCGAACAGAGAATTGAAAATATGGTTCGCGACCGTGCCGACTGGTGTATTTCCCGTCAGCGTATATGGGGCGTTCCCATTCCGATTTTCTATTGTGCAGACTGTCACAAACCCATCATTTCCAAAGAGACCATAAAAGTAGTTGCAGAACTTTTCAAGAAGGAAGGCTCTGACGCATGGTACAAATACAGTGCGAAGGAAATCCTGGGCGACTTGTGTCAATGCGAATGCGGATGCCATGAACTTGAAAAAGAAACCGATATCATGGATGTATGGTTTGACTCCGGTTCTTCCTATGCATCTGTTCTGGAAAGAGAAAACCACCAGTTCCCTGCCGACTTGTATATTGAAGGTAACGACCAGTACAGAGGATGGTTCCAGTCATCGCTTCTGACTTCTGTGGCAACAAGAGGCACTGCACCTTACAAGGCGGTTATCACTCATGGTATGACTGTTGACGGTGAAGGTAAAAAAATGTCCAAATCTCTCGGAAACGGTATTGACCCATTGCAGGTTACCAAAGAATACGGTGCAGATGTCCTTCGTCTTTGGGTTTCCAGCGTTGATGTTACCGGCGACCAGAGAATTTCAAAAGACATTCTCAAACAACTTTCCGAAATATACAGAAAAATAAGAAATACCATCCGTATTCTTCTTGCAAATCTCGGAGAAGGCGAAAATGCATTTAACCCGGATATTGATTCTGTTGAATACGACAAGTTAGTAGAAATAGACAAATGGGCGCTTTCAAGACTCAACGGTCTTATTGAGAGAGTACGCTCTGCTTATGACAGTTATACCTTCCATTATATATATCATGATATTCATAACTTCTGCACCATTGATATGTCGAAACTTTATATTGACATTACAAAAGACCGTGTTTATGCCGAAACTGCAAAATCAGAAGCACGCCGTTCTGCACAGACTGTTATGTATATCATTGCAAACGCACTCACCCGTCTTATTGCACCAATCCTTTCTTTCACTGCCGAGGAAACCTGGGCATATATGGCTCATACATCTCAGGATGACAAGGAAAGCGTTTTCTTCAACGATATGCCTTGTGTAAATCCGATGTATACCAACCTTGCGGTTGAAGAAAAATACAACCACCTCTTTGATTTCCGCGATGATGTTATGAAAGCACTTGAAAAAGCCCGTGCCGAAAAAACCATCGGTAAATCTCTGGAGGCAAAAATCACAATTTACGGTGAACAGAACAGTGATGTTATGGCACAGTTTGAAAAATTCAAGGATATGTTGTCTACCGTATTTATTGTATCACAGGTAAACCTTTCATACCAGACGGCACCTGCCGATGCCTTTACCGAAACCGAAAGCGGTATTGCGGTAAAAGTTGAAAGTGCAGACGGCGAAAAGTGTGCCCGTTGCTGGATGTATGTTACAGATTTTGAAAAAGACGAATGCGGTCAGGCTCTTTGCCCCCGCTGTATGAAAAACATTAAATTATAACAAACCGACCGGGTATAGGAGAGCAGATGTTAACAGCCGTATTGATAATACTCGCAGTAGTTGCGACAGACCAACTAACCAAATATCTGGCATTGACTCTGCTCCGGCCTATCCACCGTTTCCCGGTCATTGACGGAATTTTTGAATTTTGTTTTGTCCGAAACAGAGGCGCCGCCTGGGGAATGCTGGCCGATAAGAGATGGCTGTTTATGACCATATCGGTTGTTTCTTTGCTTCTGATGTTGTCATATCTGATATTTACAAAAAACAAACATCCGTTTTTTGTTGTTTCGCTTTCTCTCATAATCGGAGGCGGAACGGGAAATATGATTGACCGCCTTTTTTATGAAGATGGTGCTGTTGTCGATTTTCTGTACTTCAAACTTATTGATTTCCCGGTTTTTAACATTGCGGATTGCGGGGTAACCATAGGTGCAATACTTCTTCTGTTTTACATTATTTACTTTGAAACCATAAAACCGTATCTGAAAAGCAAAACAGTTAAGGATAACAAAAATGGAAAAGATATTGTGCAGTGAAAGTTCTGTCAGACTTGATGTGTTTGTGTCAAAAAATTTTGACATAACCCGTTCGAGAGCCGCTCAACTCTGCGAAGAAGGTCAGGTTAAAGTTAATTCCGTTTGCGGCAAAAAAAATCTTGTTTTAAAATCGGGAGACACTGTTGAAGTTAATATACCCGCCCCGGTTTCTATTGACACCTTACCGGAGAATTTACCTCTGAAAATCATATATGAGGATAATGACATTTTGGTTGTGGATAAGCCACAAGGTATGGTTGTTCACCCTGCCGCAGGAAACTATTCGGGAACACTTGTAAATGCACTTTTGCATCACTGCAAAGACTCCCTTTCCGGTATAAACGGCAAACTGCGTCCCGGAATAGTACATAGAATTGATAAAAATACCGCCGGTCTTTTAATTGTTGCAAAAAACGATGTTTCTCATGAAGCACTTGCAAAACAGATAAAAATTCACTCTTTTCTTCGGAGATACCACGCAATAATTTACGGTAATCTCAAAAACGACCAGGGTACGATAGATATGCCCATTGGCAGACACCCTGCAGACCGTAAGAAAATGTCAGTATATAACACAGAAAAGGCCGGTGTCCGTTATGCCATCACCCATTACCGTGTGCTTGAGCGATTTGATGGCTATTCCTATGTCGAGTTGACTCTTGAGACCGGACGAACACACCAGATAAGAGTTCATATGGCATATCTTGGACATCCCGTTGTAGGTGATGATGTTTATGCGGCATCGTTTGTGAAAAAAGACTCAAACAAATTTCCAGGCCAACTTCTGTATGCCAAACAAATAGGTTTTACACATCCGATTTCACAGGAGCAATTGTTTTTTGAGGGTGATTTACCTGACTATTTTGTTTCTTTTTTAGAGAAACTGAGAAGAATGTGAAATAACGGATTGAAAGAAACATCATATTTTTACGGCTATGAATTAATAATAACAACCGAGGTAACACATATTGGGTAAGTTTGATAACATAATCGTAGTTTCGGACCTTGACGGAACCTTTTTCGACGACGACTCCCGACCTGCAAAGAATAACCTTGATGCAGTAAAGTACTTTACGCAAAACGGAGGCCTTTTCGGTTTTTCCAGCGGGAGAAATGCCGGAATACTCAAGGAAATAATCCCTGAAGCCGTAATGCTGAACAATATTCCCTCAATTCTGTCCAACGGGGCATATTTATATGACTTTAAAACCGACACCCGAACAGAAGAACTTCTTCTGCATACAGAAAAAATAAAAGCACTCACCGAAGAAATTGAGAAAAGGTCCTCCATCGTCGGATTTCGATGGGACAGTCCGGAAGGATTTATAACCTACAACAATCAACTGCTTTCCGAATTTGATTTCAAAGAATACAGAAACCGGTTTCCTGAATACAGCCGTGATTATGTTTTCTCACAAAAACTGTATAAAGTGGTTGTGTGTTCCGACGAAAAACGAATTATGCAAATAAAAGATTATCTTCCTTGTTTAGATGACACTTCTTTCTCATATACACTCACCGCCCCCACCTCTCTGGAAATAATGCACTGTGATGCAACCAAAGGAAAAGCCCTGACAAAACTTAAAAATATTCTCGGCTTACCTCATGCGACAGTATATGCAATGGGCGACTATGACAACGATTACGATATGCTTCTGGCGGCGGATGTTGCTGTTTGTCCGTCAAACGCACTTGAAAGTATAAAACAAATATCAGACATAGTTCTTTGTTCCAACAATCAAGGTCTGTTCGATGTTCTTATAAAAACAATTGAAAAGGACATACTATAATCTAATTATGCGCAAAATAAAAATTAATATATAATAACATTCAGGAGGATTACAAAATGCAACAGGCAAGAATTAAGGAATTACAAAAAATTGCCAATAACATCAGAATGGGAGCACTTGAAGGTATTTATACTGCGAATTCCGGTCATCCGGGCGGTTCTCTTTCCATCGCTGATATTATGTCATATCTCTTTTTTGAAAAAATGAACATTGACCCCAAAAATCCTGCTTGGGAGGATCGTGACCGCTTTGTTCTTTCTAAGGGTCACACAGCACCCGCGCTTTACTCTACTTTGGCTCATCGCGGATACTTTTCAACCGAACTTCTCAAAACATTCAGAAACAAGGAAAGTATCCTTCAGGGTCATCCCGATATGAAAGGCGTTCCCGGCGTTGATATGTCTACCGGTTCTCTCGGTCTTGGCATTTCCACAGCCTGCGGTATGGCTCTTTCAGGCAAAATTTCCGGCAAAAATTATAAAGTATATTCTATTATGGGTGACGGTGAACAGGAAGAAGGACAGGTTTGGGAGGCTGCAATGTTTGCGGCTCACTACAAACTCAACAATCTTGTTGCTTTTGTGGATTTCAACGGTCTTCAGATTGACGGCGATATAACAAAAGTTATGAACCCCACTCCGTTAGATGAAAAATATAAGGCGTTTGGCTGGAATGTGATTGTTATCAACGGTCACGATTTCAATGAGATTGAAAATGCAGTTAATGCTTCCGATTCTTCTGACAAGCCTACTGTTATAATCTCAAAGTGTATCAAAGGAAAAGGCGTTTCATTTATGGAAAATGATGCCGGATGGCATGGTTCCGCTCCCAACAAAGAGCAATATGAACAAGCTATTGCCGAACTTACTGCTGCAAACGAAAATTTATAATTTTTGAAAATCAAAGGAGTTTTATATAACTATGAGTATTTACGAAATCGGAAAAAAGATTGCTACCCGTGAAGCATATGGCAATGCACTTGCCGAATTTGGCGGCGACGAAAGAATCGTTGTTCTTGATGCCGACCTTTCAAAATCTACAAAAACCGCGAATTTCATTAAAAAATACCCCGAAAGATTCTTCAACTGCGGTATTGCGGAAGGAAACATGATTTCTGTTGCTGCAGGTCTTGCGGCAACCGGTAAAATTCCCTTTGCAAGTTCTTTTGCAATGTTTGCTGCAGGTCGTGCATTTGAGCCTATCCGCAACTCTATCGGATATCCTCACCTCAATGTTAAAATCGGTGCAACACATGCAGGTATTACAGTCGGAGAAGACGGTGCAACACACCAGTGTAATGAAGACCTTGCTCTTATGAGAGTTATTCCCGGCATGGTTGTTATCAATCCTGCAGATGCTACCGAAGCACGCGCTGCCGTTAAAGCCGCTATCGACTACAAAGGTCCCGTATACTTACGCTTCGGCCGTCTTGGCGTTCCGGTAATTTACGACACCGACACTTATAAATTTGAAATAGGAAAAGGCAATATGATTTCCGACGGAAACGATGTGACCTTGGTCGGCACAGGTATTATGGTTGCTCAGGTAATTGAAGCGGCTAAAATACTCAAGGCAGAAGGAATTAATGCAAGAGTAATAAACATTGCTACAATCAAACCCATTGATAAGGATATACTTGTTAAGGCTGCAAAAGAAACCGGTGCAATTGTAACCGCAGAAGAACATAATGTTATCGGCGGTTTGGGAAGTGCAGTTTGCGAAGCACTTGCTGAAGAAAAACCCGTACCTGTTCTCAAGGTAGGTGTAAATGACACATTCGGTAAATCCGGAAAAGCGGAAGACCTTCTTGAAGTTTACGGTCTTACAGCAAAAGACATTGCGGAAAAAGCAAAGAAAGCAATCGCAATGAAAAACTGCTAATATTATTTAAAAACAAAACGGCTGCGGTAAATACAATTTACCGCAGCATCTTTGCATAAAAGATTTAAAATTCAGACACAATATTATGTAAAAATTATGATACACTATATCTGATAAGTAATTTTACATATAGTATCTTACTTTCCAATTTTATCTGCGCTTAATGCGAAAAAAGGAGTAAAAAATGAACAACAAGAAAATTACATGTCTTCTCACACTGATTTTATCTGCAATTATGATGATGTCAATGTTAGTTTCCTGCAACAATGAAGTTGTAAACAACGGCGAGCAATCGGATAATAACCAGGTTGCCACGGATGATATGTTTGATTTTTCTGAACTTGATATATCCACCGTATCCTACTTCAAACCCGAGGGTGAGCAGACAGGATACATTGAAAACAATGGTGAAAAAATTGTTCCTGAATATGTTTTGAAAATAAACGGTATTCCTGTATCTATCGAAGAATACAGATATCCGTATCTTAATGAAAAATTCCGTCTTGACGGTGGAGACGATACTCTCTGGACCGAAGAGGCAGCCGAAGAAAACCGTCTTACTGCTGAAGATGCGGAAACGGTAAAAAACAATACTGTAAACTACCTCAAGCAAACTATGATTTTCCAATTTTTAGCCGCAAAATATAATGTTTCCCTCTCAGAAGAAGAGATTAAACAGGTTGATGACCTTATGCAATCCACAAGAGACAGTTTCAATGCCGAAGACAGCGACTACACATACGAAGAAGCATTGAACGAATCATATCTCACCGATGCATATTTGCGTTACGGAAATCTTAATGCCTCACTTTCAAACAAGGTGTTCTCCGCTTTCTACATTGACGAAAACGCTCCGTTAAAGTTTTCTGCAGAACAGGCAGTTCAGTATCTCAAAGACAGTGATTATATAAGAGCACAGCACATCCTTATTAAATTCCCCGATGAACCCACTGAGGGAACTGAAGAGGAAATTGCTGCGGCAGTTGCGCAGAATAAAGCCGATACATTAAAAAAAGCCGAAGAGGTTCTTGAAAAAGTTAATGCCGGCGAAGATTTCATGACTCTGGTTGAACAGTACAACGAAGACCCCGGTATGGGAATTTACGGAGAAGACGGATATTATTTCACAAAAGGAGTAATGGTTGAGGAATTTGAAAATGCTGCCTACGCTCTTGAAGAAGGTGCTACCAGCGGCCTTGTTGAAACATCATTCGGATACCATATAATCAAAAGACTCCCGCTTGAAGCTGATTATATACTTGAAAACGCTGCAACCTATCTTGTACCTGCATATTCATCAGATTTCACCGACAAGATTAACTCCGGTGTTGAATCACTCACCATCGAATACGCGCCCGAATACGAACTTATAACCCCCTCAACACTTTTCTGATATTAAATTTATAATATTGTATCACGGTGCAATTTGCATCGTGATACTTTTTTGGAGGCCCCTATGCTGATAGATTTCCACACTCATGTTTTTCCTGACACCCTTGCAAGTCGGGCAATAGGTGTACTTTGTTCCAACCTGCGAATCCCCATTACCCCGGTACATAACGGTACTGTTTCAAGCCTGAAAGAACGAATGGCAGAATGGAATATAGACAAGTCTGTTGTTGTTCCCATTGTAACAAAGGAATCCCAGACCAGAACACTGAATGAATGGGCGCAAAGTATTGCCGATGACAAAATTATACCCTTCGGCAGTATCTTCCCCCACGGCGGACACTACAAAGAAGATATAGATTTTATATGTTCTCTCGGACTGAAAGGATTGAAATTTCACGCGGAATATCAGGATTTTGTACTTGACAGCCCTGAAATGATTAAAATTTATGACTATGCTCTTTCCAAAAATCTCATTATAATTCATCATGCGGGATATGATTACGGCATGCCGCCACCATATAAAAGCAGTCCGAAACAATTTTTAAACATTTCAAAGCAACTCAAAGGCGGCATAATAATAGCCGCCCATTTAGGCGGCCATGAACAATGGAACGATGTATACGAATACCTGTGCGGGACAGATATATATCTGGAAACATCTATGGGATTTGAATACTATGGAGCAGAAATGTTCAAAAAAATAGTTGCAAAACATGGTGCAGACAAAATTCTGTTTGGTTCCGATTCACCCTGGAGCAATGCTTTATATGACTTTAATGCTTTGAAAAGCAGCGGTATTGAACAATCTGCCATAGACGCTATTACGCATCAAAATGCAGAAATAATTTTGGGGCTTTAATATTCCAGACAGATTATTCTTTTTGGTATACAAGAAGGTGAAATTCTGTCCGTGTTTCCAGATATGATGTATTTTTCAGTCTCTCATGACCTTCAACATCTGTTTTCCAAAAATACGGTGTCATACTGAATAACGCATAAATCAACTCGCTGTTTTCCAGTACAAGAGACGATTGTATCGGAATGCGTTTGACGAACTTAAATCCCTCGTAATTACTTTCCGTAACCTGGTTTTCATACGGATTGTTGTACAATATTTTCTTCATTTCCAACAGATGAACAGGTCCCGGAACTGCAATAACCAGGTATCCGCATTTTTTCAACACCCTGCAAAATTCCCTGTCGGCAAGAGGAGAAAAAATACTAAGAACAAAATCCGCACACTCATCCGCAACAGGCATATCATATACGCCTGCAACGGCATAACTTATATTTTTATTATTATTTGATGCATATTTTATTGCAAACTTTGAAATATCGATACCCACGATATTGCTTTTAGGCAGACTGCTTTTTATAATTTTATCATAGTACCCCTGACCGCACCCGGCATCTACAATAACAGGTTCATCTCCTAAACTGTATTCCCTGCAAACATCGGCTATTCCATCGGCAAAAACTTTATATCCCCCGCTCTCAAGAAAAACCGTTCTTGATTTTACCATTTCTTTGTTGTCTCCCGGTACTGCCGAATTTGCCTTTCCTGAAGGCAAGAGATTCACATACCCTTCTTTTGCGATATCAAATGTATGGCAATTCCGGCACACATAACTTTTTCCGTCCCGTTCAAGAACGGATTTACATACCGGACAAATAAAAAAACTCATCACTATCACCTTTCTTCAACATATATATTATACTTTTTTTCGGAAAAAGTCAAGCAGAGCATTGCTTCGGTAACCGCAAATTCTATGAAATGATTAATAAAAAATGTGAAAATTTTCATTTGTATATTGAAATTTTTATTTGGTAGTAGTATAATATAAATTAGTATAATATTTCAATTATCCGGAGGTTCAATATGTTAAATATCAAAATTGAAAAAACTACTTCTCCCCGTCAGAAACCCGACTATAATAATCTCGGTTTCGGCCGTCATTTCACCGACCATATGTTTATTATGGATTACTCCGACGGAACATGGAATAATCCGAGAATAGTGCCGTACAACGACATTACCCTCTCTCCTGCCGCAATGGTTTTCCACTACGGTCAGGAAATGTTTGAAGGTCTTAAAGCATATTACACAAAAGACGGCAACATTCAACTCTTCCGTCCCCAGAAGAATATCGAAAGAATGAACCGTACAAATGACCGTATCTGTATTCCCAGAATCAATCCCGATGATGCTTTACAGGCAATTAAGGCTATTGTAGAGGTTGACAAAGAATGGATACCTACCAGCGAAGGAACATCTCTTTACATCCGTCCTTTTATTATTGCAACTGAACCGCATCTGGGTGTTGCTCCTTCAAAAACATATATGTTTATTATCATCCTTTCTCCTGTTGCTTCCTACTATGCCGAAGGTCTTAATCCTGTAAAAATTTATATTGAAAACAAATATGTCCGTGCTGTAAAGGGCGGTACAGGTTTTGCAAAAATAGGCGGCAACTATGTTGCTTCTCTCAAGGCACAGATGGATGCCAAGGAATTGGGATATTCCCAGGTACTCTGGCTTGACGGTGTTGAACACAAATATGTTGACGAAGTCGGTGCAATGAATGTTTTCTTTGTTATAGGTGATGAGGTGGTTACTCCCTCTCTTGACGAAGGAAGCATACTTCCCGGTGTTACCCGTGATTCCTGCCTTGCTTTGCTGAAAAAATGGGGTATCAAGGCTACTGAACGCCGTATTTCTGTTGATGAACTTGCACAGGCTTATGACAGAGGCGAATTAAAAGAGGTTTTCGGAACAGGAACTGCTGCGGTTATTTCTCCTGTGGGTGAACTCAACTACAACGGAAAAATCATGACTATAAATGACGGCAAAATCGGAACTATATCCCAGAAACTCTACGATGTGATGACCGGTATTCAGTGGGGTAATCTTGCTGATGACATGGGCTGGATTGAAAGAGTTTAATAATCGTGCCGTATAAGGATAAAAGTTTTACAAATAATAGTAAAGATACCTCCGCTGATACTGCGGCGGAGGTGTCTTTAAATCCGGGGCAAGCAATAATGTCTTACAGGGATAATAATAAATCTCACCTTGATAAAAGCACTCCCTTTTATCTGAGAGCCTTTTTTATACTCTGCATTTTCAGTCTTATTTGCTTTGCCCTTCTTTTCATTTACAGACTAAACAGTAATTTTTCGGAATTTTTTGTGCGGTATATTTCTTCACCGGTGCGTATGTGCCTTGGTGCTGTTACATCTGTATTCCCCTTTTCACTTGCCGAAAGTATTTTTATGCTGGTTCTTATATGCGCGGTACCGGTCTGCATATTTTTAAAGCCGACAAAAAAGAACATCATTATTATTCTGATGTTTTCCCTTGTTCTTTTTGATTTGTTTGCAATTACAGTTGCTCCGTCATATCACAGAACACCGCTATATATAAATCTGGGTATTGAAAACAGGGATATAACCCCTAAGAGACTCAAAAACACCTGTAGTATTATGGTGGAAATGCTTAATCAGTGTGCGTCGGATATTTATTACGGTTCTGACGGAAAAAGTTATTCAACCGACAATTTGTCCGAAATGTCACAGGAAATTTTGAATTGCTATCGTTCCCTGTGTCAGCGGTATGACTTTATCTTTCCCGTAGGGTTTAACGCAAAACCCATAGCACTCAGTGTGCCGTTAACATATCTGCACATTTCGGGAATATACACATTTTATACCGGAGAGGCAAATATAAATACAAATTATCCCGACTATATTATTCCTCACACAATAGCACACGAAATGGCCCACTCAAGAGGGATTTTCAATGAGGGGGATGCAAATTTCGTAGGCTTTATTGCGTGTCTTGAAAGCGACAACCCGTATATTCGTTACTCGGGCATTATAAACATATTTCCGTATGTTGCAAATGCTTTGTATTCTGCAGACCCCTCTGCTTACGGCGAAGTGATGCATAACATGACATATTTGGTTTTTGAAGAGATGGATTCATTTTCAAAGTTTTTTGAAAAATACAGTTCTTCAAAAGTGGCACAGATATCCGGTTCTGTAAACGACGCTCTTCTGAAAGCAAACGGTCAGGAAGAGGGTATCAACTCATACGGTCTGGTTGTTGACCTTACAGTGAATTATCTGGAGGAAAAGTATAATGAATCAATCGGAACAGAAAATTAGACTGAAAACAACAGAAAACTCTCTGAGAATTCTGTCCTTGTTTTTGTGTGTTGTTTTATTGTTGTCATTTGTTCCCGTTATAACGACAACGGCTACCGATATACCACTGCTTTATTTAAACGATTCTTTCTTCTCAGATTGGGAAATCACTCCTCCGTACACTGTTGACGGCGTTGTATATATACCAATAACAATGTTTACAGCACTTGACACTGTGTACTATTACTCAAATCCGGATGTAGGAACTTTTTATCTCCAGAACAGCCTTACAAAAGAATACCTTTCATTTTCTCTCAAAAGCGGAAGTGCATATAACGGTACCTCCATAATAAAAATGAATATAAAGGTATTTCATGATACTATATATCTTCCCGCGTTGGAAACAGTAAAAAGACTTGGTCTGTTTCTGGAAATGAATCCGGAAAATACCATAGTAAGATTAAGCGACACCTCTGCAAAACTTCCTTTCAGCAAATTAATATCTCTCTACACCCCCATAACCGAACCCGTCGTAACTCCTCCGTCAAATAACGATACTCCGCCGGCACAACCTGATGAAAACGATAATACAGATAATCCTCCGGATGTTGTTGAACCTGTGCCGGTCATTATTCCCTGCGATGTATCGATTGGTTTTAAAAACCCAGACCCCAAAAATCTTGACAAACTGATAGTTGCTCTTGAAAGCAAAAAACTTCCCGCTTCATTTTTCCTGTCATCCGATTATATTGAAAATAACCCCAAAGATGTTCTAAAAATTTATTCTCACGGATATTCAATCGGTATAGCAGTTTCAACCGATTATTCGGATAATTCTCAGATTATTTCCGATGTCAATCGTGCAAATGACAATTTAAGAAGAATTATAAAACAAAAAACCCGTATTTTGTTAATACGCAATAACAAAAACAATCTTTTGGATTTTCTGTCAGAAAATGGTTTCACTCCTCACATATTTGACTTTGAGTCTCCCGCAAACCCCAAGACTTCAAAACAGGTAACCGACAGTATAAAAGAATATCTTCCGGGGCGTTCTAAAATAAAATTGCTTATAGGAAGCGATATCTTTTCGATTACCTCATTATACGAAACAGGAGATTTTTTGAACGGTAACGATATTATTAATCTGTATGGAATAGACGAAACGGTATAACGAAAGGCGAATTTGTATGAACAAAAACATCTTGATAGTAGAAGACGAAAAAACCATTGCAGAAATTCTGCTTTTTAATATAAAGAAAAACGGATTTGACGCCAAAGCCGTCTACGACGGAAACAGCGGCCTTGATGAGGCACTCTCCGGTAAATACGACCTTATTCTTCTGGACCTTATGCTTCCCGGTATGGATGGTTTTGAAATATGCCGAAGAGTCCGTGAGGTAAATGATACACCTATAATTATGCTTACTGCACGCGAAGAAGAGGCTGATAAGGTAATGGGGCTGGAATTAGGTGCAGACGATTATATGACCAAACCTTTCAGTATAAACGAACTCTTAAGCCGAATAAAAGCAAATATCCGTCGTTTTTCAAACGAAATGGTTACCCGCAAAATCACCGAAAATGTAATTAAGGTAGGAGCCGTTACCATTAATAACGAAAGTTATGAAATAACAAAAGGCGATGTAAAACTGGACCTTACCAAAAAAGAATATGAGGTTGTGGCTTTTCTTGCCAAAAATTTAGGAAAAGTATACTCCCGGGAGCAGTTAATGGAAGAAATATGGGGATATGACGGTTTTTACGGCGATATGCGTACTGTGGATGTTACCATTGCCCGTCTGAGAAAAAAACTTGAAGATAACCCTTCCCTTCCCGAATATATACAAACAAAAAAAGGTATCGGATATTTCTTTGCCAAACCGGAATAAAAACTTTGGAGCATAACGATGTTTAAAAAACTTCAATTCAAAATAGTGCTTATTATGATTGTCTTTATAACTCTTGTCATGGCAGTTATAGGCACTACTTTGCTTAACAATCTTTTTTCTTACTTTTCAGAAGAATTTAATAATCAACTGGATAGTTTTTTTGACAAAGAACACATGGACATTTTAAGTGAAAGTCTCGAAAGCGCCAATTATGTTGAAAGTCTTAAGAACAAATTGAACGCCTATTCCTCATTTCTCGGAATAGACCCATACAGAAGTTTTTTCATACTTGATGCGTTCGGCGGATTTCTTGAAAGTAATTCAGGAGCAGATAACAAAGAAATTACGGTTCATAAAACTCCAAATCTTATTTCCGCCATTAATAATACAAATTTTGAAAACAAGGCTTCCAGAAAAGATTTTATAGATTATGCCGTAAGGCTTGATAACGGAGAACGAACTGCAATAATTTATATTGTGGACACGCAGGAAGAAGTCCGCAGTATTGCAAACATAATATTCAACATTATTATTCAGGCACTGCTTATCGGAAGTGCCATTGCCCTTATACTTTCATTTCTGTTATCAAAAGTAATATCCTCACCTATTCAAAAAATAACGGCTACTGCCACTCTTATTTCTGATGGTGACCTTTCCCAGCGGGTTGAAATTCACTCTGCCGACGAGATTGGTATTCTTGCCGAAACATTTAATACCATGGCACTGAAGTTAAAAAGCAATCTTGACGAAATAACCGGGGAAAGAGAAAAACTCAGCACAATTTTTTCATATCTGAAAGATGGTGTAATTGCTTTTAACTCTTACGGCGAAATACTTCACATAAATCAGACTGCAATTGATTTACTGAAAGATACTTACAGCGAAAACATATCTCTGCCGCAATTTATTTCCCTTTTGAACATTGACTATTCAGACAAGCAACTTGTAAAAGACACCTCTCTGGGAGACGGTAAAGTATTTTATAACATTAATTTCGGAAAGAAATTTATTGATATAAATTTCGGAAGTTTCAGTTTTGAACTTTCGGGCAGACCTTATATAGGCTATATTGTTGTTATTCACGATGTTACAGAGCATTTTGAACTTGAACTTGCCCGCCGTGAATTTGTTGCCAATGTTTCACACGAATTACGAACACCGCTCACCGGAATAAAAGGTGCGGCAGAAACCATAATGGAAAATCCTGACATACCCCCTGAACTTTCTTCTCATTTTCTTGAAATGATAATAACCGAATCTGACAGAATGACCCGTATTGTACATGACCTTCTTATGCTTTCAAGACTTGATAACAATCGGGTTTCCTGGAAACTTTCTTCATTCTCTCCCCTTGAACTTATGAATAACCGTGTCGAAATAATGCAGCACGAAGCAAGAAGTCATAATCAGCAACTTATCGTGGAAAAAGAAAAAGGTGCTATTCCGGATATAACCGGCGACCGCGAAAAAATCGACCAGGTGCTTACAAATGTAATTCAGAATGCACTGAAGTATACACAGGATAACGGTACAGTTACAGTATCAATTTCCTTTAAAAACCTGAAATCTCAAAAAAACCTGAAAGATGGTCAATATGTTGTTCTTAAAGTAGAAGATAACGGTATCGGAATACCCAAAGACGACATTCCACATATTTTCGAACGGTTTTACCGGGTTGAAAAGGCGCGTTCCTCCGAAAAAGGCGGAACAGGATTGGGTCTTGCCATTTCAAAAGATATCGTAAATGCTCACGGCGGTGATATTACAATATCAAGTGTTCTCGAAAAAGGAACCTGTGTGAATATTTATCTGCCATTACAATGTTCTATCAAGGAGTAATTGTATGAAATTGGGTAAACTCCTTAAACCACGCCAGAAAGAAAATTTGAAACTTGCTGTTATAGTAATTCTGTTTTTATCCATGCTGTTTCTTTTTTTCCGCTTTCTTGACGAAAAAATGGGTTTGGGAAACAATCTGGGATTTAATTCAAAAAACACTCTCCCTGCCGACAAACTGTGGGTTTTAACGGGAGATTCCTTCCGTTCCTACATGGCGGAAACCGAATCACCCTATATTTTTCCAACCTCGATTACATTCAGAAACAACGAAAAAACCTACTCGGCACTAAAGCAGAAGAGCACAATTGTTGCACTGTACAATGACTTTACTCCTTACATTTCGCAAATTCTGGGGCCTTACTATATCGCAAAACAAGTTGATTACAATGAATACACATCTGTCGTAACCGATTTGAGCAGTGATTACACACTTTTCACATACGACACCGATATTCCTGCCTATGTACTCCGTATTTATTGCGATCGTCTGTCAGGCGGGTTTTATGAGGGTGAGGCGTGCAATATTAAAAAAATTCTTATTTTTCTCGGAAAAAACAATAAACCTTACGCCTACACTGTTGACTCAAACAACGGCACAATGCTTTTTTCACCTTTGGAAAGTTATCTGGATAAAATCCCCGACTATACCGTAACAGATGGTGCTGTCATGTCATATAATAGCAATAAAGTTCTTGTGCCCTCGCAAATGTCTTTTGAATCTGAATATTTTTCAGATTTACAACATGAAATTGCCCCGGATATCGTACTTACTCACAATATGCAATTTTACGAGACCGGTATAATAAATTCGCTGAATTTTATTGGAAATTTATCACAGGAAGAGGATATTTTCAAAAACGATAAAATTATTTCAATTTTAAAGAGTTTTGAAATTAATACAAGCCTTGTCCGTCAATACACGGAAGATAATGTAATCAACTTTATTGAAAACAACGCCGTGTTAAAACTTTCAAAAGACGGATATATCACTTACAGCGGTGAGAACGGCGGTATTCCCCTTTCAAGAATACTCAACAGTTACTCTGACACTTTTTCTTTTACCGACAAACTCAATGCCGCTACAACTCTGATGAACAATTTCAGTAAAGATATAATTTGCGGAAGCGGAAACCTGATGCTTTCTGCTATTAATTACCAAAAGGACACCGATATACTGAATTTTGAATTTACTTACACTTTTGACTCGGTTCCGTTTCCGGAACTGGATAAAATCCGGCTCAGTATAGGAAAGAATTCCATTTTCAGTGCCAGAATACCAACCTATAGTCTGTACCGTTATTCCACGAGAAAATCACAGACTATCTCTCCCGAAATTTCTCACAGTATTACAAATATTTCAGATAATACATTTATCAGCGACTACAAACCTGCGTATATCCTTTCAAGCAAGGGAAACACTGCTACTGTTTCGTGGATTGCAGTATCTTCTGCTGATTCAGAGGCTAATCCCGGTTAACAGAATTGCACAGGAAAGGAAAACTCAAGAAAATGAATAGTTCAAGTATAAAAAACTTTTTGATTGTTCTGCTTGTTGCTGTCAATCTGTATTTACTTTTCAGTTTAACCGGTGCCAATCCTTCAAATCATGAATTATCATCGGAATCACTTGAAAATTATGAAGATGCCCTGAAAAGCAAGGGGATTTATGTTGAGGCAGAACAAATACCCTCGGAAAAATATTTCAACTCCATTATTGCCGTAAACTGCTCCGTACAAAACCGATTGTCTGCCGCAAAACAGTACCTGGGCAATATTTTGGCGGAATACAGTCTTCCCAACGGCATAACATTCCAGTCAGAAGACGCATATATCAGTTTCTTTGATGACGGAAAATTTGAATACGGTCTTTCAAAACATTATGATTCCTCAACTTTCTCATGGAACAGCCCCGCTGCATCTTCCTTTTCCCCTATCACAAAAGAAAACAGAAAAATCATTGAAAGGACTTTTTCTCAACTTATTTCCTATTCAAACAATTACAACAAGTTTTCTTTCAGGGAACTAGGACAGACTGAAAATGATGACTGCGTTACAATATATGTTGAACTTCTGACATATGGTCTTCCTGTTCATGACGGTCTTATTACTTTTATAATTCAGGACAGCAAACCGGTGTATATATTTGGTAAATATCTATTTGATTCGTTTAACGAGGAATTTACCGGTGAATATATAGACGCTCCCAGCGCTCTTTTTCTTGTCGAAAACGCCATATCGGTGGAAGACATCCATATGATTTACTACCCGGTAATGACAGACTCCGATAACTATTTTTTAATACCGTCATGGAAAATAATATCTTCCGATGGCAGTTCTTTTATCTTTGACGGAGTAAGCGGATACAAAAGAACACAATATTAACAATTTCTAATTACTTTATTTATTACCTGTTTTAATTATTCATATATAATTATTCAGATATGCTATTGAAAGGAAGGGTCCTAACCAACACATGGATAAATATGTTATAAACGGCGGCCGCCCACTTAACGGTGAAATTCATGTTTCCGGTATGAAAAATGCTGCTGTTCCCATAATTCTTTCCAGCATCTTGGTAGAGGGAAAAGTTACCATTGAAAATGTTCCCGATATAAGTGATGTTAGAATTTCTCTTGAAATACTTGAGGCAATGGGTGCCATTGTCAACTATATAGATAAAAATACCGTCGAAATAGATACTACCGATATCAATCCCGAACTGACCCCTCAGCATCTGGTAGGAAAAATGCGTGCCTCCTATTATCTGATAGGTGCTGAACTTGCGCGTTTCGGCAGAGCAACTGTTGACTGCCCCGGCGGATGTGATTTCGGTTCACGCCCCATCGACCAGCATATAAAAGGTTTTGATGCCCTTGGTGCAGATGTTGTAACCGTTAACGGAAAACATATTGACGCGTCTACAGACCCCGAAAAAGGCCTGGTCGGCACTTCTGTGTATATGGATGTGGTTTCGGTAGGTGCTACAATAAACATAATGATTGCGGCAGTCAAAGCCAAAGGCACAACAATTATAGAAAATGCTGCCCACGAGCCACACATTGTTGACACCGCAAACTTTCTCAACACATGCGGTGCACGGATAAGCGGTGCAGGAACCGATGTGATAAAAATACACGGTGTGGACTCCCTTACAGGAACTACCTACGCTATTATTCCTGATATGATAGAAGCAGGAACTTATATGGTTCTTGCTGCAGCAACCGAAGGAAAATTGAAAATTTCAAATGTTATTCCCAAACATCTTGAATCTATTTCAGCAAAACTTGTAGAAATGGGTGCAATTATTGAGGAAGAAGACGAATCGGTTACTGTTTACCGTGACGCCCCTTTGAGTAATGTAAGTGTTAAAACATTGCCCTATCCCGGTTTTCCTACTGACATGAATCCACAGATATGCGTACTTTCATGTCTTGCAAACGGTAAATCCACCATTACAGAAGGTGTCTGGGACAGCCGTTTCAGATATGTAGAAGAACTCAAACGAATGGGTGCTTCCATAAATGTTGAAAAAAGCACTGCCGAAGTCACAGGTGTGGAAAGTCTTACCCCTGCCAAAGTCCGTGCCGTAGATTTGCGTGCCGGTGCCGCAATGGTAATTGCTGCTCTTGCTGCTGACGGAAAAAGCGAAATTGAAGAAATATATCACATTGAACGCGGATATGAGAATATAATAGAGAAACTCCGACTTGTTGGTGCGGATATAACAAAAGTAACAGAAGAATAAAAGATATTACAGCCTTTGCAAAATAATACTTTGCAGAGGCTGTTTAGTTATCAAAAAAAGGATTAAGCAAGAAAATTTTCATTTCTTTTAAAAAAATACAAAAATAGTTCTTTACAATATTAAAATTTTAGTATATAATATATATGGAGATAATTATTTACTTTTAAGGAGAAACCATTGATACTCATATTAGAACAGTCCAAGCAGACACTTGATGAACTCAGTGACAAAATTGATGAATTGGGTGTTTCGTTGGATATTGAAAATTTAAAATTAAAAATTGAAGAACTGGAATCGGCTGTGCAATCAGAGGGATTCTGGGATGACCCGCAAAATTCCCAGAAAACTCTTGTTGAATTAAAAATTCAAAAAGACAAATACGAAAGTTTTATAAATCTTAAAACTCTTTACAATGACACTTGCGAACTTCTCCAACTTGCATCTGAAGACGATGACGAGTCTATGACCGAAGATATCCTGTCAGACATCAAACTTATCAAAAAAAGTTATGAAGACCAGAGGACACAGATACTTCTTTCCGGAGAGTACGACCGCAACAACGCCATTATTGCCATACATCCCGGTGCAGGAGGTACTGAGGCTCAGGACTGGGCACAGATGCTTTATCGTATGTACTCACGGTGGGCTGAAAAAAGAGGCTTTAAGGTCAAAGTTCTTGACTATCTTGACGGTGACGAAGCAGGTATTAAAAGTGTAACATTCCTTGTGGAAGGGTTGTATGCATACGGGTATGCCAAAAGCGAGAGCGGTGTTCACAGACTTGTAAGAGTTTCACCCTTTGATTCATCGGGAAGACGCCATACATCTTTTGCTTCGGTTGAGGTTGCACCCGAGTTCAACGATGAAATAAAAATTGAAATCAAAGAAGAAGAAATCAAGGTTGAAGCACATCGTGCCAGTGGTGCAGGCGGTCAGCATGTAAATAAAACCGACTCGGCAATTCGAATTACCCATATTCCCACGGGAATCGTCGTAGGTTGCCAGAACGAACGCAGTCAGGTTCAAAACCGTGAAGTTGCCCTGAAGATGCTCAAAAGTAAACTTCTCGAAATAAAAGAGCGTGAACATCTCGAAAAAATTGAAGATATAAAGGGCATTAAAAATAATATTGAATGGGGTTCTCAAATCCGTTCATATGTATTTATGCCTTATACCCTTGTAAAAGACAATCGCACAAATTACGAAGTGGGTGACATTTCATCCGTTATGGACGGAGAACTTGATGACTTTATGAATGCGTTTCTTAAATCAAAAGCCCAATCATAAAATTATACAATAAAGGAGATTTATTATGCGTAAACCAAATCTTATCATCGGAATAACACTTGTAGTTCAGTCAATCACCATGTTTATCCTTTTCATTTCTTTCTTGAGCAAAAATAAAAAGCAACTTGCAGGAACTTTTCTTACCGTCGGTATTGTAGGCGGTCTTGTTGGCGGATGGATGCTTTATCTTGAATATGTTGAAAACGAAAAACAGCGTCATATAGACAAAATGGATGCTTGTTTTGATTGCGAAGACGACTGTTCTGATTGCTGCTTTACAGACGGATTTGACGGTCTGGATTTTGAAGATGACGAAGTAAGTTATACTATTCAGGAAAACGAAGACGCTCCCGAAGAAGATACCGAAAACAACTGATTCATTACACACAATTCTAAATAAAAACTTATATAGCATAATTAGTCTCTGTTTAACAGCAATTAATTATGCTATATATTTTACCGGGAAGTGAAAGTGTTTTATGAGTATCGCTTTATATAATTCTCATTTTTCAGAAAAGGCAAAGTGGATTTGCAAAGAAGAAGTGGGGTATCTTACATTAAAAGTATTTTCCCCAAAAAACAGAAACTTGAAATTGCCTTTGGCGAACACATTATTGACGGTAAAGTACGCCAGAAAATTGACAACCGGAATTTCAGTGTGGAAGTCATAGTAAAAAGCGGAGAGAATCAGTACACCAATTATTTCAGGCGTTTAGGCCTGAGATATATAGAAATTCATTCCGATGAAGAACTTGAAATAGAATTTATTTCCCTTTTACCATGTCAGTATCCGCTGAATAAAATTTCTGCGGATTTTCCGGACCCTATCGACCAAAAAATATATGACACCTCGCTAAGAACATTGGAATTATGTATGCACGACCACTACGAAGACTGTCCCTGGCGTGAACAGGCGCTTTATACCATGGACAGCGGAAATCAGATTTTATGCGGTTATTATGCCTTCAAAGAGTTTCGATTTTCCCGTTCTGTATTGTATTTAATGAGTCAGGACAACAGGAAAGACCGCCTTTTATCTATTTGTTTTCCCACTTCAATTGACCTTACTATTCCGTCATTTTCTTTTTTCTACTTTTTAGAAGTTTATGAATACACCGTATACTCCGGTGACATCACCTTATTCAAATCAATTCTGCCTAAAATGGAATCTATAATTTCTGCCTTTTTAGAACGCAGAGTTGACGGACTTATTCAGAATTTTACAGACAAACATCACTGGAATTTTTATGAATGGGTGGATGGCTTGAACGGCAATCTGGGAAGTGAGTCAGCACCGACAGCAGATGCCGCTTTAAACTGTTTATGTTCTCTCGCTCTTTCCTGCTTAGACAAATTATACAGTCTTTCGGGATTAAAAAGCGATTACCAAAAAATTGCAAACGAGATGAATGCAGAAATAAGTTTTTCAGCAAAACGGCGGATTTTATATCAACAACGCCAACAATAATAAACTGTACGAATTAGTAAACGCCCTTGCAGTACTGTGCGGTGCATCTACAGGAGACGAGGTAAAACATATATGCGACCGCCTTGCCGACGGTGATTTTATAAAATCATCCTTAAGTATGATTTGTTTCAAATATGATGCACTTTTAAAAACGGATAAAGAGAAATATAAAAAGTATATTCTTGACGATATACGCAAAAAATACAAAAAAATGCTGGGCCAGGGTGCTACATCATTCTGGGAAACCGAGAATGGTGCAAACGATTTTGACAACGCCGGAAGTTTATGTCACGGCTGGAGTTCAATGCCGATATACTACTATAATATACTGTTATGATATTCCTGCCATGTTCTCAAAAGTTAATATAATAATATTGAAATTGTACCCAATCTATGCTATACTGAAACATAACAGACTTATGGGGATTTAATATGGATAATATACTTTCTAAAATACAGGAACTGCGGAATTTACTCAATTACCACAGTAAAAAATACTATGTTGACGATATGCCGGAAATATCGGATTTTGAGTATGATAATTTATTTCATCAGCTAAAAAGACTTGAGGAGGAATACCCTCAGTTTGACAGCCCCTCATCCCCTACCAAGCGTGTGGGCGGTATTGCGCTTGACAAATTTGAAAAGGTAACACACCGCAAACCTATGTTAAGCCTTTCAAATGTTTTTTCGTATGATGAGTTGAGAGATTTTGTTTTAAAACTTCATAACACTTCCTGCGAACTTGTTGTTGAGTACAAAATTGACGGTCTTTCAGTGCTTTTGGAATACGAAAATGGTATATTTGTTCGCGGTTCAACCAGAGGCGACGGTGTTGTCGGCGAGAATATAACAGAAAATCTGAAAACAATTCCTTCCATTCCACTGGAATTAACCCGACCCATCCCCTATCTTGAAGTTCGCGGCGAAGTATTTATGCCTAAAAAGGTCTTTGAGTCGCTTAATGCACACAGGGAATTGAACGGTGAGGCACTTTTCGCAAATCCCAGGAACGCTGCTGCAGGTTCATTGCGTCAGTTAGATTCAAAAATCACTGCACAACGCAAACTTGACATTTTTGTGTTTAATGTTGAATATTGCGAAGGCATTGATTTGTTTTCACATACCCAGTCCTTGGAATTGCTTAAGGAACTCGGTTTTAAAGTTTCGCCGGATTATCGTGTTTTCACTTCATATGATGATATTTATTCCGACATATTGAACCGTGGAGAAAATCGCGACAATTTATTATTTGATATAGACGGCGCAGTAATCAAAGTAAATGACTTCGGTCTGCGTTCTCAACTTGGCGAACTTACAAACACTCCAAAATGGGCAACGGCATATAAATATCCGCCAGAAGAGAAGGAAACACTGCTTTCTAACATTGCAGTTCAGGTAGGACGGACAGGCGTTCTAACTCCTCAGGCAATTCTGGAGCCTGTACGACTTGCAGGTACAACAGTTTCCCGTGCAACACTTCATAACAAAGATTTTATTTCCGAAAAAGACATTCGTATAGGCGATGTAGTGCGGGTAAGAAAGGCCGGAGAGATTATTCCGGAGGTGCTTTCTGTTAATTTATCAAAGCGACCTTCGTGCTCTGTCCCATTTGAATTTCCGTCAGTGTGTCCGTCTTGCAATGAGCCGGTGTTCTCCGACCCTGATGTTGCTCAAATCCGCTGTACAAACACCTCCTGCCCTGCTCAACTCATACGAAATATAATTCATTTTGCCTCCCGTGATGCTATGAACATAGATGGTCTTGGAGAAGCAATTGTGATGTCTCTTTGTGAAAACAAAATCATTTCCGATATTACGGATTTGTATACACTTGATGAAAATGTACTGTCAAATCTTGAAAGATTCGGAAAAAAATCCGCTCAAAATCTTTTAAGTGCTATAGAAAAATCAAAGCAGAACTGTCTTTCGAAACTTCTTTTCGGACTGGGTATCCGTCAGGTAGGCGAAAAAGCGGCGGCGGTTCTTGCAAAACATTTTGAAACATTGGAAAAAATAAGCACTGCCACCATAGAGCAACTTACCGCCATTGATGATATTGGAGAAATCACAGCACAAAATATAGTGAACTACTTTAAGGTTGAAAGCAATATAAATATTATAAATAAAATCACCCTCCTTGGTATAAATACCAGATTTATCAATACAGCACAGTCAACTGTGCTTGATGGTAAAACTTTTGTTGTGACGGGAACTCTGCCCTCCCTCAAGCGTTCAGAAGCGGAAAAACTGATTGAAGACAACGGCGGAAAAGTCTCTTCAAGCGTTTCAAAAAACACCGACTTTGTTCTGTGCGGTGAAAACGCAGGTTCCAAACTTGAGAAAGCCACCAAACTGGGTATTCCGGTTATAGACGAGAGTGATTTCCGAAAAATGATAGGAGAATAACAGATGTTAGGATTTATTGGCGTGGGAAATATGGCATCCGCCATTATTACGGGTATTTTAAATAAAGGATTATATTCAGAAAAAGATATTAAAATATATGACAAGGATACCGACAAATACAAAAAGTTTAATTTGACACCTTCGGAGAGTATAAAAGATTTGTGTATCGAAAGCGACATGATTTTCCTCTGTGTAAAGCCTCAAATATACACCGATGTACTTGAGGAAATATCTTGTTCCGTTCCGAAAGAACTTATTGAAAAAAAGGTTTTTATTTCAATTGCGGCAGGTATATCAACTTCATTTATATGCAGAAAACTTTCGGTAAAAACCGCGGTAATTCGAGTAATGCCCAATACTCCCCTGCTTATAGGTGAAGGAGCAAGTGCAATTTGCAAAAATGAATTTGCAAATGACGACACTTTTTCAAATGTTGCGGATATTTTTTCTTCACTTGGCGTATGCAAAAAACTTGAAGAAGATACGATGAACAAAATAATTGCCGTAAACGGTTCTTCTCCCGCTTATGTGTACCTGTTGGCAAAAGCAATGTGCAACGGTGCACTGGCGCAGGGAATTCAGGATGACATACTTCCTTTGATTATACAGACAATAATCGGCTCGGCAAAAATGATGGAACAAAGTTCACTTACACCCGACCAACTCATTAAAATGGTAGCATCTCCCAACGGTACAACTCTTGCTGCTCTGCAGAGTTTTGAAGACGATGATTTTTGCGGTATTGTAGCCCGTGCAATGCAACAATGTACAAATCGTGCAGAGGAAATTGCCGAGGAGATAGAAAACAACTGATTTTTGAATACATAACATCACACTGACATATTATTGAATGGGTGATGATATGTGCGTAAAAATGAAACTTTAAATACTCTTAAACTGTACCGTGTTTCTTTTGGTATAAATTTCTTACTATTTTTATTTTTTGGATTGTTCTCGTTATTTTTCCCTTCAAATTTTAGTTTTTTGAATTATATTCTGCGTGTTTGTGATACCGGCGGAGATTTTTTACCAAGTCTTTTAAAATTCTGGGCGGAAAATCTTTTACCAGTCTGCGTTGCGTTTCTTTTGGGGCTTACCATTTATGAACCGATATTTTCCGCTTTATTCAGCAGTGTTTTAGGCATTATTTATTCACTGGATATTTACACACTGCTTTCAGATTACAAACTCTTTTTCGCAATTACAATGATATTCATAAAACTGTGTACCAACTGGATATATTTATGGTATCTCTCTTACGTTTCAAGTGTTTCTGTAACTGTTTATACAGGTACTGTTCCCCTGACAAAAAAACTGGATTACATTTTTATGGCAAAGTACATTGTGTGGTTTAGTATGTTTGCATGTTTATTGCTTTTATTATGCATTGCACAATGTATAATGTTCAGAATATAAAAACAAGTAAAAAAAAAGAGGATATGAAATGGCAAAATTTAAATTTTATGATTACACAAAACCCGGGAAAGGTGTTAAGAAGAGTTCGGTAAAACAGGATTTTTCACTGGCTAATTTTTTTAAAATTTATATACGGAAATTCTGGAAACTCTGCAGTCTTAATATTTTGTATTTTGTTTTTAACTTTCCCTTCTTCCTTTTCCTGTTAGGTCTTTCGGGAAATTTCAATATTGCGTTCAGTACACCCGCAGGACCAATGTATCAGCAAATACATTCAGTTCTGATGCATACCGGGAACACGCCGGCATCCGCTTCTATTTTGGGATTTGAAAAATTCGGAAGACTTATGGAGTCTTCCTATCCCGGAACAGTATCAAATATACTTATATGGTGCGGTTTACTGACTGTTCTCACTTTTGGTCTTGCAAACAGCGGAATTGCTTATATTCTTCGTAATTTTGCCCGTGAAGAACACGCATACATTTGGGAGGACTACAAATCAACCATAAAAAAGAATTTCTCTCAGGCAATGATTTTGGGAGTAATTGACATTCTGGTATCAGCAGTCATTTCGTATGATGTTGTTTTCTTCCGGTATAACACAGGAATAAATTTTATTACAGATGTTATGTTCTGGATTGCTCTGCTTTTAGGTCTGATATATTTTATAATGCGTTTTTATATGTATACCATTCTGGTTACTTTCAACCTGAGCATACCAAAAATTCTCAAGAACTCATTCATATTCACATTCCTTTGCGTAAAAAGAAATATTGTCGGTCTTATCGGAATTGCGGCCGCTGTAGCACTTAATTACTTTATTCTTGCTTATTTCCCGCCTTTAGGTGCAATTATACCCTTTATGTTCACGGTTTCTTTAGTGACCTTTATAGCCTCATATACAGCATATCCGGGAATTAAGAAATATATGATTGACCCTTACTACGCAGATAAAAATGAGCCGGAACAAGAAAACAACGATACTATATTCAGCGACAATTAAGACAACCCCTATGTTCTCTTGTCTGAGAACATAGGGGTTGTTGTATAACAAAAACTGACATTGCTTTCGCAATGTCAGTTTTATGTATGTTATAATATTAGAACACAATGCACTTTTCAGTGTCTTTGTCAAAAATATGAATACGGGACATATCAATAGCAACTTTGATAGTATCACCGGATTTTGCCTTGGAGCGAGAAGAAACACGGGAAACAATGTTCTGTTCCTGTGAAGTAAGGTACAAGTGAATTTCCGCACCCATAAGTTCGGTGATTTCAACATCTGCATCAATAACCCACTCAGAGAGAGAGGAGAGATACATAGGCTCATCATGGATACATTCAGGACGAACACCCATAATAACTTCCTTGCCAACATAGTTTGCCAACTCGGCAACTGCAGCCTTTTCTGCAGGAAGTTTCAGTTCTACTTCGCCGTATTTAACAAAGTAGTCTTCACCCTTCTTAACAAGTGTAGAGTTAATAAAGTTCATTTGAGGTGTACCGATAAATCCTGCAACAAAGATATTAACGGGTTTATCGTAAAGATTTTGAGGTGTATCAACCTGCTGAATAAGACCGTCTTTCATAACAACGATACGGGAAGCCATTGTCATAGCCTCTACCTGGTCGTGTGTTACATAGATAAAGGTTGTTTCAAGACGCTTGTGAAGTTTTGTAAGCTCTGTTCTCATCTGTGCACGAAGTTTAGCATCAAGGTTGGAAAGCGGTTCGTCAAGAAGGAATACCTTCGGTTCACGAACTATGGCACGACCTAATGCAACACGCTGTCTCTGACCACCGGAAAGAGCCTTCGGGCGTCTGTCGAGAAGGTGTGCGATATCAAGAATACGCGCTGCTTCTTCAACTCTTCTCTTAATTTCTTCCTTAGGAGTTTTGCGGAGTTTTAATCCGAATGCCATGTTTTCAAACACGGTCATATGAGGATAAAGCGCATAGTTCTGGAACACCATCGCAATATCTCTGTCCTTAGGTGCTACATCGTTTACCAGGCGGTCGCCGATAAACAATTCACCTTCGGAAATTTCTTCAAGTCCTGCTATCATACGAAGGGTTGTGGATTTACCGCAACCTGAAGGACCAACAAGAATAACAAATTCCTTGTCCTTAATTTCCAGGCAGAAATCGCTTACCGCGGTTACTCCACCGGGATATTTTTTGAAAATATGCTTTAATGATACACTTGCCATTAATAATCCTCCTTATATAGCCAAACGGAGCACCGTTTTAACTTATACAAACTTTCATGTCTATATTTTAACAGAAAACAATAAATTTTTAAAGTGTTTTTACCCACAAACTTTTAGTGTTCATTTTGTATACAATGCACAAATTATGTCACAACAATTAAATTTAGCCTGTTTTTATAGTTTTTTTGAGTATAATTTACTGGTTTTTGACACGGTTTTATACATTTTAAACAAAATAATCCCATATATTTGTATTATTTTTTCATTGTCAGAGATATTCTTTTTTTGCCAAGGTCAACCGCCAGTACTTTTACATTTACAACATCTCCCACGGACAGCACTTCACCGGGATGTTTTATATATTTCTCGGTTATCTGGGATATGTGTACCAATCCGTCCTGATGAACACCTATATCAACAAAGGCACCGAAATCGCACACATTTCTGACAGTTCCCACAAGTTCCATACCTTCTTTAAGGTCCTCCATATCAAGTATATCATCTCTGAGTATCGGCTGTGCAAAGTCATCGCGTATATCCCGTCCCGGCTTTTCCAGTTCTTTTATTATATCCTTTAAAGTCGGCACACCCACGCCAAGTTTTTCTGCAATTTCGGAAATCCCTTCCTTCTCTGCTTTTTCCATAAGCCCCGAAACTCCGTTTTGTGCAACATCCTTATCGGTATAGCCGAAGAAATCAAGAAGGTTAAGTGCCGCATCATAAGATTCGGGATGGACTCCGGTATTATCAAGCGGATTTTTTCCAAAAGGAATACGCAAAAATCCGGCACACTGTTCAAATGCTTTCGCACCGATTTTGGGAACTTTCTTCACTTCTTTTACAGAGGAAAATTCTCCGTTTTCCTCACGGTATTTAACTATATTTTTTGCCGAGGTCGCATTAATTCCCGCCACATAGGAAAGAAGAGAGTGACTCGCAGTGTTAAGGTCAACTCCAACCGCATTAACGCAATCCTCCACCACTCCTCCCAGTACATCAGTGAGTCTTGCAGGCTTCATATCATGCTGATACTGTCCTACTCCTATTGCCTTAGGTTCTATTTTTACAAGTTCGGCAAGAGGGTCCTGCATACGACGCGCAATGGAAACCGCGCTTCTCTGGGTAACATCAAAATCCGGGAACTCCTCGGCCGCAAGTTTGGATGCGGAATAAACCGACGCTCCCGCTTCAGACACCATCATATACTTTAAGTTCAGCGAATTGTTTTTTATAAGATTTGCCACAAAAATTTCTGTTTCCTTGGATGCCGTACCGTTTCCTATCGCAAAAATATCAACGCCGTGTTTTTCAATCATTCTCAAGATTATTTTTTCGGCCTCTTCAATTTTTTCATATGGCTTTGCAGGGTAAATAACCGATGTATCAAGAACCTTTCCTGTTTTATCCACTACCGCAACCTTACATCCGGTACGATAGCCCGGGTCAAGACCGATAACTGTCTTGCCTTTTATAGGCGCCTGCATAAGAAGATTGTGCAAATTGTCGCCAAACACCACCATTGCACTTTCACAAGCCGATTCAAATATATCGGAGCGTATCTCTCTTTCTATTGACGGCTTGATAAGTCGTGTGTATGCGTCATTCACGGCAGATTCTACATATTTTTCGAAAATAGACTTGCCAAGAATGTTTTTGTTGTAAAGATAATTGAGTATCATATACTCATCCATCTCGAGAGTGACCTTAAGATACTCTTCTTTTTCACCGCGATTCATTGCAAGTATACGATGACCCGGGATTTTTGCCACTGCCTCGGAGTAATCATAGTACATGGAGTAAACCGAGTCTTCTTCCTTGGTATTCCTGCTTTTTATCACACCATAACGGAATGTCATACGGCGTATTTCTTTACGGAATTCTGCATTGTCCGAAACATTTTCCGCGATAATATCAAGTGCACCGGATATCGCATCGTCAACACTGTTAACACCTTTTTCCTCATTGAGATACCCGGATGCCAAAAGGTTTATATCCCCTGTTTTGAGTTCCTGGGCAAAAATAATTTCCGCAAGAGGCTCAAGACCTTTTTCTCTGGCAACAGAAGCCCGTGTTTTTCTGTGGGGTTTATATGGGCGGTAAATATCCTCAACCTCAGTAATGGTCTGGGCAGACTCAAGTGCAGAAACTATCTCGTCCGTGAGTTTGCCCTGTTCTTCTATGGAACACCGAACTTCTTCCTTGCGTTTTTCAAGATTACGCAGATAATTAAGACGGTCGGAAAGGTCGCGTAATACCTGGTCGTCAAGGGAGCCTGTAACTTCTTTTCTGTAACGCGCAATAAACGGCACGGTGTTACCTTCATCAAGAAGTTTCACCGCGTTTTCAGTCTGATACTGCTGAATTTTTAATTCTTCGGTCAGTTTTTTGATAATATCCATACAACTATCTCCATTCCAATTTACATCACTTTAATTATACTTCAATCCGTCAAATTTGTCAATATAACAACCACAACAATCGGCGGTGAAATCACCGCCGATTATTATAAAATATCCTGTTGTCGGTTATCATCTGTATTCCTTGGGGTCAATGGTTTTGCCTGTACCAGAAGTGCATCCGCAACCGCAATTTCCGCAATCTTCTTTAGGGAAAAATTCCTCAACAGGAAAACTCATTGCACGGAAAAGAGAACATGCATCATCAAATGTTGCACCGCCGGAACACTGTTTATCGGGTACACAGTAATCTCCCGCAGGCACAATAATCTGGGTTGCACGCTGCAAACGGATAAGTGCGAATATACCAATACTTACAAATACTGCCTTGGAATCATTATGCTCAACAATATTACTGTCAAAACAGCAGCTGACCTGTTCGGGCAATTCTTCTCCCGCACCTACACAGTATCCGAAGTTACAGGGACATTTTTCCTTAACCTTGAGATTGAGAACTATAGGGTCTGCAACATCCAGGACAATCTGAGGGTGGTGACCTGCAGAGCATCCGCTGTTAAAAATCGGACCGCCGCAAAATACCGAGTTCACATCGGAACGGAAGGTGGATACATTGCATTCGCCTCCGCAAAGCACTGAAGTCTGGTCGTAAGAAGCGATACCCGAAAATTCTCTGGGTGTTCCGTTAACACAGCCCTCAAGAACTATATAAAAATAATAGCGTATCTTTATCTGATAGTAGCCTCTGTTGAACGGCATTTCCTCAGTATTTATCTTAACCCACGCAACCTTGACATTTTTAATACGGATTTCCGAGGATGCATTAAGAATTTCCTGTCCGCCGTCGGTCAAGAGAACTTTTAAGTCCTCAAGACAAAGTTGATCACGGCAGGAATCAAATATCTTATAAGTATCTATACAGCAGACATCGCCTATATTATCTGCCGAACAAGCGGTTCTTGTGTCACCGCAATTTCTGTCATTCATTTTTGTTTCCTCCTTAATAAAATTAAACACTTTCGTGTTACTTTATTTTATGCTTCAGGGGGAATATTTGTCATAAAATTAAAATATAATTCAATAGTCGGAAACCTGACATATGTCTTTATAAAAAATACGGAAAGGAAACAGGTTAAAATAAAATGTATAATTTCATGCCAGAAGGCTATAATTCTGCAACCAGTACCAACAAAGAGTATTTATCCTCGCTTCAGGGATTGGAATACGCCATGTCAAACGGTATTATTCTGGAAGCGCGTGCAACAATGTGCGATAATGATTTTAATCTCAGGATTGACATTCCCGGATACAATGCAATTATTCCGTATGAAGAAGTCGCACTGACCCCTGATGACACCCCCTGTAAAGAGATTGCTGCAATAACCCGCGTTGGAAAATCAGTATGTTTCGTAATAGACCGGATAAACGGCAGTTCTTTGCTGCTGTCTCGCCGGAAAGCACAAAAAAAATGTGTTGAACAATATCTTTCACACTTAAATATTGGTGATGTTATAGATGCGAAAGTAACTCATTTTGAAAATTTCGGTGCTTTTTGTGATATAGGCTGCGGAATTGCTTCGCTCCTGTCAATTGACTGCATTTCGGTCTCCCGAATCTCCCACCCCCGTGACCGCTTTCGCATCGGGCAACACATCAAAGTTGCAGTCCGTTCGGCAGAGCAGAACGGAAATCTTATTAAAATTGCCCTCACACACAAGGAACTTCTGGGGACATGGCGTGAAAATATCGCCAGGTTTCAAGTCGGTCAAACAGTTGCAGGCATTGTACGGAGCGTGGAAAGTTATGGTATTTTTATTGAATTGGCACCAAATCTTTCGGGGCTGTCTGAATTAAAAGACGGTGTGGAATGCGGTCAGACAGCGGCGGTTTACATAAAAAGCATTATAGAAGAAAAAATGAAAGTCAAACTGGTTGTGGTTGACTTCCATTCAAATGACGGATTCACATCAGTAAACTACGACTATTTTATTACAGCGGGAAATATTAACGGCTGGGACTACTACGCTTAACATATCCAGAGTCAAGACAGTTTCCATATGTTTGTGATTTTTTAAGCAACATTTTAATATGCGCTTACAAAAACGAAATCCCCCTCTACCGAACTGAAAAGTAAAGGGGGATTTTTTTCCGTTAAGGTATGTAACATCCGTATAATCATCACAAAGACAATACCGAACATTAAAAAAATTCAGGCAGAGAACGGTGACAACGGTATATACTTGTTATACAATCGTTTTTTCATTTTATTGTCTATCCGGGCATTTTTTCCTTTACAGATTTTGCGGCTTCAATAAGTCCTATTTTTCCGCTCTCATAAGTAAGACCGCCCTGTAAATACACCGTATACGGCTCACGGATAGGTGCATCTGCAGAAAGTTCGATTGATGCCCCCTGGACAAATGTTCCCGCAGCCATTATAACCTGTGACGAATACCCGGGCATATCCCATGGTTCGGGAGTAACATGACTGTCAACAGGAGAGCCTTTCTGTATTCCACGGCAGAATGCACATATCTGCTCCGGTGAATCAAGCGACACAGTCTGTATTATATCAAACCTTTGTTCATCAGGCATCGGATTAACCTTAAATCCCATATCCTTAAAAAGACCTGCTGCCAAAACAGCGGTTTTTAGTGCCTGGGCTGTAGTATGCGGGGCATAAAACAGTCCCTTTATAATGTTTTTGCTCTGTCCCAGAGATGCTCCGCATTCGATACCTATTCCGGGCGATGTCAGACGGTAGGAACACAGTTCCACCGCTTTTTTTGTTCCTGCTATGTACCCTCCCGACTCAGCCATACCTCCCCCGGGATTTTTTATGAGCGAACCCACACATATGTCCGCGCCATAATATGTAGGTTCGTGAGTTTCTACAAACTCTCCGTAGCAGTTATCCACCACTACATAGGCGTTTCCAATACTCTTTACAAACTTTACAAGTTCTCCTATTTCTGCACTTGAGAGTGTTCTTCTTGTAGAATATCCTTTTGAACGCTGTATATACACCACTTTTGTCCGGGGTGTCATTTTTTCTTTTACGGCCTCAAAATCAATCTTACCCTCTTTAAGTTCAACCTGGTCATAAGAAATGCCGAAATCCTTAAGCGAGCCATTGCCTTCTTGTCCGGAAAATCCTATTACTTCATCCAGTGTATCATACGGTTTTCCGCCAACTGAAAGCATCGTATCTCCCGGTCGTAAGAGTCCGAACAAGGCTATCGTAAGAGCATGCGTACCACTTACAATATTATGCCTTACAAAAGCACTTTCGCACTCAAAAACATCAGCGTACAAAAGGTCGGCAACATCCCTGCCCAAATCTCCGTAACCGTATCCGCTTGAAAGGGTAAACATGGCATCACTTACCCTGTGTTTACGGAATGCATTCATGACTTTAACCTGATTTTCAAATGCAATTTCATCTATTCTTTTGTATTGCTCCGAATATTTTTTCTCCAGTAATTTTATTTTTTCAAGCATCTATATTTCCCTCCAAAGCACAAACAAGAAGTTTTAAGCAGGCATTATAATCTTTCATGTCTATTGTTTCAACATTACTGTGAATATAACGCGTCGGAACCGAAATTGCACCGGCAACCGCTCCCCTTCCCGTCATAAGAAGAGACCTTGTGTCTGTTCCGCCCGCAAGAAGTATTTCAAGTTGGTGAGGTATTTTGTTTTCCGTGGCAATCCTTTTAAGATATTCCACCATTTTTACCGAACATATTGCAGAAGAATCTTTTATTTTAATTGCCGCACCCTTACCCATCATCACTTCCATAGGGTCGCATCCCGGAACATCACCGGTATCTGTAACATCTACTGCTATACCGTAATCGGGAGCAACCGAGAATGCTGCTGTTGCAGAACCGCGAAGTCCCACTTCTTCCTGACTTGTAAACACATAATATACATCGTAGGGACTGTTCTCTACCCTCTGCGCCGCTTCAATAAGCAGTGCACAACCCACCTTATCGTCTAAGGCATGAGAAGATATTTTGCCTCCGTAAAGTTTTGTAAAATTGGGCACCATAGTGCATCTCATCCCCACAGAAACAAGTTTTTCGGCTTCTTTTCTGCTTTTGGTACCTATATCGACATAGAGTTTTTTCACACTTAAATCTGCATTCTTGGTGTTTTCTTCTGCAACAAGAACACCCTTGATACCGTTTTCAAAAACAACATTTGTATAAGCGGAAGAAACAGAATTTATACCTCCGATTCCGCTTACCCTTACCCGTCCTTTTTCGTCTATATAATGCACTAAAAAGCCGATTTCGTCCATATGAGCCGCCAGCATGAACTTCTTTGCATCCGCCTTTTCTGACTTTTTCAAAGCAATTATGTTTCCCATAGGGTCAATTGTTACGGTGTCGGTGTATTTTGAAATTTCACTGTAAATAAAACTGTCTTTACCATACTCTGCACCCGAAACAGAAATTTCCGAGGTGAGTTTTTCAATAAGTTTTTCGGATTTCATATATCTAAATCTCCGTATTCCTGTATTAATTTAAAACAAAGTTTCTCCATCTGTTCCGCATCACGCATATCTCCCACACACGACGGAGTATGCAAATAACGACACGGAAGTGAGATTGCAGTTACTTTTGCGCCCCCTGCCGTGCGTTGAAGCGACCTTGCGTCGTTTCCGCCGGAGACATATTTTTTGGTTTGGATTTTTATATTGTTCTTTTTTGCACATTCAACAGCAACCTTATACAGAGTTCTGTCGTAAATAGTGCTGCCGTCTATTATGGAGACAACCGCACCGCCGTTCTGCTCACAGACAGTTCTGTCGCCCGAAACTCCGTATATATCCGCTGCAGTTGTAGTTTCAAGAACAATGCCTATATCTGGTTTTATCGACATAGCCGCACTTACAGCGCCTCTGCAACCCACCTCTTCGCACTGTGTAAATGCAAAATATGTGTCATATTCCAAATCTTTCTTCAGAATATTGCACATTATATAACAACCGAGACGGTCGTCAAGTGCCTTGGCTTTTATTTTATTTTCACCCAATCTGATAAACTCCGACCTGAAAGTAGCCGTATCCCCTATTTTAACAAGTTCTTGGGTTTCTTTTCTTGATTCGGTACCTATATCTATCACAAGATTTTTAGTCGGAACGGGTATTTTTCGTTCCTCGGCAGTTTTACAGTGAATGGGTTTGGAACATATAATTCCGGGGATTTTTCCTATCATAACTCTTTTTGCACTCAAAACACGACAGTCAATACCCCCAACGGCTTCAAAAGTAAGTGTTCCGTCTTTCAGAATACCCGTTATCATAAGTCCCACTTCGTCAGTGTGTGCACAAATCATAATACGGTTTTTAGAAACCTTTCTGCCTTTTTTCAGCCCAATCAGGTTTCCTACACGGTCAATATACAACCGGTCACAGTAATTTCTGATTTCGTTTATAATTATATCTTTGACTTCATCATCGTTGCCCGATACACCCGAGGCGTTACAAAGTTTTTCAAGCAGTTCAAGATTTGCCAACTATACACACCTCCTCACCGCGATAAGTACCATCGGCAACAAATGCTGATATCAGTGCCGCCATATTGTCACAGTCTTCCAGTGAAATAATTTCACAGGGTGTATGCATATTGCGAAGCGGTAAAGACAGCACCGTGGCAGGTATCCCTTCAAGGGCTATCTGTATATTATGTGCATCTGTACCTGTATTGTTTGCTTCGCTTACTCTCTGATACGGTATATTATTTACCTCGGCACACCTGCATATTGCCTCCGATAATTTCCGGGAGGTTGTTGCGGAAAAAGAAACCGCAGGACCTTTTTTATATTTGAGTGAGCCTATTTTATCAATGCCTTTCATATTCGCATGTCCAACATCTACAACCAGTGCCATATCCGGTTCAATTTCGTATACACCTGTGGAAGCACCCAGAGAAGTTACTTCCTCCTGTGACGAAAAAAGAGCATATATATCATATTTCTGTTCCGCAGGCGGTATCATTGAGACCGCTTTGATGATTGCAATCATGCATATTCTGTCATCCATACTACCGGAAGAAATCATATTATTCTGCAACAAATCAAGTGCCCCGTCAAGTACTACGGGAGTGCCTGTTTCCACTATATCTTTGAGTTCTTCTTCCGTAAGTCCGGTATCAATCAGAAAATCTGAAATTTTTTCAAGTTTAGCATCCCTGTCACCGGAAAGATGAGGCGGAGTCGAAACAAACACGCCTTTTATTGTCTTCTTTCCATACACGGTAACCTGTGATGCATAGAGAATATTAGTATCAATTCCGCCTATATTCACGACACTTAAAAAACCGCCTTCATGCACTGCGGTAACATACATTCCAATTTGGTCTATATGTGCATTCAACAGAATTTTGGGAGCATTTTCTCTGCCGCATTTTTTAACTGCCAACACACTGTTGTCTTTAAGAGATACAACACTGTCAAAAACGCCTTTGCAAAGAGAAAATATCCCCTCATGAAGCAAATATTCATATCCTGAAACAGACGGAGTACCCGCTATAAGTCTGAGTGATTTTTCGATATTCACTTTGTTCCCTTTCTTAAAGTAAATTGACCTGTTCTTTAAAATAATTTCCGCGATGTTCAAAGTTTTTAAAGGCATCAAAACTTGCACTTGCAGGAGTCAGAACAACTACATCTCCCGCTGTTGCCTCTTTTTTTGCCCGTTGCACCGCATCCGCCAGATTGTCCTCAAAAAATATGGGGTAATCGTGAGGAACTTTATTTACGGAACGGAATATTTTTTCAGAGGTTGCGCCTGTCAGTATGAGTGCTTTCAGCCTTTGCGCAAAAACTTCCCCAAGCGGGTCATAGTCAAGATTTTTATCATAACCGCCGCAGATGGCTATTATTTTTTCTTCAAAAATTTTTACTGCCGCAAGTGTTCTTGACGGGCTGCTGTCGATTGAACTGTTAAAATATTTTACCCCGTCTTTTTCACGAACAAACTCGCACCTGTGCGCCACACCGCCAAATGTATTTGCAACCTTTTTTACATTTTCGGAGGAAACAAAATCTGCTGTAACCGCTATGGCTGCCTGGAAATTTTCTACATTATGTTCACCGGGAATAAATATGTCGCTCTTATCAATGATTTTTTCTCCGTTCAGGTAAATAACACCGTCACGAACATCTGACAGCCTTGAAAATCTTCTCACACGGTTTTGTTCGATTTCATCCCCTATTTTTCTTGTAATATCGTTGTCATTATTTACAACCACCGTGCTGTCCTGAGTAAATCTGTATATGTTTTTCTTTGCTTCTACATATTCATCGAAATCCCTGTGCCAGTCCAGATGGTTGGGTGAAATATTGGTGATAACGCAAAATTCCGGAGATGATGTTAAAGACATAAGCTGAAAACTTGAAAGTTCCAATACAACAATATCATTTTCGGATATATTTCCGCTTTGGCAGAACAATGGATTTCCTATGTTTCCGCCAAGCCACACTTTATATCCGGCATCCTTAAGAAATTCTGAAACAAGTGTAGTGGTGGTAGTCTTACCGTCGCTTCCTGTCACTGCAATGATTCTGGCAGGACATACATCAAAAAACAACTGCATTTCATTGGTAACTACAGGAACATTATCAAACTGCGGAAGGTCAGGACGCATTCCGGGAGATTTTATAAGTATCTCTTCCTCAATGTTTTCAAGATACCCGTCACCAAAGTAATGTTTTAATCCGTATTTTTTGATTTTTTCCGTAAGTTCCTGTTCAGGCTCTTTTTTATCCCTTAATGTGAGTATTGCACCCGCTTCATACAAAAGGTCTATCAGCGGTCTGTTGCTTATTCCCAAGCCTGCAATACCGACTTTTTTACCACGGATTTTTTTCTTGAAGTCATCAAAAGTGTATTTTTGTCTTGTCATATTTTCTCCAACACAATAAATAATATATTATATTATACTCCGACTGTGTAAAATAATCAATATATTCTATAAAAATATTTGACAAATATGGAATAATAGTATATAATATTAGTTGATATATCCGTAACCGGGCGGGACGGTCGCGCGAGAACATCTCGTGAGGAAAGTCCGGGCTTCACATGGCAGGATAGCGGGTAACGCCCGCCGAAGGCGACTTCCGGGACAGTGCAACAGAAATATACCGCCTCTTTTTGAGGTAAGGATGGAAAGGCGAGGTAAGAGCTCACCGGCGTACAGGCGACTGTATTGCCCTGTAAACCCTATCTGAAGCAACACAGTGGAACATTATGTCAGCCTGACAGTTCCCTCAAGTGGCTAGAGCCGTATGGCAACATACGGTCGAGATAGATGACCGTCACTGTTCGCTTTGAACAGTACAGAACCCGGCTTACAAGCCCGATTACAGATATATATTTTTTATCGGAGATTGATTTTTCAATGATTATTTTGGGTATTGACCCCGGAATTGCTACCATGGGGTATGGAATTGTAAATTTCTTCGGCAACTCGTTTAATTACATTACATGCGGAGTCATAACAACACCTGCCGGTGAGCGGGTTGAGCGAAGACTGGCTCTTATTTACGATAAACTTAACCGCATAATAAAAACATATTCTCCCGAAGCCATGGCAATAGAAGAACTTTTTTTTAACACCAATCAGAAAACCGCCATAAATGTTGCTCAGGCACGGGGAGTTGCCTTACTTTCGGCAGAACGGGCAGGTATCCCGGTTTCCGAGTATACTCCACTTCAGGTAAAACAGGCAGTTGTAGGGTACGGACGGGCTGAAAAGCATCAGGTTATGGAAATGACCAAAACCATTCTTTCTCTTCCCGCTATACCTAAGCCCGATGATGCAGCCGACGCTCTTGCTCTTGCAATATGCCACTCTCACAACGCATCATCAAAATTATTCGGATATAATTCCATAAATCCAACAAAAAGAACCGGAGGAAAATAATGTACTACTATATAAGCGGAACTTTAGTTCTTGCCTCGTCAGGAATAGCGGTAATTGACAACAACGGAATAGGTTATCAGATGACGGTAAGCGATAAAACTGTCGGAAAACTTCTCAATTCCGACGGGAATGTAAAACTTTACACACATCTTGTTCCCCGCGAAGACTCCACCGAATTGTTCGGATTTTACGACATCGAGGAATGTCGTATGTTCCGTATGCTTATAACTGTTTCGGGAGTCGGTCCGAAAGCGGCCATGGCTATTCTTTCGGAACTTTCACCCGAACGCTTTGCAATGGCAGTAATAGCAAATGACCCTAAGGCTATCAGCACAGCACAAGGTATAGGTCTTAAAACGGCACAGAAAATTATTCTGGAACTGCATGACAAAATGAAGAAGTCCGCGTCATCGCAAAAAACTCCGTCAATTTCTTCTGTATCATCTTCCTCCGTTTCAAGCGATGATATTTCTGCTGCAGCGGATGCTCTTATGGTTTTAGGATACACACGGAAAGAAGCCTATGACGCCCTGGACGGCATTCCCTCAGGCACGGCTCTTGAAGATATGATACGACTTGCTCTCAAGAAACTTATGAGGTAGTTATGGAAAAAAAATACGAATACGATGACGATTTTTTTGAGCAACGCATAGTTACTCCCGCGGAAACTGAATACGACAAAGAAGCCACTCTTTCCGATAACTCCCTGCGTCCTTTAAACTTTGAAGAATATATCGGTCAGGAAAAGGCAAAAGAAAGTCTGAAAATATACATTGAGGCCGCAAAAACAAGAGGTGAACCTCTGGACCATGTTTTGCTTTACGGTCCTCCCGGTCTCGGAAAAACTACTCTGTCGGCAATTATTGCCTCTGAACTGGGGGTTAACATTAAAATAACATCCGGTCCTGCAATTGAAAAGCAAGGCGACCTTGCGGCACTGCTTTCGGGGCTTCAGCAAGGGGATGTGCTTTTCATAGATGAAATACACCGTCTTTCACGCTCAATAGAGGAAGTTCTTTATCCTGCCATGGAAGACTATGCACTTGATATTATAATCGGCAGCGGACCTTCTGCACGCAGCATCAGAATTCCCCTGGAAAAATTCACTCTTATCGGGGCGACAACCCGAGCAGGTCAACTTACCGCACCTTTGCGTGACCGTTTTGGCGTTCTTCTTCGCCTGGAACTTTATACACCCGAAGAACTTGCAAAAATAGTAACCCGCAGTGCCGGTATTCTGAATATCGAAATAACTCCGGAGGGTGCAGATGAAATTGCGCGGCGTTCCAGAGGCACACCCCGTATTGCAAATCGTATTCTCAAGCGTGTGCGGGATTTTGCTCAAGTACGGCACAACGGAATTATAGACAGAGAAACGGCGGATATGGCACTCAATATGCTTGAAATAGACGAATTGGGACTTGATATGGTAGACAGACGGATGCTCACATCAATTATCAAGTTTTTCAACGGTGGCCCGGTAGGACTCGAAACACTTGCTGCTACAATAGGCGAAGAAGCGATAACTCTGGAAGACGTTTACGAGCCATATCTTTTACAGATAGGTTTTCTCAACCGTACCCCGCGCGGACGGTGCGTAACGGCACTTGCATATGAGCATCTGGGAATAAAGCAACAACAAACGGGACAAATATCATTTGAGGAACAATAATTATGTATATAGCAAAAAACTGGAAAGAGTATGAACTTCTGGACACATCCGACGGCGAAAGGCTGGAACGATGGGGGGAATATATCCTTATCCGCCCCGACCCTCAGATAATATGGAACAATGTCAGACACCATCCCCTCTGGAGCAAAGCCGACGGCCACTATGTCCGTTCCCAAGCCGGAGGCGGTCATTGGAAAATTAACAATTTCCCTGAAAAATGGTTTCTGAATTACGGTGATTTAACATTTAATATCAAACCTATGGGTTTCAAACATACAGGTGTTTTTCCCGAACAGGCAGCAAACTGGGACTGGTTTGGGAAATTAATCAGGAACTCCGGCAGAAAAATCTCTGTCCTTAACCTTTTCGCATACACCGGCGGTGCTACAATAGCTGCTGCTTCCAACGGAGCATCGGTATGCCATGTAGATGCTTCAAAAGGAATTGTGGCTCTGGCAAAAGAGAACGCAATATCTAGCGGTCTGGAAAATGCACCCATACGCTACATTGTGGATGACTGCATAAAATTCTGCCAACGGGAAATCCGGCGCGGAAACAAATATGATGCCATTATAATGGACCCTCCCTCGTATGGCAGAGGACCGGGCGGAGAAATGTGGAAGTTGGAAAGCAACATCGGTGATTTTATAAAACTTTGCTCACAACTTCTTTCAGACAATCCCCTGTTCTTTCTGTTAAACTCCTACACAACAGGTCTTTCCGCCTCTACAATGGGATATCTTTTAAAACTACACCTTAAAGGCGGTAAGGTAGAATGTGATGAACTCGGTCTGCCCGTTTCACAAACCGGAGGCTTTTTGCCTTGCGGTGCTGCGGCACGGTGGTCTGCAAAGTTCTGATTTTGAAAGGCTGAAAATGTCAAATATAGTTTTTGAAAATGTTTCTTACACATACACTGAACAACCCAATTTATCCAACATTCCTTTTGCGGTAAAAAACATAAACCTTACAATCGAAAAAGGAAGTTCTGTTGTAATACTCGGGCACAACGGCTCGGGTAAATCAACACTTGCAAAACTCATCAACGGCATTCTTCTTCCTACAAGCGGAAAAGTAACGGTTAACGGAATGGACACCTCCAATCAGGAGAATATACTTGAAATACGCCGTACCGTAGGAATGGTTTTCCAGAATCCCGACAACCAGATTGTTGCGACTGTTGTTGAGGAAGATGTTGCTTTCGGACCGGAAAATCTGGGAGTTCCTCCCCACGAAATACGAAGTCGTGTTGAATATGCACTGAATGCGGTTGGCATGAGTGAATTCCGCCTTCACGCACCCCATCAACTCTCTGGAGGACAAAAGCAACGCATCGCCATCGCCGGAGTAATTGCAATGAAACCGCAGTATATAATACTTGACGAATCTACTGCAATGCTCGATCCTTACGGCAGACGGGAAATACTTGATACTGCCCATTCACTCAACAAAAACGAGAACATAACCACCGTTCTCATAACTCACTACATGGAAGAAGCCGTTTATGCCGACCGTGTTATTGTTATGAATGACGGAAGCGTTGTAATGGATGGCTCTCCCGCCTATGTATTTTCAAATGTTGATAAACTTAAGGCAATCGGTCTGGATGTTCCCCAGCCTACAGAATTGCTGTATCTTTTATCAAAAGACGGGCATAAACTGCCCGCAGGAATAATGACGGTTAAGGATGCGGCTGATGCGTTAGAAAAGTATTTACTGAAAGGTGAATGAAATTGACTGACATACGACTTGAAAATGTATCATATATATACAGTCCCAACACCCCTTTTCAAAAAGAGGCTCTGGAAAACATAAATATTACCTTTAAAGGCGGAAAACTCACCGGTATTATAGGACATACAGGCTCGGGAAAATCAACTCTTGCCCAACTCCTTAACGGACTTTTAAAGCCAACAAGCGGAAAGGTATATCTGGGTGATACAGATATATGGGAAAAGCCGAAAGAAATAAATAAAATCAGATATAAGGTGGGATTGGTTTTTCAATATCCCGAATATCAGTTGTTTGAAGAAACAGTGTATGAAGATATAGCATACGGACCTAAAAACATGGGGGTGTCCGGAGACAATCTGAACAGGACTGTCAGTGAAGCGGCAGACTTTGTCGGTCTGACTCCCGACCTGCTCAAAAAATCTCCCTTTGAACTTTCCGGAGGCGAAAAAAGAAGAGTTGCCCTGGCAGGAGTTATTGCCATGGAACCGGAGGTTTTGGTTCTCGACGAACCTGCTGCCGGCCTGGATCCACGCGGCAGAACTGAAATTCTGGAACGAATAAGAAACTATCAGAAGCAAAAAAACAACACTATTATTCTTATTTCCCACAGTATGGAAGACATTTCGGAATATGCTGACGAAATAGCAGTACTGAAAAACTCAAAGGTTTTATGCAGCGGAACAGTGGACACGGTATTCAGAAATGCAGAATTAATTCGTTCCAACGGACTTGCAATTCCCAAGATAACCGAAATAATGCTTGAATTAAAACACAGAGGATTTCCCGTAAGCGACGGTATTTATACAACATCCGACGCACACAAGGAAATTATCCGACTGATAAATTCGTACAAAAAAAACGGAGAAAACAATGCTTAAAGATATAACTCTGGGACAATTTTTCCCGGGTAACTCTCCATTGCACAAAATGGACCCGAGAATGAAAATAATTATCTCTGCTATTTTTATTGTGGCTATCTTTTTTGCCAAAAATATTTTTTCATTTGCCCTTCTGATATTATTTTCGCTTATTCTGACAACATTGTCGGGCATAAAACATTCAGTAATTCTCAAAGGTCTGAAACCCATTGTTTTTATTGTTGTCTTTACGGCAATTATAAATATATTCTGGACAAAAGGAGAGACGCCTCTCATTAACTTCGGAATAATAAAAATATACCCCGAGGGTATTTATACTGCTGCTTTTATGATAATAAGAGTTGTATCTCTTGTTGTCGGCACTTCTTTACTGTTGAGTTATACCACCTCCCCCATTGCACTTACCGATGCTCTTGAAAGACTTATGAATCCCCTGAAAAAATTAAAAGTCCCTGTTCATGAGTTTGCAATGATGATGACTATTGCATTGCGTTTTATTCCAACACTTATCGAAGAAACCGAAAAAATAATGAATGCACAGAAAGCACGCGGTGCAGATTTTGAAAGCGGTAATCTTCTGAATCGCCTGAAGGCTCTTGTCCCCATTCTGATTCCTTTGTTTATATCCGCATTCCGTCGTGCAGACGAATTGGCTGTGGCAATGGAATGCCGTTGCTACCACGGAGGAGACGGAAGAACAAAAATGAAAATTCTGAGATTCTCTGTTTTTGATTTTGTCTGGCTTTTTGTCATGCTGATTTTTTCTGTCTCTGTTTTTTGTCTTAACTACATTCCCACTACGATAAAATTGAGTTTTTAATTATGAATATTCTTGTTACCATAATGTTTGACGGCACAGGCTACCACGGGTGGCAGTTTCAGAAAAATTCTTCTTCTGTTCAGGAAGAGGTTTCAAAAGCAATAGATACTGTTTTCAACACCCATATTGATATTCACGGATGCTCCCGGACTGATGCCGGTGTTCATGCAAATAAATTTTGTTTTAATTTCATAAGCGATAATCCCTCTTTTGATATAACACGGCTTCCGAGAGCACTGAATTCTCTTATGCCGTACGACATTTCCGCTATAAGTGCAGAACAGGTTCCCGACGATTTTCACGCCAGATACTCCTGCAAAGCAAAAGAATACGAGTATCTCATATGGAATGATTTTTACAGAAATCCGTTTTATATCACAAAAGCATTTTTCTATCCTAAGAAACTGGATGCCGTGTCACTTAATTCCATATGTAATAAATTTACGGGAACAAACGATTATGCCTCTTTTATGTCAGACGGCTCGGATATTATTGACACTGTACGGACCGTGCATTATTTTACTGCGGAGCAGGAGGGTTCACTTATAAAATTCAAAATCTGTGCCAATGGTTTCCTATACAACATGGTGCGTATTCTCGTCGGTACGGTTTGTGATATATATCACCAACGGATAACCGCAACACCTGAGCAAATTATTAACGAAAAATGCCGCAAGAAAGCAGGGTTCACCGCTCCGGCACACGGACTCTATCTCAATAAAATCATATACTGAGGTGATTTAAATTAACAATTCAAATCAGATGAAACGCCACTACAACAGAATAGCACGGGGATTTGCCTATGCAAAGTTTCTGACACTTATTTCAGCGGTGATTTTCACTCTTTTTGCATTTAACCTTTACCGCAATGATATTACTATCGAAAATTTCAGATATATGATTAAATACCTTGATTTCAAGTCTGCCGAATCAGATACTGTAACCGGTACATCAATAGTTTTTGATTCGGAGGCATCAACCGGCATGCTTCTTTACCGCAGTGATGTGGCGGTATTGAAAAAGAACGGGCTGGAACTGTATGACCTTTCGGGTCAAAAAATCTTTTCTTCATCTTTTACCATGACATCACCCCATGCCGTATGCGGGGATAAATACCTGCTTGTATTTGATGTAGGAGGAACCTACGCGGCGGTATTTAATACATTTTCAAAAATATGGGAAACAAATTTTGAGTATCCCATTATTGACGCATCAATAAATGACCAGGGAGATTTTTGCATTTTAACCTCAAAAAAAGGATATAAATCGGCACTGTATCACTACAATTCAAATTTCAAAATGACCTATGCCTGGATGTCGGGTGACAAATATGCAGTGGATGTTTCAATGTCATCGAAAAATCGGGATAAATTTATTCTTACCGCCATACACGCAAATGATGGTTTTTTCCAGAGTGATATTATTCTTCTTTCAACGGAATCCGACAATGCAATTGCTTCGGTATCATTGTACGACGAGTTGGTTCTTGAACTTTCGGGATTTAAAGAAAACATTACAGTTCTTACCGACAAACGCATTTTGTTCTACAACACAGAAAATCTGGAGTTGATTTCTTGGTCTGAATTTTCAAGAGACTCTCTTTCTGATTTTGTTTTTAACCAGAATTACAGCGTTCCGATTTTTTCCAAAAAGATTATAGGCAGTGAAAATGACCTTGCGGTTTTCTCTTCAAACGGTGAAAATATACATTCATTTAACTCTCAGGAACATATACTTGACATGTGTATTTCAGACAATAAACTATATCAACTTTCCTCAGGTAGATTAACAGTATTTAATCTTGACACCTTTGAAAAGGAAGTTCTTGAAACAGATAAAAAATACGACCGTTTGATTTCTGACGACTACACTGTACTTATCGCATGTGCAAACGACGCCGTTGCAGTCAGTCAGAGATAACCTTTATTTATTTTTGGTGAGGTTTTATTATGAATTATTTACTTGATATTGTTGCTGTTGTAATATTTCTGTGGGCTATATTCACAGGTTATAAAAAGGGCTTTGTAAAGACGGTTCTCGGTCTTTGCAGCGGTATTATCTGTCTTTTACTTGCCATAAGTTTTTCTGCCCCGGCAGGAAACTTTATAAACAGAACCTGTATATCCCCTGTTTTTGAAACAATTATCTCCGAAAAGATGCAATCAATCGCACCTTCAGATAATCCCGAAGTTCCCGATGTGGATGTTCTTGTTGAGCAGGAGCCCAATGACTTTTTGCAATTACTCAAGAAATACAACATTGATTTGGAGTCTTTCAAAGACAACTTTGAACTGTTGAAAAAAGAAAGCAGCGAAGAAGCGGCGAATCTTGCCGTGAAATATGTTGCCCAGCCGATAAGCGAAACAATTTCCTATGTTATTGCGTTTATTCTCATTATTCTTGTTTCATCCCTGGCTTTGTCAATTGTTTCCTTTATTCTGAACAAGATTGTCAAACTGCCGCTTTTACGCACGGCAAACAAATTTTTGGGCATTGTCTGCGGAGTTTTTTTCGGTTCTCTGTGGGTTTATGCGGTAGCGGTTGTGGTGGAATTTACACTTCCCTATATCCATAATTCCCCCTCTGACATAATAAATCAAATAAATCCCGAAAATACACTGATTTTTAAATATTTATATTTTAATAACCCTGTTTCAGAACTCATCAAATCGTTGTTTTAAAGGACTGTTGCATGAAAAAATTCAGAACTGAGCTTATTCCGAACTATCTTTCACTATTCAGAATATTACTCATACCACTGTTTATATACCTGTTTTTGTTTTATCAAAATGACGGTATGCTCTGGGGAGGAGTTGTTTTTATTCTTGCAGGAATTACCGATATTATCGACGGGTATCTTGCAAGAAGAAACAACTGGATTACAAATATAGGAAAATTACTTGACCCTCTGGCAGATAAACTTATGCAAATTGCCGCCATTTCATGTCTCTACATAAAGTCTTTAATCCCTTTCTGGCTGATACTTACGATTGTGGTCAAAGAACTTGTCATGATTGCAGGTGCTACGCTTATACTGAAACGGGGAAGGATTTATGTCCATTCAAATTGGTACGGAAAAATGGGAACTACCGTTTTTTATGCCGTTGTTCTGACTATTATAATAACCAAGGGTAATTATCCCGTAGTATCAAATTTACTTTCCGTTTTACTTTTACTGCTTACTCTGTTTACATTTTTTATGTATTATATTAAAACATATCGTGGCGAATATAAAAAGAAACGCCTGCAAAACCAAAACAATCAGAAAGGCTGATGAATTTTGAAGATACCTCTTTGTACCAAATGTAATAAGCGTCCTGCGGTTGTATATATAACAAAATTTGAAAACGGCATTACAAAAAACGAGGGATATTGTATCCTGTGTGCCAAAGAAATGAAAATCCCGCAGATTGACGAAATGATTAAGAATATGAATATTTCCGAAGAAGAACTTGAAATGATGGCAGACCAGATGGCTTGTCTTGAAGAAGAGTTTTCTGATTCGGATACTGACAATACCGAATCCCCCGATTCCAAAGCACCTGCCCTGGACCTGCGTTCATTTTTCTCGGAATCCGGTCTCCCTGTTCCCGACAATAGTTCTCCGGAACAGAAAAATTCTTCAAAAAAAGATGGCGGTACAGAAAAGAAAGAGCCGGGACGGAAAGCACTCAATTCCTATTGTATTGACCTTACCGCAAAAGCCCGCCAGGGTAAAATTGACAGAATTGTAGGCAGAGACAAAGAAATAGAACGAGTTATCCAGATACTTTCCAGGCGACAGAAAAATAATCCCTGTCTTATAGGCGAACCCGGTGTTGGAAAAACCGCTATTGCAGAGGCTCTGGCACTTAACATTGCAGAAGGAAAGGTTCCGTACAAACTGAAATCGAAAGAAGTTTTCATGTTGGACCTTACAGCACTTGTTGCAGGAACACAATTCCGCGGACAGTTTGAAAACCGCATGAAAGCCCTTATAGAAGAAATAAAAAAATTAGGAAATATAATTCTTGTAATTGACGAAATTCACACTATTGCCGGTGCAGGAGATGCTGAAGGCGGAATGAATGCCGCAAATATATTAAAACCTGCCCTTTCCAGAGGCGAGGTGCAGATTATCGGTGCAACAACACTGGCAGAATACCGTAAATACATTGAAAAAGACTCTGCCCTTGAACGCCGTTTTCAGCCTGTGGTTGTTAACGAGCCGTCAATTGACGAATCGGTAGCAATTCTTTCGGGAATAAAAAATTATTACGAAACATTTCACGGCGTAAAAATCCCCGACTATCTTTTGAGAAAAATAGTTGTTCTTTCCGAACGATACATTACCGACAGATTTTTGCCCGATAAAGCAATAGATATCTTGGATGAAGCCTGTGCTCATCTGACTCTTTCAAACCCGGTTTTTTCCAAAACAAACGAACTGATAGACCAAATTGATGCCCTGAGAAAACAAAAGGAACAACTTGAGGAAGAGGACGACAAAGACACGGACACATATCAGAAAATTGCCGATTTGAAGGTTCGGGATTTACAACTTACAGAAGAATTCAACAAACTTTCCCATGAGAAAGATTCTGTTATGCTTTCCGAGAAGGAAGTTGCTCATGTGATTGAAATACAGACCGGTATTCCGAAAAGTTGCATAACTGATGACGAGGTTGCAAATGTAATTGACCTTGACATAAAATTAAAAAAGCGAATTATAGGTCAGGACCCTGCAGTAGATTCTGTCTGTCGTGCCATACGCCGAAATCGCACAGGCATCTCATACAAGCGGAAACCTATATCATTTATTTTTGCAGGACCTACCGGTGTCGGTAAAACCGAACTTGTAAAATCTCTTGCATCGACTTTGTTTAACTCTCCCGATGCACTTATACGGCTGGATATGTCAGAATATATGGAAAAGCATTCTGTTTCGCGTATTATCGGTTCGCCTCCCGGATATGTGGGATATGATGACGCGGGACAACTTACAGAAAAAATACGCCGTAAACCATATTCTGTTATTCTTTTTGACGAGATTGAAAAAGCACATCCGGATGTCATGAATATACTTTTGCAAATACTGGATGACGGAAGAGTCTCGGATGCACACGGCAAAGAAGTCAATTTTGAAAACACAGTAATAATAATGACCACCAATGCGGGCAGCGGCCAGAACAACAATTTATCAGGATTTGCCGCAACATCTGCGCTTATTGACAGTGAAAAAACAAAAAAAGCACTGGAAGAATTTTTGCGTCCCGAATTTATCAACCGTGTTGACGAAATTATAACATTTAACCGCCTTACACCTGAAAATTTCAAAGATATAGCCCAAATCCACCTTCAAGAACTTGTTTCTTCACTGGAACAACGAAATATTGTTCTTAAATACACGGATTCTGTAAAGGACTATATTGCAAACAACTCATTCAGCGACAAATACGGTGCACGCAATCTCCGACGCTTTATACAAACTGAAATTGAAGACAAAATTGCAAATATAATAATTGGTAAATATCCCTCTCATCTTGGCTCTGTTTCTTTGGATTGTCAAAATGACAGGCTTACAATTGATGCTTTATGAATATATTAAACAAACCTCTTGACGAATTAAAACGGATATTGGGTACAGATTTTTCCAAAGGTCTTTCTCAGGACAGAGTAAAAAAGAACGCCGAGGCGTTCGGTCTGAACATTCCCTTTGATGACCAAGAAAACAAGTTGTCATTGTTTTTTAAAAATCTGTTTTCTGATGTTATGCCATGGCTTTTTATAGGACTGTGTTTAATTTCTCTTTTCCTTGAGAGAAAGTCCTTTATGTTGCCTGCTTTTGTTCTGTTTCTTGTATATGTTTCGGTAAGACTGGCTACCTTTATGATTATAAAAAACATTGACGACGACATAAAGGTATACAGAAAAATAACCTCTGTTGTAATCCGTCACGGCAAAACACACAGGATAAATGCAAAACAACTTGTTCCCGGAGACATAATGATACTGAAAAAGGGAGATTTTGTTCCCTGCGACTGTATTGTTATAGATGCACTTGCTTTCTCGGTTTATGAAGCATATATAACCTCAAATCCCAATACAACTCCAAAGAAATCCCAGACAATGATTGCTCCCGACGGAGAGCCTTATCACAACTGTCTTGTTTTTGCCGGCAGTGTTGTTTGTGAGGGTGAAGCAAAAGTGTTGGTTTGCCACACCGGAAAAAATATATTCAAAATCAATACCACTCCCATAAAAAAGGTGTTTTACAATCAAATGCCTAAGATATACAGAAACAACCTTTTTGTAGGAAAACAACTTTATTTGTTGTGGATTCTGATGTGTTTTATTATATTTACAATCGGTGTTTTGCTTAAATTTGATGTTTTTTCAATGATATTTATGGCAGCAACACTTTCAATTGCCGCGTTGGGTGATTGCATACCTCTGTTCAGCGAATTCGGAATGCTTTTTCAGATATCACGGCTTTACAAAAAATACGATTGTGTTTTAAAAAATTACCAGACTATTGACACATTCAATGCCAATGATACAGTGTTTATAGAGAACTTTAACTATTTCCTTAATTCCATACCCGAAGTAAAATCATTTTACATCAACAACTCATTTTACTCACCCGACAACATAAAATCCGAGACACGAAACGAACTGATTAAATATGCCATGGCGTCTGCCATGCAACAACCCAAAAGCCGTCAGTACATTCATATTTCTCTGTCTAATTATGCCGAGTCTTTAGGAATCACACCCAAAAGCATTGAAAATGAATTTATATATATATCCAAATACTCGGCAGATTTTGAGGGTGTTCTGACTTTCCGTGCTGGCGAATACGCCGTTATAACACGGGGTCTTGCCTCCAGTCTGTTAAAAAAGTGTACATCTGTAAAAGTTAACAATTCCATCCGTGAAATCGGCAGAAAAGAACGCTTCGCACTCAGAGATAATATTCGTGAGATGGAAAGGAATTCTCAGACTGTTCTGGCAGTAGCCAAACAGGCAGTAAGTTTTTCTTCGGAAACAAACGAATGCGTAGTGCACTCCGATAAACTTACTCTTTTAGGATTTATAGGTTTTTATAATCCAATCAACACTGATGCAATAAAAGCATTATCCATGTGCAAGAAAAACGGTATAAATGTTGCACTTACCGAAAATGAGGCCTCGGGTACCCACGCCAATATGGCAAAGAGCATTTCCCTTACCTCGTCAGATGACCTTTCTCTTAATTCAGAACAGTTGTCCAAAATTGACGAGGGTCTTCTTAGGGCAGATTTAAAGAGGTATAAGGTCTTTTCGGGACTCACCCAGCAACAGCGTCTGTATATTGCAAAACTGTATAAAGAAAACGGAAATGTACTGACCTGTATTCCAAATTCGCTGGAAGATATTCCTCTTCAGGCAGTTTCTGATGCCTCAATTACAGCCTATAATGAAGAATTACCCGCTGCGAATTATTTTTCCGATGCAATATTTCTAAAGCGTGATTTTTCAATTTTTACTGCGTTGGTCAAACATTCCCGTGCTGTTTATCACAACGCCAGCCGTATGCTCCTCTATATACTTACAAACCAGTTTTTTATGTGTACTCACATACTTACGGGAATGATATTTGAAAAGAAATTGATATTTTCCCCTGCAGTTCTTTTGTTGTACGGAATATTTGCTGTTTTCCCCGCCGCTTTTGCGATAAGTTGTGAAGTTCCGCCGGATAATAAACCTCTGTCTGAACCAAATTACAACAAATATATTTTCCGTTTGTTTTCCCTTATTCCCCATCCGTTTATAATAGGCTTATCGGGTGGTATTACTTCCGTTCTGGTATATCGGATTTATAATTCAGACCATGAGATTGCTTCAGCGGCTTCTCTTATAACCCTGTTTACATCTGCGTATTTATCGGCAATATCATTAAGAAATGACGAACTGTTCATACACAAAAAAATAACTCCGCTGTTTATGTTGATTCCTTTGCTGAGTTTTGCGGTTTTAACAATTATATTTTCTATGCCGTTTCTTTCAAGAGCACTTGAAGTTTCATTGCCCAACTTTGAAGTTGCTCTCATAAGTATGATTTTCTCTGTCATTCCGTTCAGTATAAGTGAAATATTAAAAAGGGCAAAAAATTTAACAAAATAATGTTGCATATTATTACTAATAATGATAGAATATATTAGTAAAAATATAAATTAAAGGAGATTAATCATGAACGAAGTAACAAAAGACACAATTATCGGCGATATCCTTGATTACGATAGAGAAACAGGAAAATTTTTTCTGGAAATAGGTATGCACTGTCTCGGTTGCCCTTCCGCAAGAGGCGAAAGCATTGAACAGGCATGCGAAGTTCACGGTGTTGACTGTGATGAACTTATTGCAAAAATCAATGAGTATCTCGCCGGTAAATAATCAAAATAACAATAATACAAGTGACAAACGCTGCTTCAAACTTGATCAGCGTTTGTTGACTGTGTTCAATTTCATCAGGGATGGGCGTGTTTTGGCCGATATAGGCACAGACCATGCCTATCTTCCTTGTTATGCGGTTTTAAAAGGAAAGATACCCTCTGCCTTTGCCTGCGATGTGAAAGACGGCCCTCTTCTGCGTGCTGCTGCTACTGTCAAAAAGTACAAGTTAGAAGATAAGGTCTCCTTTGTAAAAACCTATGGGCTTATGTCTATGGAAAAGTATGATTTTGACGATGTGGTAATAGCAGGAATGGGCGGAGAACTTATATGCGATATTATAAGATTCAGTCCTTACATCAAAAATCCCCGATATAATCTTGTTCTCCAGCCGATGCTTTCCAAAGACAAGTTGAGAAGATTTTTATTTGAAAACGGGTTTAATATTATAAACGATGTTTATTGCGTTTCGCAAAACCGTATATACAGCGTTATAAATGCCGTATATGACGGAGTATGTCGTGAAATTACGCCTTTTCAGGCGGTTATGGGTGTATGGGATAAAAAAAATCCTCCCCGTTTTTCAAAAGAATATGCCATACGGCAGACACACTCTTTGCAAAAGAGCATAAACGGAATACACTCGGCGGGAAAGGACTGTCCCCAAGAAGAAAAATTGCTTTTGGAAATCAGAAGTTTTATTAAATCATAAAGGAATTTTATATGGAACTTAAAGTAATCTCCGATTTTTTTGACCGTATTGCCCCTCAGAGCCGAAGTTCCGAATGGGACAACGACGGCACAATGCTTTTGGGTTGCAACAAAGATATAAAAAAGGTGCTTATAACTCTGGATGTTAATTCAGAAGCGATTGAAAACGCAATAAATAACAATGTCAATCTTATTATAAGTCATCACCCCTTCATTTTCAGACCCATTAAGCGCATATCAGACGACTTGCTGTCGGACAATATCAGAAAACTTATAAAAAATGACATATCCGTTTTGTCGTACCATACCCGTATGGACGCTTCCGATGTTGGAATAAACCAGTATATCCTTCAAAAACTTGGGCTTGATGACATTAAACCCTTTGGAGAAGAACCCGAAAGTTTTATCGGTCGTATCGGTACCTACAACTCGCCTGTTGACAGCAGTAAATTTTACAATCTGATAAAAAAAGTCTTCAACTGCAGCCATTTTACCGTCACTGCACCGTTATCTGAAGTTAAATCTGTTGCGGTAGTTTCGGGTGGAGGAAATGAATTTGCAGATACTGCAAGAAGTCTTGGGGCAGATGTTTTTATTTCAGGTGAATTTCGTCATCACCAATATATACATCATACCGAAACAGGTTTTCCTGTAATCTCGATTGACCATTATCATTGTGAAAATGTTTTTGTAGACCTTGTTTATCAACTTCTCACAAATGAGTTTACAGATATTGAGTTAATAAAAAATTACGGAAATGCTCCGTTTTCGGATATTACAATTTAAATTGAAAAGGACACATTATGGCATTTGATGCAGGAATGGTTTGTGCTGTTGCCACCGAACTTGACCGTATTTTAAAAGGTGGAAAAATTGAAAAAGTTTTTATGCCTGAAAAAGATGAAATACATTTGCTTATACATTCAGGAAAAACATCTTTCCGACTGCTTATTTCGGCAAGTTCAAACAACCCGCGTATACTTATAACCTCAAAATCAAAAGAAAATCCACCCTCTCCCCCTATGTTGTGTATGCAACTGAGGAAGCACATTACCGGAGGAAGAATAGTCAGTGTTTCACAGATAGATTTTGAGCGTGTTATAAAAATTTCCATTGAGTGCTATGATGAAATGGGTTTTCTTACAACCCGTAATCTGTATTTTGAAATAATGGGAAAACACAGCAACATCATTTTCTGTGATTCGAATGAAAAAATTATGAGTGTTGTGCACCCTGTTGACTTTTCTGTTTCTCTTTTGAGGCAATTGCTTCCCGGTATGAAATATGAATTACCGCCAAAACAGGCAAAACTCAATCCCCTTACCGCAGACAAAAACACCTTTTTGGTGGCTGCTGAAAAATATCCTGCCCAACGCACTTGCGACAAATTTATAACTGACAGTTTTATCGGTATTTCCTCTCTTATTGCCCGTGAAATTTCCTACCGTGCCTGCGGATGTATTTCGGCGGATATGAATTCTTGTCAGATTGAAAAAGTTTGGTTTTATTTTACAGATATTATTAATTGCATAAAAACCAACGAATTCCAGCCGGTCATTCTTTTTAAAAATTCCGACTCATCATCACCATTTGAATATGCATTTTGCGATATAAGGCAATACGAGAACGGTGCCGTTGTAAAAAAATGTGAAAATTTCAGTATTCTGCTCGACGAATTCTTTTCTGCCCGCGACAAAAACGACCGTATAAAGCAACGCTCGCAGGATATATTTCATCTTTTATGCAATACTCAAAACCGTCTTTTGAAAAAAATAGAAATTCAACAGTCCGAAATTGCAGATTGCGATGATATGGAACGCATGAAATTATACGGCGACTTAATAACGCAAAATATTTACAGGATAAAACGCGGTGACAAAGAAGCAGAATGTATAAATTATTTTGAAAATGACTGTCCGCAAACCGTTATTCCGCTGGATATACAGTTATCTCCATCACAAAATGCACAAAAATATTATAAGCAATATAACAAGAAAAAATCAGCAAAATCTGTTCTTGCCGGACAACTTGAAAATGCCCGTAAGGAACTGGAATATATTGATACGGTTTTCGATTCACTGACCCGTGCACAAAACGAGCGTGACCTTGACGAGATACGGGAAGAATTGTCTTCCTGGGGATATGCAAAGCGAATTAAATCCAATCTTAAATTTTCACAAAAACAAAAGAAAATTATCTTAACCGACTATACTTCTCCATCAGGATACAGAGTATCTGTCGGAAAAAACAATATACAAAACGATTACCTCACCACACAAGTGGCAAAAAAGGACGACTATTGGTTTCATGTGAAGGATTTTCCCGGTTCTCATGTGGTGTTATTTACAAACGGCGATGAACCGCCCGCAGAGGATTTTACATTTGCTGCCGCGTTGGCAGCGCAAAATTCCAAAGCCGTCGGCGGCTCAAATGTTGCTGTTGATTATGCTCTTATAAAGAATGTGAAGAAGCCTGCCGGCTCTAAACCCGGTTATGTAATATACACCGAACACTGGACCGCCTATGTTTCGCCTGACAAAGTACTGGAAATCTGACCCTCTCAGAAAAACCTGCTTTTTTTAGGATGCTCCTCGCAATCACATTTTACGAATACCTCGCATTTAACCAGTATTATATCATCTCCTATTTTTTCTATACTGTCCCAGGGGATTACTTTTCCCTCGTCTTTTCCCATAACTCCCCAAAGGCCCGTATGTTCAGGAAGAATAATTGCTGTTACCCGACCTGTGCATAAATCAAATTTTATATCGCACGGGTAACCAAGCCTTGAGCCGTCACGGATGTTTATTACCTCTTTTTCCTTGAGTTGTCTTACGGTGATGCATCTTTCGGTTAATATTTCCATACTTTCACCCCTTTCACCTTTATAATATGATTTTTATTCTTCATTTATTAAAGCAAGGAGGACAAATTGAACGACCAACTTAACAGAAAGTGTTTGAAGTTTTCTCTTGTAGTGCTTGGAATTATCATTTCCTGTATCCTTTTTTATACTACAATAAAAAACTTTTCAAATGTCTTGTTATTTATTCGTAATTTTTTATCGGTCTTCGGCACTATTTTCCTGGGATTGTCTTTCGCATACATTATAAATCCTCTGATTATGTACTTCAAGGGTCTATTATCTAAATTATCCAAACAGAAAAACAATTCTAAAGCCGTGCGGTTCTTTTCGGTATTCTTATCGTATGTTTTGGTTTTAATAATCCTGTGTGCATTTATTTGGTATCTGATTCCGTCTCTTGTGACAAACATTGGATTTTTTGTATCAAACTTTTCTTCATATCTGGGCAAATTCCGTGTTTTTTTCAAAAACATTTCAATGAATCTGCCGTTTGGACAAACCATTTTTAACGAATTTAATGAGTTTATTATTAAATTTGCTGAAAATTTCACCTCCTGGCTCAGTATAAACTTTGCGAAAATTATTACTGTTTTATATGCAACAACCGATGCTGTAACAAATTTTATTGTTGCATTCATTATCTCAATTTATATGTCTTTTTCAAAAGAACATCTTATTGCCCAACTTAAAAAATTAATTCTTGCGGTTTTCCCCCGAGATTTTTGTGATAAAACTATGGTACTTTTCCGTATAATTAATCAAAGTTTTTCCGGATATGTATCGTGCGTTTTCATATCCTCCGCCATAATCGGTGCCTTATGCCTTTTGTGTATGAGTATATTCGGACTGCAATATGCGCCTCTTATATCATTTATTGTTATGCTGACCGATATCATTCCCTATTTCGGACCATTTATAGGTGCTGCCATCGGTACAATACTTCTTCTTCTGGTCAATCCTACCGATGCATTCTGGTTTTTAATTATTATTCTGGTTCTTCAGCAGGTTACTTCATATGTTATCAATCCTAAAATTATCGGAAAAACAACCGGATTGAGTTCAATTTTTGTTATAATGTCTGTAATCATAATGGGAGACCTTTTTGGCGTTATAGGAATGATAATCGCTGTTCCGGTGTTTGTTGTACTGCTGAGAATTATCGAATATTTTATTGAAATAAAACAAAAGGAGCAAAGCAATGAAAAATCGACTTAACGGAAATTATCTGATAATCGCATTATACGCATTTGGTGTAATATCTATAAGCATACTTTTTGCTTTACTTCTTGGAAATTTCAAAGATTTGGGAACTTTCTTTATGTTCTTTTTGGACACGATAAGTCCCTTTATTTACGCTCTGGTCATTGCCTATCTGCTTAATCCCGTTATGGCCTTTGCGGAAAATAAAATTTTCCGGTTCAGAAAAAAGCCAAAATTTGCACTACGCCGTGCTTTGTCTGTAATCGTTGCTTACATTTTCGGAATTGCTGTGGTATCAGTTCTTCTCTTATCCATAATTCCGCAACTGACAAAAAGCACGGAAATGCTTATAAATAATTTTAATTTGTACAAAGACAATCTTGAAATTTTAAGCCGGGACTTTCTAAGCAAGTTCGGCGGATTCAACAACATTTTCGGCGACAGCATCCAGTCATTCAATGATATACTTGACAATATCATGGTTGCTGTAAAAAAATCGTTACCGCTGATAATGGATACCATGAAACAAGGTGCCATTGAACTTAAAAACTTCTTTCTCGGACTTATTATTTCTGTTTATTTGCTTTACGGCAAAGAAAAACTCATTTCACAATTCAAAAAGTTTCTTTCTGCTTTTCTTCCGCGGAAATTAATGGAAAACCTTTTGGAAATCACAAAATTCTCACACGAAACCGTTACCGACTTTTTAATAGGTAAAACACTTGATTCCGTCATAGTAGGTCTTTTGTGTTTTATATCAATGTCAATTTTGAATCTGGAATATTCTCTGCTCATAAGTTTTGTGGTGGGGATAACAAATATTATTCCATACTTCGGACCGTTTATTGGGGCAATCCCGTCAATTCTTATTCTCCTTATAGTAAATCCCATGGAAGCCCTGATTTTTACTATATTGATAACAGTATTACAGCAAATCGACGGAAATATTATTGGTCCTAAAATACTTGGAGAATCCCTGGGACTTTCGTCTTTCTGGGTTATTTTTGCAATTATAGTAATGAGTGGATTTTTCGGAGTTTGGGGCATGTTTTTGGGTGTTCCCGTTTTTGCAATTATTTATCATTTTACTTCAAAATATGTTAATTCAAAGCTGACCAGAAAAAATCTTCCCACCGATACAGACAGTTATCTTCTTTACGACGGAAAAGATTTTAAGTTTTAAATTAAAAGGAGAGTATTATTTTGTCAGAATTTTTAGCAACTATAGGAAACGACTTTATAAGTGATTTTAGTTATTTTTTGTCTTATATTCTTACTTTTTCAGGTCTTATTTGTATGCTTGCATCTTCGTTGTTCAAGTTTAAGAACATGAAAGCAATCTTGTTGCTTGTTTTTTTGGGAAATGCGTTGGTGGCAACCAGTTATTTATTTTCAAAAAGTTGGAACGGAGCCATTTCCTGTTACATAGGTGCAATACAGACCATTATAAACTATTTTTACTATTCAAAAGGTGAGGACTTGCCACGCTGGCTTATTGGTGTCTATGCCATAGCATTTATTGTTGCAAACCTTGCCGTATATTCAGGCTGGCATACCTTTATTGCCATTATTGCCGCACTTGTATTTATTCTTTGTATTGCACAGAAAAAAACTTCTCACTACCGATTGTATACTCTTGTTAATCTTTCACTGTGGGCATTTTACGATATTGTTACCTTCTCTTTTGCACAACTCATACTGCACTCTGTTCAAATTGTTACAAGTATCGTGGGAATAGTTATCAATGACATAATAAAAAAGAGTAAGCAAGCATAATTGTCACAAAAAATCGGCGATGTTGACTCAATACAATTTTCTGGGAGAATAAAAAAATGTTATTGCATTTCTGCAATAACATTTTTTATTATATGTTTTTATACTTATCTATGACACTTTTAACAGCATCAAGTTGCTTTTTTGCCGATGTTTTTCCCGGACCGCCTATAATATCACGCCCCGAAACACAGTTTTCAAGATTTATGCTGTCATATATGTCATCTGCGAAAATTTCCGAAGCATTTTTGTATTCTTCCATTGTCAGAGTTTCCAAGGTTTTATTGTTGTCAATACAGTAGGCAACAAGTTGTCCGACAATTTTGTATGCTGTTCTAAAAGGAAGTCCTTTCTTTACAAGATAATCTGCACAATCGGTTGCATTGATAAACCCTTTTCCTGCCGCGCGGCGCATATTATCTTTCTGTACTGTTGAGGTATCCAGCATTTTCGCAAACATATCAACACACATAATTGTGTTGTCGATGGAGTCAAATATTGCTTCCTTGTCCTCCTGCATATCCTTATTATAAGCAAGAGGGAGCGATTTCATCATAGTAAGAAGTGTGGTATTATTACCATATATTCTTCCTGTTTTCCCGCGAACGAGTTCAGCGATATCCGGATTTTTCTTTTGAGGCATTATTGATGAACCGGTTGAAAAGGCATCATCAAGTTCCACAAAGGCAAATTCCCCCGAGCACCACAGAATCATTTCTTCCGAAAATCTGCTCAGATGCATCATAAGAAGTGTAAGATTACCTGAAAGTTCAAGAACAAAATCACGGTCTGATACTCCGTCAATACTATTGAGTGTAACAGAATCAAAACCCAGTTTTTCTGCTACAAACAAACGGTCAATCGGATATGTTGTGCCTGCAATTGCACCGGAGCCCAGAGGCATAACATTACATCTGTCATAGGTCTGCCACAATCTTTCAAGGTCACGGCTGAACATAAATGCATACGCCAAAAGATGATGTGCAAAAGTTATGGGCTGTGCTCTTTGCAAATGTGTGTAACCGGGCATTACCGTATCGGTATTTTCACTTGCTTTATTCCATATAATTTCCAAAAGATTTACGGTAGATTTACTTATGTCTTTTATACGGTTTTTGATATACATTCTTATGTCAAGTGCAACCTGGTCATTACGGCTGCGGGCAGTGTGAAGTCTTTTTCCCGTATCGCCTATTCTCTCGGTAAGAACCTGCTCAACGAACATATGGATATCTTCTGCATCGGGTGAAAACGAAAGATTTCCTTTTTCAATATCATCAAGGATGTTCTTCAACTCACGGATAATAGCATCCGATTCTTTCTTTTCTATTATTCCGCACTTACCCAGCATTTCGGCATGTGCCATACTTCCGGTAATATCTTCACGATACATGCGGGAATCAAAGGAAATGGAACTGTTGAAGTCGTTTACCGAACTATCCGCTTCTTTTTTGAAACGGCCTTGCCACATTTTCATATTGAACTGTACCTCTTATTTATTCTTTTGCTTTTTCATTGCCTTAACAGTTACAGGCAAACCAAAGAGATTGATAAATCCGTCTGCATCCTTCTGGTCGTAAACTTCGTCTTCATCAAAAGTAGCAATTTCTTCGTCATAGAGAGAATACGGAGAAGTAATGGATGCATTGATTATGTTACCTTTATACAATTTGAGTTTTACCTCACCGGTTACATCTTCCTGTGTTTTATCAACAAAAGCGGAAAGTGCTTCACGCAAAGGTGTAAACCACTGACCGAAATAAACAAGGTCTGCAAACTTTCCTGCAAGCATTTGTTTGGTATGCATGGTGTCACGGTCAATTGTAATGGTTTCAAGTGCATCATGTGCAGCGTAAAGAATTGTTCCGCCTGGAGTTTCGTATACACCGCGTGACTTCATACCAACAAGACGGTTTTCAACCATATCAAGAATTCCTATACCGTTTCTGCCACCGTACTCGTTGAGTTTTTTAAGGAGTTCAACCGAATCAAGTTTTTCACCGTTAAGTGCTACAGGTATACCCTTTTCAAAACTGAGAGTTATGTATTCAGGCTTATCGGGTGCTTTTTCGGGAGAAACACCCATCTCAAGAATTTTGTCAAACATAGGTTCATTTGCAGGGTCTTCAAGGTCCAGACCTTCATGAGATAAGTGCCAGATATTTTTATCCTTGGAATAGTTGGTTTCTCTGTTTATTCTCAAAGGAACATTGTGTGCGATTGCATAATCAATTTCTTCATCACGGCTCTTGATGTCCCATTCACGCCAGGGAGCGATGATTTTCATAGTGGGAGCAAATGCCTTTATTGTAAGTTCAAATCTTACCTGGTCATTCCCCTTACCTGTGCATCCGTGACAAATAGCATCAGCACCCTCTGCAAGTGCAATTTCAACTATTCTTTTAGCAATAACAGGTCTTGCAAAAGATGTTCCCAGCAAATACTGATTTTCGTATTTAGCGCCTGCTTTTAAAGTAGGATAGATATACTCCTCTATAAATTCTTTTGTAAGGTCTTCGATATAAATTTTTGATGCGCCGGTCTTTATTGCTTTTTCTTCAAGACCGTCAAGTTCATCTGCCTGACCAACATTTGCTGCAACGGCAATTACTTCGCATCCCTCATAATTTTCCTTGAGCCACGGAATAATTATAGATGTGTCAAGACCTCCGGAATATGCAAGTACAATTTTTTTGATTTTTTTGTCCATTATAATGTCTCCTTTATCTTCATTTTTTATTTATTACTACTCAACGAGTATATTATACCATAACAAAACAATTTTGTCAATACATAAATATGCATATTTTTGTATAATTATCGAGTTTTATGCATATAAATTTTAATTATTTTGCACCAATTGCATAAAATTCATCTTTTTTTGTATATATCACAGTTCCCACAATGTTGTGCGTGATGTTGAGACACCAACTGCTCCCGAAGAAAGAAGTTTTATAACGGTTTGCTTATCCTCCACCATTCCCCCGCAGATAACATCAAGGGAATTTTCGTGTATCATCTTTTCTATTTCACTAATCATAATCCCCGGCATAATTTCAACCATATCAGGTTTGAACTGAGACAACGATTTACGCATTGTTCCGCAGGAACGGCTATCTAATATAAAAAATCTCTGAATTGTAAACACGCCCTGTTCGGAGGCAAACTTTAATATATTGAGTTTTGTGGATATTATTCCATCTGTTCCCGTCATACAAATAAATTTTACGGCATCCTCGTCGGAACCGAGTCCCGACACCAAATCAAAATGAACAAAAACTATTTTTTTATTTTGGTGACAAATATTTATACTTTTCTCCACATTCAATATAGACGAACTGAGAAGAAAAATCACCTTTACGGATGACGAAACCGCCTGAGAAAGTTCTTCTTCTGTTCTCACAGCGGCAATAACCGGATTAGAATTTATCTGCATTTTTATTTTTTCTGTGTTCATCATCTCGCCTCTTTTTCAGTAATTAATCTTTACTTTTACGAAATACACCTGCCGTACAGAATGTATCCGTCAAAATTATTTTCTTCTGTCCTCATATTCTTATTTGCTTTGTGGTTTTATCTTCCGGGCAGTTTGTCCTTCAGATAAATGGGACTTTTTTCGGTATTTTCGACATTTTGTGCGTTTGGCACGGCATTGTCATTTGCATTCTTTCCGCTTTTATAAATTCATATCTACAATTTTATTGGCAATATCCGCAAAGTGATTGATACCCAGAGTTTCTCCTCTTTCACCGCCCGAAAGACCGCAGAGATTAAAGATTTCAAGGAGTTTCTCCTTTGGTATTTGAGGAAATTCACCGGACATTGAGTTAAGAAGTGTTTTTCGTCTTTTGGCAAATGCACCTTTTATAACCGAAAAGAAAACTTTTTCATCCGATACTTCCACAGGCGGCGTTTTATACAGGTCAAGCCTTACAACAGTCGAGGTCACATCAGGTCTGGGCATGAAATTCCCTGCAGTAACATTGAACAGTTTCCTGGGTTTTGCGTAATACGACACTGCTGCAGTTATAGCACCGTACTCATCACTTCCGGGAAGAGATGTAAGTCTGTCTGCTACCTCCTTCTGAACCATTACGGTGATATTCTCAAAAGGATATCCCGATTCAAGAAGATGCATAATAACGGGAGTCGTTATGTAGTAGGGCAAATTAGCACAAACAACACAAGGCATTCCGTCAAGTTTTTCTTTTACGGTCTTGGCAATATCAAGTTTTAAGATGTCGCAGTTTATAACTTCAACATTATTGCTTTCAGACAGCGTTTCATTTAAAAGGGGCAAAAGTTTGGTATCAATTTCAACGGCACATACCTTTGAATACAATTTTGAAAGTTCAACCGTCATAACCCCTATACCCGGCCCTATTTCAAGACAGGCACATTTTTCAATACCCTCGGGAAGCGACGACCAAGAAATTTTTTTTGGAACCGCCTCATTTATGAGAAAGTTCTGTCCGTATTTTTTTTGAAATTCAAAACCGTGACGAGTCAGTAAGGCTTTAATTTCGGATGGATTTGAAAGTTTCATCAATTAAAAATCTCTTTTCCGAGACGGGATTTTTCTTCCGGCTCTTCTTTTTTTCTTTCGGGATACACATACAATGCCCAAGATGCACACTGCCGCACCGACTATAAACACAAATTTCCACAAAGTCAGAATATTAAACCCATCTGCTTTATAAAACACCAGTTTTCCGTCGCCAATCGTATCATAAACATTTGTGGCGCTTAAAACTGCAAATTTGCACAGTTCTTTTCCGTCATAAAAATATTTTACATATCCTATTTCATCACCGCTCATTAAAGGCAATGACAAATCTTCAAAATATGTATACTCCGCAACTGTCATATCAGCAGTTATTCCGTGAGGCAGAGTCAGACAAATTTTATCTTTTGCCTTAATCTGAATATCCGCAGAATTATTTTCATCGAAAATCATACGGGTTTGTGCAAAAATTTCTCCCGGTTCCGCAATATCCACCACAGAATATGCATTAAAAGCATATTCAAAAAGCGAAACGGCATCTCCGTAAGTTTTTATGGGTGCAGGCTCTCCGTCAAGATTTGCACCCATAAGAACAACAAGGTATGACGCGTTATCCTTTTGTGCCATTGTAACAAGACATCTGCCTGCTCTGTCGGTAAATCCTGTTTTGACTCCTATGGCGTAGGGATAGTAGTTTGTGCTGAACGGATTTACAAGTTCTACACGATATTTAAAACTTCTCTTTACCGAAAGAAGTGTTGCGGGGATTGTGTAGGAATTTTCCGAAACAATCTGAAGAAACCGGGGGTTTTCAAGTGCCTTTTGTGCTATAAGTGCCATATCGTATGCGGTTGTAATATGTCCGTCTGCATCAAGACCGTGCGGATTCTTAAAAACGGTGTTGACTGCACCTATTTCATTGGCTCTTGTGTTCATCATATCAACGAAATTCTCAACACTGTTTCCACCGAAATGATAGGCAAGAAGTTGTGCGGCATCACAGGCAGAATAAAGCATAGTGGCATATAGCAAATCCTTAACTGTAAAAACTTCTCCCGTTTTAAGTGCAAGATTAGCGCCTCCGTCACGCCGTATCTCGTAAAACAGTCTGTCATCATCCACTGTGACCGTACTGTTTTCAATATCCTGACAATTTTCAAGAACCAGAAGTGTTGTCATAATTTTTGTAAGCGAGGCTGGTTCCATTTCAATATCAGAATTTTTATCCAACATTACCTGACCGTTTTGGATATTTATCATATAGGCAGAACGGGAGTTCAATGCTATGTCATTTATGCCGTCTGCTGAAACGCCGACAATAAAGAACAAGCAAAGCATTATAAAAATTATTATACTTTTTTTCATACTGTTCCTTTCGGTTTCAATAATCTCTGCCTATCATGTACTCAGCCCACTGAACAAGAATTTTCTTATATTGGTTATCCGGAATAACTTTAAGATTTGCAAGTGAGGATTGTATGTACTTTTCCGCAAGATTTTCGGTATATTTTATTCCGCCGCGTTTTTCAAAAAGTCCGGCAATGGCTTTTATGTCCTTTGAGTCGGCATTTTTATTTCCTACATTTTTTGTGAGGAATTCCCTCTCCTCTGCTGAAGCGTTACGGAATGTTTCAGTCAGAATTGTTGTTTTCTTGCCCTCGCGGATATCAGAACCGACAGGCTTCCCAAGTGTTTTTTCATCGGAAACGACACCTAAAATGTCGTCACGGAGTTGGAAGGCTATACCGCAATCAATGGCAAATTTTTTCAGGGCATTAAGCATGGGATGTCCGCTGTCTGCAGTATTAAGTCCTATCATACCGCCTGCAACGCAACAAAATGCGTATAAAATACCTGTTTTACCACGCATCATGGAAATAATTCTGTCTTCATTTTCTGAAAAATATTTTAACGAATCATAAGACGAATCAAACATCATGCCGTTGCATACATCTATGGCTTCCCCGGAAATCAACTCACCCACATACTCGTTTTCAGCCATCGCGATAATCTCAAGCGGTACCGCAAGAGAAACCGACGGATTTTTTCTGAGTTCACTCATCATGCATATACTTAGGGAATGAAGTCTGTCACCTGCAAGAATCGAAATACTTCTGCCGTATTCTTCGGTTATCGCCTGTGACATTCCGTACTTGAGGGAGTTTTCATATATCCGCTTATGTGCGGTGGGATTTCCCCGTCTGAAATCATCATTATCAATTATATCGTCATGAATAAGAGTCCAGTTATGAAAAAGTTCTGCACCGCATGCAACCGGCAAAGCAGCATTTTCGGCTTCCTTACCGCCGAAAAGTCCTGCACACAACATAGTTACAACAGGTCTTAACCGCTTTCCACCACTCAAGGGGTAGGATATGGCCGCATCTGCAAGGTCATCGGGTGAAAAAAACTCCAGATTGTATTCTGAAATATATTTATTTACAAGTTCCGCTTTTTCCGAAACATATTTTTTAAATTCAGTCTTCAATGTTATACCTCACTGTTTTCCGGTTATTTTATCGCCAATATACAAGCCGTTTGCCGCCGCCTGCGCGAGAGAACGGGTTATTCCCGCGCCGTCGCCCAGGGCATATATATTTTTGCATCCGCTAAGAACAAAATCCTGTGTTTCAGGTCTTGCAGAGTAATATTTACACTCAACACCGTATAACAGAGTATCATAGTTTGCAGTACCCGGAGCAATTTTGTCAAGAGCGTGTAATGTTTCAATAATGTTATCCAGTTGTCTTTTGGGCAGACAAAGACTGAGGTCACCTGCAACTGCATTGAGTGTAGGGCGTGTTGTTGAGGCGGCAAGTCGTTTTTCGTCTGTTCTTCTGCCTATTTCCAAATCTCCAAGTCTCTGAACCAGAACACTGCCTCCGCTTATAAGATTTGCAAGTCCCGCAACATGTTTTGCATAAGCAATCGGGTCACGGAAAGGTTTAGTAAACCGCATTGTCGACAGCAGTGCAAAATTTGAATTTTCGGTTTTCAGTGCAGGGTCACGGAAAGAATGACCGTTTACCGACAGAATTCCTCCTGTGTTTTCAGTAACAACATTTCCCTTTTCGTTAAAGCAGAAGGTTCTTGTTACATCTCCGTACTGCTTACTGCGATACCATATTTTAGGTTCATATACTTTTGAAGAGAAATCCTGCCAAATACAAGCCGGCAGTTCTACGCGAACACCAATATCCACCTGATTGTTATTAAGGTCTACCCCGTTTTTACGGCACCAGTCGGCAAGGAATCCGCTGCCTACCCTGCCTACAGCAAAAATAATGTGTTCTGCAGAATATTCAACTTCTGTTTTTCCTTTCAAAACCGCTTTGACAGTATGATTTTCTTTATCAATATCTACCGCTTCGCATTCGGTGATAATATCGCATTTGTCACGCAATGACTCGATAAGTCTTCTCATTGTTTCAAAATTCGAGTCGGTTCCCAAGTGTTTTACCATGGCCCGACTCATGTGCAAATCATATCTGAGACAAAGTGTACGAAGTTCGTCGCTGGGCATATATCTCTCGGTAGTAGCACCAAAAGACACCAGTATTTTATCTGCCTGCTCTACATAATCTATGACAGTTTCGGGATTCAAAAAATCAGTAAGCCAACCGCCGTACTCGGTGGTTATAACATACTTTCCGTCACTGAATGCTCCTGCACCTGCCATTCCTTCCATTATTGAGCAGGATTTACAGTTTATGCAACGCTCAACTTTTTTTGTAACAATAGGACAGTTTCTCTTGTCTATATCTGTCCCTTTTTCCAGAATTGCAACTTTGAGAGATGCATCGCGTTCGATAAGGCGGTGTGCACACATAAGTCCGCCTATTCCTCCTCCGATTACCAGAACATCGTAATTTGTCATAGTGGTTGCCTTCCCTTTCCGTAATTAAAGGCACAAAGACCTGTACTTTATGCCCTAAAATTCCTACACATAATTATACTAAATAATTGTGAATATGTCAAGTACACCTTTAAAGAGTATGCCCCCGTTTTTCGCATATCAAAACGATAAAAAGCATTGTATTTTGTGACATGAATAGATGCCGCAAAAATGTCACAAACTGTAATATATTGCTGTAAATATGACCCGGGGTTATTAAATTTCAGCGTTACATAGTTTTATGATTTTATAACTTGAAAAAAACTCGGGATTATGCTATACTTTACCATAGTCGTATTTCTTGTGTTCAGTAAAAATTGAGGAGTTAAGTATGTCTGTCGCCGTTTTCTCGTCTATGCTTATTCTTGCCGAATGTATTTTGTACGGTATAGGGAATATATATCTGAATATTGTACTTCAAACCATGCCCGCACTTTTTTGCTATGGAATCCGTTCGCTTTTAGCCTTTTTACTTTTTTTAATCTTCTTTGGCAAAAGAATTTTCAAAAAAATTAAAAAAAGCCATATATTTCCTTGTCTTGCCATTTCATGTACCATGACTCTGTCCATGTTGTTAGGCAATTTTTCACTTAAATACGCCAATCCGTCAATAGCAGGATTTCTGCTCTCCATTTCCGTAATTTTTTCACCGTTTTTTTCTTTTCTGATTCTCAGGAAAAGAAACTGTAAAACAATAATTTTCCCTATTTTTTTAACAGTTACGGGAATTTATTTTCTGTGCGGAGGCGGTCTTGATTTCCGCATGGGAATAGGTGAAATTTCGGGCATTCTCTGTTCTGCAACATATGCCATGGTTATGGTTCTTTCCGAAAAGTATCTTGGTGATATTGATATATTTACAATTTCTCTGTTTCAGACAGGCGTCGGAGCTGCAATAAGTCTTATTTTGGGCAGTTTTATAAGTGATATACGGCTCCTTTCGGGACTTCCCGCTTCCGATTGGTATATATTAATTTTTCTTGCGGTTTTCTGTACTTTTGCAGCGTTTTATTTCCAGAATTTTGCACTTTCTCATATTTCATCCAACTTTGCATCAATACTTTTCTGCACGGAAAGTGTATTCACCGCAATGTTTGGTTATGTTATTTTGGGTGACAGACTAAACAGATTTGAAATCTGCGGTTCAATTTTAATTCTTGCCGGAGTTATTATCGCCTCCCTTCGCAGAGAAAAAATCGATTTATAACTGTAAATCCAAAATTTTGTTATGTAATACTATTGACAAACCGGGGATTTCGTGTTAAAATATATATGTTAAAAAGGCATTGATGGAATGAGTAGCATATTTTGTTATTCCCAGAGAGTCGTCGGTTGGTGTGAAGACGGCAATGACACTTATGTGAAAAACGCTCCGGAGCCTGCGGAAGAAAGCAGAAATGTGATTAGAACCGCACGTTAATCGCGTAAAGATTTTTATTGAGTGGATTGGCAACAATCAATTTGGGTGGTATCGCGGAAGATAACCTTTCGTCCCATATATGCGGGATGAAAGGTTTTTTTGTATTTTTTCTTCCCTATCTGGATATCAATAATTTAAGAGACATATACTAAACGGAGGATTAGAAATATGCTGAGAACACATACTTGTAATGAACTCAATATTGAAAACATCGGTCAGAAGGTTACGCTGACCGGATGGATTGAAACCGTGCGTGACCATGGCGGTGTACTTTTTGTTGACTTACGCGACCATTACGGTGTTACACAGATTGTTTTTTCTGACGACAGTATGATTTCGGGAATGTCAAAAGAAACTGTTGTTCTTGTTGAAGGAAATGTTACCAAAAGAGATGAGGAAACGGTAAATCCCAAAATTGCAACAGGTATGGTTGAAGTCCGCGCAGAACGGATTGAAGTTTTAGGTCCTTGTCAGTTAGGTCTTCCTTTTGAAATTGACTCCTCTACCCAGACACGAGAGGAAGTCAGACTTAAATACCGCTATCTTGACCTGAGAAACAGAAAAATCCATAATAACATTGTTCTTCGTTCCAAAATTTTGAGTTACCTCAGAAGTCAGATGGAAGATATGGGCTTTTTGGAAATTCAGACTCCCATTCTTACCGCTTCTTCTCCCGAGGGTGCCCGTGACTACCTTGTTCCCAGCAGAAAGCACAAAGGCAAGTTCTATGCTCTTCCTCAGGCACCGCAACAGTTCAAGCAACTTCTGATGGCTTCGGGATTTGACCGCTATTTCCAGATTGCACCCTGTTTCAGAGACGAGGATGCCCGTCAGGACCGCTCCCCCGGAGAATTCTATCAATTGGACTTTGAAATGGCTTTTGCAACTCAGGAAGATGTTTTCAAGGTTGCAGAAACAGTGGTGTATAACACCTTTACAAAATTTTCAGACAAAAAGGTTTCCAAACCGCCGTTCCAGCGCATTGCTTTTGCAGATGCTATGCTTAAATACGGTACAGACAAACCTGACCTTCGCAACCCTCTCATAATCCGTGACCTTACAGAATTTTTCTCCAAAAACGAATTTCTCAACATAAACGGCAGAACAATTCCTTTCAAGGATAAGTTAGTTCGCGGTATAGTTGCAAACTATCTTGTTAAAAAAGACGGTGACGGAGACGGCAAAAAGGCCTTTGAAAAAGCAATTGACGCTTACTCCAGAAGTATCGGTATGAAATTTGGTATCGGTTACATCACACTTGAGGAAGGCGAGTACAAAGGTCCTATCGCAAAATTCCTTACAGAAGAACAAAAGGCAGAACTCACCCAACTTATGGGAATTAAAGAAGGAGAGTCTTTGTTCTTTATCAGTGATGCTGCCAATGTTATTGACCGCCTGTCCGGCGAAATGAGAACCTGGATAGGAAATGAGTTGGGACTTATAAAGAACGATTCGTTTGAGTTCTGCTTTATTGTGGACTTCCCCATGTATGAACTCAATCCCGAAACAAATAAAATCGATTTTACTCACAATCCTTTTTCTATGCCTCAGGGCGGTATGGATGCACTTCTCAACAAAAATCCCCTTGAAATTTTCGCATATCAGTATGATATTGTATGTAACGGTGTTGAACTTTCTTCCGGTGCCGTAAGAAACCACAATCCCGAAATTATGAGAAAAGCCTTTGAAATTGCAGGATACGGTGAAGAAGAACTTAAAGCAAAATTCGGTGCTCTTTACAATGCATTTTCTTACGGTGCTCCTCCCCATGCAGGTATGGCTCCCGGCGTTGACAGAATGATAATGCTTATTGCCGAAGAAGAAACCATTCGTGATGTTATTGCTTTCCCGCTTAACGGAAATGCACAGGACCTCATGATGGGTGCTCCCGGTGATGTTACAGAGCATCAACTCAGGGAAGTTCATATCAAAGTCAGAGATTAATCCATTAAGATAAAGGAGTTTGATTTTATGGAAAAAGAAACCTTGATTAAACTTGAAAAGTTAAATCAACTTCGTCTTGACGATACACAAAAAATTTCGGTCATTGATTTCTTTGCAAAGCGTGATTCCGAAATGGAGATTATAAACAGTATTGATACCAAAAACACCGAAAGAATGGTTCATGTTATGCCAATATTAACAGTGGTACGGGATGATGTTGAAAAAAAGTTGTTTACCCGCGACCAACTTCAGAAAGGTGCTCCCGAAACCATGGACGGATACTGGCAGGTTCCGCGTCTGGTTGAGTAATTTTGCGAAAGGACAGTCATAACGATGAAATTATTTACTGCTGAAACTGAAGTCAAGACACAGAAAAAAGTTGTTCTTGACGATATGATATTGACAAAAGATTTACCCACCTGTGCAGGTTCTAAAATGCTTGACGGATATATGAGTCTTTTTGATGCCCAGGTTGTAACAAAACTTTCCGAGGCACAAATCGGTATTTGCGGCAAAGCCAATGTGGGCGAATTTGCCATTGACCTGTTAGGTGAAACCTCTTACTACGGTGCATGTACCAATGACGGAAAATTAGTATCTGCTTCTGCTGAAATAGTAAAAACAGGCAAAGCAGACGCTGCTATTGTTCTGGATGTAAACGGTGCTCCCAGAAGAGCCGCAGCACAAAGTGATTTGGTTTATATAAAACCCACCTATGGAACTGTTTCCCGCTATGGTACAATCCCCGCAGCATGTTCGGGTGAAACCGTCGGTGTTATTTCGACGACTGCAAATCAGTGTAAGGAAATACTTGGTATTATTGCAGGGCATGACGATAAAGACGGTACAAGTCACGCCGATACAGTTTGCCAAAAAATAAAAACCTCATCTGAAAAAATAACAAAAATTGCATTAATTTCCGCTTTTAATGTTGATTCTGATACTGCCGCAAAGATTGACAACTTCAAAACAGTAATTGAAAAAAGCGGTGTTTCCTGTCATACTGTTGAAGGTGAAAAACTTCTTTGCGCGAGAGTTGCCTGGAACATTCTTATGAGTGCTGAACTTTGTAATAATGTATCCCGTTACGACGGCATAAAATACGGACACCGTGCTTCTGAATACACTACAATCGGTGAACTTTATACCAATAGCCGTACAGAAGCCTTCGGAGACCTTCTTAAAACCGCTATTCTTTACGGTTCTGACACTTTATCAACCGAAAACTATATGAAAGTGTACGACAAGGCATTAAGAATACGCAGAGTTGTTGCAGAATATTTTGATGAACTTTTTAAAGAATATGATGCCGTACTGTTGCCCGGTTGCTCAAAATCTTTTTACACCGAAAAAGACATTGAAACAAATAAATATATCTCCTTTGAAGAAAATGCCTGTACCGCACCTGCATCAATTACAGGTCTTCCTGCCGTAGTTGCAGGCGGAGTTCAGATTGTCGGAAAAGCATTTTCAGACGCCGGTCTTTTGGACCTTGCAGAGATTTACGAAAAAGGAGGTAAATAAGCATGAAATACGAAACAGTCATTGGTCTTGAAGTTCATATTGAACTTGCTACCGAGTCAAAGATTTTCTGTTCATGTTCGGCAAAATTCGGCGGAGAACAAAACGACCATGTTTGCCCCGCCTGTTGCGGTATGCCCGGCATGTTACCTGTTGTAAACAAGCATGTTGTTGATTTGGGTATGGCGGCAGGTATGATGCTCAACTGTCATATAAACCGTACAACTACCTTTGACAAAAAGAGTTACTACTACCCTGACCTTCCCTGCTCGTACCAGACAACCCAGTGGTTCAGCCCCATTTGCGTAAACGGTACACTTCAGATTGAAACATCCAAAGGCAAAAAGGACATCCGCATAAAACAAATCCACATGGAAGAAGATGCCGGAAAACTTGTTCATGACGACTGGACAAACACCTCATTGGTTGACTTTAACAGAACAAGTGTTCCGTTGATAGAAATAGTAAGTCAGCCTGACCTTTCCAGTGCGGAAGAGGTTGTAGCATATCTGGAACGCTTACGCTCACTGCTCCGGTTTGCTAAAGTATCTGAGTGCCGTATGGAACAGGGTTCAATGCGTTGCGATGTTAACCTTTCAATCAGACCCGAAGGCAGTGATAAATTGGGCGTAAGAACAGAAATGAAGAATATGAACTCTATTTCTGCCATTACACGCGCGATTGAATACGAAGTTTCAAGACATATAGATGCTCTTGAAAACGGAACAGAAGAACTTGTTCAGGAAACCCGCCGTTGGGATGATATAAAAGGCAAAAGTTTTGCAATGCGAAACAAAGAGACAGCCGGTGATTACCGCTACTTCCCCGACCCTAATGTTATGCCCATTGTTATTGATGACGAGTGGTTTGACTCTGTAAAAAATGCTTTGCCTGAGTTCCCGGAAATTAAAAAGGCAAAATACATTGAATTAGGTCTGAGCGAATATGATGCAGGCATGCTTTCGGAAAGCATAAGCCTTTGCGAGTGTTTTGAGGCCGCATACGAGGTTTGCAAATCTGCAAAAGAGGTAGCAAACTGGCTTATTTCCGACTGCATGAACATTGTAAACAAAAAGCAATGGACAGTTGATATGCTTAATCTTGACGGAAAATCCCTTGGTATGCTTATATCTCTGGTAATGGAGGGAAAAGTCGGCAGAACAAACGGCAAAAAGATTTTAGAGGCTATGTTCGACGACAGCAGTATTAACCCGGGTGAGTACGCAGAACAAAACGGATTCATTGTATCAAACGACACATCACTTATAGAGTCGGTAATAAAAGAAGTTATGGCTCAAGATGAAAAATCCGTAACTGACTATAAAAACGGAAAAGAAAAAGCACTTATGGCTCTTTTCGGAAAATGTATGCGTCAACTCAAAGGCAACTGCGACCCTCAATTGCTTCAGAAACTTCTCATTGATTGCATAAACAAGGCTTAATATACACTCTTTTGTATATCAGCAGTGTAAAGAAACAACTACTGTATATAATACCGCCTGTATTATATGCAGTAGTTATTTTTTCACAATTTATAATATTTCCAGCATGTTAAACTTTTTTATAATCTGATTGACAAAAACATGCAAAGTCATTGACAAAACATACAGGACATGGTACACTATACCATAGTTTTAATTACAAATTTCTGTAATTGGGATATTGGAGGGTTGTTTATGAATGTATATGTAAATGTAGACCTTGAAGGTATAAGCGGTGATAATAACGCGTGAGCTGAAGCAAAAAAAATATTGCCCGATATTGTATGTGCGGAGGTTAAAAAATCCACCGGCATTTTCGGGGCAATGCTTTTACCAGAGAAAAAAGCCCATGACCTTTTGTACGAAAAAGCGATTGAAGCGGTTGAAAATTTTAAGAACTGCAAAATATTTAAGTTTGACAAACCTCTTAAATGCGAAATTGAAGTAACCGAGCGTACAGTTTTGCCGTCACTCCAAAAATGTCCTTATATTAAAATCAAAGACGGAAGAACATATCAAGTGGAATGCGAAACCGTCGAACAATTGATATACCGCATGATTCCGTAAGATTAAATTTATGTCAAATTGAGCCACACCATAAAGGTGTGGCTTTTATATTTACCCTCCTGTGTCACATTCAATGTTTTACCGCAAATCAGCCTTACACAACCGAGAAAAAATACTCATTTATAATCTCCGGGGGTTGCTTCATCCCATTATCAATCCACCATCTGAGTGTTTCGACAAAAGCAGATGATATATGGTTTACCAAATAACTGTCCGGCACATCTCTGTTTTTTTCGGTTTTAAACAACGGCAGTTGGTCAGCAACCAACTTTTTAAGATTTACTTTAAAATACTGCAGAAACAGTTCATTATTCCGACACGACAGTAATTCCAAAATATTATTATCATTTACAAGCAAATGACGGAAAAGATGTAAAAACACGGAGTCAGAGGCGTTGCAAGCAAAGATATGTATGTGTTCGGGGTGTCCTGCATCTGTTGTATCAAAAATATGACAAAACAGTTCTTCACACAATTCTTTAAGCAAAAAATCCTTGGTTTCAAAATGAGAATAAAATGTCGCTCTTCCTACATCTGCACGGTCAATTATCTCACCAACGGTAATCTGTCCTAAATTCTTTTCTGATAACAAGGCAATAAAGGCAGAAAAAATTGCATCTCTTGTTTTTCTTTGTCTTCTGTCCATTCTCCCTCCGTACAATTTTTAAAAAAAGTTCAGTATTATACATAACCAAAAAACTGTATATTGTATTTATTGGATTATTAATCTATAATAGTGAAGTGAAGTTAAGTTTGCCGCTCTGCCGCAAGGCAGAACTTCACCATCAAAGATAACTTCACTTGCCAAAGGCAAACTTAGTTAATGATTTCAACTTTGTTGAAATCATTATAAAATCAGTGAACGATTTAGATGCCACAGAATCAATCAATAATTTTGCTCACTTCTCTTTTATTCGAAAGCAAAACAACTTTGTCCTCGTAGTTTTCTAATATGTTTTTAATTTCTTTCAGATTCTTGTTTTGAAAGGTATCTGTCCATTTAAGAAGATTAGTTACTGATTTTAAAGTTTCCTTTTTACCTTTTTCAATTCCAACTTTTCTTTTTATAAAACGCAGGATTATTCTCCACTTATAAAGATACTCTGGCATATCCAACACATAAATTATA